>NZ_CM153256.1:0-1617500 GCF_056640935.1 Parabacteroides sp. KHUB-01 | reverse complement strand
CATAAGCCTTTTTCTGAGCTTCACTAAGCGGATTAAGAGGCAGAAGATGATGATATTTAATTGTGAGACGACTTATTTCTTTATCATATATTTCAAGAATACCTCGCTTTACCAATGCATCAAGAACGGCAGAACTGCAATTACTTCTTTCCAGAAGCTCTTTCTTTGATATTTCTTCCTCATTGTTATCAGTCATGCAATGAGAAAGGTCGATATATGCTAGAAGGAGAGTTTCCTGCTTAGGAGCTCTTTTGACAAGTTCAAAAGCTTCCTGCAGTTTTTCTTCAGATTTCCATTCATTGCATAATCTTACGTAAGATTGGGTTTTCGGTGTGAAACCTTGCTTTATCTCTTCGTTTACAACAATTGCCTCCTTTTGCATCAGAGAAGAAATTACTGGTACAACATTCCTCAGTCCGGTTTTCTTTTCTAATTCCGAAACGGTTAATTTCAGCACACCGGAAAGAGCATCAAGAACAGCAATTTCAGCCGGTCTCAGTTGTTCGGTCGCTTGAAAATCTTCATTGAGAGAAACGGCAGTTTCACTTTCCAGTTTGAGGCCCGAAGGAACTGCAGCTTTGTAAACATCACCAAGCTTACAGATATAATATTCGCTAATCCATTGCCAGAACCTCAGTTGTGGGCGGCGCAGCACTGGAGTGAGATCCAGAATTGCATAAATATCTTTCGTTTCATAGTTGGATTCAGGTTTTCTGTCGTGAACAGCCATGACAATAGCAGTATAATATTTCTTCTTACCGAAGTGAACAATTACACGGCACCCGGGTACAACAGATTTTTCCATATCTTCTGGAATATGGTATGTATAACTGTTTTCCAAGGGCAAAGGCAATATTACATCTGCATATTTCATATCATGAACTAAATATTAAAGAGAATAAAATTACAAGGATATAAAAAATGAAGAAGTTAAGAAATCCTTTTACCATATATAGGTGGATTTCCCAACTTCTTCCAAGATTAATTTATGAATTTTTAGAACAGAATTGCAGCGGAGATTGACCATCCACGATTCTTACCGTTCATATTCAGTTTGTCGATACTGTAATTGTCTGTTAATCCTAATCCGTAGTTCAAACCAACCTGAAGATGTTTGATAACTTCAACACCGGCACCAAAATTAAGACCGGCACTAAAAGATTTTGTCTTGAACTGATCGCCAACACTTCCCAAGTTATCAATAAAAGTATCAAAAGAATCACTGTTCCCAAGTTTGAATCCGATGTATGGACCCGCAGTAAGATATACTTTCAATATTGGCAATCCGAATTTCCATTTTAAATTAACAGGAACATCAAGATAGTCTGTACGGAATGTTTCGCCATAAGCTTCCATACCTTTCTGAGAATATAAAACTGCAGCATCAAATCCCAGACCAATTACCGGAGCCATCAATTCAACCATAGGACCGATATGAAATCCGGTCATATTTGATGCATTAAAATTCTCTACTGGATCTGAAAAATGTATTGACGAAATGTTTGCACCACCTTTGACACCAATTCTGAATTGAGCTTGAGCTGGTAAAGTCAATATTGCCAACAGAGCAATTAAAAATAAACTAAACTTCTTTTTCATATTCTTATATTATTAAAGTGAAAATTATGCCGATATGAAATAATACCTATATTTCATTACTGGCATATAAATCAAATACAAATAAATATATTAAAATTGAAATTCCATATAAATAAATTGCTAAAAAAAGAAAAGCACGATTACTGGCGGAGCTCATCCCGCCGGAAACCGTGCTTTTATTCCTAATTATTATGGCAAAATAATTAAAAAATCAAACTTGTTTGTTTCAGACGGATGAGTAAGAAATTTCAGATAAAAACCTTTCTGCAAGAAGTTTAATGGAAGAAGTTTATATCTTCAGGTCTTTCCTCGAAACCTTCTGAAACTGAGCATTGCAGGTCTTCTGACTTACTTCCAGATAAAGCGCCTTCCCGGATATTTACCAGTGGCTAAAGGAATGCTTTTCCGTTTTTATGAAGTTTACAGCAGCGGGACTGTTCAGGATTCTCACCTGATTCCCTTTTAATCTTATCCGGCGACAACCGGATTAAGAACAATGTTCAGTTGCAAATATAATGCTTTTTTGATATTATGAAACTCTATGCCGATTTAAATTTTCTCCAACGATTGTGACAAATCTTTAATAATATCGTCAATATGCTCAGTTCCAATTGACAGACGTACAGTTCCAGGAAAAATTTCCTGTTCCAGTTTTTCCTTGTCCGACAATTGAGAGTGAGTAGTTGTTGATGGATGAATTACAAGAGACTTCACATCAGCAACATTGGCAAGAAGTGAGAATATTTGCAGATTGTCTATGAATGCATGTGCCTCTTTGGTTCCACCTTTCAAATTGATGGTAAAAATAGAACCGCCACCGTTAGGGAAATATCTCTTGTAAAGCTCATGGTCAGGATGCTCCGGCAGAGAAGGATGATTTACCTTTTCCACTTTCGGATGAGATTTCAGAAAATCTACTACCCGTAAAGCATTATATACATGACGTTCAACACGTAGAGAAAGAGTTTCGATACCTTGCAACAGAAGGAAAGCACTTATCGGACTGATAGCAGCACCGGTATCGCGAAGGAGAATAGCTCTTATACGTGTTATATATGCAGCATTCCCCGCAACTTCGCTGAACACCGCACCATGATAGCAAGGATCAGGTTCCGTCAGCTGTGGAAATTTACCAGAAGCTTTCCAGTTGAATTTTCCGGAATCAACTATGATACCACCGAGAGTAGTTCCATGTCCGCCTATAAATTTCGTAGCAGAATGAACAACAATATCAGCTCCATGCTCGATAGGACGCAAAAGGAAAGGTGTAGCGAAAGTGTTGTCAACAATCAGAGGAATATTATGTCTGTGAGCAATATCGGCAACTATACTTATATCAATAATATTGGAATGAGGGTTGCCTAATGTTTCAATGAATATAAACTTTGTATTTTCCTGTATAGCATTCTCGAAATTTTCCAAATTTGAAGGATCAACAAAAGTTGTTGATACTCCATATTGAGGCAAAGTATGTTCCAGAAGATTATAAGTACCACCGTAAATAGTTTTTGCTGCAACAATATGGTCGCCCGAGCGGGTAATATTCTGGAAAGCATAAGTTATAGCAGCAGCTCCGGAAGCAACAGCAAGAGCTGCAATACCACCTTCAAGCGCAGCAATTCTTTTTTCCAGTACATCTTGAGTTGAATTAGTAAGGCGTCCGTATATGTTACCTGCATCAGTCAGATTGAACCTGGCTTCAGCATGTGCCGAATTTCTGAAAACATAGGAAGTTGTCTGATAAATAGGAACAGCTCGTGCATCTGTCGCAGGATCCGGCTGTTCTTGACCAACGTGTAATTGTAAAGTCTCAAAGTGTAGATTGTCTAGCTTCATATTAATATTGTGTACAATTTGTATACAATATTATAGAAAAAAGTTGATTTGTGCAAATTGTGGGCGGTTTTGGTGACAAGCTGATAAATTAACAAGGAGACAGAATACACTTCTTGTCTCCTTGTCAACATATTTCTTTGTATTCTTCAATTACTGATGCTCAGGACGTAACAAATCATTTACAGTCTTAACCGGATTGAATGTACTGATAGGAACTTCAACAAACACAGTATTCCAGTTGCTCATTGCGCCATTCCACAATCCAGGCAATTCCAGAGCCTTCAGCTCACGTCCGTCTTTGCTCTTATGAGAGATAAATCCTGTATTTTTATCTACATAGTCCGGCAAATTATATTTCTCACCTTTATGATTCTTGACAGCACAAACCAAATCAACAGGATTGAAGTGAGTGCCTTTTTCAAACAAAGCTTTCTTCTGAGGATCGTTCATGTCAATCTGAGAACTTTCCAGAACCTGTAAAGAAACAGTACCGTCAGGATTAACAGCTAAGAACGGACCGCCACCAGGTTCGCCAACATTCTTAACCATTCCACAAACACGGATAGGGCGAAGAAGTTTGCTCTTTATATAAAGAATCAATTCTGCATCTTCCAAATCTTTGATGTCCGGCTTGCGGATACAAAGTTCGTTCTGCAAGAAATGAATCATTTCTTCAATCTGGCTGTGTGAATATTTACCTGTTTCGATAAGATTCAGATAACCGAATATCTTTTCCTGAAGAGTTACCAAAACACCTGCCAGTACTTTTTTCCATATAACAGTTGAGCATTTGAAGCTGTCTGGAACAACATTATCGATATTCTTAACGAAAACAACATCAGCATCAACATCATTCAAGTTTTCAATCAAAGCACCGTGACCACCCGGACGGAAAAGAAGATTTCCATTCTTGTCGCGGAAAGGAGTGTTGTCCATAGCTGCGGCAACAGTGTCTGTGCTTGGCTTCTGAACACTGAAAGAAATATCGTATTTTACAGAAAAACGATCTTCGAATATAGGTTTTTTAGACATTACAAGCTGTTCGAAAAGCTTTACATGCTCAGGAGAAACTGTGAAGTGGATATTTACTTCTCCTGCATTGTTCTTAGCATACATTGCACCTTCGGCAAGATGTTCTTCCATAGCAGTACGTTCTCCATCATTATATTTGTGGAACAACAACAAACCTTTAGGAAGAGAACCGTAATTCAAACCTTTGCTTTCAAGGAGATTTGCAACAACAGCTTTATATTCACCCGCAGCAATCAGTGCTGGAATGTCTTTACCTTCGTTTTTCAGGCAAACTTTGTTCAGTGCATTATAGAATGCAAAATTTGTGATTTCGTTGAAGAACTTCTGTTCGAAAGCATTGCTTGGAGTAGAATAATCTGCTGAAAGGAACTCATACAGATTCTTGAACATTCGGCTTGCAGCACCAGATGCAGGAACGAATTTCAAAATCTTTTTGTTCTCAGCAAGATATTTGTCCCAAGCTTCCATATAAGTAGCCTGTTCGTCCTGTGAAATAACTTTAATACCTTTTTCTACAGAAGCGGAAGCTTCGATTTCAAGGAAAGGAAAGCCTTTTGCAAAACATGCCAGCTGTTCTTCCAATGCTTCAGGAGTGATTCCTTTTGAAGCAAGCAGTTCTAAGTCTTTTGCGTTTAACATAGTATAAATATTTTGTGAATTTCATAATCATTCATTCAAGTTCTGTTATTTCATGTCAGATAATCGAAGAAATTTCAGAAAATGCTGTTTGTTTTTCATGAGCTTTTTTATAAGCTGGTTTCACAAATGTATAAAAAACCTTACAAACTACTATGTTTATTGCAAATAAAAAGATAATTTTACGATATGTTTTACGGCTGGTTCGTTTTCTGCGAACCATAAATAAAGGATTGTTTATGGAAAAGGAACCGTTTTTTACCACCGAAGAGAAAAAAGAATTTCTCTCAAAATACAGGCTATTGTTGCGTTCTTTATCTTCTTTCCTGGAGAAAGAGGATATTCCGAAGATGAAAAAGGTGATGGCTCATATCGTAGCTCAGGATTGTTATGGTAGAGACAAAAATGGAATTAACGGTTTGCTTCGTAACATCAACACTGCTCTTATTGCTGCGGTTGAAATCGGGTTGAAGCGCACTTCTGTTATTGCAATTTTGCTTTACCGTCCTGTTTACAAACAGGTAATCACCATTGAAGAAGTGAAAGATATGTTCGGAGAGGACATAACATTGATGATTCAACGTCTTTTGAAAACTTCTGATTTGTATGCCCGTAATACTGCTGTAAATTCTGAAAATTTCCATCATTTGCTGTTTACGTTTGCTGAGGACGTTCGAGTAATCCTGCTTATGATTGCCGACCGTCTGTGCATGATGCGTTTGGGAAAGAAACTTCAGGAAGATGACCGTATCCGTCTTGCAACCGAAGCTGCATATCTTTATGCTCCTTTGGCTCACCGACTGGGGTTATATAAGATAAAGAGCGAACTTGAAGATTTGTCTTTGAAATATACAGACCGTAAGCAGTTTGATTTTATCAAAAAGAAGCTGAATGAAACCAAGCGTTCGCGTGATGCATATATTGCAGAGTTTATTGCTCCTATCAAAAAGAAACTTCAGGAAGCTGGCCTGAAATTCGACATCAAGGGCAGAACAAAGTCCATACATTCTATAAACAATAAGCTGAAAAAGCAGAAAGTCGAATTTGAAGGCATCTATGATTTGTTTGCCATCAGAGTTGTGCTTGACACTCCATTGGAAAAAGAGCGTTCGGAATGCTGGCAAGTCTATTCTATAATAACAGATATGTATCAGCCTAATCCTAACAGAATGAAGGACTGGATTTCCATCCCGAAATCAAATGGTTATGAAAGTCTTCATATCACTGTTATGGGCCCGCAGAACAAATGGGTTGAGGTTCAGATTCGTACCAAAAGAATGGACGAAATTGCCGAGCGTGGTTTGGCTGCACACTGGAGATATAAAGGTGTGAAGGCAGAAAGCGGACTTGATGAGTTTATGAACAATGTGCGTGCTGCGTTGGAAAACAAAAACTCCAGCCCGATGGATTTGATGCAAGATATCAAGATGGACCTTTATAAGGATGAAATCTATGTGTTTACCCCGACTGGCGAGCTTATTAAACTTGCAAAAGGTGCGACCGTCCTTGATTTTGCTTTCAGCATTCATTCTCAGCTTGGTAGTAAATGCGTTTCTGCAAAGGTTAACGGTAAGAATGTGCCGATAAAATATGTGTTGGAGAATGGTGATACGGTTTCTGTGGTAACTTCTCCTTCACAATCTCCAAAACAGGATTGGCTGAATTTTGTAGTAACGTCAAAGGCTCGTGTTCGAATAAAACAGGCTTTGCGTGAAGAAGCTGCCAAAACAGCAAATTTTGCAAAGGAAATGTTGCAGCGCCGTTTCAAGAACCGTAAGATTGAGATGGAGGAAGCTCCTTTGATGCGCTATATTAAACGTAAGGGATATAAAACTGTAACAGACTTCTATATTGCTTTGGGTGAGGAAAAACTTGACCCGAATGTGGTTATTGATGAATATCTGGAGCTGACTCGTCGTGAGTCCGAAAATATGGAACATACGAATATCCGCAGTGCGGAGGAATTCGTTACTACAACTGAAGCTGAGGAAATCTCAACAAACAAGGATGTTCTTGTAATAGACAAAAACCTTACAGGTATTGAATATAAACTGGCAAAATGTTGTAATCCTATTTATGGCGACGAGGTGTTTGGATTTGTATCAACTCAGGGAATCAAAATCCACAGAATGGACTGTCCTAATGCCCAGGAGATGTTCAGCCGTTTCGGTTACCGTATAATCCGTGCAAAATGGAGTGGCAAAGGTGATAATGGATATATTGTTACGCTCAGAGTTGTAGGTCGTGATGATATTGCAATCGTTACAAACATCACATCTGTTATAGGAAAAGAGGCAGGAATAAACTTGCGTTCAATTAATATCAATTCTGTGGACGGTTTGTTCCAAGGAAACTTTACGGTAATGGTTCGCGACACGATAACATTGAATATGCTTATGAAAAAGCTCAAGACCGTCAAAGGGGTGAAAACGGTTGAGAGATTGAATTCTTGATGTGTTAAATTATGTTCTCTGATCACATGATTTCTCTGATAATCAATAATATTGAAGAAATGTGAAACTAGCGAGAATAAAATACATGGAATAGATTGGATTTAAAAACAATCATTGTAAACAAAATACTGCAGTGTTCCTCAAAAAAGGTAGGCATCTTTTTCTGGAAACATTGCAGTGTTTTTTTTGAAAGATGCCTACCTTATCAAATTATCTCTGATGCCTAGTTAATTTATTTTACTATCTAAATTTAATAGAATTTACTTACGGAAGTAATTTCAATTACATACGGAAGAAAATGAAATTTGTTCCGAAAGAAAAACAAATTGCTTTCGGATGAAAATTCTCAGTTTCTCTAAAGCTGTTTTTGCTTCTCTAAGTTCTTAAGATTCAGTTTCCTCAGCTTCTCAACAGCATTCTCAAGTGATTCCGTAGGCTCGATAATATTATAATCACCCCAGAAATCTTCGTCTTCGAAATTATCTACTTCGTCGGACAAAGAATGCGACTTCTTGAAAGAATCCTTATAGGAAATGCCTTCGTTGGCAATACTGTTGTCCGTTGCAACCATTTCCGAAACAATTGTGTAAGTGGTTGAGAAAAGACGGCGTTTCCAGTCGCATTTGAATCTGATAACATTCCGGACATAATTCAGATGCAAGAATCCGTTGTTTTCCTGATATGTCACAAGGAACGGCACTTCAACCGGCTTGAATCTCAGTCCGAACGGTTTTTTATGAAGAATAGCCTGGGTTGCTTTCAGCATATCTTCCATGTCTAGTGAAAACTCAGCACGGCTGAACGACATTTTTTCCTGGTCGATATAAAGAAGACCTTTATACAGAGCAAATGGCAATTCAACTTGTGGACGGAAAGCAACAACGAAGTGCGGTCTTTCATTCAACCATGCTATTTCCTTGATGTCAAATCTGTAGTAAGGCAGGATTTCCGGGTCAAGAAGAAGGTCCGGATTTTTCACTATATCCAGAAAAACAGGTAGGGTTGGTCCGCCAAGCAGTTTCACAGCCAGAGTGTCACTAGTCTTCGGGCTCAGCTGTTTTCTTCCTTTGAGCACCTGCACTCTGTCGCGCAATGTATTGTTATTGGAGTAAGCCGTTTTATATGTATTTATAACAGCTTCCGAAATGTTAATATAACGTCTCCTTTTCTGAGCCGTTTCCCTGTAAAATCCTGTTTGCAATGTGCTGGTCTGGGCATAATTCTTACTCACAAGCTGCAGAGCTTCTTCAACAATGAAGCGTGCATCACCACCTCTGATAATGACCTCACTCAGATTTTTGCTTGCCGGAGTCAGATAAATATCAATATCAGCCATATTTACGGTATCAACCGTAAATGGCATATTCTTGTAGCCGATGTGTGAAAACATGATTTTATTTACATTATCCGTCTTTTTCAATTTCAGCATAAATTCACCGTCATTGTTGGTGATTGTGCCAATTGATGTGCCGGGAACTGTAACGTGGACAAACTCAAGTTTCCTGCGGCTGTCTTTGTCGCGCACGGAACCTTCTATTGTGATATAATCGTTGTTGTTTTCCTGTGAAAAGACAGGTGCGGACAGCAATAATGCAAGAAAAACAACAAATAGAGATGTGGCAGTTGATTTCATAATGCAGATTTTTAGAAGTTAGACAATCAGCTCAAAATATATCATCAGCACCGAATCAACCTTTATAAATAGAAAGTAAAAAAGCAAAACCAAAACTTGTTCAAGCCTTTTTAAAATACCTATCCTATATTACCCAAAAATAAAATAATTAAACGAAAAATCAAAGATATTTTATAAAAAAAGTATGTCAAACTTTGTCCATAATTTTCTTTATTGCAGGAAGATTAAGAATTGGCAGCAACATGATTGATGGAGTTACAGAACATAATAAAACAATTATTTTAGTGAACGTACCAGGAATACATTTATGCCTTTTCCGGAACATACATTTCAGAGCTGTAGATACGGTTTCCTCCGGAGATTGCATAACTCCAAGTTTACGCAAAATATTTCTTTTCTTTTGGGAAAGTTCATATAACGGAGTATCGACAGCTCCGGGATATACTGTTGTGACTCCAACACCATAACGCCTCATTTCGAACCACAGTGAACGGGCGAAACTTTTCAGGAAAGCTTTTGTGGCAGCATAATGTGAAATAGTAGGATAGGGCATCCATGCCGTAGCAGATGAAACTATAAGAATATAACCATGTCGTCGTGTTGTCATATCTTCGGCAAACAGACGTATCAGCTTGAGTGGGGCAAGACAATGAAGTGCTATTATACGTTCAAGATTAGCTGCTGATGTTTTGATTAATGTTGAGAAAAGAAGAATACCTGCATTACTTACCAGCACATCTACTTCCACGTTCCACTTTTTTACTGTGTCGTAAATAAATTCCGGTGCATATACAGAAGTCAAATCTGCATCAATAATCCTTACATCACTTCCGGAAACAGCATTTCTCACCTTATCCGCGGCAATAATATTATCATCATGCCTGTTACTGACAATAATAATACCATATCCTTTTTGGGCAAGTTGCAGTGCATAATGCAATCCCATTCCTGACGATGCTCCTGTTATCAATGCGTATTTCATATCAAGCTTGGAGTAAAAATATTTATCTTAATATGTTGTGATATAAAAATACTTATAATTATTGTATGGTAGGTGATTTTTACAAATAATTTGTGTCTATATAGAAAATGCTTTTTTTATTTTTGTAAAAAAGCAAGCCTATGAAAACTCCAATTACATTGCAGAAACATCCGGTTCTTCTGTTTGTTGCCTTATTAGCCGGTGTGTTGCTTATGACAGGAAGATTTTTTGATTTCTATGAACACATTTTGAGTAAAGGTATAAGTGCCAATAATTATAGCTGGGGATTACTCCTTGGTCAGAGTGTATATTTCGTTCTTCTGGCATGGCTTCTTCTTCAGGTGAATATAAACAGAAGGACACACAAGTTGAAGCAACTTTTCATATCTGTTTTGATAACTGTTTTCTTCAGTGCTGCTGCTTATTTTGCAGTTCCGACTTTTCAGAATGAGGCAAATGTCAGAATCAAGAATGAAATGAAGGTGTATAATAATGAGCAAAGTTTTATAGAATCTGAAGAGCAGGAATCTGGAACAATGGTTGGGGAATATTACAATTTCCATGAATCCAATAAAGTTTGGGTAAGTGAATCAGTTGTTTTGCTTGTAGTAATTTATTCCTTGAGTCAGTTCTTTCTTGTTTCGGTAAGGAAGGAAGAAGTTGAGTAGTTAAGAAGTCAAGAAGTTAAGTAGTTAGATGGTATCTCCTTGACTCCTTAACTCCTTAACTTCTTGACTCCTAATTTATCATTTCTCAATCTCCATCTCCTCCAACAAATATCCAGCCTTTCCATATTTGTCGATGAGGAAGAGAACATATCTGATATCAACAATGATGCTTCGCTGATAGTCTGGAAGATATTCGATATCACCGCCGACACCTTCCCAGTTACGGTCGAAGTTTATACCGATAAGCTCACCGTTAGCATTCATCACCGGACTGCCGGAATTACCTCCGGTTGTGTGAGTCGTAGCACAGAAAGCAACAGGCATGCGTCCGTCAGGCATAGCATACTGGCCAAAATCCTTGTTGTTGTATAACTCCTTAAGTCTGTCGGAAACAACAAACTCCCAATTGTTCGGGTCTTCTTTCTCCATCACTCCGTCCAGAGTGGTCTGATGTCCGTAATAGTCGCAGTCGCGAGGGCTGTATCCTTTCACCTGTCCGTAAGTCAGACGAAGCGAGAAATTGGCATCCGGCCAGTGTGGCTGGTCTTTTTCCATTTCCAGCAAACCCTTCACATAAGTACGGTGTGCAAGATTATATGCAGCATCAAAACCTTTGAGAGCTTCATTTAAAGCTTTGTATTCTTCCTTAACAGATTTGGCAAAAAGCACCATCGGGTCGTTTAGCAGTTTCTTTGCCGAAGGTTTTGAAAGGAATTTCTCATAATTCTCTTCAGAAGCGAAAATAGATTTCTCAAACAAATCATCAACAAAGGCATCGATGTTTCCTTTGTATTCTTTGCCAATTACAGAGAAATATGAAGGCTGGGATTCTGCCGGAACAAGGCGGCAATATTCCTTAAGCATCACCTTTGCGATTTTGCGGTCCACATCAGGAGCATAATCCTTATTGAAGAATTTGTTGAAATCTTTTGTAAGCTGGTCAATCAGCTGTTGTTTGTCTGCCGATTTGTTCTTTAATGCTTCAGCCAATGCATCTACATTTGTCGGAACTGAAGAAAACTCTATGCCTCGCATCAAAGCCTCGCTGAGCATCCACTGGCGGAAACGCAGATCCTTGCGCTCGGAAACAATCCTTTCAATTTCCGAAAGAGCTTCCTTATATTCAGTTACACCTTTGTCCTGTGCCCATGCCAGAAGAGCTTCCTGCTCGTCGTGTTTCACCTTCTCGAAATTACGCTTGTTGATAGCCCAATTCGAACCGATAGAATTTTTGTAAGCATTTTCCGAACCTGCATATTTGCTTGAATACTGGATTCTCACCTGAGGATCTTTCAGCATTTCCTCAAGCATAGCCTTTTGGCGAAGGTCGCGTATATTAATACGTACGGAATTATCAATGTCACGTCGTTCGGCAACTTCCCACGAAGTATAATATTTGTTCGTTCTTCCCGGGAATCCCATAATCATGGCATAGTCATTTTCCTGAACTCCACGGATTGAAATCTTGAACCAGCGTTTCGGTCGCAAAGGCACATTGCTTTCTGAATATTCCGCAGGATTACCATTTTTGTCGGCATAAACACGGAAAACAGAGAAGTCACCCGTATGTCGCGGCCACATCCAGTTGTCAGTGTCAGCGCCGAATTTCCCGATTGAAGAAGGCGGTGCGCCAACCAGGCGAACATCCGAATAAATCTTCTTTGTAAACATATAATATTGGTTTCCGCCATAGAAAGCCTTTATCTCAACTTCAGTTCCCGGATTGTCCTGAAGAAACTTTTCTCCAACTTTAGCCTTGGCAAGACCGTTGAGATATTTCGGGGAAAGATAGTTCATACTGTTCGGGTCGTTGTCCTTCTCCAGCTCTTTCTTCACATACTCTGTTACGTCTTCAATTTTATCAATGAAAGTCACCGTAAGTCCCGGATTAGGAAGTTCTTTATCTCTGGATTCAGCCCAGAAACCATCTGTAAGATAATCGTGTTCCAGTGTGCTGTGCGACTGGATAGCACTATATCCGCAATGATGATTAGTCAGCAGCAATCCGTCCGGCGACACAATCTCACCGGTACAACCGCCACCGAAAATAACTACTGCATCTTTCAATGACGCACCGCTAGGATTATATACATCATAATCCTGAAGCTTCAAGCCGAGCGACTGCATTTCTGCAAAGTTCTGCTGCTTCAGCAATGGCAGCAACCACATACCTTCGTCGGCAAAAACCGGCAGCGAAAGAGCTGCGGCTAGAATGGTTGATAGGAATTTGTTCATGATTGTTGTTGTTTGTTGTTGATAATAAGGAGTTAAAGAGTCAAGTAGTTAAGTAGTAGAGTAGTATCTTCTTGACTTCTTGACTACTTAACTTCTTGACTCCTCCATTTACAATACGGCACCTTCGTCAACATCGAATTATAATACTTTCTGTCACCGGTCACTTCATCGCCAACCCATTCCGGAAGAGAGAAAGGTTCATCTTCCGATTTGAGCTCGATTTCAGCAACAACCAAACCTTCGTTGTCGCCGGCAAAAACATCTATTTCCCAAATATGAGAACCGTGTTTGGCAAGATGTCTCACCTTGTCGATAGCGCCCGGTTCGCATAATTTCAGTAATTCCTCGGCATCAGCAAGAGGAATTTCCTGTTCAAACTCGTAGCGGCTCATCCCCGAAGCATCCGAAGCACCCTTAATCGTAAGATATCCTTTTTCACCACGGATACGCACTCTTACGGTTCTGCCCGGAGTTGAGCAAATATAACCTTGCACAATTCGTTGTGAATTGTAAACTTCCGGCATAAAGTCTCCTTTAACCAGGAATTTTCTTTCGATTTCTTGAGACATAAAAGGTAGTTGACAAGTTGACGAGTTGACAAGTTAACAAGGAATAAGACTTTCCCCTTTGTTCCCTTGTCAACTTGTCCCCTTGTGTCTTATTTAATCGTTACCATCGTTGCCCCATATCCATACTCCCGGAATGAAGCATCCTGATAGTCATGATGTTTATATTTTGTTTTTAGTTCCTTTTCGATAGCTTTGCGTAGAACACCGTCGCCTTTTCCATGAATGAATACAATCTTCTGGCCTTTATTGTTTGCATACTGAGCCATCACTTCGTGGAATTTCTCCATCTGATAATTCAGCATATCAGCATTTGACAGACCATTAGTATTGTCGAGCAATTCGGTGATATGAAGGTCCACTTCAAGGATAGCCGAGTTTCCACCACCTTTTTTCTTGATAATTGGCTGAGGAGTAGTTCGTCTGTCTTCGCGAGCCTTCTGCAGCATAGCTTCCTTAATATCACCGGCAGAAACTAGCATTTCTTTTTCCGGCAAATCATTTCTGACGATAGGATAAATAATAGCACCTTCATCAAAATAATCATTAGCCATGAAGCAGTGCAGTTTGTAGAACTTCACAGTGTCGATACGCAGTTCCACCGAAACAGCATTTTTCAATGAATAAGGTTTATCTTTCTTAAAAGCAATGAGCTGAACGCAAACACGCTCAAGAGAGTTAAGATCTGCCTTTGCAAATTCCTCGAGGAAAATTTTTGTGTTAGGCTCAATCATTCCGTTATATCTGCTTGTCCAGCTGTTATTTTCGCGGCTCATATAGTTGAACAACAGATAATAGTTGCTGTCGTTAACGAAATAAGTTTCATATCCGCAGTTTTGAATTGATTTCGGATCATCCGGCAGGAAAGCAAGGAAAATATTCAGACGTTCGCCTTCCGGAGTTTCCTCCACTTCAACTTCAGGTTCAGCCTTTGGCTCTTCAACCGGAACCTCAATCTTTGGTTTGTTGTTGCTGTGAACCTGCATGTCGCTGTCGCCCACCACTACACATTCACGAATAAAAGCCGGGATTTCAAAACCGTCTTCATCTTCAACTAACACCTGGTCTTTTCCCTGGAATCCTTTTATCACTCCTCCGCCAACTGAGTTAAGAAAGCGGACTTTATCTCCAATTTTCATATTGATTTGTGTTTTTGAGTTTCTAATTGCAAAAATAGCTATTTATGGAATATATGGAAATAGGGATTTATTGTATGAAAAGGTATTTTGAGTAGCACCTTCTCGTCTGAGTGATTACATTTCCGGCAAATGTGAACCTACATTGAAAGTTGCACGTGTTATAAGCCAAAAATTAAATATTGATGCTAATATAGTTTTGGGAGTATAAGATATTTATAACTCCTACAAGTTTCGTAAAGCTCAACTTATAGGAGTTAAAGACGTTATATGGAGTTATGGCTCTGCTTCGCATAGCCTGTAAGTTAAACCAAAACGTCATTAGGATGCATAATGTTAAATTCAGATTATGTATTTATGTTATCTGACCGCATCCTAATGACAGATTGGGGTTTAATCTATATTTTCTATTTCTGATATGCTTAATCCTGTACTTTTGGATATAATATCAGCAGAAACCCCTAGCTGCTTAAGATTTCGGGCAACATCATATGAATTTTCTTTTTTACCTTTTTCCATTCCTTCCTCAAATCCTTCGGCTCTTCCTTCAGCAATCGCCTGCTCCTTCATGTAATTCCATGTATTATAATTATCACGGTAAACTTTGAGGCAGGCTTCATATTCATCACGTTCTTTCTTGTTCATATTGACAATACGGGCAAGCTCTTCCAGACGCTGGAAAAGGGCTTTCTGTCCTTTGAACTGTAAAGATTCCAATTTCTCCATATGCTTTAAATTGTATAGCCAATAATCCAATGGCGTTTCACATTCTTTTTCCGTTTTGTTGAATAATGGAAATTCGATGAATATCTCCCTTATCATTTTTGATACAGGTTCGCCCGTTTCCTTGTCGGCAAGGATTATGTCAGTGCGCACCTTGTTAGTCTTGCCACTTTTAAAATTCAGGAAGAATATTCCATATACGGGTACTATCTCGAAATTCCATCCATCTCCGATCTTGTCCTGAGCTGTTATTGCACGGCAAATATAATAAAGACCACGCTCATAAATATAAGGCTGGTTGCAATTTTGCATTTCTACTATAAACATATTGCCGTCTTTGTCCTTGCAGCGAAGGTCGAACACTGCTGTTCTGCCATCAGTCGTTTCCGGAGACATTTCCGTATTCATATATGTAAGGTCTTCGATATAACGTTCGCCTTCGAGGAGGTCGTTCAATAAATCTATTAACAACTCTTTGCTATTTTCCTGACCGAAAAGGATTTTAAAACCTCTGTCCACAAAAGGACTGATAAATACGTTATTTCCCATAGTAATTTGGATTTGATTAAACATAGTTCTACAAATTAATAGAAAAGAATTAATATTTCAAAGAAAAAACTTTTATCCTTGTCAACTAGTGTCTGAATCATTGTATCTTTTTAAATGTTTTGTTTCTCTGTTCGATATACAATTATAAAAAGTTTATAAATTGAATATATTTGATGACAATAGTTATTAACTAATCTTGCTTTTATTTGAAAACTCATATTGTTTTTGTCATTTTTTCCTACTTTTGGGAATTCCAGAGAAATAATAAATACTTTATTAAAATATGAAATCATTAAAGGTTTTGGCATTCTTGACATGCTGTATTATAATGAGTGGATGTTTTTCTTCTTCTTTAGGTGTAAGTAGATTTACTTCTGAGAAAATTGAAATAGGAATGAGCAAAGATGAATTTCTTAAAATATGCGGAAAACCTTTTGCTAAAGAAATGACGACTAATCGTTATAATAATAAGCCTGTGGAAAGATTATTGTATCAGGAGAGTTTATATTCATCAGAATGGTATGTATTGACTTCTGCTTTTGTATTTGAAGATGGAAAACTTATAAGCCAGGAAGTTGTCGGAAAAGAGGTCATTGGAGAAAAATCAGAAAAAAAATAGATTTTTTAGCTTGTAACAAAATCTAAACACATCGTAACATATATGAAATAAAATCGTAAAAGATGTAAAACATAAGTGTTTCTGTTATGAAATATCGCAGCCATAATTTTGCGTCGTGAAAATTATGGTAGTTATATGAATAGATTTTTATCAACGAAGTATTTATTACTTTTACTATTAACATTAATCCCTGCCTCGTTGATTAAGGCAGTTGACTTAAAAGGAGTTGTGAAAGACAAAACCAATCAGGAACCTTTGATTGGTGCAACAGTGCAGATTCAAGGAACAACAGTTGGAGCCATAACTGACATTGATGGTAACTTTGTTCTCTCAGGACTGGATAAAGGAACTTACACTTTGATTGCTTCTTATGTGTCTTATAAGGCAGAACAAATAGTAGTAAACACTAACCAGACTACAAGTATAGAAATCGTACTTTCTCCAGATAATCAACAGATAGATGAGGTAACAGTGGTTGCACGTAAAAAGCTTGAGTCGGAACAGGCTCTTTTGATGGAAAGACAGAAAGCTTCGGTTGCAATCGAGAATATTGGTTCGAAGGAAATGAGCATCAAAGGTATTTCGACTGTTGAGGATGGAGTGAAGAAAATTACAGGTATTTCGATAGCATCGGCAGGACAGTTGATTGTGCGTGGATTGGGTGACCGTTACAGTACAACTACGTTGAACGGATTGCCAATCGCTTCACCTAACCCTGATAATAAGTTGATTCCACTTGATTTATTCCCTACTTCTACTGTAAAGAATATTACTGTAAGTAAAGTATATGAAGCAAGTTCGTTTGCTGACTACTCTGGTGCGCATATTGATATCAGTACTAAGGATCAGACAGGTGAGGATTTCTTCTCTGTGTCATTGAATACAGGTGGTAAATTCAATACTCTCGGCCGTGAGTTTTACCAGATGGATAGAAATGGAACTTTGTTCAGAAACAATAATATGAGTTCAAATGTTCTGAATATGCCTTTGGCTGATTTTGAAGATTATTCATCAAAGAACAATATATTCAATACAACATTTCAGACTTCAAAAAGAACTGCTCTTCCTGAATTTGGCGGTAATATCGGATGGGGAAAGACTTATGATATTAACGGTCATAATCTCAGCATTCTTGCTTCATTAGGTATTAGCAATGGTTTGCAGACTATGCGTGATGCTACAGTGAAAACTCTTGAGGCAACAGGAACTACTCTTAACGAATTTGAATATGACAGTTATACTAATGAGCTTAAGATTGCCGGTTTGGGTAGTTTGGCCTATCAGTTGAAAGGTGCGGATTTATTAAGCTATACATTCTTCTATGCACGTAATGCCAGTGATACTTATCTGAATCGTGAAGGTATGGACTATGAAGATCATCATTTGTTCGGTAGCCATAGCGTTACACATATTTACAGCTTGCAGAATCATCAGTTGAATGGAAAACATAGTTTCGGTGATAACTGGTTGCTAAACTGGGGAGCTTCATACAGTAAGACTGGTAGTGATGAACCGGACCGCCGTCAGATAATGTTTATTGAAAATAACGGTAAACTAGAATTGTTCAAATTGAACAGACAGGAAACAATGCGCTACTTTGGCCAACTTGATGAAGATGAGTTTGCTGCAAATATCAGTAGTACATATAAGTTTGGCGAAATGAACAAGATTCAGTTCGGTTTCAATATGAAGAATAAGAGTCGTGATTATAGCAGTACTCGTTTCTACTATAATCTGAACAAATTGAATCCTGAAATCTCAAATATATATGATACTGATGATTATATGAATTTTGAGAATGTCCAGAATGGAACAATCGTTATTCAGCGCAGCCGTCAGCCTCGTGATGGATATAAGGCTGGTAACGATATCTATGCAGGATATGTTTCGGCAGATTATTATCCGATATCGGCATTGTTGATTAACGTTGGCGTACGTTATGAATCAAGCCGCCAGTGGGTTGATTATTACGGTGACGACGGTATTGCTAAAAGAAGAAACTTGGATAAGGATGATTTCTTCCCGGCAACAAACTTCAAATATCAGTTGAACGACGAAAACAGCTTGCGACTGTCATTCTCAAGAACAATCACTCGCCCGTCATTTATCGAAATGGCTCCGTTCCTTTATCAGGAATCATACGGATCAGCTCAGATTCGAGGTAACGAAGATTTGCAGAACGGATATAACTACAACCTGGATTTGAGATATGAATTGTTCAAGCAGAATCAGGATATGATTTCGGTTACAGGTTATTATAAGTATTTGAATTCACCAATCGAACGAATTCAGACATTGGCCGGTGGTGCTGCTGTTCACTCTTTCCGAAACGCAGAAGATGGTTTGGCAGCAGGTTTGGAAATTGAAATGAGAAAAGCTCTTACACGTGAATTGAAACTTGGTGTTAACGGTTCGTTCATGTACACAAACGTAAAATTGCCTGAAGGTGGTGCTTACACAAACAGCCAGAGAGCGTTGCAGGGCGCTTCACCTTATTTGGTTAATGCCGACTTGACATATTCTCCACGCATAAATGATAAGCAGGCACTTAGCGCAGCGTTGCTTTATAACTTGCAAGGTCCGCGTATTCACTCAGTAGGTATTTCAGGTTTGGGTGATGTCAAACAACGTCCGCAGCATACTTTGAATTTCAATGCTAATTATCAGATAAACGAGAAATTCTCACTTAAACTGAAAGTAAACGATATCCTAAACCAGGCAATTGTTTTCGAACAGGAAGTTCCAAGAGAGAACACAACTGTTGAGGTGGAAAGATTCAAGAAAGGTGTGAATTTTGAGGTAGGTTTCGGATATACATTGTGATAAGTTTTTGAGTTGAAATAAAAACTAACAAACTAACAAACTAACAAACTAACAAACTAAATATATAATTATATTAAATTTTGATCGTATGAAAACAACTAATTGGAAATTCTTAACAATGTCAATGTTAGCAGGTATGACTGCATTCACTTCTTGTGATAATGAAGATGGTAATGATCCAACTCCAGATCCAGAACCAAATCCGGTAGAATATAAACTTGAGGGTGAAATTACATCAGACATGACTTTGGAAGCAGGTCAGACTTATACATTGAGTGGCGGTGTTCATGTTAAGAAAGGTGCTACTTTGAGTATTCCTGAAGGAGTTAAGATTGTAGCTCAATACGATGATGTTGCTGATTATATTTTGATTGAGCAGGGTGCAAAAATCAATGCAGTTGGTACAGCTGAAAAACCAATCGTGATGACAAGTTCAAAAGAAGAAGTTGGTTCTTGGGGTGGTTTGCATATTTGCGGTTATGCTCATACTAATGTTTCTGGTGGTACTGGTGTTTCTGAAATCGGTGGCGCTACTTATGGTGGAGATGATGATGCCGACAACTCAGGTACTTTGAAATATATCCGTTTGGAATATACAGGTTTCGCTTTGGACGAAGAACATGAATCAAACGGTATTTCTTTCTATGGTGTAGGAAACGGAACAGTTGTTGAAAATATCCAGGCATACAAAGGTGCTGATGACGGTTTGGAATTCTTCGGTGGTTCTGTAAATGTTAAGAATATCGTTGTTACAAGCTGTAGTGATGACTCTTTCGACTGGACTGAAGGCTGGAACGGTAAAGGACAGTTCCTTGTTGCTTATCAGGAAGGTGAAAGCTCATTGGGTTATGATTGCGACTGCTTGATGGAATGCGATAACAACAGTAAGGACTTGGCTGCAACTCCAAAATCACATCCGGTTTTGGCAAACGTGACATTAGTTGGTAACGGTGGTGAAAAACAGGGCGTACGTCTTCGTGCCGGTACTCAGGTAGAATTGTATAACGCTATCATTGCAAATAAGGGTAAAGCATTGACAGTTGAAACTGTAGAAACAGAAAATTCATTGGCAGACGGTACTTCTGTTTTGGAGAATGTTGCTATCAGCACAGAATTGGATTCTGAAAATTCAATTTATACAAATGATATGTTTGTAAAAGCAGGTAACTTGACTAATCAGAAATTTGAATTGTCAGACTTGTTCGTAGGAACAATTGAAGGTGGTTCAAAAGTTGAAGATTCTTTCTTTGTTGACGCTCCTTATAAAGGTGCTGTAAGCGCAGACAATAACTGGACTGCAGGTTGGACTTTGTAAACCGAACTACCAATATTTGACTCACATATATTATTAATAGCCTCGGAGAGCTTCGGTTCTTCGGGGCTTTTTAGTTATTGAACTCATGTTTTTTGATTAACTTTGCGCCATAATCAATTATTCGAGATGAATACGCAGCAAATACACATAGACGATTTCAATTATGAACTGCCGGATGAGAGAATAGCCAAGTTTCCGCTTCCACGCAGAGATGAATCAAAATTACTTGTTTATAAGAATGGTAATATAAGCGAGAGCCAGTTTAAGAATATAGCGTCATTATTGCCGGAGAAATCATTGTTGGTTTATAACAATACGCGTGTAATTCAGGCTCGCCTGTTGTTCCAGAAATCAACAGGAGCAAAGATTGAAATATTCTGCCTTGAGCCTGTTGTTCCTCATGATTATGCATTGGTGTTTCAGCAGAACGAATCATGTAGCTGGAATTGCCTTGTCGGAAATCTTAAGAAGTGGAAAGAAGGAGCATTGACTAAAACTGTCATTATTGATGGTAATGAGGTTACAATGACGGCTGAAAAGAAAGAAAGTTATGGTGATACTCATTTGATTGAATTCAAATGGGATAATTCTGATTATACTTTTGCTGATTTGCTTGATGCTGCCGGAGTTCTTCCGATTCCTCCATATTTGCATCGAGAGACACAGAAAAGCGATTTGCAGACCTATCAGACTGTATATTCTAAAATAAAAGGTTCGGTTGCAGCTCCAACTGCCGGTTTGCATTTTACACCTGAAGTCCTTGCAGATGTTGATGCTCATGGAATAATGAGAGAGGAGGTTACTCTTCATGTAGGTGCAGGAACTTTTAAGCCTGTGAAGAGCGAGACTATTGAAGGTCATGAGATGCATACTGAATTTATTTCAGTGAAACGTTCGGCAATTGAAAATATAAAGGGGAAATTGGGAAATATCATAGCTGTAGGAACTACCTCGGTGAGAACACTCGAAAGTCTTTATTACATAGGAGTTCTTTTGGGAAATAATCCTGATATTGCAGCTGAAGATATTCATATTAAACAATGGATGCCATATTCAGAAGAAAATAATCTTATTTCGGCGGATGAGGCTTTTCAGAATATTCTCAACTATTTGGACAGTCATAAACTGGAAGCTCTTGTTGGTTCAACCCAGATAATAATTGCTCCGGGATATGAATTTAAGGTTGTAAGAGGTATAATAACCAATTTCCATCAGCCTAAGAGTACGTTGATTCTTCTTATTTCAGCTTTTGTTAAAGGAAATTGGAGACCAATATATGATTATGCATTGAATAATGGTTTCCGTTTTCTGAGTTATGGCGACAGCTCGCTGTTGCTTTAGGCTGTTATTTCGTCTCCATACAAAAAAACACAAAAATGTAACACTTTATCCGAAAAAAAGTTACATCTTTGAGAGACGATAATAAAAGAGTTGATATATGACAGATGAGAAAACTCCCATGCCGTATAAATTAGGCTTGGCATTAAGTGGTGGAGGCGCAAGAGGTTTTGCTCACCTAGGCGCCTTCAAAATGTTGGAAGAGTGCGGTTTGAAACCTGATATAATTGCAGGTACAAGTGCTGGAGCTTTGATGGGTACACTGTTTGCTGATGGATATACGGCAGAAGAAATAAAACGCCTTTTTACTGATAGAGAGTTTTCAGAGTTCGCTCAGTTACAAATACCAAAGTCTGGTCTGTTTGATACAGAACGTTTTCAGGATTTTCTTAAACGTCATTTAAGAGCGAAAAGGATTGAAGACTTGAAAATACCAATGGTTATAGTTGCCACTGACCTTGATAATGGTGTCAGCCGCGAGTTCCGTGAGGGGCCGATAGTTGAGGCTGTAACTGCTTCATGTAGTATTCCAATAATTTTCAGTCCTGTTGAGATTGATGGGATAAATTATGTTGACGGTGGATTGTTTAAGAATTTCCCGGTTTCTGTTATCCGTGATGAATGTGAGAGAATTATTGGTGTTAATGTAAGTCCTCTTATCCCGAAAAAATATAAACAGACTTTGTTCCATATAGCAGTGCGTTCTTATAATTATATTTTTCAGGCGAATTCTTTGGAAGACCGTGAACTTTGTGACTTGCTTATAGAAGCACAGGAGGTTGGTCTTTATAAAACATTTGATCTGGATAGTATTGATGAAATTGCTAATATTGGTTATGAAGAGTCTGCAAAAGCCTTTGCAAAGATGATCGGCGAAAATAAGTGTGAAGCTTTGATCAAGGCTATAGATGCAGGTAAACGTAAAGCCTTGGAATCATAATAATTTAAGTTTCGCAAGCTCAACTTCCAGATAACAAGTTGACAAGAAGACAAGTTAACAAGATTTTTGGATAATAATTTGTGAAATTACAGGTGTTCTGATCTTGTCAACTTGTATCTGAAGCCTTGTTTACTTTATATAAGTTGAGCAACTAGCGAAACTTAACTTAATTAATAAAGATAATGAATGCATAATAAGCTTTCGCTATTATGCTAAATATATAGACCTATGAAAACTGATAGAAAACAAACAGAGAAAATGGTTATTTACCAAGTGTTCCCACGCTGGTTTGGAAACATGACCACATCGCCAGTGAAAAACGGAAGTATATTTGAAAATGGTGTGGGAAAGTTTTCTGATTTTACTCCGGAAGCTTTATCCAAAATAAAGGAACTAGGTGTAAATCATATCTGGTACACTGGTGTAATCGAACATGCCACAAAAACAGATTATACATTATATAATATAGCAAAAGACCATGATGCGGTTGTAAAAGGTAACGCCGGTTCTCCATATGCAATCAAGGACTATTTTGATATTGATCCTGATTTGGCGGACAATGTTACTAATAGAATGGAGGAATTCGAGGCTCTTGTTGAGCGAACTCATGAAGCTGGTATGAAAATTATAATTGATTTTGTCCCTAATCATGTTGCTCGTCAGTACAAGTCGGATGTCCGTCATTCATATATTGAAGGTTTGGGAGAAAAAGATGATTGTACTAAAGCTTTTGATCCAAACAACAATTTCTATTATATACCTGATCAACCTTTGGTGCTTCATTTCGGAGCTCAATGCGAAGATTATGAATACAGCGAATTCCCGGCAAAGGTTACAGGAAACGACTGTTTTTCTGCTTTCCCTTCTCAAAATGACTGGTATGAAACTGTGAAGTTGAATTACGGAGTTGATTACATGAATGGAAGAACTAAGCATTTCAATCCTATACCAAGTACATGGAAGAAAATGCTTAACATTCTTTTGTTCTGGGCTGCTAAAGGTATTGATGGTTTCCGTTGTGACATGGCAGAAATGGTGCCTGTTGAGTTTTGGAATTGGGCAATACCGGCAGTAAAAGAGAAATATCCTGTATGTTTTATTGCTGAAGTTTATAATCCATCTGAATATAGAAACTATATCTTCAATGGTCATTTTGATTATTTGTATGATAAAGTTGGATTGTATGATACTCTTCGTAATGTGATGTGCGGAAATCAATATGCTTCAGATATATCATATTGCTGGCAATCACTTGACGGAATACAAAGCAATATGCTGAATTTCCTTGAAAATCATGATGAGCAGAGAATTGCTTCAGACTTTTTCGCCGGGAATGCACTTCCTGGAATACCAGCTATGGCTGTTTCTGCACTTATGAATACGAATCCGGTTATGATTTATTGCGGTCAGGAATTAGGTGAGCCGGGAATGGATGAGGAAGGCTTTAGTGGCCGTGACGGACGAACAACCATATTTGATTATTGGAGTTTGAAATCGTTGCGTGACTGGAATAACAATGGAAAGTTTGACGGGGCAGGTCTTAGTGAAGAACAGAAATATTTGCGTCAAACATATTCTAAAATACTTCATTTGGCAAAAGAAGAGCCAGCTATTGTCAAAGGGGAATTTTATGATTTGATGTATGCAAATTCATCGAATCCATATTTTAATACTCATCGTCAGTATGCATTTTTAAGGAAATATGATAATGAAGTCATTCTCATTGTAGCTAATTTCGACAAGAGCGAGCAAAAAGTGCGTGTTGAAATTCCTTCAGATGCCTTTAATGTATTGGGATTTGAGGATAATAAGGCTGCAAGACAAATTGATTTGTTCAGTGGGTTTGAAACTGTAAGTACATTGACAGAATCATGGCCGTATCAAGTGGTAATTCCTGGATATTCGGCAAGAATAATCAAGTTTGTGTATTGAAAATGTGCTTAAACTTGAGTAATTAATAATCTTTTCATACCTTTGCAACAAATTTATTATATTCACTTAAGATAAAAATTCGGAATAATGAGTGCACAAACTCCTTTCTTGGTGTTTTCAGGTACAAACACCCGTTATCTTGCAGAGAAAATTTGTAAAAGCTTAGGTTGTCCTCTTGGACAGATGAACATTCAGCATTTTGCTGACGGAGAGTTCTCTGTTTCTTATGAAGAATCAATCCGTGGCCGTGATGTTTTCTTGGTTCAGTCAACATTCCCGAATGCTGACAATTTGATGGAATTGTTGCTTATGATTGATGCTGCAAAGCGTGCTTCTGCTCACTCTATCATAGCTGTTATTCCTTACTTTGGTTGGGCTCGTCAGGACAGAAAAGACAAACCACGTGTTGCTATCGGTGCAAAACTCATTGCAGATATGTTGAGTGCAGCTGGTATCGACCGTCTGATTACAATGGACTTCCATGCTGATCAGATTCAGGGATTCTTCAATGTTCCTGTTGACCACTTGTATGCTTCTTCTATTTTCTTGGATTACATCAAGAATAATCTTTCTCTGGATAACTTGTGTATTGCAACTCCGGATGTTGGTGGAACTAAGCGTGCAAGTAGCTATGCTAAGTATCTTGGCGTTCCTATGGTTATCTGCCATAAGTCACGTTTGCGTGCAAATGAAGTTGCTGAAATGAGAATTATCGGTGACGTTGAAGGTTTGGACGTATTGTTGGTTGACGATATGGTTGATACAGCAGGTACAATTACAAAAGCTGCAAACTTGATGTTGGAAAACGGTGCAAAATCTGTACGTGCTATTGCCAGCCATGCAGTAATGTCAGATCCTGCTTCAACACGTGTTGACCAGTCTGCTCTTTCTGAAATGATTTTCACAGATTCTATTCCTTATTCTAAGAAATGTGATAAGGTTAAGATTCTTTCTGTAGCAGATATGTTTGCTGAAGCTATCCGTCGTGTATGTAGCGGTGAATCTATCAGCTCTTTGTATGTTATTTAAGCCTATTCTTTTCAAAGGCAATATATTGGGCATGGACACAATTTGTGTTCATGCCTTTTTTAATGAAACAATTGACTTTAGCTAAAAAAAATAAATAGCGTAGAAATAACGCGTAAAATCCAGTATCTTTGCAATTAATTATACAATAATATAAACAGAAGATTATGTCAATCTCACGCTTTAATGCAGTGGAGAAAGCTTCTAATCGTAAGGCGGTTGAAGCTGTGGCTCCAGAACAGAAAGTATCGGAATTCTTTGGCGAGAATGTATTTAATCGCAAAGCGATGCAAAAGTATCTCTCAAAAGAAACCTACAAAGCCTTGACTCAGGCAATTGACAGTGGTACACCGATTGACCGTGAAATAGCAAATCTGGTTGCAGCCGGCATGCGTATGTGGGCTTTGGAAAAAGGTGTTACACACTACACTCACTGGTTCCAGCCTTTGACTGACGGAACAGCAGAAAAACATGATGCTTTTGTGGAACATGACGGAAATGGTGGAATGATTGAAGAGTTCAGCGGTAAGTTGCTTGTCCAGCAGGAACCTGATGCATCCAGTTTCCCTAACGGTGGGTTAAGAAACACTTTCGAGGCTCGTGGATATTCTGCGTGGGATCCTTCATCTCCGGCATTTATTATCGATGATACATTGTGTATCCCTACTATCTTTATAGCATATACTGGTGAAGCTTTGGACTATAAAACTCCTCTTATCCGTTCAATTGAAGCTTTGACTAGCGCAGCTAAAGATGTTTGTCATTATTTCAATGAAGATGTAAATAAGATTATTTCATATTTGGGATGGGAACAGGAATATTTCCTTGTAGATGAGGATTTGTATTCTGCTCGTCCGGACTTGTCGTTGACTGAACGTACTTTGTTAGGTCATGAGAGTGCTAAAAACCAGCAGTTGGACGACCATTATTTCGGCGCTATTCCTTCACGTGTGCAGGAATTCATGAAAGATTTGGAAGTAGAATGCTACAAACTTGGTATTCCTGTTAAGACTCGTCATAATGAGGTTGCTCCTAACCAGTTTGAGTTGGCTCCGATTTATGAGGAATGTAACTTGGCAAACGACCATAACCAGCTGTTGATGTCTGTAATGAAACGTGTTGCCCGCCAGCATAATTTCCGTGTTTTGCTCCATGAAAAACCGTTTAAGGGTGTGAATGGTTCAGGTAAACACTGTAACTGGTCAATGGGAACAGACACAGGTATCAACTTGTTCTCTCCAGGAAAGAACCGTGAGGACAACCTTCGCTTTATAACATTCGTTGTGAATGCTATCATGGCGGTTTATAAATATAACGCATTGTTGAAAGCAAGTATTGCTTCTGCAACTAATGCTCACCGTTTGGGTGCAAATGAAGCTCCTCCAGCAATCATTTCTTCTTTCTTGGGTTCTCAGATTTCAGAAGTATTGGATAAGTTTGAGAATTGCTCAATAGAAGATGCAATTGAAATTGACGATAAGAACCGTTTGCATTTAGGATTCGGTCAGATTCCTGAATTGTTGGTAGACAATACAGACCGTAACCGAACTTCACCTTTTGCATTCACAGGAAACCGTTTTGAATTCCGTGCATTGGGTTCATCTGCAAACTGTGGTGCAGCAATGTTGGCATTGAATTCAGCAGTTGCTTATCAGCTTCGCCAGTTCAAGGCAGATGTTGAGTCTTTGCGTGCTGCCGGAAAGAGTAAGGAGCAGGCAATCTTTGAAGTTCTTAAAGCTTATATCAAGGAATCAAAACCAATTCGTTTTGATGGAAACGGATATAGCGATGAGTGGAAAGAAGAAGCATTGCGCCGTGGTTTGGATTGCGAAAACAGTGTTCCATTGCAGTATGACGCTTATCTGAAACCTGAAGTAATCAAGATGTTCGAAGAAACAGGTGTTCTAAGCAAGAAGGAACTTGAAGCCCGCAACGAAGTTAAATGGGAAGTATATATAAAGAAAGTACAGATTGAAGCCAGAGTTCTTGGCGATTTGTCTTTGAACCATATTATTCCGGTTGTTATCCGTTATCAGTCTGTTCTTTTGGATAATATTGCTAAATTGAAGGAAAGCTTCGGTGATGCTGAATATGCAGAACTTTCAGAAGAACCACGTCGCCTTGTAAGAAAGATTGCCGGACATATTAATGCCGTAACAAAGAAGGTGGACGAAATGGTTGAAGCTAGAAAGAAAGCAAACAGAATTTCTGACTTGAGAACAAAAGCAATAGCATATCATGACACTGTTGCTCCATATTTGGATGAAATCCGTAATCATATTGATGAATTGGAGTTGATGGTAGATAACCAGATGTGGCCGTTGCCAAAATATCGTGAGCTTTTGTTTATCCGATAATATTTTGCGAATAATATAATTCGGGAATGAAGAAATTGTATTCATTTGTAAGATGATACTTTTTCTTCATTCCTTTTTTATTGTTTTATAATTGTCATTCATTATTTGATAATGGGAACTAAAAATTTAACAGAAGGACCGATTAAGAAACAGTTGTTCAATCTTGCTTTGCCGATAATGGGAACGTCTTTCATTCAGATGGCTTATAGCTTGACTGATATGGCTTGGGTTGGACGTTTGGGAAGTGAGGCTGTAGCTGCAATCGGTGCAGTTGGTATTCTGACCTGGATGACTCAGTCTCTTTCTTACCTTAACAAGGTTGGTTCTGAGGTTTCAGTCGGACAAAGCATTGGTGCCAGAAATACAGATGAAGCAAAGGCTTATGCTTCGCATAATCTTACAATGGCGCTGATTATTTCAATAGTGTGGGGCACTTTGTTGTTTACCTTTGCATTTCCCATTATTTCTTTATATAAACTGGAAGACAGTATCACGGAAAAGGCTGTAGAATATTTGCGTATTGTTGCTTCCGGTTTCCCGTTTATATTTCTGACTTCAGCCTTCACAGGGATACACAATGCTGCAGGGCTGAGTAAAGTTCCCTTCTATATTAGCGGAACCGGTCTTCTGTTGAATATGATTTTGGACCCTTTGTTTATACTGGTGTTTGGCTGGGGAACAGCAGGTGCAGCTTACGCTACTTGGTGTTCACAATTGCTGGTAGTGTTGCTTTTTGTCTATCAGTTGAAAAAACGGCATCCGTTGTGGGACAACTTCAACTTCTTTGTTCCTCTCAAATCTTCATATTGCAGTAAAATAATTCATTTGGGTCTTCCGGTTGCTTTGCTTAACTGTTTCTTTGCTGTGATAAATCTTTTGATGGGACGAACAGCTTCTACTTATGGCGGACATTACGGATTGATGGCTCTTACCGCAGGTGGACAAATTGAAGCAATTGCATGGAATACGTCTCAGGGATTCAGCACTGCTCTGAGTGCTTTTACTGCACAAAATTATGCTGCACGAAAAAGAGAAAGGGTTTACAGTGCATATCGCACTACTATGTTGATGACTTCTGTGTTCGGACTGTTCTGCACTTTGTTGTTTGTTTTCTTTGGTGGAGAACTATTCTCTGTGATTGTTCCTGAAAAGGCTGCATATGAAGCCGGAGGTCTGTTCCTGAAAATTGACGGATATTCAATGATTTTCATGATGATTGAAATAACCATGCAGGGTTTGTTTTATGGCACCGGACGCACTGTCCCTCCGGCAATAATAAGTATAACATTCAATACTCTTCGTCTTCCGTTGGCAATCTTCCTTGGTTATATAGGATTCGGAATTGCAGGTGTATGGTGGGCTATCAGTATTTCCAGCATATTGAAAGGTATAGTTTCTTTTATATGGTTCAGAATCCTTGAAAAGAAAATCTGGTGAAAACTTGGATAAATTAGGTATATTTGCGTGTCGATTTGACATTATTGATAGTCTGATTGTAATAATTCAAATATTTAAATTATATGGAAAAGCAATTTAAGCCGGAAACACTTTGTGTTCAGGCAGGATGGAATCCTAAAAAAGGAGAGCCTCGTGTGCTTCCTATTTATCAGAGTACAACATTCAAATATGAAACCAGCGAGCAGATGGCACGTCTGTTTGATTTGGAGGACAGCGGATATTTCTACACTCGTCTTCAGAATCCTACAAATGATGCTGTTGCTTCAAAGATAGCAGCTCTTGAAGGCGGTGTGGCTGCAATGCTTACTTCTTCAGGTCAGGCTGCAAATTTCTTCACATTCTTCAATATTTGTGAGGTTGGCGACCATATCGTAAGTGCAACAAGTATCTATGGTGGAACATACAATCTTCTTTCTGTTACGCTGAAAAAGATGGGCATCGAATGTACTTTTGTTGACCAGGATGCTAGCGAGGAAGAAATAAGCAAAGCTTTCCGCCCTAACACTAAAATGATGTTTGGCGAAACTTTGTCTAATCCTGGCGTGATGGTTCTGGATATTGAGAAGTTTGCCCGTATTGCTCACAAACATGGAGTGCCATTGGTTGTCGACAACACTTTTGCTACACCAATCAACTGCCGTCCGTTTGAATGGGGAGCTGATATTGTTACTCATTCAACTACAAAATATATGGATGGCCATGCTTGTTGTGTTGGTGGTTGCATTGTTGATAGCGGTAATTTCGACTGGGATGCTCATGCAGACAAATTCCCTGGCTTGTGCACTCCAGATGAATCATATCACGGATTGACTTATACAAAGACATTCGGAAAACTGGCATTTATCACAAAGGCAACTTCACAGCTTATGCGCGACCTTGGCTCAATCCAGTCACCTCAGAATGCTTTCCTTCTGAACCTTGGTCTTGAATCTTTGCATCTCCGTGTTCCACAGCATTGTAAAAACGCTCAGAAGGTTGCAGAGTGGCTTGAAAAGTGCGACAAAGTAGCATGGGTAAATTATCCTGGATTGAAGAGCAACAAATATTATGACCTAGCTCAGAAATATCTTCCTAACGGTTCTTGCGGTGTTCTTTCATTCGGTTTGAAAGGTGGTCGTGATGTAGCAATCCGCTTTATGGATAATCTTAAGTTGGCAGCAATCGTTACTCACGTTGCTGATGCTCGTACATGCGTATTGCATCCGGCCAGTCACACTCACCGTCAGTTGTCCGACGAACAGTTGCGTGAGGCAGGAATTGCTCCGGACCTTATCCGTTTCTCTGTTGGTATTGAAAATGCTGATGATATAATTGCTGATATTGAGCAAGCGTTGAATAGATAATTATAGTTGACGAGTTAATGAGTTGACGAGATAATAAGTTATATTTGATAAAAAGCAAGGCGGCCTGTTTCTCACGAAACTAGCCGCCTTTATTATTTAACCTAAAACAAAAAAATATTAGTCTTCGGTTTGTGATGCTTCATAAGCCTTCAACAGTTTTTCCTGAACATCTGAAGGAACCAATTCGTATGAAGCAAACTTCATTGTGAACGAAGCTCGTCCACCGGTGATAGAACTTAATGAAGTAGAATAGTTAGACATTTCTTTCAAAGGAACCTTAGCCAATAGCTTTTCAAAACCTTTTTCACTATTCATACCCATAATCAATGCTCGGCGGCTCTGTAGGTCACTCATCACGTCGCCAAGGAAATCTGCCGGTACTGAAACTTCTACATCATAAACAGGTTCAAGAATCTTAGGTCCTGCTTCTTTGAACGCTGCACTGAATGCATTACGTCCGGCAAGCATAAATGAAATTTCGTTACTGTCAACCGGGTGCATCTTACCATCATAAACGCAGATACGTACGTCGCGTGCATATGAGCCAGTCAATGGACCTTGTTCCATGCGTCCCATAATACCTTTTAAAATTGCAGGCAAGAAACGTGAATCAATTGCACCACCAACAATACAGTTTACGAATACCAGTTTACCACCCCAATCCAAATCAATTATTTGAGTATCTCTTACGTTCATCTTATATTCCTGACCGCCAAAACGATATGTGTCAGGAACAGGCATACCTTCGTAATAAGGTTCAACAATCAGGTGAACTTCACCGAATTGGCCAGCACCACCAGACTGTTTCTTGTGTCTGTAGTCAGCGCGAGCTGCCTTAGTGATAGTTTCACGATATGGAATCTTCGGTTCCATAAATTCAACAGCCAATTTGTCGTTGTTCTCGATTCTCCATTTCAGAGTACGCAAGTGGAATTCTCCCTGTCCGAGAACGATTGTCTGTTTCAATTCTTTTGATTGTTCGATAATCCATGTCGGGTCCTCTTCGCGCATACGGAAAAGAATTTCCATCATCTTTTCAGCGTCAGCCTCGTTGACAGGCTTGATAGCACGGCGATATTTTGGATCCGGATATTTAATGAAGTCGAAACGATAGTCACAACCTTTGCCGTTCAATGTGTTTCCACGGCGAACGTCTTTAAGTTTAACAGTTGCACCTATATCACCTGCAACCATTTCAGGAACTTCTGTTCTGTTCTGACCGGCAATGCAGAACAACTGAGTGATACGTTCTTTTGAACCTCTGTCGGCATTCTGCAAATCGTCGCCGGCTTTAACCTTACCTGATAATACCTTAAAGTATGAAACTTGTCCGATATGAGGCTCAACAGTAGTTTTGAAGAAGAACAAGCTTGTTGGTCCGTTTACATCTGGAGTAACTTCAACACCTTCAGTTGTAACCAAACGTGGCATCTTGTCTGTGCAAGGAACAACGTTGCCAAGGAATTCCAATGTACGGCGAACGCACATATCTCTGCCTGCACATACGCAGAATACAGGGAACATATTGCGAGTAACCAAACCAGCACGGATACCGGCACGCATATCGTCTTCGCTCAAAGTACCTTCTTCAAAGAATTTTTCCATCAAAGCATCGTCGTGTTCTGCTGCAGATTCAACCAATGCCTTGTGCAATTCCATAGCTTTTTCAGATTCTTCAGCCGGGATTTCAAGAACTTCAGGAACACCGCCTTCCGGTTTCCAGCGATACATTTTCATCTTCAACACGTCCACAACGGCATTGAATGAAGCACCGCAAGTTACAGGATACTGAATCTGAACCACCTTGCTGCCCCAACGGTCTTTAAGCTGGGCTACAGTACCTTCATAATCTGCTTTGTCATTATCCAACTGATTGACAACGAAGATTACAGGCTTGTGGAACTGGTCTGTATAGCGGAATTGATTTATTGTACCAACTTCAACACCATATTGTGCGTTCAACACCATCAATGCTGTATCTGTAACATTCAGAGCTGAAACCGCACCTCCGATAAAGTCATCAGAACCCGGGCAGTCAATGAAGTTCAGTTTTCTGTCTTGCCATTCAACACTGAAAACGGTTGAGAAAACAGAATATCCGTATTCTTTCTCAACCGGGAAATAGTCGCACACAGTATTCCCGTTTTCAACGGAACCGCGACGTTTTATAACTCCACCCTCGAAAAGCATTGCTTCAGCGAGAGTGGTTTTCCCAGAGCCTGAACTTCCCAATATGGAGATATTCTTAATTTCATTAGTTTGGTATACTTTCATATCATATAGGTATTTAAAGGTTAAACATATAGTTTTGTTACGATTTTTGTTTTATCGTGAGCGCAAATTATAAATACTCTTCTAGAAAAGCAAAAGATATCTGTTGTTTGAAAACAATGTTGTTCAGCAGTTGTATAGCCTTATTTGTCCGCTTATCTGATTATTAACTATGTTTTTAGGGCTTGTTTCTATTGTTCAATATTCTTGTATTATAACTTTTGCATGTTTTTAAGCTGTATTTTGTCTAAAATGTAGTATTCTGAATCGATTTTGTTAATATGTTTATAATCTTGTATTTACATTTTCATCGTATTTCTATGCCTTGAAAAACTTTTTTCATAATATATGGAAATAAATTTTCATGCTGATGAAAAAGAATTTTCATAATATATGGAAAAAGTTTTTCATAATATGTGGAAAAAGTTTTTCATAATATGTGGAAAAAAAGTTTCATTGCGATGAAAAACCGGAGATATGCCAAAATGATATTTCTCATTATTTTTGATAAGATAGGATGCGGCTCGGAATAGTAAAATCAAAAACAAGTTTATTATTTTGCTCTCCCCCCGCCTTTCTCTATTTTTGTATCCGAAAAATCTTTATTTAGACAGAGAAATTTAATTGATTATGGCAGGATTGTATATTCACGTTCCGTTTTGTGCCAAAAGATGCTTGTATTGTGATTTCTATTCAAATACGGACATGAGCTATAAGCGCCGTTATGTGTCTTCGGTCATAAAGGAAATGCAGCTCCGTGCAGATTATCTGAAAGGAGAGGAGATTGAAACCATATATTTTGGTGGAGGAACACCTTCGCAACTGGATGCGTCAGACTTTTCGGAGATATTTGATTCGATATACCATATATATAATGTAAGTGACAATCCCGAAATAACCCTTGAGGCAAATCCAGATGACGTTACAGATAAATATATGTCGGAATTGAGAACTCTTCCGTTCAATCGAATCAGTATGGGAGTGCAGAGTTTTGATTCGGAAGATTTGGTGTTTCTTAACCGCCGTCACACCAGTGAACAGGCAATCCGTGCCGTTGAGATATGCAAAAATCATGATATATATAATATAAGTATAGATTTGATATACGGACTTCCCGGTCAGACACCAGAGAAATGGGAGAAAAATCTGCAGAAAGCTATTTCGTTAGACATACCGCATATTTCGGCATATCATTTAATATATGAAGAAGGCACAGCTTTGTATAAACTTTGGGAGGCGGGAAAGGTTTCGTCCGTCGATGAGGAAACCAGCGTTGAATTGTTCTCGCAATTGATATCCCGACTCAAGGAAGCCGGATATTTGCATTATGAGATTTCCAATTTTGCCAGAGAAGGATTTTTCTCGCGTCACAACAGTTCATATTGGAAAGGCATAAGCTATTTGGGACTTGGCCCTTCGGCACATTCATTTAATGGCGAAGGAAGGGAATGGAACGTGTCATCACTGCCAAAATGGATTGAGGCTTTGGCTGTCGGAAAACCAGCCGTTGAGAAAGAGGTTGAAGATGCAGACACAAGCTATAACGATTATATCATTACAGGCTTGCGTACGATGTGGGGAATAAATCTCGATGAAATTGAAAAACGATACGGAGATAAACGCCGCAAATATTGCGAAGTGCAGGCAAAAAAATATATTGAGCAGGATTTGATATCCCGGAAAGACGGAAATCTTACCTTAACAGAGAAAGGAGTTTTTATATCCGACGGCATAATGAGCGACCTGTTGTGGGTGTAAATTTAGTACCAATGCACCGGTTTTTATGACGAAATTGAGGTTATCAAGTACTTTTTTTGCACACATATCGCATTTTTGTGTCAAAAATGTGTGGAGATATAAAACTTCTTCATATATTTGTAGCCGGAAAAATAAGCGAAACAGTGCCATACCTATATATAATAGCGGGTTGTAACGGAGCAGGAAAAACAACTGCTTCATTTACTATACTGCCGGAAATGCTTAAATGTAAAGAGTTCGTTAACTCTGACGAGATCGCGAAAGGTCTCTCTCCCTTTAATTCTGACAGCATTGCGGTGGCCGTAGAAGCAAGTCGTATTATGTATAAACGCATCAAGGAACTAATCGCTGCAGGCGAGACCTTTGCGATGGAAACTACGCTGGCAACCCGTTCGGTGGCAAACCTGATACGGGAGGCTCAAAAGGAAGGTTATTACGTCACCTTATTGTATTTCTGGCTTAACACGCCGGAGCTGGCAATAGAACGAGTAAAAATGAGAGTTTCAGCCGGAGGACACAATATACCGGTAGAAACAATCAGAAGACGTTATGCTGCCGGAATTCGCAATTTGTTTGAACTGTACCTTTCTATTAGTGACTATTGGATGATAGCCGATAACTCTATGTCGCCGATGCAGATTATTGCAAAAGGCTTCAAAAGAGATAAAATCGAAATATATAATCCGGTTATCTATAAAAAATTAGAGAATCATGAATGAACAAGAACTTAGAGAATTTGAAGAGAATATAGTAAAGGGTGCTAATATGGCTTTTCAGCGCTTGGTAAGCCAGAAAAAGAAAGAAAACGGCGAATTGGTATTCTCTCGTAACGGACAGATTATTCGTGTGAAAGCAGCAGATTTAGATAATATGACATTCTGAAATATGACTCTATTTTTACTCTTGAACTGAAAAAAGAATTATCTCTATAAGATGATATAATAAGGCCGATCGGAGCTTGTGCAAGTTCCGATTGGTCTTTTTTTTATTTTTCCTATCTTTGCGCATTGGAATAAAAAACACAATAGAAATATGAAAAACGTAATTTTATCTGTTATGACAGCTATTGGAATGACAGCTTGCACCGGTGGACAGCAAACAAAAACGGTTGAGGCTGTAAACAATGACTTTAATTATGTGGTAGATCAATTTGCAGATTTGCAGATTCTCCGCTATCAGGTGCCTGGTTTTGAAGAACTGACACTTCGTCAGAAACAATTATTATATCATTTGTCGGAAGCGGCATTGATGGGTCGTGATATTCTTGCAGACCAGAATTGCCGTTACAATTTGCCTATCCGTCGCACTTTGGAAGCTGTTTATACTTCTTATAAGGGCGATAAGAACAGTGAAGAGTTCAAGGCTTTGGAAACTTATCTTAAAAGAGTTTGGTTTGCAAATGGTATTCATCATCATTATGCAGAAGATAAATTCTTGCCAACTTTCTCAAAAGAGTTTTTTGCTGAATGTGTAAAACAAGTTGAGCCGTCGGCATTGCCTTTGCGCGAAGGAGAAACAGTTGAGCAGCTTATCGAAGAACTTACTCCGGTAATGTTTGATCCTGCTGTTTTGAACAAACGAACAGTTCAGAGTGGAGCAAATGATATTATCAAAGCTTCTGCAAACAATTATTATGAAGGAGATTTGACTCAGACTGAAGTCAACGACTTCTATAATAAAATGAAGATTGGTCAGGATTCAGTAAGACCTATTTCTTATGGTTTGAACAGCCGCCTTGTTAAGGAAAACGGAAAGATTTATGAAAAGGTATGGAAAGTCGGCGGTTTGTACACTGAAGCAATCGAGCATATCGTAGCAGAATTGCAGAAGGCTGTAGCTTTCGCTGAAAACGATGCTCAGAAGGCTATCATCGAAAAGTTGATTGAATATTATCAGACTGGTGATTTGAAGACTTTCGATGCTTATTCAGTTCTTTGGGTTGAAGATACAAAATCAGATGTTGACTTCGTAAATGGTTTCATCGAAACTTATGGCGACCCTCTTGGACGTAAGGCTAGCTGGGAATCAACAGTTAATTTCATAAACAAAAAAGCTACTGAGCGCACAAAGATAATAAGCGAAAACGCACAGTGGTTTGAAGATAATTCACCAATCGACCCACGTTTCCGCAAGGAAAAAGTTAAAGGTGTGAGTGCAAAGGTTATCACTGTTGCAATGCTTGGTGGCGACTGCTATCCTTCAACTCCTATCGGTATTAACTTGCCTAATGCAGACTGGATTCGTCGCGACCATGGTTCTAAGTCTGTGACAATCGAAAATATTACTGAAGCTTATGACAAAGCTTCTCTGAGAAGTGGTATGTCTGCAGAATTCATGTGGAGTGACGCAGAGCGTGAACAGGCTAAGAAATACGGCTTTATGACAGATAACTTGCATACAGACTTACATGAATGTCTGGGTCACGGTTCAGGTAAATTGCTTGATGGTGTTGATCCTGATGCTTTGGGTGCTTACAGCTCAACATTGGAAGAAGCACGTGCAGACTTGTTCGGTTTGTATTATATGGCAGATCAGAAAATGGTAGATTTGGGCTTGCTTCCTGATGCAGATGCATACAAAGCTGCATATTATCAGTATATGATGAATGGTTTGATGACTCAGCTTGTGCGTATCGAACCAGGAAAAGATGTTGAAGAAGCACATATGCGTAACCGCCAGCTTATTGCTAAATGGGCTTACGAAAAAGGTAAAGCCGACAATGTTGTTGAGTTGAAACAGCGTGATGGCAAAACTTATGTAGTCGTAAACGATTATGATAAATTGCGTGGCTTGTTCGCTCAGCTGTTGGCAGAAGTTCAGCGTGTGAAGAGTGAAGGTGATTTTGAAGCCGGAAAACGTCTTGTTGAGGATTATGCAGTGAAAGTGGATCAGGATTTGCATAAGGAAGTTCTTGAAAGATACAAGAAACTTAATCTTGCTCCATACAAAGGATTTGTAAATCCGGTTATGAAAGAAGTTAAGAATGATAACGGTGAAGTTACTGATATAGTTCTTGACTATACAGAAGGCTATGTTGAACAGATGCTTCGTTATAGCCGTGATTATTCATTCTTGCCTAGTTATAATTGATTATATGGGACGAGTGGACAAGGTAACGAGTTGACAAGGATTTTTACCTTGTTCATGAAACCTTGTCACCTCGTATCTAAAACTATTGTAAATGAATACTGAAGTTCAGCAAATACGAAAAAAACTCCGTCTTGCTATGAATGGAGTTATTTCGACAAGCCTGCGTGAGAAAGGAATGAACTATAAGCTTATCTTCGGTACTCCAATACCTGAAATAAAGCTTATTGCCGGCAGTTGCACTCCAAGTGTTTCATTGGCAGAAGATTTATGGAAAGAAGATGTCCGTGAGCTGAAAATATTGGCAACACTTTTATATCCGGCGGGTGATTTTCGGAAAGAAACGGCTTTGCAATGGATTGCGGATATAAAATATATGGAGATAGCGGAACAGCTTTGTTCCAATCTTATTCCAAATTCTCCTTCTGTTGAGGAAATAGTTAGCGCTTGCCTTGAAAGTGATACACCTTCTGAATATACATATGTATGTGCATTCCTTACATTGGCAAATATGTATATAAAGGAAAAAACAGTTTCTCAGGAACTGGAAACCAAGTTCTTTGCTAAAGCCAAAGAAGTTTTGAATTGTGGAATTTCTACATCACAGCGTTCGGCTTCTCTTGCTTTGAAGCGTTATGGCAGGAAAGACCGTAACTCTGCGGCAAAAGTTATGGACCTGGTTTCGGAATATGAGAATTGTGGAAAGGCGGAATTGGAAGAAATATTCAATGACTTGAAGTTTGAGTTCGAATATTTTTTTGAGTGATTGAGAGGTTTCGGAAGTTCAATTTTAGGTGACAAGTTGACAAGGAAACAAGTTGACAAGAGCATTAAATAATTTGGAGGTATTTTGACCTTGTCAACTTGTCTCTGAAGCCTTGTTGACTTGTTAAGTTGAGCAACTTGCGAAACTTAAATTGACTAATAACATTTAAATAGGCAGTTTTTGCTTGATATTCAAGCAGAGATTGCCTATTTTTGTAAAAACCAAATGGTGTAATTATGGCAACTATATTTGTTTTGTCAATGGTTGGAATACCATGTGCTTTGGCTCTTTTATGGTTTCTGACTCCATCCGGAAAGAGATGGTTAAAGTCGAATGGATTGCTTTGATTAGGGCTTGTAAAATCAGCTTTATGCAAATAAAGTTCCATAAGTTTTTGCTTGTTCCTATAAATAAGCTACCTTTGTGTGGTTTAAGCTCTAAATGCGACAACCTCCAAAAATAAGTATATTAACAGTCTATTATATAAAGAACATGAAAGTAGATGTATTGCTAGGATTACAGTGGGGCGACGAAGGCAAGGGTAAAGTTGTCGACGTATTGACTCCGAAATACGATGTTGTTGCTCGTTTCCAAGGCGGCCCAAACGCAGGTCATACATTGGAATTCAACGGTGAAAAATATGTGTTGCGTTCAATTCCTTCAGGTATATTCCAGGGAGGAAAGATAAACGTAATCGGAAACGGTGTCGTATTGGATCCTGTCTTGTTCAAAGAAGAAGCTGAAGCTTTGGCTGCCAGCGGACATGACATCACAAAGCAGCTTTATATTTCTAAGAAAGCTCATTTGATTTTGCCTACTCACCGCATGTTGGACGCAGCTTATGAAGCAGCAAAAGGTGCTGGTAAGATTGGAACAACCGGTAAAGGTATTGGTCCGACTTATACAGATAAAGTTAGCCGTAATGGCGTTCGCGTTGGTGATTTGTTGCGTGACTTCGATTCAATCTATGCAGCAGCAAAAGCAAAACACGAAGCTATTTTGCGTTCTTTGAATTATGAATATGATATTACTGAATTGGAAGCAAAATGGTTTGACTCATTGAACTATTTGAAACAATTCAAGTTGATTGATAGCGAACATGTTGTTAACAACTTGCTAAAGGAAGGCAAGTCTGTGTTGGCTGAAGGAGCTCAGGGAACAATGCTTGATGTTGACTTCGGTTCTTATCCGTTCGTTACTTCTTCAAATACTATTTGTGCAGGTTGCTGTACAGGTTTGGGCGTTTCTCCACGTAATATCGGTGAAGTATATGGTATTTTCAAGGCATACTGCACACGTGTAGGTAGTGGTCCTTTCCCAACAGAATTGTTTGATGAAGTTGGAGAGAAGATTGGTCAGTTGGGTCATGAATTCGGTGCCGTTACAGGCCGTAAACGTCGTTGCGGTTGGATTGACCTTGTAGCTTTGAAATATGCAATTACAATCAATGGTGTAAGCCAGTTGATTATGATGAAGAGTGACGTTCTTGACACATTCGACACTATCAAGGCTTGCGTTGCATACAAGATAAACGGTGAGGAAGTAACAGAATTCCCATATTCAATTGATGAAGGTGTTGAACCTGTTTATGTAGAACTTCCTGGTTGGAAAACTGATATGACAAAAATGCAGAGCGAAGATGAATTCCCAGAAGAATTCAACGCTTACCTGACATTCCTTGAAGAAGAACTTGGTGTTCGTATCAAGATTGTTTCAGTTGGTCCGGACCGCGAACAGACTATCGAAAGATATACAGAAGAAGACTGATTGCTCAGCTTGACAAGAAAACAAGTTGACAAGGCTTTAAATCCGTATCGAACTGGAATTTAGCCGACAAAAGGTCTTGAATTTAACGAAATAGGTAAAAATGGCAGAAAAATGTTTCCTTTATAAGGACTTTTTCTGCCATTTTTTATTTGGCAAACTTTTTGCTATTATATTGATAAACAATAATTAGAAATTTATTTTATATGATTTATTGGATTATATTTATCGGCGTAGCCGTGTTGAGTTGGTTGGTTTCTTCACGTTTGCAGAAGAAATTTGAGTTGTATTCGGAAATACCTTTGCCTTCGGGTATGACAGGTAGAGATGTAGCAGAAAAAATGTTGCATGATAATGGTATTTACGATGTAAAAGTGACATGTACACCGGGACATTTGACAGACCATTACAACCCGATGGACAAAACAGTGAACTTGAGTGAAAGTGTATATTATAGTAACAGTGTTGCAGCTGCTGCCGTTGCTGCCCATGAATGCGGACACGCAGTTCAGCATGCTGTAGCTTATGCTCCGTTGAAGATGCGTTCTGCATTGGTTCCGGTTGTAAGCTTTGCTTCAAATATTGTGCAGTGGGTTTTGCTTGGTGGAATGCTTTTGCTTCATTCTTTCCCTCAGCTTATGCTTTTCGGTATAATCTTGTTTGCATCAACAACATTGTTCAGTTTGATAACATTGCCGGTTGAAATTAATGCCAGCCAGCGAGCTTTGGTTTGGTTGAGCCGTGCAGGTATAACAAATGTTGCAATACATGATAAGGCTGAAGATGCTTTGCGTTCAGCTGCTTACACATATGTTGTCGCTGCTTTGGGTTCTTTGGCTACATTGTTATATTATGTAATGATGTTCCTTGGAGCTAATCGTGATGAATAAAAGTATTTAATAAATAGGGACTATTGGAACTAAAATAGGGTTCGGAATGTTTCATGATATATGAAATGTTCCGAACTTTGTTTTTATATGGACGTGGTGATAAGTTGACAGAATATTTGTTTGTACAAAATATACCTTGTTAACTTGTCTCTGTAGCCTCGTCAACTATAAATATCTTCATCTATGCTAGCATATACATTTATAGAAAAAGGAAAATTCCAGCTTCTGGAGAAGAAGAAGCCGGAAATATTGGATTCGCGTGATGCATTGGTGCGTATAACATTGGGAAGTATATGCACAAGTGATCTTCATATAAAGCATGGCAGTGTTCCGCGTGCTGTTCCCGGTATAACAGTCGGGCACGAAATGGTAGGAGTTGTCGAGCAAGTCGGCAAGGATGTCCGTTCCGTAAAACCAGGTGATAGGGTTGCTGTCAATGTTGAGACATTTTGTGGCGAATGTTTCTTTTGTCGTAACGGTTACGTAAATAACTGTACGGATAAAAACGGAGGTTGGGCTTTAGGGTGCCGTATTGACGGCGGACAAGCAGAATATGTACGTGTTCCTTATGCAGATCAGGGATTGAGCATTATTCCTGATTCGGTAACTGACGAGCAGGCTCTCTTTGTGGGAGACATTTTGGCAACAGGATTTTGGGCCGCACGCATTTCTGATATCAAACAGGAAGATACGGTTCTTATTATAGGAGCTGGTCCGACTGGGATTTGTACTCTCCTCTGTGTTATACTAAAATCTCCACGGAAAATCATCGTGTGTGAAAAGTCGGAAGAAAGAAGAGAATTTGTCAGGAAACATTATCCCGGAGTGATTGTAACCAGTCCGGAAAACTGTAAATCCGATGTGCTTGACAATTCATTGCACGGAGGTGCAGATGTAGTGCTTGAAGTTGCCGGAACAGATGACACATTCCGCATGGCTTGGGAATGTGCCCGTCCAAACGCAACGGTCACAATAGTTGCCCTCTATGACAAACCTCAGATTTTGCCTTTGCCTGAAATGTATGGGAAGAATCTGACATTCAAGACGGGTGGAGTTGACGGTTGCGATTGCCCGGAAATATTAAAGCTTATATCTGAAGGAAAGATTGATACGACTCCGCTGATAACTCACCGTTTCCCTTTGAGTGATATAGAGCGTGCCTATCAGGTTTTCGAGAACAGAGAAGACGGAGTGATAAAGGTGGCAATAGAGGGAAAAATTCTGTGAAAATCTTCGTATCTTTACCAATCCATTCATAAACGTTAAAGACTATCAATGAAACAAGGACGAATTATAGTTGCCGGCATTGGTCCCGGTTCCGCATCAGATATAACTCCTGCAGTGCTTGAGGCTGTTGCCCAAAGCGATATAGTTGTAGGATATAACTATTACTTTCAGTTTATAAAATCATACTTAAGACCGGAAACTCGTTGTATCGATACCGGAATGAAACGTGAGAAACTTCGTGCCCAGCAAGCATTTGAAATGGCAGAAGAAGGTAACACTGTCTGCGTGATAAGCTCAGGTGATTCCGGAATATATGGAATGGCTCCACTTATCTATGAAATGAAGCGTGACCGTGGAAGTGATATAGAAATCGAGGTTCTTCCGGGAATAAGTGCTTTCCAGAAAGCAGCTTCATTGCTTGGCGCGCCAATTGGTCATGATTTCTGTATCGTATCAATGTCTGATTTGATGACACCTTGGGAGCGTATCGAGAAACGTATCAAAGCAGCTGCCGACGGTGATTTCATCACAGCCGTTTATAATCCTAAAAGCGAGGGAAGATATTGGCAACTTTACAGACTGAAGGAGATATTCCTGCAATACAGAGATGCAGCTACTCCTGTCGGTTTCGTGCGTCAGGCAGGACGTGAGGAGCAGAATGTCACAGTCACTACTTTAGGCGAATTCAATCCTGAAGATATTGATATGTTTACCATTGTGATTATCGGTAACTCTCAATCCTATATCTACGACAATCATTTTATAACTCCGCGCGGATATTACCGTAATCAGACAACCGAAGCAGCCGGTATCGGACAGGAAATAATGATTAACAGCTTCCGCACTATCGAAAAGGAACTTAAGAATCCGAATATTCCTTTGGACAAGAAGTGGGCTTTGCTTCATGCCATACATACAACAGCAGATTTCGATATGGAGAATGTCCTGCTTATCGACGATAACGCTGTTCCTTCTTTATATGAAACACTGAGCAGTGGAAAAGTCCGTACAATAGTTACGGATGTTACAATGGCTGCATCCGGTATCCGAAAAGGTGCTCTTCAAAGGATGGGACTGGAAGTGAAATGTTATTTGTCCGACGAACGTGCTGTTGAACTGGCAAAAGAAAAAGGTATAACCCGCACACAGGCAGGAATAAGACTAGCCGTAGCCGAGCATCCTGACGCTCTTTTTGTTTTCGGAAATGCGCCTACTGCATTGATGGAGCTTTGCGACCTGATAAGGAAAGGCAAGGCAAAACCTTGCGGAATAATTGCAGCTCCTGTCGGTTTTGTTCATGTATGCGAATCAAAACACATGGTGAAACCTTTCACTCATATTCCTAAACTCATTGTTGAAGGAAGAAAAGGCGGAAGCAACCTTGCGGCAACATTGACAAATGCTATTTTGTGTTATAATGATGCAGAGCAGTTGCGTCCGGGAAGAGATGTCTGATTTTTAAATCCTATATTAATGTCTGTCCAGTCATTTACAGTAATAGGGATAAGTGATAGCAGGAATCAGTTTTTCCCGCCACAAATAATGTCTGTTATTTCCGGAAGCAAAGTATTTTCCGGAGGAAAAAGGCATTATGAAATAATGAAGCCATTCTTGCCGGAGGATTCGGTATGGATTGATATAGTTGTGCCTTTGGATAAGGTTTTCGATTCATACCGTCAATATACGGATATTGTGGTGTTCGCTTCGGGCGACCCGCTGTTCTTCGGTTTTGCCAATACACTGAAGTCACGTTTGCCACAGGCAAGTATCAAGGTTTTCCCTTCGTTCAATTCCCTGCAAATGCTAGCTCACAGACTTGAGCTTCCATATCAGGATATGCATATGGTGTCGCTTACGGGCAGACCTTGGGATGCCTTTGATGAGGCTTTGATTAATCAGGAAAAAATGATGGGCGTGCTCACCGACAGAAACAACACTCCTTCAGTCATAGCTTCCAGAATGAGAGATTACGGATATGACAATTATATTATGTATGTCGGTGAATCTCTCGGAAATGATGAGGCAGAGCGTGTCCGTTCGTTTACAATTGAAGAGGCTGCGGAAACATCGGACTTCAAATTCCCGAATTGTATAATCCTTCAGCGTACATCACGCAAGGACAGATTTTTCGGAATACCGGAAAGTGAGTTTCATCTCCTTAACGGCAGGACAAAGATGATAACAAAAATGCCGATACGTCTTCTCAGTCTTTCGATGTTGGATTTGCATAACCGTTCTTCTCTTTGGGATATAGGTTTCTGTACCGGTTCCATATCTGTTGAGGCAAAGTTGCAATTCCCGCATTTGAAGGTTACTTCATTTGAAGTGCGTCCGGAAGGAGAGGAGCTGATGAGGCTCAACAGCCGTAAATTCGGAACTCCCGGAATAAATGTCCACATTGGTGATTTTATGCAGGCAGATTTGGATAAGTTTCCCGTTCCCGACGCTGTATTTATCGGCGGTCACAACGGACAGTTGAAGGATATTATGCGTAAAGTAAAATCAGTAATGTCGCCAGGCGGAGTGATTGTCTTCAATTCCGTTTCCGAAGAAAGTTTGCGTCTTTTCCGTGAAGGCGCGTCGGAATTGGGTATGGAAATAGTATCGTCCGTTCATCTTGCCGTTGATTCGTTTAATCCTATTGAAATATTGAAAGTACAATGAATAATATAAAGACAGCGATATTTGTAATATCGGAAAGCAGTATTCCTATGGCGCAACTTATCAGCCGTGAACTTACGGAATCCGTAGTTTTCACCAAAGCTGATGCCGAAGGCTGCGTTCGCCTTGATTCTTTCCGAAAGAAAATAAGTGAATCTTTCCATGCATACGACAATATAGTATTTATCGGTGCAATGGGAATTTGTGTCCGTGAAATTGCTCCATATATAAAGAATAAATACGAAGACCCGGCTGTGGTTTGCATCGACAGTACCGGTAAGTTCGTAATACCTGTACTTTCAGGACACGTTGGCGGTGCAAATCTTCTTGCAACACGCATTGCCGGAATTATCAGCGCTACAGCCGTAGTCACTACTCAAAGTGACAATGAAGGTCTTTGGGCTTTGGATACAATCGGTGCAAAATATAACTGGAAGACCGAGACAAAAGGCGCAAGCATGAATGCTCTTATCTCGTCTTTCGTCAATCGCCGACCGACAGCTTTGCTGCTCGACATCCGTGACCGTGGAACAGATTTCCTTGAAGGTTCTTTGCCTTCGCATATCAAAGTATATTACAATTTCGGTGATATCAATCCTGAAGAATATGAACTTCTGATAGCGGTTACTCCATTCATTTATGAGACAAGTTTGCCTGTATTATATTACCGTCCTCAGGTTTTACATCTTGGTGTAGGTTGCCGCAAGCAATGCAATCCGGAAGGAATAGCTGAATATATCGGAAAAGAATTAGCTTCAAAAGGAATAGCATCTTCCTCAATAGCCTCAGTTTCCACTATAGAACTGAAAAAAGAAGAACCGCTTCTTCAGTCGCTTGCCTCTTATTTCAACATATCTTCTCCGGAAATATATTCTGCAGAAGAATTGAAAGATATAGCAGTTCCAAATCCATCGGAAAAAGCTTTTGAAGTTACCGGTGTATATGGTGTTGCTGAAAGCACAGCAATCAAAAGTAGCGATATGGGAAGCCTTGTTGTTGAAAAACAGAAAGGTGTGCTTAACGATAATTCAAACTTCACTTTTGCCGTGGCAATCAGCAAATCAGCTGTACGCAAAGGCCATATCGAGATTGTTGGTGCCGGACCGGGCGACCCAGAGCTTGTTTCTGTCCGTGGAAAACATTTCCTTCAGCAGGCAGATTTGATTCTCTATGCCGGAAGTCTTGTTCCTGTGGAACTTACTTATTATGCAAAGCCTGGTGCAACTGTCCGCAGCTCGGCAAGTATGAATCTTGAGGAACAATTTGAACTTATGAAAGAGTTCTACGACCGTGGTCTTCTCGTAGTCCGTCTTCATACAGGCGACCCTTGTATCTATGGTGCCATCCAGGAACAAATGGCATATTTCGACCAGTATAATATGAGTTATCATATCACTCCGGGAATCTCTTCTTTCCAGGCTGCTGCCGCAGCTTTGCGCTCTCAGTTCACAATTCCTGAGAAAGTCCAGACAATAATTCTGACTCGTGGCGAGGGCAGAACTCCGATGCCGGAAAAAGAGCAGCTTCATAAATTGGCTAAATCCCAGAGTACAATGTGTATCTATTTGAGTGCCGGAATAGTGGAAAAAGTTCAGGAAGAACTTCTTCAGGCTTATCCGCCAGAAACTCCTGTCGCAGCATGTTATAAGTTGACATGGAAAGACGAGCGTATATATCGCGGAGTGCTTAAAGACCTTGCCAAGATAGTGAAGGAAAACAAACTCACTCTGACAACCCTGCTTGTTGTGGGTGATGCAATTGACAACCGACACGGCTTGTCGCGCCTTTATGCCGACGAGTTCAAACATTTGTTCAGAAAATGATACTTGTTTTTGGAGGAACAACAGAAGGAAGAGCTTGCGTGAAAACTCTCGACGAGGCAGGCTCTCCCTTTTTCTATTCCACACGCGGAGCGGAGCAGGTGGTGGAGAGCCGTAATGGTACACGCCTTACCGGAGCTATGAACGCAACAACTATGGTTTCGTTCTGCCGTGAGAATGGAATCCATCTTATCGTTGATGCTGCACATCCTTTTGCAGCAGAGCTTCATCGTACCATTTCTGAGGTTTCCGAAGAATGCGACTTGCCTGTTGTTCGCTATGAAAGAATATTCCCGTCCCTTCATCATTCCGATATTGTTTGTACGGACTATGATGATGCTGTGGTAAAGATGAAACACCATGGTGTCAGGCGATTGCTTGCTCTTACGGGAGTTAAAACCATATCCCGCCTAAAAGATTTCTGGAAAGAGCATGAATGTTTTTTCCGTATATTGGACAGAGAAGAATCATATCAGCTGGCTGAATCTGCAGGTTTTCCTAAATCCGCTTTGATTACTTATGATGCAAGCGAACCTGTTGGAGATTTGATTTCACGATTCTCACCGGATGCCGTAATAACAAAGGAAAGCGGTGAGAGCGGCGGATTTGCCGAAAAAGAAGAAGCTTGCCGCAAAGCCGGAATCCCACTGTTTGTTGTTTCCCGTCCAAGATTATCACCGTCATTTATTGTTGTGACAGGAAATCATGGATTGAGAAAGGCTGTGGAAAGCATTGTTCCTTCATTCTATCCTTTACGCAGCGGATTCACAACCGGATCGTGCGCCACTGTTGCTGCAAAGGCGGCACTGATGGCTTTGCTTGGGAAAGAAGTTCCGGCACTTGTGCCGTTTACTTTACCCGATGGCGAAGTTTTGCGTATGCCCGTTGCCCGAGTAGAACCTTGCTCCGGAGGTTGCATAGCAACAGTGATAAAAGATGCAGGCGACGACCCCGATGTGACTCACCGCCATCCAATTTGCGTGAAGGTTTCTTTTTCTGCTTCCCGTGACAGTGGCATCAATTTTATCAGAGGCGAAGGCATTGGCTTGGTAACTCTTCCCGGACTTGGTATTCCTGTTGGCGAGCCTGCCATCAATATCACTCCACGTCGAATGATAGAACGCGAACTTTCTGCAATCTATCCAGGAGCCCTCGATGTTGTAATTTCTGTTCCCGACGGAGAGGAACTTGCAAAACGCACTTTCAATCCTAAGTTGGGTATTACGGGCGGAATATCTATCATTGGAACATCCGGAATTGTCCGTCCTTTCTCATCCGAAGCATTTGTAGATGCAATCCGCCGCGAAATGGAAGTGGCTGTTGCCTTGGAAGTAAATCATGTGGTGATAAATTCCGGAGCGAAAAGCGAAAAATATATCCGCCAGCTTTATCCCGATTTCAAGCCCCAGGCTTTCATTCATTTCGGAAACTTTATCGGTGATACTCTCAGTATTGCTGCCGACCTTGGTATTGCAAACGTAACCCTTGGTATAATGATGGGAAAGGCGGTGAAACTTGCCGCTGGACATCTGGATACTCACAGCCACAAGGTGGTGATGGACCGTGATTTCATCAAATCCCTAGCCTTGCATGCCGGTTGTTCTCCGCAATCACTCAATATTTTGGATAATATAACTCTTGCCCGTGAGATTGCCGAACTTTTCCCGCCGGAAGATTTGCAGCTTTTCCTGCAAGCTCTCTTACAATCTTGCCATAAGCATTGTGCCAAAGTCTATCCGAAAGGTGATTTGAGGATTTATGTTATATTGGAGGATGGGGAATTGGTGGGTTCAAAAAAACACTGTAATGTTTCCGGAAAAACACTGTGATGTTTCCTGGGAAACACTGCAGTGTTTTTTACAATAAGTCCCTATTATTTCGGGGCAAAATCCGCAGAAAAAGTCCGCCGAATCCGCCGAATCCGCCGAATCCGCCAATTTTTAGGTGAAGTGTTGGAAGTTTTGTTTTGTGTAGTTGAATAAAGTGTTGAATAATAAGCGGATATATGTATTTTGTCGGTGTTTGTAGACCTCTTTTCTGATATTCTCTCCAATCTCCTTCCGGTCGCTCTCGTTTTTACCATATATTGATGGGGATATTGCTGTTGAATTTTACAATAAGGGGTGTAAAAGCAGAAAAAATCAAACGCAGAGGTACGGAGTCACAGAGGTAATAATTGAGAATAACAAAAATAAAAATCTCTGTGTTTCTGTGACTCTGTGTTTAAATTACTTTTGCAATGCCCCCCCCCTTATTGTATAAAATAAAGTAATAATATCTCCTTCAAAAAGCCTTCAATATGCTCCAAAAATGAGTTTTTTAGTACCGTCCAAATGGGCATTGCAAATACTTGGCGAAAATACAGGTGAAATCTATATAATAATATGTGTATCAGAAATATAAAGCTGTTTATGTAAGTAAAGTCCGCCGGAATGGGAGGATATGGCGGATTCGGCGGATTCGGCGGATTTACAAAATCGGTTTTCTTTACTTTTCGGTCTGAAATCTAATACACCCTTATTGTATATTTTCAACACAGAGGCGCAGAGACACAGAGAATTATATAATAGAAAAAACTCTGTTTTCTCCGTATCTTCCATATTTCCTCTTTTCTCTCTGTTTAAATATTCCTCTGTGTCTTTGCTTCTCCGTGTTTAAATGTTTTATCCCCCAAAACCCTATATTTCGTCCCATAAACCCACTATGTTGAAAAAAAATACCAACTTTCTCTTGCAGATTAATAATTACTACTTAACTTTGCAGCAATTCCATTAGGCAGATAGCGTTCTGCACTTGAGGAAGGACATATTTATGTAAGCATTTTATGGTGATTATTCCAAATTGAAAATCTGGAAAATTTTTAGTTGCACGGAATGATAGACAACATGAAATGCTTGCGCTGACGGATTATATGACATTGTTGTATCTATTCGTGTATATTTCATACACTAAAGTCACACCTTTTTATTCAAGAGTGAGATGTGTATCTATATACATATATATAGGATACTTTATATAACCGAATAAGCGCAGGCTGTTGTTTTATTATTTGTGCAACGGGCATTCCAGAGCCTTCAATTAAATAATAAATACAACGTCTGCGCTTTTTTTATGTTCATACTTAATCAAAGATTTTAAGATGTTGAGCCGGAAATGCTTCTTCTTACGGAACTATTTTTATTAACATTTTAAAATTAAATTATTATGAACAAGAAATTTACTTTTATGGTGGCTGCACTGTTGGCTGCTGGTTTCTCGGCTAATGCGGCTGTAACAGGTGATGGAATAACAAAAGAAGACAACGGAAAGTCTTATCATGTTGTGTTAGCAGCATCTACTACAGTAACTGATGATGATGTGGTTTTAGGCTCTTCTGTAAATAAAAATTCAGGAGTAATATCTTATGATATTAATAAAAAAATTAGTGGTTCTGAGTTGCCAGATTTTGATTCAGGTAAAGAGAATCAATATATATGGAAAGTTGTGGTTGAAACTGTTAATGATGAGACTAATGTAACATTGGTGAATGCTGAAACAGGTCTTCCTTTGGCTGTTAATCTTGATAACAATGGTGCATTGGTAGTGAATACTCAGGAATACTCAAATGGTTCTGAATTGGATAGTAAATGGGTGCTTGACGATAATACTTTGAATTATGATGGAGAGAATAGCCATTATTTAAGTGTTAATACTGGTCTGGAATTAACTGCTTCAGGAAAAAAAGTTTTGTTAGTTGAGGTCGAAAATGCTCCGGTTTCTGATATCACAGAACTTAAGAACATCGGTACAGGAGTTAAGATGGACTTGGAAGGAGCTATTGATGGAGAAGATCTTTTCAAAGAAGTTTCTTTTGTTACAGTTTCTGCTGGTGACTTGATTAATTCTTCTTTTAATACTGAAAGTGGTGCATTCTTAATTCAAGTGGGTAAGGCGGCTTATTCTAATTATGATTTGAAAGAAAATGAAGATCATAAAAAAGCTTTCAAAGCTGCTGAGTTCATTGTATTGACACCGAAAGCTGCTGAAGGTGTTACACCAAGCGGTTCTGTAGGTTATACTTACACTAAGGTTAAAGGTGAAAAATTGGAATTTGCTAGTAATGGTAGTGCTCAAACTGAAGGAAAGCAGGCAGCTCAGAATGCAATATTTACTGCAGAAAAGAATGCTAACCATGAAGGTAAATATGCATTCAAGAGTGCAGGTATCTGGACAGTGGATGCGAGCGGTAATTATGAAGATACTAATGCAACTAATAAACCTTCATATATCGGCTATGCAGATGCCGGAGTAGGTGGAGCAGAGGATGCTTTGGCATCAGCAGAAAATCCTTCTTGGATAACAGTAACAGGTGGTTCTGCAGTAGAAGTTAAGAACTTGGTTAAAGGTCAGTGGGTAGTTAATATCTTGGCTTCTGAAGATAAGAACTCAACAGTGATGAAGAGAGTTCTTTATGCAACACAGGCAACTTCTAAAGGTGCAACAATTTCAGGTAGTACAGATGAAACAAATGCACATAAGGATGCCGTTTATGCTCAGTGGGTTGTAAGTGCTAATAAAGATGCAAATACAGTAACATTTATCAACCGTGAGTCTGGCTTCAAGATTGAAAATGTAACATTGTTTACAACTCCAAAAGAAGGTGTTTATTCTCTTTCTACAGCTGCGACAGGTATTACAGCTTCAGAATCTGGAAAAGCTTTAACAGAATGCTATGTAGAACTTCGCACAGTTGAAAACACATCTCAGTGGGATGGTTTCTTGAAGGTTTCTGATGAAGATATCAACAGCACAGAATACTCTTTGAGTGTTGAAAATACAAAAGATATGTTCGCTGAAACAGAATTGGCTGTTGTGCCAAATGAAGATAAAGAAGGCTTGATTGTTGGCGAAGATGACAACGTAGATAAAGCATTCAAATTTAAACTTTCACCTGCATCTATTAAGGTAGATGATGCTACTAAGAAAGATACAGTGATGGTAAATGTTATTTCTTATGGTTATTATAAGGATGGTGTTTACACTCCTGCTAAAGATACATTGAAGGCTATCAGCTATAACTTCGTTGACTTGCAGAATGTAGGTGATAAGAATAAAGTTTATAAAGCAAGTTCCGGAAATGATTTAGCTATTAAGAAAGATGGAGATGAAACTGCTGTTAATGTAATCTTCCGTAAGGTCGGTGAACAGTATCAGATTGCTTTGAAAGGTGATTATACAGCAACTCATAATATGCTTAAACTAGATTCTAAAGAGTTCAAGTTTACGGGGACTATTAAAGCAAATACTAGTACAGAAAATAATAACCAGTTGTTCTCTTTGAACGCAATCAAATTCGAAGCTCCAGCATACGATGTTCCAGAATCTCATATCGCATTGCAGATTAACGGCGCATACCTTGGTTCTAAAGCTGATGGCAACGCTATCATGACTAATGATACTTCATTATTGAAATCAACAGTTGCTGATGCTTCATTCTCATTCTATGCATTCAGCGCTGATAAGGAAGAAGCTAAGACTCCTTCTTACTACTTGTCTTCAAATGGTAAGATGATGTATAGCCCAGCTAACGAAATCGCTGCTATCAACAAGGAAATCTCTGAACTTAGCCCAGTATTTGATGCTGAAGAAATTGCAGAATTGGAAGCTAAGAGAGATGCTTACATGAAGAATGGCGAAGTGATGGTTAAATTCCAGAAAGCTAAATATGAAGCAGCTGATAAAGTAGCTTTGGCTGACACAACTTATACTAAGGCTGAAGACTTGAAACCATTCAAGTTCAATGTTTATGATATTGATGGTCAGGCTGTATTGAAGAACGGTAGCTCTAACTTCGTTAAAGTATTGAACGATGTAGTTGTATTTACAAACGATGAAGATCAGGCTGCTAAATTCGATGTAGTTGCTGCTGAAGCTCCAACATCAAACGAAGGTCTAGCAACATCTGAAGTTAAAGTTGTAGCTAACAACGGTTCAGTAGTAGTTAAGAACGCTGCTGGTAAGAACGTAGTAGTATCTACAATCTTAGGTCAGGTAGTAGCTAACGAAGTATTGACATCAGACAATGCAACAATCAATGTTCCTGCAGGTATCGTGGTAGTTGCTGTTGAAGGTGAAAGCTTCAAAATCAACGTTCGTTGATTTTAATTGAAAATTGAAAATTAAAAATTGAAAATTAGAAGTTCGGTGAGTAAATTTTCAAGTTCAATAAGCAATAAAACGTAGAAAAAGAAAATTGAGGATTGGGTTGGATGATGATTTCAATTTTCAATTCTCAATTTTCAATTTATAAAGTAACTCGTGAGAGCGAAACCTTTAATTTTTAGTTATTAATAATAATAGTGTAATAAAAAGTTCTAAGCCCACAAAAAGTAACTCCGTGAGGAATGAAAGGGCATGTGAATAAAAATTAAATGTCTAAGGAAGGCTGTTTCTCTTCGGGGAGGCAGCCTTCTGTTTTGTGTCTGTTCCATCGGATTTGCAATCCGATGTTAAATTAATCAAGGATTTGTAATCCTTACCTTATAATGCGGATTGCAAATCCGCCTAATCAGACCAACGGATTGCAAATCCGTTGGAACAGAAAATTAAATAACGAGAGTTCGACGAATCCTGAACTATCTATCAAGGCTTTCAGCCTTAATATTATGTCCTTTTTCCTGGAATAATTATTTCCCAAATCTGTTAGCATTTTTAATTCATCGAACTCACGTTAAATAACACAGGGAGAAGTGTAAATTATATTGATTATAAATATAATAAATAAAACTCCGTGTCCCTGTGCCTCTGTGTTTTATCCCCTTAAAACCACTTCCAAAAGCTCCTCAATGCTCCTAACCTTTAGTTCCTCCCCACTTTCCGGATGCCACACAAAACAATCCGATTCCATATTGCCACATTCGATGAATGCTTTGGAATCGATGTGTCGATCAGCTTTGATTCCGTTTCTTTGCAGAGCTTTTCTAACCATTGAATATTTGCAGCCATAGCCTACGAGGCGCAGCTCCCGGTTGAAATCATTGTCGATACGGAAAAGTCCGCTTTCCATATCAAATGAAATTCCTTTGCGGGAGAAGAAAGAACTTAATTTACCGCTGAGGGAAAGGTCTTCGGGTGTTCCTATGGCAATGCCACGTTCTTTATCCATCAGCCAAATTTTGTCGGCAATCTGAAGAGCTAGTTCCAGGTCGTGAGTGGAAAGGAAAATAGTTTTGTTCAGAGTGCGGGAGAGGTGATGCAGGAGTTGCATCATTTCCACCTTGCTAGGGAAATCAAGGAAAGCAGTAGGCTCGTCGAGGAAAATCACCGGAGTTTGCTGTGCAAGGGCTTTCGCAATCATCACCTTTTGGCGTTCGCCATCGCTTAGAGTATGCACCATGCGGTTGCGCAGACTTTCGATTCCAACCTGAGTGATAGCTTCGTCAACAATTTCACGGTCTTTTTTATCCAAAGTTCCCCAAAAGCCGGTGTACGGACTTCTGCCCAAACCGATAAGTTCTATGACTGACATATTGCGGATATTGCATCGTTCGGTGAGAACTACACCGATGATGCGTGCCAACTGCTTGTCCGAATAAAGGGAAAGACTTTTCCCAAGAATTTCCACATCTCCGGATATTGCAGGAAGAAAGGCTGAGAGAGTGCGTAGCAAAGTTGATTTGCCGGCTCCGTTGGAACCCAAAAGGCAAGTCAGTTCGCCACTGTAGATAGAAGCGTTTATTTTGTCGGCTACTATTTTTGTGCTGTTCTTAGTTGAATAGCCGGTAGTGAGATTTCTTAGTTTTATGGCAGCCTGTTTCATTCCTGTATAGATTCTTTACGCTTGTTGAACAATACTGACATAACAACCGGTGCTCCGATAAGTGCAGTTACGGAGTTGACCGGCAATGCTCCTTCGAATCCCGGCATACGGGCAATAAGATTGCATACCAGCGCAAGTGATGCCCCGACAAGAAGTGATGCAGGCATAAGAATACGATGGTCTGATGTCTGGAATATTCCTCTGCACAAATGTGGAACTGCAAGTCCGAGGAAGGAGATAGGTCCACAATAAGCAGTGACTATAGCCGTGAGAATACCGGCACTACCGATTACCATAAGTCTTGCCCGCTTGATATTAAGACCGAGATTTCGTGCATACGACTCTCCGAGCAATAGCAGATTCATTGTTTTAATTAATAAGAATGACAATGGAAGAAGTATTGCCATAAGGCAGATGAAAAGATTCATCTGGTCTCCGGAAACACGGGCAAAGCTGCCCAAACCCCAGATTACGTAAGCTCTGATATCTTCTTCCACACTGAAATATTTCAGAACTCCGATTACAGCGTTTGCTACGTATCCAATCATCACACCGATAATAAGAAGGGTTACATTTCCGTGTACCTTTTGCGACACGAAAACTATCAGCGCCATTACGGACAGCGAACCAATGATTGCCGCTATCGTGAGCGCCACTTCTCCAATAACACCTATGCTGCTGAGGGCAACACCTCCGATACTACCTGAAAGCAGAACAACAAAGGCAACTCCCATACTAGCACCGGAACTGATACCAAGAACCGACGGTCCGGCAAGAGGATTATGGAAAACAGTCTGCATCTGTAATCCGCTGACTGACAATCCGGCTCCGGCAACCAATGCAGTAAGAGCTTGCGGAACTCTGGATTTCCAAACAATATTCTCCCAAATTACCGGAGAATCTCCGCTGCCCCAAAGAATATTCCAAATCGAACGGAATGGAATGGAAACTGAACCCAAAAGCAGATTCAGGCAGAAAAAGAAAAATATTGATGCTGTGATAAGAAGCATGTAAATGACGACTTTCCTGCTCATAACCGTTTATTTGAGAAGTGTATAATACTTAGGCTGATGCTCCGGAAGCAAGTCCGGGTGGAAAATCTTTATAAGGTCGGCAAGCACGATTTCCGGTTCTGTCGGCATACTTTCATAGAACGGGATAAGTCTCATATTACAATATATAATCTTCCTGTTGTTGAAAGCGTCGAAATCAGAATATCTAGGGTCTTCGTCTTTGAGAACATCATAAGAGAAGTCGCCGTGGAAACTGTTTACGATTCTCCAGTAGTCGGCATGAGCAGCCTGGCTGTAAACTGTTTCGAAATCGAGAGTAACACCGCCGGAACGTGGGTCATCTTTCAGAAAATAATCGGCACCGGCATCTTCAAATAGCTGGGCAAGGAAACTTTGTCCGCCAACAGCATACCAGTTTCCGCCTCTAATCTCACCGCTGAATACGACAGGACGTTTGTCAACACTGCGTGAAAGAGCCATCAGTTCATTATATCGCTTTTCTATAGCTTCGAAACTTTTGTTTGCTTTTTCCTCTATTCCGGTGAGCATACCGACAAATTTTATCCATTCTGCCTGACCCAGAGGAGTCATCTCCTTATATCCAAGATGAGGAATCAGAGGAATGCCGACTTCCTTCAGAGCGTCATATCCTCCACGTTTGAAAGGAGAGATAAGGATAACATCCGGATTGGCAGCTATAATAATTTCATTGTCGAAATTCCCTTCAATTCCTATTTTTGCAGTTTTTCCCGTTTTCAGTCTTTCCTGCATTTCTTCGTTGAAAAGATGTCTGGTGCTGGTGATTCCTGCCACAAAATCCAAAGCACCCAATTTTATGAAGTTGGAAAGCTGGAGAGAAGTCATGCAAATAGTCTTTTTGATAGGGACTTCAATCACTGTATATTCACTTGGAATATTATTAGTGCCGGCACCTTTGTTCACAAGAGCATAGTGATATGTCCCGCCTTGCTTTCCTTGCGGGTCCTGGATATCAACAAGTCTGACTCCATTACTTGGATACGACACTTTGAATCCTTTTGCGTAAGAAGGAGAAATTCTGACAGATGATGTATCTGATATAACTGTATTATGCTGTCCGCTAGTGGAGTTTGTTTTTTCCTGGCAACCAATTAGACCTAAAAATGCAAACAGCATGGATGCAAACCATAGATTCTTCATTGATGTGTTTTTTATTGATGGCAAAGATAGGAAAAAAAACTTGTTTTTGATTTTGCTTTCCCGAAGCGTGTTCTCTCTTATTAAAAGATAATCGGTTTTATCTTGTTTCATTTAGTTATTTTACTGATTTTTGCACTATGAAAATATAAAAGAACCAACAATTATGAGCAAAACAGTTTCGTTTGTTTCCCTCGGTCCCGGATATGTGGACTATATTACAATGAAGGCACTTAGAAGACTTTCTGATGCAGATATTATATTTTGTCCGGCTACTAAAAACAAGGATGGCAATGTGATTTCACGTACTAATGATTTGATATGCGACCTTGGTTTGAAGAAATGTATCCGTCTGTTTATCGTTCCGATGGAAAGAGACCGTACTAAAGCTTTAGAAATATATAGAGCCATAGCCGATGAAATAAACGAATTTTCATTGCAGGAAAAACGTATTGTTGTGGCTGTTGAGGGTGATGCCGGCATTTATGCATCAACTCATTATATTATGGATTTCCTTAAGGAGATGAATATTCCCGTATCTCAGATAAGTGGTGTTCCTTCCTTTATTGCTGCCGGAGCATGTGCGCAGTTGCAAATGGTGGAACAGGATGAACGTCTGGTTGTTGTTCCGGGAAATGTTACAGCAGAAGAGTTGGACAGTTATTTTGCAACAAACCATACTGTTGTGATTATGAAACTGTCGAAATGCCAGGATGTAGTGAAAGAATATATAGTAAATCATCCGGAGCTGAATTATCATTATATTGAAAACGCATCATTGCCGGAAAGAGAATATTATACAACTGATAAGGAAGAACTGATAAGCAAGGTTTTCCCTTATTTCTCGCTGATGATTATAAAACACTAGGATAGTTGACAAGGCTTCAGGGACGAGTTGACAAGATAGAAACACTAACTCTTGTTACCTTGTCAACTTGTTTCTGTTGCCTTGTCAACTTTAATCTTTCAACTCTCTTTGTTTATGGACAATAAAGGTTTCACCTTGAAAAAGCGGTTGAAAAGCTTTACCTATGCTTTCAATGGCATATATATGCTTATCCGGAATGAACATAATGCATGGATACATTGTTTTGCAGCTGTATGTGTTATCGTTTTGGGCTTTTTGCTGGATATAGAAAGTTACGAGTGGATAGCTGTTTCGGTTGCCATAGGAATGGTTTTGGCTGCTGAGGCTGTCAATTCCTCAATCGAGGCGTTGTGCGATCTTGTGTCGCCCGGCTATAATGAGGCAATAAAGAAAGCTAAAGATCTTGCCGCAGGAGCGGTTCTTATTCTGGCTATTGCTGCTGCAACAGTAGGATTGATTATTTTTATTCCTAAAATACTTGCGCTTATTTAGCATAGAATATAATCCTTGTCAACTCGTATCTGTAGTCTTGTCAACTTCAATTATAAATACATTATCAATGAGGCAAATTTTATTATCATTAATGCTTATTATCTGTGGCTTTTCGGTGACGGCACAAGAAATACAGGTTACCGGAGCCAGGAAGGCTGTGCGCACATCGGGAGATGTGTTGGTGTTTGTTACTCCGGTTGCCAGTCTTGCCACTGTTCTTGCCCTTCAGGATTGGGAAGGATTAAAGCAAGGAGCTTTGGCTGGTGTGACAACGGTTGGTGTTACTTATGCTCTGAAATTAATAGTTGATAAGCAGCGTCCGGACAGGAGTGATTTCCAGTCTTTCCCTTCAATGCACACTTCTGTTTCTTTTGCCGGAGCAGCATTCATACAGCGACGTTACGGATGGAAATGGGGAGTTCCGGCATATTTGCTTTCCACTTATGTCGGCTGGAGCCGCGTTTACGGAAAGAAACACGACTGGTGGGATGTGGCTGCGGGAGCCGTGATTGGCGTTGGCAGTTCATATATATTTACAAGACCTTTTGCAAAAAAGCATAATCTTACTATCAGTCCGGTTGCCGGAAACGGACACTGTGGCATTTATGCTTCTATGAACTTCTAATATACTTCCTAATTCAGGGATAATATGTAACTTTGCAGACGAAAGGATAAAGATTTATGGAAATAGCAGCATTAGTATCAGGTGGAGTGGACAGCTCTGTTGTTGTTCATCAGTTAAAGGAGGCGGGTTATGACCCGACAATCTTCTACATCCGTATCGGTATGGAAGATAAAGACGGATATATTGATTGTCCGGCTGAGGAAGATATTGAAATAACTTCATATATCGCCAAGAAATATGGTTGCCGTTTTGAGCAGGTTTCCTTGCATGATGAATATTGGGAGAAAGTTGTCAGCTACACTATCGAATCAGTGAAGCGTGGTCTGACTCCAAACCCGGATATGATGTGCAATAAGTTTATAAAGTTTGGTTGCTTCGAAGAAAAGTGGGGAAAGGATTTCGATAAGATTGCAACCGGACATTATGCCACAACAACTGAGATTGACGGTAAAGTGTGGCTTTCAACAGCTAAAGACCCGGTGAAAGACCAGACTGACTTCCTTGGACAAATCACTCGTTTGCAGATTCAGAAACTGATGTTTCCTATCGGACATCTGATGAAAAGCGAAGTGCGCGCTATTGCCGAGGCTCAGAAATTGCCTAGCGCAAAGAGAAAAGACAGTCAGGGAATTTGTTTTCTCGGTAAAATCAATTACAATGATTTTATTGAGCGTTATCTGGGACGCCGCACCGGAAAAATAATCGAGCTTGAAACAGGAAAGGTTCTCGGCAAGCACAACGGATATTGGTTCCACACTATCGGTCAGCGCAAAGGTTTGGGCTTGAGCGGCGGTCCGTGGTTCGTTATCAAGAAAGATATAAAGCGTAATATAATATATGTATCCAACGGATATGATCCGGAAACACAATACGGAAAGACTGTAAACCTTCAAGGTTTTGATTTCATAACTGAAGATCCTTGGGGCGAGTTTGATGATGCAAAGGAAATAACATTCAAAATCCGTCACACTCCGGAATTTACTCATGGTTATATACGCCGTATCGGTGACCTTTACCGTATCGAAAGTGATGATAAAATTCAAGGAATTGCTCCTGGACAATATGGAGTGATTTATGACAAGGATCATCATCTTTGTTATGGTAGCGGGATGATTATTGGAGATAATCAGTAGGAGTAAGTTGACAAGGGGACAAGGCTACAGATACAAGTTATTTTTCTCATAAACTTGTATCTGTAGCCTTGTTTCTTGTAAAAAAGCACAATAATATTTGGTTTATAAAATAAACCTCTTTATATTTGCGATGTGCAAAGGAATAATGCGCAGTTCTTTTGCACTTTTTTAATCCATGCATGGTTTATAAAATAAACTACTTTAGTAAGGAACATTTAAATTAATTCGATTATGAAAAACGTCAAGTTTACAGAAAAAGAAAGTTTGGAGTTGATAACTTCAATGATACAGACAACGAAGCGCAATTTGAAAGTAGGCGATGGAAACCAGTTCCTTTTGTGGGGATATCTGACGGTGCTGACAACCTTGTTAGTTTATTTGTCGCTAATGTTGACACAGTCGGCATATTCATATTACCTGTTCTTTATTATTCCAGTTATAGGATTTCCGGTTGCATACTATTATAAATCCAAGGACGGAGAAAATAATGTAACTACATATAGCGACCGTATAATAGAGGCAATATGGAAAGTAATGGGAACAGTGTCAACCGTTTTGATATTGCTGATGAGCATGATTGTGTTTAAAGATTGCAGTATTGTACCGGCATTTGTTCTGATTGTTATATCTTTGGGCTCTTGTGTTACAGGAGTTGTTTTGAAGGAAAAAATATTCAATACAAGTTATCTGGGCTTTTTGGCAGGAATTTATATGTTCTATTATGTTCCGTCGAAAGGAATGGATGATATGATGCTCCTGCTTTTTGCCCTTTCATTTATATTTGTGATGATAATTCCGGGCCATGTTGTAAATCATAAAGCAAAAGAATTATGTTGAAAGAGTTAGATCCGTTGTTGCATTCCCAATTGCGGTTGGCTATAGTTTCTATCCTGATGTCTGTCGAGGAAGCTGATTTTGTCTTTATAAAGGAAAAGACAAATGCTACGGCGGGAAACCTTAGTGTACAGCTTGAAAAGCTTACTACGGCAGGATATATCGAGATAGAAAAAGGTTTTTCAGGGAAAAAGCCTCGCACCACTTGCCGGATGACAGACAAAGGACGCAAGGCTTTCGAAGATTACGTTAATACGTTGAAAGATTATTTGCATTTGTAATTTTAAAGACGTTAATATAAAAAATACAGGCAAAAGTTTCTGATTGTAGATTCATTGAAACTTTGCCTGTATTTTTTATTTATCATGGATTACTGAATCAAATCTTTGGCAATTCCCAAGGTGCTCTATACTGTTTGCACAACAAAGCATCAGCTTCAGCATCATTGAATGTCTTGCCGTCCCAGCTTAGTTTCTTGCCTGTGCGGTATGCAATATTTCCAAGTTGTGAGAATTTGGCGATGTGAGCACCGATTTCAATACTTGCGTTGCAGTTGCGGTTTCTGCTCTTGATGCATTCCAAATGATTCTTTACGTGAAGATTCAAGCCGCCTTCGCCATAAGCTTTCTTCAAAGGAACAGCTTCCATTCTTGGTTTGCCGTTTACCTTTTCAGGAATAACTTCCCATCCGCCGCGGTCAACAACCAATGTTCCGTTTTCGCCAACGAAACCAAGGCCGTGATTACGTCCGTATGCACCATCGTCGATACCGATTGCATGGTCCCAAAGAACAGTGAAGCCATCGAATGTGTAGATTGTCTGAAGTAAATCCGGAGTTTCGCAAGCATCATCAGGATAACCGAACTTACCACCCGAAGCCATAACGCTGTTTGGAGCCGTAACATTCATTCCATACAATGCATAGTCGAGAAGGTGAACGCCCCAGTCTGTCATCAAACCTCCGGCATAATCCCAGAACCAGCGCCATGTGAAGTGGAAACGGTTAGGATTGAACTTGCGTTCCGGTGCCGGGCCCAGCCACATGTCATAATCAACTCCGGCAGGAACAGCTTGGTCCGGTTTTACAGGGATTGAAGGACACCAGCCCTGATATGAGAACACGCGCACTGTGCGGATTTTACCTAATTTACCACTGTGAACGAATGCCATCGCATCCTGCCAGTGAGGATCGCTTCTCTGCCACTGGCCAACCTGGACAACTCTGTTGTATTTTTGTGCGGCACGAACCATTATATTACATTCCTCAATACTGTTTCCAAGAGGTTTTTCGCAATATACATCTTTGCCTGCCTGGCAAGCGTAAACTGCCTGAAGACAATGCCAATGGTCCGGAGTACCTACGATAACAACGTCAATATCTTTGTTGTCGATTACTTTTCTCCAGTCTTTATATAAATGTTTTACTTTCTTTCCGGAAATCTTTTCTGTTTCAGCAGCTCTGTTTTGCAATACGTTATCGTCGATATCGCATAATGCTACACATTCTACTTCAGGATTACGCAGGAATGCTTTCAAATCTTCGAATCCCATACCGTTGCATCCAATAAGTCCTACATGGATTTTGTCATTAGCACTTACACTGTTGCCAGCCTGAATAAGGAACGGGCTGAAAGTTAAACCAGCTCCAAGAAGCGAAGCCTGACGAAGAAAATCTCTACGAGTTGTCATGGTTTTTTTTGATTAGTTGGTTATACAAATTGTTTATATTAAACTCAAGGTGTTCTGTTTACACAGACTTTACAAATATATGGATTAGAAAATAAAATGACAATAGAATTATCAGAAAAGTTACGGATTTATCTTACCTTTGTGCGCAGAATAACAGAAAATAATTAATAAAGATATGCAGAAGCCTTCAATACCTAAAGGAACAAGAGATTTTTCGCCTGAGGAAATGGCGAAACGTAATTATATATTCAATACTATCAGAGAAGTTTATCACCTTTACGGTTTCCAGCAGATTGAAACTCCGGCAATGGAGAATCTTTCAACACTGATGGGAAAATATGGCGAGGAAGGAGATAAACTTCTGTTTAAGATTCTGAATTCCGGAGATTGTTTTTCCGGTATTACTGAAGAAGAACTTGCAGAGAAGAATCCGGTGAAATTTGCAGCCAAAGCTTGCGAAAAGGGTTTGCGCTATGATTTGACTGTGCCTTTTGCCCGCTTCGTTGTGCAGCACCGCAACGAGATTACTTTCCCGTTCAAGCGTTATCAGATTCAGCCGGTTTGGCGTGCCGACCGTCCGCAGAAAGGACGTTATCGTGAGTTTTATCAGTGCGATGGCGACGTTGTAGGTTCTGATTCATTGATTAACGAAGTGGAACTTATCCAGATTATGGACGAAGTGTTCCACCGTTTCGGAATTCGCGTTTGCATTAAGATGAACAACCGCAAGATTCTTTCCGGTATTGCCGAAATCCTTGGTGCTGCCGATAAGATTGTGGATATTACAGTTGCTATCGACAAGCTCGACAAGATTGGTCTTGACAAAGTGAATGACGAACTTCGCAGCAAAGGCTTGAGCGATGAGGCTATCGAAAAACTTCAACCGGTTATTATGCTTAGCGGAACTAACCGTGAGAAAATTGCTTCACTGAAAGAAGTTCTTGCTACTTCTGAAACTGGTTTGAAGGGTATCGAGGAAATGGAATTTATCCTTGACCGAATCGAGAAATTCACTTTGCGTGCAGAACTTGAACTTGACCTTACTTTGGCTCGTGGCTTGAATTATTATACTGGAGCAATTTTCGAAGTGAAAGCTTTGGATGTTCAGATTGGAAGTATCACAGGTGGCGGCCGATATGACAATCTTACAGGAGTGTTCGGTATGGATGGAGTTTCTGGTGTTGGTATTTCGTTTGGAGCTGACAGAATTTACGACGTTCTTAACCAGTTGGATTTATATCCGAAAGATGCGTTGCAGACAACTCAGCTTCTGTTCGTAAACTTCGGAGCAACTGAGGAAGCATATCTTTTGCCATTGGTAGCAAAGGTACGTGCCGCAGGAATCAGAACTGAATTATATCCTGAATCTGCAAAAATGAAAAAGCAGATGGGATATGCCGACACAAAGAAAATTCCTTTCGTAGCAATCGTTGGTGAAACTGAAATGGCAGAAGGAAAGATTAATCTGAAAAATATGATTACTGGCGAACAGTCACTTCTTTCATTGGAAGAATTGATTGAACGTATAGGATAAAATATTTTCTATTCCTTGTCAACTTGTCTCTGACTCCTTGTCAACTTTATATATAAAGCTGGAATATTCGACTTATCTCCCGAATATTCCAGCTTTTCTTTTTTTATATATCAGGATTTTTATGCTGATGGAATATTTTTTTCATAATATGTGGAAAAAGATTTTCATAATATATGGAAAAACTTTTTCATGCTGATGAAAATTTATTTTCATAATATATGAAAAACTTTTTTCAGAGGCTGAAAAAATCGTGAAAATGTAATAGCTTGAAATATAGTGTGTTATAAAATGTCTGTTTTTCTCTGTTCCTGGCCATATTATTTTGAACATATTCCTTGTAATAGTTTATGCTTTTTAGGGGCTTTGCCATAGTTTGTCATGTTTAATCTGTCACAATGTCGCAAACATTCGGCAATGCGTCACGATTCTTCTGAAATATTGGCAGAAAGATGCCTTTGAATAAGTTTGGCACGCTATTCGCTATAAGATAAGCGTGAGTTTCAGAAAAAATAAACTCGCATGTATAAAACAAAATAAGTAATTAATAACACTTAAATTATATAGATCATGAATATTAAACCATTAGCAGACCGTGTATTGGTTAAACCGGCTGCCGCAGAAGAAAAGACTTTAGGCGGAATCATCATTCCGGATTCAGCAAAAGAAAAACCATTAAAAGGCGAAGTTGTTGCTGTAGGTAACGGAACAAAAGATGAAGAAATGGTTGTTAAAGTAGGTGACAATGTTTTGTATGGCAAATACGCAGGTACAGAAATCGAATTCGAAGGTGAAAAGTACTTGATGATGCGTCAGTCTGACATTTTCGCTATTATCTAATCTTTAAAACTCAAAAACTAACAAACTTAAAAACTTAAGAAAATGGCTAAAGATATAAAATATAATATGGATGCCCGCGACCTTTTGAAAAAAGGCGTTGATGAATTGGCAAATGCAGTGAAAGTGACATTAGGCCCTAAAGGTCGCAATGTAATCATCGAAAAGAAATTCGGTGCTCCTCACATCACAAAAGACGGTGTTTCAGTTGCTAAAGAAGTAGAATTGGCTGATCCGTTTGCAAACATGGGCGCACAGTTGGTTCGCGAAGTTGCATCTAAAACTAATGATAACGCAGGTGACGGTACAACAACTGCTACAGTTTTGGCTCAGGCTATCATCGGTGTTGGTTTGAAGAACGTAACTGCTGGTGCAAATCCAATGGATTTGAAACGTGGTATCGATAAAGCTGTTGCTAAAGTTGTTGAAAGCATCGCAGACCAGGCTGAAGAAGTAGGTGACAAGTTTGAAAAGATCGAACACGTTGCTAAAATCTCTGCTAACGGTGACGAAGCTATCGGTAAATTGATCGCTGAAGCAATGCAGAAAGTTAAGAAAGAAGGTGTTATCACAGTTGAAGAAGCTAAAGGTACTGAAACTACAGTTGACGTAGTAGAAGGTATGCAGTTCGACCGTGGTTATATCTCTCCATACTTCGTAACAGATACAGAAAAAATGGAATGCCAGATGGAAAATCCATATGTCTTGATTTATGACAAGAAGATTTCTGTATTGAAAGACTTGCTTCCAATCCTTGAACCAACAGTTCAGAGCGGCCGTCCATTGTTGATTATCGCTGAAGATATCGATAGCGAAGCTTTGGCTACATTGGTAGTTAACCGCTTGCGTGGTTCTTTGAAGATCTGTGCTGTTAAGGCTCCAGGCTTCGGTGACCGTCGTAAAGCAATGTTGGAAGATATCGCAGTGTTGACAGGTGGTACTGTAATTTCAGAAGAAAAAGGTTTGAAATTGGAAGGTGCTACAATGGATATGCTTGGTACAGCTGAAAAGATTGTTGTTAACAAAGATAACACTACAATCGTTAACGGTGCTGGTGACAAAGATGCTATCCAGGCTCGTATCGCTCAGATCAAGATTCAGATGGAAAATACAACATCTGACTATGATAAAGAAAAACTTCAGGAACGTTTGGCTAAGATGGCAGGCGGCGTAGCAGTTCTTTACGTTGGTGCTCCATCTGAAGTTGAAATGAAAGAAAAGAAAGACCGTGTTGACGATGCTTTGCATGCAACTCGTGCTGCTATCGAAGAAGGTACAGTTCCTGGTGGTGGTGTTGCTTACATCCGTGCAATCGCTGCTTTGGATGGCATGAAGGGTGAAAACGAAGACGAAACAACTGGTATCGAAATCGTTAAACGTGCAATCGAAGAACCATTGCGTCAGATTGTTGCTAACGCTGGTAAAGAAGGTGCAGTTATCGTTCAGCGCGTTAAAGAAGGTAAAGGCGACTTCGGTTACAACGCTCGTAAGGACTGCTTCGAAAACTTGTGTGAAGCAGGTGTAATCGACCCAGCTAAAGTAACTCGTGTTGCTTTGGAAAATGCAGCTTCAATCGCAGGTATGTTCTTGACAACTGAATGCGTAATCGCTGACAAGAAAGAAGAAACTCCTGCAGCTCCTGCAATGAACCCAGGAATGGGCGGTATGGGCGGAATGATGTAATTCCGAAAAGAAAATTAGGTATTAGACTACAGATAATAAAAAACGGTTGCTTTCGATTGTCGAAGGCGACCGTTTTTTTCGTTTAATAACATTAGTGTTGTTTCTACTATAAAAACGTAGATAAATTTGTATACAATAAAATAATGTATAACTTTGCATAGCTTACAAAATAGGAGTTAAAATAGGAGTTAAGCTTTTGCCCAGGTGGCGGAATGGTAGACGCGCTCGTTTCAGGTGCGAGTGACTTTGCGGTTGTGCAGGTTCGAGTCCTGTTCTGGGCACTCAAGTATGATAGAAGAAATTTACGGATGTGTCAAAAGAATCTGTTCAGAATTTTGATACATCCTTTTTCTTATTTTCACCTCATAAAGAAATCATATGCTAACGGAATATTCAGAAGAAGACATAGTGGCTCGTCTCCATAATCCGTCGGAACAACGCAAAGCTTTTGCCGAGGTTGTTTCTCATTATGGAGAGAAATTGTATTGGCAAATCCGAAAGATGGTTTTGGCCCATGATGATGCAAATGATTTGTTGCAGAATACATTTATGAAAGCCTGGACAAATCTTTCATATTTCAGGGGTGAGGCTAAATTATCTACTTGGCTTTATCGTATAGCAATAAATGAATGTATTACATTCCTGAATAAACAACGTACGTTGAATAATGTTTCGATAGATGATACAGACATTTATTTGCTGGAGCGCTTGAAGGGAGATGAATATTTTGATGGAGATGATATACAACTTAAATTACAGGAAGCAATCCTTCGCTTGCCGGAAAAACAAAGATTAGTCTTTCAGATGAAATATTATGAGGATATGAAATATGATGATATGTCGGAGATTCTTGGAACTTCGGTGGGTGCACTGAAGGCATCATATCATCATGCAGTGAAAAAAATAGAGGAGTTTTTAACATCAGACGTTTAAACCTATTGATACAATATTTGTCTAAGCAATAAACGTGATAGCTATGAAGACAAAGCAGAATATATTAGAACAATTGAAGGATAAAGAACCTTTCAAAGTTCCTGAAGGCTATTTTGATGATTTGACAAACAATATCATGCAGAATTTGCCTGAGAAGGAGGTAGAGGAAACAGAGCCAGTATCTGTTACCATGTGGGATCGCTTGCGTCCTTTGTTGTATTTGGCTGCCGTTTTTGTTGGACTAGGCTTTTTCTTTAAAACCGTTATGCCAAAAGATTATGACGAACAGTCCAAACAACTTATGGTGGAGAAACAGAGTGAGGATGTTCTGAATCAGGAAGATTCTATATCAGATATTGATAAGGAATATATGGAGTTTCAGGAAGAACAATATTTGAAGAATTTGATATCTGAAAGTATTATCGGACAATAAACAAAGATTTATATCAAAATCAACAAAAAAAGTTTATAAAATTTTTTATGAATAAAATATTTATTTCTATATTTGCGGCGTTGTCAATGTTGTTTACAATATCAGTGAGCGCACAGGATAAAAAACAACAGTCTCACTTTGATAAAGAAACATTTCAGGCTAAGAAAAATGCTTTTATAACAGCTGAACTGAAATTGACACCAGATGAAGCAGCTGCTTTCATTCCTCTAACAGAAGAATTTGAAAGAAAGAAATTTGAGAATAGCCGTGAATGTAAAAAACTTTATAAGAGTGTACGACACAAAGAAAAAGTTTCTGATGAAGATTACAACAAGGTGATTCAAGTGTGCTTGGATGTAAAATTGAAAGAAGCTCAACTTGAAAAAGAATATTACGGAAAATTTAGTAAAATTCTTTCCCCTGAAAAGTTATATAAATACCGTTCAGCGGAATTTAAATTTGCTCGTAGTTTCTTTTCATCAGGAGACAAAAAATAAGATTACAATTATGTTATAAAAATATATTATCATTATTTGTGTTTTTTGTTTAGATTTAGTTTTGGCGTTTAAGTTAAGGGAGGGGTAGCGACGGGATGTCGGTTCCCCTTTTGTTTTTATAGCCCTTTCGCTTTGGCTTCGTTCCAAAGTTTATCCATTTCTTGAAGAGACATTTCTTTCAGAGATTTTCCTTGCTTTATTGTGTGTTCTTCAACGTAGTTGAATCTGCGTATGAATTTCTGATTAGTTCTTTCCAAGGCATTGTCAGGATTTATCTTGTATAGACGTGCCGCATTGATTATGCTGAAGAAGAAATCTCCGAATTCTGCTTCCATTTTGTCGGAATCCATATTGTTGATTTCTGCTTTAAGCTCGTTTAATTCTTCATTTACTTTGTCCCATACGTCTTCTTTCTTTTCCCAGTCGAAACCTACGTTACGTGCTTTATCCTGTATTCTGTGGGCTTTTACCAAAGAAGGTAAATGTTTTGCTACACCTTCGAGAACAGTTTTGTTTCCGCCTTTTTCTTTTAGCTTAAGTTCTTCCCAGTTCTGTTCAACCTTTCCTGCTGTTTTAGCTTCAACGTCGCCGAAAACGTGTGGATGGCGATATATCAGTTTCTGGCAAAGGCTGTCACAAACATCTTTAATATCAAAGGCATTTTTCTCTTCTCCAATCTTAGCATAGAAGACAATATGCAGCAATAAGTCGCCAAGTTCTTTCTTTATGTTTGTGTTGTCTTCATTCATAAGAGCTTCGCAGAGTTCGAAAGTTTCTTCGATAGTGTTTGTTCTCAGACTTTCGTTTGTCTGCTCGCGGTCCCATGGACATTTAACTCGCAATTCGTCCAATACATCAAGTAATTGCCCGAAGGCTTCCATTTTTTCCTGTCTTGTACTCATGATAATATTATGTATAGGTTAAAGGCACGAATTAGTAAACTCTATTGTTACTTCTAATTCGTGCCTTTTATTATATTAAATTCTCGTCAACTTGTTACCTTGTCAACTCGTTACTGATATGTTATTTGCTTTTGAATTGCTTCAATCCGCCTTGCAGGAACTGGATATATTTATCAACATCCTCATCGAAAGCGTATGAAGGAGCAAGCGGTTTGCCTTCAGAATCCAACAGAACATAGAAAGGCTGAGCATTAGCTCCAAACTTGCTTCTTTGCAGATAACTCCACTTGTCACCGATAGTTCTCAGCTTACGTGTCTTGCCATTTTCTTCGATTGTGATAGGCTCAGGAAGTTTTGTCTTGTCGTCCACCATCAAAGTGATAAGAACATAATCTTTTTCAAGAATGTCTTTTACTTTCGGATCAGTCCAGACTGAAGCTTCCATTTTACGGCAGTTTACGCAACCATAACCTGAGAAGTCGATAATTACCGGCTTATTCTGTTTCTTCGCATATTCCATACCGCTTTCGTAGTCGTCGAATGCAGCGTGAACTTCGTCATCATACAAGTTGAAATCCTGAGTGTACAAAGGTGGAGCAAATGCGCTTATCGCTTTCAACGGTGCGCCCCACAAACCAGGAATCATATATATAGCGAATGCGAAAGAAATAATAGACATGAACAATCGTGGAACAGAAACATACTTCAGCTCACTGTCATGGCTGAATTTGATTTTGCCCAACAAATACATTCCAAGCATTGCAAATATTACAATCCAAAGCACGATGAATACTTCGCGGTCCAACAATCTCCATCCGTAAGCCAAATCCGCAACAGAAAGGAACTTCAAAGCCAAAGCCAATTCAAGGAAACCAAGAACAACTTTAACTGAGTTCAACCATCCACCAGATTTTGGCATGCTCTGAAGCATATTAGGGAAGATTGCGAACAAGCTGAATGGAATAGACAATGCCAAAGCAAAACCAAACATTCCTATTGCCGGACCAATTTTGCTTCCCATTGATGCAGCCTGCACAAGCAATGTTCCGATAATAGGACCAGTACAAGAGAATGAAACCAGCACCAAAGTGAACGACATGAAGAATATACTGATAATACCAGTTGTAGAATCAGCCTTGCTGTCCAACTTATTTGTCCATGAAGCTGGCAATACTAATTCGAATGCTCCGAAGAATGAAACAGCAAACAGGACAAGCAAGCCAAAGAATATAATATTGAATATTGCATTTGTTGACAAGTCATTCAATGCACTCGCACCGAATATACCAGTGATAAGCAATCCCAATACAAGATAAATAACAATGATAGACATACCGTAAGTCAAAGCATCACGTATAGCTTTTGAACGGTCTTTAGTTCTCTTAAGGAAGAAACTTACAGTCATAGGAATCATCGGCCAAACACAAGGTGTAAGCAATGCAACCAAACCACCAAGGAATCCTGCGAAGAAGATGAACAGCCAGCTTGTATCTGTTGCTGAAACTGTAGAGTCGCCAAATGCTTTAAGCTCTTCGATTACCGGAGTCCACAATTCTTTGGCAGATGTAACTTCTATTGAAGTTGTTACTTCCGGTTTATTCTCTTCCTGGCTTGCAGGAGATTCAACGCTGGCTACATTGTTTTCTTCTGTTTCTGGTTCAACTGTAGGTGTTTCATCCGCAGGAGTTTTTCCTGAGTTTGAAATGGCAGCCAAAGTCTTTTCTACATTTATATTACTTTTGTCGAATGAGAAACTTTCCTGTTCCGGAGGAAGACAATTCTCATCGTTGCAAGCCATGAACTCAACTGCACCTTCAAGTTTGAATTTCTTAGGGTCTGTGATTTTGATGGTCTGTGAGAATTTCACTTCCTTGGCAAACCATCTCAAATCCATTGCGAACTGTTCGTCATATACAGTAGTCGCTTCTTTTGAAGCTGTAGGTTTTCCTACAAGTTCAGCTCCTTTTATATCTTCAAAGATAAATGATGTTGAAACTGGTCCGCCTTCAGGCAAATTCATGTCATACAAGTGCCATCCTTTGTCGATTTCGGCACTGAATACGATAGTCTTTTCTGCTGTTTCCGAATCAGACAATGAGAACTTCCATTTTACAGGAGTCAGAATCTGAGCCTGAACAGTCAGAGCTAGAATCGTAAAAGTCAATAAGCAAAAGAGTTTCTTCATTTTAATTATGAGTTTGAAAAGTTTTTATTTTGTTAGCGATTTGAAAGAATCCGGAATTCTTGTGTCGAAGCACATTTCTTCTCCTGTTTCCGGATGGATAAAATAAAGTTTCTGAGCGTGAAGCATCAGTCTTCCTGCCGGACTAGTTTCAGCATTATATTTGAAATCTCCGGCAATCGGATGACCTATATATTCCATTTGTGCTCTAATCTGATTCTTTCGTCCTGTTTCCAGATTAAGTTCCAGAAGAGAGTAGGTGCCATTGCTGCGCAACACTTTATATCTTGTTATGGATTCTTTTCCTCCGTCATTCACAACATACACTCTTGCCTTGTCGTTTTCTTTCAGCTGAGTGTTTATCAATCCAAAGTCTTTTTCCGGACGGCCTTCAACCACTGCAACGTAAGTACGTTCCGTAATTACATCATTCCAGTTGCTCTGCATCTTTTCCTGCACTGCACGAGTTTTGGCAAACATCATCAGTCCGGAAGTATCGCGGTCCAGACGGTGCAAGACGAACAATTTGTTTCTCGGGTCTGATTTCTTCAGATAATCGCTGAGGATGTGGAATGCAGTGCGCTCTCTTACTTTTTGTGTTGAAACTGACAGCAAGCCTTCTTTCTTGTTTACAACGATAAGAAACTCGTCTTCCCACACAATGTTGAGCAGAGGATTGTTGAACGCAACCTTTCCGCGCTCATAGCTAATCATAACCTCGTCGCCCGGCTCAAGTGGAGCATCAAACTGCGTAGTTACGTTTCCGTTCACTAAAATCTGTCCGTGTGCCAAAAGAGCTTTCACAGAACTTTTACTCTGTTCTTTAAGCAACTCAAACAGGAAAGCCAGTAATGTGTTGCTTTCTGCTACGGTTACTTTACGGCCCCTTGGTGTATTGTCCTTTCTGTAAGGTCGTTTTTTGTTAAAACCTTGTTTCATTTTTCTGTTTAAATTATGATTTGCAAAGATACTGCCATTTGACAAATCGTGCAAAGCAGAAGCTTTTAACAGCGTTTATTTTACGATATTTTTTCTTTTAGGAAATGTCCTGTATATGAAGCCTCACATTTTGCCACTTCTTCCGGTGTTCCGCAGCATACGATATTACCTCCTTCTTTACCACCTTCAGGACCGAGGTCGATAATATAGTCGGCACATTTTATCACATCCATATTATGCTCGATGATAACAACCGTATGTCCTTTTTCGATAAGAGCATTGAACGCTTTCAGCAGCGTCTTTATGTCGTGGAAATGAAGTCCCGTTGTCGGTTCGTCAAATACGAACAGAGTCGGCTGCTGTTTTTCCTGTCCGAGATAATAAGCTAGCTTGACACGTTGGTTTTCTCCGCCGGAAAGGATTGAAGAAGATTGTCCCAGTTTTATATATCCAAGACCGACATCCTGCAGAGGTTTCAGCTTCTTCACTATCTTCTTTTCTTGCGAGCCATTGCCTTCGCCGAAGAATTCGATAGCCTGGTTCACTGTCATCTCCAGAACATCATAAATGTTGGCTCCTTTATATTCCACCTCAAGCAGGTCTTTCCTGAATCTTTTTCCGTGGCATTCCTCACATTCCAGAGTGATATTTGCCATAAATTGCATTTCCACGGTAATCTTTCCTTCGCCTTTACATTCTTCGCATCGTCCGCCTTCTTTGTTGAACGAGAAGAAAGCGGGAGTAAATCCCAATTGCTTTGCCAAAGGCTGCTCGCCGAATAGTTTTCTTATCTCATCATAAGCGCCGACATAAGTAACGGGATTTGAGCGGGAACTCTTTCCGATGCTGTTCTGGTTTACAAATTCCACATCTTTTATCAGATGAATATCTCCCGAAATTTCCGAACAGCTCACCGTCAGACGGCTCACATTGTCGAGTTTCTGGCGGACTCCTTCATAGAATATGTCTCTTACGAGCGTACTTTTCCCCGAACCGCTCACACCTGTAACTACAGTCATAATGTTGAGCGGGAAGCGGACATTCACACCTTTAAGATTATTCTTCCAGGCATTCTTTATTTCGATATAATTATTCCACGGGCGATGATATGGCGGTAATTCAATCTTGTCTTCTCCTGTGAGATATTTCACAGTGAAGCTGTTGCTGTTCTTAGGCAATTTGTTTATATCTCCCTGGAAAACAACCTCACCACCAAGGCGGCCGGCTTTCGGTCCGATGTCGATTATATAGTCTGCCGCACGGATTATTTCCTCGTCGTGCTCAACAACCACAACAGTGTTGCCCAGCTCTTTCAGTTGTCTCAGAACTTTTATGAGCAAATCCGTGTCGCGTGAGTGCAAGCCAATGCTAGGTTCATCCAATATATACAATGAACCGACAAGGCTGCTGCCGAGCGAAGTAGCAAGACTTATGCGCTGGCTTTCACCGCCGGATAAAGTAGCTGACAGGCGGTCCAGAGTGAGATAACTCAAACCAACGTCAACAAGAAATTGAAGTCGGTTATTAATTTCCATAAGCAGACGTTTCCCGATTGCCGCGTCAGTTTCGCTAAGCTGAAGATTGTCGAAGAAAACTTTCAGTTCCGAAACCGGCATTTCCACCAGGTCGGCAATAGTTTTTCCTCCAACTTTCACGTATAGAGCTTCTTTCTTAAGTCTTTTCCCTTTACATTCCGGGCAAGTAGTTTTTCCTCTGTATCGTGCAAGCATCACTCTGTATTGCACTTTATAGAGATTTTCCTCCACATGTTTGAAGAAATCATCAATAGAATATACACCCGGAGCGCCGTGCCACAGCAAATCCTTTTCTTTCTCAGTCAGCTCGTTGTACGGACGATGAATAGGAAAGTCGTATTTCTGGCTAGCCGCGATGAATTCCTTGAGCCATTCGCCCATCACTTCGCCTTTCCAGCAGACCACTGCACCCTGATAAACCGAAAGACTTTGGTCCGGAATCACAAGCTGTTCGTCAATTCCAAGAATTTTGCCATATCCTTCGCATTTAGGGCAGGCACCGAGCGGATTGTTGAAATTGAACATCATTTCCGTCGGTTCCTCAAATTTGATTCCGTCGGCTTCGAATTTCATCGAAAACTCTTTGCATATGGTTTCTTCCGGAAGATATAATCTTACGCGGCAAGTGTTGCAGCCTTCGAAGAACGCCGTTTCCACAGAGTCGGCAAGGCGGCTCAGCAAAGTCTTGTCGTCCGAAATCACAAGTCGGTCTATCATCAGCTCTATATCCTTTTTGAGCAATTCTTCGTCGGCAATAACTTCCGGAATCCTGTATGTTTTGTCGTCTATATACAGTCTGGTATATCCTTTTTTCTGAAGTATTTCCAATTCCTCCTTGCGTGAATGCCCGTTGTTGCAGATTACCGGAGCAAACACAGCAAAGCGTGTGCCCGAAGGATATTCCATCACGGCATTTACAACGTCTTTAGTCTGATGTTTCTTTACCTCGTCGCCCGAGATCGGAGAATAAGTCTTACCGATTCTGGCAAACAACAGTCTGAGATATTCATATATTTCAGTGGAAGTTCCCACCGTTGAGCGCGGATTTCGTGCCGTAACCTTCTGTTCGATGGCAATTGCAGGCGGGATGCCTTTTATATAGTCGCATTCCGGTTTGCTCATTCTTCCCAGGAATTGGCGGGCATAAGCTGAAAGACTTTCGACGTAGCGTCGCTGCCCTTCGGCATAAAGCGTGTCGAATGCAAGTGAAGATTTTCCGCTGCCGGACAATCCTGTTATCACAACCAGTTTGTCGCGCGGGATTTCAACGTCTATATTCTTAAGATTGTTTACTCTCGCTCCTTTTATGAAAATAGAATTACTCTCAGACATAATATTTGTGACCTTTATACTTATGTATGCAAAACTACATAAAAACATGAACCCTGGCAAATCTTTTGTTTTTTGAGCAGAATAGGCTAATTTTGCCAAATTTCCGGAACCAGTGATTGGATACTCCGATATTTTATTGCCGTGGATTCGGATGGAAAAACTTTTTCATGCGGATGAAAATTTATTTTCTCTTATATGAAAAACTTTTTTCTTCCCGATGAAAAAAGTTTTTCACGGCGGAGAATTACGTTGAAAATGTAATAGATTGAAATTTAGATATTAAAGGAAACAGGTCTTTAGCTATATTGAAAGGCATTTTTCCTTGAAAACCAAGTTTGAGATGAAGACTAATAAATTGGCCGTCCTTTTATGGGCTTGTTTGGTTTTGCTGGCAGCATCGTGTTCTTCCAGCCGACATATTGAGAGCACGGAAAATGTTTATAAAAGTCCGAAACGGGAGTTCCGCGGAGCTTGGATACAGACTGCTTTCCAAAGTGAATACAGCGAAATGTCTGTTGCCGAGATGCGAAAGAGTTTTATACGCAAGCTGAATTACTTGCAGCGTTGCGGTATCAATGCCATAATATTTCAGGTTCGTCCGGAAGCCGACGCTTTCTATCGTTCAAAGCTCGAACCTTGGAGCCGCTTCTATACAGGTGAACAAGGTGTTGCTCCGGAAGGAAATTTCGATGTGATGGCTTTTCTAATCAAGGAATGCCACAAGCGCAATATGGAATTTCACGCATGGCTGAATCCTTACAGAGCAAGTACAGCGGGAAAGACTAAATTTGCCGACAACCATATTTACTACAAGCATCCGGAATGGTTCGTGACTTATAACAAGCAGATATTGTTTGACCCGGGAATTCCTGATTGCCGCGATTTCATTTGCCGTGTGATTAGGGATATTGTTACTAGATATGACGTTGACGCAATCCATATGGACGACTATTTCTATCCGTATCCGGTTGCCGGAATGTCGTTCCCTGACGAGCACAGTTTCCGAAAATACGGAATTCCGGAAGGATTCACCGAATCGCAACGTGCAGACTGGCGCCGCGACAATGTGAATAAACTTGTGAGCGAAATCAAACGAACAATTCTTCTGACTAAACCTTGGGTGCGTTTCGGTATAAGTCCCTTCGGTATTTATCGCAACCAGCGAAGCACTCCAGATGGTTCCGGCAGCAAAACCAAAGGATTACAGAACTACGACGACTTGTATGCCGATGTTCTTCATTGGGTAAAACAGGGATGGATTGACTATAATATGCCTCAGATTTATTGGGAGATAGGTCATCCGGCTGCCGACTATTCAACTCTTGCAAAATGGTGGAATAAAAATGCTTATGGCGGACATCTGTATTTCGGTCAGGATGTGGCACGCACAATGAAGGCAGAACAGCTTACACGCAAGATGCGTATGGAAAGACGACTTCCAAACGTAGGCGGCAACTGCTTCTGGCCGGCAAATGAAATTCTTTGGGACAATGGCGGAGTTGCCGACAGCCTTAAACGGAATTATCACCGCTATCCGGCTCTTATTCCGGCATATACACATATGCACAACAAAGCTCCTGAGGAAGTGAAGAAGCTGAAAACTGAATGGACTGCCGACGGATATATCCTTCACTGGCAGGCAGAGCAGAGCAAGACAAATCCGGAGCTGGCAAACTATTTCGTAGTTTACAGATTCGACAACAAGGAAACAGTTGATTTGAGCAATCCGGCGAAGATTGTGAAAATCACCCGAAACTGCTTTTACAAGCTTCCTTATGACGACGGAAAGGTGAAATACAAATATGTGGTTACGGCTGTGGACCGCTTTCACAACGAAAGTAACGGAAAATCTAAGAAAGTCAAGCTGTAAATTCATTTAAATTCACTAATTTTGTAGGCTAATGAGCCTAATCGGGAAGGGCTTGCGTGAGATTTTTCTCCGGACAAGCTAAGCCCATTCGGCTTAATGAAACAGAAATTTAAGAAAAACAGATAAATCAAATGGAATTAGCAAGTAAGTACAATCCCGCAGATGTAGAGGGAAAGTGGTACCAGTATTGGCTGGACAACAAACTATTCAGTTCAAAACCAGACGGCCGTGAACCTTATACAGTCGTTATTCCTCCTCCAAATGTTACAGGTGTGCTTCACATGGGACACATGCTTAACAACACCATTCAGGATATCCTTGTGCGCCGCGCACGTATGAAAGGTAAGAATGCATGCTGGGTTCCTGGAACAGACCACGCATCTATTGCTACAGAAGCAAAGGTCGTAAACCGTTTGGCTCAGCAGGGAATCAAGAAAACAGACTTGACTCGCGAGGAATTCTTGAAACATGCATGGGAATGGACTGACGAACATGGTGGAATCATCCTGAAGCAGCTTCGCAAACTTGGAGCTTCATGCGACTGGGACCGCACAGCTTTCACTATGGACGAAGAACGCAGCGCAAGCGTTATCAAAGTGTTTGTTGACCTTTACAACAAAGGCTTGATTTACCGTGGCGTACGTATGGTGAACTGGGACCCGAAAGCTTTGACTGCTCTTTCTGATGAGGAAGTAATCTACAAGGAAGAACACAGCAAGTTGTTCTATCTTCGCTATAAAGTTGAGGGTGATCCTGAAGGACGTTATGCAGTGGTTGCTACAACTCGTCCGGAAACAATCATGGGTGATACTGCAATGTGTATCAATCCTAACGACCCTAAGAACCAGTGGTTGAAGGGCAAGAAGGTGATTGTTCCTCTTGTAAACCGTGTTATTCCGGTAATCGAGGACGATTATGTAGATATCGAATTCGGTACAGGTTGTTTGAAAGTTACTCCGGCTCACGATGTGAACGACTATATGTTGGGCGAGAAATATAACTTGCCTTCAATTGATATTTTCAACGACAACGGAACTTTGAGCGAAGCAGCAGGTATGTATGTCGGAATGGACCGTTTCGACGTTCGCGAGCAGATTGAAAAAGATCTTGCAGCTGCCGGTTTGTTGGAAAAAGTTGAGGCTTATACAAACAAGGTTGGTTTCTCAGAACGTACAAATGTTGCTATAGAACCGAAACTGTCAATGCAGTGGTTCCTTAAGATGCAGCATTTCGCAGACATGGCTTTGCCACCGGTAATGAACGATGAGTTGAAATTCTATCCTCCAAAGTATAAGAATACATACAAGAACTGGTTGGAAAATATCAAAGACTGGTGTATCAGCCGTCAGTTGTGGTGGGGACACCGCATCCCGGCTTACTTCTTGCCTGAAGGAGGTTTCGTAGTTGCCGAAACAGCTGAGGAAGCATTGAAGCTTGCAAAAGAAAAGACTGGCAATGATTCTTTGAAAGTTGAAGATTTGCGTCAGGACGAAGATTGTTTGGATACATGGTTCTCTTCTTGGTTGTGGCCAATTTCATTGTTCAATGGTATCAATAATCCTGGCAACGAAGAATTGAAATATTATTATCCTACAAGTGACTTGGTGACTGGTCCGGATATTATCTTCTTCTGGGTTGCACGTATGATTATGGCGGGTTACGAATATATGGGTGATATGCCATTCAGAAATGTTTATTTCACTGGTATTGTTCGTGACAAACTCGGACGTAAGATGTCTAAATCATTGGGTAACTCACCTGACCCACTGGATTTGATTGAAAAATATGGTGCTGACGGTGTCCGCATGGGTATGATGTTGTCAGCTCCTGCTGGTAACGATATCTTGTTCGACGACGCATTGTGCGAACAGGGACGTAACTTCAACAACAAGATTTGGAACGCATTCCGTCTGATTAAAGGCTGGTCTGTATCTGAAGAAGTTGCAACTCCTGCTTCTGCTGAACTTGCAGTTAAATGGTTCGAGTCAAAGATAAATGCTGTTACTGCTGAAGTTGACGATTTGTTCAACAAATATCGCTTGAGCGAAGCTTTGATGGCAATCTATAAATTGTTCTGGGACGAGTTCTCAAGCTGGTATCTGGAAATGATCAAACCGGCGTTCGGACAGCCAATCGATAAAATTACTTATGAAAAAACATTAGGCTTCTTTGATACATTATTGAAGTTACTTCATCCGTTTATGCCATTTATTACAGAAGAGTTATGGCAACATATATATGACAGAAAACAAGGAGAAAGTATAATGTTGCAGACTTTGCAATCTGTAAATAATTACGATGAGTTTATTATTAGCAGATTTGAAACTGTAAAAGAGATAATAAAGAATATTAGAGAGATCTATCAAAAATACAATATCAATTGGAAAAATGATGAAAATGCATTATTCGTTGGTTTTAATAACAAGATAGTGGAATTTAAGCCACTAATAGAAAAATTAACAAATGTATTTATCAAAGAAGAAGAAAGTAGCATATGTGCTGATGTCGTATTTATTGTTGAAGGTGTTAAGTATGCTTTAAGTTTAGGTAATAATATCGCTCAACAAGAGTTGGAACGTATGGAGAATGAATTAAACTATAAGCTTGGTTTTGTTGATAGTATAAAGAAAAAACTAAGTAACGAGAAGTTTATAAATAAGGCACCAACTCATGTTGTAGAAATAGAAAGAAAGAAATTGTCTGATGCTGAAAAGACAATTCAATCACTCAGAGAAAGTATAGAACAACTGAAACAAATATTATAATATGAGTTGGGACGAGAAAGATTGGTCTTATACATGGATTACTGGAAAACTTGAAAGATTTGGATTATCAAAAGTGTGGAAAAAAACTTCTGATAGAGAAATCTGTCATACCATATATCTACGTAGTTTAGATGTTCCATGTTTGGCATATCCAAACATCAATAAACTTGATGAGATAGCTAAACTTTTTGGGGTAATGATTAAATATCGCTTTCTCGGAGAGAAAATATATTGTTATGATTATAGATTTTTTGAACCGGTTTTGTGCAGAGAAGAAATGGCTCAAAGAGATCTTGTTCAAGAAGTATATGATATTGTAAGTAAAGATGAATGATTAAATATTTCATCTTTTATTTAATATAGAACAATTATTTGATAAATTAAATTATAAAAATGTCCTGGATAATTTTTTATCTAGGACATTTTGTTCTTATATATTTCTATGTCTAAATAACTATTTTGTTGATGTTATAAATATAAAATCAAGTAGATAAAATAATTGAACGATAAAATATACATAATGTAATATGAGTTGGGATGAAAAAGATTGGTCTTATACTTGGATAACAGGTATGCCTGAGAGGTTTGGAATATTTTCTGAAAGGTTTGATCCTTTTGAAAAAACAACGAAAACTAATTCAGGCGAAATAGAACATTATATCTATTTATATGGTTGGCATGTTCCTTGTATAGTTAATTGCACACTTGGGGCTGAAAAATTAGAAACAATTGCTAGGCTTTTTGGCGTAAAGATTGAACATCGTTTTTGTGGTAGTTATAATCCTCTTCTATGTTATGATTACAGAAGTGAAAAAGCCATATTGACAGAAGAAGAAATAGCTCAAAGGAATTTGGTGAATGAGGTAAAGGCTGTTATAGAAGATGAAAATTCTGAATATAGAATTTAAAACCACATATAGAAAAACATTGTACAAAAGGAATTATTTTTTCAAAATAATTATACAGTTTTAGTTATCTTAAATATGTAGTTGAAGATATGTAAATGTCCTGGACGAAAAAACATTCAGGACATTTTTTGTTATTATATTGCCAGTCTGTTTTTATAAATTGTTATCTTTGGGATGCAGTAAATATAAAATCTAAGTGCAATGGAAAAATCAAGAAGAACTTTTTTTAAACAAAGTCTGTTGGGAGCATTGGCAGTCGGAGGATTGCAAATCCCGAGAGAAGCAGCTGCAGATCCTGTTGTGGCAAAGAAGCCCAAGGCTGTGAATCCTTTCAAATTGGGAATGGCAGGATATACTTTTGTCAATTTCGATTTGGAAACTACTCTTAAAACATTGAAGCGTCTGGATATACATTATTTGTGTATCAAGAATTTCCATCTTCCTTTTGATAGCACAGATGAGCAGATAAAGGCTTTCCATGAAAAATGTGCGTCTTATGGAGTTACGGGTTACGCTGTAGGTCCGATATATATGAAATCGGAAGAGGAAGTTGACAAGTATTTCGAATATGCGAAAAGAGTAGGTGTAAAGACAATTGTGGGTGTGCCAAACTATGAATTACTGCCTTATGTTGATAAAAAGGTGAAAGAATATGATTTCAATTATGCTATTCACCTTCACGGACCAGATATAAAGACTTATCCTGATGCAACAGACGTTTGGGAACATACCAAGGATTTGGACCCGCGCATCGGAATGTGTCTGGATGTCGGTCATGATTTGCGTAACGGATGCGACCCTGTTGCTGATTTCAGGAAATATCACACACGTGTTTTCGACGTGCATATAAAAGATGTTACTGATGCTTCGAAGGCAGGAAAGGGAATCGAGATTGGACGTGGAAAAATTGATTTCCCGGCTCTTATCAAAGTTATGCGCGAAGTAAACTATACAGGAGTTTGCAGCCTGGAATATGAAAAGGATATGAAAGACCCGTTCCTTGGAATTGCTGAATCTATCGGATATTTCAAGGCGGTCTGCGATATAATTTGATGTTGTTAATATGAATTGCCGGAATGTTGTGGATATGATATTCCGGCAAGTATAAAATGTTGAATATGAAAATAAGAAGTATTTGTTTTTTGCTTTTGGGAGCAGTTTGTTCGGCTTGCAGTTCGATGCGTCAGTTTAATGTCGAAACATACAATCCTGCAGATATAACTTATCCGAGAGGAGTTGAGACTGTGTTGATGGTGAATAATGCTGTGGCACAACCTTCTGACGTTGGCTATACTTATATGCTGCATGGAAAATCGCAAGATACTTGCCGTGCCGAAGCAGACAGCGCATTGATAGAGTTTTGCCGTTCGCTCGGAACAACAATTGCAAATGCTTCTTATTTTAAAGATGTCCGATTGCTTGATGAGCCTTACCGACTCGACAGTATATATTTGAGGGAAAGAAAACTGTTGCCTTCGGAAGTAAAACAGCTTTGTGAGCAGAATGGAACAGATGCCATCATATCATTGGAAAAGATTCTTTTCGTTATGGAAAAGAATATAGAAACTGATTTGAGAGTTGGTATGGAACATGGAACCGTGAAGGTAAATATGACAGGAGTGTTGCGTACTTATCTGCCGGAAAAGGAAAGACCTATGGCTTCTGTTGTGTTGCAGGATTCTGTAATGTGGGAAGAATATGCTCCGGATGTGCGTATGTTGAATAATTTGCTGCCACTTCCTGACCAGGCTTTGCGTGTTGCCGCATCTTATATAGCTTCTACAATGTCTGAGCATTTCATTCCTCACTGGTCGGAAAGCGGACGTTGGTATTATCACAACACAGGGGCAAGATGGAAAGAAGCTTCGGCATTTGCTTCTGCAGGTAAATGGGATTTGGCTGAGGAAAAATGGACATTGATAGAGAAGTCAACTTCAGATAAATCAGGAAAAGCAAAGGCTTGTTCAAATCTTGCCTTAGCTTGCGAGATGCAGAGCCGCTTTGATGAAGCTCTTTCCTGGGCAAAGAAATCAGCTTCGTTTTTTGCAGAGTCAGAAGGAGATAAAGGTGAAAACACAGCGCTTCTGAATGCTTATGTCAAAGTTCTTGAGGAACGTATTTTGGCAGATAAGAAACTAAATATTCAAATTGGTGAATAATTTGTATGTTTTTTTATTACTTTTGACAATGATTAAAACATAATAAATATGAGTGAGAATAAAGCAAATGTACAGCCTGTATTAGAGTCGTTCTTTACTTCGGCTCTCAATAAGATAACAAACGGAAAAGAACAGAAAATGTTCAGTGATTTGTTTGTTCAGGTGGATTCAGAAAGCGGCGAAGTTCTGCTTTTTGATGATGAGGAACGCCTTTTGGAAAAAACAATCATATTTGATTGGGTGAATAGTCCTGATGGAGAAGAAGATTTCCAGAAGAAAGTTACACCTATTTTGCGGGCGGTATTTTCTATTCTTGCCACAAAAAATATTTTTGACAGTCCTAACTTTATTAAGCCTTTTTCAGTAAGTCTTACGAATGAAGATTTTCTTGTGCTTGAGGAACTTTTGTTTATTGACGACGACACACTTCGTTTGGACGACCCGCTTCTGAAAGATTTGGATGCAGAATTGGACGAATTTCTTGCAAAATTACTTTCCGATGTTGAATAAAAGTAATAATTTTGCTTTGTTCTAGAATAAAAATTGGTTTGCCGAAATGGCTCAGTTGGTAGAGCAACGCATTCGTAATGCGTGGGTCACGGGTTCGAGTCCCGTTTTCGGCTCAATAAAGATTTGTGTATAATATTGCGGAATATGTTGAGAATATAAATTCGATGCGTGTTCCTTTTTTTGTTATCTTGTTGTTTTGACCAAATTTAATGCGAAAAGCTTGTTGCTGATGATACATCTTATTAATATTGTGTACCTAGGATAAGAACCATAAAAAATAACGTTATGAAAAGAAAATCAAATTGGTTGAAAGTCTTCAACAGTATTTTATCTTCACTATTGGCTTTATTAGGATATACTTCTTGTGATTCATCTGAGGATATTCCTGTAGAATATGGTACTCCTTATGCAAAATATGAAGTAAAAGGAAAAGTAGTCGGTAAAGAAAGTCAGGCTACAATAGAAGGTGCTCGGGTTATTGTGAAGCCTGTTATATCGAATGATGGGGCAGAACAAACTTTTTCATATTACAATGACACGGTTTATACTGACAAAGACGGAAAATATATTTATCAGAAAGAAGTGGAAGCATACGATTATTTACGTGTGGTATGTGAAGATCCATCAGGAACGTATGAGGCCGACTCTACCTTATTAAAGATGAATCCAGAAAATGGTCAGGGTTGGTATCAGGGCAGTGACAGTCAGACTGCAGATTTTGAACTGGATAAAAAAGAGTTATGAAAACATCGGTGGAGCAACTTTCTTTACGTAAACGACTGGCTTTGGAAGTGTTCAGGCAGATGCGCCAGAATCAGAAGAAAATGCATCCGCTTAGGCAGCTTTTCTGGGAGTGTACGCAGCGCTGTAATGTTCACTGCAAACATTGTGGCAGCGATTGTAAAAGTTCGACTGATATGCCCGATATGTCGGCAGCTGACTTTCTGCGTGTAATAGACAGCATAACTCCACATGTAAATCCGCATGAAGTAAGCATCGTTATCACAGGTGGTGAACCTTTGGTACGTAAGGACTTGGAAGAGGTAGGACTGGCGCTTTACCAACGGGAATATCCATGGGGAATGGTGACAAACGGTCTTTATCTGACAGCTTCACGCCTGCAAAGCTTACTGGAAGCCGGTTTGCACTCCATTACTATCAGCTTGGATGGTTTTGCCGATGACCATAATTGGCTGCGTGGACATCCTGAAAGTTATGAACGTGCTATGAATGCCATTCGTATGCTAAGTCCTCAAAATGAAATAATATGGGATGTTGTCACTTGTGTAAATCGCCGGAATTATACCTATTTGAAGCAATTGAAAGATGAACTTTATAAAGCAGGAGTCCGCCGTTGGCGCTTATTTACAATCTTTCCGGTAGGTCGTGCAGCCCGTTATCCTGAGCTCCAATTGGAAGACAGAGACTTTATGGGACTTATGGAATTTATAAAACAAGTACGACTGGAAGGAAAAATAACAGCCAGCTACGGGTGTGAAGGCTTTCTGGGTAATTACGAAGCTGAAGTGCGTGATAGCTTTTATACATGTAACGCAGGAATCAGTGTAGCTTCTGTATTGGCAGACGGTTCTATTTCTGCATGTCCAAGTATCCGTTCTGATTATTCGCAAGGTAATATCTATAAGGATGATTTTATGTATGTTTGGGAACATCGTTTCAAACCATTCCGAGATCGTGCCTGGATGAAGAAAGGACGCTGTGCCTCATGCTCATTCTTTCGTTATTGTGAGGGAAATGGCATGCATTTACACGACAGCAATGGAGACTTACTGTTCTGTCATTTAGAACGTTTGAAAAGAGCAACAGAATGTAAATAACGTGAGTTCGACGAATTATAAATGTGTGTGTCACGGGTTCGAATCCAGTTTTCGGCTCAAAGATGTATTTTGTCTTTACAGTCCACGTCAGGAAGTTCACATTCCACTGTGCAGTGTCTTACTCCTTTATCTGCAAACAGTAGTTTTACCTTTTGTTTTCCTGTTTCATAATCCGAAAGATTATTCAATACAATATGCAGAGTTGCTGCATTTTCTGTAGTGCTTATTGCCCATATATGCAGATGATGCCAGCTTTCAACTTCTTCAATATCACTTAATCCGTTTTCTATTTCTTTTATTGAAACAGACGAAGGAACAGCATCAAGCGAAAGATAAAGGCTTTCTTTAAGTAGCTTGAATGTGGAAATGAATATTATTACTACGATGAACAAACTTATAATAGCATCTATAATATATAAATGTGTGTAAGCTATTATAATTCCCGAAACCACAACTCCGACAGAAACCAAAGTATCCATTAGCATATGGAGATATGCACCTCTTACGTTAAGGTCGTGTTTGTTGTCGCGATTCAAAAGCCATGCCGTAAGCCCATTAATCAGAATGCCGATTCCAGCCGTCCAGCTTATTGCTTCACCTGAAATTACAGACGGATTCTTTAGTTTATAGAAACATTCCAACATAATTGCTCCAACTGCTACAAGAAGGATTATCGCATTAAGTAGAGAAACAAGTATTGTGCTTTTCTTATAACCATAAGTAAAATGTTTGTTGGCCTTTAATCCGGACATTCGGATTGCAATCAGGGCAAGTAACAGACTGAATACGTCGCTTAAGTTGTGCCCTGCATCAGAGAGTAATCCCAACGAGTCATATAAAATACCTACAGTAGCTTCTGTAACAACATAGATGCTGTTCAGCAATATACAGAAAATAAATACACGGTTTAATGTGTAGTTTCTATGATGATGTTCATGTGTATGTGCCATATGTATGTTGATTTTTGTTGGGTAAATTTATGGTAAAAAGGGGATAAAGCAAAAGTAGGAATGTATAAAAATAGGACCGAACCTATGTTAATTTAGATTCGGCCCTATTCGAACTTATAAATACATATAAAAGTCTATCTTATTTCTTCTCCACTATCTTCTTCAATTCCTCAATAGTCAAAGAAATAACCTTCCCGCTTTGTTTTCCGTTAAGATAAGTGACAACTCTTATTCGAGTAGCATCTTTTGGAATGCTCAGAGGTTCTGTATATTTAGGACTGAACTTATCAGGGTCTGTATTGTCGAATGTGTAGAAGATTTCTGATTCGGCGATTTCAGAACCCAATTTAATCATAAGCTTGTCGTTTTCCATATATGGAGTAACAATAGCATTATACATGCTGCGTGCATAATTGATTTGAGCTACGTCGGCACGTTCAAAATGCTGTTCAACGCGAGGCCAGAAATTGTTCCAGTCAGTTTTTGCCGGTCCGCTCCAAAGTACTTCGGCTAAAGCCCAACCACGAGGCCAAAGCATATATTCAGCATGGCGGAATGTTGGTATAGCTTCAGTCCATAAGTTTCCTTGTCCACCCAGAATCATATCTGAAGAAACTCCTTCCGGAACTGGATTGAAACTGTAGCTGTCGCTCAAGCGGCACATTGAATAAGTGACAGGTTCAACAGAAGGTTCGCCCTGATATAAATCCAGATAACAATGTTGAGTTGGAGTCATTATTACATGATGATTAGCTTTAGCTGCTTTTATACCGCCTTCCATACCGCGCCAGCTCATAACAGTTGCTTCCGGAGCAAGTCCGCCTTCAAGGATTTCGTCCCATCCGATAAGCTTTTTGCCTTTTTCTTTCAGCATTGATTCCAGTCTGTGAATACAATAACTCTGGAGTTCTTCTTCATTCTTCAGATTCTCAGCTTTCATGCGAGCCTGACATCTTGGGCATTTATGCCAAAAACCTTTGAAACATTCATCTCCTCCGATATGGATATATTCGTCAGGGAATAAGGCTGCAACTTCTGTGAACACCTTGTCAAGCCATTCAAATGTAGATTCTTTTCCGATACAAAGTGTGTTTTCGTCTTCACCATAAAATTTGTTTCCTACATTTATTGTCTTAGGAGCGTTCATGCATGACAATTCCGGATATGCAACCAACGCTGCAAGGCTGTGGCCAGGAACGTCAATTTCAGGAATAACTCTGATATATCTTTCTTTTGCATAAGCCAGAACTTCTTTTACGTCTTCTTGAGTGTAATATCCGCCGTAAGTAGTAGCTTCACCTTCCTGTTGAGGCTGTCTGCTCCACCAGTCGCCAACACGTTCGGCACGCCATGCTCCTTTTTCAGTCAGTTTTGGAAGAGATTTTATTTCCAGACGCCAGCCTTGATCGTCGCTCAAATGCCAGTGGAAAACATTCATTTTGTATTCTGCCATCTGGTCAATCAGTTTCATCACTTCTTCTTTGGTGAAGAAATGGCGGCTCACGTCGAACATTATACCACGCCAAGGGAATTGAGGTTTGTCGGTGATTTCACCACATTGTACTGTCCATTTGATGTTATCCACCTTTGATGGAGATTTCACTTCTTTTGGCAACATCTGTAAAACTGACTGTACACCATAGAATATACCGGCAGGTTTATATGCCGATATTTCTATACCACCGGAAGTTATTTTCAGTTTGTAACCTTCGTTGCCAAGAGTTTCATCATCGATTAATGAAAATGTAATATCTCCTTTTTCCTTAACATCAAGTTTAAAACCGAAAGCAGGTTCGATTTTGTTGTTCAAAAATTGAGCGATGTTTTTTAGCTCATCATTCTGATCGGTACCAATTATGGTTGATTGGTTTAAGGTGAAATACTGATTTTCGAAAACAGATTCCTGAGGAATTGGAATCAAAGTAGCATTGTTTGCTTCTGAGGTTGATTTGTCTGTACAACTGCTTGCACCCAAAAGTAACCCGGCAAGCGATAGCGATAATATGAATTTTTTCATTATATATATTGTTTGTTTAAGTTCTCGAGTTTTTTTATAGGAAACAAGGCTTCAGGGGCAAGTTGACAAGGTCAAAACAACTGTAACTTTACAATTTATTATCTAAAAACCTTGTTAACTCGTCTCCTTGTCAACTTGTTGTCTGTAAGTTGAGCTTGCGAAACTTGAGTTTTATTATAATCATACAAAACTTGTATGTATAACAAAAAAGCTTCTGATATCAACTATCAGAAGCCTTTTTGTTAGTAGCGCGTCCGGGACTCGAACCCGAGTTTCCGCCGTGAGAGGGCGGCGTCCTAGGCCACTAGACGAAAGCGCCATATCATAATTTGTATATAATGTCCGTTTTTCTTTAGACGTTGCAAATATAGTGATTATTTTAATTAACCAAATATTTTTGCCAGAAAATTATTTATTTTACCTTTGCCACAGTAATAAGAATAAACTCGAGTTCCGTAAAGTTAAACTTGCTTTAAGTAGTCAAGAAGTTTGGAGGACTTTAGATTAATACTTCTTGTTTGCTGGCAAAGCAAAACTTGTTAACTACTTGCTGATTTACTTTCGAAATTTGAAATAATAAAAATAATTACTAATACCAGTATTATAAATAACTATTATTATGGCAGAACAAAAAGAAAAACTTTTCTCTGAATTCGCCCCGGTCTCAACAGAAGAATGGGTTGCGAAGATTACGGCCGACCTTAAAGGCGTTCCGTTTGAGAAAAAGCTTGTTTGGAAAACAGGAGAAGGATTTAATGCAAATCCTTTCTATCGTTTGGAAGATTTGGAAGGTTTGAACACAACAACATCTCTTCCTGGTGAATTCCCATTTGTTAGAGGTACAAAAAAAGACAACAATTGGTATGTTCGCCAGAACATTGAAGTTTCTTGTGTAAAAGCTGCTAACGAAAAAGCATTGGACGTTCTTAACAAAGGTGTAACTTCTTTAGGTTTCATCATTAAGGGCGACGATGTAACTGCTGAAAACATCGCTGCATTGTTGGATGGCATCTGTCCGGAATGTGTTGAATTGAACTTCAACACTTGCTTGTGCAAAGCTGAAAAACTAATCGGCATTTTGGCAGAATATTTCGCTTCAAAAGGCGTTGATGCTTCTAAATGCGTTGGTTCTGTAAACTATGACCCATTCAAAAAACCATTAATCAAAGGCAAAAAGAACGAAAATTGGGTTGAAACTGCATCTGCTGTGCTCAAAGCAGGTAAAGCTCTTCCTAAGTACAAAGTTTTGGCCGTTAATGCATTTGAATTGAACAATGCAGGTGCTTACATTTCTCAGGAATTAGGTTATGCATTGGCTTGGGGTAATGAATTGTTGGCTAAATTGACAGATGCTGGTTTCTCTGTTGATGAAGTCGCTAAAGCTATTAAATTCAACTTCGGTATCAGCTCTAACTACTTCATGGAAATCGCTAAGTTCCGTGCTGCTCGTTGGTTGTGGGCTGAAATCGTTGCAGCTTATAAACCTGCTTGTGACTGTGCTTGTAAAATGGCTGTTCATGCTCAGACTTCACAGTGGAACATGACTGTTTATGATGCACACGTTAACTTGCTTCGTTCTCAGACTGAAGCAATGTCTGCTGCAATTGCAGGTGTTGATTCAATCACAGTTCGTCCATATAACGAAACATTCGAAACTCCGGATGAATTTGCTGAACGTATCGCTCGTAACCAGCAGTTGTTATTGAAGGAAGAATGTCATTTCGACAAAGTTGTTGACCCTGCTGCAGGTTCATACACAGTTGAAGTGTTCACTAACTCAATTGCTGATGTTGCTTGGAAATTGTTCCTTGAAACAGAAGAAAAAGGTGGCTTCGGTGCATTGGCTAATGCTGGTGAAATCCAGGCTGCTGTTAACGCTTCAAACGTTGAACGTCATAAAGCAGTTGCAACTCGTCGTGAAACATTGCTTGGTACTAACCAGTTCCCTAACTTCACAGAAGTTGCTGCTGAAAAGATTAAGAAAGAAGAAGGTGCTTGCTGCTGCGCTGGCGCTGCTCACAATGATTGTGGTTGCGAAGGTGTAACTAAACTTGACTTCTCTCGTGGTGGTTCTGACTTTGAAGCTTTGCGTTTGGCAACAGAAAAGAGCGGTAAGACTCCTAAAGCATTCATGTTGACTATCGGTAACTTGGCAATGCGTTTGGCTCGTTCTCAGTTCTCTTGCAACTTCTTTGCTTGTGCAGGCTACAAGACTATCGATAACTTGGGCTTCGATACAGTTGAAGCTGGTGTTGAAGCAGCTGTAAATGCAGGTGCTGACATCGTAGTTTTGTGCTCAAGCGATGATGAATATGCTGAATTGGCTCCTGCTGCATTCAAGGCTTTGGCTGGTCGTGCTCAGTTCGTAGTAGCTGGTGCTCCTGCTTGCATGGAAGACTTGAAAGCTCAGGGTATTGATCAGTTCATCAATGTCAAGAGCAATGTATTGGAAACATTAAAGGGATTCAATGCTAAACTTGGAATATAATTTTAATTGAAACACAGAGACAATAAGTTTCCATAAACATTTAAGTAATTCTGTGTTTAAATAATTTATACTATGAGACCAAATTTTAAAGATATAGATATTAAAAACGCCGGTTTTGCTGCTACTAACGCAGCTGAATGGGCTAAAGCCAATGGCATCGAAGCCAATTGGAAAACTCCGGAGCACATCGAAGTGAAGCCGGTTTATACAAAAGAAGACTTGGAAGGCATGGAACACTTGAACTTCGTTTCAGGTCTGCCTCCATATTTGCGTGGTCCGTATAGCGCAATGTATCCATTGCGTCCTTGGACAATCCGTCAGTATGCCGGTTTCTCAACAGCTGAAGAATCTAACGCATTCTATCGCCGTAACTTGGCTTCTGGTCAGAAAGGTTTGTCTGTAGCATTCGACTTGGCTACACACCGTGGTTACGATGCTGACAACGAACGTGTTGTTGGTGACGTTGGTAAAGCTGGTGTTTCTATCTGTTCATTGGAAAACATGAAAGTTTTGTTCGACGGTATTCCATTGAACAAGATGTCTGTTTCTATGACAATGAACGGTGCCGTTCTTCCTGTTATGGCATTCTACATTAACGCAGGTTTGGAACAGGGCGCTAAATTGGAAGAAATGGCTGGTACAATCCAGAACGATATCTTGAAAGAGTTCATGGTGCGTAACACATATATCTACCCACCTGAATTCTCAATGCGTATTATCGCTGACATCTTCGAATATACATCACAGAAGATGCCTAAGTTCAACTCAATCTCTATCTCAGGTTACCACATGCAGGAAGCTGGTGCAACAGCTGATATCGAAATGGCTTACACATTGTGCGACGGTTTGGAATATCTTCGTGCTGGTGTTAACGCTGGTATCGACATCGATGCATTTGCTCCACGTTTGTCATTCTTCTGGGCAATCGGTATGAACCACTTCATGGAAATTGCCAAGATGCGTGCTGCTCGTATGTTGTGGGCTAAGATTGTTAAGAGCTTCGGCGCTAAGAATCCTAAATCATTGGCATTGCGTACTCACTCACAGACTTCAGGTTGGTCTTTGACAGAACAGGATCCGTTCAACAACGTTGGCCGTACTTGTATCGAAGCTATGGCTGCTGCTTTGGGTCACACTCAGTCATTGCACACTAACGCATTGGACGAAGCTATCGCGTTGCCAACAGACTTCTCTGCTCGTATCGCTCGTAACACTCAGATCTACATTCAGGAAGAAACTAAGGTCTGCAAACAGATCGACCCATGGGGCGGTTCTTACTATGTAGAATCTTTGACAAACGAATTGGTACACAAAGGTTGGGCTTTGATCCAGGAAATCGAAAGCATGGGTGGTATGGCTAAAGCTATCGAAACAGGTCTTCCTAAGATGCGTATCGAAGAAGCTGCTGCACGTACTCAGGCTCGTATCGACTCTGGTGTTCAGACTATCGTTGGTGTTAACAAATATCGTTTGCCAAAAGAAGATCCAATCGATATCCTTGAAATCGATAACACAGCAGTTCGTAACGAACAGATTGAATTGTTGAAAGAGTTGCGTGCTAACCGTGATGAAGCAGCAGTTCAGGAAGCTTTGGCTGCAATTACTGAATGTGTTAAGACTGGTAAAGGCAACTTGCTTGACTTGGCTGTTAAAGCAGCAGGTTTGCGTGCATCTTTGGGTGAAATCTCTGATGCTTGCGAAGCAGTTGTTGGTCGTTATAAAGCAATCATTAGAACAATTTCAGGCGTGTACTCATCAGAAACTAAAACAGACGCAGACTTCCAGCGTGCTTGCGAGCTTACAGCTGAGTTTGCTAAGAAAGAAGGTCGTCAGCCTCGTATCATGATCGCTAAGATGGGTCAGGACGGTCACGACCGTGGTGCAAAAGTTGTTGCTACAGGTTATGCAGACTGTGGTTTCGACGTAGATATGGGACCATTGTTCCAGACTCCGGCAGAAGCTGCTCGTCAGGCTGTAGAAAACGACGTTCACGTAATGGGTGTTTCTTCTTTGGCTGCAGGTCACAAGACTTTGGTTCCTCAGGTAATCGAAGAATTGAAGAAACTTGGCCGTGAAGATATCATCGTTATCGCTGGTGGTGTAATTCCAGCTCAGGATTATGACTTCTTGTATAAAGCTGGTGTTGCTGCTATCTTTGGTCCTGGTACTTCAGTTTCTAAAGCTGCTTGCCAGATTATGGAAATTTTGTTGGGCGAATAATTCGTTAACAATATATTCTGATATAAATAAAGCCGGGTGGATTGTTTCACCCGGCTTTTGCTTTTGTAAATGAAGCGTACGCATAATGATAAATAATTCAATATTTTGTTGACATTATTTATTAAAAACGATGTTTTTGCTAATATCATCTTTTTCAATTCAGAGCGTTTTTAATATAAAAATTAGGTAATGAGGAGTTTGTCCTAAATTCTTATCGGAAGAAAGTTTACGTATTTACGGCCCCATTTCTATTTATTTACTGTAGTAAACCCAGCTACTAAAGTAAATATATCCAAATATGTCTATATATAAATTGGAAAAGGAGGGAAATAAGGTGTTGTCACGTATGGAATGAACCTGGAAAGTGAAGTAAAACACTGTTTTTCTCTTTATTTCTACACATTTTCCCAACCCTTTTGTATTTGACATTTTGATTGGTTTTGTCTTTTTGTTTCTTACAAACCTTGATTTTTCGTTCGTATATAATTAAAAATGGCTGATTGTTTAATAGCAATTAGCATTTAAATGTGATAAGTTGTAAATGCTTAATTCTTTCTCCTTGCGATAAATTTAATCTCTCTGTACTTTTATCCGAAAAAATCGATTCTCAGAGAGTTAATTTGACATAATGTCAAAAAATAGTGAATTTGTTTTGTGTTGATATTTTGATAAACAGATTTGAATATCTAGGCGTATATTTGAATAATATAGGATACGGTTAGGCATAACAAGATAAAAAACTTATTTTTGATTTTGCTTTGCGTTTGTCTTTCACTATATTTGGATAGTGAAGATGTAATTCAAAATGTGGCGTATTTATTATTTTTAAAATAAATCATAATATAAAAATATGAGTTCAAAAATATTTCAAATAGATTCAGATGTCTTGCAACAAGCAGAATTGTATGCAAGACAACGTAATATTAATTTAAATAGATTGGTGGAGGATTTTATGCGTAAATTTATTCGTCAATCTCAAAATGAAAAGAATGATATAAAAGTGACTGCTTTTGTTGAAAGTTTAGGTGTTGATTTAAATCTTCCATCTGATTTTGATGATAAAAAAGCATATCAAGATTATTTAGGGGAGAAATATAAATGAAAAATAGAATATTTATTGATACAAATGTAATGATTGATTTGTTGGCTCATAGAGAACCTTTCTATTTGGCAGCAAAGAAAATATTCTCATTGGTTGATATGGGAAAATATACAGCTGTTGTTGCTCCTATATCTTTTTCTACAGCCTCTTATTTATTGGGCAGGAAGTTAAACTATGAAGATTTAGTCCAAGTGTTAAGGCAATTTTCTTCTATAGTTGAAATAGCTACTATAGATGAATTTACTGTTAGAAAAAGTTTGTCTGTATTTTCTCGTTTTAAAGATATTGAGGATGCTATGCAGCATTATGCAGCTGTTAATTCTCAGTGCGATTTGATAATTACTCGTAATATAAAGGATTTTTTAGTTTCTGATATACCTGTTTATTCTCCGGACGATTTTCTCTCCATGCAATAACAAAACAGGCAACTCCGATTCTCTTTCAAAAACAGAATCCTTGCTGCCTGCCATACCTATCCCGATTTTACATAATTAGGGTTTTGTGAAATGAACCACATTACATTTGTGTAGAATCTGGTTTCTACTGAGATAGGAATATATTTATGAAAAGAAGTTTCATTTCTTTGCTGCAAAGATATTATGTTTGAAACTTACTTTATTTGCCAATAATGCAATAACATTTACAAATTAAGCCGAAATTCAGGAGCGTGTTCATCTGATGACGATATCATTTATGACTGTTGCTCCGGCATATTTGTTCAAGCTGGCAATTAGTTTGTTTTTGGTAAGCATAAGTTCATTTCTTAATACTGATGATGATAGAGAAACATAAAGGACTCTATCTTCAACATATAGATTCGTGGTATATTGATTTATTACCGGTCCCAAAGTATCGGTCCATGCGTGTTTTATTCTTATATTCATTATTTTTTCATAGATTTCAGTGTTGTCTTCAAAGAAATCTCTCAGTACCTCGCCAATAGATTGTGTATTTCTCCTTTGCATAGATATTAAATTTTTTCGTTGACGTTAAGTTGATGAATATTTCCTTGCTCAACTTTGAACAGTCTGTAATCATGTTCCATAGCGGCAAGTATAGCATCCAGATACTTTCTGTTAGTATCAGTGATAAAAATCTGGCCGAAAGAGTCGCCGCTTACGAGCTTGATAATTTGTTCTACCCTCATAGCATCCAGCTTATCGAAAATGTCATCTAGCAGAAGGATAGGAGAGGTTTTTCCATTCTCTGCAAGAAGACTGAACTGTGCTAGTTTAAGAGCAATCAGGAAAGTTTTGTTTTGTCCTTGTGAGCCAACTTTTCTTATCAGTGATGAACCGAGATTCATTTCCAGCTCATCCTTGTGAATACCTGATGAGGTATAACCCAGAATCAAATCTCTCTGACGTGTGTTACATAGCTTTTCTGCAAGATTATTCTCTGATAATTGAGAAACATAGTTCAGGCTTACAGTTTCGGCAGACTGGCATATATTCTGATAATAAGAATTAAACACTGGCAGAAACTTATCCACCGTCTTTTTTCTCATATCATATATAATTTCTCCATACATTGAAAGTTGCATTTCCAGAACCTCGTAGAGCGAAGCATCAGTGCTTTCGTTTTTCAGCAGGGAGTTTCTTTGTTGTAAAGCCTTGTTGTAGTTGATAAGAGCATGCAGATAATTAGGGCTTTGCTGCGAAATGATAAGGTCGATGAATCTGCGCCTTTCTTCACTGCCACCTTGGATAAGGTCATAGTCAGCCGGCGAAACCATTACCAGCGGCAATAAGCCGATATGTTCCGACAGCTTGTCATATTCTTTTTTGTTTCTTTTGAACTGTTTCCTCTGCCTGTTTCTTATCGCACAGAAAATTTCTTCATCTCTCAGTTCATAATCATATAGTCCTTGCAGAACGCATAAATCTTCCCCGTTCCTTATTATCTGGGAATCTGGGGTGTTTTTATGGCTTTTGCAGAACGAAAGGTAATATATAGCATCCAGGAAGTTCGTTTTCCCCATTCCGTTGTTTCCGAAGAAACAGTTCATTTTCGGAGAGAATTCAACTTCTGCCTGAGCGATATTTTTATAATTGAGTACAGAAAGCTTTTTCAGAATCATTTTGAGAGATATTAATGCCTGCAAATGTAAAAAATATACTTCTATTTATCGTTTATTCAGCAAAAAAAACTACTTTTGCGCTTTGTATGAGAAAGAAGCATCATATGCAAGCATCTCTTACAGTTTGATGAAAAGGAAATTAATAAAATAATAACTATAAATAAATTATGACAACTAAAGGAAAGGAACCAGAAAAGGAGTTAGTTGAAGTTGAAGAACTCGTATCTAGATCTGAATTGTTCATTGAAACTCATTCCAAAAAGATTATTTTCGCCATTGTTGCAGTTGCTGTGATTGTTGCTGCTGTTTTGGGATATAAACACGGATATGCTATTCCGCAGCAGAAAAAAGCTGAAGCTGCTTTGTTCAAAGGAGAACAGTATTTTGCAAGAGATTCATTCGCCCTGGCTTTGAATGGAAACGGAACAGATTATTTAGGCTTCACTGCTATCATTGACCAGTATGGAAATACAGATGCCGGAAACTTGGCAAAAGCTTATGCCGGAATCTGCTATTACAAAATGGGAGAATATGAAAAGGCTATGGATATGTTGAAGTCATTCAGCGCAAGCGACAATATGATTTCTCCGGCAATTGTCGGATTGATTGGTGACTGCTATGTGAATATGGGCAATGCCAAGGAAGGTATTTCTTATTTCGAGAAAGCTGCAAAATCAGCAAACAACGAAGTTGTAAGTCCTGCATATCTGAAAAAAGCAGGAATTGCTTACGAAAGCTTGAATCAATATTCAGATGCAGTTAAGGCATATACAACTATCAAGGAAAAATATTACAATTCACTTGAAGCTTCTGATATCGACAAATATATTTCTCGTGCATCAGCACAGGTGAAATAACAAGGAATATATTTCATAATAAAACCGGAGACACAGAACTCACGGAGAAAATAATCTCAGTGTCTTCTGTGTCTTTTTTTTATATAAGGATAAAAAGGAAAACAACATTGAAGAATATCCTTATTCAGTGTAGAAAACAAAAAATGTACAAATTTAAAAACTCAAAATAATGGCTACAGCTTATCAGAATTTATCAGATTATGATTTTAACAGCGTTCCAGACGCTTCGGATATGAATATTGGCATTGTTGTTGCCGAATGGAATAAAAATATTACAGAAAAGCTTCTTGAAGGCGCTTGCAACACTTTGGAAAAGCACGGTGTGAAACCTGAAAATATCATTGTAAAGAGAGTTCCGGGAAGTTTCGAGCTGACTTTTGGAGCAAAAAAACTTGCTGAAAGCAAAGAATTGGACGCCATAATCGTTTTGGGATGCGTCGTAAGAGGCGATACTCCACATTTTGATTATGTTTGTTCAGGTGTTACTCAAGGCATCACAGAACTTAATCTGATGTATGATATCCCATTCATTTTCGGATTGTTAACTACAGATAACATGCAGCAGTCTGAAGATCGTGCAGGTGGTAGATATGGCAACAAAGGCGATGAAGCTGCAATTACTGCAATAAAAATGATAGATTTTTCTTGCAAGTTAAAAAATTAATATCTATCTTTGCATCGCAATTGAGAACAAGAGGGGCAGTTACCAGAGTGGCCAAATGGGGCTGACTGTAACTCAGCTGGCTCACGCCTTCGGTGGTTCGAATCCATCACTGCCCACTCTTCAAGTTTTCAATTAGTATTGCGGAAGTAGCTCAGTTGATAGAGCACTAGCCTTCCAAGCTGGGGGTCGCGGGTTTGAGCCCCGTCTTCCGCTCTAAGATAGGAAAGAGGAGAGTCGAAAGATTCTCCTCTTTTTTTGTTTCTTTCAGATTTTGAATTCCTGTCTATTTTCCCTATACTTGCAGTATTAACATTAAAAACCATAATTATGGAAAAAGGAATATTTATAAGTCCATTTGTAGATAGAGGATTCAAAATTCTTTTCGGACAGGAAAACAGTAAAGAACTGCTCATAGATTTGCTCAATGATTTATTGGAAGGCGAGAGACATATCGAAGATTTGGAGTATATGAACAATGAATTGCCTCCGGAAACAGCAGATGGAAGGACTGCACTATTTGATCTCAGATGTAAAGATAAAGACGGAAGTATTTTCCTTGTGGAAATGCAAAATTGCAATCAGCCGTATATTTATGAACGTGGTCTTTATTATATTTGTAGGGCAATAGCCGGACAGGACCGGATAGGTGACAGATGGAAATTCGATATTGTCCCTGTTTATGGGATTTTTTTCCTGAATTTCAAGAGCGGTAAATCCGACAAAGTTAAGACGGACATAATTCTAGCCGATAAAGAAACGGGGAAACCGGTATCGAAAATGATAAGGGAAATCTTTATAGAATTCCCACTGTTCAATAAAACAGAAAGTGAATGTGAAACGCCATTGGATTATTGGCTATATAATTTGAAGTACATGGAAAAATTGGAATCTTTAGAGTTCAAGGGGCAGAAGGCACTTTTCCAGCGTCTGGAAGAGCTAGCCCGTATTGTCAATATGAACAAGAAAGAGCGGGACGAATATGAGGCATGCCTAAAAGTTTATCGCGATAATTATAACACCTGGAACTATATGAAGGAACAGGCTTTGAAGGAAGGTAAAGAAGAAGGATTGGAAATTGGAAAAGCAGAAGGACTAGAAATTGGCAGAGCAGAAGGATTAGCCAAAGGTCGAATTGAAGGTCGAACTGAAGGTCGAACTGAAGGTCGAAATATGGAACGCCTATCCCATGCCCGTAAAATGTTAGATAAAGGCTATCCCATAGAAGATATAGTTGAAATCACCGGATTGACTATTGACGAAATCAATGGATTGTAATAATAATTCTGCTTAATCGTAGTTGCATAGCAAAAATAAAAACGGATACATCAGTAAGTCATATTAGACAAAACCGATGTATCCGTTTTTGTATTTATGTCTCCTTGTTTATGAACTTTACATTCTTTCCGGAACCTCAATGCCAAGCAATCCCATAGCTTCCTTTACTATCTTAGCCACATTAGCCGACAGAACAAGGCGGAACATCTTCATATCCTCGTTTTCTTCGCGAAGAATTGAGAAATCGTGATAGAACTGGTTATATTCTTTCACCAAATCATAAGCGTAGTTTGCTATGCATGCAGGGCTATATGTATCGCCAGCCTCTTTAACCACAGAAGCAAAGTTTGCTATCATCTGAATCAAACCTTCTTCTTTTTCAGAGATTGTGATATTGCCGTTCAAAGATTCCGGCAAAACGATACCCTGTTCTGCAGCCTTACGAAGTACAGACTTGATACGTGCATAAGTATATTGGATGAAAGGACCGGTGTTTCCGTTGAAATCGATAGATTCTTTCGGGTTGAAAGTCATATTTTTGCGTGGGTCAACTTTCAGGATGAAATATTTCAGCGCTCCCAAACCTGCGATGCGTGCGATATTTTCAGCTTCTTCAGCAGACAAATCATTAAGTTTGCCTGATTCCTGAGAAATTTCGCGTGCAGTATTAATCATTTCTTCCATCAAATCATCAGCATCAACAACTGTACCTTCGCGGCTCTTCATCTTACCTTCAGGAAGTTCCACCATACCGTAAGAGAAATGAACCAAACCTTTTCCAAACTCGAAGCCAAGTCTGTCAAGCAGGATTGAAAGAACCTGGAAGTGATAATTCTGCTCGTTACCTACAACATATATCATCTTGTTGATAGGATAATCATCGAAACGCAGTTTTGCAGTACCGATATCCTGAGTCATATAAACAGAAGTACCGTCAGCACGAAGCAGCAACTTTTCGTCAAGTCCGTCGCCTGTAAGGTCAGCCCATACTGAACCGTCTTCGCGGCGATAGAAAATACCTTTGTCAAGACCTTCAAGCACTTTGTCGCGTCCCTCCAGATAAGTTTCAGATTCATAATAAATCTTGTCGAAACCAACACCCATCATCTTGTAAGTTTCGTCGAATCCGGCATAAACCCAACTGTTCATCATCTTCCAAAGAGAGCGGATTTCCTCGTCGCCAGCTTCCCATTTGCGAAGCATTTCCCTTGCTTCCTGCATCAATGGTGAAGCAGCTTCAGCTTCTTCCTTAGTCATGCCTTTAGCTTCAAGAGCAGCAGTCTCTTCTTTCAGTTTGTTGCTGAACAGCACATAGAAGTCACCGATAAGATGGTCGCCCTTCTTTCCTGTTGATTCAGGAGTTGCTCCGTTACCCCATTTCTTCCATGCAAGCATAGATTTACAGATATGAATACCACGGTCGTTGACGATGTTAGTCTTCACCACCTTGTTTCCATTTGCAGCCATTATAAGAGACAAGCTGTAACCCAAAAGATTGTTACGCACATGTCCCAGGTGAAGCGGTTTGTTAGTGTTCGGTGATGAATATTCAATCATCACAAGAGGAGAATTTTCGTTGGCATTCACAATGCCATAGTGTTCCTGAGAGTTGATGTCGTTCAAAAGCTCAATCCAGCAACCGCAGGCAACCGTAAGGTTCAGGAATCCTTTGATTACATTGAATTCGGCAACAGCCGGTTCGTTTTTCACCAGATATTCGCCGATTTCCTGAGCTGTCTGCTCCGGGGATTTTTTCGACATTCTCAAGAATGGGAACACAACAAGAGTGAGATGTCCCTTGAATTCTTTCTTAGTCTTTTGCAGCTGAACCTGTGCTTCGTTCACTTCCGCACCGTACAGTTCCTTTATAGCCGTAATTACGGAGTTGGATATTTGCTTTTCAATAATCATATGTTTTGAGTTTTTGAGTTTTTGAGTTAATAAGTTTTTATTTTGTTGAAACATGGACACGGAGAATTAAATTTCAAAGTATATTAAAAAACTCTGTGTCTTTGTGTCTCTGTGCTTTTTCCCCTGCAAAGTTACGTTTTTATCTCAACATATTCAATAGCAGAGCTTCGCCGGAAAAAATAAAGGCGTAGGGATTGTAATTCCCTACGCCTTTGATATAGAACATTTTTAAAACTATTAGCCTGATTAGTTGACTTTTTCGTTAAGTTCGCTTCCCGGTTTGAATTTCACAACTTTGCGAGCTGGAATTTCAATAGTTTCTTTTGTTTTAGGATTGATACCTTTGCGAGCTGCTTTCTCAGATACGGAGAAAGTACCAAAACCTAGAAGCGCGATTTTTCCGCCTTCTTTCATTTCGTTAGATACTGTTTCAACAAAAGCATCAATAGCTTTTTTTGCATCAGCTTTGCTCAAGCCTGCTTTTTCAGCAACGGCGTTGATGAAATCTGTCTTGTTCATAGAAAAATTATTTTAAGTTTTTGAGTTGACAAGTTGACGAGTTGACGAGTTAACAAGGCTTCAGAAAACAAGTATTATCTACTTGACTACTTAACTCCTTGACTACTTAACTCCTCAACAAGTTAACAAGATTTCAGGAAACAAGTATTATCTCCTTGGTTCCCTCAATCTATCTCCCGCCCAAAAGTACTTTTTATTTGCTTGTAAACAAAAGAAATAGAGTCTTTTTTTGTCCGAAGTTGTTTTTTTCTCCATTTTTTATGTTTTTGAGTCTTTTATCGTTACTGCTTGGCGTATAAAACGTCTTGCAACTTCCACTTTTTTATATACCTTTGTCTGAATAAGAGAAAGAATTGAAAGTTTGAAAAACAGAAAAATCGTTTTATAGAATTATGATGAATCAGAATGGCGGAGGATTTTTGGATCAAATCCCGGTTGTAACAAAAAATCTTATAATTATCAATTTCCTTTTCTGGGTGGCAAGTCTTGCCCTTCCTCGTGTGGGAATCGACCTCACAGCCCTTTTAGGTCTTCACTTCCCTTTGGCTCCGGATTTCAATATCATACAACTTGTATCATATATGTTTATGCATGCCGGCTTCTCGCATATATTCTTCAATATGTTTGCAGTTTATATGTTCGGACGTGTTCTTGAGAATGTGTGGGGACCGAAACGCTTTCTTATATTTTATATGGTAACGGGCATTGGTGCCGGAATAATCCAGGAACTTACATGGCTTTACGATTTCCGTGATGTTATATCCGCACCTCAGGAAATGATAAACATCGGCGGAGGCAGAATACTCACAAAGCCGGAATTCTATGACCTCTTTGTTACAGTCGGAGCTTCCGGAGCAGTGTTCGGCATATTGCTTGCGTTCGGTATGCTTTTCCCAAACGTACCTTTATATCTTATGTTTATACCGATACCTATTAAGGCAAAATATTTTGTGATATTCTACGGTCTTGCCGAACTGACTATGGGCGTGGCAAATTTCAGTGGCGACAGTGTTGCCCATTTCGCGCACCTCGGAGGTATGCTTTTCGGATACGTACTTATAAAATATTGGAAAAACAAGGATTTCAAAAATGGAAGATATTTTTACTAACATACGCAACACATTCCGCCAGGGCTCCATTCTCACACGCCTGATATGGCTGAATGTTGCCGTGTTTCTGCTGATACGGGTGATAGGAATATTCTGCACCCTGTTCAACACCAATATAGATTTCATCCTGCAGTATCTGGAGTTTCCGGCATCGCCGGCAGTCTTCATAACACGTCCGTGGACAATATTCACATATATGTTCATACATTATGATGTGTTGCACATCCTGTTCAATATGCTTTGGCTCTATTGGTTTGGCAAAATGTTTCTGGACTATATGAACGAGCGCCAGCTGCTGGGAGTATATCTTTTCGGAGGAATTGCCGGAGCCTTGCTCTTCATGGTGGCATACAATGTTTTTCCATATTTCCGCAATGTGGTAGATTTCAGCTCGCTGCTCGGAGCTTCAGCATCGGTCATGGCAATAGTATTTTCGATAGCCTTGATATGGAAAAACGGATTTGTGGACCTTCTTTTTATCGGCCGTGTCCGTCTTCTCTATCTGGCTTTGTTTTCGCTGTTTCTCGATATGCTTTCCGTAACTTCACAGAATGCCGGCGGGCATTGGGCGCATATCGGAGGCGCATTGTTCGGAGTGCTGTTTGCCCTTAGTTACAACAATTCGGGCCGTGACCTTACGCGTCCGTTGAACAAAATGCTCGACGTGCTCGTAAACATAGGCAAACGCCGCCGCCCGCGAATGCATGTTTCCTACAAGCGGGAATCGGACTACGAATACAACGCACGCAAAAACAGCGAACAGGCAGATTTGGACGCAATACTCGACAAACTGAAACGCTCCGGATATCAAAGTCTTTCGTCCGACGAGAAAAAACAGCTGTTTGACGCAAGTAAAAAATAAATTGAGGAGGATAGATAATTATGAAGTTCCTTAGGTGGTTGCTACATTCATTCGTGCTGACGGCAAACGTGATTTGCGCTTTGCTTTTTGTTGCCTCGGCATACTCGGATTGTGTGTCGCCGGTAAAGTTTTTGCCGTTCGCCTATATGGGACTTCTTTTCCCGTTTTTTGCCCTCGCCACCCTGTGCTTTATGTTTTATTGGCTGTTTTTCGGCAAGAAGAAAAACATGCTTGTCAGCCTTTCTGCACTGATTCTCTGCTGGCATGCAGTTTCAAACTATTTGCCGCTTAATGCGCCACAAAAAGATATCCCCAAGGAAAACACAATAAAAGTGTTGAGCTATAATATAATGAGCTTCGCGTACAAAAAGCATACTTCAGAAGAGGCAAATCCCATTATATCATATCTGGCAAATTCCGGAGCTGATATTATCTGCCTTCAGGAATATGTGGAGTTCACCCAGCGCGATTATCCTTCACGTTCAAAAATATTCAAGGCGCTTAAAGCCTATCCCTACCGTTCGATATTCAAAAGCGGTGAAAAAACGGGAATTGCCGTTTTCTCGAAATACCCTATTTCCAAGAGCCGTCAGATTTCATATAAAAGCAACACCAACCGTTCATCCATTCACCAGGTGAACGTGAAAGGCAAGAAAATTACCCTCATAAACAATCATCTCGAATCGTTCAAACTCACCACAGAGGACCGTTCAAGATATAAGGACTTTATGAAATCGATGGATTCCAAGCATTTCAACGACCTGAAGGGAACAATCCTTCAGAAGCTGGGCCCCGCATTTGTAATCCGTTCACGTCAGGCAGAAAAAATCGCTAAGGAAATTGAAAATGCACAAACCGACTATGTCGTTGTTTGTGGAGATTTCAACGACACACCTGTGTCTTACACTCACCGCACAATCCTTGGTAATCTGAAAGATTCATTTGTGGAATCGGGCAGGGGATTGGGCATTTCTTACAACGAAAATATGTTCTGGTTCCGCATCGACAATATATTTCATTCACCTAATATGAAATCATATAATTGCACTGTCGAAAAAATAAAATATTCCGACCATTATCCTATTTGGACTTATTTGGAGTTTGTGGAATAGGATGAAAGCCTTGATGACTAATCCGTCGGAAAGGATTTATTCTATAGTTATTAATTCTTTCTTAAAACCATCTTCCTGTTCCCGCCACTCCTTTTCAAAGACAAATGCAAGAATCGTTTCTTCTTATAAACAATAGCCTGGTCAAACTCCAGCCCCGAGTCGAGAAGAACTTGAAGCAGAAATTCCGGACCATCCGTACAATAACAATCCGCAGCTTCACCTTTAGTGTGCTGGCTCGTCGGAACACCACCAACAAGACGGTTAAGCTCTTTGCAACGATAACCACTTGTGACATGAATAGGCTTCCCAAGCTTGTCACGCAAAGGCTGTAAAAGATTTTTACAAAGATTTTTGAGGCTTTCCAAACTTTTTTCATCAGGCGTATTATCTATTGCGTTTTCAATAGCGGTCTGAGAATGAATTAGTTCGGATAAGTTGAAATTTGGTGATAGTTTAATAGTGTTGTATAGCATATAGATTTTTAATTTAGTTGACAAGTTGACGAGTTAACGAGTTGACAAGGTTTCAGAAACAAGGGGAATATAAGGCTGAAAGCCTTTAGCATAGCCCAGGGCGTGAGCCCTGGGTCATTAGCCACCACCTAAATACAAGCTCTGAAGGAGCGACACCTTGATGCTTAACCTCGCTCTTTCAGAGCTGTGATGAGAGAGTAGGTGCATCGTAACCCGAGGCTCACACCCCGGGCTATAACCCCAAGGCCTTCAGCCTTGATGGATTGTCCCGTTCTCCAATAATGTGTATTTCATATCCGCCAATATTAACCAACGGATTGCAAATCTGTTGGAACAGAGGCTATAGGAATAAGGGAGTATAAGGCTGAAAGCCTTCTTATAGCCCAGGGCGTGAGCCCTGGGTCACTAGCCGCCACCCAAAAACAAGCTCTGAAGGAGCGTCACCTAGATGCTTAACCTCGCTCTTTCAGAGCTGTGATGGGAGAGTAGGTGCATCGTAACCCGGGGCTCACACCCCGGGCTATAAACCCAAGGCCTTCAGCCTTGATAATTATTCCCCTTGTCCCCTTGTATCTGATCTCTTGTCCCTATATTTATAATCCACCCCGAACAACGCCCCTGCAAATGTCGAAACCTCACCGAAGGCAACCAGGACAGAAGAATCAATCTCTCCTTGTGGTGGAACCCAGAAACCAAGAAACAATAAAATTATACCACTGAGGCAAAGCGTTACGGCAATATATAATTGTATCATTCTGCAACGTGTCTGAATCTTAAAGAATCTTTTTTTAGTTTGATTTTCTTGCCGGGGCAGAAGATAAGGCTTGTGCTTCTGATATTGTCTGTTCCGAACTCATTCGGATTTTCCACTCCGTCAGAAGACATGGAGAGGCGGAAATTACCTAATTCTCCAAGATGGACAATCTTCCCTTCTTGAAGCTCTTTACGAATTATGTAACAGAAGCTGTCTAGTATGGATTTTACAGTAGCACTGTTCAGATGCGAACGGTTTTCCACAGCTTCGCAAACATCTTCTAAATTGAAAGTTCCACTGTGTGCTATTATTGCATAATATTTTTCGGATTTTTCTGCACCGAATTTACCGGTGCTCTTTTTGATCAATTTGTAATTTACAGGCATTGACTACGGTTCTCCCAAATATTTAAAGATTAACTTAACCTGGAGCGGCGTAAAAACTCGCTGTCCGTTGATATAACCTGCTTCGAGAAGCGACTCCCAAAGCGTAGTGTTGAGCATCAGCCAACGCTTTAGTTGGCGGCGTGCCGAACTGGCGGTGCTGTTCGGAAAATACATAACCGCCAGTTCTTTCATATGTAATGCGTTGTTTTTCATAATATAAAAATAGTGAAAAATTATGATAAAAACAAGCAAAACATACTGCTTTTCAGTGGATTTACTCCAAATGAGGCTTGTCGCAAACTTCAGTTACCACAACCGGCTCAACTTCGGAATATGACAATCCTGAACGCATATTCTGCAACAGCTTGCCTGGAGTGAACACGATTCTTGACTTTCGCATATTGGTTGCCACCGAGAATTCTTCGCCTTCTCCTGCACCTATTGACGATACGGACGGGCGGAAGTTTCCGATTTCTCCCAATTTTACGATGTTTCCCTTCTTCATCTCAAACGCAAGCACGTAGTTGAGCGAATCGATGATACTTTTCACGTCTGCGCTCGACATTGACGAACGCATCGACACCAGTTCACAGACATCTTCCAACTCGATAGTTGCGTTGTAGACAGTCTGTGCATAGGATTTTTCAACTGCCGGACCACCTTTGAGGTCACTTACTTTTCTTTTTACTAAACGGTACTTTACTGGCATAAGTTTTTAAGTTTTTGAGTTTATAAGTTTGTTAGTTTATGAGTTAACGAGTTGACAAGGCTACAGAAACAAGGGGGATAAGGCTGAAAGCCTCCGTTCCATTGGATTTGCAATCCAATGGAAATTTATTCGGGATTTGTAATCCCGTTTCCAATGGTGTGGATTTCAAATCCACCAATATTAACCAACGGATTGCAAATCCGTTGGAACGGAGGTATAAGGCTGAAAGCCTTTGGCATAGCCCAGGGCGTGAGCCCTGGGTCACCAGCCGCCACCCACATACAAGCTCTGAAGGAGCGCTTCAATTCTAATTCTTGTCTCCATGTTTAAATCTATTGCAAAGTTACCGCCCCCATTTTTCCCACTGTCCGCATCTGTCCGCTTACGGTTTCCGAAATACTCCTTTATATCTCAAGAGCATTATAATCGCAATGATAAAAGCAGACGCAAGGAAATATTTCTGAACACCGAAGCTTTTAATTTCGGATTCTGTTTTGCCGGTTATTTCCGAATTTTGCATTTCTCCTATTTTCCTTTCGTATTCCCAAATGATTTGTGAAAGGCTGTCGCAGTTAGCTTCAACAAAAAGGGTATCACGTATGAACCGTACGCTGACGGATGCGTTGCCTTTGCGTGCGTTGTAGGAACTTCCCGGCGGATTTTCGTTGATCACACCATTTATCGTAGGGATTTTCATTGATACGTTACTTGGAAGAATATCCACTTTCCTTGTGCTTAATTTCTCCAGTTCTATTTTTCTGTTTTCAGATATATTTTCCACGGCGGTTTTGCGTGAAGACTGGCAACTTGCCATACTTGACAGTAATAATAAAATAATGAATGTTCTCATAGCTGCAAAAGTTTAAAATTTTTGCCCGCCAAAATATGTTCTGACGGCTTGCGATTGTCGTGTTACGTCATTTTGCAGCCTTATTTATATCTCAAAAGCCCCGAAGGCGTTTTTTGTAGGTCCGACCCCATGGAGTCATATATATTGCCCCGCGTGTTAATAAATACGGACGTATTTCCGCACAGGTTCGGATAGGCACTAGTATATCAAAGTAGTGCTAAGGTATAAACATATTTTAAATAAAAAAACAATAACAGAAAAAATTAAATATATTGTAAATTAATAGTATAAATATTTTGTAGTTAAAAAATATATCGTTATATTTGTTACTATAAGATAAGAGGAATAGTCCTCTTACCAATACCATAAATCAAAATATATGGAAAAAAACAAAAAGGAATTGCTCAAATTGAATCTTAATTCTTTTGAGACCGTTTTAAACGAAAACGCCGGAAAAAGTGTTGCTGTTAAGACCACAGGTGAAAAACTTTTTGTTCAAGCTGAAACTTATGGTATGAATGAAAATCTAGCCGAAGAAATCCGCACCTACATTTCCGAATGCTCAAGTACAGTCCGTACGATGCACGAAAAACGCAGACCGTTCACTGATACGCTGACTAAATTGCAAAAGCAGCTTGTTGCACTTGAAAATGCTATTGATCCGAAGAAAACGGATTCGCCGGCTTACAATTGCAATGTTGTTTTGAAACAGTATCTGAGGAGTGTGGCTGAAAAAGCCAGAGCCGAAGCTGCGCGTCTTCAGAAGAATTACGAGATGTCGCAAAAGCGTATCAGTAAAATTACTGACGAGAAGAAAAAAGCCGAAGCCTACAACCGTGCTGCTGAACGCCGTACGTCTGGTCTTGCATCATTGCAACTGAACGCCGTTGAAATGGAACTGATACCTGAAGCTCTTACCGTTGACGGATATGTTGAACTCTTCAAATTCTGGTGGGAAAATGTCGGCAAGGGATTGCCCGATGCAGACCTTCGCCGCATAATGCACCCGATGCTGATGTTTGCGAAACAACAGGCTAGGAAAGGAGTTAGAATTGATTCTCCATGCGTGGAGTATAAAGAAGAACCTAAAGCTGCATGATTATGGAAAAGTTAATAAATCAAGAGATTAAGGAATTAAGTATAAATAAAAAACAAAGAGCCACAGAGGCTCAGAGATTAAGAAATTGTGCAAAGATAGTATTAATGCTCAGTGTCTCTGTGAACTCATTGTTTGGAAATTGTAAAACTAATAAATCATCTATTTATGGAAAAAAATAAAACGATTTACCAAATTTCCGTCAAAAGTAACTACTTAAAAGTAGAAATGGAAATTTTTGATGAAAAAAACGACGATACTTATCGCACAGTTTATTTCAACGAAGCGCCTATTCACGAAGAATTTGCGTTGGCAATGCAAAACCTTGCATTCCATATTGAAAAAATCACGGGAACAAGTTATCATAATCTTGTTGTTGACGGATATTATCGCCAACCGTCGGGAAACAGTGAGCTGCTGACTATATATGCCCATCTTTCAGTGAATTATGAATCAACGACCAATATGTCTGTACGTCTGCATCTTGGCAAAGATGAATATGCATGGATAGACCGCCTTCTTGAAGATATGTCACTTTGCGAACGTGAAGCACTGCTCTACATCACGAAAGGCAAGCGTTACGGACTGGACAAGTTCCTGACAATAGAAAACACCAATGTAGAACCTAAAAAAGTTGCGTAATTATGAAATACCACATGATTAATGCAGAAAAAGTGCGGGAGTTTATGAACTCCTGCCTTTTCGACAATGAGGCAAAGAAAAAGTACAATGAGCTGAATGTTGGCGAACGTCTGAGCCGTGCTTATCATTTTGATTATCACCACGATTACGGATATTTTTATGAAGAAGCCAACAATGCCTGGATAGCATTCGACAACCGGATGAACACGTATGAGGTGAAAATGTTCGACTCTCAGCAAGAAGCTGAGCAATTCCTGATAGACTACAATGAGCTATTCGCCGCTTGACGATATGGTGTTCCGCAACACCGGCTTTCATGTCGTTGCGGAGCACCGTTTCCATCCCACGCGCGACTGGAGCTTCGATTTTGCAATCATCGAAGCAAAAGTTGCCGTAGAGGTTGAAGGCGGTCTCTATAATGGCGGTCGCCATTTCCGCCCTGAAGGATTCCTGCGTGATATGGAAAAATACAATGAGGCAGCCGCTTGCGGTTGGTTGCTTATCCGTGTTTTGCCGTCGGAGTTGTTGACGGTTAAGACAGTGCGGTTGATTGTGAGGGCGGTCAATAGTAAATTGAAAATTGAAAGTTGAAAATTGAAAATTGATTCTTCCGTTCCATTGGATTTGTAATCCAATGTGTATGTTATTCGGGATTTGTAATCCCGTTCCAATAATGTGGATTGCAAATCCCCCGAAACGGAGAAGGCTACAGAGACAAGGGATATAAGGCTGAAAGCCTTTAGCATAGCCCAGGGCGTGAGCCCTGGGTCACTAACCGCCATCCAAAAACAAGCTCTGAAGGAGCGAAATAATTGGATTTTGGTGTCGCACTTTCAGCGCTCCGTTTCTCGATCTTATGCCAGACCCAGGGCTTACACCCTGGGCTATAAGAAGGCTTTCAGCCTTGATAAATTGCTAACTAATAAACTAATCATTTAAAAACGTTAAATATGGCTACAATGATAAAGGGATTACAATATTTCCCGCTTAGCGTTGATTTTTTAGAAAATGATAAAATACTATTGATAATTAGTGATTTTGGAATGGCATCAAGCGCAGTAATACTGAAATTGCTATGCAAAATTTATAAGAATAGTTTTTATATAGATTGGGACGATAGAATTTGCAAGGTGTTCAGTTGCACATTCCCGTCGGGATTCAGTTCTGATGAAATTCAGAAAATAGTGGATTCCTTATTGAAAGAAGGTATTTTTGATAAGGATTTATACAATAAATACCATATTCTTACATCCGAAGAAATTCAAATATGCTTTTTCACGGCGATAACAAAACGCAGAAACAAGTCTGTTGACAATCCGGAATATCTTACAGAAAAAGTAAGAAAAATGTATTGCGGAGAGCAAAAGCACAAAAATGTTCCGCAAAGTGAGGAAATTGCTCCGCAAAATGCAAAAATAGTTCCGCAAAATGAACAAAGTAAAGTAAAGAAAAGTAAAGTAAAGGAAAGTATAGTAAAAGAAAGTAAAGTAAAAAATTTATCTTCTTCTTCTTCTTCTTCCGCGTGCGCGTGCGCGCGAGAAGCAAATGGAGTTATAGTTTCAGAGGAAGAAATTAAAAAGCCGAACTCATTCAGCGAAAACTGCAAGAAGTGGAATGCCGAGCTTCTGAAAGACGAAGAATGGCTGAGCAGCGTTGTCAGAAGCAGCGGGAAAGGATCTCCGGTGTTAAGACTGCTGCCAGAAATTATGGACTATTTTGAACAGCACATAGTGTCAATCGGCGAAACCGGTTCGATGCTTAACATCAACGACTATAAACGCCGTCTGATAAACTGGTGGAGATACCTGAAATTCCAGTCAGTTCCGGAGATATTGGAACAGCAAAATTCAAAGCCCCGTAAGATTCGTGAAGAAAAGAAATCGAAGGTTGACGAGGCTATGGAATGTGCTCAAAAAGCGAGTGTTATTGCCCAACGATTATTAGATGGAGGAGGATTGTGATATGGAAAACAGTTATGAAGAAATGATGCTTTATAAAGCAATGCATGATAGAAAGATAAAAGATATGAGCCAGAAAGAGTTGACCGAGTTTGTATCGTCCCAGATAGTGCAATGCTATTTTATGGTCGGTTATCAGACTTATGAAGAAAAGGCGGTTGGTGTAATTTCTGCAAAACTCGTATCAGACCTTTTTCAGTGTTATTCTTATCTGACATGCAAGGAAATAGAATATTGCTTTGAAAACGGAGCAAAAGGACGTTTAGGACGCTTTAGCGGAATAAATCTTTGGACATTCACAACCTGGCTTGAAAAATACAAAACAAGCGATATTCGCCAACAGGTGCGCAAGAGGATTCAGGAAGAAGAACAGCAAAAAGCCCTTTCCGCCGACAACAGCCTTTCTTCCGCCGACCGGGATTTGGAATACGCCCGCGAAGCCTTCCGCCGCTACAAAAACGGAGAAAATCTGGAATTGCTTCGCCCGCCATATATCTACAAAACTTTGCAGGACCGTGGAATTATCCATCACACCCGCGAGCAGAAACTGGAAGCCATGGAGCGTTTCAAGGATTTCAAACCAACAGGTGATCTTAAAATCCCGGAACATGCTTGTCAGTATATCATAAAATCCCAGGCTATGGCGTGGCTGCTGATGCAGGAGTTTGATAAGTGGGGGGAGATGAGGGCGTGAAGGAGTGAAAAAATTATGCATAATAAATATTTTTTATTAGGTATATATATGGTTATTCAACTAATAGATTTGTATTTTTTTTTTGACAAAAAGATATTGCGATATAGTAGTTTTATTGTTTTTTTTAAATCTACTATTATGCTATTTCTATAAATATGTATTTGTTTGTGTTATTTTGGTAGGTTATAAAATGAAATTTAAAATATTATTAGTCTAATAAAAAATAAGAAATAGTTGTGTTATGTATAAAAAGTTTATATTTTTGCCATGTTTTCATTTTTTTTGAAAATGAAATGTGTGTTTAAAAATTTTGAAAAGCTAAACGAATATGTTGAAATAAAGAGTTAGTTGATTGTGGCTTTTTTAAGTTTATTTCTTTTGAAAAATATTTATGTTTAGAAACTGTTTAAATTTTATTCAAAAATAATTTTATGGCAGCGATATGCATCATGGCTTCGTGCGTATCGGCCCTGTATTCATAGTCAATGGTCAGTCTCCTGAAGTTCTCGAGCCATGAGAAAGTGCGCTCGACAATCCATCTTTTTGGCATGGGGACAAATCTGTCCGTCCGTTTGTCGGACCTGAGTACGACATCCAGGTCGCAATGCAGCAGTCTCTTGACCGTGTTCCTGACAGTCTCGCCCCTGTAACCTCCGTCCGCCAGAATCCGTTTCAGCCCCGGGAATTTGTATCTCATGGATTCGAACACCTCTTCCGCCCCTACGCTGTCATGGACATTTGCCGGATGGACTCTCACTGACATGGGCAGCCCCAGTGTGTCAACCACTATGTGCTCCTTCCTGCCCTTTATCTTTTTGTTTCCGTCTATTCCCCTTTGACCATCAATATGATGGGAGGTCCTGACACTCCTTGAGTCGATGATCCCAAGGCTGGGACTCTCCGCCCTGCCCGAAAGACGGCGGACAATGCCGCGGAGGGTGTCGAAGATCTCTTCAAGCAGGCCCTCGTTCTTCCACTTGCTGAAATAGTAATACACTGTCTGCCACGGAGCGAAATCCGATGGGAGCATTCTCCACTGCACGCCGGTCTTCACGATGTACAGGATGCCGTCAAAAACAGAGCGCAGTGAATATTTTCTGAATCTTTCTTTGGGGTCTAACATATTTTTTATAACTTGCCACTGTTTATCAGTCAGGTTGGTTGGGTACTTATGCATAACTTTAATGTCTTGATAATCATAAAGTTACGAAAAAAATTCCAATTAACCTACTGATTTACAACTAATTATAAATAAATTTAAACAGATTCTTAATAATAAAAGTGTGTTTATGGAAAATAAGTTTACACTTGCGTCTCTATGCCTGTTGATTGGTATGGGAACAGCTTTTGCACAGAACACTCAGGTAAAAGGTAATGTTGTTGATGAGAACGGCATGCCTGTTATAGGTGCTTCTATTATGGTAAAAGGTACAACATTAGGCACGGTTACAGACCTTGATGGTAACTTTGTTTTGGAAGTTCCAGCTAATGGAAAACAGCTGGAAATTTCTTACATCGGTATGGAAAAACAAACAGTAGCTGTTTCTTCTAATGTAAAAGTCCTTTTAAAATCGGATACACAGAAGCTTGATGAAGTTGTTGTTACAGCTATGGGTATTAAGCGTTCTGAAAAATCTATAGGTTTTGCTGCTACAGCAGTAAATGGAGATGATATTCAAAAGAAACAAACTGGAGATATTGTTTCAGGATTAGCAGGAAAGGTTGCTGGTGTACAGATATCTTCAGCATCAGCATCTCCAGGTGCTTCAAATTCTGTAATTATACGAGGTGTAAGTTCTTTGAGTGGTTCTAATCAACCTTTATACGTTATAGATGGTGTACCATTGGCAAATGATGCAAATTTTTCTTCAGATGGATTAAATTCAGGTTATGACTTTGGTAGTGGAGCTAATGCTGTTAATCCTAATGATGTTGCATCAATGACAATTTTGAAAGGAGCTGCTGCTACAGCGTTGTATGGTAGCCGTGCTGCGAATGGTGTGATATTGATAACAACCAAATCGGGTGAAAAAAACAAAGGGTTAGGAGTAACATACAATGCTGGTATGCAATTTGAAAATGTATTACGATTGCCTGAATTCCAAAATGAGTTTGGTATGGGTTCAGGTGCTTTGCATACATTAATTGAAAATCAAAGTTATGGTCCTCGCTTTGATGGTTCAATGATGCCTTGGGGTAATATATATGATAATTCTCAGAAGATAAAGCCATATTTGCCTATAGAAAATAATGTTAAGGATTTCTTTTCAACTGGCTTACGTTATTCAAATGATGTTGCAATTAATGGAGGTAACGATAAAGGTAATTACTATGCATCAATATCACAACAAAGTAATAATGGTATAATGCCGACTCGTGCAGATACATATGATCGTTATACTTTTTCTATGCGTGGTAGTTATAAGTTTGATAAGTTGGAAGTTTCTTCATCTGTGAATTATTCATCACAAAAGAATAACTTTGCTCCAACAGGTCAAGGTTTAACAGCTTTGAACTCTTTATATCAGATACCTCGTGATATAAGTATCATTGGTCTAAAAGACTTGGAGGATCCATTTAATCAAAAGGATTATTACTTTACTCCATATGGTGTTGCCAACCCATATTATATATTGAATAATGGAAAGAATGTATATCGTTCTGACAAGACTTATGGAAAGTTGGAAGCTTCTTATGAAATTCTTTCAGGGTTTAAGGCTACTTATCGTGCAGGTTTGGATGCAACAAACAGTGAGCAGAAGATAGGTATTCCGCAGATGATGGCTAATGAGGGTACACCTAATTATGGTCAGTTGAATACAGAAGGTTCTGTACGTAAAGAGATGATACGTCAGCGAGAGATAAATCATGATCTTTTATTGACATATGATAAAGGTTTCAATGATTTCCATTTAAATGCATTAGCCGGTTTGAATGTTAATGAACGAAAATATTCTCGTTTGCGTTCTGAAATACAAGGACTTGATATTGATGGCTGGTATAATTTGAGTAATTCATCAGCAGCTCCGACTACTTCAGAATATGAATGGAAACGCCGTCTTATAGGTGTTTTTGGTCAAGTAGAATTAGCTTATAAAAGTTTGGCATATTTGACTTTGACTGCACGTAACGACTGGTCTTCAACCTTGCCAAAAGGTAATAACAATTTCTTTTATCCTGGTGTAACAGGTAGTTTTGTATTTTCTGAACTGCTCCCTGAAGAATCAAAAGATGTGTTGACATTTGGAAAATTGCGTTTGGCTTGGGGACAGACTGGTAATGATGCTGATGTCTATATGATTGATCCATATTATCTGCAAACAGATGTGAGTCTTGGCTTCGGTAATATTAAATTCCCTTTAAATGGTTATAATGCTTTTTCTGAGTCTAATGTTTTGGGAAATCCTGCATTGAGCCCGGAAATTACAACAGAATTTGAAATAGGTGCTAATATTGGATTTTTTAATGGCCGTTTGACAATTGATGCATCTTATTATGACCGTAAGTCTGATAAGCAGATATTCTCATTGGATATGGATCCGGCTACTGGTTATACTGCTCAGAATATAAATTTGGGAAAAATTGGAAATAAAGGTGTTGAATTATTAGTTAGTGGAACACCTATTCAGACAAAAGATTTTTCTTGGGATGTATCTTGGAATTTTACAAAAAATAACAGTAAAGTTATTAGTTTGCCAGAAGGTATGGGTGGTGAGGCTGTTATATATGGTTTTAGTGGTGGTACAGGAATGTATGCTATTGAAGGAATGCCTCTTGGTGTTTATAAGGCACAGGTAGCACAACGTGACCCTAATGGAAATATTATAGCAAATGCATCTACAGGTTTACCAGAAAAGCAGTCTGAGTTGAGTATTGTTGGTGATATGAATTATGATTATGAAATGGGTGTATCAACAACTTTCACCTATAAAGGTTTTAGTTTAGGTGCAGATTTGGATATACGTCAAGGTGGATTAATGTTTTCTAACACAAAATCTATAACATATTTTACAGGTAATGGTATTCAGACAGCATATAATGATCGAAACCCATTTGTTATACCAGGTTCAGTAAATAAGGTTGTTGGAGCAGATGGAAGTGTAAGTTACGTTGAAAACTCAACCCCTGTTTCAATGGGAAATATCGGTAATTATTGGATTGATGGTGGTGAAGATTTGGCGGCTGCCTTCTTGATTGATAAATCTTATGTTAAATTAAGATCATTGGTTTTTGGTTGGGATATGCCTCATTCTTGGTTTAGAGATTCTTTCTTTAAAAGTGTGAAACTTTCGTTGTTTGCTAATAACTTGTTTGTTTGGACTCCGAAGAGTAATACATTTATAGATCCTGAAACATCTTCATTTGGTAATGATTTGGAGGGACGTTTTGGAGAATACTTAGCAAATCCAAGTACACGTAAATACGGTTTCAATGTTGCAGTTAAATTCTAATCTTTTAGAAGTTTGTATAGTATGAAAAAAATAATATTATTAGTAGCAGCTGTTGCTGCTACATTAACTGGTTGTAGTGATTATATAGATATTAATCATAATCCAAACTATCCAGGTTCTGTATCATCAGAATTGCTTATACCTTCTGCACAGACATTTTTAGTTGGACGTGTTGGTGGTAATATGTATAATTACGCAGGCTTTTTCTGTCAATATTTTGAGCAAGCTCCAGATGCATCTCAATATCAGGATATAAGTGAATATCGATTTACAATTGATATGTTTAGTAGTGATTATACTTATTTATATGCTGGTGCTTTAAAGGATTTGGAAAATGTAATTGTACAATCAGAGACGGAAGAAGCATGGGGTGATTATTTTGTTGCTACAGTTTTAAAAGCATATATTTATCAGATTTTGGTTGACCAGATGGATAAGGCTCCTTATACTGAAGCTTTGAAAGGAAACGAAATCCCGATGCCAAAATGGGACAACGGAGAAGATATTTATGCAGATTTGCTTGTAAAGTTGGATGAAGCTGAATCTAAATTAAATAATATGTCTGTTGTTTCTGGTGATATGATTCTTGATAAGGATTTAAACCAGTGGAAAGGTTTTGCTAATGCATTGCGATTAAAGTTGTTGATGCGTGGCTCTTTTGCACAAGACAATAGTGCAAAAGTAAAAGAACTTATATCTAAAGCAACATTCTTTAGTGGAGATATAATGTTTGACAATTTCTCAGACCAAGCTGATAGACGTAATCCATGGTATACAACAAATAAAGTATCATTAGCAGGAAATCATGTGGCTAGTTATCCTATAATAGCATATATGAATTCAACTTCAGATCCTCGTTTAAGTACTGTTTTTGCTCCAGCTGCAAATACAAAAACTTATGAAGGAGAAATCCCTGGTTCACGTCAGCAAACTGCAAATGATAATAAAAAGAAAGCTGATTTTAGCCTTCCGGTTTATAATGCTACTGTACCAGTTTATTTATATACTCAATCTGAATTGCAGTTTTTCTTGGCAGAGGCTTATTTACGTTTCTTTAATGATGATGCAAAAGCTAAAGCTGCATATGAGCATGCCATAGATGCAAACTTTGAATTACGAGGAATTGCAACAGATGGATCTGTTTTGTATGCAGATGGAAAGCCTTGTGCATGGTCTTCAGCTAAATCAGTTGAAGAAAAACTTTCTTTGATAGGAAAACAGAAATGGGCAGCTTTATGTTGTGTGAATAATGTAGAAAGTTGGGCTGAGATACGTCGTTTAGGATATCCTAAACTTTCTTCTGTTCCAACCAATGAATTGTATAATAATCCTACAAAATTGACAGCTGGAGAGCTGATTAGTCCATTAGTTAATCAATTAGGCTATGGTTTGATTAAGAGACTTTATTATCCTCAAAGAGCTGTTAATTTGAATGACAATACACCGGAACAGGTGGAATTGAATGAAAAAGTTTGGTGGGATAAAAAATAATGTTTAACAATGAGATATATCAAATTATGAAAAAAATATTATTGAGTTTATTGGTCCTTTGCAGTCCATTATTATTTTGGAACTGTAGTGAAGATTCTCAAGATCCTTCAAAAATAACTTATTATATTACTTTTGAAATGAATGGAGAGGAAATTATGACAGTTCCTGTTGGAGGTGTTTTTGATGATCCTGGAGTAATAGCTATGGAAGGAGATACAGATGTAACTGGGGATGTGGTTGTAAATAGTAATGTTGATACAAATAAAATAGGTGTATATACCGTATCTTATTCAGCTACTAATGTGGATGGTTTTGATAGTTCTATTAAAAGAACTGTTGTTGTGTATGACCCAAATATAACTACTAGTATGGACGGAACTTATAAAATTGATCCGTCGCAGAGTACAAGGGATTATAATGGAATAGCTAATTTCTCTAATAGTTTTACTGTAAAATTAACAGAATTGGCACCTGGCGTTTATCAAGTTTCAGATTTCATGGGAGGTTGGTATGATCAGGGAGCAGGTTATGGTTCTGCTTATGCTGCTGCTGGATATTGTTCTTTGAATGCAGATAATTCGATTTCAATGATTTCAAATTTTGTGGCAGGTTGGGGAGATTCGGTTACTGCATTGAATAATGCTTCTTTTAATCCTGAAGCTAATCAAGTTGTATGGGATGCGACTTATACAGGAGGTATGTTGTTCCATGTTGTTATGAACAAATAAAATAGTATTTATAGATTATGAAAAAATATTTTTTATTAATGTTTGCTGTTTCAGCATTGTTCTTTACTAGTTGTGAAACTGAAACAGAGCCAGGTGGCACATCTGTTGAAAAGATGGCAGGAGAATGGGTAGTTACCTGGGAAGCTCAGAATGCTGCAGGAGAATGGGAAGATGCGTTAGGAAGTAAGGTTATAGTCAGCACATATAATACAGCAGCTAATATTAGTACTGAAATGTGGTTCGCTGATAATTCAACTGGGCAAGCTAATATATTGAATACTCCTATAAAAGTTCAGACTAATTATGATGCTCGTACTTTTGAAACATCTGGAGATGTCACATTGGAAGGTACTGGTTTGTCTGAAGATGCAGTTACTTTATCCATTACAGAAGGGAAAATACTGGAAGGAAAAGCTACAACACCAAGAGGAATGGCTGCCGATAGTATCGTTTGTTTTATTAATGTAAAAGGTGATACCACTTATAAAGTGGCAGGTTTCCGCCGTACAGGATTTACGGAAGATGAACCTTGATGATTCTCTTTTTATATATTTATATAGAAATTGTAGTTGTTAGGAATAATATTATTCTAAAAATTTAAAAATACGGTTTCTAATAGTTTTAAATTGTTCTCTAAGCGCAGAAATACAGAAGTGATATTGTATTTCTGCGCTTTTTTTGTGTTTTTTTTATAATTTGTAGTTTCTGTTTTTTATGTGTCGTTTTGTTATGAATTATTTAAATGTATGATGCTGCATTTGCTTTCTGCGTTGACAAAATTTAAAAATGTGGTAATTATTCTCTTTAAAATGCAAGTATGGTGTATAATTATGCATTATGATATATCGCGATATTACGGTATTGGCTAATGATTTGTAACTTGTATATTGTTGTTTTGTGTCGATATTTTATATAGTTTTGCACCCGTTTTTGAAAAAATGTGTTTTAAAGCATGAATTATAAACATGTTTTGGGCGTATATTTTATAATGTTATGCAGTAATAATGTATAATTATTATAATAAGAATCTCAAAAGAGATATAGTGGTTTGTAATATATATGTTTAATAAATAAGTGTTTTTTTAGGATGAAAAAGTTGACTTTAGCTGCTTTGTGCTTGTCTATGGGTGTGGGGACAGCTTTTGCACAGAACACTCAGGTTAAAGGTAATGTTGTTGATGAAACAGGCTTGCCTGTTATTGGTGCTTCTGTAATTGTGAAAGGTACAACAATTGGTATTGTTACTGACTTTGATGGTAACTTTACATTGGAAGTTCCGGCAGATGGTAAAGAATTGGAGATTTCATACATCGGTATGGAAAAACAGACAGTAAAGGTTGCTCCAAATATTAGTGTTGTATTGAAAAATGATACACAGAACCTTGACGAAATCGTTGTAACAGCGATGGGTATTTCAAGAGAAAAGAAAGCCTTGGGTTATGCTGTTCAGGATTTGAAAGCTGATGAATTGACAAAAGGTGCTAATTCAAATTTGGCGGGTGCTTTGCAGGGTAAAGTTTCAGGTGTTGAAATCAAACCTTCATCAGGTATGCCTGGTGCTTCTTCTCAGATTACAATACGTGGTGCACGTTCATTTACTGGAGATAACTCTCCTTTGTATGTAATTGATGGTATGCCTGTTGCTTCTGCTGCTGATATCAGTACTGGTAATTCAGTAACAGGTACAGACGTTGCCAACCGTGCAGTGGATATTGATCCTAATGATATTGCAAGTATCAACGTATTGAAAGGTCAGGCTGCTGCTGCATTGTATGGTATACGCGCCTCAAACGGTGTTATTGTAATCACAACAAAGAGCGGAAAAGGTTTGGCTAAGGGTAAGCCTCAGATTTCATTTAATACAAATGTTTCATTTGATGTTTTGGGACGCACTCCAGAAGTGCAGACAAAATTTGCACAGGGTACAGGTGGAGTATTTGACCCATATAATTCATCTTCTTGGGGTCCTGCTATTTCAGACTTGGCAAACGATCCTACTTATGGTGGTAATGTTGCTAATGAATATACAAACAATGGTGCAAATTTGCATCAGGGACAGTATTATGTGCCACAGCTAGCTGCTGCAGGTTTGGATCCTTGGGCTACACCTCAGGCTTATGACAATATTGGTGGTTTCTTCCAGACTGGTGTTACATGGAATAACTCAATCAATGTTGCTCAGGCATTTGATAAAGCTTCTTATTCTTTCTCTTTGGGTAATACTACTCAGGATGGTATTATTCCTGAAACAGGAATGGATCGTTATACAGGAAAGTTTACTGCTGAAGTTAAGTTGCACGATAACTGGACTACAGGTGCTACTGCTAGCTTCATCAATTCTAAAATCAATAAGATGCCAGCTGCTAATGATGCATTGCTGGCAACTGTTTATCCTGCTCCAAGCAGTTATGATTTGAACGGTATTCCTTATCATACTGCAGGAAGTATTTATGAAATGAATTCATTCCGTAATCCATCATTTGCTGTTGCTCCTTGGTTTGTCAAGAATAATGAGTTCGTTGAAAAGACAAACCGTTTCTTTGGTAACAGCTTTGTTAACTATAAAACAAAATTCAATACAGAAAATCACACTATGAATGTGAAATATCAGATTGGTGTGGATTCTTATACGACACATTATCAGGATATTTGGGGTTATGGAAACAAAGGCTCAAATATGAATGGCGAAATTACTAACTACGGATGGAGTAATGTTTCATTCAACTCATTGTTGACAGTTAATTATGACTGGACAATAAACGAAGACTGGACATTTAATGCGTTATTAGGTAATGAGGTTGTTCATAATCAGTCTAAGCAATATAAGGAATATGGTGCAGGTTTCAATTTCCCGGGCTGGAATCATATTGAAAATGCAACAATAGTTCAGGCTTATGATATGCAGAGAAGCAAACGTACTGTAGGTTTCTTCGGTAGTGTTTCTGCTTCTTATAAGAATATGCTTTATTTGAATGTTACAGGACGTAATGACTATGTTTCAAGTATGCCACGTAACAACCGTTCATTCTTCTATCCTTCAGTTTCTGCAGGTTTTATTTTGACAGAGCTTGAGCCGCTGAAGAATGATATTGTAAATTATGCTAAGATTCGTGCTTCTTATGCCGAAGTTGGACAAGCTGGTGAATATTATAATAACTATTATTATACACCTTCTTATGGTGGTGGTTTTTATATGCTAAATCCAATCTCTTATCCTCTTCAAGGTCTGGGAGCATTTGCACCATATCCTGTAATATATGACCCGAATTTGAAACCTCAGAATACTAAGTCTTATGAACTTGGTGCTGATTTGAGTTTCTTTAATAATTTGGTCTCTGTAAACTATACATTCTCACGTCAGAATGTAACAGATCAGATTTTCAATGTACCATTGGCTGGTTCTACAGGTGCACAGGAGTTGTTGACTAATGGCGGTCGTATCCATACTAATACTCATGAGTTGACAATCAATGTTAATCCAATCAGAACTAAGTTGGTTGACTGGAATATCGGTTTGAACTGGACTAAGATGGATAATTATGTTGACGAATTGGCTCCTGGTGTAGAAAGTATTATGTTGGGTGGTTTCGTCACTCCGCAGGTACGCGCTGGTATTGGTGACAAATTCCCTGTTATCTATGGTGTCGGTTATTTAAGAGATGATGCAGGAAACTTGATTGTTGATGAAAACGGTGTACCTCAGGCTGGTGAAGCAAAGGTTATCGGTCGTGTATCTCCTGACTTTATTTTAGGCTTCAATACTGATTTGAGAGTTTGGAAATTCAGTCTTGCAGCTGTATTTGATTGGAAATGTGGAGGCCAGATGTATAGTGGTACAAATGGTCTGTTAAATTTCTTTGGTATGAGTAAAGCAACAGAAGGACGTGATACTGAATCTTTCATTGTTGATGGTGTCAAGGCTGACGGTTCAAAGAATGATATTGAAATCAAAGGTGCTGATGCATGGCAGAACTATTATCAGTCAATCAACAATATTGATGAATCTTCAATTTATGACAATTCATTCTTGAAATTGCGTGAGATATCATTGAGTTATCCTGTGTTGGAAAAAGATTGGTTGAAGGTTGATGTAAATGTATTTGCCCGTAATATTTTGTTGTGGTCGGAATTGCCAAACTTAGACCCGGAATCATCTCAGGGTAACAACAATATGGGTGGTGCATTTGAACGTTATTCAATGCCTCAGACTTCAAGCTATGGTTTTGGTGTAAATGTTAAATTCTAAAAATTAATAGTAGAAATGAAATTCAATAATATATCTAAAAAAGTGCTGACCATTGCGTTGGCAGCACTCCCTTTGGTCTCTTGTACTGAAGATGTGATGGATGATATTAATCACAACAAGAATAACCCGGAAACTGTCACTTCAAAATTTATGATGACAGATTTGATGGTGGGTACTGCTGTTAATGCTGTTGGTGGAGATTTCAATGTATATTCTTCAATTTATATGGAATTGGAGACAGGTGTTGAAAATCAGACTTACAATGCGGAAATTCGTAGTGGTGAACCAAATGTTCCTGCAACTTATGATAATATGTGGGGGGCTGTTTACTCTAATATCCGTACAGCAAAAGATGTTATTGCTAAATGTTCTGAAGGTGGTGTTGAGGCAGGAAATAATGTGACTCTTGGTGTTGCTAAATTACTTTATGCTTATAATGCTGCAATTTTGACAGATTTGTTTGGTGATGTACCATATACTCAAGCTTGTGTTTATACAGAATTGGGAACACCTATGTATATGCAGCCGGAAATTGACAAGCAGGAAACTATTTATGCTGACATAATGAAGAATATTGATGAGGCAATAGTTTTGTTTGATGGTGATGACGAGGCAACATCTGGTCCTATGGGTTCTCAGGATGTTATATATGGTGGCAATTCTTCTTTGTGGAAAAAAACTGCTTATGCTTTGAAGGCTCGTTATACAATGCGCTTATTGGCTAAAACAGAAAATAAGGCAAAGGCTTTGAACGATGTGCTTTCATATGTTGACAATTCATTTGCTTCGGCTGCTGAAGAATGTAAATTCGCTGTTTATGATGGAGGAAGTCAGTTTAATCCATTCTTTGACTTTATGTATAGTCGTCATGGCTTGGGAGCAAGTAAAAGTTTGGCTGAAAAGTTGTCTGAACGTAATGACCCTCGTTTGAATCAATCTTTTGGTACAAATTGGAATACGGTGTATGGTGATCCTACTGAAGTCGTTATTGATGGCTCAAAATTGTATGCAGCACCAAATGGAGCACCGGAACAGAAAACTATGACATATGACTGTTCTTTGGCTTCTTTTGCAATTACAGCTCCGACTCATTTGATTAGTTATCATGAATTACTATTTATTAAAGCTGAAGCTCTTTGCCGTTTAGGACAGAAAGAAAAAGCTTCTGAAGTATTGAAGGATGCTGTTGTAGCAGCTTTTGCTAATCATGAGAATACAGTAAATTCTGCATTGAATGATTATTTGGGAATAAAAGCTGATATAGATTTGAGTGCTTCTGTTGCTGAAGAATATTTCGACAAGAGTGTGAAACCATTGTTTGATGCAAATCCATTAAAAGAAACTATGGTTCAGAAATATTTGTCATTCTTCGGAGCTAATGGTGAGTCTGTTGAAGCTTATTCAGATTACCGTCGTTTGAAAGGAATGAATGAAGTTTTTGTTGAGTTGAAGAATCCTCAGAACAAATCTAAATTCCCATTACGCTTTACATATGGTGCTTCAGATGTATTATCAAATATGAATATCAAGGAAGCTTGTGGTGATGGTATGTATGTATATACTGAAAACGTTTGGTGGGCTGGTGGTTCAAGATAATATTTGACATATTATTAATTATTTTATGATGCTCTCTTCTTAATGAAGGGAGCATCTTTTTTTTTAGTAGTACAGGTGCCAATATATACATGTTTCATTATATTTATAATACTATTAGATTATAATGTGTTGACAAAATGATATAGTTTTTGCTTGTGCTAAGTGTTTGATGGTGGCTTGCTCTTACATTTTGTCCAATAAAATTGTTTTTAAACATACTTTTTAGGTGAAATATTTTCATATTTCTATTTTGAAAAGTGATTTTAATATCCGACATTTGCTACATGATGAATCAACCTTTGGCAGAACGATTACGTCCGAGGACTTTGGATGAGTACATCGGACAGAAGCATTTGGTGGGACAGGGTGCTGTCCTTAGGAGAATGATTGATTCCGGAAGAGTTCCTTCGTTTATATTATGGGGACCTCCGGGAGTAGGAAAGACAACTTTGGCTCAGATAATAGCCCGGAAACTTGATGCTCCGTTTTACATTTTGAGTGCGATTAACTCCGGAGTGAAGGATGTGAGGGATGTTATTGAGAAGGCGAAAGGAAACAGTTTTTTCAACAGTGTTTCTCCTATTTTGTTTATTGACGAAATACACCGCTTCAGCAAGTCGCAGCAGGATTCGCTGCTGAATGCTGTTGAAACGGGAGTTGTTACTCTGGTTGGCGCAACAACGGAGAATCCTTCGTTTGAGGTAATAAGGCCATTGCTGTCGCGCTGTCAGGTTTATGTTTTGAAATCGTTGGAGAAGCAGGACTTGCTGTCCCTGCTCAACAGGGCAATAACAGAGGATATTGTTCTTAAAGAAAAGCATATTGATTTGCAGGAAACGGATGCTTTGCTGAGATATTCGGGTGGTGATGCCCGCAAGTTGCTGAATATTCTGGAACTGGTGATTTCCGCTGAAGAGGGAAAGGAGATAACCATAACTGATAAAAAAGTGGTGGAGAGGTTGCAGGAGAATCCGGCTGCTTACGACAAGGGCGGAGAGATGCATTATGATATTATTTCGGCTTTTATAAAGTCTATCCGTGGAAGTGATCCGGATGCGGCGATATACTGGCTGGCAAGGATGGTTGCCGGCGGTGAAGATCCAAAGTTTATTGCCCGCAGACTTTGCATTTCGGCAGCTGAGGATATCGGTCTTGCCAATCCGAATGCGTTGCTTCTTGCCAATGCTTGTTTTGATACGATTCACAAGATTGGATGGCCGGAAGGTCGCATTCCTCTTGCTGAAACAACAGTTTATCTGGCTTGCAGCCCTAAGAGCAATTCGGCATATAAGGCAATCAATGAGGCTTTGGACTTTGTTAATCGTACCGGAAATATTCCGGTTCCTTTGCATCTGAGAAATGCTCCGACTCAACTTATGGCAGAGTTGGATTATGGCAAAGATTATAAATATGCCCATGATTATGAGAATCATTTCGTGGTTCAGGATTATCTTCCGTCGGAAATTAAAGAACATCGTTTCTGGCACGGACAGGATAACCCGGCTGAGAAGAAACTCACGGAAAACATGGTGCGGCTTTGGGGGGAGAAAAAGAGGTGAGGAGTTGAGGAGTCAAGGAGTCAAGGAGTTAATACTTATTTTCTGAAGCCTTGTTAACTCGTCAACTTGTCAACTCAAAAACTCAAAAACTTATAAACTCAAAACATATTATTAACATTTAAATATCAATCGCTATGAAGAAGCACAATTTTTATGCAGGTCCTTCTATTTTGAGTGACTACACAATTAAGAATACTGCTGCTGCAGTAGAGAATTTTGCGGGAATGGGTTTGTCATTACTTGAGATTTCACACCGCAGTAAGGAGTTTGTGGCTGTTGTTGATGAGGCTCGTGCATTGATTAAGGAATTGCTTGATATTCCTGCCGGATATGAAGTTGTGTTCCTTGGTGGTGGCGCAAGTATGCAATTCTGTATGGTTCCTTATAATTTGCTTAACAAGAAGGCATCATATCTTGATACTGGTACATGGTCTTCAAAAGCAATCAAGGAAGCTAAGTTGTTTGGTGAGGTTGAGGTGGTTGCTTCTTCTAAAGATAAAAATTATACATATATCCCGAAGAATTATACAATATCTGACGATACTGATTACTTCCATATTACAACAAACAATACTATTTACGGAACTGAAATGAGAAAAGATCCGGATGTGAAACAGCGCCTTGTTGCTGATATGTCATCTGATATTTTCTCTCGTCCGGTTGATGTTTCAAAATATGATATCATCTATGCCGGTGCTCAGAAGAATTTGGCTCCAGCCGGTGTGACTTTGGCAATTGTCAGAGTTGATGCTTTGGGACATGTGGACCGTCCTATCCCAACAATGCTTAGCTATAAGACTCATATCGACAAGGAATCAATGTTCAACACTCCTCCTGTGTTGCCTATCTATTCTGCATTGCAGACTTTGAAATGGTATAAGGAACAAGGTGGTATTGCAGCTATGGAAAAGAAAGATATGGAAAATGCTGCTATCCTTTATGATGAAATCGACAGAAACAAGTTGTTCCGTGGAACAGTGGAAACTGAAGACCGTTCAATAATGAACGTATGTTTCGTTATGAACGACGAATATAAGGAACTGGAAGCTGATTTCAACGCATTTGCTGCTACAAAAGGTATTGTAGGTATCAAGGGACACCGTTCTGTGGGTGGTTTCCGTGCATCTTTGTATAACGCTATGCCTAAGAGCAGTGTTGAGGTTTTGATTGAAGCAATGAAGGAATTTGAAAAACAGCATTGATTATGGCACGAGTATTAGTTGCAACAGAAAAACCTTTTGCTACGATAGCAGTGAAAGGTATCCGCGAAGTAGTGGAAAAGGCTGGTGACGAATTGTTGTTACTGGAAAAATATACTGAAAAATCACAGTTGCTGGATGCTGTGAAGGATGTTGATGCTATTATCATCAGAAGTGATAAGGTGGATGCTGAAGTTCTTGACGCTGCAAAACAGTTGAAGATTGTGGTGCGTGCCGGTGCAGGATATGACAATGTGGATTTGGAATCTGCAACTGCTCATGGTGTTTGTGTGATGAACACTCCTGGACAGAACTCAAATGCTGTTGCCGAGCTTGCTGTTGGTATGATGATTATGGCTATCCGTAATTTCTATAACGGAACTTCCGGATGGGAATTGAAGGATAAGAAACTTGGTATTCATGCTTATGGTAATGTGGGCCGTAACTTGGCTAGAATTGCTAAAGGCTTGGGTATGGATGTTTATGCTTATGATGCATATTGTCCAGAGGAAGTTATATCTCAGGATGGTGTAAAACCTGTGGATTCAGTAGAGGAACTTTATTCTACTTGCCAGGTCGTATCTGTTCATATTCCTGCAACTGCTGAAACAAAGAATTCTATTGGCTATGATTTGGTTTCACGCATGCCTAAGAATGGTTTGCTGGTCAATACTGCACGTAAGGAGGTTATTGACGAAGCTGGTTTGCTTAAGTTATTGGAAGAAAGAACAGATTTGAAATATGTTACAGATATAATGCCTGCTTCTCATGCTGAATATGCAGAAAAACTGAGCGGACGTTATTTCTCTACTCCAAAGAAGATGGGTGCTCAGACTGCTGAGGCTAATATCAATGCCGGAATTGCTGCTGCTCACCAGATTGAGGATTTCCTTAAGAATGGGGTTGAGAAGTTTAGGGTTAATAAGTGAGGGGAGAGGAGACAAGGAGTTGAGGAGTTAAGAAGTCAACTCGTTAACTCGTATCCTTGCCTCCTTATAAACTAATAAACTTAAAAACTCAAAAACTTAAATACTAATAATTATGGCTACAATAAAACCATTTAGAGGCATCCGTCCTCCAAAAGACTTGGTCGAACAAGTTGTTTCCCGTCCTTATGATGTTCTTAATTCAGAAGAAGCACGAAAGGAAGCTGAAGGAAACGAGAAATCATTATATCATATTATCAAGCCTGAAATAGATTTTCCGGTTGGAACAGATGAACATGACCCTAAGGTTTATGATAAGGCTGCCGAGAACTTTAAAATGTTCCAGGAAAAAGGCTGGCTTGTTCAGGATGAGAAGGAATGTTATTATGTATATGCCCAGACAATGAACGGCAAGACTCAGTATGGCCTAGTTGTCGGTGCTTATGTTCCGGATTATATGAATGGCCTTATCAAGAAGCATGAGCTAACGCGACGTGATAAGGAAGAAGACCGTATGAAGCATGTCCGTGTGAACAATGCTAATATTGAACCTGTATTCTTTGCTTATCCTGAGAATGATGCTTTGGATAAAATTGTCTCAAAATATACTTCTCGCAAACCTGAGTATGACTTTGTGGCTCCGTTGGATGGTTTCGGTCATACATTCTGGGTTATTGATGAAGATGAAGATATAAGCATGATTACTGCTGAGTTTGCAAAGATGCCGGCATTGTATATTGCCGATGGTCATCATCGTTCGGCTGCTGCGGCATTGGTCGGTGCTGAAAAAGCTAAGCAGAATCCTAACCATAGAGGCGATGAGGAATATAACTATTTCATGGCAGTTTGTTTCCCGGCTGAGCAGCTTACAATTATCGATTATAACAGAGTTGTCAAAGATTTGAATGGATTGACAGACGAGGCTTTCCTTGAAAAACTATCTGCAAACTTTGATTTAAAGGAAATGGGTGAGGAGATTTATAAACCTTCTGGTTTGCATAATTTCTCTCTGTATTTGTCTGGCAAATGGTATTCATTGACAGCAAAAGAAGGAACTTATGACGATAATGACCCGATTGGAGTTTTGGATGTGACGATTTCCTCAAATCTTATTCTTGAAGAGATTTTGGGTATAAAGGATTTGCGTTCAGATAAGAGAATTGATTTCGTTGGCGGAATCCGTGGTTTGGGCGAATTGAAACGCCGTGTTGACAGCGGAGAAATGAAGGTGGCTTTGGCTCTTTATCCGGTGACAATGAAGCAGCTTATGGATATTGCTGATACCGGAAATATCATGCCTCCTAAAACTACCTGGTTTGAACCGAAACTACGTTCAGGTCTGGTTATCCATAAATTGGACTGATAAGGAGATAAGAGTTAAGACTAAATAAAAAGACGAGTTGGAAAGAATTTATATGAACTTTCCAACTCGTCTTTCTTTATATTCTCTTGTTAACTTGTTTCCTCGTTAACGCGTCCCAATTATTGAATACCTCTTTCACGAAGTTTTACTTGCCAATCCCATGCAGACTGCAATGTGTCTTCCAATGATTCTTCAGCTTTCCAGCCAAGAACTTTATTTGCTCTTTCAGGATTTGCCCAAACTTTTTCGATATCGCCTTCACGACGGCCTACGATTTTGTGAGGAACTTTCACTCCGGTTTTCTTCTCGAATGTGTTGATAAGTTCAAGCACTGAAACTCCGTTGCCAGTACCAAGATTGAAGATTTCAACTTTTTCTTCAGATTTATTCTGCAGCATACGGTCCATTGCTATAACGTGTGCTTTGGCCAAATCCACAACATTGATATAATCGCGGATACAAGAACCGTCAGGTGTGTCATAATCGTCACCGAAAACACTCAGTTCCTTACGGATTCCCATAGCTGTTTGTGTAAGATATGGAATAAGGTTCTGTGGAACGCCGTTTGGCAATTCTCCGATTTCTGCGCTTGGATGAGCTCCGATAGGGTTGAAATAACGAAGGATGATACTCTTGAAAGGAGCACCTGCATGAATTGTATCCTGAATGATTTCTTCGTTAATTTGCTTTGTATTTCCGTATGGAGACATTGCCGGTTTAATTGGGGCGTTCTCTGTTACAGGCAGGAATTCCGGATCTGGCTGACCATAAACAGTACATGAAGAAGAGAAAACAATACCTTTCATGTCAAATTCAGGCATAAGTTCCAGGATATTGATAAGAGTTGTGATATTGTTTCTGTAGTATTTCAGAGGTTGCTGAACTGATTCTCCTACAGCTTTGCTTGCTGCAAATAGAATTACACCTTTTATTCCATCATGTTCTTTAAGTGCTGCTCGTGTAGCTTCCTTGTCTTTCAAGTCCAGTTTTACAAACGCTGGGCGAATGCCTGTGATACGTTCTATACCGTCGAGCACTTCAATGTTTGAGTTTGAAAGGTCATCGATTATTACTACTTCATAACCTGCATTCTGCAATTCTACAGTTGTGTGTGAACCAATATAACCGGTTCCACCTGCTACTAAGATTTTCTCTTTCATAATACTGATTTTTTTATGCAGAGACGGTGCATCAGAATATTAAATTCTGATACACCTTCCCGTGTTTTTATTAGTTGATTATCGAATATTACGGTCAACTATTATGCTCCGATTCCAGAAAATCCCATAAAAGCCATAGCCAGCAAGCCGGCAGTAATTAAGGCAATAGGAGTTCCTTTTAATCCATTAGGCACATTTGTCATAGCTAACTGTTCTCTGATACCTGCAAAGATAACCAAAGCTAGCGCAAATCCAATAGCTGTTGATATTGCATATATTACAGATTCCAATAAATTATATTCTTTTTGTATAACAAGAATAGCAACACCAAGTACACAGCAGTTTGTAGTAATCAATGGCAAGAAAACTCCCAGTGCCTGATATAAAGCAGGCGAAACTTTCTTCAATATGATTTCAACCATCTGAACCAATGCTGCAATAATCAGAATGAAACTGATTGTTTGCATAAAACCAAGTCCAAATACATCAAGCACATATTTCTGAACAAGGAAAGTTACAATAGTTGCCAGTGTAAGAACAAATGTAACGGCTGCACCCATTCCGACTGCAGTTTCTACTTTTTTGGAAACACCCAAGAAAGGACAGATTCCAAGGAATTGTGAAAGAACGACATTATTTACGAAAACCGCCGTGATAAAAATCAATATATATTCCATATTCTATCCTCCTTTATGCTTTTTTTAATTTATTTACTATTGCAATAAGATAGCCAAGAGCGATGAAACCACCAGGAGCAAGAACGAATACCAAAGAACCGAATTCTTCAGGCATCAATGTCATACCGAATAGTTTTCCTGTTCCAAACAATTCTCTGACAGCACCAAGGCAAGTTAGTCCGATTGTAAAACCAAGGCCGATACCGACTCCATCAAAGAAAGAAGGAATAACTCCATTCTTTGCAGCAAAAGCTTCAGCACGTCCCAACACGATACAGTTTACAACAATCAATGGAATGAATAATCCCAAGCTAGCATATAGTGCAGGAACATATGCTTCCATACACATTTGAACTACAGTTACGAATGTTGCAATAACAACAATGTATCCAGGAATACGAACCATATCAGGAATAACTTTCTTCAATGCAGATATAACCATATTTGAACAGATTAGCACAAATGTTGTTGCCAATCCCATACTCATACCGTTAATGGCTGAAGATGTGGTTCCCAATGTCGGACACATACCCAACAATAGTACGAAAGTCGGGTTTTCTTTAATAATACCGTTTATTAATATTTTAATCCAGTTGTTCATTATAAAATCCTCCTTTCATATCATTCTGTTGCTCCGCTTGCTTCATCTACGCTTTTGTATGCGCTGTATGCTCTGTTGATGGCATCCAGAAATGCTCTACTTGAAATTGTTGCTGCAGTTATTGCATCAACATCTCCTCCGTCTTTTGATACTTTCAGACCATCTTCTGTCAGAGTTCTACCAATAACAGACTGTTTATTTTTATCGGTACGGAACCATTCTTGCATTTTAGAACCTAATCCCGGTGTTTCAGAGTGTTTCTGCACAGAGTAATTAATAAGTTTTCCATCAGGATCAAATCCTACAACAACTTTTATTTCTCCGCCGAAACCTTTTTTGGTGCTACTTTCAACAGCGACACCAACTAGTTCGTCTCCTTTTTTTGCCGGATATATACGTAGTGAATCACCATCATAAGTTGCTGCCATGTATGATTCTTCTGCCGGTTTGTTGTCGAATTCAGGAGTGACGGCTTTGATTGCAGCTTCCAAACTTGCAGCTTTTGATGCTGCAATTGGTTCTGTTGTCATTTGGTTCACTCCAGCAAGGATAGCTCCAGCTACAACACAAATTCCTGTCAATGACAAGAGCATATTTGGTAATGTTGATTTCAGTTTTTCCATGTTATTTACCTCCAAAGTGATTAGGTTTAACATAGGTGTTAATTAGTGGAGTCAATGCATTCATAATAAGAATTGCGAATGACATACCTTCCGGATACGCACCGAACAGACGGATAATAGCTGTCAGAAGACCAATTCCTACACCATAAATAAGCATTCCTTTTTTAGTCATAGGAGATGTTACATAGTCTGTTGCCATGAAAATTGCTCCAAGCATCAAACCTCCTGAAAGAACATGAATCAAAGGAGATGCATATTCTGCCGGATTAACAAGGTGCATTATGCCAGTGAACACAAATACTGTTCCGATAACTGCCACCGGAATATGCCAAGTAATGATTTTTTTCCATAACATATAGATGAAACCAAGAAGCAATGCCAAAGCACTGATTTCACCTAAACTACCACCTCGTGTTCCAAGGAATAAAGAACCATAGTTTGGTAAATTTTCCAAACCTCCTTCTTTCATTATAGAAAGAATTGTGGCACCGGTTTCAGCATCTGTGTATGTCATAGGAAAAGCAGACAGGGCATCAATTGTAGGCCATGTGGTCATCTGTGCCGGGAAAGAAATAAGAAGAAATACACGGCCAACCAATGCAGGGTTGAATACGTTGTTTCCTAATCCTCCAAATGACATCTTGCCGATACCGATTGCTGCCAAAGCACCAATTATAATAATCCAAATAGGAAGATTTGAAGGCAAGTTGAATGCCAGAAGAACACCTGTCAGTATTGCAGAACCGTCAAATACTGTCGGTTCCTTTTTCATAAGGAATTTCTGAATTAGATACTCAAAAAGGACACACGCAACTACAGATGTTATCGTAACGATAAGTGCACCCAGTCCGAAGAAGTATAGCGAAACAAGGAATGCCGGAATAAGGGCAATCAGTACGCCATACATGTTTTTCTCAATACTGTCTCCTCCGTGAATATGAGGCGACGGCGATATGTATAAACTATTTTCCATATTCTTTTAATTTCTGTTGTAAGAAGTTGACGAGTTGACAAGTTGACGAGGTTTGTTATAATTTAATTCCTTGTCAACTTGTGCCTGAAGCCTTGTCAACTTGTTAACTGAAGCCTTGTCAACTTGTTCCCTTAAAGTTACGATTTTCTAGCTCTTATTATGCCCATCACTTTACCTTTACCTACGCGGATGTTATCCAACAGAGGACGATTGGCAGGACAAGTGAAGCTACATGAACCACATTCGATACAATCTTGTATATGTTCGCTTTCTGCCATTTCCCAATTCTTGAAAACAGTTGCTTTCATCAGGAATGCAGGATTAAGTCCCATTGGACATGCATTTACACATTTTGCACATCTGATACAGTCGTGCATAGGTTTGCGAACAGATTCTTCTTTAGTAAGCAATAATATTCCGGAACTTCCTTTGCATACAGGAACTTCTGCACTAATCAAAGCTTTACCCATCATCGGACCACCACCTATTATTTTACCGGTATTCTCTGGAACACCGCCTGCAGCTTCAATCAGAACGCTGATAGGTGTACCCATTCTTACACGGAAATTTGATGGAGATTTCAAAGCCTTACCTGTTACGGTTACGATTCGTTCAAACAAAGGTTTGTTTTTCTGAACAGCTTCGTAAACAGCATACACAGTTCCTACGTTCTGGACAATAGCTCCGGTTGAAATAGGAAGAGCTCCACTCTTTACCTGCTTGCCGATTACTGCATCAATCAACTGCTTTTCTCCACCTTGAGGATATTGAACTTTCAAAGGCATAATTTCTATACCTTTATATTGTGATGCAAGTTTTGTGAGGTGCGAAATAGCATCCGGTTTATTGTTTTCAATACCGATAACAGCTTTGCTTACATTTACAGCTTTCATCAGTATAGTCAGACCGATAAGAATTTCTTCGCCTTTATCAAGCATTAACGAGTGGTCAGAAGTCAGATATGGTTCGCACTCAACAGCGTTTACAATAACAACTTCAGCCTTGCTTCCCGGAGGAGGCAAAAGTTTTACGTGAGTAGGGAAAGTTGCACCTCCCATACCAACGACACCTGCTTCCGAGATTTTATCAATAATTTCTTTTGAAGAAAGATTACATTCCTTGATTATAGTCTCGCTTCTGTCGATGCTTTCTTCCCATTCATCACCTTCAACGTCAATGAAAATAGCCGGACGTTTGTATCCGCTGGCATCGATTGCATTATCTATTTTGTTTACTTTACCGGAAACTGATGAGTGAATGTTTGCAGAAACAAAACCTCCGGCTTTAGCCAGAAGAGTTCCAACTTTTACAACATCACCTTTCTTAACCACAGCCTGCGCAGGGGCACCGATATGTTGACTCAAAGGGATAATAACTTGTTTGGGTGCAGCCAGTGCGGTAATTTTTTTACCGGCAGACAATTTATTTTCGGGTGGGTGAATACCTCCGATTCGAAATGTCTTTAGCATACTATTATGATTTTATTGTTGATTTTTACTTTCTTCTTTATTTTCTGCAGTTGTAGCTGCTTGTGGTTTTGCTGCTACAGCTTCTTTAGCTGCTTCAGGTGCCGGCTCTTTGCGTGGAGGGAAATTCAATTCATGGATTGCTCCTGTAGGACACACGGCAACACATTTACGACACATACGGCACTTGTTGAAATCGATGTAAGCAACATTGTTTTCAACAGTGATTGCTTCAAACGGACATTCTTTTGCACATTTTCCGCAGCCGATACAAGCATTGCTGCAGGCTTTGCGTGCAACAGCTCCTTTATCCTTGTTCACGCAGCTGACAAAAATACGGCGTGATTTCGGACCTTTCTTACGCAATTCGATGATGTTTTTAGGACAAGCTTTGACACAAGCTCCACAAGATGTACATTTTTCTTCATCAACTGTTGCGATTCCTGTTTCTGGATTGATGTGTATTGCATCAAAATTACATGCTTTCACACAATCGCCATAGCCAAGACAACCGAAACTACATCCGGTTTCTCCGCCATAAAGTGATGTTGCGATTGCACAACTCTTTGTTCCGTCATAAGTGTTGGTCTTTGGGCGAGCCTGGCAAGTACCGTTGCAGCGAACAACTGCAACCATTGGTTCGGCAGCCTTTGCCTCTTTACCCAAAATAGCCGCTACTTTTGACATTACAGGAGCACCTCCTACAGGACATAACAGACCGTCAAGTGAGTCAGCCTTTACACAAGCTCCTGCAAAACCAGAACATCCCGGATAACCGCATCCTCCGCAGTTTGCACCGGGCAGAACTTCTTGTACTTGCGCAATGCGAGGGTCTTCATAAACTTCGAATTTCTTCGAAACTACATAAAGCAGCAACGCACCCGCAGCACCAATAATTCCTAATGAAATAATAGCAATTATAATCATGTTTTTTTATCATTAAAATTTCCCAAGTTTGAAAACGAATTGTTTTTTCAGTCTGTCTCTAAGCTTATATAATATGAAATAATAAGGTATAAGCATAGCCAATCCTGCCAGACCGGTTGTTGTTTCGCTATATCCCAACCATGTTCCTATGGCTATTGATGCAAGAAGAATGAATAGAGGTATAACAAAAGCTAGAAAAACAGCTTGAAGGCCAAGCGAGGTTTCGCCGCATATGGAAACCTGTTCTCCTATGTGGTATTCGCCTGTGTGGTCTTCCACTTCAATTATTTTTTCTTTGCTTTCGGATGCGTTGCATACAGATTTTGCATGACATCCAGAGCAAGCCGACTGCTGCAGTATTTTTACATATATAATATCGTTTTCAATACGCACAACAACTCCGGCATGATTTATATTTCTGTTCATATTTGTAAACTCGACATTGCAAAATAGCACGGCAAATGTACATATTATTTTTTACGATACAAGAAATAAATAATGAAACTTTTAGGTAACAATTTTATATTTTCAAACATAAAAAATACCTTATTTAAAGTATTGCTTTTCTGATTTGTTTGTATAATTGTGTGTTTAATATACATTTGAACTGTTTTTGCTTTGAAATAAATAGAGAAGATAATGAAAAAGGACTTTTGTGTGAACAAATGTTACACATCTTTACTTTGTTAACTTCAAATTTTAAAAACTTAAGTTTCGCTGCAGAGCCATGACTTTATATAACTTCTTTAACTCATATAAGTTTGAATCAGCGAAACTAGAGTTAAATACATATAGACCTGCGTCGAAATATATACGGACCCACGAAGAAATATATACGGACCGACGGAGAAATATATATAGTCCTGTGAAAAATAGCTTCGAAGGGTTTTATTTGTTGTTTCGGATGTTTTTTACATAGTTTATAAATGCTTTGATTGAGTTAAGAGTGATATGAGTCGAGAAATTCAAAAACATAATTAAAAATTATAGTATCCCTTTTAAAAACACTACCTTTGTTTCAAAATCAAATATATCAATGAAACGATTAAAATTAGTATCAGTATTGTTTGTTTTCTGTGCAAATGCATTATGTGCGCAGAATGGAGGAAAACCGGTGGAATTGAAAGATATAACCGGTGGAAAATTCCGTCAGGTTACATCAGTAGGGGAAATGCGTTCGCTTCCCGATGGTGAATATTATACAGCAATGAACAATGAGCGAAGTATGATTATAAAATACTCTTATCGCTCAGGTAATGCAGTTGATACACTGTTCAATGTCAATACAGCACGCGAATGTACGTTTGACAAGTTTGACGGTTATGAAATAAGCAGCACCGGACATCACATTATGGTGTGGTGTGAAACAGAACCAATCTACAGACGTTCGTTCAAATCTGTAGTGTATGACTATGATGTTCGCCGTAATTATGTAAAACCGATTTCTGAATCAAAAAGCAAACTGATGATTCCTACATATTCTCCGGATGGAAGAATGTGTGCTTTTGTTCGCGATAACAATATCTGGATTCGCAAATTCGATTTCGATACAGAGGTGCAGGTAACCAAAGATGGTGAATTGAATAAAATTCTGAATGGTATAACTGATTGGGTATATGAAGAAGAATTTGCCGTAACAAATCTTATGGCATGGTCGCCGGACAGTGAATATCTTGCATTCGTACGTTCAGATGAATCTGACGTGAAGGAATATTCAATGCAGATGTATGGTGAAGGAACATATCCTTCTTATTATAATTTCAAATATCCTAAAGCTGGAGAGAAGAACTCAACAGTGACATTGCATTCATATTGCGTCCAGACTCGTGACACAAAACATCTGGATGTTCCACTTGACGAAGACGGATATATCCCACGCATAACATTTACTAAGAATTCTGACCAATTGGCTGTTATGACTTTGAATCGTCAGCAGAATCTGTTCAATATGTATTATGTGAATCCGAAGAGCGGCGTTTCAAGATTGATTCTTCGTGAGGAAAACAAATGTTATGTAGATTCAGAATGGTTGAAGTCAATTCAGTTCTTGAACAATGGTTTCCTTTATGTTAGCGAGCAGGACGGATATTCACATATTTATATGTATTCTCCAACCGGTGTAATGCAGCGTCAGGTAACAAAAGGAAATTGGGACGTCACTCAGCTGTTGGGAATCGACGAGGCTACAAAAACAGTATATTATGAATCTGCCGAAGAAAGCCCAATGCAGCGTGCCGTTTATAAAATTGACGCAAAAGGAGTGAAAACAAAATTGTCAACTGAGAAAGGAACAAATAATGCTCAGTTCAGTGCAAACTTCGCATATTATGTGAACCGTTACTCAAATGCGAACACTCCGATGAAAATCACTGTAAACGAAACCAAGACAAAGAAGGTTTTGAGAACATTGCAGGACAATGCGGCATTGAATGAACGTCTGGCAAAATATAACTTTGCAAAGAAAGAGTTCTTTACTGTGAATACAGCTTCGGGTGTTGAACTGAATGCCTGGATGGTGAAACCATTGAATTTTGATGAAAACAAACGCTATCCTGTTCTGATGTTCCAATATAGCGGACCAAATTCACAGCAGGTTCTGGATTCTTACTCATTCGACTGGGAACGTTATCTTTCAACAAAAGATATCTTAGTTGTCTGTGTTGACGGCCGTGGTACAGGTGCCAGAGGTGAAGCCTTCAGAAAATGCACTTATATGAACATGGGTGATTTGGAATCAAAAGACCAGGTTGAAGCTGCTCATGCATTGGCAGAGTTGCCTTATGTGGACGGCGACAGAATGGCTATCTGGGGATGGAGCTTTGGTGGTTACAACACATTGATGGCTTTGACAGTGGGAAAAGGTACATTTAAGGTCGGAATTGCAGTTGCACCTCCAACAGACTGGAGATATTATGACACTGTATATACTGAGCGCTTCATGCGTACACCACAGGAAAATCAACGTGGTTATGACTTGACTTCTCCATTGAAGCGTGTCAAAGAACTTCAGGGAAAACTGTTGCTTATCCATGGTACAGCTGACGACAATGTGCATTTCAAACAGACAATGGATTATGCCGAAGCTCTAGTTCAGGCAAACAAGCAGTTCGATATGCATGTCTATAGAGACAGAAATCATGGCATATCTGGTGGAAACACTAGATTCCATCTGTACACAAAAATGTCTAATTATTTATTCGATAATTTATAATGGCAGAACATGTAAAGAAGCCGGATTGGTTGAAAATCCGGCTTCGTGGCAACGAACAGTTTACGCAGACAAAGAGAATCGTCGAATCTCATTGTCTGCATACTATTTGCACAAGTGGCAAATGCCCGAATATGGGTGAATGTTGGAGCAGAGGAACAGCTACATTTATGATTGGCGGTGAGATTTGCACTCGTTCATGCCGTTTCTGTAATACTCTTACTGGAAAACCACTCCCGCTAAATCCAAAAGAGCCGGAGAATGTGGCAGAAAGCGTGCGTCTGATGAATCTGAAACATGCGGTTGTAACTTCGGTTGACAGAGATGATTTGCCAGACCTTGGGGCTTCTCATTGGGCGGCAACAATCCGTAAAATCAAGGAAGTCAATCCGGCTACAACATTGGAAGTTCTTATTCCGGATTTCCAGGGACGATTGGATTTGGTTGATATGGTTATTGACGCTCAACCGGAAATAATCTCTCACAATATGGAAACAGTGAGCCGTATCAGTCCTACAGTTCGCAGTGCAGCGAAATATGAGGTTAGCCTTTCAGTCCTTGAACGTATTGCTTCACGAGGAATCACTGCCAAAACCGGAATAATGGTGGGCTTGGGAGAAACAGAAGAAGAAGTTCTGGAATTGATGGACGATGTGTTGAAATGTGGAGTTTCAGTATTGACTATCGGACAATATCTTCAACCATCACGCAAAAATATACCGGTTGTGGAATATATTCATCCTCAGCAGTTTGAAAAGTATAAAACAATAGGCTTGGAAAAAGGCTTCAAATGTGTGGAAAGTGCCCCTTTGGTTCGTTCCTCATATCATGCAGAGAAACATGTTTGATTTCTGAACTTTTTGCCTGTTAAAAATGTTTTCTCCTAAAAGACGCTAGTTGATGAAATAGGAGATGAAAAACATGAAATGGCTAAAAAAGGGAATAGAGAATCAGTCTATAGGACTTTTGTCTATAATACTGTTTATGTTTCTGGACAATTATTTTGATTACAGATTGTCCTTTGTTGTTGCTGTAGCGTTTTGTGTTATAAGTTTTTTTGCTTATTACCTTTTACGCAAGGACAGGAAATATATGTATATGCTTGTGCCGACGATTGCAACATTTATTCTCTATTCCCTTTTCATGTGTTTGCGTATATATCCAATTTTATATGTTTATTCCTCTTTAGTTATTGAGTTGTTGTTGGTTGGAGTTCTTGCTGTTGCAGGAATTTTCAAACAGAGAATGTTTCGTTTGATACGTGAATCGGAAGCAAACAAATTTGAGAAGAATAGGATGCGAAATTTGCTTAACGAGTTCTATTTTATTGCCCCAATAGTGAAACGTATTTATATGATTCATTTGTTTTCTGTTCTGGTTTATGGTTTGTTGCCCGACAGTATGCAGTCAATAACATTTGAACGTTTTTTGTTGAGGTCACTTCCTGTTATAATTGGTATTTGTATAATTTTATTTGAACAGTTACGATTATTTCTTCTTTTATATCAGTTGGAGAATGAAACTTGGTTACCTGTGCTTAGCGACGAAGGTCGTGTTATAGGAAGAATAGCTAGTTCTGTAAGTAAATCTGTTCCTAAAAAGTATTATCATCCGGTTTTGCGTGTAATGATTGTCTGTGATGGCAAATTGTTCTTGACAAGACGGGATTTCCGAGCTTATGTTTCCCCAGGGAAATGGGACACTCCATTATATTGTCATATTAAATTCAGACAAACAATAGAGGATTCTCTTTACAGTCTTGCTGCAAATTTAATGGATAAATATTCCATTGTTCCCCATCTGTTGGTTCGTTATATACATGAAACTGAGAAGGTAAAACATCAGGTTTCTTTGTATATGGTTAATGTTACTAATTCTCAACTGGCAGATTTGAACATTAGTAACGGAAAGTTATGGACTTTTGGACAGATAAAATCTGATATTGAAAATGGTATTTTTAGTGAATATTTCAATGAGGAATATTCTTATTTGTCAAATACCATAATGCTTGCAGAACAATATCGTAATGCAGATTAGTAGAATCTTACTTATTATTCGAGTTCTATAACTTCCAAATCTTTTATTTTGTCTTGTTCTATTGAAAATCTAACCAATGTACGAACTTTATGAAAACCTGTTTTTCCTGCAGCTCCAGGATTTATATGCAGACAATTCAGCTTTTTGTCAAACATAACCTTTAGAATGTGTGAATGTCCAGATATAAATAGATTAGGCTTTTCTGAATTAATAATAGGCTTTATTTCCGGATTATATTTTCCTGGATAGCCACCTATATGAGTCATGAGAACCTTTACTTTTTCTATAGTGAATACTGCAACTTTAGGAAAATCCATTCTTATGTTTTGTCCATCAATATTTCCGTATACAGCTCTTACTGGTTTTATTTCTGCAAGTTTTTTTATTAGAGTTTCAGAGCCGATATCTCCAGCATGCCATATTTCATCACATTCCATAAAATATTTATGGTATTTTTCATCCCAATATGCATGCGTGTCTGATAGTAAGCCAATTCTAGTCATACAAAATAATTAATTATATAATATAAAAGTTCCCGAATATATGAAATATAATTTATATCCATATATCCGGGAACTTTTATATTATAAGAAATATTATTCCTTATCTTTTGCCTAGTTTATGATCCATAATGCCTAAATGACATTCACCATAATTCTTAAGCTGATCAACTATTGATTTAGCAGTAGATTCTTCTTCAACCTGTTCTCTTACATATTTGTAAAGGAAATCTTTAGCTGCATGGTCTTTATCAGATTCTGCTATGTCAACCATTTTGTCTATCAATTCAGAAACATAAGTTTCGTGTTTGTACACATGTTCGAAAACTTCTAATGCGCTACCCCAACCTGAAGGAACAACATTAACCTGCTGAATTTCGATATAGCCACCTCTGTCAAGGCAGAAATCTATCATGTCATGTGCATGTTCCAACTCTTCATCTGCCTGTTTCTGCATCCAGTGTGCAAAACCGTTCAACCCTTGTTTCTTGAAATAAACAGCCATTGACAGGTACAAATTTGATGACCACATTTCAGCATTCACTTGTGCGTTGAATGCTTCTGATAAATTCTTACTTAACTGCATAACCTTAAATTTTTAATTATGACTTTCTATAGTTTGATAATTCTTCAGCCTCAAATTTACGGATAAAATTGAAATGTTTTTCAATTTCTGATTCTGCATAATTAATATATACGTTCGCTGATTCTGTAAACATTTCAGGAGCTTTGGTTGCATCCTGTATAAGCAAATGGCTCATCAAAGTTACAGCAGCCATTTCCATAAGTCTACGTGCAACGAAATCAAGTAATTCCTGGTTCTGCGCTTCTTTGACTGCATTTGTGCAAGCTTCGAATTTACGAGCCATATCTTTCACTCGGTTCATCAATCCTTCGAATTCAGGAGCGCAAGGAATCATTTCATATTCATGCATTGTTGCTGCATAAGCTCCGTTAGTAACATAGCGTATAGCTGCTACAGTTTGCAACTGTGTTGTTCCTTCGTAAATACTTGTGATGCGAGCATCTCTGTATATACGCTGACAAGCATATTCCATCATAAATCCAGAACCACCGTGAACCTGTATACAATCATAAGCATTCTGGTTTGCATATTCAGAGTTCATACCTTTTGCAAGAGGAGTGAAGCTGTCTGCAAGTTTTGCGTAGCGTTTCTGTTCCTGTTTTTCTTCAGGAGTAAGTTTGCGTTCGCGAGCAATATCATCCAAAGCTTTGTATATATCAACATAACGAGATGTTTGATAAAGCAATGCACGACCTGCATCAAGTTTGGCTTTGATAGTTGCAAGCATATCATATACAGCAGGGAATTCGATGATTGCCTTGCCGAACTGCTTACGGTCTTTAGCATAAGCCAAAGCTTCATTGTATGCAGCCTGGCTCAAACCTACAGACTGAGCTGCAATACCAAGGCGTGCGCCATTCATCAATGCCATCACGTATTTAATCAAACCAAGCTTTCTGTCGCCACATAATTCAGCTTTTGCATTTTTATATACAAGTTCGCATGTTGGTGAACCGTGGATACCAAGTTTGTTTTCGATACGGCGAACATCTACACCACCGTCACGTTTGTCATAGATGAACATTGACAAACCACGTCCGTCTCTTGTTCCTTCTTCTGAACGAGCCAAAACAAGGTGCAAATCTGCGTCACCATTTGTGATAAAACGCTTCACACCGTTAAGTCTCCAACAGTTTTCTTTTTCGTCGAATGTTGCTTTCAACATTACGCTCTGCAAGTCAGAACCAGCATCAGGCTCAGTCAAGTCCATTGACATTGTTTCGCCTGCACAAATTCTAGGAATGAAACGGCTGTGCTGATCTTCGTTACCGAATTCATACAATGTTTCGATGCAGTCCTGCAATGACCAGATATTTCCGAATCCGGCGTCAGCTGCAGCAACAATTTCAGCACACATTGTGTAAGGAGTGATAGGGAAGTTTAAGCCTCCGAAACGGCGAGGCATTGTCATTCCGTTCAATCCAGCCTTAACCATAGCATCCAAATTCTGTTTTGTGCCAGAAGCATACTCCACACGACCGTTTGCGCAATGTGGTCCTTCTTCGTCAACACCTTCAGCATTTGGTGCGATGATTTCACCTGTGATTTCACCAGTTATTTCCAGTACTTTGTCATATGAATCCAATGCATCAGCATAATCCTGCGGAGCATAGTCATATTCTTCTTTATCTTTATATCCGCGTTCTTTCAGTTCGCAGATTCTTTCCATCATAGGATTGTTCAAGTGATACTTGAGTTCAGGGATGGAGGTATAGTAATTTGCCATATAGTTTTTATTATTTTATGGAGTTATTGGAAGTTATAAAGGATTTATGCATTTCTACTCCTTTTATATTCTATAACTCATTATAACTTCCTAAACTTATTTACTATTTTTCTTATAATACTTAATCAACTTCGGAACTACTTCCTCAACATTGCCATTAATAACATAATCAGCAATAGCGTTGATAGGAGCATTCTCGTCGTTATTGATAGAGATGATTATTCCGGCATCCTGCATTCCGGCGATATGTTGAATCTGTCCGGAAATACCACAAGCGATATATAATTTAGGACGAACAGTTACACCAGTCTGACCAATCTGGCGGTCGTGTTCGCAAAATCCAGCATCAACAGCGGCACGGCTGGCACCAACCTCACCATGAAGTTCTTTTGCTAGTTCATAAAGCATGTCAAAGTTTTCCTTTGAACCCATACCATAACCACCGGCAATTACAATAGGTGAGCCTTTCAGATTATGTTTTGCTTTTTCAACATGACGTTCGATAACTTTTACTACGAAGTCAGTGTCGTTTACATATTTTGAAACCTCATGTTTGATAACTTCTCCCTTATAGTTTTCGTCCAAGATTTCTTTCTTCATTACACCTTCGCGAACTGTAGCCATCTGTGGGCGATGTTCAGGGTTGATGATAGTTGCTACGATATTACCGCCGAAAGCAGGACGAATCTGATAAAGCAGATTTTCATAAGTCTTTCCGGCTCTTTTATCTTCATGAGGACCAATTTCAAGAGATGTACAGTCTGCTGTCAATCCGCTAGTCAGGGCAGAAGAAACACGTGGACCAAGGTCGCGGCCAATAACTGTAGCACCCATTAGGCAGATCTGAGGCTTTTCTTCTTTGAATAGGTTAATTAGAATTGAAGCATGAGGCAGAGAGGTATAAGGGAATAATTCAGGAGCGTCAAAGATATGTACTTTGTCAACACCATATGGCAAAACCTGTTTTTCCACACCATCTAATCCGCTGCCAATCAATAAAGCTTCCAATTGGCAATTCAGTTGATTAGCCAATTTGCGTCCTTTGGTTAGCAGTTCCAAACTTACATCGGCAACTGTTGTACCTTCAAGTTCACAATATACATATACATTATTCATAATAAATCTTCTTTATTTAGCCAATTGTATGATTGCCCAACAGTTCTACAATAAGATTTTCTATATCTTCATCAGAAGCTGTAAGAGTTTTGCTTTCTTTTGCCTGGAAAACTATGTTTTGAATAGCTTTTACTTTTGTTGGAGAACCAGACAAACCGCATTGTTTCAAATCTCCATTTACATCTGAAACACTCCATTCCTGAATATTCAGATATGGACGTTTCTCATACAATTCTGCGTATGGCAGTGCTTGTGTCTCTGAGTTTCCGCAAGCAGGAGTTTTTTCCTGATTACCCAGAGCATACTTATATTTCATCACAAGCTTGGCATTTCTTGGGCGGCAAGGTGCAGCCGAACCATTTACTGTAATAACTAGAGGCAGTGGCCCTTCAACTGTTTCTACACCTCCGTCGATGTGGCGTTTAACTGTTATTCGCTTTGCAGTTTCGTCAACATTAAGGATTTCTTCTGCATAAGTAATCTGTGCCAATCCAAGTTTTTCAGCAACTTGAGGTCCAACCTGTGCAGTATCACCATCGATAGCTTGACGACCACCTATGATAACATCATATTCACCGATTTTCTTGATTGCTGTTGCCAATGCATAAGATGTAGCTAATGTGTCAGCACCTGCAAAAGCTCTGTCTGTTAACAAATATCCGTTATCAGCACCACGATATAAGCCTTCGCGGATAATTTCTGCAGCACGTCCAGGACCCATGGTTAGCAATGTTACTGTTGAGCCTGGGTGTGAGTCTTTTAGGCGTAAAGCCTGTTCCAAAGCGTTCAAATCTTCCGGGTTGAAGATTGCAGGTAAAGCAGAACGGTTAACTGTTCCTTCTGCAGTCATAGCGTCTTTTCCAACATTTCTTGTATCCGGAACTTGTTTCGCTAATACGATAATTTTTAAACTCATTTTTATAGAATATTAGATTTGTACTAAGGAAAATACAAACAGAAACGAAGTTTCCATTTTATCTCGGATTGCAAAAGTAATCAAACATTCCAAATCTCAAAGTAAAAAGTAAAGGAATGTGCACATAAGTTGTGGTTCTGTGCATGTTTTTTGTTGTTATACAAATATATAAATAAAAAAAGAAAGGGCATACCAATATAATTGATATGCCCTTGTATTATTTTATATCAGTAAAGGATTACAATTTGTCGTTTGAACCCAATACATTGATAATTTTATGTTTGTAAAGTTTTTCCATGTTGTCGCGAGCTGGGCCCAAGTATTTACGTGGGTCGAATTCAGCTGGTTTTTCAGCGAATACTTTACGAACTGCAGCTGTCATAGCCAAACGAGAGTCTGAGTCGATGTTGATTTTGCAAACTGCAGACTTAGCAGCTTTACGCAACTGTTCTTCAGGAATACCGATAGCAGCTTTCAAAGCACCACCATATTTGTTGATAGTATCAACTTCATCCTGTGGAACTGAAGATGAACCGTGCAATACGATTGGGAAACCAGGAAGTTTTTCCATAACAGCATCCAATACATCAAATGCCAATGGAGGAGGAACCATACGACCAGTTTCTGGGTCAATGTGGCACTGTTCTGGAGTAAATTTGTAAGCACCGTGAGAAGTACCGATTGAGATAGCCAATGAATCGCAACCTGTACGAGTAGCGAAGTCGATAACTTCTTCAGGGTTTGTATATGTGTGGTGGTCAGAAGATACTTCGTCTTCTACACCTGCCAATACACCAAGTTCACCTTCTACAGTTACATCGAACTGGTGAGCATAATCAACAACTTTCTTAGTCAAAGCAACGTTTTCTTCGTATGGAAGGTGTGAACCGTCGATCATTACAGAAGAGAAGCCTGAGTCGATACAGCTCTTGCAAGTTTCGAATGTATCACCGTGATCCAAGTGAAGAACGATCTGAGGATTTTCGCAACCCAATTCTTTAGCATATTCTACAGCACCCTGAGCCATGTAACGCAACAATGTAGCGTTTGCATACTGACGAGCACCTTTTGATACCTGCAAGATAACAGGTGATTTTGTTTCAACTGCAGCTTTGATGATTGCCTGCATCTGTTCCATGTTGTTGAAGTTGAATGCAGGGATAGCATAACCGCCTTTGATTGCTTTAGCAAACATTTCTCTTGTGTTTACCAAGCCTAAATCTTTGTAATTTACCATAGCTATAATTATGTTATTACGTTAATGATTAAAAATCTGAGACAAAGATATAATTTTCTGCATAAAAATATGCTATCAAACATACTAAAATAATTCAAATTTTATTTGTGGTGAAAAAATATATAGGAAACTTTGATTATTCGTAAGTTATCTATACCTTTGCAAGCCGAATATACCGGTTACCAAAAACATTAGAGTATAATTAAAAATAAAATAAGCGAAATGAAAAAAGGTATTCATCCTGAAAATTATCGTCCTGTAGTATTTAAGGACATGTCTAACGAAGACATCTTTATCACTCGTTCAACAATCAACGCAAAAGAAACTATCGTAGTTGACGGTGTTGAATATCCATTGGTAAAAGTGGAAATCTCTAACACTTCTCACCCGTTCTACACTGGTAAATCTAAATTGGTGGATACAGCTGGACGTGTTGATAAGTTCATGAGCCGTTACGGTAACCGTAAGAAATAATTCTATCGGAATTAGAAATGAGATAAAAAAGCAATCCTGGTTTTCCGGGATTGCTTTTTTATTTTTGTGGTGAGATGAGTCTAAATAATTTTTCGTAATAATATTTATGGTAGCTGAATCAAACAAGGCAAATGCGGAAAATACCGCTTTCGGGATATTGTTTTTCTTGAGTATTGTTCATTGCATTAATGATACATTGCAGTCAATAATCACGGCAGTTTATCCTTTGCTTAAAGATGAGTTGATGTTGACTTATGCTCAAATTGGTTTGATAACAATGGTGTATCAGATATCTGCATCAGTGTTTCAGCCCGTTGTCGGCATTGTTATGGATCGCCATCAGAAACCGTGGTCTTTACCCGTTGGAATGGGATTCATTTTTATAGGTTTGTTGCTTTTGTCGTATTCTGATTTGTTCTGGATGATTCTAGTTTCTGTGGGAATGATTGGTATTGGTTCTTCAATTTTCCATCCGGAAGCATCAAGACTGACGGCTTTAGCTTCTGGTGGTAAACGTGGACTAGCTCAGTCTCTTTTCCAGGTTGGAGGAAATTTGGGCGGCTCGTTCGGTCCTCTTATTACAGCCTTGATCATTTCACCTTATGGCAGGCATAATGCTTCTTTCTCTTCTATTTTAGCTTTAGCTGGTATATTGTTTATGATTCCTATATGCAGATGGTACGCTTCACGTATAAATGAATGGAACCAGCGCCGTAAACAAAAAGTCGATACTGGTGCTTCAATGCCATTATCCGTTAGGAAAACAGTTTTTGTTATCGGTATAATAATTGTTTTGATTTTCTCAAAGTATGTGTATATGGAATCGTTGCGCAGCTATTATACATTTTATCTGATACATAAATTCGGAGTCTCTGTACAGGATTCTCAATACTATCTGTTTATATTCCTGTTTGCAACTGCTGTGGGAACATTACTTGGAGGTCCAATTGGTGACAAGATAGGACGTAAATATGTAATCTGGGGTTCTATTTTAGGTTCTGCTCCGTTCACTTTGCTGATGCCACATGTCGGACTTGCTGCAACAGTTGTGTTGAGCTTTATTATCGGATTCATACTCTCATCTGCATTTCCTGCCATATTGGTATATGCTCAGGAGCTTCTTCCGTATAAAATAGGAATGATTTCCGGTATATTTTTCGGCTTTGCATTCGGAGTAGCGGGAATTGCATCTGCCGTTCTCGGAAATTATGCAGATACATACGGTATAGAATATGTATATAATGTAGTAGCTTTCACTCCTTTATTGGGATTGATTGCATATTTCCTACCAAATTTGAAGAAATGAAAATAAAAAAGCTTACATCAAAATATCATTTACAGATAATCGACGTTTGGAAGCGTTCGGTCGAGGCAACTCATGATTTTCTTAAAAAGGAAGACATAGAGTTTTACCGACCTATAGTTTTCCAATATCTTAAGGAAATGAACTCTTATGGTCTTGTTGATGATGGCGGAACTCTTTACGGATTTATAGCTTTCAATGAGGAAAATATTGAGATGCTTTTTCTTGCACCTGAAATAATAGGTAAAGGCTATGGCAGGAAACTTATCGAATGGGCAATAAGTAAGTTCGGACTTCGCTATGTGACGGTAAACGAACAGAACGAATCCGCACTGGCTTTTTATAAGAAAATGGGTTTCGTGACAGAATCGCGCAGCGAATATGATTCGTTTGGAAAACCATATCCACTTCTGAATATGTGTTTGCCTCAGAATGTAGAAGTTCATCCTTTAGGTTTCTTTCTTCCCAAAAACAGTCATCTTCTTATGCTGGGAAGTTTTCCTCCACCTCGCCAGCGTTGGTCAATGAATTTCTATTATCCGAATATACTTAATGATATGTGGAGAATATTAGGATTGATATTCTATTCGGACAAAGATTATTTCCTGGATTCACCAAAGGCATATAGTGAAGAAAAAGCCAAGGCGTTTTGTATGGAAAAAGGTATATCGATAGGTGACACCGGCGTTGAGATTGTCCGTCTGCAAGGAAACGCTTCAGATAAATTCCTTAAAATAGTTAAGCCGATAGATATTAAGCAAGTCCTTGAATCCATTCCGGAATGCCGTGCAATAGTTGTCACAGGGGAAAAGGCAATGGAAACTCTTTTGTCTGTTCTTCCACCGGTTCGTGAGCCTGAAGTTGGTTCGTATTCTGAATTTCGTTTTATGGAGCGTGACATGCGGCTTTACAGAATGCCTTCTTCTTCAAGAGCATATCCAAAACCTTTGGAAGAGAAAGCAGCAATATATAAGCCTATGTTTGAGGATTTGGGAATGATTTGAGTTGACAAGGTTACAGATACAAGTTGACAAGGCAGGGTAGAAGATGCTTTTAAATTAAAAACTTGTCAACTTGTATCTGAAACCTCGTTTCTTATATTCAAATTTGTTTCAACGATTTGAAAGCCTTTCCAAGTGCTTCAGTGATGTCACTTGCAATCATGCTTTCTTCACTCTTAGTTGCGGCAGCAAAATCACCGGCAGTAGCATGAATAAACACACCTGAAACAGCTGCAGTTTTCGGCTCCATTCCCTGTGCTAGGAATCCAAGAATTATACCAGTCAGTACATCTCCACTTCCGGCTGTAGCCATTCCCGGATTTCCGCATGAGTTGAAATATACATTACCTTCCGGAGTGCATACTGCTGTGTATGCATCTTTCAATACAATACCTAAATTATAGCGTTTTGCAAATTCAGAAGCTTTCAACATTCTTTCGTATGCAGAATTTGACGGTCCGGCAAGTCTGTCAAACTCTTTCGGGTGAGGAGTAAGAATACTGTTTGCAGGAATTTTGCCAAGCAGGCTTTCGTTGCTTGAAATGATATTCAGAGCGTCAGCATCAATTACCATTGGCGAGTCAACCTTGTCGAACAATTCGTCGAGGGCAACAGCCGATTCAACTTCCTGACCGATGCCAGGACCAATTCCGATTGCTGAAAAAGCAGATACATTCTGTATTTCGGTGAACAGGTCATTGTGCTTGTCTGTTTCAACCATAGCTTCCGGAATATATGTTTGCATCAGTTGTTCTCCACATTTTGGCACATGTGCAGTTATAAGTCCAACACCACTTCTCAAACAAGCTTTTGCACTTAGCATTGCAGCACCCATTTTTCCGCGGCTTCCGGCAATCAGCAGAGCATGTCCATATGTGCCTTTGTGCGAAAATCTTGGGCGAGGATGATATACCTGCTGCATATCTTCTTCGGTAATCATCTTGTAGCGTGTCGGAGTCATTTCAATGATTTCCGGCAGAATATCAACATTGATAATTTGCCATTCTCCAACATAGCAAGCATTTTCAGGGAACAAGAAAGATAGTTTAGGATAATTGAAAGTCAGCGTCATGTCTGCCTTGATTATGGCATTCATGTTGTTTCCTCTGTTATCCTCGCCAAAAAGTCCTGATGGAATGTCGATAGACACCACTTTTGCAGGTGAATTGTTAATGAAATTCACAAGTCCTGCAAAACCGCCTTCTAATGGCTTGTTCAATCCCGTACCGAACAAACCGTCTATTACGACATCTCTCTCAGTGAGTGTAGGCAGAACAAATTCCTTTTGTATTTCAAAGAATTCAGCCTGCTCAAGATTCAGTAGTCGTCTTCTGTTTTCTTCGCATTCCGGACACAGATAATTAGTCGGATTAATCAGATATGTTATAACCTTATATGATTCATCATTTAGCATACGTGCAATGGCAAGAGCATCAGCTCCATTCTTGCCTTGTCCGGCAAATACTATTATTCTGGATATTTTAGAATAATGAAGGCAAAATTCCTTTACAAATGCCATTGCTGCTTCTTCAACCAAATCCGATGACGCAATAGGTTTGTTTTCTATTGTGTACATGTCCAGACTTTTAACCTGGTCGTTTGCGAATATTTTAATCATATTTCTATTCTGAGTTTGTGAGTTATTTAAGGCAAAGGTAAGGAATATTTTTAAGTTGGTGAGTTTTTGTGTTTTTTAGTTTATATGTTCTTGTTTTTTATAGGTTTCAGATTAATGAAATATATGTCCGAATGTGTGGGAATTTTCTTCCGTATATAATGAAAATTTCTTCCGTAAGTAATAAGATTTTCTTCCGTATATATTTTAGATTGCTTCCGTATATATTTTGTGTAATAAAAAAGCTGCCGATGTTTTTTCAGAAAGTTGCCGACGTTTTGACATGCACCCCGAAAGTTAGACAAAAAACTTTCGGGGTTTTGTTATGTCTAAAAAGTACAGGAAACATGGCTATGCAGAACGGCTAAAATATATGCATATGCTAGAGAATGGCTTTAGCCGAAATTATATTAAGCGCCGCTTTGGGATTAGCGGGGAGCTTCTTGGATATTTATGGACACGATACCGTTCAGAAGGTCCAACGGGATTGTTGAAAAAGCAAAATGTAAGGGCGGATTATGCCTTCAAGCTTGAAGTCGTTCGTGATGTTGAAGAAAATAATATAACTTTGCTGGATGCTTCGTTGAAGTATAATGCAAGTGCCAGTCAAATCAAGGTATGGCTAAAAGTCGCCAGGACTCAAGGTTATGATGCTTTAGCTATCACCAGGCCAAGAGGCCGCCTACCAAAGAATGCCATGGGAAGATCAAGGAAAAAGAAACCGGAAGAAATGACAGAGTTGGAACGTCTCAGATACGAGAATGAGTGCCTGAGGGCTGAGAATGCTCTGCTAAAAAAAGTGAAAGCCTTAGTAGAAGCAAGAGACGCCCGTCTCAAAGAGATTGGGCGGAAGCCATCCAAGAACTAAGGCAGGAGCATGATCTCGAGATTCTTCTGGAGAAGACAGGGATGGCCAGATCCACATTCTACTACCATACGAAAAGGATGTTAGAACCTGACGGCTACAATGATGCAAGAAATGCAATCCGAAAGATATATGATCGTCACAGAGGACGTTATGGCTATCGAAGAATAACTGCCCAGCTGCGTAATGACGGTATGCACCTTAACCACAAGACCGTACAGAAACTTATGGTAGAGATGGACCTATATGGCAAGCGAAAGACGGCAAAGTACAAGTCATATAAAGGTGAGATCGGAACGGTTGCGCCCAATGTCATTGACAGAGACTTCACGGCAACTGCACCTAACCAGAAATGGGCAACTGACGTGACTGAAGTCAAGATAAAGGACAGGAAGATATATCTTTCTCCTGTCCTGGATATGTTCAATGGGGAGATAATATCTTACACAATATCATATCGTCCGGACCTGGAAATGGCAATGAAGATGCTGGATAAAGCGTTCAAGAAAACTGATATACCGGAAGGACTCATACTACACTCTGATCAAGGATGGCACTATCAGCATCAGAGATACCAGAAGGCATTGAAAGACAGGAATATCGTGCAAAGCATGTCACGTAAGGGCAACTGCCTGGACAATGCCATGATGGAGAACTTCTTCGGACTTTTGAAGAATGAATTGCTATATTTGCAGGAGTGGGACAGCGTTGAACAGTTCTCAAAGGAACTGGTTAAGTATATACGCTACTACAACAATGACAGGATCAAACTGAGGCTGAATGGAAAGAGCCCGGTACAATACCGAGCCCTATTCCAATCGAAGTCCGCCTCCTAATATAATGTTAAACCGTCCAACTTTTGGGGGTCATATCATTTTTCAAAAACATCGGCAGCTTTTTTCAGAACTTAAAGTGTTTTAACCTTAAGATTTCTCCATAGAACTTTAATGCCGCCACCATCGTGAATCTGCAAGGCAATTCTTCCTTTGCCTTTACCTATTTTTTCATCGTTGATGTTTACCATTTCTTCGCCATTGAGCCAAGTCTGAACATTATCGCCCTGGACTTTGATGCGCATAGTGTTCCACTGTCCCTCTTTCAGTATATTTTCTTTTTCGTCAGGAATCTGAACAAGCCAGCCGCGTCCGTAAGATTCATAGATTCCGCCAGTGTCATGATTCTTCGGAGCAACTTCAACCTGCCATCCGTTAACTTTTACGTCTTCTTCAACGAATGAGCGGATAAACACACCTGAGTTACCGTCTGCTTCCTGCTTGAATTCTACTGTCAAGTCAAAGTCGTCATAATAATCGCGAGTTGCCAGATATCCGTATTTCTTGTCCGGACCACTTTCGCAAACAAGGTTGTTGTCTTTGTCAACATACCATTTTTCTGTTCCATAAGCTTCCCATCCTGTAAGGTCTTTACCATTGAACAGATTGATTTCTTTTCCTGCCTTTTTAGGAAGTTCTTTTATCTTTATATTTCTGAAAGAGGCAGGATAACCATGGTCCTGAAGGCAGATTACACCTTTCTTAGCAAGACCGTATTCAGGAGCGTTTGCCCATTTTCCGCTGTTCTTTCTTTGATGCCAATCATCACTCCATGCTTCAAATTCCAGGATTTTCTCACCATTCAGCCAGTGCTCAACGTGTCCGTTATCAAATACGATTTTTGAGTTGTTCCACTCGCCTTGAGGATTAACTTTCATCTTTGATTTGTCCGGCAAATACATTGCATAGTCAACACCAAGTTTTTGCCACTCTTCCAACGGTTCGGCAAAGTTAGGCTCGTCAATAAGCTGATATTCCGGACCGGTTACGTAAGGAACTTTATATTGCGGACGTTCCACAACGTGATATAGCATACCGCTGTTACCACCTTTGCTAAGTTTCCAGTCCCATGACAATTCAAAGTTGTCATATTCTTTATCAGTAACAATATATCCACTTGCATCGCTTCCGTCTCCTTTAGCCTGTATGCAGCCGTCAACTACGTGCCAAGGCTCTGTTAGTGTTGTGCCGTTATAATCTCTCCATCCGTTCAGAGTCTTACCATCGAACAGCAGTTGCCATCCGTCAGCAATTTCTTCTTGAGTAAGAGTGTTTTGCTCAACTGTTGAGCACGAGAAAAGAGAGAAAGATGCAGCAGACAGTGCTAATAATGATGCTGCAGTGCTTTTTTGAATAACTGTAATCATAATGAATTGATTTAAGAATTTTCCTCAAAAGTATAGCTTTTTATTTCTTGCGACAAATTGTTTTGATAAAAATAGTTCAAGCTTTAGGTTATGGATTACAAAAAACAAGTTGACAAGGGTTTAATTTAAAATTCTAAAATTAAAACACCTTGTCAACTTGTCACTAACTTCTAGCCAACATTAATAACTCTTTATTTGACTAAAACTTTCGCTTTCTTAACTCCAAATTCACTTTGAAGAACAACGAAATAGATTCCTCCTTGCAGATTCGAAACATCTGTTGAACCGCTTTCTTTTGAGTGATAGCAGCAAGCCCCATTTGCCGTATAAATCCACAAATCGGCTACGCCTTCCATATCAATATGGATAGTTCCCAGACGAGTGTAGATGCGGGCGTCAACAGTTTGGATAGCTTCATTGGCAACAGTTGATTCTGAATAATAATAATGCTCGCTGCCCATGAACTCCCAGTTTTCAATATCATTTTCCGAAAGAAAATAAATCTTGCAAACTTTAGGATTGTCTTCTGTAACTTCTTTTTTGTATGAGTAGTTTACATACCATTGATTATTGTCGGTATCATAATATGCGTCTATTTGTGTAAGATTTTCTCCATCTCTCTCATACGCATATCTGTATCCGTAAGTCTGAACCCAGCCTCCGGCGTCTTTGCTCCAGCTGTATTCCATTTGGGTGTAATTGTCGTTGTCTCCTTCATATATGGTTTTATATCCGCTTGAAGCTTCCCATTCCTTGGTTTCATCATTCCAGCTTGAATCCAGGTAGTAATAGCCTCCGTTTTCCATATCCTCATACTCATGTTTTGTTTTGTAAGACAATATCCAATCCTTGCCTTCATCATCCAGGTAATAATAGCTGTAAATATAATTGTCGTTATCGTCAATATAATCATATTGGGATTTGTATCCTGATGAAAGAATTCCGTTGTCATAATAATTTTGTATTAAAGAAACGGTTCGATACTTCGAGTCGTAAGCTGTTTCCGAAGAAGCTACTTTTGCTACACGTCCATTCGTTTCAGGATCAACATTAAATGTTTCTGATGAAACAGCCTGTCCTATCTCATTGTATTTGTAATCAGAGCTTGTATAAGAAATATCTTTACTTTCATCATCCTTCCAGATAAGAGTATCCTTCTTATATGATGTTGACGACAAATCGTCTGCCGTATATGCAAACGTCTCTATAGTATGGCGGTACACACTTTGATTATCCTGCAAACTCTCATACCGAGTTATTTTGCCGTTTTCATCATAAGCCTGTTTGTTCATATTCCTTTCATACTCGCTGCCATTCCAATATTTTATCTCATTATAAACGATCTTTCCCTTGTCGTTATATTCGTTGTATTGTCCCTCAATCAGAAAAAGCTTTTCTTGGCTGGCATTCCATGCAAAAGTTTCATATAATAATTGCCAGCCTTGCGAATTGTATTTATAATTTTTGAAATCTGTGTAATACCACTTTCCGTTCTCGTTGAGAGTCTGAGTTTCGGAATGAGTTTGCCTGTTTTCCGAATCATATTCATACTTTGATTTGTCGGTAACAGTCAGGACATCATTCCTCAACCGGCTTTGCTCAATTTTGGTAATGCTTCCGAACGTATTATATTCATAATAATACTGATTGGTGATTTCATCATCCATATAATAGATGTTATACTCTTTCAGTTTATTATTATTGTTGTTGTATTCAGAAATCCTTTTATAGTTCAAAATCCATTCAGAACCGTCATGATAAAATTCAGACTCCGTTGTGTTGTTTCCTTTTGCATCATATTCTAAAACATTGCGTCTGCTCAATTCCCAGTCGGAAGAACTCCGGCTATATGTCAGTTGTTCCGACACTTTTCCTATTTCGTTATAGCTATAAGTTGTTTTATAAACTAACGCATCGTTGTTGTCATAACTGATTATGCTATCCAGTTTCATGGCTTCAGCAGTGGCACGCAAAGAGGCATCACTTACTGCAGGCAGATGCATCTGAGCTTCAGAGTTGCGCACAACAGGCATCTGCGGCTTAATCATTGCTTTGAGCGGTTTTTCAAACTGATTTTTGCCGTACATTGACATGTGCAACGTGTGGTTGTTGTCAGCAGGTGTTTGGGCTGACAGTGCTATTGTGCACGAAGAGATAGCCCAGATGGTGAGGTTCAAGTACAATTGTTTCATAATAATAATAATATTTAAGTTGTAAGTAAATTGAATCGTGTTGTGATTATTTTGTCGTAATTAATGCTGTTAAGATAGTAAATTTATTTAAAACAATATGTTTTTCATTTCTTTTTTATATTTTATTGATGTGAGATTCTGTTTGGATCTTGGACTATGGCTTGTATTTATTTTTTGAGGGGAAATTAAATTTATTATATCCTTGTTTGATATACGGGTTATTATTTTTATATTCGTCAATAATGTTTATTATCAAAAATAAGAATGTTATTAAATCTATGAAGGTATGAAAAAAATAGCCATTTTTGCTTCTGGTGCTGGAACTAATGCAGAAAACATCATACGATATTTTGCCAACGACGAAAGGATAAAAGTCGTTCTTGTTTTGTCAAACAATCAGAAAGCCGGTGTGCATGCACGCGTGAATGCCTTAGGTGTGCCTTCGCTTGTATTTACACGTGATGAATTTGCCGAAGGAACACCAATTGTAGATATATTGGCAGAATATGAAGTGGATTTCATTGTGCTTGCAGGTTTTATGTGTTTTGTGTCGGAGCCGCTTCAGAAAGCATTTTCCGGTCGTATTGTCAATATACATCCTTCGTTGCTACCGAAGTTCGGAGGAAAAGGAATGTATGGAATGCATGTGCATGAGGCGGTGGTGAAATCTGGCGAAAAGGAATCGGGCATTACTATACATTATATAAATGAGCACTACGACGAGGGCGCTATTATTTTTCAGGCTTCATGTCCGGTGCTTCCTAATGACACACCTGAAGATTTGGCTGCGAGAGTACATGCTTTGGAGTATGAGTATTATCCGAAGGTGGTTGAGGAGATTTTGGGAAAAGTAAGGAGTTGAGGATAAAAAAACTTGTTTCCTGCAGCCTTGTCAACTTGTTTCTTACTCCTTGATATTCTCCAATAGATTTGTACCTTTGCAAAGAAAAGAGCGTATCCGATGAGATTATTGTCAGCATTGTTATTTCCGATATCAGTTTTATATGGAACAGTGACATTTGTAAGAAACAAGATGTTTGACTGTGGTATATTGCCGTCTGAGAAATTCGATGTGCCGGTGATATGTGTCGGTAATCTGAGCGTTGGAGGAACAGGCAAAACACCGCATACGGAATATTTGGCACGGCTGTTGTCTGCACATTACCGAGTGGCAGTGCTGAGCAGAGGATATAAGCGAAAGAGCAAAGGCTTTGTACTTGCCGACGAAAGGACAATGGCAAGAGAATTGGGTGACGAGCCGTATCAGATAAAGAGGAAATTCCCTGATATCAAAGTTGCCGTGGATGCGGTCAGGCGGAATGGAATATCCAGACTGATGCAACTGTCGGATGAGGAAAAACCGGAAGTTATAATTCTGGACGACGCTTTTCAGCACAGATACGTAAAGCCAACATTGTCTTTGTTACTTACTGATTGCAATAGATTATACACATCGGACTATGTGTTGCCTGCCGGACGACTTCGGGAATGGAAAAGCGGAGCTTCGAGGGCAGACATTATAATCGTTACGAAATGCAAGGCGGATATAAGTGATGAGGAACGCGAAAATATACTAAGGCAAATATCTCCATCGAAAAAGCAGCGTGTGTTTTTTACTTATATAAATTATGGCGAATTACTTCCGGTTTTTGGAGAGAGTTGTGACACATCTGTGAATTTTATATGCGGAAATCCGGAAGTTCTTCTTTTGACGGGTATAGCTAATCCCTTTCCTTTGAAGAATAAGGTGGAAGAATTTTCCTCAAATATAGAAGTGTTCTCTTTTCCGGATCATCATGACTTTTCGGAAGCTGATATTCGTAGCGTTGAGAATCGTTTGAAGGCAGGAAAGGATAACAGGAAAATTGTGGTGACTACTGAGAAAGATGCAGTGCGTCTGCTTGCCAACTCTTATTTATCGGACGAGTATAAAGGCCTTTTTTATTATCTTCCGATAAAGATTGATTTTTGCGGTGGAGAAGCAGAGGATTTTGACAAGATTATTTTAAATAAAGTAGTTAAGAATAATATTCTTGTTTGCTGAAACATTGTCAACTTCTCAACTAAGAAAACGTTTTGAATAACATACAATATATGGCTAAAAGAACAGAAATAGCAACATTGGGCGAGTTTGGTTTGATTCGCCATTTGACAGAAAATATTGAGTTGAAGAACAGTAGTACGCTTAAAGGCGTTGGCGATGATGCGGCTGTTCTGGACTATAAGGACAAGCAAGTTTTGGTTACTACGGACTTGCTGCTTGAAGGCGTGCATTTCGATTTGATGTATGTTCCTTTGAAACATCTTGGATATAAATCGGCTGTAGTGAATTTCTCAGACATATATGCGATGAACGGACAGCCAAAACAGATAACAGTTTCAATAGGTATTTCCAAGAGATTCTCTATTGAGGATATGGAAGAACTTTACAGCGGAATCCGCCTTGCATGTGATGTTTATGGTGTGGATCTTGTTGGCGGTGACACTTCTGCGTCGTTGACAGGACTGAGCATCAGTATTACTTGTATTGGTGAAGGTGAAAAGGGTAAAGTGGTTTACCGTAATGGAGCACGCGATACGGATTTGATATGTGTGTCTGGTGATTTTGGTGCAGCATATATGGGATTACAATTACTTGAACGCGAAAAGAAAGTTTTCAACGGAGAAAAAGATTTCACTCCTGATTTTTCAGGAAAAGAATATTTGTTGGAACGCCAGTTGAAACCTGAAGCTCGCAAGGATATAATAGAGATGTTGCGTAATGCTGGAGTTCAGCCAACCGCGATGATGGACGTGTCGGACGGTCTTTCTTCGGAACTTCTTCACATATCTAAGGAAAGCAATGTTGGATGCAGAATTTATGAAGACAGAATTCCAATAGATTATCAGACAGCAGTGATGGCAGAGCAGTTTAATATGAATCTCGTTACTGCCGCGCTTAATGGTGGTGAAGATTATGAACTGCTGTTTACTGTTCCATTGACAGACCATGAGAAGGTATCAGAAATGAATGGTGTGAAAGTTATCGGCCATGTTACAAAACCTGAACTTGGTAATTATCTGGTTGGACGTGACGGTGGAGAAGTTGAGTTGAGAGCACAGGGCTGGAATTCGTTGGAAAGTTAAAACAGAATGAAAAGTTAAAAAATAGACGAGTTGACAAGGCTTGATATTTATTCAATTTCCTTGTCAACTCGTTTCTTTTTTATGGGGTTACCAAGATGTTATCTCTTGATAAATTTAGTAGTCACTGTTTTTCCATCTTTTGTTCTGACACTAATGATATAAATACCGTCATTTATATAACCGGTTTCCAAAGTCTGGTTGGCAGACATATTCTCTGAAGTCAGATTTTTATTGTAAATTCTGTTTCCTGATATATTGTATATATCAATTGATTCAGTCTGTTCCGGAAGAATTATATTTACAGAATTACTGTTAACACTGACTATCTTGATTCCGTCTGTATTGGTTGCGATAGTTTCCAAGCCTGTAGGATTTTCTGAAACAGTGAATGGAAGTCCGTTAGAAATCTGGGTGTATTTATTATCAATTATTCTGAAGAGAGCAACAAAATATTTTCCAGTTTCAACCATAGGATTTAAAGTCATAGTGAATTTATATGGCTGATTCTCTTTTTCAATAAATACTTCAGTTTGATGTATGTTTTGTGAAGAACTTTCAGATTCTGAGAAAACTGCTGCATAAATATTTTCGTTGAAAATGTTTCCTTCTCCATCAAGAGTTATGTCAGCATTAATTGTCAAATCTTCATTTACTCCTACAATTGACTTTTCGAGAGATAAATTAGAGAGTTTTATATTGTCACAAATTTTACCTTCTTTTATAACTACAGGGATAAGTTCGCCAATCAGGCAAAGTGTATTTCTGTATGAAACAAATGGAGCAATATAATAGTTTCCAGTAGGAATATCTACCTTACTGTCGGATTTACGGAAATCCATTTCCATTTTTGCGTTAAGATTTATTTCCTGATTTTCTGTGTTAGCAGGAATCAAGAATTGAGTCTGTGTAAGTACAGATAATAGTTGAGGTGTTGCATCGTTGCTAAGCAATAATATTCCTCCCATACCGTAATATTCAGAATCATTGTCGCTGTTGGAAAGACTCAATTTGAATTTACCGGTCATGCCAGAGTAAAGGCTTGTTGTTGCTTCTAATTCTCCATGTATATTTTTTAAGTCAAGATTACCTGAGAATGGAGTTAGCGTACAAACATCATTTTTTACTGAAACATTATATTCAATGACGCTACCGACATTTCCTCTTACCTTGCTGTAGTCTTTTTCTCGGACATCTTTTGTCGCTATATATAGTTTATAGTTACCATCTTCTGCTTCAGAAGGTATTTTAATGTCAGTGAAATCTATTTTGCTAAAGCCATAGTTGGTTTCTATTGCTTCATCAATAGATTCTTCATATAGTACATGTTTTTCTCTTGCTTGATTTTCCAAGATAACAGAAATGAAACCTTTGTTGAAAACAGAAGTAAGGTTGAAGAGATTGCTAAGAGTGATATTGAATGATTCATTTTTTGCAACAGACTTCTTATCTATTTCCATTTCCTCAAGAGCGAAGAAAGAGAAATAGAAATCACTTACAGTTTCCGGCTGAATACCGATAACCATACTTTGATAGTTAGTGAAACCTCCTCCGTTTCCGCTACCACCACCTATACCTGTTGATGTAGGATCTAATGAAGATATATCAAAATATCCATTATTATAACCATCCCATCCCCAGTTTACATGTACCATGTCATCTTTGTCATATCCATCAATAACAAAAGCATGGCCTACTTCTGAAGATGAACCGCTGTAAAAAACAGGTCTTTTACTGTTAAGTTCTGTTTTCAACATTTCCATCCATTCAGATGTATTGAAGTAATTTCTTGAAACATATCCAAGGTTTTTGTTGTAGCCGAAAAAATTAATCAAAGCTTTTGGAACATTACTTGAATAAGCTCCTGACTCCAAAGGCGAATAATCCATCTCTACGCCAACACCGCAAGCATACATAAGTTCCGCTACAGCTTTTGCTTGAGTTTCGTTGTATTCTACTTTACTGTATTGTGGAAGCATATTCTTCCAGTCGAAAGTTATTGATTGGAAATCTAAACTGTATTTTGTTCCTGATTCTGTTGTGTATGAATGAGAGCCAGTACCTTTTGTTGGGTATTCATGGTATTTTAAAATCATTGCCATAGCTGTTGCTACACATCCTGTTACGGAAGTTTTTCCGTCTATTACCGGACACATATTGTTGTATGGACTTGACTGGTCCCAGTTTATCTCGCCCAACAAAGGTGATACTTCAGTTGCAAATGAACTAGAAGATGAAGATTTTGTTGAACTTAAAATATTTGTTGAGTTATCAAGATTATTGTAATACAGATAATAAGCAGAAAGAAAATTTTGGATATTTGAAGGAATATTTTCTGTATGAAAAGGAGAATTGAGTGAATAACCAAGAATTGGCTTCATTCTGTCGTCAGCTGAAACTATTACGAAAGAGTTGTTATTGTTGTTGAAAACGTAAAAGGCTTCATCTGAACTACGAAGAGAATTGTTCTCCGTCAGTTCGCTAGAAACAGCTACTAATTTAATGTCAGTACTTGATTTCAGCCCTCCTTCTTTATCGAAAAAGTTTTGAGCAACATCTAAAGCCTGTTCTTGTGTTAATTGTTTAGCCCATGTTGGCGAACTGCATAATAGCAATAGGAAAAATGAAAAAAGTTTCCTCATAATTGATAATTTTTAGTTGATTAATTTAAAAACCATCCTAATTAGTTTAGGATTTATAAGTGAAAGTTGCAATATTATTAAAAAAATGGATAGTTAATTATATTACTTTGTTTTTTTAACAAAGAAAACAGATGTATTAAACACTGTTTATAATAAAACATTTGTATAAATTTCATGTTGAGTTTCAAAAAGAAAGGATTTATCACAGTTGATAAGGAAAAAAGAAGTAATTTTGTCGCGTTAAAAAAATAATAAATAATAATAATTATGACAGAAAGAAAGGTTAGAGTTCGTTTTGCTCCGAGCCCTACAGGTGCTTTGCATATCGGAGGTGTTCGTACAGCCTTATACAATTATTTATTTGCCAAACAAAATGGCGGTGATTTGATTCTTCGTATTGAAGATACAGACTCTCAGCGATTTGTTCCTGGTGCAGAAGATTATATCATTGAAGCGTTGACTTGGTTGGGTATTAAATTTGACGAAGGTGTAGGTTTCGGAGGAAATTACGGTCCTTATCGTCAGAGTGAACGCCGTGAGATTTACAAGAAATATGTTGACCAGCTTTTGGCTGATGGTCATGCTTATATTGCATTTGATACACCAGCAGAGTTGGAAGAGAAAAGAAAAGAAATAGCAAATTTCCAATATGATGCATCTACACGTTTGCAGATGCGTAACTCATTGACTTTATCTGAGTCAGAAACTAAAGCTTTGATTGAGTCTGGTCATCAGTATGTTGTTCGTGTAAAGATTGAACCGAATGAAAATGTTGTTGTTAATGACATGATACGTGGTGAGGTTGTTATCAACTCATCAATATTGGATGACAAGGTTCTTTATAAATCAGCAGACCAGCTACCTACATATCATTTGGCAAACATTGTTGACGACCATTTGATGGAAGTGACACATGTTATCCGTGGTGAAGAATGGTTGCCAAGTGCTCCTCTTCATGTTTTGCTTTACCGTTATTTCGGATGGGCTGAAACAATGCCGAAATTTGCACATTTGTCTTTGCTGCTTAAACCGGAAGGAAATGGTAAGTTAAGTAAACGTGATGGTGACCGTTTGGGATTCCCTGTGTTCCCATTGGAATGGCATGACCCTAAGACTGGCGATGTTTCATCAGGATACCGTGAGAGCGGTTATTTACCTGAGGCAGTTGTAAACTTCCTTGCATTGCTTGGCTGGAATCCTGGAAATGACCAGGAAGTAATGAGTATGGATGAGCTTATCAAATCTTTCAATCTTACACATTGCAGCAAGAGCGGCGCTAAGTTTGACTATGAAAAGGGTAAATGGTTCAACCACCAGTATATTCAGAAGAAGAGCAATGAAGAAATCGCAGATTTGTTCATGCCAATTCTGAAAGAGCATGGAATAGAAGCAGACAAAGCATATGTTGTTAAAGTTGTTGGTATGATGAAAGACAGAGTAAGCTTCATCAAAGACCTTTGGGATGTATGTGCATTCTTCTTTGTTGCTCCTACAGAATATGATGAGAAGACACGCAAAAAACGTTGGAAAGAAGACAGTGCTGCTCAATTGACAGAGTTGATAGAAGTTTTGCGTGCTCACGAACCATTTGATATTGAAAGCACAGAGAATGAAGTGAAAGCATGGATTGAAAGCAAAGGCTATCATCTTGGAAACATCATGAATGCTACTCGTCTGGCTTTGGTTGGTGAAGGTAAAGGTCCTCATATCTTTGATATCACAGAAGCTCTTGGTAAGGAAGAGTCAATCAAGAGAATCCAGAGAGCTATCCAGGTACTTGGATAATTATATATATGTTGACAAGTGTGCAATTGGTATGTACATGAGTTGGCAATTATAAATAAAATAAACGTAGAGACATGGAGACGTTGAGGTTTTTTGTTTGCCTTATCGTCTCTTGTCTCTCTTTTTTTAGAAACAAATAATACAAGTTGTATGTATTCTTTCTTTATATATGTTTATTCTTTGTTAGTACGTTTTGCATCCTTGTTTAATAAGAAAGCTGCTTTGATGTGTGAAGGTCAATCTCAGACCTTTGATATATTAAGTAGGAAGATTAATCCCGGAGAAAAATATATATGGTTTCATGCTGCTTCTTTAGGAGAATTTGAACAAGGACGTCCGATAATCGAGAAGATAAAGGCACAAAAGCCGGAGTATAAAATATTGCTTACATTTTTTTCTCCTTCCGGATATGAAGTAAGAAAGAACTATAACTTGGCTGATGTAATTTGTTATTTGCCTTTTGACACTCCGAATAATGTCAGGAAATTTATGGATTTAGCACAACCGTCAATGGCTATATTCATCAAATATGAATTTTGGGCAAATTATTTGAATACATTAAAACAAAGAAATATTCCGACATATATTATTTCTGCCATATTCCGTCCTGAGCAGATTTTCTTTAAATGGTATGGAATGTTTTACAGAAATGTTTTACGCTGTTTCAATCATTTATATGTTCAGGATAAAGAATCTGTAAAATTGTTGGAAAGTGTATCTGTAACAAATGTGACAGTAACTGGAGATACAAGATATGACAGGGTTTGGGATATATGCCAATCTGCCAAAAATATCCCGGAGATTGACAGTTTTGTTTACGATAACAAGGGCAATAAAATAAAAACATTGATAGCAGGCAGTTCATGGCCACAAGATGAAAATATATTTATTCCATATTTTAATGACTGTCCTGATATCAAACTGATTATTGCACCTCATGAGATACATGCTTCCCATCTTGAAATGATAGAATCTCTTCTGAAAAGACCTTATATCCGCTTGTCGGAAGCGAAAGGTAAAAACTTGTCGGAATATGATTGTGTGATAATTGATTGTTTCGGTTTACTGTCATCAATATACCGATATGGAGAAATCGCATACATTGGCGGAGGTTTTGGTGCCGGTATTCATAATACGCTGGAAGCTGCTGTATATGGAATTCCTGTTGTATTTGGGAAAAAGTATGGTAAGTTCAAGGAAGCTAAAGATTTGATAGCTGTTGGAGGCGGTTTCTCTATATCTGAATCTTCAGAATTCGAAAAGTTAATGAATAGATTTATATCAGATGAAGAATTTTTGTTGTCTTCAGGTAAAGCTTCTTTAAAATTCGTTGAATCAAATTTAGGTGTATCAGAAAAAATAATGCATGATATATTTATTAAAGAGTAATATTTTTCCTGCAGTATTCTCTTTTTTGTTTTATAATTCTATATCATCACTTGATACAATCCCGTTTATTATAGAATAGAATGTAAGTCCGGATACGGTTTTTATTCCTAATTTACTGGTTATGTTTTTTCGGTGAGAAAGAACCGTATTCAGACTTATATTTAAGTTATCTGCAATTTCTTTATTTGTATATCCTTTTACTATTTGCTGTAAAACATCTGTTTCTCTATTTGATAGGAATTTACTATTTTCAGAATCTGAGTTATTATTAAAACTTGATGTTAATATTGGCTGTAAAATATCAATAATAGATTCTATATTGGAATTTGTAGGTATAATATTACAATTTGATGTATGTTCATTATTGGAACAGATAACAAATGTTTTATTCCTTTTCAACAGAAAATAGTCAATGTTTGATGAAAATATTTCGCTGTTGGTGAAATAAAAATCAAAAGAGTCTGTGGTCTTGGAGAATTTATGAAAAGATTCGAATTGCTCAATAAAAAAGAGAGGAAAAAAATCGTTTAATATACTCTGTAGTCCTATTCTTTGGAAACAATCAGGTATGATGATTGCTATTTGTTTGTTTTTAGTCATATAAAACAAATTATTTACATAAATTCTCCATTGCAGATACCATTGGAGAAAGAATACGATATCTGATTCTATTGTGCTGTTTTATGTCTTTTTCCAGACTGTTGATTGCAAATATTACAGCATAACATAAGTTCTCATCATAATCTCCTGATATATGCTTTATCATAATGCTTTTTAAATCAGCAAGCAAAGCTTCAATTGAATCGTCATTAGCTTCTTCAGACTGAAGATAAAATCCTTTTTCAGAATCAATATGTCCGCTTTGTCTGATTTTGCCTGATAATTCAATGCAATATGGAAACCATCTTTCTTCATCATCCTGTATTCTGGCAATAAGTTCTTCTTTGAATGAAGAAAAGAAACGTCCGATAATAGATATTGTTGGATTATCTGGTTTACTCATATGGATAAAAGAATCCAAATGACGTTCAATATTTGGAATTTGGTATTTTATGTAATAATGATTTGTCTTGTTCAGATAGTCAATAATCTGAGATGTATGAAAACTTCTGAGTTTGCTTTCCGGGAAATACTCTTCATTTAGGAAAGTGTTGATTACGGCAAGAAAGAAATCCGTATCAATATTATAATCATTACAAATTTCATAGACTGATTTATCGCCTAATCCAAGACGAATTCCCAGTCTGTTTAATACTGGAATAAGTGAGGGGTGTTCTTCAACCACCTCACTCATTTGTATATTTGGGTATATTAGTGCCATATATTGTATATTATGCTTCTTCCCATTGTTTGCGTAACAAATCAACTGCAGTTGTAATTGCTGCAGCACGATCTGAACCCTGACAGCCACATTCAAAGCTTACATATTTATTATATCCGATAGCTTTTAAACCTTTGAAACCGTCAATGTAGTTATCAGCGTCGCCATCTTCACCAGGCATACTTCTTCTCTTTCTGCTGGCAACATGCACATGCTGCAAATATTTACCTGCAGAGATGAATGCACCCATATCTGATGTTTCTTCCCAAGTCATGTGCCAGAAGTCACCCATACATCTAACACCAGGATTGTTGATATCTCTACACAATGAAGCTGCATCTGCTACTTGACGAAGATAGAAACATTCTTTTCTGTTAAGTGGTTCAAATATTACAGATGTACCATGTTCTGCTGCGTAATTACCCATTTCATTGAATTGTTCGCACAAGAAGTCTCGTGTAGACTGATCGTGTGGCATTACAGGTTTCTGTCCATTGAATGCAGGAACGATAATTACTCCCACAGAACCCAGCTCACCAGCAGCAGCAATGATTTCTTTCATTGTATCCATGCACTGTTTTCTGATTTTTGGATCTGTTGAAATAATAAATCCTTTGAATCCAGCGCAGATAGCACTCAGTTTAATATTTCTTCCATTCAATGCTTTTTTGAATTCATCAACACGCTGAGCGAGATTTCCTCCACCAGGTTCTATACCTACAATTCCCAGCTTTTCCATGAAGTCAAGCTTTTCATTCAAGCTTTCACCCGGAGCAACTCCTTCTTGCAATGATAGATTCAATGCAGCCGAAGAAGAATATGGTATTCCTTCAAATTTTGTTTGAGTATTATTATTTTGCGCTGCTTGTTTGTTATTGCATGATGCAAAAACAGAACCGCCAGTAGCTAGAGCAGCACCTGAAATAGCTGTTTTTAGGAAATTTCTTCTATTGAGTTCCATAGTGATAGAGTTATTAAATTTAAAGAGTTTTTATCCTCAAAATATATGTATGGGGATAAAAACTCTTTATTATGTTATAAGATTTACTTATTTTTTATCGATAGGTTTACCTGGAACAGGAACAGTGAATGAGCTCATATCCATTTTACCCAAATTCAAATCTTTTGGAGTATAATCAAGTGGAGAAGCTGTCATTGCATCCCAAGTTGTTTCGCTACCAGTGTAAGCAGATTCACGTCCCATGATAGCAGCCATATTTGCTACAGCTGTTTCAGTTGCCTGCTGGATAGGTTTCTTGCTACGGATGCAGTTAATCCAGTTTACATGTTCCAATGTATATGGGTCAACTTGTTTGTATTTAGCTTTCTCAGCATCATGATCATATTTCCAAACAACATTACCAGCCAAATCTTTGATTTCCATTGTAGCACTGTTCCATGAACCTTTAGTACCCTGGATAAATTCGCTTACGTTGTTTGCGCAACCATCAATCTGACGGCACATACTATGCAAATGAATACCATTTTCCATAGTGAAGTCTACGCTGAAGTTATCATACTGGTCTCCAGTAAGACGACGCTGACGAGAACCGAAACCAACAGCTTTCACAGGTTTCAAACCACTAAACCATGTAAATACGTCGATATTGTGAACGTGCTGTTCTACGATATGGTCACCAGACAACCATTTCCAGTTAACCCAGTCTTTAATCATCCATTCGCAGTCGCTCCAGCCCTGCTGACGTTCGCGATACCACAACATACTCTGGTTCCAATAAACGATACCGCCAGTGATTTCACCGATCATACCTTCCATAATTTTCTTGTATGATTCGATGTAGCTACGCTGGTGGTGACGCTGAGTACCAGTAACAACAGACAAACCTTTAGCTTCTGCCTGTTTAGCTGTAGCCATGATTGTACGATAACCTGCTGGGTCTACACAGATAGGTTTTTCCAAGAATGAATGTTTACCTTTTTCAGTTGCATACTGGAAATGTATAGGACGGAAAACAGGAGGAGTTGCAATGATAACAACATCAACACCACTGTCAATTAACTGTTTGTAAGCTTCCAAACCAACAAAACGTTTGTCAGCAGGAATATCTATATTTTTTTCTTTCTTCAATTTGTCAGCCAAAGCATCAACTCTTTCCTGGAATGTGTCAGCAAGCGCTGTAATTGTTACACCATTTGCAGCATTAAGGAAGTTGAAAGCAGCACCTGAACCACGGCCACCACAACCGATTACACCAGCCTTAAGTTCCTGTCCGTCGCTTGCCAAATCAGGCAATTCTGGAGCATAATAACTACCTGGTTCTTTCAAAGGTTTGTTAGCACTACTACCTTCTGCAGATCCGCCACCGCAAGATGTTAATACACTTGCTGTACCTGTACCCATAGCTCCAAGAGCTCCTGCCATTACTGAACTTTTCAGAAATGATCTTCTACTAATTCCGTTTTCTTTTTTCATGATATAAATATTAAAGCTTTCTGTATTGTTTATTTGTTATTGTATTCACAAACTACTCGGAAGCCAATTCCTTTGATGTCTGAATACCACCAAATACTTTTTGGCTGCTGAGGATCTGTCTTAAGCCACAAATCATGCTGAGTACATCCTCGAGATGCACATCTTACATCTGCTGCATCAGATGTATAGTTACCTCCTCTGACTACCCATTCTGTACCTTCTGTTACCAATGGATTTGTCACATTGTCGCCACTCTTCTTATATGCTTCAGGGTCGTATTTATCAGCGCAATATTCCAATACGTTACCCAGCATATTTTTCAGACCGAATGGATTTGCTTTTACAGTTTCCGGATCCTGTGTCTTATTCTGGCTGTTTTTAGCATAAATTACATATGAACTTATGCTGTCAGTTTTAGCTGCAAAGAATTTTCTCCAGAAACCTTGGTCTGAGAAATCAGAAGGATCACCACTGAAGAAGTATGGAGTTTCGCTGCCGCCTCTGGCTGCATATTCCCATTCAGCTTCTGTTGGGAGTCTATATTTCTTACCAGTCTTTTTAGACAACCATTGACAGAATGTTTCTGCAGCATAATGAGTCATAGTAATAGCTGGTCTGTTTCCGCCGCCCCAACCTTGATCCGGGAATCCGAATGGAGGAGTAGGTCCTGAAATAGCATCAACATTAGGATCACTGTTGTTTGCATAAACAGTTTCAGGCGGAGTTCTACCTTCACTCATTGTATTTCCATAGAATGCCCAATACTGATCCCAAGTAACTTCCAGCTCTGCCATGAAGAACTGGTCAACAGTAACTGTACGAACAGGGCTTTCATCATCCTTATGGAAATCTTCACTTTCAGGGCTACCCATTTTAAATGTTCCGCCAGGAATAGCTTTCATATTGAAAGAAACCGCTGTTCCTGGAATTTGTTCTGTATAGTCTTCGAATGAAGTTACAGTTGTTGCTTCTTTGAAGAATTTACTTGTGTCAACTGCAGCAGCAGCTTCCAATCCCGGAATACCACTCATTTTTGAATGATTATAATTAGGATTGTAATGTCCGGCGTCAAGGTGACAGCTTATACATTGCAAATCTAATTTCTTTTCATTCTCATCATAATATAGATGGGCTGTGATTCCATCATTTGTTATTCCTTCTGGGAACAGATTCTGATGACATTCTTTACAAGATTCGTTAGGAATATATTTTATGGCATGTTCCAGCTCAGATTTTTGTTCCCAGTTAAAGTCTGCACTGTCCTTTGTCAGATAAGACCAAGCATCAGTAAGACCAAGTTTTAATTTCGCAGAATAATGATTCCAAGTCTGGCTCTGAGGCGGAAGATGGCAGTCAACGCAATGCGTCAATACTCCACTACCATTATTGACATGCTTTGATAATTTCCAGCTGTCATATACATGCGGGTGTACGTGGCACATCATACAAGATTCATCACTTGAGAAATATACAGATGTCTTATATGCTCCTATCATTACACCAGCACCAAGCACAATACCTATGCCGAGTATGAATTTTTTAGAAGAAAAAAAGTTGTTTTTTTTCTTTATGTTTTCAAAGTTGTTATTTGTAGTCATGCACAAATGTAATTTTTATGGTATTTCATGTTAGCAAAAATCGGGAATAAAAATACTAATTTCCAAATAAAGGAAAAAAGATTTTATCCCCGATTTTCTAAAAGTAGTTATAATTTAACTTTTTTAACTAATTACAGTTTGTTCTGAATAGGTTTTATTATGAAACTAAATGTATAATCACCATATGGAATTCTGTATTCTGGTAAAGGTAACTGTCCCCAACTGTTAACACATCCCAGTCCCATCTGAACTTTGTCAATTGTCAAATTGATATAATTTACTTTTGGAACCTGAGGTGAATGTCTTTGGTCTTTTTCCAAACCTTCATCCAATGATTCAATAGAATACTGCAATGCTGAAGCTGTGAACGGAGCATCTGCTACAAGCTGAATACCGTTTCCTCCGGCATTAGTCTGGTTCCACCAACGGATGTCTGTCTTACTTCCATTTTCCTGTGGACGAATGTAAGAATAGAACTGCTCGTCAACGGTTTGTTTGTATTTGCCTAAATCAGTTGCATTGTTTCTGTCTGAATAGTTTTCAATAGGACCACGTCCGTAATACTGGATATGAGCCAATGATTTATTCAGTTTCATTTGCATACCAAATCTGAACATATCTGAAACATTTGCAGACTTGTCAGCTTTGAGAGCTTGTGTTACCTGAACAGCACCTTCATTATTTATAATGTATGTCAATTCCAATTTACCTGAAACAGATGGCATGTCATAAGTAGCATTAACTTTAACCATACCGTTTTCAGTTGTAGCCTTCAAATCATTAAGCTTCATTTCTGGATTCTTCCATACAATGTATTTCTTTTGCAAACCTGCACCCATGTCATTGTCTGTCGGAGCTCTCCAGAAGTTAGGAGTAAGATGAGTTTCATCTTCCATTATTGACTGACCGTTTACATTATATAAACTCATGAATCCATTCTTTCTGTCAAAATCAATTTCAAAATTCTCTCCTTCAACTATTAGATAGAAATGGTCATTGTCTTTGATTGTCGGAGCTGGATTCTGATAGTTTGTTGTTCCTTCATTAGCCAATTTCAATTCCGGAGCCTTGTATGGGCGAACTGCCAATTGATTTTTAGCAACTGTATAACCTGCTGGTAAAAGGTTGGCAGCTTTCTTAAGTTTGAATGAAACATTCAACAATATTTCAGCATTCTTGCACTTGCAAGCGCATTCGCAATTTTCGTCAAGAGAATAACCAAGTTTCTGCTCAACAGTTTGTTGTGGTTTAACATTCAAATCATTAATGATGCCTTTCTGTACTTCTTCACCGTTAGCAAGCAAACTCCATTCAGCATAGTAATTGCTCAAATCAGTAAAGAAGTTTTCGTTATATATGCTGATTACACCTTTTTGCAAGTCAACAGGTTTAACCCAAATAGACTGATAATAGTGTCCCACTTCATACATGTGTGGATTCGGATTTCTGTCCGGATTAATCAGACCATTGTCCATGAAGTTGTTGTCAGATGCATCATAACGGTTGAAATCTCCACCATATGCATATATTTCGACACCATTCTTATCTTTCCATCTCAATGACTGATCAACGAAATCCCAAATAAAACCTCCTTGATAATTAGGATACTTGCGGATTAAATCCCAATATTCTTTGAATCCACCTTGTGAGTTACCCATTGCGTGAGCGTATTCACATTGGATAAGAGGCTTGTCCTTGTGTGTCTGGCAATATTCTTCACTACGTTTGTAGTCATAATACATAGGACAGAAGATATCCGTGAATTCGTTCATACGAGCCTGCTCATATTGAACAGCACGTGATTTATCTTCATTCTTAATCCATTTGTAGCATTCTTCAAAGTTTGGACCGAATCCGGCTTCATTACCCAAAGACCAGAAAATAATTGATGGATGGTTGAAACCTCTCTGAACATTACGCTGGTTTCTTTCCATGTGAGCTTTTGCATATGCCGGATTTTTAGCCAAAGTCTCTTCGTCATATCCCATACCGTGAGATTCGATATTAGCTTCAGCAACAACATAAATACCATATTTGTCGCAAAGGTCATACCAAAGGTTATTGTCTGGATAGTGACAAGTACGTACAGCATTGATATTAAACTCTTTCATTCGTTTGATATCTTGAATCATACGTTCCTTGGAAATGACGTATCCTTTGTCAGGGTCCATTTCATGTCTGTTGGCTCCTTTGAACAATACAGCTTGGCCATTAACAAGAATCTGTCCGTTCTTAAGTTCTATCTTTCGGAAACCAACATTGACCGGGATAGATTCCAAAGTCTTGTCACCATTTGTAAGTGTTGCAACCAATTTATATAAATATGGAGATTCTGCACTCCACTTTTGAGGATTACTTACACTTATAGTAGCTTTTTGTTTTCCAGAACCTTTAACTTCAGTTGTAGCAACTTCTTTTCCTGATTTGTCAAGAAGCTTTAGGTTTACAGTTCCAGAACCTTTCATCTGAAGGTCAATAGCAAGTGTACCGTCTTTATATTGCGCATCCAAGTCTGGAGTAACTCTGATATCTTGAATGTGTGTCGTATTTCTTGTATATAAATAACAATCTCTACCTACACCGGAAAGTCGAAGGAAATCCTGGTCTTCCAGATATGTTCCATCACACCAGCGGAACACTTGGAAAGCAATCAGGTTTTTGCCAGGTTTAAGATATTTAGTCAGATTGAACTCAGCTTCAAGTTTGCTGTCTTCGCTATATCCAACAAATTTACCGTTCACCCATAAATACATATTGGAAGTAACAGAACCGAAATGAGCAATAATTTCTTTCCCTTTCCAGTCTGCTGGAATAGTAATCTCACGTCTGTAAGAACCAACATGGTTGTTCACTGTCGGTACTTGTGGAGGATTGTTCTTGAATTGGCTTCTCCAAGCGTAACCTACGTTTACATAAATAGGATCGCCATATCCGTTAAGTTCCCAGATACCTGGAACTTTCATATCGCCCCAACCTTTGTCGTTGAAGTCGGTTTTGAAAAAGTCTGTAGGTCTCTGGTCTGCATGTTCAACCCAGTTGAATTTCCAGTTTCCGTTCAAAGTGAGATAATTTTCAGAGTTTACTTTATCTCCTTTCAATGCTTCTTCATACCCTTCATAAGCAAAGTAACTGGTATGCATAGGAGCACGATTGATTTGGTTGACATTAGGATCCAACCATTCATTTTGCTGAGCAAAAGCTGTTAAGCCTGTAAATGCTAACGCGCATGTTAAAATTCTACGTTTCATGGTAAAGATTTGTTGATGATTTAATGTTTACACTGCAAAGTTACTACAAAAAAGTGAAATGCGGAAAGATATAGTGATAGAATTGAGTTACAAGGGTTTTGGTTGAAGTGGCGATAATCCGTGAAGCCATTACAATCCCTGCCGAAGCCAAATCCTGACGCCGCTACGTTACTTGTTCGTAACCATGCCCGAAAATGCGACAAACGGGTACGAATAGCGAAACAAGGCTCTAAGGAATAGTGAGTTATCCATAACTCATGCGAAAAATCAGGTTACGGAAAAAGATTGCGCCGTTCCTCCCCGTTTTGCGTACCAACACCGGACTCTTCACCAACTAATTTTGAAACCCAAAAATTAAGGACAATGAAGAGTACATTTTCAGTAATCTACTACCTCAAGCGTCAGGTAGTGAAAAAGGACGGGACAGTTCCCGTCATGGGACGCATCACGGTGGACGGCAGCCAGACACAGTTCAGCTGCAAACTGACTGTCGATCCGAAACTGTGGGACACCAAAGGTGGACGTGTCACGGGCAGAAGCACGGCGGCACTCGAAACGAACCGTATGCTTGACAAGATGCGGGTACGCATCAACAGGCATTATCAGGAAATCATGGAGCGTGACAACTTCGTCACGGCGGAGAAGGTGAAGAACGCCTTTCTCGGACTGGAACACCGCTACCACACGCTGATGCAGGTGTTCCGCCAGCACAACGAGGACTACGAGAAGCAGGTGGAGGCAGGCATGAAAGCCAAAGGCACGCTGCTGAAGTACCGCACCGTTTACAAGCACATGCAAGAGTTCCTCGACATCCGCTACCATGTGAAGGACATCGCCCTAAAAGAGCTTACCCCGGCTTTCATCTCCGACTTCGAGATGTTCCTGCGCACGGACAAGCACTGCTGCACCAATACCGTGTGGCTGTACGTCTGCCCGTTACGGACGATGGTATTCATCGCCATCAACAACGAGTGGCTGACGCGCGACCCGTTCCGCGAGTATGAAATCAAGAAGGAGGAAACAACACGCAGTTTCCTGACCAAAGATGAGATCCGCCTGCTGATGGAGGGGAAACTGAAAAACGCCAAACAGGAATTGTACCGCGACCTCTACCTGTTCTGCGCCTTCACGGGGCTGTCGTTCGCGGATATGCGCAACCTTACGGAAGAGAATATCCGCACCTACTTCGACGAACACGAGTGGATAAACATCAACCGCCAGAAAACGGGCGTGGTGTCCAACATCCGCCTGCTCGACATCGCCAACCGCATAATCGGCAAATACCGGGGACTGTGCGGGGACGGCAGGATATTTCCCGTTCCGCATTATAACACGTGCCTTGCCGGTATCCGTGCCGTCGCCAAGCGTTGCGGCATCACCAAGCATATCACGTGGCATCAGAGCCGCCACACGGCAGCCACGACGATATTCCTCTCCAACGGTGTTCCCATCGAAACGGTCAGCTCCATGCTCGGACACAAGAGCATAAAGACGACGCAGATTTACGCAAAGATAACCAAAGAGAAGCTCAATCAGGACATGGAGAACCTTGCCGCAAGATTGAACGGCGTCGAGGAATTTGCAGGTTGCACCATCTAAAAAGAAAAGCCATGAAACGTGACACAATCATCATCGAGGACAAGGCAGTCAGCGTAACCGGTAACGACGTGTGGATGACCGCCACCGAAATAGCCGGATTGTTCCATACGACCGTCCCGGCAGTGAACGCCGCCATCAGAGCCGTCCGCAAGTCGGACGTGCTGAACGACTACGAGGTGTGCCGCTACATGCAGCTTGAAAACGGGCTGCACGCGGACGTGTACGCCCTTGAAATCATCATCCCGGTCGCTTTCAGGGTGAATACCTACAACACCCACCTGTTCCGCACATGGCTGGTGGGAAAGGCACTCTCACAAGAGAAACGGCAGACATACGTGATGTTCATACAGAACGGAAAAGCCGGGTATTGCTGATTGCACATACCCCATAAGACAAGTAAACGGGTAGCACCACAAAAGGTGTCACCCGTTTACTTTTTCATGAAACCGCCTCACTCCAGCGGCTTGCGGTAGTTCGCTTCCAGTACCCCGCGCAGCCCCGTTTCCGGGTAAAGCACCTTCCCTCCCAAAAGTATGAAGGGCAACACGCGGTTGTTGCGGTATTCCTGCAAGGTGCGCCGGCTCACACGGAGCAGTTCCGACACCTCGCCGTCCGTCAGGTAACGTTCCCCGTCCAGCGGAGGACGGTAGCTTTCCAGAAATGCGGACAGCCATTTCGAGCCTTTGCGCATATCCTGCACCACAGAGGCTATCGGCTCGTCTTCCATCGTAAAAACATCGTTGTTCTCGTTCATCATAACTTCGGATTCAGTGGGTGAATAAATCAAATCATCTGCCGTGCGGATAGAGCGTGCCGACAAGCGGTATCAGCCGCTTCACCTCCTCTGGCTTGTAATAGAACTGGAAAATATAAAGTCACTTGACCCACTATTATACTCTAAATTGACCCATCAAAAAAATATTAGAATTAAGTAGAGAAAAATGCATTTTAACCCGGGTCAGTTTCAATTATAATTCTTTATAGCAGATACTACTTCTTTTTAGCATTAATCTTTCTTACAGAATCTCCCGTTAGTTCAATTTTGTGTGCCGTATGTACAATTCTGTCCAGGATTGCATCAGCTAAAGTAGGATCTCCAATTGCATCATACCAGCTTTCAACTGGAAGTTGTGATGTTATTATGATTGATTTTATTCCGTGTCTGTCTTCTATTATTTCCATAAGTATTGACCTTTCCCTGGCATCCAGTCCTATAAGAAAGAGATCGTCTAAAATAAGCAGTGAACACTTTTCAATTTTTTTCATCTCAGATTCTATAGTTCCCTTGTTTTTGGCCATTTTAAGCTGTCCCATAAGCTTTGACGCATTGGAGTATAAAGTTCTGACTCCATTTTTGCATGCTTCATATCCTATTGCTGAAGCTATATAGCTTTTACCTGTTCCGGAGCTTCCTGTGATAAAAATATTCTGTCCGTCTCTTATAAAATCAAGAGAAGCAAGTCTCTCGAGCTGGTTCCGGTCAAGGTTCCGTTTTATTGTATAGTCTATTTTTTCCATATATGCCTTATATCTGAAGTTTGCAGATCTTATCAGTCGCTCAATGCTTACATTGCGTCTGTAATCATACTCGCTTTCAAGAAGCCATTTCAGGAACTCATCGTTTGTCATACCATCAGAGGATGTTGTCCTGCAGTCATTCCTGTATGTTTCAAGCATACCGTAAAAACGTAATTTGGAGAGTAACTCCATTATTCTGTCCATATTTTTTCCGACAGTTCTGTTTGTTTTATTATTACTTGTCATTTTTATCCATATTTTTAGAGTTAAAATAATCCTTACCTCTGAGATTTCTGTGTTTAGGGGTAAGTTCAGGAGCAAGCCCCTCCATTTGTATATGATACTTTTCATCTTCCCTGTTTACCAGAAGGCTTTCAAGTTCGTTGAACCCGAACATGCAGGATTCCATTGCTATCTGGCATGCAAGAACCACTCTGTCGTGTCCGAAACATTCCACAAGACATAATATACCATCAGCTGAACGTATAGCCTGAACAGGATATTTTTTGGCAACAGCCACCAACTTTATATACTCTTCCACTACCGGGTCTATTTCACGTGCCTTGCGGTATATATCATCCATTCTGATTCTGTATTCATGTAGTACTCCGGGAAGTTTATGGGAAGGTTTTTCTGAATAAGTGAAAGGTGTATCATCCCTGCGATGTGTCGTTATGTGTCTGAATTTATGATATATCTCCACTGTGTCCCCATCATACAGTAATTCTACAGCATCGCCTATATACTCTTTAGGAACACTGTAATAGTGATTGTTAAGCGATACATAACTGTTTTTCATGACAGTTGCCGTTTTCCGGTTTTTTGATATAAATCTTGTTGCCGGCAATATATGTAGCCTGTCTTTCTCGACCTCGAGGAAACGCTCCCTACGGCTGTAGCTGCGGTTGTACATCTTTCGGCTGTTCAATGCGTCAGTATGTTTCATTATTTCTATGTTCAAGGCTTCAATATCATTGAATTTCAATCCTGTCATCTTTGAATATACCTCCCTGTAAAGCAGTCTTACAGCATTTTCAACCAAAGCCTTGTCTTTGGGTTTGCGCACTCTTGCCGGAAAGACAACACAACCATAATGGTCTGCAAATGCCGCAAAGTCATCATTTATTACAGGCTCTATTCCACCGGGCCTTGTTACGGCAGATTTGAGGTTGTCGGGAACTATGGCATTTGGTACACCTCCAAAATAATGGAAAGCATTTTCACATGCCTGGATAAGATATTCTTTCTTTTGCGATGGTACAGCCTCGTAATAAGTAATCTGACTGCATGGAAGTATCGCAGCAAAGACTTCTACGGGAACCTTATCACCCGTATTCCTGTCTGAAATATAAAGTTTGTCACCGGCAAAATCCACATACATCTGATCACCAGCTATATGATCTATGCGTCCAACCGGTATTTTTACCTCCCTTTCACGTCTGAGATACAGGCAGAATGAACAATAACTGTAACCTTGGGGACGGTTTCTCAGATACTCCTCATACAAGGACCTTCTTGTTGTTCCACGGGATTTAAGTCGTTTAATGTACTCAGGTATATGTTCTTGAAGATACTTATACTCTGCAGATCCTGTTGATTCGTTGTCAGTCTCCGTACCGAAAAGTTCATGCAGATGATGCTCGTCCATTTTCAACAGGCGTTCCAGCTCTATACCCATATCCTCGTATATTCGGATATACCGTTTACTGTATTACGTGAAATCAGAAGAGAAGAACTGATACTACGGATACTCATTCCTGACTGGTAGCACCGCAGTATGTGCTTGATTCTTATTTTCATTCTTTAAAATTTTTATTCGGTTAATGATACCGGGTTAAAATGCTTTTTAAAGTACAAAAACAAGACTGAAATGTGGTAATTCTATAGGGTCAATTTTTATTATAATCTAAGTGGGTCAGTTTCGGTTATAAAGGTGGGTCAGGTGATTTTTATAATAGTGGGTCAAGTGACTTTATATTTTCCAGCTCCCATCAGACCTTTCCCGACCTCAACCTGAAAGGGCTGGCAAGCCGGGGTATCAAGAGCGTCTATCCCTCACAGATGGATTGCGTCTGGATGTTGAAACAGAACGGCGGCGGAATTTGCGACCACGAGGTGGGAACCGGTAAGACGCTGATAATGTGCATCGCCGCGCATGAGATGAAGCGTCTGAATTTGGCACACAAGCCGATGATTATCGGGCTGAAAGCCAACGTTGCGGAGATTGCAGCCACCTATCAGGCGGCATATCCCAACGCACGTATTCTGTACGCTTCGGAGAAGGACTTTTCGACCGCCAACCGTGTGCGCTTCTTCAATAATATAAAGAACAACGACTACGATTGCGTCATCATGTCGCACGACCAGTTCGGCAAGATACCGCAGTCGCCGGAATTGCAGCAGCGCATCCTGCAAGCAGAGCTTGACACGGTGGAGGAAAACCTCGAAGTGCTACGGCAGCAGGGAAAGAACGTGTCGCGGGCGATGCTGAAAGGATTGGAGAAGCGCAAGCACAACCTTGAAGCGAAGCTGGAGAAGGTGGAACACGCCATAAAGTCACGCACGGACGACGTGGTGGATTTCAAGCAGATGGGCATCGACCACATCTTCATAGATGAGAGCCACCAGTTCAAGAATCTGACTTTCAACACGCGCCACGACCGTGTGGCGGGATTGGGAAACAGCGAGGGAAGCCAGAAGGCACTTAACATGCTCTTTGCCATACGCACCATACAGGAGCGCACAGGAAAAGACTTGGGTGCGACCTTCCTCTCCGGCACGACTATCAGCAACTCACTGACTGAATTGTACCTGCTGTTCAAGTACCTGCGCCCGAAGGAGCTGGAACGGCAGGACATAAGGTGTTTCGACGCTTGGGCGGCGATATTTGCCAAGAAGACGACGGATTTTGAATTTAACGTGACGAACAATGTGGTCCAGAAGGAGCGTTTCCGCTACTTCATCAAAGTGCCGGAGCTTGCCGCCTTCTATAATGAAATCACGGACTACCGCACGGCGGAGGATGTGGGCGTTGACCGTCCTGCCAAGAACGAGATACTGCACCATATACCGCCCACGCCGGAACAGGAGGACTTCATACAGAAACTGATGCAGTTCGCCAAGACGGGCGATGCCACCTTGTTGGGCAGGCTGCCGCTTTCGGAAACGGAAGAAAAGGCGAAGATGCTCATCGCCACGGACTATGCCCGGAAAATGGCACTCGACATGCGCATGATAGACCCGAATTACGAAGATCATCCCGACAACAAAGCGAGTCACTGTGCCAAGATGATCGCGGAGTATTATCAAAAATACGACGCCCAGAAAGGCACGCAGTTCGTTTTCTCTGATTTGGGGACATACCAGCCGGGCGACGGGTGGAACGTCTATTCGGAAATCAAGCGCAAACTGACGGAGGACTACGGTATACCGCCAAGCGAGGTGCGCTTCATTCAGGAGTGCAAGACCGACAAGGCGCGGAAGGCGGTGATAGACGCCATGAACGCCGGGACGGTGCGTGTGCTGTTCGGCTCTACCTCTATGCTCGGAACGGGTGTGAACGCCCAGAAACGGTGTGTGGCTATCCATCATCTCGATACGCCGTGGCGACCGTCCGACTTGCAACAGCGTGACGGACGCGGAGTTAGGGCAGGTAATGAGATTGCCAAACATTTCGCCGGGAACAACGTGGATGTAATCATCTACGCGGTGGAGAAGTCACTGGACAGCTACAAGTTCAACCTCCTGCACTGCAAGCAGACTTTCATAAGCCAGCTCAAAAGCGGTGCGATGGGTGCGCGTACCATCGACGAGGGGGCAATGGACGAAAAATCGGGCATGAATTTCTCGGAATACATGGCGTTGCTCTCCGGCAATACCGACCTGTTGGACAAGGCGAAACTGGAAAAGCGGATCGCATCGCTCGAAGGGGAACGCAAGTCGTTCAACAAGGGCAAGCGTGATTCGGAGTTCAAGCTGGAGTCAAAGACCGGCGAGTTGCGCAACAACACGGCTTTCATAGATGCCATGACGGAGGACTGGAACCGCTTCCTGTCGGTGGTGCAGACCGACAAGGAGGGCAACCGCCTTAATATAATAAAGGTGGACGGAGTGGATTCCGCCGATGAGAAGGTCATCGGAAAGCGTTTGCAGGAGATAGCCAAGAATGCCACGACCGGAGGGTTGTACACGCAGGTCGGTGAACTTTACGGTTTTCCGATAAAGGTGGTGAGCGAAAGGATACTCAAAGAGGGATTGGAGTTCACCGACAACCGCTTCGTGGTCGAGGGGAACTACAAGTACACCTACAACAACGGGCATCTGGCGATGGCTGACCCGTTGGCCGCCGCCCGCAACTTCCTCAACGCGATGGAGAGGATACCCTCCATCATCGACCAGTACAAGGCGAAGAACGAGGTGCTGGAGATGGAGATACCGCAGTTACAGGAGATAGCGGGTAAGGTGTGGAAGAAGGAGGACGAGCTGAAGCAGTTGAAGTCCGAACTTGCCGCCCTTGACCGAAAAATTCAGCTGGAGCTTGCGCCACCCACGCCCGAAGTCGCAGAAAAGGAGAATGAAGGGCAACAGCTCAAGCCGGAAGCGGAAGATGTGAGGAACAGGCAGGCGCAATATCCCGAAAATGCACCGCCGCAGATACGCAGTCCGGCGGATAGTATCGTTGCCAACCATGTCATAATCGGGCGTCCGGGACTGTATGCCAAGGAGGAAACCCGGTCCAAAGGATTGAAAATATAACCTAAGGAATTTTATCTGAAGTATTAATAAGGGCTATCCCAAAAGGTCTAAAAGTAAATTTTATCCTTTCTGCAAGTATCTATAGGATGGCAACTGCATTTTTTTCTTTTTGGGCAGCCCTTATTAAAATTTATTCTTATTTTAGGTTATATACATTCATGTCCATTTATGTAAAAAATTCCTGCTGACCTTGTTTATGTCTTGTCAGTCACCATTTGCAAAACCATATTTGACCCTCAAAGAGGCTGAATTTGATAAGTAACTTGCTACATACTCATAATAAGGAGCTAAATAGAACACGAATGGGAAATACACAAATGCTAAACTAAAGAAGATATTGGCCAAAATAAACGCTATACCGAGAGAGAAACTTGATTTTTCAACTTCCTAAAACGGTGTTGTTCAAACATTTCTACTTATTTGTACTTGCCAGTTGAACCTACGCTTCCCTAATAAAATGTCTATGGTAAAAAGTTAAAAAATCCTCCCACTTTTGTTAGATATATTTTTTTGTGTAATTTTGTAATCGTTATGCGGCAGTAATAATATACATATTAATACGAGTTAGTAATCCTGTAGTTCTCATATGCTACGAGGAGGTATTAAAAGGTGCGTTTCGACAATGCATCTACTGTAGTATATTATTGCTTAATCCAAATGAATATTATAAATTTAGGAATTCTTGCTCACATTGATGCAGGAAAAACTTCCGTAACCGAGAATCTGCTGTTTGCCAGTGGAGCAACGGAAAAGTGCGGCCGTGTGGATAATGGTGACACCATAACGGACTCTATGGATATAGAGAAACGTAGAGGAATTACTGTCCGGGCTTCTACGACATCTATTATCTGGAATGGAGTGAAATGCAATATCATTGACACTCCGGGACACATGGATTTTATTGCGGAAGTGGAGCGGACATTCAAAATGCTTGATGGAGCAGTCCTCATCTTATCCGCAAAGGAAGGCATACAAGCGCAGACAAAGTTGCTGTTCAGTACTTTACAAAAGCTGCAAATCCCGACAATTATATTTATCAATAAGATTGACCGTGCCGGTGTGAATTTGGAGCGTTTGTATATGGATATAAAAACAAATCTGTCGCAAGATGTCCTGTTTATGCAAACTGTTGTCGATGGATCGGTTTATCCGGTTTGCTCCCAAACATATATAAAGGAAGAATACAAAGAATTTGTATGCAACCATGACGACGATATATTAGAACGATATTTGGCGGATAGCGAAATTTCACCGGCTGATTATTGGAATACGATAATCGCTCTTGTGGCAAAAGCCAAAGTCTATCCGGTGCTACATGGATCAGCAATGTTCAATATCGGTATCAATGAGTTGTTGGACGCCATTTCTTCTTTTATACTTCCTCCGGCATCAGTCTCAAACAGACTTTCAGCTTATCTCTATAAGATAGAGCATGACCCCAAAGGGCATAAAAGAAGTTTTCTTAAAATAATTGACGGAAGTCTGAGACTTCGAGACGTTGTAAGAATCAACGATTCGGAAAAATTCATCAAGATTAAAAATCTAAAGACTATTTATCAGGGCAGAGAGATAAATGTTGATGAAGTGGGTGCCAATGATATCGCGATTGTAGAAGATATAGAAGATTTTCGAATCGGAGATTATTTAGGTGCTAAACCTTGTTTGATTCAAGGATTATCTCATCAGCATCCCGCTCTCAAATCCTCCGTCCGGCCAAATAAGCCCGAAGAGAGAAGCAAGGTGATATCCGCTCTGAATACATTGTGGATTGAAGACCCGTCTTTGTCCTTTTCCATAAACTCATATAGTGATGAATTGGAAATCTCGTTATATGGTTTGACCCAAAAGGAAATCATACAGACATTGCTGGAAGAACGATTTTCCGTAAAGGTCCATTTTGATGAGATCAAGACTATCTACAAAGAACGACCTATAAAAAAGGTCAATAAGATTATTCAGATCGAAGTACCACCCAACCCTTACTGGGCCACAATAGGGCTGACTCTTGAACCCTTACCGTTAGGGGCAGGGTTGCAAATCGAAAGTGACATCTCCTATGGTTATCTGAACCATTCTTTTCAAAATGCCGTTTTTGAAGGGATTCGTATGTCTTGCCAATCTGGTTTACATGGATGGGAAGTGACAGATCTGAAAGTAACTTTTACTCAAGCCGAGTATTATAGCCCGGTAAGTACACCTGCTGATTTCAGACAGCTGACCCCTTATGTCTTCAGGCTGGCTTTGCAACAGTCAGGTGTGGACATTCTCGAACCGATGCTCTGTTTTGAGTTGCAGATACCCCAAGTAGCGAGTTCCAAAGCTATTACAGATTTGCAAAAACTGATGTCTGAGATTGAAGACATCAGTTGTAATAATGAGTGGTGTCATATTAAAGGGAAAGTTCCATTAAATACAAGTAAAGACTATGCCTCAGAAGTAAGTTCGTACACTAAGGGCTTAGGCATTTTTATGGTTAAGCCATGTGGGTATCAAATAACAAAAGACGGTTATTCTGATAATATCCGCATGAACGAAAAAGATAAACTTTTATTCATGTTCCAAAAATCAATGTCATTAAAATAATGGAGCGGTCAGGAAATTTCTATAAGGCAATACGGTTGGGATATATACTTATCTCCATTCTTATCGGATGTATGGCATATAATAGCCTCTATGAATGGCAGGAGATAGAAGCATTAGAACTTGGCAATAAAAAAATAGACGAGCTCCGAAAAGAAATAAACAATATCAATATTCAAATGATAAAATTTTCTCTATTGGGTGAAACAATACTGGAATGGAACGATAAAGATATCGAGCATTACCATGCACGGCGTATGGCAATGGACAGTATGCTCTGCCGTTTCAAGGCCACCTATCCAGCAGAGCGCATCGATAGTGTGCGCAGTCTTTTAGAGGATAAGGAACGACAGATGTTCCAGATAGTCCGGTTAATGGATGAACAACAATCTATTAACAAGAAGATAGCCAATCAAATTCCGGTTATTGTACAGAAAAGTGTGCAGGAACAGTCCAAAAAGCCAAAACGAAAAGGTTTCTTAGGCATATTCGGCAAAAAAAAGGAAGTAACTCCAGCAGTATCAACCACTATCCTTCATTCGGTCAATAGAAACGTAATCAGCGAACAGAAAGTGCAGGATCGCCAATTGTCGGAACAAGCCGACAGCCTTGCAGCTCGTAATGCAGAACTTAACAGACAACTGCAAGAATTGATTTGCCAAATAGAAGAAAAGGTACAAACCGAACTGCAAAGCCGGGAAAACGAAATAGTTGCCATGCGTGAAAAGTCATTTATGCAAGTAGGCGGTTTAATGGGATTCGTTCTTCTATTGTTGTTAATTTCCTACATCATCATACATCGTGATGCAAAAAGCATTAAACAATACAAGCACAAGACAACTGATTTGATAAGGCAACTGGAACAATCCGTACAACGGAACGAGGCACTGATAACGTCAAGGAAGAAGGCGGTACATACTATCACCCATGAACTGCGCACACCGCTGACAGCAATAACAGGCTATGCCGGACTGATACGGAAAGAACAGTGTGAGGATAAGTCCGGGCAGTATATCCAAAACATACTGCAATCCTCCGACCGTATGCGGGATATGCTTAACACTTTGCTTGACTTCTTCCGCCTGGACAACGGCAAGGAACAGCCCCGTCTGTCACCCTGCCGGATTTCAGCAATCACGCACACACTTGAAACGGAGTTCATGCCTGTTGCCGTGAACAAAGGGCTGTCCTTGTCCGTGAAGACTGGACACGATGCCATTGTATTGACCGACAAAGAGCGAATAATACAAATCGGGAATAACCTGCTGTCAAACGCTGTCAAGTTCACAGAAGAAGGCGGTGTTTCTTTGATTACTGAATATGATAATGGAGTTCTGACACTGGTCGTTGAAGATACAGGTACAGGCATGACAGAAGAGGAACAGAAACAAGCGTTCGGTGCGTTTGAACGTCTATCAAATGCCGCCGCAAAGGAGGGTTTCGGGCTTGGGCTTGCCATAATGCGTAATATTGTGTCGATGCTTGGCGGAACAATCCGTTTAGACAGCAAGAAAGGGAAAGGCAGTCGTTTCACAGTTGAAATTTCTATGCAGGAAGCTGAAGAACAGCTTGGATATACAAGCAATACACCTGTTTATCATAACAATAAATTCCATGATGTTGTCGCCATTGACAATGATGAGGTATTACTTCTGATGCTGAAAGAGATGTATTCCCAAGAAGGAATACACTGCGACACTTGCACCGATGCTGCGGCACTGATGGAAATGATACGCCAGAAAGAATACAGCCTGTTGCTGACAGACTTGAATATGCCCGATATAAACGGTTTCGAATTGCTGGAACTGTTGCGTTCGTCCAACGTGGGCAATTCACCAACAATCCCGGTGGTTGTGGCAACCGCTTCGGGCAGTTGTAACAAAGGGGAACTATTGGCAAAAGGCTTTGCCGGATGCCTGTTCAAACCGTTCTCCATATCGGAACTGATGGAGGTTTCCGACAGGTGTGCCATAAAAGCGACACCGGACGGGAAACCGGACTTTTCCGCCTTATTGTCCTATGGCAATGAAGCCGTCATGCTGGAAAAGTTGATAACTGAAACAGAAAAGGAAATGCAGGCGGTACGGGATGCAGCAAAAGAAAAAGACCTGCAAAAGCTGGATTCCCTGATCCACCACCTGCGCAGTTCGTGGGAGGTGCTCCGTGCCGACCAACCGCTGAATGTACTTTACGGATTGCTTCGTGGCGATGCTCTCCCGGATGGTGAAGCGTTAAGCCATGCCGTGACTGCCGTGCTGGATAAGGGAGTGGAAATAATACGGTTGGCAGAAGAGGAAAGGAGAAAATACGAAGATGAATAAGACAAAAATAATTGTGGTGGAAGACAACATCGTGTATTGCGAATATGTCTGCAATATGCTGTCACGGGAGGGCTACCGCAATATGAAGGCTTACCACCTCTCAACCGCGAAGAAACATCTGCAACAGGCAACAGATAATGATATCGTGGTTGCCGACCTGCGTCTGCCTGACGGCAGTGGCATAGACCTTTTGTGCTGGATGCGAAAGGAGGGAAAGATGCAGCCCTTCATCATTATGACCGACTACGCCGAAGTTAATACCGCCGTGGAAAGCATGAAACTCGGCTCGATAGACTATATTCCCAAACAGCTTGTGGAGGATAAACTTGTCCCCCTGATCCGTTCCATACTGAAAGAACGTCAGGCAGGACAACGCCGTATGCCTATATTCGCCCGTGAAGGTTCCGCCTTTCAGAAAATCATGCACCGCATAAGGCTGGTAGCCGCCACCGATATGAGCGTGATGATATTTGGTGAGAACGGCACGGGCAAGGAGCATATTGCCCACCTGTTGCATGACAAGAGCAAACGTGCAGGCAAGCCATTTGTGGCGGTGGACTGCGGTTCACTCTCCAAAGAGCTTGCACCGTCGGCTTTCTTCGGACACGTCAAAGGTGCATTTACAGGTGCGGACAATGCCAAGAAAGGATATTTCCATGAGGCGGAAGGCGGCACGTTGTTTCTGGACGAGGTAGGAAACCTCGCGTTGGAAACCCAACAGATGTTGCTCCGTGCCATACAGGAGAGGCGGTATCGCCCGGTCGGAGACAAGGCAGACCGGAATTTCAATGTCCGCATCATCGCTGCTACCAATGAAGATTTGGAGGTATCGGTGAATGAAAAGCGTTTTCGGCAGGATCTTCTGTACCGCCTGCACGACTTCGGGATAACCGTTCCTCCGTTGCGTGACTGTCAAGAAGACATTATGCCGCTGGCAGAGTTCTTCCGTGATATGGCAAACAGAGAGCTGGAGTGTAGCGTGAGCGGGTTCAGTTCCGAAGCACGTAAAGCGTTGCTGACACACGCATGGCCGGGCAACGTGCGGGAACTTCGGCAGAAAGTTATGGGTGCTGTATTGCAGGCGCAGGAAGGTGTTGTCATGAAAGAGCATCTGGAACTTGCCGTGACGAAACCGACCTCTACTGTCAGCTTCGCCTTGCGCAATGACGCGGAGGATAAGGAGCGGATATTGCGTGCGTTGAAACAGGCAAACGGCAACCGGAGTGTCGCCGCAGAACTGCTCGGCATAGGCAGGACAACACTATACAGCAAACTTGAAGAGTATGGACTTAAATATAAATTCAAGCAATCATAGCCCGTAATTCACTGAATTTGGCTATCTTTGCATAACATTTGAGAAAAACGGCGATTGGCAGGAGCTTTTCGCCGCCAACATATAGGATAAGACCGCAAGGCGTTTCAAGCGAAAATCTGGTAAATTGGAACTACGGAGACGATTGCGTGATGCTTATGCTATGCTTACGCATAGCGTGCATTCACGTACTCTCCGTAAAGGCTTTACCAGAGCCATCGCTTGAAGGTAGTGTGAATTGCACGCTACTTTTTTACCCTTGCCTAACGAAAGGAAACGATTATGGGTAAAGTTCAGATTCTCGCCGTACTGACGATGGACGGATGTCTTTCTTCAGAGTTATATGATAAAGCACATCAGGATTTGTGCCTTGACCGTTGCGGTCTTGATGAAATCAGGAAGAAAGCCTTTTACCGTGTGACACCGGACTATTCCATTTCAATGCTGCACGAATGGAGAAAAGACTGCACAAACATCCGTTACCTCGCGGAAGCCACACCGGACACGGCAGACTATATAAACGGACTGCTGCGGATGCACGCTGTGGATGAAATCATACTATACACCGTTCCTTTCATATCCGGAAGCGGACGACATTTTTTTAAGTCGGCTCTGCCAGAGCAACACTGGACGCTTTCCTCTTTGAAAAGCTATCCCAACGGTGTATGTCGCATTATCTATATCCTTGATAAAAAAGCAAGATAGCCAAAATGTGCGGCAAGCATACATTTCTATTTTCAGGAATAGAATAAATGTTCCGATTACAAACAATTTAAGTCGGGGATAATTTGTCCTTGTGAAAAAATACTGAATTTTATACCTCTGAAATCCAGCACTTTGTAAAATTGAGTGTTGGATTTTTTATTTTCTGCCGCGTTTTTTGCCAATTATATTCATGTGCGCACGCAGAAAACAAAGTGTAATTTTCAAAATTGACAGAACCATGAATTATTTCTTGCTGGCGGAAACCGACTTTTTCCGCCTGATAAACGAAGCCGGCGACTGCAATATGGAAACGGCATACACGGCTTTCGCCACCCAAGTGATCGAACTGTGCAACGGCGGCATGGACATGAACCTTACCGTCATCGCGCTTGCCTACATCGAAATCGAGTTGCAGCACCATCCCGTACGTAATCTGTCAGAAGAAAAAAGAGAGATTGCCGCCTACGTCAGCAAGGCTCTGTCTTTCGTAAGAAAGATGCAGAAATTCCTTGCCACGCCCCAAGTGCCACCACTAATATCCGCCAACAACGCAACAGAAACCACCGCCAGCCTTCTTCAATGGACGGGCAATGCCATCGACCTCGTGGAACTTATCTACGGCATAGACGTGATGGGCTGCATCAACAACGGCAATATGCCGCTCAAACAGCTCGCCCCACTTCTCTATAAGATATTCGGGGTTGATTCTAAAGACTGCTACCGCTTCTACACTGATATCAAACGCCGGAAGAACGAAAGCCGCACCTATTTCATTGACAGGATGCAGGAAAAACTGAACGAGAGAATGTTGCGTGATGAGGAGTTGGAGCGGATGAGAAAATAAAAAAATATCCATTACATATGAGAAGACAGGAATACTCGTATCCTGTCTTTTTATTTTCATTTAATTATATATTAATTAGCACAATATATGTGAGTTTTTCATTCCTATAAGGACAAATTTCAGAAACGTATGTCTGGTAAATTATTGAGTCATCATAGTATGAACATATATCATTACTAAAAACAATGAAACAACTTCCATAAGATTGTGGTTGTAAAAATCGCCATTTAATAGCCCGTTTTTTTTGTAAAATTCGCCAATTAAAAAAATATGATTATCTTTGCATTATATTTTATAAGGTATGGAAACAGTAAATAGAATACTTCAAGAGAAGATTACAGCACGAATCGCGCCCAATAAAGCAGTACTGATTTTTGGTGCTCGCCGTGTTGGTAAAACGGTAATGATGCGTAAAATTGTGGACAACTATTCAGGTAGGACGATGATGCTCAACGGCGAAGACTACGACACATTAGCACTATTGGAGAATCGCTCAATAGCCAATTATCGGCATTTATTGGATGGTATTGATTTGCTGGCTATTGATGAGGCACAGAACATACCACAAATCGGTAGTATTCTGAAGTTGATAGTTGATGAAATACCGGGAATAAGTGTCTTGGCAAGTGGTTCTTCGTCATTCGATTTGCTGAATAAGACTGGTGAACCGTTGGTCGGCCGCAGTACGCAATTTCTCCTTACACCATTCTCGCAACGGGAAATCGCACAGACGGAAACGGCACTTGAAACCCGCCAGAACCTCGAAGCGCGCTTGATTTACGGTTCCTATCCCGAAGTAGTAATGATGGAGAACTATGAACGTAAAACAGACTACCTACGTGATATTGTCGGTGCATACCTGCTTAAAGATATCTTAGCAATTGACGGCTTAAAAAATTCGAGCAAGATGCGCGATCTACTGCGATTGATAGCTTTTCAGTTGGGCAGCGAAGTTTCTTACGAAGAGTTAGGTAAACAACTCGGCATGAGCAAGACGACCGTTGAAAAATACCTCGACCTATTGGAAAAGGTCTTCGTTATCTATCGTCTGGGGGCTTATTCGCGTAACCTACGCAAGGAGGTTACAAAAGCTGGCAAGTGGTACTTCTACGACAACGGCATTCGCAATGCCATTATCGGGGCTTTCTCACCGCTGGCCATTCGGCAGGATGTCGGTGCGCTGTGGGAGAACTACATCATCGGAGAGCGGCGCAAAGCGAACTTCAATGAGGGACTGCACAGGGAGTTCTATTTCTGGCGCACCTACGACAAACAGGAAATCGACCTGATTGAGGAGAGTGCCGACAGTCTTACCGCCTTGGAGTTCAAGTGGGGAAATAAAATGCCGGCCGCACCGAAAGCCTTCCAAGAAGCCTATCCCTATGCCGAGTTTCATGTGGTAAATCGGGAGAATTATTTGGAGTTCGTATAATCAATAAATTACGTATATGGAAACAAAACTACAATCCAAACAGCAATATCCGCGGTTTATCCAAAATAAACCGTGTGGTATTGACAAATTCGATGGAGGTTCGCAAGAAAGGTTGGCAAAAACTATTGCTCGCCATTTTTGTCAGAATGATTCATTGGATGAGGAATGTACTTTACCTCGAATTATCGGCATCGAAGGTATTTGGGGATCTGGAAAATCCAACGTGGTTAAAATGTTGGAACGTGAATTATCAGACGACTATTACTTTTTTGAGTATGACGCATGGGGACATCAAGAGGACTTGCAACGCCGCTCTATATTGGAATTGCTTACAAGCAAACTTATTGATGATGGTATCCTATCTGGAAATGCAACAATAAAAGTCAAAGGTGGAGGTACGAAAACCGTATCATGGTCTGAAAAGCTGAAATATTTATTAGCCCGTAAAACGGAGACCGTAACCGAAAAATATCCCCTTATCAGTAATGGTATGGTTGCGGCATTTTTGGTTGCAGTTTTAACTCCGATATTTACATTTATTGCGTATGCAGTAAAACCTACACCCACAACATGGTGGTTTTCTTTATTGTCTATTATCATAGCTGCACTGCCAGTTCTTATTGCATTGTGCGTTTGGAAATGGGCATATAGCAAAGATCATAAATATGGATGGAGTTATATGTTAGCTATTTATCAAGATAAAGTCGAAAAGGACGTTTGCTATGAGACTTTGAGCGAAGACGAACCAACGGTTTACGAGTTCAAAACATGGATGCAAGACATTTCTGATTTTATCAAGGAAAAAGGACAACGTAAATTAGTCCTTGTTTTTGACAACATGGATCGTCTCCCCGCTGAAAAAGTAAAAGAATTATGGTCTTCTATCCATACGTTCTTCGCCGATAGCGGTTTTGAAAATGTTTGGGCTGTTATTCCTTTCGATGAAACACATTTAGCTTGTGCATTCGGAGATGAGACCGACGAACAAACGAAACAACTGACCAAGTATTTTATCAATAAAACTTTCCCTATTGTTTATCGTGTTGCTCCTCCTGTTATTACCGACTATCGAAGTATATTCAACAAACTGTTTGTTGAAGCATTTGGAGAAACAGAAAATGAAGCGAAAGAAACTATAAATCGGATATTCAGATTGGTAAATCCTAATGCCAATGTTAGGGAAATTATATCATATATCAATGAGATGGTCGCTCTTAAACAAGAGTGGTGTAACGAAATTTTGATGATAAACATAGCATTGTTCTGTTTGAAGAAGACGGATATTCTGGCAAATCCAGTAGAACAAATATTGTCCGGCGACTATCTGAATGGCATTCAAACAATAATTAACAATGATCTGCAAACACAACGCGAAATTGCAGCTTTGGTATATGGTGTCGATGTTGAAGATGCTCGACAAATTCCATTGAAAAAATATATTGAAGGCTGCATCAACGGAGAAGAAGACCACGACATAAATCAATATGCAGAGACTAATAAACAATTTGACACTGTATTAGAAGAAGTTATACAATGTATGGACAATGCGCTTATCGATAAGATTATACATTGTTTGCATAAATTAACTCGAAAGAGCGATGTTATTCTGCGTGTATGGCAAAGAATAGCACAATTGAAATTAAAAGAATCCATAGAGAAGCAGGTGTTCCCTGTCGAATACCAAGAACTGCTGTTGCATTTAGACACGGAAAGCCAAAACCATGTGATTGCTCAATTATATAAGAAGATAGTTCGGTTCAATGACTTCAATGGCGGCGACTATTTCAAAACGTTAGATGCAATAGACAGGTTTATTGCGCAAAATAAGTTGGCGTGCGATTTTACGTCATTGATTGAAGCAAAAACAGTCAAGCCAAATACATTTATCGATTATATTCAAGCTGCAAATGCAACAGATGCTGCCTATCGGGATAACGCGACAACTAAAGCATATAAATATTATCAAGTAGCAACAAATTCGGAGGCGCTCGATAATTATTTGGCAAACTTACTACCCGATAATTTCGACCATGCAGATATTGTAAAAACGTTAAAAGATAATTCTACCTATACGTTTCCAACGCTTTTGCAAGCGATCACGAATTGCATTGATGAACAGAATGTAAATAAAGATAATATAGGGGCTATATTTACAACCTATCGTTTATTGGCATCTGACGAAGAAAGACCTTTACCTGTAACGTTAGATTCAACCTACATAAATCAGTTGCATTCTGAATTAGAAACTGATGGCCGAAACATTAAAGAGTCTGGATATTACGATTTAGTCGCCATGCAATTGGCACATGGTCATTCCGTTTCCTTAATAGAGGGTGGAGATATAAAATATGTTGCAGAACTCATGGACTATTATGTGGATCATGGAGACTTATTAGTAAATAGTGTGGGATGGAATATACCGCTATTAAATGAAACACTACAATACATGGTAAATCATAAACTTGGCTATAAATTATTGCTCTCAGACATATTGCCCCAATTTGAAGATATTAAGAACAGAATAGGTGTAACGGATGAGGTATTTATCGAGCATTTAGCAGAGTGGAATACCGATTTGGATAAGTATATCACTAAGAACAATATTAAAGATGTAATTCCTGACGCATCTTTTTACGATTTGACCACTAAAATAAGCAATGTCCTGACCGATCATATCAATAAAATAGCGTTCGAAGCGTTGTCTGAAATAAGTGTTGATACATTATACGCCCAAAGAACAGCACATACATCATATTATTGGTTTGTCGCAATAAAACATTTACTGGCTAAAATCAAATCCTTGCCAGATAACTTGACTGAATTTGGCAAAAAGATTCTGATGGATATTGCTTCTGGAACTCAAAGTTTGAATCCTTTCCCTAATTGTTTCAAGAATATAGTTGAAAGATTGGATAAACGAAAAATTAAATCGACAGTTACCGATATAAGAAATGATTTCTGCATCGGTAAAAAGACTATCAATGCAATAAAGTTTCAATTTTTCGAAACATGGCTTAGATCGCATGGTAATTTGAAAAGTCAAGCTGGAGACGTTATTGATAAAATAGTGAAACCTGTAATTTCCGATGGGGCATGCCGTTCATTGATTCTGCAAAACAAAGATTTTTATATGGATTTAATAAATACAGCAGGGGATGATGCTTATGAATTGAAAAAGAGTCTCCGAAACCTCATACAAAAAGATTCAGATCCGCAATTGGTTAAATTTGTCAATTCGATAGATTCAGTACCTGAGGTTGAAACCGCGTAAGTATTTGTCTAACAAGTCCGAATTTTACGATTTTACCCGTCAGAACTGAAGTGCCCCCCAAAAAAATTGTATCCAACTTTTGGGGGTCACTTCAAACTTCGATAGGGATAATTTTCAATTTTGGGGACTTGTTAGACAGTCTCATTATCTGGTAGCAGTTTACACAGCACCGGATCGTTTTTGATACGCTCCAGTTCCTCCTGCACAATCTGCTTCACCTCTTCCTTGATGCGCCGGTAGTTCGCCTGCACCGTTTCCTTCATGCGGTCGTTGCCGTCCTCGTCCGTGAAGTTTGTAATGACGGGAATTTTCTTGTAGGCACTTTCTTCCCGTTTCACCTTTTCGGCATCCACCACAATCTCGCAATGAAAAATCTTCTGCTCGATACGCTCGTTGAAGTTGTCGGATACAGAACCGACAAACATTCCCTGCGTAAGCCCGGAAATCTTACTCGGTGGAATGAGCGCGTCCATCTGCGTGTTGATGGAGGTGGAAACATCCTGCCGGTTGATGGAGATGGACTGCCGTTTCTGCAACACCTTACCGAACCGCTCGGAGAGCGTCTTGGCTGTTTCCCCCACCACCTGACCGGAGAAAATATTGCCGACAGTGTTCATCACCACTTTCGCCTCTTTGTCCCCGTAGTCACGCACTAACTGGCTGAAATCCTGAAAGCCCAGACACACGGCAACCTTGTTGCTTCGGGCGGTAGCTATAAGATTGTCCAACCCTTTGAAGTATATTGTGGGCAACTCGTCGATGATGACCGATGACTTCAGCATCCCCTTCTTGTTGATGAGCTTCACGATACGGGAATTATACAGACCGAGTGCCGCACCGTAGATATTCTGACGGTCGGGATTGTTACCCACGCAGAGGATTTTCGGCTCTTCGGGATTGTTGATGTCCAGCGTAAACTCGCTGTCTGACATCACCCAGTAGAGCTGCGGTGAAATCATCCTCGAAAGCGGGATTTTTGCCGACGCTATCTGACCCATGAGCTGCTCCGCAGCCCCTCCAAGCCACGCATCCATGAACGGCGAAAGGTAGTTCTCCAGCTCCGGATAAGAGGTCAGTATCGGAAATATATCCTCGTAACGGCGGTTCAGAAACTCGATAGCATGGGGAAACGTGCAAAACTTCCCGTTCTGATAGATTTTGAGATACCAGATAATACTGGCAAACAGAATGATAGGTGACTCCACGAAGAAGTCGCCCTGCTTTTGCACCCACGTTTTATTGAGGTTGAGCATTATTGTGTAGGCACTCTCATAGGCATCCGTAATATCTTCCATAAAATCCGGGTGAATGGGATTGCACCGATGAGAGCGTCGCGGGTCGTCGAAGTTGATCACATAGAACTTCGGCTTTACCTTGTAGCCGTCCGGGTGGTTCAGCAAATGGTTGTAGGCAATAGTAGATAGGTCGGGATACTTGAAATCGTAGATGTATTGACTAAAGCCCTTTTCAATCTGTTGCTTGATAAAATTGTTTACCACGGCATAGGACTTGCCGCTGCCCGGCGTACCCAACACGATGGACGCACGGAAGGGATTAACTACATTGATCCAACCGTTGTTCCAGCGTTTCCTGTAATAGAAACGTGTCGGCAGATTGACCGAATACTCGCTTTCGATAAGCCTCGTTTCCTGCATGAAACTCTCGTTCTCGTTGTTGAAAACATCCTCCATCAAATTGTGTTTCAACAGGCGGCTCATCCACAGACCACCCATCAACAGGCAGACATAGCCCGTTCCAATGGTAAGGACATACAGTCCCGTCACCGCTTCAAGCGGCAGCGGCAGGGGCAGCAACCACCAGTTCAGGAAAAACAGCACGAACCCGACGGCAAATGCTGTCCAGATTCTCCCCCAAGTGATTTTCTCACCCTTGACACCCTTCGTACCCAGACAGGACAAGGCAAGCAAAAGGACGGAAAACAGCTTCGTGTAGAGAATGGAATGGAACAGCCCCGCCGTGCGGTCGAAGTTCAGAAGGATTTTGTCCACCACGCCGATGTTCACGCCCCACAGCCGGATGGCTTCGTAGCAGAACCAGTACACGTTCATGACCACTAAAATGATACTCACGGCACGCAGAAAATCCATGATTTTCGCCAATGCCCTCAAATCGTCTTCTTGTTGTGACATACATTGATTTTTTAATTGTTGATACTCTGATTACATACCCAAGCCCTTGCGTTTTTTCTTCTTTTTGCGCTTCATCGCCCGGATGAAAGCCTCTTCCTCGGCATCTACCGCCGGACCTTCGGGAGTGAGCAAGCCCATACCGCCCGATATATCTTCACTGTCGTAGGCGGTCTGCCCGTGTGCCTTGTCCGCAGCATCCACAGGGATGGATAGCGGTATCGGCGGTTGTCCGGCGTATGGCAGGGTGAAGTGTTCCTGCAAGGCATTCGCCGAAAGCTCCTTACCCATGCGCGAACCGTTCAGCACGCATCCCGTGCGGTGGTCGATGAAGGTAGCCCCATAGATGCGCCCTTCCTCTGTGTAGCGCAGTACGGTGTCGATGCCCTTCTCTTTGAGTTGGGATACAAATTTGTCCTTGTCATAAGTGCCTTGCAGCACGGAAAGGACGGTGCGTTTCGTCATGTCTGCCAGTTTCCTATCCTTGATTTCCGATTTGGAACGGACAAACTTCTTCTGTACGGCTTCATAGCCTGCGGACTTCCCGAAAAGCGAGGATTTGAACGGGTTGCCCACCTTGTTACCCTTGTCGTCCGTGACGGAATAGACCAGCCCGTGATACTCCCGTCCGCGCACGTTGCCCCTCGCTTCCTCCACCGTCATATTATATAAGGAAAGGAGCGCACGGTATTCGCCCATCGTCTGGAAACGGTACTGCCCATTCAGAGCCTTCACGGTGTTGCCTACCTGCTTCTTCACATCACCTGCCGATGCGGCCACCTTGCGCAACGGATTATCCAATCTCTGATTTTTACGTTCTGCCGGATGCAATCCGTACTTCTGTTCCAGTTCCCTGCGGATACGGTCGCTGCGGCGGTAGAGAAAATCCCGGTTGAGCCTTTTCCCGTTCTCGTCCACGTTGACCGTCACGATGTGCAGGTGGTGGCGGTCGATGTCCTCGTGCTTGAATACAAGATAAGGCTGGTTTCCGAAACCGAGTTTTTCCAGATACTCGCGGGCGATATTCTGCAACTCAATATCGGTCAGCACATCCTCCGGGTGCGGGTTGAGAGAGATATGCACCACCGGCTTCTCGATCTTCATCTGCGGTGGCAGGAAGGTGAGAAAACCCTCCATCGCCTTGCCTATGTCCACCGTTCCCGAACCGTCATTGTAGATGCGGTTGGTGGTGAGAAGCCGCCCCTGCGCCTCGTTAATCTTCTCCCCGTTGTAGGCAATCGCGCCGTACAACGAACTTCCTACACTGATTTTTGCGACCATTTTGCCTCCATTTCCCTTGAAAGTTCCACAATCCGGCGGCTCAGTTTCACGAGTTCGACGGTGTGTTGCTCTAATTTGTAGAGCAACGCCATCGCCTTTTTCTCTGAAAAATGCAGCCTCAGTTCCTTCACGACTTGGTTGTAATTCGTACCCACGGCACGGAATTGTGCATGAAAATCCGACAGTTTGGTGTAATAGTCCACCAACGTCTTGTCCACCTTCAGCACCTTGAACGGTTGCCCGAAGAAGTGCGCTTTGAGGAAAACAGACCGTGCATAGACACCCGATTTTCCGAACATGGCGAGGAAACGGTTGTGTTCCTCCTCGTTGAAACGGACGGTGTACCGGTACACCGCCGGATCAAGTTTGGGATTTCTCCCTGATTTGCTTTTCCTTTTCTCTTTCATATTACTTTGGATTTAGCGGATTGACGGCATAAGCCGCCGCTTCGGATTACAGCACCGCAGTTCTGAAAGGCTTCCCGACTTCGGAGGGAAAGCCCGCCCCCTGCAAGGGTAAGTGCTTTTCGTGGCTGCTCAAAATATTTTGAGCGGCTGAAAAGACATCTTGCTATGTTCAGGTGAACATAAAAATCCGTCAGGGGACGGATTGGGAAAATACCTTTCAGGACTCCGGGCCGCGCGTCATCGGCGAACCCTGCTGTCCGGGTGCAAAGTTACGCCCTTAAAGCGGTATCGGACAGATGCTTGACCCGGTCAATGACTGCCAACCGGCGCAACGTGCCGCCACTTGCCGGAGAAGTGATACAGGTTCCAAAATATACTTGTTTATTTGCAGCATGATTCAAGAAACGAACGATTTGAAGATATGATAAACGGAACATTCAAATACCCGGAAATCCGCTTCTTCGGATACTTGCCGAAACGGATACCCGAACCGTCGGAAACCCGGTTCTCCGACAATTCGGTGACGTATGGATTCAATGACTTCATGACGCAATGTCGTCAATCACCATTTGTCCGACGCACCGCTTCACCACAGAACCGGATACGCGACGACCCGCCTGCGTGTGTAGTCACGGAAGCGGATGGTGCGACAGCCAAATCCGTATGGAAACAGAAAAACAAATCATCAACAATTAAAATAAATGGAACTATGAGTAAGGAAATCTTCGTTGCATTCGCAACACAGAAAGGTGGCATCGGCAAATCCACTGTCACGGCACTTGCCGCCAGCTACCTGCACAACGTGAAAGGCTACAATGTCGCCGTCGTGGACTGCGACGACCCGCAGCACAGCATCCACGGGCTGCGCGAACACGAAATGGGGCTTATCGACAGCAGCACCTACTTCAAGGCTCTCGCTTGCGACCATTTCCGCCGGATCAAAAAGAACGCCTACACCATCGTCAAAAGCAATGCGGTGAACGCCCTCGACGATGCCGAGAGGATGATTGCCACTGAGGACGTGAAACCCGACGTGGTGTTCTTCGACATGCCCGGCACACTCCGAAGCAACGGCGTGATAAAGACGCTCTCGCAGATGGACTACATTTTCACTCCGCTGAGTGCCGACCGCTTTGTCGTGGAGAGTACCCTGAAATTCGTCACGATGTTCCGCGACAGGCTGATGACTACCGGACAGGCGAAAACAAAGGGGCTGCATCTGTTCTGGACGATGGTGGACGGCAGGGAGAGGAACGACTTGTACGGCATCTACGAGGAAGTGATAGCCGAAATGGGCTTTCCGGTACTTTCCACCCGCTTGCCCGACAGCAAGAAGTTCCGCCGTGACCTTTCGGAAGAGCGCAAGAGCGTTTTCCGCTCCACCATCTTCCCGATGGACACGGCACTGCTGAAAGGGAGTGGCATCCGGGAGTTTTCCGAAGAGATAAGCGACATCATCAGACCGCAGTGAGCATGGGCAGCAGGAAAGTGAACACGGAAGGCATCGACGAGGAACTGCTGTTAGCCTCCATCGGGCGGCGCACACAGGACGGGACACTGCGCCCCGCACAGGAAGTACCCGCAGCTGCACCGACCGAAGAGGACACCGCCGCACCGGAACCATCTCCTGTGCAACCCGTAACACGGGAAAAAGCGCAGAGGGAAAGTGGACGCCGGAAAAGGCAGGACGAGGACTACAACGAGCTATTCCTGCGCCGCAACGAGATAAAGACCCGCCAATGTGTCTATATCAGCCGTGACGTCCACGGCAAGATCCTCAGAATCGTGAACGACATCGCCGGAGGGGAAATCTCAGTAGGCGGATATGTGGATACCGTGCTGCGCCAGCATCTGGAACAGCACAAGGAGAGAATCAACGAACTGTACAAGAAACAACGTGAAGATCTGATTTGAAAATGGAAAAAGAAATGACACCGAATGAAAAAAGACCACAGCAAGACTGCGGAGGTATGTTTACCCAAGTGCAGGCGAGTGTGGAAATACTGTCGCCTGTCCCGGTAAGCGGCAAATGCAGTGAGAAGGACTATGAACGCCTGTTCATCCGCGACCCGGAAGTAAAGGCACGTGAGGGGAAGATGGCGTATGTGCGCCCGGAGTACTACGAGCGTATCATGCGTATCACCCGTGTAATCGGGCATGACCGGCTTACGCTGTCCGCTTACATCGACCATGTGCTGACGCACCACTTCAACCAGTGCGAAGATGCGATAAAGAGCCTTTATGCCCGAAATTACAATTCAGTATTCTAACCAAAAACGGAAGGATATGAATTACACAATCAGCATGACAGACATTCTGCTGGCGGTATCGGTCGGCTGCAACCTCTGGTTCCTGTTCCTGCTCCTTTACGAGCGCATCATGGACACGCGGATTGTCCGCTTCTTCAAGGGCATTGTCGGATTATGGCGGTCACTGGACGGGAATGAGGCTAAACGCATAGCGGCACACGAGGAAGTCCCTGCGGAAAAGGCGGACATCATCGGCAAGAGCCGTTTCAGGATGGCATCCACCCGGACAACCGCTGCCATACCGACGCAAGAAGCCGCCACTATTGAAAAAGGCATTGAGCTGTCGGAGGAAGAGGCTACTTTTGACGACGGAAAAACGGGAAACGCATCCCGCCCGGCACAAGTCCCGGAGGAAAAACTCGATGAGACCTTCACGAGCATACCGCCGGAGGAACTGGGATACGGGGACGACGAACCGGAAGAGGACGCCTCGGACACGCCACGGGCTTCGGGCAGCAGCTTTGACGAGATTGACGACGCCTGCAAGACCGCCAAAAACCCGGACGCGACACAGGCGGAACGTGAAAAGGCGGCTAAGGTGTTCACCGACATGGAGGGCACGGAGTTGTACGAGAAAATGATGGAAGGCTCTTCGGAGATAGGCATCCGCATCAAGGGGCTTATCGAGATTCGGCTGAAGAAATCTGAAAAGGAGTTCGTCGTGCCGGACAACATCGAGGAGTTCGACATTCGCAACTATGTATGACAACAATAAAAGAAATGAACATGAAAGAATGACATCAACCCACGCGGCGAGGAAACGCAAGGCGCATCCCCATCCGCAACGGACACGCCCACGTCCGTGGAAACAAACGGGCATCCACTAAAACCAAAGTAAAGAAACAAAGTATCAACCGCCCGACAAAGGACCATCCACCCTTTTGACGGCAAAAAACAAGAACAGTTTATGAACAAGAACATCTTGAAAAACAGAAAAGCAATCCTCTCCGCGGCACTTGTCATCGCCGCAACCGCCTCCGCTTTCGCGCAGGGAAACGGCATCGCGGGCATCAACGAAGCCACCTCTATGGTGAGTTCTTATTTCGACCCCGGAACTAAACTGATATACGCCATCGGTGCAGTCGTCGGGCTTATCGGGGGCGTAAAAGTGTACGGCAAGTTTTCATCGGGCGACCCCGACACCAGCAAGACAGCCGCCTCGTGGTTCGGCGCGTGCATCTTCCTGATTGTTGCCGCCACCATCCTGCGCTCATTCTTCCTTTAATAAATAATGTATGGCTGAATACCCAATCAACAAGGGTATCGGCCGTCCGGTAGAGTTCAAGGGCTTGAAGGCACAGTACCTCTTCATCTTCTGCGGAGGTCTGCTGGCTCTCTTCGTCCTGTTCGTCATCCTCTACATGGTCGGTATCGACCAGTGGATATGTATCGGCTTCGGCGCGGCATCGTCCTCCCTCCTTGTATGGCAGACCTTCGCGCTGAACGCCCGGTACGGTGAACACGGGCTGATGAAATTAGGAGCGGCACGGAGCCATCCCCGATACCTTATCAACCGGCGGCGGATAACCCGTCTGTTCAAACGACAACGAAAGGAAGAAAGACAATGAGGAATACATCGAAAATGACAACACTGGAAAACAGGTTCCCACTTTTAGCGGTGGAGCATGGCTGCATCATCTCAAAGGACGCCGACATCACGGTGGCTTTCGAGGTGGAACTACCGGAACTTTACACCGTGACGGGTGCGGAGTACGAGGCGATACACAGTTGCTGGTGCAAGGCTATCAAGGTGCTGCCGGACTACTCCGTCGTCCACAAACAGGACTGGTTCATCAAGGAACGCTACAAACCGGAGCTTCAGAAGGACGACATGAGCTTTTTAAGCCGCTCTTTCGAGCGTCACTTCAACGAGCGTCCGTACCTGAAACACACCTGCTACCTCTACCTGACCAAGACAACAAAGGAGCGTAACCGGATGCAGAGCAATTTCAGCACGCTGTGCCGGGGACATATCATCCCGAAGGAGCTGGACAGGGAAACCACGACCAAGTTCTTGGAAGCCTGCGAACAGTTCGAGCGCATCATGAACGACAGCGGGCTTGTCAGGCTGCGCCGCCTCTCCACCGATGAGATTGTGGGTACTGAGGGAAAGACGGGACTTATTGAACGCTACTTCTCGCTCATGCCGGAAGGTGACACCACCTTGCAGGACATCGAGCTTTCGGCAAGGGAGATGCGCATCGGCGACAACCGCCTGTGTCTGCACACCCTCTCCGACGCGGAAGACCTGCCGGGCAAGGTGGCTACCGACACCCGTTACGAGAAGCTCTCCACCGACCGGAGTGACTGCCGACTGTCATTCGCCTCCCCGGTGGGGCTTCTGCTCTCCTGCAACCATATCTACAACCAGTATGTGCTGATAGACAACAGTGAGGAAACCTTGCAGAAGTTCGAGAAGTCCGCCCGTAACATGCAGTCGCTATCTCGCTATTCAAGGAGCAACAGCATCAACCGCGAGTGGATAGACCAATACCTGAACGAAGCCCATTCCTACGGACTGACCTCGGTACGGGCACACTTCAACGTCATGGTGGAAAATATAAAGTCACTTGACCCACTATTATACTCTAAATTGACCCATCAAAAAAATATTAGAATTAAGTAGAGAAAAATGCATTTTAACCCGGGTCAGTTTCAATTATAATTCTTTATAGCAGATACTACTTCTTTTTAGCATTAATCTTTCTTACAGAATCTCCCGTTAGTTCAATTTTGTGTGCCGTATGTACAATTCTGTCCAGGATTGCATCAGCTAAAGTAGGATCTCCAATTGCATCATACCAGCTTTCAACTGGAAGTTGTGATGTTATTATGATTGATTTTATTCCGTGTCTGTCTTCTATTATTTCCATAAGTATTGACCTTTCCCTGGCATCCAGTCCTATAAGAAAGAGATCGTCTAAAATAAGCAGTGAACACTTTTCAATTTTTTTCATCTCAGATTCTATAGTTCCCTTGTTTTTGGCCATTTTAAGCTGTCCCATAAGCTTTGACGCATTGGAGTATAAAGTTCTGACTCCATTTTTGCATGCTTCATATCCTATTGCTGAAGCTATATAGCTTTTACCTGTTCCGGAGCTTCCTGTGATAAAAATATTCTGTCCGTCTCTTATAAAATCAAGAGAAGCAAGTCTCTCGAGCTGGTTCCGGTCAAGGTTCCGTTTTATTGTATAGTCTATTTTTTCCATATATGCCTTATATCTGAAGTTTGCAGATCTTATCAGTCGCTCAATGCTTACATTGCGTCTGTAATCATACTCGCTTTCAAGAAGCCATTTCAGGAACTCATCGTTTGTCATACCATCAGAGGATGTTGTCCTGCAGTCATTCCTGTATGTTTCAAGCATACCGTAAAAACGTAATTTGGAGAGTAACTCCATTATTCTGTCCATATTTTTTCCGACAGTTCTGTTTGTTTTATTATTACTTGTCATTTTTATCCATATTTTTAGAGTTAAAATAATCCTTACCTCTGAGATTTCTGTGTTTAGGGGTAAGTTCAGGAGCAAGCCCCTCCATTTGTATATGATACTTTTCATCTTCCCTGTTTACCAGAAGGCTTTCAAGTTCGTTGAACCCGAACATGCAGGATTCCATTGCTATCTGGCATGCAAGAACCACTCTGTCGTGTCCGAAACGTTCCACAAGACATAATATACCATCAGCTGAACGTATAGCCTGAACAGGATATTTTTTGGCAACAGCCACCAACTTTATATACTCTTCCACTACCGGGTCTATTTCACGTGCCTTGCGGTATATATCATCCATTCTGATTCTGTATTCATGTAGTACTCCGGGAAGTTTATGGGAAGGTTTTTCTGAATAAGTGAAAGGTGTATCATCCCTGCGATGTGTCGTTATGTGTCTGAATTTATGATATATCTTCACTGTGTCCCCATCATACAGTAATTCTACAGCATCGCCTATATACTCTTTAGGAACACTGTAATAGTGATTGTTAAGCGATACATAACTGTTTTTCATGACAGTTGCCGTTTTCCGGTTTTTTGATATAAATCTTGTTGCCGGCAATATATGTAGCCTGTCTTTCTCGACCTCGAGGAAACGCTCCCTACGGCTGTAGCTGCGGTTGTACATCTTTCGGCTGTTCAATGCGTCAGTATGTTTCATTATTTCTATGTTCAAGGCTTCAATATCATTGAATTTCAATCCTGTCATCTTTGAATATACCTCCCTGTAAAGCAGTCTTACAGCATTTTCAACCAAAGCCTTGTCTTTGGGTTTGCGCACTCTTGCCGGAAAGACAACACAACCATAATGGTCTGCAAATGCCGCAAAGTCATCATTTATTACAGGCTCTATTCCACCGGGCCTTGTTACGGCAGATTTGAGGTTGTCGGGAACTATGGCATTTGGTACACCTCCAAAATAATGGAAAGCATTTTCACATGCCTGGATAAGATATTCTTTCTTTTGCGATGGTACAGCCTCGTAATAAGTAATCTGACTGCATGGAAGTATCGCAGCAAAGACTTCTACGGGAACCTTATCACCCGTATTCCTGTCTGAAATATAAAGTTTGTCACCGGCAAAATCCACATACATCTGATCACCAGCTATATGATCTATGCGTCCAACCGGTATTTTTACCTCCCTTTCACGTCTGAGATACAGGCAGAATGAACAATAACTGTAACCTTGGGGACGGTTTCTCAGATACTCCTCATACAAGGACCTTCTTGTTGTTCCACGGGATTTAAGTCGTTTAATGTACTCAGGTATATGTTCTTGAAGATACTTATACTCTGCAGATCCTGTTGATTCGTTGTCAGTCTCCGTACCGAAAAGTTCATGCAGATGATGCTCGTCCATTTTCAACAGGCGTTCCAGCTCTATACCCATATCCTCGTATATTCGGATATACCGTTTACTGTATTACGTGAAATCAGAAGAGAAGAACTGATACTACGGATACTCATTCCTGACTGGTAGCACCGCAGTATGTGCTTGATTCTTATTTTCATTCTTTAAAATTTTTATTCGGTTAATGATACCGGGTTAAAATGCTTTTTAAAGTACAAAAACAAGACTGAAATGTGGTAATTCTATAGGGTCAATTTTTATTATAATCTAAGTGGGTCAGTTTCGGTTATAAAGGTGGGTCAGGTGATTTTTATAATAGTGGGTCAAGTGACTTTATATTTTCCAATCGGTTCATGTCCAGCGTTTCCGCCTCCAGCATCTTTGCCGTGCCCTGTACGACGGGTGAGAGGATGCTGTTTATCGTGCCCAGCACCACAGTCGGGAAGAACATGATGCACAGACCGATGGCAAAAGGACGGAGCATCGGGAATACGTCTATCGGTTCAGCTCTCGCCAGCGACTGCCATACCCGGTAGGCGACGTAGAACAGCGCACCCAGCCCGGCGATGCCTTTCGCCACACCAGCCATGTCCCCACACAGCGGCATCATCTGCTCATAAAGTGAACGTAAAATCTGATGAAGGTTGTCGAACTTCATAGGCTACCAGTATCTTTCGTTCATGTTCCCGTACAGCCCCATGATGCGGTCGAGGTCGTTCTTCTTTTTCGCACGCAGGTAACTCACGGAGATGTTCTTGTTCGTGTAGTAGCTCACGAGGTTGCGGTAACGCTTCATCTTCGAGTGGCAGCGTTCCACCACGTCCATGCGCTCCTTGTCGGTCATGGAGAGCGTGGTGATGTTCACCACGTTCCTGAGTTCCGTCAACACTTCGTTGCTTTCCTCCAGCAGTTTCGTGTAGCCGAAAGCGATTGCGGAAAGCTCTTCGGATCTGAAATTCCCGTCACGGAGCATCCGTTGGAAACTGTTCACATAGATGTCTGTGATGTCGCCCACCATCAGGATGGTCTGCTGCACCTTGCGGGCGTCCTTGACCAGATTGTTCACCGATTTGAGGGCATCGTAATACTTCTTGCCCTGCTGATAGATTTTCACCGTCTCCTGAAAGTTGCTCACCATGTTCGTGGCGGTCTTGGAGGTATGGATGATGTTTTTGGAGGCATTGATGATGCCCTGCGCTAGATTGCCCGGATCGCTTACGACCCACTGTGCGCTTGCCCTGCCCGCGAAAAGCAGGCACAGGCAGATAATCATTGTTATTCTTGTTCTCATGTTACTTTGGATTTTAGTGGTTGTTATTCTTCGGTCGGATGTCCCGGCTGCGGCTTCACCCGCACATAGTCCCCGTTTGGCGAGAAAGTCAGCACATCCGTGGCCTCGTTGTAGGACACGTCGATGCGGAAGCCGGTGTTCATGAACAGGTTGCCGTTCTCCTCCTGCAAGAGATAGGTTTCCGGCTTGAGCTTGCGGCGCAGACCGCTACGACGGAACACCGTCACTTTGTAGGCTTCGCCCTCCTTGTAGATAAGCACGTCAGGTTTTCCCTCCACGCTCTCCCAGTTCCCGCACAGCATGTCGCGGCGGTTGTCGGCCACGTCGCAGGATTGCAGCATCATGACCGCCAATCCGATAAGGCACTTGCTGACTTGCAGCATTTTCACTTTTGGTAAATTCATACGCGTTTTTCTTTTTTGGTTGATACATTCTGTTTTTTAGTTATTCCTTGTTTCTCCGCCTTTCGGCAAGCTGCCGGATGGCGGCTTCGATGTCGTCGCCCAGCTTCTCCGCCAGACGGTAAACCTCCACTTTTTCCGTTTCCTCGGTGGTGTACGCCAGATACTCTTCCGCGCTGACCTCCGTGGCATAGACCGCCGACTGCGTGCCGCCCAAGCCTATCCACACCTCCTTGTAGAGCCGTGAAGGGTTGTTCGCCATGTTGATGGAGAGTATCTGCGACTTCTCCTTTTCCGTCAGTCCGAGCAACGCCTGTATCTGGTCGAACTTGTTCATATATTTCCTTTGGTCAAGCAGGATTTTACAATCCGAGTTGTTGATAATGCTCTCTTTGACCACCGGAGAACTGATAATGTCGTCCACCTCCTGCGTCACCACGATTGCCTCGCCGTAATATTTTCTGACCGTCTTATACATATAGCGCAGATATTCAGCCATGTTCGCCGATGAGAGGGCCTTCCAAGCCTCTTCCACGATAAGCTGTTTCCGCACGCCTTTCAGCCGCCGCATCTTGTTGATGAAGGCTTCCATGATGATGATGGTCACGACGGGGAACAGTTCGCGGTTTTCTTTAATCGAATCTATCTCGAAGACGATGAACCGCTTGCCGAGCAGGTCGATGTTCTCCGTGGAGTTGAGCAGGAAATCGTAACGCCCGCCCCGGTAATACTGCCGCATGGTGGTGAGCATGTTGTCGATGTTGAAGTCGGACTTCTCCACCTTGATGTCACGCTGTGCCAGTTCCTTGCGGTAGTCGTCACGCATATACTCGTAGAAGGTGTTGAACGACGGCACGATGCTACGGTCGGATTGGATGCGCTCAATATAGGCACTCACGGCACTGCCCAGCTCGCCGCTCTCCGTCTTTGTCACCTTGTCGTCCTCCGACTTCCAGAGCGTCAGCAACAGGGTCTTGATGCTGTCCTTCTTCTCCACGTCGAAGATGTAATCGTCGGTGTAGAACGGGTTGAAGCTGATGGGCTTATCTTCCGTGTAGGTGAAATACACACCGTCCGCTCCGCCTGTCTTGCGTCGGATCATGCCGCACAAGCCCTGATAGGAGTTTCCCGTGTCCACCAATACCACATGTGCGCCTTGCTCATAATATTGGCGCACGAGGTGGTTCATGAAGAAAGACTTGCCGCTGCCCGAAGGACCCAGCACGAACTTGTTGCGGTTGGTCGTGATACCTCGCTTCATGGGCAGGTCGGAGATGTCAAGGTGCAGCGGTTTTCCCGTGAGCCTGTCCACCATCTTGATGCCGAAGGGCGAGAGCGAGCTGCGGTAGTTGGTTTCCTCTGTGAACAGGCACACCGCCTGTTCGATGAAGGTGTGGAAACTCTCTTCCGCCGGGAAGTCCGCCGCATTGCCGGGTATCGCCGCCCAGTAGAGTGTCGGGCAGTCGATGGTGTTGTGGCGCGGCACGCATTCCATGCTTGCCAACTGGCTGCCCACGTCGTTCTTGATATGCTTCAGTTCCTCCGCATCGTCGCTCCACGCCATGACTGGAAAATATAAAGTCACTTGACCCACTATTATAAAAATCACCTGACCCACCTTTATAACCGAAACTGACCCACTTAGATTATAATAAAAATTGACCCTATAGAATTACCACATTTCAGTCTTGTTTTTGTACTTTAAAAAGCATTTTAACCCGGTATCATTAACCGAATAAAAATTTTAAAGAATGAAAATAAGAATCAAGCACATACTGCGGTGCTACCAGTCAGGAATGAGTATCCGTAGTATCAGTTCTTCTCTTCTGATTTCACGTAATACAGTAAACGGTATATCCGAATATACGAGGATATGGGTATAGAGCTGGAACGCCTGTTGAAAATGGACGAGCATCATCTGCATGAACTTTTCGGTACGGAGACTGACAACGAATCAACAGGATCTGCAGAGTATAAGTATCTTCAAGAACATATACCTGAGTACATTAAACGACTTAAATCCCGTGGAACAACAAGAAGGTCCTTGTATGAGGAGTATCTGAGAAACCGTCCCCAAGGTTACAGTTATTGTTCATTCTGCCTGTATCTCAGACGTGAAAGGGAGGTAAAAATACCGGTTGGACGCATAGATCATATAGCTGGTGATCAGATGTATGTGGATTTTGCCGGTGACAAACTTTATATTTCAGACAGGAATACGGGTGATAAGGTTCCCGTAGAAGTCTTTGCTGCGATACTTCCATGCAGTCAGATTACTTATTACGAGGCTGTACCATCGCAAAAGAAAGAATATCTTATCCAGGCATGTGAAAATGCTTTCCATTATTTTGGAGGTGTACCAAATGCCATAGTTCCCGACAACCTCAAATCTGCCGTAACAAGGCCCGGTGGAATAGAGCCTGTAATAAATGATGACTTTGCGGCATTTGCAGACCATTATGGTTGTGTTGTCTTTCCGGCAAGAGTGCGCAAACCCAAAGACAAGGCTTTGGTTGAAAATGCTGTAAGACTGCTTTACAGGGAGGTATATTCAAAGATGACAGGATTGAAATTCAATGATATTGAAGCCTTGAACATAGAAATAATGAAACATACTGACGCATTGAACAGCCGAAAGATGTACAACCGCAGCTACAGCCGTAGGGAGCGTTTCCTCGAGGTCGAGAAAGACAGGCTACATATATTGCCGGCAACAAGATTTATATCAAAAAACCGGAAAACGGCAACTGTCATGAAAAACAGTTATGTATCGCTTAACAATCACTATTACAGTGTTCCTAAAGAGTATATAGGCGATGCTGTAGAATTACTGTATGATGGGGACACAGTGAAGATATATCATAAATTCAGACACATAACGACACATCGCAGGGATGATACACCTTTCACTTATTCAGAAAAACCTTCCCATAAACTTCCCGGAGTACTACATGAATACAGAATCAGAATGGATGATATATACCGCAAGGCACGTGAAATAGACCCGGTAGTGGAAGAGTATATAAAGTTGGTGGCTGTTGCCAAAAAATATCCTGTTCAGGCTATACGTTCAGCTGATGGTATATTATGTCTTGTGGAATGTTTCGGACACGACAGAGTGGTTCTTGCATGCCAGATAGCAATGGAATCCTGCATGTTCGGGTTCAACGAACTTGAAAGCCTTCTGGTAAACAGGGAAGATGAAAAGTATCATATACAAATGGAGGGGCTTGCTCCTGAACTTACCCCTAAACACAGAAATCTCAGAGGTAAGGATTATTTTAACTCTAAAAATATGGATAAAAATGACAAGTAATAATAAAACAAACAGAACTGTCGGAAAAAATATGGACAGAATAATGGAGTTACTCTCCAAATTACGTTTTTACGGTATGCTTGAAACATACAGGAATGACTGCAGGACAACATCCTCTGATGGTATGACAAACGATGAGTTCCTGAAATGGCTTCTTGAAAGCGAGTATGATTACATACGCAATGTAAGCATTGAGCGACTGATAAGATCTGCAAACTTCAGATATAAGGCATATATGGAAAAAATAGACTATACAATAAAACGGAACCTTGACCGGAACCAGCTCGAGAGACTTGCTTCTCTTGATTTTATAAGAGACGGACAGAATATTTTTATCACAGGAAGCTCCGGAACAGGTAAAAGCTATATAGCTTCAGCAATAGGATATGAAGCATGCAAAAATGGAGTCAGAACTTTATACTCCAATGCGTCAAAGCTTATGGGACAGCTTAAAATGGCCAAAAACAAGGGAACTATAGAATCTGAGATGAAAAAAATTGAAAAGTGTTCACTGCTTATTTTAGACGATCTCTTTCTTATAGGACTGGATGCCAGGGAAAGGTCAATACTTATGGAAATAATAGAAGACAGACACGGAATAAAATCAATCATAATAACATCACAACTTCCAGTTGAAAGCTGGTATGATGCAATTGGAGATCCTACTTTAGCTGATGCAATCCTGGACAGAATTGTACATACGGCACACAAAATTGAACTAACGGGAGATTCTGTAAGAAAGATTAATGCTAAAAAGAAGTAGTATCTGCTATAAAGAATTATAATTGAAACTGACCCGGGTTAAAATGCATTTTTCTCTACTTAATTCTAATATTTTTTTGATGGGTCAATTTAGAGTATAATAGTGGGTCAAGTGACTTTATATTTTCCATTGTAACGGAACTTTGTCAGAAGTGGGCATTTGAATGTCTTTCGGTTGTCCACCGGATAAATAGAAAAAGTCCCGTAAAACGTTGATTTTACGGGACTTGTCTTAATTTGACTACCTAATGTCTTAGGTTTCAGCGGAGAGAGAGGGATTCGAACCCCCGGAACCTCGCAGTTCAACGGTTTTCAAGACCGCCGCAATCGACCACTCTGCCATCTCTCCAAAATTTCTTACCTTGTTAACCAATCGTTCTCTCTCGATTGCGGTGCAAAGGTAGGTATTATTTTTGAATATGCAATAGTTTTGAAGAAAAAATTTTCATTTAAGGGCAATTTTTTTCTAATCAGAAAAATATTAGTATATTTGAATAACTAAAAAACAAAAGACAATCAATTAATTATTCAGACAATGAGAAAAGTTAGAAACCTATTACTATTTGCTATTTCTTTTTTGACTTTAAGCTGTAGCATGTCTGCTAAAACAGATGACTCAGGAAAGGAAAATACAACAGTAAACAGCGAAAAGGCAGGTGAAGTCATAGTTTTAAACAAAGCCGACTTTCTTAACAAGGTTTTCAATTATGAAAAGAGTCCAAACCAGTGGGTTTACGAAGGAGATAAACCTTGCATTATTGATTTCTATGCAGACTGGTGTGGACCTTGCAAGGCTGTGGCTCCCATTCTTAAAGAATTGGCTGCACAATATAAGGACGATATCGTTATATATAAAATAAATGTTGATAACGAACAGGAACTTGCTGCTGTTTTCGGTGTAAGAAGTATCCCGACCATTTTATTTGTTCCTAAAGAAGGAAAGCCTATGGTTTCGCAAGGAGCCCTTCCTAAAGATGAGTTTATCAAACAAATCAACGAGTTTTTACTTGATAAAAAATAATATAATTCAAGTTTCTTGTCAACTTGCAGGTAACAAGTTGACAAGAAAACAAGTCAACAAGGTTTTTAGATGATAAATGTAAAGTTTCAGTTGTTTTGACCTTGTCAACTTGTATCTGAAGCCTTGTTAACTATTAAGTTGAGCAATTTGCGAAACTTAAATAATATAATTTCAAAGACCTACTAAAAAATGCGCTTTATCAATAAAGAAAAAGCAATTTCTTTAATGAACAGTTTTGGGGTGAGAAAACATCCTTTTATTTTTATCATCGACTATCTGCAAGAAAACATAATTATTGAAGAAGCTAGTTCTATAGATAATTCTTCTATATTATATGACTTCAACGGATTCTCCAACTTCAAAACAAAATATACGTCTTCAAATAATCCTCAAATTGAGATTTTTCCTCAGAGCATTAAGGATTATGAGAAATCTTTCAACATCGTTAAAGATAATATCAATAAAGGTAATTCTTACCTTGTGAATCTTACCTGCTCCACACCTATCAATATAAACTTACAATTAGAGGAGTTGTTCTTCAGAGCGAAAGCTTTATACAAGCTTATGCTTAGAGACAAGTTCATTGTTTTCTCTCCTGAAATATTTATCAAGATAAAAGACGGATATGTATATTCTTATCCGATGAAAGGAACTATTGATGCTTCTCTCCACAATGCAGAATCCATAATAATGAACGACCCGAAGGAAGCTGCCGAGCATGCCACTATAGTTGATTTAATCAGAAATGATTTAAGCATAATCGCTTCTGATGTTTCTGTTCCAAAATACAGATATATTGACAGAATACAGACAAATAAAGGTGTTCTTCTTCAGGTAAGTTCTGAAGTGCGGGGTAAATTGCAGGATAATTGGCAGAACAATATTGGTTCAATCCTGTTTTCTCTACTTCCCGCTGGATCAATTTCCGGTGCGCCTAAAAAGAAAACACAAGAGATAATTTCTGAAGCTGAAACATACAACAGAGGTTTTTATACAGGGATTATGGGATATTTCGATGGAGAGAATCTCGACAGCTCCGTTATGATTCGTTTCATAGAGAAAGACGGAGACAAATTCTTTTTCAAAAGCGGTGGTGGAATTACATCACGAAGCGAATTAAAAAGTGAATACAATGAAATGATACAGAAAATATATGTGCCGATTTATTGAAACTATAAGAATAGAGAATGGTGCCGTAAAAAATCTCAAATTCCATGAAAAGAGAATGCACGGTACTATGAAATGTTTTTATCCGGAATGCACTGTTCCGGATTTATCTTCTATAATTGAATTTCCGGAGAAATATATAGATCGCACAAGATGCAGGATTCTTTATGGCAAGAACATTGAGAAAGTGGAATATTTTCCATACCAAATCAGAAAGGTTGAATATCTGCAAGCTGTTGAATGCAATAGCATTGACTACGGCTACAAGTATGAAGACAGAAATAATCTGAACAGACTTTATGACTTGCGCGGTGAATGTGATGATGTATTAATTATAAGGAACGGTCTTATTACGGATACTTCCATTGCCAACATTGCCTTGTTGAATTATTACGGAAAATGGGAAACTCCAACTACTCCTTTATTGAAAGGAACTATGCGCTCTTATTTGCTGGAAAGCGGAATTATTAAAGAAAATGAAATAGAATTCTCCTCAATACATTCTTACAGTAAAATCTGCCTTTTCAACGCAATGATTCCTTTCGGTGAAGTTGTTCTTTCTACTGAGGCAATTTCGGCATCTTCAATACGAAGCGAATAAGAGAAACAAAAATACGTCCGTAACGCTCCAACTTTATATCGCCTACACCGCGAATCATTCCAAACTCGGCAAGAGTCACAGGTTTATGGGCAACCATTTCATACAAAGAATCGTCCGAGAAAATATGGTATGCCAGCTTATGCTCTCGTTCTGCCAATTGCTTACGCAGTTGCATAAGTGCATCCAATAGTGACTCATCGACTGGAACAGATTGTTTTGGACGAATTGGCGTAGCTTTATATCCCGAAGATGACTGACTTGACTCAACTACACGTTCACGATAACGTGCCAACTGAGCTGTTTCTTTGCCGAAAAGCACGTTTCTGCCACTTTCTGTAGATTTCAGCGTATAATTGGACATAGGATTAATCTCGATATAACCCAGCTGTATCATCTGATAGATATATTCTTTCCACACCTTGAAAGGCAAATCTCGTCCGGCACCGTATGTTTTCAACATATTATAGCCTTTGGATATAATCTCGGCGCGGGACGAGCCTCTAAGAATATCTATAAGCATATTCATACCAACCTGCTCGCCGGTACGAATCATTCCGCTCAAAGCTTTCTGCACAAGAATACTGCCATCGAAACGGACCGGAGGATTCTTACATACATCACAATTTCCGCAATCTTCCTTAGATTCCTCACCGAAATAACTCAACAACACACGGCGGCGGCAAACATCTGCTTCACAATAGCGGCGCATCCATTCCAACTTATCGGAATTTATTTCTTTTTGTCCGCTTTCCTCAACGAACTGGCGTAGCAGAATCAAATCACCGACGGAATAGAACAGCAAAGTATCTGCCGGAGCTCCGTCACGACCGGCACGGCCAATTTCCTGATAATAATTCTCGATGCTTCCGGGCATGTTATAATGTATCACCCAGCGGACATTACTCTTGTCTATTCCCATACCAAAAGCCACAGTCGCGCAGATAACATTCACCCTGTCAGAAATAAAATCATTCTGTGCCTGCTCTCGCACATCATGAGGAAGTCCGGCATGATAAGGAATTGCATCAATATTATACATCGAAAGCTCATCTGAAAGCATCTCCGTGTCACTGCGTTTCTGGCAATATACAATTCCGCTTTGCTTCGGGTGACGGCGGATAAAACGGACTATTGCCTGGATTTTCTCTTTCTTGTTCAATCCTTTTTCAACGGTAAGAGAAAGATTAGGACGGTCGAATGAGGAAATGAAAATTCCCGGCTCATGTAGATTCAGCTGCTTTATTATATCTGTGCGTGTCACCTTATCTGCTGTTGCAGTCAGAGCAACAACCGGAACATTCGGGAAACGCTCTTTCAATATGGCAAGCTGAGTATATTCCGGACGGAAATCGTGTCCCCAATGCGAAACACAATGCGCCTCATCAATGGCGATAAGCGAAACATTCAGGCTCGGAAGGAACCAATCTGCCTCAGCTTTCACTCTCTCAGGCGAGATATAAAGAAGCTTCAGTCTGCCTTGGCGTGCCAATTGCTTCACACGCTGCTGTTCTGCCTCTGGCATCATACTATTGAGCGAAGCTGCCGGAATACCGTTATTTACCAAACCTTCCACCTGATCTTTCATCAATGCTATAAGAGGAGACACAACAATAGTCACACCCGGAAGATATATTGCCGGAAGCTGGAAGCAAATAGACTTTCCACCGCCGGTCGGCATCAGCACCAGCGCGTCTTTTTTCTCTAAAATATGTTTTATTATGTCTGCCTGCAAAGGGCGAAAAGATGTATATCCGAAGAATTGTTTGAGTAAAGACAGTAATCTGTTCATTTCCGTTAGCCGGTTAGTTTTTTGTTCAGCAGGCAAATGTAGTGATAAATTTTGAAAATAGCCCTGAAAGGACATAACGATAAGAGTTTTGTCCTTCCAGGGCTTTCTATATTCTGTAAATTACAGGTTCGTTATTTTTCCGAATTACGGATATAATTCACAATCCAAGCACCAACTTCCTTGGTTCCATATTTTTCTCCACCTTCAACCTGGATTTCAGGAGTGCGGACACAAGCATCAAGAGAAGCATCTACGGCACGGCGAATCAAAGCACCTTCTTCCTTGCAGTCGAAATATTCGAACAACATAGCTACAGAAAGAATCTGAGCCAATGGATTTGCAATATTCAAACCTTTAGCCTGTGGCCATGAACCGTGAATAGGTTCAAACACCGGAGTACTTTCGCCTGTTGAAGCAGAAGGAAGCAAGCCCATAGAACCGCTGATACAAGAACCTTCGTCTGTCAATATATCACCAAATGTATTTTCAGTTACCATAACATCAAAGAATGTCGGTTCCTGAATCATTCTCATTGCAGCATTATCAACAAACATATAATCTGTCTGTACTTCCGGATATTGAGGAGCCATTTCCTGAGCAATCTGTCTCCAAAGGCGAGATGAAGCAAGAACATTTGCCTTGTCAACAACTGTAAGATGTTTGCGGCGCTTCATCGCATATTCAAAACCTACACGAAGAATTCTCTCGATTTCAGGACGAGTATAATAGTTTGTATCATATGCTTTATCGTTGTCCTGATATTTTTCTCCGAAATACATTCCTCCGGTAAGTTCGCGGATACAAAGGAAATCTGCGCCTTCAACCAACTCAGCACGCAACGGAGATTTGTGAAGAAGACATTTGAATGTCTGTACCGGACGGATATTGGCAAACAAGCCTAATTTCTTGCGCATAGCAAGCAATCCCTGTTCCGGACGAACCTTCGCTGTCGGATCATTGTCATATTTCGGGTCACCAACTGAAGAGAACAAAACAGCATCTGCATTTTTACAGATTTCATAAGTTTCATCGGGGAAAGGATTTCCTACCGCATCGATTGCTGCTGCTCCGCAAAGAGCATAATCATATTTTACTTCATGTCCGAATTTTTCACATACGGCAGTCATCACATCGACGCCTTGAACTGATATTTCCGGACCGATTCCGTCACCGGCCAGGACTGCTATTTTAAATCGCATGGTATATTTTTAGTTTTTAAGTTTATTAGTTTCTAAGTTCATTAGTTGACGGGGCAAAAGGAATCAGATATTACTTATCAGATTACAAGCTTGCCTAATCCAAATGTTTTACAATTTTAAATATCGCATATATTATTCCCGCGATTAAAGCTGCGGCAACTACATGTATAAGAAGATTTCCATCTCTTAGCTCCATCCAAGGACCAAACCTTGCAACCAAGCATATAAGAGCAAGAGATATTATGAATAATAATATGTATATCTTCATATAAATATGATTTATGATTCGCAAGTAAGATAAAGAAGGAACAAGTTGACAAGGAAACAAGGCTACAGAAAGCAAGTAACATCTACTTAACTTTTAACCTCTTAGCTCCTCAGCTCCTTCTCCTCACTGCTCAATCTTATTCAACATCTTCACCGTTGCCTTAATTGCCGCTTCAGTCTGGTCGGCATCCAAACCTCTGGTCTTGAAGTCAACTCCGGCATAGTTCCACGATATTACTGTCTGGACGAAAGCATCTGTACGTCCGCCGGGAGGAATTGACACAGAATAGTTCGTAAGCATTGGGAACGGACGACCAAGGTCAGAATATATTTTTCTCAATGCACGTACGAAAGCATCATACTGTCCGTCGCCGGTTGCAGATTCCTGATAAGATTCACCATAGAACTCCAGTTTCACCGTTGCCACAGGTTTTAATCCCTGAGTAAGAGAAAGCGAATAATTCAGAATCTTTATTTTCGAAGATTCCTGCATATTGTCGTGATGCAGAACATCGGCAATGATATATGGCAAATCCTCCTGAGTAACGACTTCCTTCTTATCTCCCAACTCAATGATACGCTCTGTCACTTTACGCATTGAAGCCTCGTCGAGGTCGATACCAAGAGATTCGAGATTCTTACGGATATTAGCTTTACCGGAAGTCTTACCCAAAGCATACTCACGAATTCTGCCGAAGCGTTCCGGCAAAAGGGCATTGCAATAAAGATTGTTCTTGCTGTCGCCATCAGCATGAACTCCGGCACATTGAGTGAAAACATATTCTCCAACAATTGGTTTGTTTCCCGGAATATGTATTCCTGAATATGTTTCTACGATATGACTGACACGTGTTATTTTTTCTTCGCGCAACGATGTTTCTCCTTTGAGCTGATCCTTTATCACTGCAAGAACACTTCCTAATGGAGCATTACCTGCTCTTTCGCCCAATCCGTTAACGGTTGTATGTATACCTTTCACTCCTGCCTTAACAGCTGAATAGACATTAGCCACAGCAAGGTCATAATCGTTATGTGCATGGAAATCGAAATGAATATCCGGATATTTATCAACCATCATCTTACAGTAATTATAAGTATCTTCAGGATTCAGAATACCCAAAGTGTCCGGAAGCATAAATCTCTCCACGGGCATATCCTTGAGTGAGTCCATAAAGTTAAATACATACTCAGGTGATGCCTGAATTCCGTTCGACCAATCCTCGAGATAGAGATTCACCTTCATATTGCGTGAAACGGCATCAGAAATGTTTCTTTCAATGTCGGCAATATGCTCAGCTGGTGTTTTACGCAACTGCTCAGTCACATGCTTATATGAACCTTTACACAAAAGATTCATCACCTTGCAACCGGCAGACTCAATCCATTCTACGGAAACACCGCCATCAACGAAACCCAACACTTCAAGCCTGTCCAGGAAACCGGCACGCTCTGCCCAATGAGCAATTTTCCGGACAGCCTCAAACTCACCATCCGAAACACGTGCCGAAGCTATCTCAAGCCTGTCAACATTCATCTCGCTCAACAACACCTGGGCAATACCAAGCTTTTCGTGTGCCGCAAATGATACACCCGAAGTCTGCTCGCCATCGCGAAGTGTCGTATCCATTATCTCTATCATAAGCAATATATTTTTATGATTGCCTTTTTTCGTATTCTTCTATCTTGTCCTTATTTGAAACAAGAAAATCTATGTCATCCAAACCGTTCATCAGACAATGCTTCTTATAAGCATTGATTTCGAATTTCTCACTCTTTCCTGTAGCTGTATTTGTTATTGTCTGCTCAGGAAGATTAACCACGACTTCTGTTTTAGGATTAGCAGCAATTGTATCGAACAATTCCTGAAGGAAAGATTCGCTAACCACAACAGGCAGCACAAAGTTATTCAATTCATTGTTTTTGTGAATGTCGGCGAAAAAGCTTGACACAACTACACGGAAACCATAACCAGCAATTGCCCATGCAGCATGTTCACGGCTCGAGCCACAACCGAAATTCTTTCCGGCAACAAGAATCTGTCCGCTATATTTCGGATTGTTCAGGACGAATGATTCATTAAGGCTGCCGTCTGCATTGTAGCGCCAGTCACGGAAAAGGTTATCACCAAAACCTTCCTTGTCTGTAGCCTTCAGGAAACGTGCCGGTATTATTTGGTCTGTGTCCACATTTTCCAAAGGAAGAGGAACACATGTGCTTGTCAATATATCGAATTTTTGTTTCATTTTGTCTTTAAATTATTTACTCTAGTTTCACAAACTAAACTTTAAGAGAATATGTTGACTAGTTTACAAGAATTCTCTCGGATCTGTAATAACACCAGTCACAGCTGCAGCAGCTGCCGTAAGCGGACTTGCCAACAATGTGCGTGCGCCCGGACCCTGACGGCCTTCAAAGTTACGATTACTTGTTGACACTGAATATTTTCCTGCAGGAATCTTATCGTCATTCATAGCCAGACAAGCAGAACATCCCGGCTGACGGATTTCGAAACCAGCTTCTTCAAGAACTTTATCCAAGCCTTCTTCACGAATCTGTGCATCAACCATCCATGAACCCGGAACCAACCATGCAATTATGTTGTCAGCTTTGCGGCGTCCTTTCACTATCGAAGCAAAAGCTCTGAAGTCCTCGATACGTCCGTTTGTACAAGCACCAAGGAAAACATAATCAACAGGCTTGCCCAAAAGCTTCTCGCCTGCGCTGAATCCCATATACTGAAGAGATTTGTCGAACGAACTTTTTTCTACCTCGTTCATTCCTTCTGTTGTAGGAATTGTATCCGAAACTGCCATTCCCATACCCGGATTTGTTCCGTATGTAATCATCGGCTGAATATCTGCAGCATCGAAACGAACTTCGTGGTCGAACACTGCATCATCGTCACTCTTCAATGTTTTCCAATAAGCAAGAGCCTTGTCCCATTCTTCACCTTTAGGAGCATATTCTCTACCTTTGATATATTCGAATGTAGTTTCATCAGGAGCAACCATACCTCCGCGAGCACCCATTTCAATTGAAAGGTTACACAATGTCAATCGTCCTTCCATTGTTAGGTTGCGGATAGCTTCGCCGGCATATTCAATGAAATATCCGGTTGCGCCGCTGGTTGTAATTTTCGACATTATATACAGAGCTACATCTTTAGCTGTCACACCTTTGCCCAGTTTTCCGTCAACTGTGATTCTCATTGTTTTCGGTCTTGACTGCAAGATACACTGCGAAGCCATAACCATCTCAACTTCACTTGTTCCGATACCGAAAGCAACAGCACCCATGGCTCCGTGAGTTGAAGTGTGAGAGTCGCCGCACACGATTGTCATTCCCGGCAAAGTAAGACCACGTTCCGGACCAACCACATGGATAATACCATTGCGCTTGTCCATCATACCAAAATGAGTCAAGCCGAAATCAGCAGCGTTTTTAGCCAAAGTATCAACCTGAGTGCGTGAAACCGGATCTTCAATCGGCTTGTCCTGGTCGTGAGTCGGAGTGTTGTGGTCCGGCATACAATAAATCTTTTCCGGGCGGAAACACTTCAAACCACGTTCACGCAGTCCGGCAAAAGCTTGCGGACTGGTCACTTCGTGGCAATACAAACGGTCTATATATAATTGAGTAGGACCTTCCTCCACCTTCTGAACAATGTGGGCGTCCCAAATCTTATCGAATAATGTATTTGACATTTTACTTTACATTTTTAAGTTTTGCATGATATGAAAGATTGACAAGGAAACAAGTTAGCAATATATAACAGGAAATAAACATTTCCTACTTAAACCTTGCCTCTGAAACCTTATATTCTTATTTCACAAATTTATTGATTGCGTCAATATAAGCCTCAACAGAAGCAGCTATAATATCTGTGTTTGCACCGAAACCATAATAAATATGATTGTCATATTCAACCTGCATATGAACCTTGCCCACATCATCGCTACCTTTGCTGATTGCCTGGATTGTGAATTCCTTAAGCACCATCTGACGGTGAATGATTTGCTTAAGAGCCTTGATTGCAGCATCAACCGGACCATTACCCGTTGCAGCAGCTTCAAACTTCTCACCTGCAATATTCAAACCTACGCTTGCTACAGAACGTACACCTACACCACTTGTAACCTGCAAATATTCAAGTTTGATATGATGATTCTGTGAGCGGTCAGCACCTGCCAGAACAAGGATATCATCATCATTGATTTCCTTTTTCTTGTCGGCAAGTTTAAGGAAGTCTTCATAAATCTTGTCAAGACGTTCCTGGTCAACTTCCAATCCCAAAACATGCATGCGATGTTTCAATGCCGCACGTCCGCTACGTGCAGTAAGAACAATTGCATTATCATCGATACCAACTTCTTTCGGGTCGATAATCTCATAAGTCTGAACATTCTTCAGCACACCGTCCTGATGAATTCCTGAAGAATGAGCAAAAGCATTACGTCCCACAATAGCCTTGTTAGGCTGCACCGGCATATTCATCAGGCTTGACACCATCCGGCTTGTGCTGTAAATCTTAGTAGTATTTATATTCGTAATGATATTTCTTTCCTTGTGGCTCTTGAAAATCATAGCAACCTCTTCAAGAGAAGTATTTCCGGCACGTTCGCCGATACCATTGATAGTCACTTCCACCTGACGTGCGCCATTCAGAACACCCTGAACTGTGTTGGCAGTTGCCATACCCAAGTCGTTGTGGCAATGAGTTGACAGGATTGCATTATGAATACCGTCAACATGTTCCATCAAATACTTAATCTTTGCTCCATATTCATCAGGAAGACAATACCCTGTTGTATCAGGGATGTTCACAACTGTTGCTCCGGCTTTGATTACCGCCTCAACCACACGTGCCAAATATTCATTTTCAGTTCGTCCGGCATCCTCGCAATAGAATTCAACATCCTCAACATATTTCTTGGCATATTTTGTAGCCGCAACAGCACGCTCGATAATTTCTTCGCGTGTAGAATTGAATTTATAACGAATATGAGGATCAGAAGTACCTATTCCAGTATGGATTCTGCCACGCTTTGCATATTTCAAAGCCTCTGCAGCAGCATCGATATCTTTTTCAACAGCACGAGTCAAAGCACAAATCGTAGGCCAAGTTACAGCCTTCGAAATCTCAACCACACTTTTAAAGTCTCCAGGACTTGATACCGGAAATCCAGCTTCAATAACATCCACACCAAGAGCTTCCAATGCTCGCGCAACCTGTATTTTCTCAACAGTGTTCAACTGACAACCCGGAACTTGTTCACCATCTCTAAGAGTTGTATCGAAAATAAATAATCTGTCTGACATAGTAGTATATGTTTTTTATCTCTTTATTACAAAATAAAAAGCCTTTCACCGCAGGAAGCGAGAAAGGCTTTATTATAACTTTATCCAAACACTTATATGCACAAACTCACTTCCTATCCTGTTGCCAGAGTAGAATAATACCCAATGTATTCAATAGATTATGCAATCGTGTCTGTTTCATATTTCCATTTTTTAAACCACTGCAAAGATACAGCCTTTTTTAAAACATCAAAACAAATCCGTAAGTTTTTTTCGTGTTTTTGAAATAAAATATAAGAAATACCACTGTATATTCTATATTTTAAAAACACAAACATACAATTAATAAATACATAACTTCAATCTAAAACATTTCCTTATAGAGAAAAACACGTTTTTCCTTCGGAAGAAATCCGCAATTACTTACGGAAGGAAATCCATTTGCATTCGGAAGTAATTTGTTTTTCTTCCGAAAGAAAATCCCGTTACATACGGAAGAAAATCCAAACATGCATAAAAACAAAAAACCGGCCAAGAACATATATGCCTCAACCGGTTATAATAATGATATAAAAACAAAATATTACTCTGCGTTATTCTTAAGCCATTCCAATCTCCTCATATCCGGAAGATGCTTAACTTTAAAATGCTCGAAAGTTACCTCAAATCCGTCGCCGTCCGGACAAGCAGCCATAACACCTATCTGAACAGGAGTATTATCTTTCATCCAGGCATTACGCATCATAACATATTCCTTATCATCAAACGAATAGAAAATCTCGATTGCATCCAAACGTCTTACTGCTTTTATCCATATATAAGGAATTGATTCGTCGAGAGTAATCACGCTCCAATCAGATGTTTTATGAGTAACAACAGTACTCAAATTATATTTACCATCAACAAATTCAATTCCTGCCTTGATATAATTCTCATGGTCAATACGAATCATCAGTCCTGCCTGATCAAAACGGGATTTGTATTTTCCAGTGATTTTCACTTTAGCTTCAAACTCGCCTCCATAATTTGCATAATAGAAAGGTGCGTCATCAACAGTGAAACCATAATGAGAAATACGCCAATAGTCACTTTGCGGAGTTACAAACATTGACAGAGTTTTATCTTTAATTTCCCATTTTTCAGGTTCATTGAACCACTGCATTTTCTCTAATGTTTGAGAAAAAGATAACTGAGATACAAACAAGAGCATCAAGCCCACAAATAATTTTTTTGTCATTTCCACAACAGTTTTATATTAAACATTATTTTAGTTTTCAAACCGAAATTACCGGAAGTTACATTATATAATATATAACATCAGGAAGTTTATAACCCGAGAATATCATATATTCCAATAAACCCTGAGATTATAACTATAAAAATATCTCTTTTTCTTATTAAAAATATCACATGATAGGCATCTCAAAACCGATTCACCTAGGTGAGCCAATTGATTCACCTAGGTGAGTTAATCAATCCACCTAGGTGAGCTGATTGAACCACCTAGGTGAATCAATATTTTAAATTAAATAACAGGAAGAAAAAAACACATTGAAATGAACAATAATCCAGCATGAATCAATATTCAAAAAACATGCGGGCTACGTTATTTATTATATGTCCTGAATCCTGCCTGTGCAACGATTGATATCTTTTCTATATTTTCCTTATAACCTTACAAGGATTTCCAACAGCCAGCGAATTTGCTGGAATATCTTTAGTAACAACACTTCCGGCCCCAATAACACAATTATCGCCTATTGTAACTCCGGGCAATACACATACTTGAGCTCCAATCCATACATTATTTCCTATAGTAATCGGATAGGCATATTCCAACCCGTCATTTCTCTGCTTAACATCAAAAGGATGTCCTGCGGTGTAGAATCCACAATTTGGCGCAACAAAAACATTATCACCAAAACGGACTTTTGCACCGTCAAGTATCACACAATTGACATTGGCATAGAAATTTTCACCAATTTCTATATTATATCCATAATCACAATAAAAAGGCTGTTCAATCAAAAACTTATCCCCTGTTTTTCCAAACAAATGTTTTATTATTTCTTCTCTTTTTTCCAGTTCTGACGGACGGAGCTGATTATATTCATAACAAATATCCTTACAAACTTGTCGTTCAGCCAATAGCTCTTTATCATTATTGGCATCATAAAGTAAACCTCTATGACACTTTTCTTTTTCAGTTTCCATTCTTGATTACGTTTTTCATTACTTTTGCAAATGTAGATTGTTAAAACAATAAGCACAATAATTATAAATAACCATTTTGCATGGATATAGCGGACAAATTGAATGATGAGCTATCTCAACAAAGTTTTTCTTCTTTTGAGAAAGTTATATATAACAAAGAACTGGATAAATATAAAACAATAGCAAAAGGTTATTCGGAAATAGAAAATTCCATTTCCGTATTGAGCGACATGCAATCAAACAAAAGCTATATATATCACGGTAATTTTTCAAGCACATTAGGATTAAAGAGTATTCCCGGTGAAGGAAACAGAATCGATTCTATTTGGGAAAAAGAAATACTAGATCTTATTTTCCCTGAAGATTTATACAATAAATATCTGCAAGAGTTAAGATTCTTCCATTTCATAAGACACCTTCCTAAAAGAAAGCGTTCCGATTATTATCTTATAAATAAATTAAGGATGAGAGATAAAAACGGGAACTTCATACCTGTTGTACATAGGATATTTTATGTTTCATCTCCGGTTGACAACAGTTTATGGCTAGCTCTGTGTTTATATTATCCTCTAATATCAGACATTCCATATAATAGTATTTTGGTTAATTCAGCAACGGGAGATATAACAGAAATGGGGAAAAGAAAATGCCCGAAAATTTTATCTGAAAGGGAAATACAAATATTGAAACTTATAGATAAAGGTTTGATGAGCAAAAATATTGCTGAATATTTATCTATAAGCATAAACACCGTGAGCAGACACCGACAAGAAATCTTAGGCAAACTAAAAGTAAAAAACTCTATTGAAGCGTGCAGAGTTGCAAAAGACCTTGGTATAATATGTTAACTATGATATTTTCAGTTTTTTATAACAACGGAATATACCAATCCTTTTTTTGAACTTTTTTTATTGTTTTTTTCTTTTATAAAAATGTATAGCGTATATTTGCTAAGTGAAGTTACGAAAAGAGTGTAATTTATTGGAAATGAGCGTAGGTTAATTGCTCTTGATAGTAATAGGTTACGATTTAGTTAGTTATCTACTGCATTATCCTTCTGCGCGTTGCGTAACCTTCAAAGAACTCTTCGTATGCAAAAGTAGCTATTTAATTCGAGATTTTGATATAAACTCCCGTTTTTTATCCCCTCATTCATAAGAATTTTCCGTAAAAGCGGTATTGTCCGTCGGCACACCATTGCCCAAAACGAGTTTGGAACAAACGTGTGCCGACTACCGCATAGCTGGAGAAAAGGGCATTGCCTCACGCCTAAACGATGTTTAGACAGATGAAGCAATGCCCCTTTCTTTTGCGCCTATGCCAAGAGGTGCTTTTACGGGTTTTCAAATGATTTTTCTTTTTTCGCTGTCTCTTTTGCCGGAAGCGGAAAGTGAATGCAGAGTGTGTCAGCCTGCCCCATGAATGAAACAGGCGCCCACACACAGCCGGACAAACCGGGAAGAATGATTGTTGCCACCCGGCTGAACAAGTTCCGTCGGATCGGAAACAATCATACTTCCTTTGTTGTGGTTTGCCCTTTTCACGCTTCCGGTGATGTCTTTTTCCTTTTGGTGATTCTTTTTTTTACGGATTTTCCCCTGAAGTTTTTTTCTACACAATCTGCCTCTGTTTTCGTTTACCTCCATTTTGCGCCTTTCAGTAAGCCGCATCAGTCAGTCATTTTCGTTCTGGGCGCAAAGGTAATTCCGGGATTGGACGGGAAAGCAAGGTCAAGCCTCCTGTTTTCGGTAAAAATCTCCAGCCCTGCGGGTAGTATTTTGACCGAAAAACCTTGCATTCCCTAATCCCTACCTTTTCAAGCACCCGAAACGAAAACGACCGATGCGACAGAAAGACGCATAAAAAAAATGTCGGATAAACGAGAGGCAGATAAGATAGTTTGAAACTCAACTCCCTCAGCTCTTGAATCCGCATTAAAAACAAAAAAATCAAAAACAGCGAAGATATGACGGCAACGGCAAATTTCAGACAAATGGCGCAACACATCGGGTTGGCGATATGCGGCTTGATGATGCGCACCGCCTTCGGGGTGTTCGGCATCCTTTGGGGCATCATCAGAGAGATTGTAAACGGAGTGTTCCGAGTGGCGATAGGTGTAATCGTGGCTATCCTTTCCACCATTGCCTTCTTTGGCTTCATCCTTTGGTTATTCACCCTTTAACCCTTACCGACATGGCAAAAAGAAACAGCAAGACGGCAGCGCAGCAGTGCAGATATTACGAGGTGGACAACATCTTCGTGTATATGGTGGAAACGTACATCAACGGCAATTTTGAAACTTTCCGAAGATTGTACCACGAACTGAACAAGGACGCACGGAGGGATTTCATGGACTTCCTTCTCAGCGAGGTAGAGCCGACCTATTGGAGAGAGATACTGAAACAGATAATCTAAAAATGACAGCGATATGAAAGGAACAGACCATTTCAAGAGAACGATATATATGTACTTGGAACAGCGTGCGGAGGAAGATGCGCTATTTGCAAAGAAGTACCGCAACCCTGCCAAGAACATGGACGAGTGCGTGACCCACATTCTGAACTATGTGCAGAAAAGCGGTTGCAACGGTTTCACGGACGGAGAGATATTCGGGCAAGCCATCCACTACTATGAGGAAAACGAGATAGAGGTGGGCAAACCGATGGACTGCCAAGTGGTTGTGAACCACGTTGTGAAACTCACGGCAGAGGAAAAGGCGGAGGCACGTCAGAACGCTGTCCGCAAATACCAAGAGGAGGAACTCCGCAAGTTGCAGAACCGCCACAGACCGTCAGCGAGAAAAGAAAACCAACCCCAACCCTCATTATTTGATTTAGGCTTATGAAACCGAAGACCAAGATACAGAAAGAGGTGGCAAGACTTTCCGCCAACCTTCGCCCCATATCAGCGACACAAATAGATTGGGCATACCGCCACTGCGTTGAGCATATCGGCTACCGCACCAAGAAAGGGAACATCACCTGTTCCGACTGCGGTCACGAGTGGCACAGCGACAGCGGACTATGCGACACCCTTGAAGGCTGCACCTGCCCCAAATGCCATGCCGAACTCAAAGTGCAGGACACACGCAGACGCATCTACAAGGAAACGCAGAATTTCAGCGTGATAACCACCTGCAAAGGGTATCAGGTAATCCGCGTGGCGCAGGTCAGATGCGAGAGCAGGAAAGGCGAACCGATGCGTTTCTACTGCCACGAGGTCGTGCAGCGTTGGATTTCACCCGACGGCAAGGTTACGGACATGGCGTTGCTCCGTGGCTTCCTTTTCTGCTATTGCGATGTGTGGGCATTAGGCAGCGATATGGAGGTAAGACCGCACAACAGCCTATACGATGATGTGGTGGCAAGAAGCTGTGCATATCCAAAGATGAGGATATTGCCCCAACTCAGACGTAACGGCTTCAAGGGCGATTTCCACGGCATCTCCCCCGTGCGTCTTTTCAAAGCCTTGCTTTCAGACCCAAGAATTGAAACCCTTATGAAAGGCGGTGAGATTGAGGTCATGAAACACTTTCTTTTCAATACCCGTACTGCCGATGAATGTTGGGCATCATATCTGATTGCCAAGCGTCACAAGTATCAGATAGACAACCTCTCAATGTGGTGCGACTATCTGCGTATGCTCAAAAAACTCGGTCAAGACCTCCGTAACCCGAAGAACATCTGTCCCGAAGATTTCATGGCGGCACACGACAACGCAACCCGAAAAATTGAAGCCATACACGAGAAGGAAAGAGCCGCAGAGCAACGCCGTTGGGAGATTGAAAGGCGTGAGCGTGAGCAACAGCGACAACTCCAACGAAAGAAAGATGCGGAGGATTTCATCGCCAACAAATCCAAATTCTTCGGCTTGGTAATCACGGACGAGGAAATAATCGTCAAGGTGCTTGAAAGCATAGACGAGTATTACAACGAGGGCAAGACGCAGGGCATCTGCGTGTTTGGCAGTGGATACTACAAGAAAGCCGACACCCTCATACTATCGGCAAGGATTGGCGATGAGATTATTGAAACCGTAGAGGTGGACTTGCGAACCCTCGAAGTGGTGCAGTGCCACGGCAAGCACAACCAGGACACCGAATATCACGAGCGCATCATAGACCTTGTGAACAAGAACGCCAACCTTATCCGTGAGCGGATGAAAGCGGCATAGCATAACCCCTAAAACAACATTGATATGGAAGTAAGAATTGAAAGTATGATTTGTGTGTGGGATGATGCAATCCCCACGATGTTCCTTGAATTTGTGAACCTCCTCACTCTCACAACGAGTGAGGGGGAATTGAGAAAGAGCGTAAAGGAGTTTGCCGAGAAGCACGAACTTGACAAGTTTTTCCTTTACGGCTTCGGCTCACACCATTTCTACCTGCACCAACGCTACACAAGCAACCCCGAAATGGTGATGAAGAACAGAGTTCTGTCAGTACATTTTTAACCATCTAAAAAGCAACATTATGACAACACGAATGACCATCAACGGAGTAAGCACCTGCGCGGAAGCAGGTACGGAGAAATACGAGCGTTTCCAATCGGGTATCGGAAGACGCAGGCGGACACTTGTGCAGTACGACTACCGCCACCCCATAGACAGAGAATTGTTCTCTTGTGTCAAACCCACGTTGGACGAGTGCCGAGCCGCACGGGACAAGTGGCTGAACGCAAAGAAGGGAAAGGAGGACAGACTATGAACACGACCTATCAAACGCTGATAGTCAAGTTCAGCGAACCTATCACGGCATTGGACGGTATCTTTGACGATACCGGAGCGTGGGGAACGGACACCCTCAAGGGGTGGATAGATGATTACGAAAGCACACGTTTCACCGCCACCGACAGCCATACGGCAGTCATCACGAGCGAGTACAATATGGAATGTGTGAAAGAGTGGCTACAACGGCAGACCCCCATTTCCGAAATGCGAGAATTTTGAACGGGATGGCGGTGTCCGCACCGCCAATACTTAAAACCCTAAAAACAAAAGATATGATAGCCAAGACGATATTACAGCAGATAGGCGGAAAACGCTTCACCGCCATGACAGGTAGCCGTGATTTCATAGATATGGGCAACGGCTTACGGATGAGCCTTGCAAGGAACAAAACAAGTGCCAACCGCCTTGACATCATCTATGACGAAGGGGCAGACCTCTACAATATGCGCTTCTACCGCAGGACGTTCAGCAAAAAGACCTTTGAGTGCAAGACAAAGGACATTGCCGTACACGAGGGTATCTATTTTGATATGCTGGAGGAAATGTTCACGATGGTGACGGGACTTTACACACGCTTTTGAGTGGCGGGGCGGCGAGAGCCGCCCTACTTTCTTTCAGTGAGCATGATGGCGGACAAAGAAAGTAGCAAAGAAACCTTTGTCCAATCTGCGATAACTAAAAAATCCGCAAGTAAAACTTGCGGAGGCTATATATTGGGTCGTTATTTTTTGGTGGAGGGGAATGATAATCTCGAACCGTTGAACTACACATTTCTGCTTCGTCTCCATTTCCCCCAACGATTTGATACGTTCAATCATTTTTGTTGTTCCTTTCTGAATTTTCCTAAATACTTTCTTCATAATTTCGCTATACTTTTTATGGTTAATAACTATGTTTTGTATTGCTCTCACAACACTTACAACTTGAAGTGTTATTTGGAAACCGATAGGCAAAAATGGCTCAACGATGTCAATTAACGAGAAAATCCTACGATAATCTATCAAGTGATAGAGCAAAAGACGTGCCAAGTTAAATATGGCACGTCTTTTGCCAGTTTTGTCAGTCCTTTTATGGGATATACAACAGCGCAAACTCCGCCTTTCTCCGTTTGAGCAGCATGGCGTGGCGTTTTCCTTTGTAGTTGCAGAAGGCTATATACTCACGGTAGATGTTCCTGTCACCAGCTTCCAGCTTCTTGATTAAGGTGCTTTTGGGGATTGTTTTGCTGCCTAACAGCTTCGCCGGTCCCACATTGTAAGCTAACGTGCCAAGCAAAATCGAATCAACCCCGAATTTACGGAACATGGCGACAAATTTGCGCAGGTCTTTCCGCAAAAGTTCATCCGCATCCCGTTTTGTCATGGTTCGTGCCGAATACTTCTCGTTTGGCAAAAGTTTGTGACCCCAACCGACGTATGGGTAGTGTTTTTCTGAGTGCCAGCCTTCAAAGTAGCGGCAGCATAAAAAAGCACGTTCCATAAGCGGCAGTCGGTAGATTGCCGCCTGCCCGTCCGTTCCCTCTTGGCGGCTGATCTGCGCGGACACAGAACAGACCGTCAGAAGTGAACAGAGCATTGTCATGAATACACGCATCATTTCAACAAGGGGCTGAAGTTGCCGATGGGAACGATGGTAAGATCGTCGTCCTTTACATTCCTGTTGTTGAAGTCAAATTCCAGTTCGTAGGAGTTGCTAAAGTTATCCTCCACCACCACGATGAAATTATGCGCCTCATCACCCGCCGCCGTGTAGTACAGGCGGAATTTTTCGTTCTCCAGCAGGTAGCGGTCGTTAGGCAGGAAGGTGATGCCGTTATCCATTTTGAGCGAGCCTTCCCCCTCGAACTGGAAATAGCGGATGGTATAGAGCGTACCCGAAAAGTCGCCCTCCTTTTTCAGTTCACAGCGGATTTCCACTGTCTGCCCCTTTACTACCTTGTTCGGCACGGGCATGACCTCCACCGTGAAGGGATAGGACTGCTGGATGTCCATGTCATCGTCACATGACACGAGGGTGAATGACATGGCGGCTATCAGGCATAACGCCACTGCCTTGAATATTGATGTTCTCTTGTTTCTGTTGTTCAGTATGTTCATTGTTCTTCGATTTTTAGATGGTTGTTTTTCTGTTTTTTCGTTGTCAGTTGCAGGTACTCGTTCAAGTCCTTGCAACCGTCATAGAGGGAGGAACGGTCGGTGACACGTTCCCCGTATCGCATGGTAAGTGCGGCAAGCGTCCGCCGTCCGGCTTCGTCACGGTCGAGGAAGCAGCCGATGCGCCCGTATCCGTCCAGCAATCCCGCCGCCTTCTCCACGTTGGCGACTGAGTTCAGCACAAGACAGTCAGCGTTACCGGTTACACCAAGCGTCACGGCAGAGAGAAAGTCCATGAAGCCCTCGAACACGAGGCACTCGTCAGCCGGGATGTCATTCGCCTTTACCAGTGATACAGACTTCGGAGGTATGCAACCCTTGAAATATCGGCTTCTGGCTTCATAGCCACCTGCCATGTTCGGAAAGCCAACGGCAAAATACCGTTTCCCACGCACACCGTAGTTCAAGCGGCAGCAGTGACGGGATGCGATGGCGTAAGGGATGCCCCGTTCCTCTAAATACTCCGTCAGCAGTGAGCGGAGCAGCGGAGCGACCTCCACATCCTCAAAAACGGATTCGGTCGGCTTCGAGAGATAGACGGGCTTTTCCCATCCGGCAACCGTCATATTGGCGGCTTCCGCTATGAACTTCGCTTGCTTCATGAAGTCATCGCTTTGCAGAAACTCCCCGGCAAGCGTGAAGATGTCGCCGCCCTTGCCCAAACCGAAGTCGTACCAGAGCTGTTTCGCCACGTTCACACGGAAAGAGGATGTGCGCTCGCCCCTGTACGGGGCAAGATACCACAGCTCGTTACCGCTCCTTCTGACAGGCTCATGCCCCAGCCGTGCGAGAAAATCCGCAAGCGGCATCCTTCTGACAGCATCTATTTCCGTCCTTTCCATGCCCGTGTCAGTTGATGATGAACTTGATACCGACCCCGAACTGCGTGTGGAACTTCCGTGTGTCGCCACCCCAAAGGCAACGCTCCCGCAGGTTGGCAAGCAGGGCGATACGGTCTGCCACGTAACACTCCACATCGAGCGTCAGCGCACCGCCGTAGATGAAGGCGTCCCGGTCGTGCAGCGTGGAGCCGTCATGCAGCACCTTCTTCCCCCAATTTACCGCCTCATATCCGGCGAGAGCCGAAGCCCCGGCATAGACGAAAACAATCTTTCGGGCGTCCGACAGTATCTTGAAGTAATAGCCGCCCTCCGCCGTGAACTGCGCCACGGGTATCTTGGTGTCCTTGTAGGGATTGTTCTTCAACAGGTATTCGCCACCGAACACCCACTTGTTCCCCTTCTTCGTGTAGGTGGAGAGAGCCGCCCCGAAGCTGTACCCGCCGTCCTTGCCGCCGAGATTGAAGCCGTCCGCCATGTCCGCCCTCACCTCGATGCCCTGCATCTTCGGCAGACACCGCTGGGCGTGCGCCTGCCCTGTAAAAAGGGCAAGCGACGCGATGATTATTGCGATGTACTTTCTCATGGTCAGCGTACTTGAAGTTCGTTGATGGTACCCGCGCGTACCAAATCCTCGTTCTCAATCACGAAGGACTGGTGACGGCCGCCGTTCTTCTCGTTCAATTCCACCACGAGGCACTTGTCATCGGGGATGGTGAACTTCGCCATCGTGAAGACCGTGCGCTCGCTCTTTTTGCCCGGCACGAGGGTGGCGTAGTTCTGCGCGCGGAGCGGCAGAATAATCTGCTCCTGCACGGCAGTACGCTTCGCAACCTTCTTGTCCACGATTTTCCAAGTGATGTAGTCCACATCGAAAGGCACGTTGCTCTGGTTCTTTATCTCCGTGTGGAAATAAAGCAAGCCGTTGTGCGTGTAGATGCCTTTCAACAGGTATTGGATGCCGAAACGCTTGCAGCCGATATGCTTCACCTCGCGCTTGTTCTGTTTGTGGATGGACTTCATGATAAGGCGCACCAGCATCGGGCTTTCGCTGCCCAGCTCTTTCAGATAGATTTCCTGCGCGTTGTTCGGGCGGTTCACCGTGCTGCCGTCATGGATGAAGTCGCACATCTCCACGTTGAGCAACAGCGGTTCGGCGGCGTACTTCACGTTGAAGGTGTAGAAACTGCCGTCCTCCGTGATGACGGACATATTCGTTTCGTTGGGAAAATTCCTTACGGTAGCCTTCACACGGATGATGTTCTCCGCTCCGTCGGCTTTCCCGGCAATCAGGTCGGGCGAGCCTAAATCGACATAGCGCACCTCCGCCGGAAAAATGACGTGGACGGTCTTGTCGTAGGTCACTTCCAGACCGTGCGGCGGTATCATGCGGTCGAAGGTCAGCTTGCGTGACAGCCCGTGATATAGGTCGCCGTCCGCCTCCTTCTGCGGATAGACCTCCTTCGTCAAGGTCGGTTGTTCACTTCCGTTGGTCGTTTCAACGGTTACATTCTCCTGCGCGTTGGCAGTTATGATGCCCATAGCGAGGGCAAACATGATGATTACTTTTCTCATTACTTTTGGATTTTAGTGGTAATTTTTATTGTTTTCTGGAAAATATAAAGTCACTTGACCCACTATTATACTCTAAATTGACCCATCAAAAAAATATTAGAATTAAGTAGAGAAAAATGCATTTTAACCCGGGTCAGTTTCAATTATAATTCTTTATAGCAGATACTACTTCTTTTTAGCATTAATCTTTCTTACAGAATCTCCCGTTAGTTCAATTTTGTGTGCCGTATGTACAATTCTGTCCAGGATTGCATCAGCTAAAGTAGGATCTCCAATTGCATCATACCAGCTTTCAACTGGAAGTTGTGATGTTATTATGATTGATTTTATTCCGTGTCTGTCTTCTATTATTTCCATAAGTATTGACCTTTCCCTGGCATCCAGTCCTATAAGAAAGAGATCGTCTAAAATAAGCAGTGAACACTTTTCAATTTTTTTCATCTCAGATTCTATAGTTCCCTTGTTTTTGGCCATTTTAAGCTGTCCCATAAGCTTTGACGCATTGGAGTATAAAGTTCTGACTCCATTTTTGCATGCTTCATATCCTATTGCTGAAGCTATATAGCTTTTACCTGTTCCGGAGCTTCCTGTGATAAAAATATTCTGTCCGTCTCTTATAAAATCAAGAGAAGCAAGTCTCTCGAGCTGGTTCCGGTCAAGGTTCCGTTTTATTGTATAGTCTATTTTTTCCATATATGCCTTATATCTGAAGTTTGCAGATCTTATCAGTCGCTCAATGCTTACATTGCGTCTGTAATCATACTCGCTTTCAAGAAGCCATTTCAGGAACTCATCGTTTGTCATACCATCAGAGGATGTTGTCCTGCAGTCATTCCTGTATGTTTCAAGCATACCGTAAAAACGTAATTTGGAGAGTAACTCCATTATTCTGTCCATATTTTTTCCGACAGTTCTGTTTGTTTTATTATTACTTGTCATTTTTATCCATATTTTTAGAGTTAAAATAATCCTTACCTCTGAGATTTCTGTGTTTAGGGGTAAGTTCAGGAGCAAGCCCCTCCATTTGTATATGATACTTTTCATCTTCCCTGTTTACCAGAAGGCTTTCAAGTTCGTTGAACCCGAACATGCAGGATTCCATTGCTATCTGGCATGCAAGAACCACTCTGTCGTGTCCGAAACATTCCACAAGACATAATATACCATCAGCTGAACGTATAGCCTGAACAGGATATTTTTTGGCAACAGCCACCAACTTTATATACTCTTCCACTACCGGGTCTATTTCACGTGCCTTGCGGTATATATCATCCATTCTGATTCTGTATTCATGTAGTACTCCGGGAAGTTTATGGGAAGGTTTTTCTGAATAAGTGAAAGGTGTATCATCCCTGCGATGTGTCGTTATGTGTCTGAATTTATGATATATCTCCACTGTGTCCCCATCATACAGTAATTCTACAGCATCGCCTATATACTCTTTAGGAACACTGTAATAGTGATTGTTAAGCGATACATAACTGTTTTTCATGACAGTTGCCGTTTTCCGGTTTTTTGATATAAATCTTGTTGCCGGCAATATATGTAGCCTGTCTTTCTCGACCTCGAGGAAACGCTCCCTACGGCTGTAGCTGCGGTTGTACATCTTTCGGCTGTTCAATGCGTCAGTATGTTTCATTATTTCTATGTTCAAGGCTTCAATATCATTGAATTTCAATCCTGTCATCTTTGAATATACCTCCCTGTAAAGCAGTCTTACAGCATTTTCAACCAAAGCCTTGTCTTTGGGTTTGCGCACTCTTGCCGGAAAGACAACACAACCATAATGGTCTGCAAATGCCGCAAAGTCATCATTTATTACAGGCTCTATTCCACCGGGCCTTGTTACGGCAGATTTGAGGTTGTCGGGAACTATGGCATTTGGTACACCTCCAAAATAATGGAAAGCATTTTCACATGCCTGGATAAGATATTCTTTCTTTTGCGATGGTACAGCCTCGTAATAAGTAATCTGACTGCATGGAAGTATCGCAGCAAAGACTTCTACGGGAACCTTATCACCCGTATTCCTGTCTGAAATATAAAGTTTGTCACCGGCAAAATCCACATACATCTGATCACCAGCTATATGATCTATGCGTCCAACCGGTATTTTTACCTCCCTTTCACGTCTGAGATACAGGCAGAATGAACAATAACTGTAACCTTGGGGACGGTTTCTCAGATACTCCTCATACAAGGACCTTCTTGTTGTTCCACGGGATTTAAGTCGTTTAATGTACTCAGGTATATGTTCTTGAAGATACTTATACTCTGCAGATCCTGTTGATTCGTTGTCAGTCTCCGTACCGAAAAGTTCATGCAGATGATGCTCGTCCATTTTCAACAGGCGTTCCAGCTCTATACCCATATCCTCGTATATTCGGATATACCGTTTACTGTATTACGTGAAATCAGAAGAGAAGAACTGATACTACGGATACTCATTCCTGACTGGTAGCACCGCAGTATGTGCTTGATTCTTATTTTCATTCTTTAAAATTTTTATTCGGTTAATGATACCGGGTTAAAATGCTTTTTAAAGTACAAAAACAAGACTGAAATGTGGTAATTCTATAGGGTCAATTTTTATTATAATCTAAGTGGGTCAGTTTCGGTTATAAAGGTGGGTCAGGTGATTTTTATAATAGTGGGTCAAGTGACTTTATATTTTCCATATATAATTAAAGGCTTTCAGCCAAAAGATGTTCGTGATTGTCTGAAACTTATTGATAAATTTCAAATTCATATTGTATAAGGGCAGAAGTACCGAAGACCATGCTGTCTGTCAGATCATAGTTCCAGCAACTTTCGGAAACATTATTTTTTTGTAAATATCTGATAATCAAATATCTACTATAAAATGCTGAACTTAATCAGATAACAATTAAAGAATTGACACAGTTCTATTTACGTAGCCGTTTAATCTTGTATTTTATGTTCTATATAACTTGTATTCTCAAGATAATATATTGCCTCTCCTCTATCTCCATTTTCCAGGTCTGTTAATTCTATCTTAAATATTTTATATGGCAGTGTTGTCGTTTTTTTAGGCTCACTTACTGTTATATAGTAAGCTATTCCGTATTCAGTTTCTTCATAATATTCTTTTATTTGCTGCTTCATCAAAACATCCACGTCTTCTCCATCAATCCATACTTTTATGCCTACCTTATCAATTGTTGGAGCTAGGTTATCACATTTGGCAGCATCAGTAGATGACTTTTGAGAAATATTTGACAAATCCTCTTTATGTTGAGCGTCTTGTATGCCTTTATTTGTAAGAAATCTTGTTAAGCTCATAGGACGGACATAAATCTGGTAGGTTGGTACACCTCCGGGGATTTGAAAAGCGTGCACTCCGTATGCTTCCATTCGGTTATATTGTATATTTAAGGTTGTATCTCTGTCTGCAATAAAATTCCAGCCCCAAAACTCCAATCTCAGATCTTCACTATTTGTTCCCGCTTTCATTGTATGAGGATAAGTATCCATATCTATAGCACCTATGTTACTATATTTGCCTTTTTGTATATTTATTTGATATTTGCCTTTCTCGTCAGTTTTCGTTTCAAAGAGAACATCAAAATTTGAATTTTGGAACATAACAGAACAATTACCAATAGGATTTCCGTTATAGTCAGAAACTTTTCCTGTTATTGTTACCATGTCTTTTTGCTTTTGTGCATTAATAGTTGAATTCAAACAAAAAAACAGAACTAAAATACTTAATAATTTCATTGCATTTATTTATTAGGTTATAATCAGTTATTTAATTCATGGTATCAATCGTTTAGGCAGAAGGGAAATTCTTATTAGTCTTCCTAATCAACCTCAAATTGATTGCGATACCTACGGTCTCAGCCAAATTAATACTGATTCTCTTCGCAAAATTATAAAAAGTATAGACTATAATAAATAAGGTCTGTACTTTTTCACTTATATTCTGAATCCTCTACTTTTTCTTGGTTTCTCCTCTAGCTGTCGCAAACATAGTCTTAACTTTTCCCATTGTTCCTTGAACCATTCGCCTATTGACTGCCCGTTTATTGTCTGTACTAATTTGTTATCATTGACCGGATTTTTCTTAATTCTGAAAACATCATTTTTGATATCAAACTTACGTCTGTGTTCTTCGGAATCAATTTTTCTACTATATTGTAGGCTTCTTTTTTTGTCAAGAGGCTTTCAATCATATCTTTGGTAAATCCGATAACAGCGCATAATTCCCCAATTCTCAACATCTCTTTGAACATTTTTTCTTTAAAGATTACAGCTATACAAACTATAACTTCCCTATATCTTCTCAAATCTAAACCTTAGTTTTTAAAAATTAAATCTTAGTTTATAAAAACTAAATCTAAGATTATAAAAACTAAGTCTTAGTTTCAAGAAAATATCTTATCGCTTTAAGTTTATAATACTTCATGTTTTTTCTTAATTGCTTTTATAATGATTATTTTTGTAAGTAAAGACAACAAGACATGATAAAACTAATTCATACTTCTGACTGGCATTTGGGGCAACAATTCTTCGGTTATGACCGTGAGGCTGAGCATGAAGCTTTCCTGGAATGGCTGCTCGACGTGCTTGATAATGAGAAAGCCGATGTTCTGCTTATTGCCGGTGATATATTTGATGTGGCAAATCCTTCGGCTGCATCACAACGCCGTTTTTATAATTTTCTGAGTGAGGCTCATCGTCGTGTAGATGGTTTGCAGATTGTGATAATTGCCGGTAATCATGATTCCTCGGCTCGCTTGGAGGCGCCTGTTCCTCTTCTTGAGGAAATGAATATTTCTGTGACTGGAATTGTCCCTCGCAATGAGGAAGGAGAAATAGATTTTGAATCGCTTATCCAACCATTATATAATAAGGAAGGGAAGAGAGAAGCCTTGTGTCTTACTGTTCCATATCTCCGTCAGGGTGATTATCCTCGTGCTGATGAGGGAGAAGTTGTTGAAGGAGATGCTTATGCTGCCGGAATAGGCCGTATGTACAGGCATTTGATAGAATATGCTTTGGAGCTCAAGGCTGAAGATGAGGCATTGGTTGCAATGGGGCATTTGTATGTTTCCGGCTCGGAATTGTCTGTCGACGATTTGAGCGAGCGGACAATGGTTGGAGGATTAGATGCAGTTTCTTCGACAGTCTTCACGGATGCGGTGGCATATACGGCTTTAGGCCATATTCATAAATCTCAGAAAGTGGGAGGGAAAGATAGCGTGCGTTATGCAGGAAGTCCTTTGCCAATGTCGTTTGCCGAACAGAATTATCATCACAGGGTGATGTCTGTAACTTTGGATGGAGGAAAATGTGTTGCGGTGGAATCATTGGAAATACCTCGGAAAGTTTCTCTCCTTCGTGTTCCTTCTGTTCATATGCCGGCTAAGGATGTGATAGAGAAATTGTCATTATTGCCTGAGATTGCCGAGGGTGATAATAGTTCCGAATATCCTTTTCTTGAGGTTCGTGTTCTGTTCACTGAGCCCGACCCATCGTTCCGTTATAGAGTTGAGGAAATATTATCGCACAAGGCTGTGCGTCTGGCAACAGTTTCCGTAACATATCCCGATGTTGATAAAAAAGAGGGAGAAGATAATCCTCAGACTTTTGCCGATTTGCAGAAGATGAATCCTTTGGATTTGCTTCGCCGTACTTATTATTCCAAATACGGTAATGAATTGTCTGAAGAATTGACAGCATTGTTCAACGATGTAATGAAAGAAGTGGAGATATGAAAATAGAAATAATTAGAGGAAAGAATCTAGCTTCGCTTGAAGGGGAGTTTTGTTTGGATTTTACAGAAGAGCCACTTCGCTCGGCAGGATTATATTCAATATCAGGACCGACAGGTTCGGGAAAATCGACATTGCTGGATGCTGTTTGTCTTGCTTTATATGCCAACACTCCGCGAGTTGAGAAAGCTAAGGAAAGAGGTGTTTCGCTCAGAGATGTGTCAGACAAAACTGTTTCGCAGAACGACCCGCGACTTATTTTGCGTCGTGGAACGGCTTCCGGTTTTGCAGAAGTTGAATTTATTGCCTTGAATGGTGAGAGATACAGAGCACGTTGGTCTATTAGTCGTGCACGAGGAAAAGTGGACGGACTGTTGCAGAAAGCTTCTTATACATTATATAATTGTACGCGCAATGAAGAAGAGAAAGGAACATTCACTGAATTGCTGAAGCGCGTGGTGGAACTCTCCGGACTTACGTTTGAACAGTTTACTCGCTCCGTTCTTCTAGCCCAGAATGATTTTGCAACATTCCTTAAAGCTGAGCAGAGCAGCAAGGCTGAATTACTTGAGAAACTGACCGGAACAGAAATATATTCCCGTATATCAAAGACTATTTACGCCGGATATGTGCGGGCGGAAGAAAGACTGGCAAAGGTTCAGACCCAGATTCAAGGTATAGAAATATTGGAAGATGAGCAGATAAATGAAATAAATGCTGAGCTTCAGAAATGTGCCGGACGTATTTCCGAAATGGAAAAGGCTGAAAAGGATTTGAATTCTCTAAAAGAAGAGGAAGCGAGGCTGAATGTTCAGCATAAAGAATTGATAGATTCGAAATTCAAGACGGAAGAGCAATTGCGTTTGTCCAGGGAAAAGCTTATTGCCTTAGACACAAATGTGAAGTCTGCTTCTGTAGAAGTGGAGAATCTGGAAAAGGATTTTGAAACAGTTCGCCCTCAGATTTTAAAAGCCCGTGAACTCGACGCTCAGCTCAAATCAGTTGCAGAGGCTAAAAAAGAGGCTGATAAAAGATTAGGTGATTGTTCGGAGAAACTGAAAAAAGGAGAAGCTCATCTTTTGCTGCAGAAGAAAACGGAAACTGAGAAATCTCGCCTGCTGGGTGAATTATATGAATGGAAAGAAAAATATAAATCTAAGCAAAGTATTGCCGAGCAATATCCTTTGTTGATTGTGCATTTGGAATCTGCAAAAGCTTTGTCCGACACTTGTGCTAGATTGTCCGCTGAAATAAATCAGAAACAAAAGGCGGAAATTGAGGCGCGCAAACTTGTTGTTGCAAATTTTGAAAAGAAGGAGAAAGAGCAGCAAAGTTGTGTGGCTGTTGAAAAGCGTATATCAGAACTTGAAGATATTTTGCAAAAAAATAATCCGGACGAATTAGACCGTGAAATCAAGGAAAAGATGGCTGTCCGAGAGAAATTGCTTGTTGAACAGGCTTCTTTTGCAACTACGGGTGATATAAAGAAATTACGGGAGAATTTGACGGAGGGAAAACCTTGTCCGGTGTGCGGAAGTCTGGAGCATCCGTACGCTTTGCCTGCACAGGCAGTGAAAATGCTTGAACTGGCATCTGCAATTGCCGAAATTACCGAATCAATTTCTGCTTTGGAAAAGCGCAAGAGCGAATATCGAAGTGTTGAGAAAAATGCAGCAGATTTGAGGAAGAAATTTGCCGATTTGCAGAAAAACATACTTGAGTATGATAATAAGATAAATGTAAATACTCAGGAGATAAAATCTCTAGAAGAAAGTCTTGTTTCATTGAATTTGCGTATATCCGAAGAAAAGGCAAAACAGGAAGAGCAGTTACTTAAAGCCGATGTTTTGTTCGGTCATAAGGAATGGCGGGAGTCGTGGTTGCGCAACGCTTCCGGATTTCAGAAAACATTGGAATCATTCGTGAATGATTGGAAAAACAAAACTGATGAGATAACTAAAACTGAGCAGGCGCTTGACAAACTAAAGGCTGAAATAAAAGCTATCGAGGCTGGTCTGCTTCCTGAATTGCGTGAACAGGAGAAATCTGCAGCTGCATATTCAAAGGAGAAATCTTTGGAATATGAAAACCGGAAGAACGAACGAAATAGCATTTTGGGCGGAAAACCGGCAGATAATGTTGAAAAAGAATATAACGACAGAATAAAAGAACGCCGGAATTTCATAACGGCATTGAAAGAGGAGAATACAAATTTGCAGAAACAGACCAGCAGCGCAGAAGGTGTTCTCAAGCAGCTTGGTGTGCTGATAATTGAAGCTGAAAGGAAAATAGAGGAAAACAAAAAAGCTTTGGAGAAATGGAATGAAGAATTTGCTGTTAATTCCGATTCTGTTCCGTTTGCTGAAGAACTTGCCGCGTTGAGACAGTTGAAAGGCGAAAAAGAATTCCGATTGAGAAAGAATCAGGAAAATCTGTTACGTATTGCCGGTATGAAGAATGATATAGATAAAGCCCAGTTGGATTATGACCGATGGGCTAAACTGAATGATTTGGCAGGTTCGGCTGATGGTGCCAAATTCCGGCGTATCGCCCAAAGTTATACTTTGGATATTTTGCTTAATTATGCCAACGTGCAGTTGAGGAGTCTTTCGCGAAGATACCGGTTGGAGAGAATACCGGACACACTGGCACTTCAGGTTATCGACAAGGAAATGTTTGATGAGATTCGCTCCGTGCATTCTTTGTCCGGTGGAGAGTCTTTCCTTGTTTCATTGGCATTGGCTTTGGGATTGTCTTCTTTGTCGTCCAACAGAATGAAAGTTGAGAGTTTGTTTATCGATGAAGGATTCGGTTCGCTTGATGCCGAAACATTGTCGGTTGCAATGGATGCGTTGGAGAATTTGCGTACTCAGGGAAGAAAGATTGGTGTGATATCACATGTCCGTGAAATGACAGAGCGGATTCCTGTACAAATACAAGTAATCCGCTCCGGCAATGGTAGAAGTGAAGTAAAGGTTCTTACCACTTATAACTGAAACCAAAACTTAACTGTTCGTTAATCTGTAAATATCGGTCGAATTCAGGATTCTTGGCAACACCATCATCATATCTTAGGTTAAGTGTGATGATGGTTGAGAAGAATCTGCTGATAGCCATTGACAGACGGTTTTCGAATTCACCTTCAATTCTCTGGTAGTTCGTGTTGTAATAGAAACGGGAATACCAGTTGACATTTCTGGAAATCTGGAATGTCATTGTTGCATTGATTGTGGAACCGACCTGGCTTAACTTAGTTGGATATTCTCCTGTAACTTTATCTGCAGTGAAATGACGGCTCAAATCAATATCTTTGTCAATGGTCTGTCGGAATGTATATGAAATAGGAGCTATGTTTATAGACATAGTCAACTTCTTCTTAGGATTTGGGAATGTTTTTGCCAAATCATATTTCATACCGAGACCGACGTTTATACTATAAGGAGAAAGTAAACCAGCTAGTTTTGTTTCAGTATTTTCTCCGAAACTGCTAAACAACTGAGTCTTGAATTCCATATCGATAGTATAAAACCATTTACTGAATGCTCTGAAACCTAAGTTGCTGTGAAGACGGAAAACATCGTCACTCACTTTGTAGCTTCTAAGTGTGTCGTTCGGAGCTGTTGTAATTGTGTTTTTTATTTCAAGTTCGTTCGTAAACTGGACTTTATCTTTATTATAGTTGTAAATAAAATATTCACGGTTGTTCAAGTTGAAGTTGCTGGTACCACCTTTATGCCAGTTTGGAGAAATATAGTTCTGTGCAAACTGGATATCACTTTGGAAGCTAGATGTCCAATAACGTCTTTCAGGAATAAATTTTGTTGGAGCAGTTACATCGCTGAAGTCAGCGTCGTTGTTAACTACAATAAGATTTTCTCCTGAAATATGTTTTTTTATGACATTAGTTTTGACAGCATCTTTGGGTAATATATTATAAGAATATCTGAAGTATTCTGGATGATTCTGTTCAACATATTCATGTGTAGCAATCTGATTGTTTCTTATTCTTGTATAATCAGCGAATATAGTTTCTGGTTGATATAGAGGTTTTACATTATATTTTGGAATTACAGAATCCATACTGAAGAATGAAAGATCCTTAGGCAGGAAATTTCCCTCAAATGTAATCGGCATGAATAGAGGATTTATAATTATTGTATCGGCAAACGTAGTAAATGAATCGAATTCATTACTTCTGTCGTACATTTTGTTTATCCAATACAGAGCCTCTTCAGACATTTCTAGCTTGTCTGCATTCTTTATTTCCTCAAGTTTTTTCCCTAGAGCTTGTGGAACGGAATACTGGCTGTTTAGAGAATTGAATTTAGTACGCAAGTCAGGAATGTTTTCCAAATCAACAGAGCCGTTGGAAATAGTAGTGTCTTGCTGTTCTTCTTCATCATTAATTTGTATAGAAAAAGATGAAGTGCTAAAGACTGTAGTGTCTTGTGCAAAGATGTGTATATTACACAAACTTAAGCTTAAAAGAAGAATAACTGAAAATAACTTTTTCATCTTAACATCATTTCGTGTGACCAAATCTAACACAATGCAAAATTACTAAAAAAACTATATATAATTCTATATGCTCAGTTTTAAACATAAACAAAATATATTTTCAATTTGTTCATATTATCTGATAATCAGTTAAAACTGTAGAGTGTTAAATCTTAGATTTAATCAATTATTAGTATAATACATTAATTATATAACAATCCAATTGTTGAGCTTTAAATTTTGAGTCTGTTTAAATTTGTTTTTAAAGTAAAAACCTTTTTTGTCTGTGCGGAAAATTCACTAAATTTGCGCTTTAAAATGCATAAATCCGATTTTTTGGAAAACTAAAATATTACTATCGTGGCAGATACAAAGTACATTTTTGTTACGGGAGGCGTAGTTTCTTCATTAGGTAAAGGAATTATTTCAGCCTCATTGGGTAAATTGCTTCAGGCAAGGGGTTATAAAGTAACAATCCAGAAGTTTGACCCATACATTAATATTGACCCGGGTACATTGAATCCGTATGAACACGGAGAATGCTATGTTACTGTTGACGGACATGAAGCAGACTTGGACTTAGGTCATTATGAACGTTTTTTGAATGTGCCTACAACACGCGCAAACAACATTACGACTGGTCGTATTTATCAGAGCGTAATTAATAAAGAGCGCAAGGGTGACTATTTGGGCAAAACTGTTCAGGTTGTGCCTCACATCACAGATGAAATCAAGAGAAATGTAAAATTGCTTGGTTCAAAGTATAAGTTTGATTTCGTTATTACTGAAATTGGAGGAACAGTTGGTGATATAGAGTCTCTTCCGTTTATTGAAAGTATGCGTCAGCTGAAATGGGAATTAGGTAAGAATTGTATTTGTGTACATTTGACTTATGTTCCTTATATTGCTGCTGCTAAAGAATACAAGACAAAACCGACTCAGCATTCAGTAAAGCAGTTACAGGAATTAGGTATTCAGCCTGATATCTTGGTTTTGCGTACAGAGCATGAACTGAATAACAATTTGCTTCGTAAGGTAGCATTGTTCTGTAATGTTGAAGAAGATGCTGTTATCCAGTCTATCGACGTTCCTACAATTTATGAAGTTCCTCTTGTGTTGCAGAGACAGAAGATGGATGAGATTGTCTTGAGAAAAACAGGTTTGGAAGTAGGTCCTACACCGGAACTTAAACCTTGGAAAGAATTCTTGGCACTTAAATCATCTGCTACAGAGTCTGTGAAGATTGGACTTGTTGGTAAGTATGTTGAACTTCAGGATGCATATAAATCAATTGATGAGTCTTTGCTTCAGGCTGCAATTTACAACCATCATAAGTTGGATTTGCATTTGTTCCATTCTGAAAAGCTGAATGATGAAAATGCAGCTGAGCAGCTTAAAGATATGGATGGAATCCTGATTGCTCCAGGATTTGGTCAGCGTGGTATCGAGGGTAAATTTGCTGCATTAAAGTATGCTCGTGAAAATGATATTCCTTGCTTGGGTATTTGTTTGGGTATGCAGTGTATGGTTATTGAATTTGCCCGCAATGTGTTAGGTTTCAAAGATGCAAACTCTACAGAAATGGAACCAAACACAACTCACAAAGTTATTGACCTTATGGAAGAGCAGAAGAATATCACCAATATGGGTGGTTCTATGCGTTTGGGCGCTTATGACTGTGTGTTGCGTAAAGGTTCTAAAGCTGCAGAAGCTTATGGAAAAGAACATATTCAGGAACGTCATCGTCACCGCTTCGAATTCAACAGCGAATATCGCTCACAGTTTGAAGCTGCAGGTATGATGTGTACAGGTGAGAACCCTGAAACAAACTTGGTTGAAGTTGTGGAAATCCCTGCTTTGAAATGGTTTGTTGGCGTTCAGTATCACCCTGAATATAATAGTACAGTGTTGAATCCGAATCCATTGTTCTTGAGCTTTGTGAAAGCTGCAATTGATAATAAGAAAAACTAAGACAAAAGAATAGATGGATAAAAATACAATTATTGGATTTGTTCTGATAGGAGTTGTGTTGTTCGGCTACAGTTGGTTTAACCGACCAACTGCCGAACAATTGGAAGCTCAGCGTCGCTATCAGGATTCAATTGCTTTGGTGCAGCAGAAAATAGAGCAGGAGCTTAAGGATAAGGTTGAAGCTTCGCCTGCTGATGAATTGGCTTCTTTGCCTGACTCAGTTCGAATGACCCGTTTACAGAATGATTTTGGTGATTTTGCAAAATCATTGACTGGCACGGAAGAATTTGTTACTCTTGAAAATGATTTGGTCGAAATCAAGTTGTCAACAAAAGGTGGTACTGTTGCTTCAGCCAGATTGAAAGAATATGACAGATATGATGGTCAGCCTTTGGTATTGTTCGATGGAGAAGAGGCTAAGATGGACTTTTCTTTTGCTACTGCGTCAAATCGTCTTATTAACACTGGCGACTTTTACTTTACACCGGTGAAAGGTGATGCTAACTCTGTGACTATGCGTCTTGATGCAGGTAACGGAAGTTCTCTGGACTTTGTTTATTCTTTGAGAGAAAATGACTATGTTTTGGATTTTTCAATCAAAGGAAATGGCTTGAATGGAAAACTGTCTCCATCAACAAATGCTTTGTCTTTGATGTGGGAGCAGGATATCCGTCAGCAGGAAAAGGGAAGAAAGTTTGAAGACCGTTATGTTGGTTTGCACTTTAAGCCTGTAAGTGATGATCCTGATTACTTAAGTGAAACAAGCAACGATAGCAAGAAACCAGAAGAAAAGTTGCAATGGATTGGATATAAAGATATGTTTTTCTCAACAGTGCTGTTGTCAAAACAGGGTATGGAGAATGTATCTTTAGATTCTCATATGTATAAGGAAGGAGAATATATGAAGCATTTCTCATCAAAGGCTGTTGTTCCTTTTGATCTGAAAGGTGCTGAATCTACGGATTTCCAGTTTTTCTTTGTTCCTAACAAGTTTGCTTTGTTGAAAGATTACAATGATAACTTGTCTGGCGATGAAAAACCTCATTTGGAAAAGCTTGTTCCTCTTGGTTGGGGTATTTTCCGTTGGGTTAACCAGTATTTCATAATTCCTCTGTTTAACTTCTTGGGAAGCTTTATCTCAAGTTATGGATTGATAATTTTCTTGTTGACTATTATCGTTAAGGTTATATTGTTGCCATTGACATATAAATCATATATGTCATCTGCTAAGATGAAAGTTCTTCGTCCTCAGGTTGAGGAAATCAATGCTAAGTATCCTAATCCTGATCAGGCAATGGATAAGCAGCGTGCGATTATGGAACTTTACAGCAGTGCTGGTGCAAGTCCTATGAGCGGATGTATTCCAATGTTGTTGCAGATGCCTATTTTGATTGCACTTTTCATGTTTTTCCCTTCAGCTATTGAATTGAGACATGAAAGCTTCCTTTGGGCAAACGACTTGTCAACATATGATGCTATTGTCAGCTGGGATGCTCAAATTCCTTTGATTTCTACATTCTTTGGCAATCACATCAGTTTGTTCTGTTTGTTGATGACTGTAACTAATATTGTTTATACAAAATATAATATGGAAATGACCAATACTGGTCAGCAGCAGATGCCGGGAATGAAAGCGGTAATGTATATGATGCCGTTGATGTTCTTGTTTATTTTCAATAGCTATGCATCTGGTTTGACATATTATTATTTCATTTCTACTTTGGTTACTATTGCGCAGACATTATTCTTCCGCTACACTGTTGATGAAGAAAAACTGTTGGCTAAACTTGAAGCAAACAAACGTCGTCCTGTTAAGAAATCAGGATTCTTGAAGCGTTTGGAAGAAGCTCAGAAAATCCAGCAGGAAACTTTGAGACGTCAGCAGGAAGAGCGTGAACGCAACAAACGCAGATAATAGAGATTACATATATTATTAGCGAAAGGCTGCTATATTCAAGAGAAATATAGCAGCCTTTCTTGTAAATGTATGCCTGGTTTAAAGGCAAAATAAAGTAGGAATATTAATTGTTTCAGAAAACCTATTATAAGATTGTGGATGTTCTTGGATTTGGTATAAAAAAATAAGAGTTAAATACTTATTTGAGTAAGTATTTAACTCTTATTGTGTCGGGATGAGAAGACTCGAACTTCCGACCTCCACGTCCCGAACGTGGCGCGCTAGCCAACTGTGCTACATCCCGCGCTTTTGAAAGTGGTGCCACCAGGAATCGAACCGGGGACACAAGGATTTTCAGTCCTTTGCTCTACCAACTGAGCTATGGCACCATTTTGTTTTTGCGTTGTAACCGTTGTTGTTTCGATTACGGGTGCAAAGGTATAGACTTTTTTTTAATCTGCAAATATTTCTGAGACTTTTTTTTGATAAAATTTTTCTTGATTTTATTAATTATCTGATAAACAGGTTTGTGTATTTTGAATAAAATAGAGAGGAAAGTATATCCTTTAATATAATATTTAGGTCCAGACTCCAAAACTATTCGGGTCCGGACCTAAATATTATTCCTGATATGAAAATAATCCGTCTTTTCAGTTATTCTGATCAGGTTTCATTACGACGCCCAAGCTTCTTTTACCATCCATTTTTATAATCATAGGCTTTTCTAGTCTTACGTGGCGCAGATATTGAGTTTCCTCGACTGCCGGAATATTGTTGAGATATTCTTCATCGAACCATCCGTCGCCTTTGAATGGATTTATTGTAAAATAACCTACGCCGAAAGATGTCAGATTCTGGAAGAAATGAGTTCCCTGGCTAGGATCGATTCTGTAGTTTTCCAAGCCACATTCAACTATTACCCGCGCATTACTGATATGGGGCCATTTTACGGGAATACCAAGCCAATGATCGCTGCTTCCCCATCTGCCCGGACCAACAAGGATATAACTTTCCGAACGTTCGGTAAATGCTCTGTTCAGTTTCTCAATCTCATAAGCTATGAGTTGATTGTTGGCAGAATTGAATGCTTCGCTCTTTACATATATAATATCTTTTACATCATTTACGATGCCATGACCCAATACGCTAGTTGATGAAAGAATCGTATCTTCATTCTTTACCAATGAAAGATCTTCTTCCATAACTTCTTTATTGTCCACAATAGGTCTTATTTGCAGAAGATAGAATGTTGCCTTTTTAGGGTCATTTATATCCATGTTTACTGCAAACTCAATTTCTATAGGACGACCCATTTCATCTTGTCCGATATGCAATATCTGATCTAATGTCTGAGCCAAAGGAAAGACATCGTGCTGCAGGATATTGACGAATGATATGATTTTTCTTCCGCCAGGATAGAAACCGTCGCGGATTATCTGGTCATACGGGTCATATGTGGAAACTATATATCTTAGCGAACCGTCAGCCTCTGCGTTCTTTAGGTTTAATTTTACGAGGTTAAATGCATCGTCAGTGTCAAAGTCTTCAGCCATATTATCCAAGTCCAGAGCATAGAATCTTGTCTGAGTTTCTCTCAATGCAAAATCCATAGTGCTCATCTGAAGAATATTGTGCGGATGTCTTGGTGAGAATCTTAATGTCACACCTCCGTCAACGATGTATTTACCCAAACCTAAAGCGATATTTGCAATTCCGTCCTCTGCTTTTTCGTTGCCTATAGGATAGAAATTCAGAGAGCGTGCAACACCGGAAATGGTAGGATAGAAATGATTGTTATATCGTGTTCCTATTACTTCCTGCAATACAACGGCCATCTTTTCCTGGTCAATGATATTTGAGGTTGCCGTCATGTATGCTTTACTGTCACGATAGAAAACAGAAGCATAGACAGCCTTTATGGCATTGCTGACAGTTCGGAGCATCTCATATTTGTCCTCAATCTTAGGAACCATATATGTAGAATATATTCCGGCGAATGGCTGATAATGCGAATCCTCAAGCAAGCTGGATGACCTGACCGCTATCGGACTTTTCACAACATCAAAGAATGCCATCAAATCCTCAATAAGCCTTTTAGGTAAGCTAGCATGAAGGAAATATTTCAGAATTGTTGCATCGTCAACATCGCTTAATGCTATCGGATATAATTCGTTTGTTTCCATAAATTCATCGAATATATCCGTACAGATAACAACAGTCTTTGGAATATTAACCTGGAAATTCTCATGATCCAACTTTGGATATCGTTTTATCATCGCTCCGATAAATGCCAGACCACGCCCTTTTCCTCCAAGAGAACCGTCACCAATACGTGCGAAGTTGCTGTATTCGTCAAATCTTTCCTTCTGGTATATGGCAACAACTCCGGCATTCTTCATCCTTCTGTATTGCACAATAAGGTCGAAAATTAATCTTCTCGCCTCGTCCATGTTTTTATAATCAGAAACATCAACATGTTTCAACACTTCTGCAGGCGGAAACATCGCTCTTGAATAGAAGAAACGTGAGAAATGATTTCGGCTTAAGTGATATACCAGTGAATCGTCCGGTATTTGGAAAATTTTTACCTGAAGGTCTTTCAGGTCTTTTATCCTCATGATTTCTTCTTTTGTGTGGGGATTGAGAATTACGAAATCACCAAACCCAAAGCGCTGCATTATTTTCTTTCGCAAATCTTGCGGATAGCTTTTTGAGTTTTTGTCGATAAAAGATGCGCTTAGCTCTTTGGCATAAACCTCGTTGCTGGCTTCGGAAGATTCGAGTATGAAAGGAATAATCAATCCGGTTTTACGCACGTATTGTCCGAATTTATATCCGGCAAAAGGATCTTTTGCTCCTTCGCGCATAAAACTCATATCTGAAATTATTCCTAATATATTGTTCTTGTATTGTTCAAATATTCTTATTGCTTCCTCATAGTTTCTGGCAAGTTTAATTTTTGGTCTTCCGCGCATTCTTAATGTGCGCTGGTGGTCGTTGAGTGCCTCTTTCGAGAATTCCTGGCTTTGCTCAAGGACAAACTTGTAGAGGTGCGGCAAAGCGGATGAATAAAATCTTATAGAGTCTTCAACAAGAAGTATAATTTGAACTCCTACGCTTGCCACGTCTTCCGGAGCATTCATCTTGTCCTCGATAAGTTTGATTATGGCAAGTAGCAAGTCTGTGTTTCCAAGCCAACTGAACACATAGTCAATGGCACTCAGATCCTCATTGGCAACCCTCTTTGAAACTTCTTTGGAAAAAGGAGTAAGAACTACTATCGGTATGTTTGGGTAGTGAACTTTTATTTCTTTTGCAGCTGAAAATATGTCCCTGTGGTCCATATTCGGCATACATATTATAAGTTCGAAGTTCCTGTCCTTAAGCTCAGCCAAAGCTTCTTCTTCTGTAGTCACCTGTGTGAATCGTGGAGGATAGCGCAAACTTAATGATGTATATTCATTGAATATCTGTTCATCAACTCGCCCGTCGTCTTCAAGCATGAAAACATCGTATTTTGTCGCAATCAATAGTACGTTGTAGATACGCTTGTTCATAAGATTGGCAAAAGGCGTGTCTCTCAGAACCAACTCTTTTAGATTTGGAATACCGCTCATAAATACGTTATTTTTATATCTGCAAATATTATGTTTCCTGCAAAAAGCCTGATACAAGCTTTATTTAAGAAACTGTTTTTTATTTGTTTTTGTTTTTGGCGCACCAAAATTTGTAAAATCTGTAACCCTCAAATAAAACACCCATAATAGCTCCGCCCAGCAATCCATATGTTATAGCTAAAGATTTTATATCAAAATTGTTGCGGATAGCAAGTCCAATAATAATTCCGGCGAATAAGAATACTCCTAAAAAAGGAGATGGGTTAAATTGTTTACTGTCGTTTTCCATGATACTCAGATTATAATTTTTTTCGTGTTTGTTTAAGTTATTCTGTTATCATATTATTTCATGGAAAATCTATCCCCAATATTATAGTATGAATAACAACTTCACTTTATGCAAAGTTATAATATTCCTTTATTAAACGGACTGTGAAAAAGTTAGTTTTTCAACATAAAAACGCCTTATATTAATTATTTAACTCAACTTTCCCTAGTTCTACATTTTGTGGATTTATAGAATTTAATTGTTTGTATTAATTTGTTGTAAATTAAATAATTGTATTTCCACGAAATTTTCAGAGCTTGGAAAACTTTTTTCATAATATATGAAACAAAAGTTTCACAATATATGAAAAAATATTTTCATAATATATGGAAAAAGTTTTTCACAATATATGAAACAGTTGGTATCATTAGCATTAAAAACTGAAGTATTAAATATTCAATCTTCGTTAAGTTAACTTTCAATCAGCTTATCTACTTGTCAACTTGTCTCTGAAGCCTTGTTAACTATAAAAGTTGATATATATATGTCATAAATTCCAACTAATTCAGTACCTTTGCCAACTAGTACGTAGTGAATAAAAAATTATGGCATCAAAGATTACTAAAGGTATAATAATTACTTGTTGGGCCTTATTCTTCATTGGAGTGGCTGTTGTATTTTTCCTGTTCTCATCCATAGCAAACGGTTCTATCGGTTATATGCCACCGGTGGAGCAATTGGAAAATCCAATTGATAAATATGCTTCTCAGATAATATCTTCGGATGGAAAAACTTTGGGTAGTTACGCCCATAGTCAGGATAACCGTATATATGTTAACTATAAAGATTTGTCACCATATCTTGTTAATGCACTTATTGCAACAGAAGATGTCCGTTTCGCATCTCATAGCGGTATAGATATGCAAGGACTTTTACGTGCAGTGGTTAAGCGCGGAATACTTATGCAGAAGAGTGGTGGTGGCGGAAGTACCATTACACAGCAGTTGGCAAAACAGCTCTTCTCGCCAAGTGCCGACAATATGATGGAGCGTCTGTTCCAGAAACCTATCGAATGGGTTATTGCTGTTCAGTTGGAGCGTTATTACACAAAGGAAGAGATTATCAATATGTATCTGAACAAGTTCGACTTCCTTTATAATGCCGTAGGTATTCAGTCTGCAGCAAGAGTATATTTTGGAAAGACTCCTAAAACTCTGAAAATAGAAGAAGCTGCAACTTTGATAGGAATGTGTAAGAATCCTTCATATTTCAATCCGGTTAGACGTAACGAAAGAACTCGCGGACGCCGAAACACAGTTTTGGATTTGATGGCTAAAGCAGGATATATTTCAGCGGCAGAATGCGACTCGTTGAAGAAACTTCCTTTGGTTCTTCATTTTACAAGACTTGACCATAAAGACGGATTGGCTCCATATTTCCGTGAATATCTGCGATTGACATTGACAGCAAAGAAACCGAACAGAAAGAATTACGCTTCATGGCAGGAGCAGAAATTCAAGGAAGACTCAACAGCATGGGAGAACGACCCGATGTATGGCTGGTGTAACAAAAACAAGAAAGCCAACGGCGAAAACTATAATATCTACACAGACGGTCTTAAGATTTATACAACAATTGATTCCAGAATGCAGCAATATGCTGAAGAATCAGTTCGTGAACACGTAGGCAAAACTCTTCAGCCTGTTTTCTTCAAGGAAAAGAAAGGTAAGAGCAATGCTCCTTTCTCTAAGGATATTACCAAGGGACAGGCGGATACAATCATTATGCGTGCAATGCATCAGACAGACCGCTACCGTGCGATGAAGAAAGCTGGAATGAGTGAGAGTGAAATGAGAAAAGTCTTCAACGAACCTGTTGATATGAGAGTGTTCAGCTGGGACGGACCGATTGACACAATTATGTCGCCATGGGATTCAATCCGCTATCACAAGTCGTTTTTGCGTAGTGCCTTTATGTCAATGGACCCGCGAACCGGACATGTCAAGGCTTACGTAGGAGGAATTGATTACAATAGTTTTCAGTATGATGTGGTAAATGGTGGCCGCCGTCAGATTGGTTCAACAATCAAACCTTATCTTTATTCGTTGGCTATGATTGAAGGTATCAGTCCTTGCGATGAGATGCTTCATGTGCAGCAGCAGCTGACTGACGAAAACGGAAAGCTTTGGATTCCTCGAAACTCCAACAAAAAACGTATCGGCGAGATGGTTACAATCCAGTGGGGATTGCAGAATTCTGACAACTGGGTAACTGCATATCTGATGGGCAAACTTTCTCCTTATACATTTGTTCGCCTGCTTCATTCATTCGGATTGAAAGGAGAGATTGACCCGGTTGTTTCAGTTTGTCTTGGAACTCCGGACGTGTCGGTAGGGGAAATGGTCAGTGCTTATACCACATTCTCAAATAAAGGAATACGAGTTGCTCCGCTTTATGTTACACGTATCGAAGACTCGTATGGAAATACTATTGCAAACTTCACTCCTAAGATGAATGAAGTGTTGCCGGAAGACGCTTCTTATAAAATGTTGCATATGCTTAAGAGCGTTATTGATGGCGGAACCGGTGGACGTGTCAGAGGACGTTACGGTATAAAAGCCGAAATGGGAGGTAAGACAGGAACAACACAGAACAACTCTGATGCTTGGTTTATGGGATTCACTCCAACTCTTGTGTCTGGTTGCTGGGTTGGTGGAGAAGAACGTTCAATTCATTTCGACAGAATGGAATGGGGACAAGGAGCTGCATCTGCTCTTCCTATATATGCCCTTTATATGCAGAAAGTATATAAGGATAAATCTTTAGGATATAGCGAAGACGATGTTTGGGAAATCCCTGAACAATATGCTAATCCTTGCAGCTCGGAAAAAGAAGTTGTAAATGATGAGCGTGAAACTACAGTTGGTGGTATTGACGAAATGTTTGATTGATATATAAATTTATCTTTATAATAAAACTCCGTTATATTGTTTGTCGGACAATATAGCGGAGTTTTTTTGTATATTGCAAAATTAAAGTTTAGCAAGTTGCTCAACTAAAAAGTTAACAAGGCTTCGGAGACAAGTTTACAAGGTCAAACTCCTTTTACTTCTTATTTTATATATAATTACTCTTGTCAACTTGTTTTCTTTTCAACTCGTTATCTGAAAGCTGAGCTAACGAAACATAAATTATAATATATAATACCTAGTAATATATGTTTTATGTGGATTTTTTACTAAATGTTAAATATGATGCCCGAATTGAGCATTTGTCAATCTAATTACATATATTTGCTAAGGTTATAGTCGTTAAATCAAAACAAAATGTTATGATAAACCGTGAGTTAGTCAATCCTCAAAGTATTGTTGTTGTCGGTGGCTCCAACAATGTTCACAAACCGGGCGGTCGCTTGGTTCGTAATTTATTGGACGGAAAATATAAAGGTGAACTTTATGTGGTAAACAAGAAGGAAACAGACGTTCAAGGTCTGAAATCATATCCTTCAGTTAAAGATATTCCGGAAACGGAGATGGCAATTCTGTCTATTCCCGGACCGGCTTGTCCTGATGCCGTAGAGGTTTTGGCAAAGGAAAAAGGAGTGAAAGCTTTCATTGTTGTTTCTGCCGGTTTTGGTGAAGAAACAAAAGAAGGCGCAGCTCTTGAAGCCAGAATGCTTCAGATTATCAATGAAGCAGGAGCTTCTCTGATTGGTCCGAACTGTATCGGTCTGATGAACATGAACTTTCACGGTGTCTTCACTTTGCCTATACCTGAATTTCATCCGGAAGGAGTTGATTTCATTTCCAGCTCCGGCGGAACTGCATTGTTTATTATCGAATCAGCTCTTACAAAAGGATTGCGTTTCTCATCAGTATGGTCTGTAGGTAATTGCACTCAGAATGGAGTTGAGGATATATTGGAATATATGGATAAGAACTTTGACCCGGTAATGGATTCAAAGATAAAGATGCTTTATCTGGAACAAATCAAGAATCCGGACAAACTTTTGTTCCATGCTTCTTCTCTTATCCGCAAAGGTTGTAAGATTGCTGCTATCAAAGCCGGAAGTACAGATTCCGGAAAGCGTGCCGCTTCATCACACACTGGCGCTATCGCAAATGCTGATTCTGCGGTTGAGGCTTTGTTCCGTAAAGCCGGAATCGTAAGATGTTTCAGTCGTGAGGAACTTACCACTGTTGCAAGTATATTCACACTTAAGGAAGTGAAAGGCAAGAACTGTGCGATTGTAACTCACGCCGGCGGTCCGGCTGTTATGCTTGCCGATGCTTTGTCAAAAGGAAGACTGAATGTGCCGGATTTGAACGGACCTATTGCTGAAGAACTGAAAACTAAACTTTATCCTGGTGCAGCAGTTGGAAATCCTATCGATATCATTGGTACAGGTACTCCGGAGCATCTTGCCACAGCAATTGACTATTGCGAAAACAGATTCGACAATATCGACCTTATGATGGTTATCTTCGGTAGCCCGGGTTTGGTTAAGCTTTATGACGCATATGAAGTTCTTCACAAGAAAATGGAAGAATGCAAGAAGCCTATTTTCCCTGTGCTTCCGTCAATTGTTACAGCTGGTCCGGAAGTTCAGAGTTTTGTGAAGAAAGGGCATGTGAATTTCTCTGACGAAGTTACACTTGGTACGGCATTGGCACGAGTAATCAATACTCCTAAACCTGCAAGTACAGATATTCAGCTTTATGGAGTTGACGTTCCTGAAGTTCGTCGAATCATTGACCGTTTGCCTGAGAGCGGATATTTGAATCCTTTGGATACTCGCGAGCTTCTTAAGGCTGCAAATATTCCTTTGGTTGAGGAATTCTCTTCAGATAATAAAGAAGAGATTATCAATTTTGCAAAATCAGTTGGTTTCCCAGTTGTTGCTAAAGTTGTTGGTCCTGTCCACAAGAGCGACATTGGCGGAGTTGCATTGAATATACCTTCAGAAGAACATCTTGCTCTTGAATATGACAGAATGATGAAACTTCCGGGCGTGACAGGCATTCTTGTTCAGCCGATGTTAAAAGGTCAGGAACTTTTCCTTGGCGCTAAATATGAGAATCGTTTCGGTCATGTTGTCGTATGTGGTCTTGGCGGAATATTCGTGGAAGTGCTTAAGGATGTGACTTCTGGTCTTGCTCCTCTGTCATACGAAGAAACATATTCAATGATTCACTCTCTTCGCGGTTATCCAATTATTAAAGGTACACGTGGTCAGAAAGGAATCGATGAGCAGCAATATGCAGATATTATTGTCCGCTTGTCAACATTGCTTCGTTTTGCTACGGAAATAAAGGAAATGGACATCAATCCGCTTCTTGCAACAGAAAGAGGTTTGTTTGCTGTCGATGCCCGTATAAGAATTGAAAAGTAAATAATTTAAGTTTCGCAAGTTGCTCAACTTAAAAGTTAACAAGGCTTCAGATACAAGTTGACAAGGTCAGAACACTTATAATTTCATGAATTATTATCCGAAATTCTTGTCAACTTGTCTTCTCGCCAACTTGTATCTGACACCTTGTTAACTACAATTTATAAGCTATTCCAAGAGACAAATAAATATTGTACATATTATAGCTCAGCCCGTCAAAATCCGAAGGGAAAATAGGAATCAATCCCCACGATAATTGTCCCGTAACAGCCATTTTTTCTGTGAAAAACCAATCAGCCGAAGCCATAAGTCCGCAATCAAATCGCTTTACTTTGTCTGCGAAATCGTAAGTAGCAGATTCAACATTTATACGTTCTCCGGTCGGTCCGCCGTTCCTTATGTAACCGTCGGAAGCAGTTCCTTCAAATTTGGCGTTATTCTGCACAGCAACATATCCGCCAAAACGCACTCTCCAAATTTCGTTTGGACGATAAGCTGCCAGAACAGGAATCACAAGGTAATCATTTCTCATGTCCGTTGTGTTTTTTCCGGAGAAAGTGCCTGAGAAAGTACCGGTGTTGTCGCCTTCGCCCACAACGAGATTCGTTTGGAGATATTTCACTTCAGCTCCGATTTTCATACCTTTAAGGTCGATAGCTAATCCACTGCTAATTCCCCATTTAGGAGACAGCCAGCGAGTTGCCTGAAAAGCAAGAGTTCCTCCGAATCCAGGTTTCCAATAGTTTATTTTTCTTATTTCCGCAGGTAAAGGAAGTGGAGATGTTCCTCCAATATTATATCCTGCAAAAACCTTACATTCCCAATTACTTGAAAACTCCTGTGCCTTGGCAAAAGAAGCCGATAAAAAGGAAATACCTGCTATTGCCAATATCTTTATATATTTATTCATCTTTTTACCTCCTGTATTTTTACTCTGTTACAATCTCAACATCATCAACAATAAGTTTGCTTCCCGGCGTTCCTTCATATCTGTCGCCATAAAAACTTGAAGAAAATACCAATGCAAGTTTGTAGGAATATTTGCTGAAATCAACTTCAATATCGTTTTTCTTCACGAAAGGAATTTCAAACGGAATCATTTCCTCTCCTGGGGTTGAAGAACGGTCCGGCAACATTGCCATTGATATTATGTTTTTATGTGTCATAATATTCGTGCCGTCAAGAGTTTTAAGATTATCATCAATCTTATAAAATACAGCATAAATAGCACATGAGTCTTTTCTTGAAGGGTTTACTTTACCATCTCGTTCTATATAGCTTCCACTTCCGGATTTATAGTTATAATATCCTTTCAGTGTCACAGGCTTTTGGTTGAAAGGCTGTCCCATTTCCGTAGCTGTCAGCGGATTTGCCAAAGCATTCAGAAGGTTCATTGTGCCGGTAAATAAAGAACCGGCTATTACCGGAATATATTGGAGACCAAGAATACTTCCCGGACCTTCTTTTGTTATGATTTCTGCTGCCTTGCCACCGTTCAGCTCAATGGAATGCGTAGGATATAATGACGGGTCGCTGAACTGCTGGTACAAAGAAACGCCCTGATTACTTGACGAGAAAATATTGAAAGTAGTTCCATTGTCCAATAGCTGTATTGGATATTCGTAGTTCAGAGTCGAATTTGTCTGCCAGTTGTTGAAATTGAATTTTTTCATCAAAGGAGTAAACACGTCATCCGTCATTGGTATTATATTTACTGTATATTCACGAGTATGGATTCCGTCCTCAGCAGTAACAGTGTATATTACAGGATCAGTAAAATCTTGTGCAGTTCCTGATGCCGGTGAAAGAGTTGATTTGTCGTTTACCTCCAATGTCGGAGTGATGTTAGTGAGGTCTGTGTCTTCATTCACAAATACTTCAATAGTATTTGTTCCTTGGTTTATTACCGGAGTACTGAATGCAATCTTTTCAGGAATGGAGAAACTTGTTATTTCTGCTTCCGGACAAAGAGGCTCATCTTTGATGCAACTGTTTAGAGCCAATAAAGCAATGTTGCACAATATTAAAATTTTATTCTTCATGCTATATCCTATTTTGTTGAATAACAACTGTAATGATAGATAAGTTTCTGAGTTTATAAGTTTTTAAGTTCAGTTTACAAGTAAACAAGGTTATGGATACGATATAAATATTCTGAAGTCCTTAAAGTTTACCTATTATGTAACTTCACTCTAACTTAATCACTTATGGGCAAACTTACATAATAAAATGTGTTTTACTTGATTTTTATCAAGTTTTTTATCTTGGCTCATTATTTGCTAGATTAATTGTCAGATATTCGAAATCATTTAATAAATTTGAGAAATTGTTAACAACCTTATAAAACAATAATAAAATAACCATGAATAATAAGGAAAAGAAAAACGGAATGAACCGTAGGGAGTTTTTGGGTTTGTCTGCTTTAGGTTTAGCTAGTTTGACAATTTTGCCAAGTTGGAAAATTGATGGTGTTAGAATTGCACCGAGTGACAGAGTTGTTCTTGGATTTATCGGTTTAGGACAGCAGGCATTATCAGATTTTAAAGGCTTTGCTGCTTGTCCAGGAGTTCAGGTCGCAGCATGTTGCGATGTTGATACAATGAAAACTGAACGTTTCCGTCGTCGTGTAGCAGAATGGCAGGCTGCCAAAGGAATGAACCAGCGTTGTGATAAGTATGAATTTTATGAAGATTTGTTGAACAGAAAAGATATTGACGCAGTTGAAGTTGCTACACCAGACCATTGGCACGCATTGAATACAATACATGCATGTCAGTCAGGAAAAGATGTATATTGCCAGAAACCATTGGCATTCACAATAGCTGAAGGTCTTGCTATGGTGCGTGCTGTACGCGATAACCGCAGAGTATTGCAGGTAGGAAGCCAGCAGCGTTCAAGCAAGGAATTCCAGAAAGCTATCGAATTGGTTCAATCAGGAGCTATCGGTCATATCGAAAAGATTTATGCTCGCGTTGGAGAACCACCTAAACCTCTTGATTTGCCGGAAATGCCAGTTCCTGCAAATTTGAACTTCAATCAGTGGATGGGTCCGTTGAACGATCCGAAGATTCATTATCATCCAGACTTGTGTCCTCCTATTTCTTTGGATCCTGAAGAAAATGAAAAACTGTGGGGTGCTTGGCGTTGGTATAGCGAAACAGGTAATGGTTACACAGCAGACTGGGGTGCGCATATGTTTGATATTGCCCAAGCTGCAATCGGTATGGATGGTTCAGGTCCTGTTGAGTTTATTCCTAAAGGATACAATGGCGCCAAATATGCAGCAATGAGATATGCAAACGGAATTGTGATGACAGAACAGCCTTATTTGGATGACAATGATTCTGCTCAGGGAATCAAGTTCATTGGTGATGAAGGCTGGATTGAAGTTGCCCGTGGTTATTTGGCATGTTCTGATCCTTCAAAAGTTCCGGCTGAATTGGCAGGTAAACGTCCGTTGACTCCAGAGCAGATGAAGAAATACTGGGAAGAAATGAAGAAGAAAATGGAAGCGGAGAAGAAAAACAAGAAGAGCAAAGGTGGCATGGCTGGCGAATATGAAACAAGTGCTCCTCATATGCAGAACTTCATCGACTGCGTACGTTCACGCAAGAATCCTATCGCTCCGGTTGAAGTTGGTTGCAGCACAAACACTCTATGCTGCTTGAACAATATCGCACGCGAATTAGGTCGTCCGGTTAAATGGGATCCTGCAACATTGTCGTTTGGCGATGACAAGGAAGCTGCTGCTCATCGCTTGTACTGGTATCAGTATCGTAATCCGTATTCATTGCCTTATTTCGATAAATAAGAGTCTAACGAAACTTAAATGATATTATTATAAACGCAGGACAGAGTTCATTCTCTGCTCCTGCGTTTTTTTGTACAGGGCAACCGCATCAAAATTTGTAATCATCAGTGAAGTGTTTATCTGTGCCTCACCTTAGATTTGCAGCGGCAAACCGAAACAGAAATAGAAATGATAAATTTGCAGTGAAATGAATCCATCCAAGTATTTTTCAGAAGTTACCGATCCTCGTGTAACAGGTCGTTGTCTACATTTGTTGTCAGACATATTAATGATAGGTTTGTGTACTTACCTGACAGGCGGAACAGATTATGAGGATATGCGTCTGTTTACCTTGGAACGTGGAGAAAAACTTAAGGATATGCTTTCACTTCCTCACGGTGTACCTTCAAAAGATACGTTTGAGCGTGTGTTTCAACGCATAGACCCAACCGAATTAGAACATTGTCTTTGTAGTTATGGGAAGTCAATCCTGTCGGATTTATCAGAAAAACAGATTGTTATAGACGGGAAGAAGCAAAGTGGGACATCGCCGACCTCTCGCGGGAATAAAGGTCTGTACATTTTGAATGCCTGGGTAAGCGAGAACGAATTCTGTATATATCAGAAAAAAGTGGAAGACAAGTCCAATGAGATAACAGCCATTCCCGAAGTGTTGTCAGCCATAGATATTGAGGATGCAGTTATATCCATAGACGCTATGGGAACGCAACGTGAGGTTGTAGACTTGATACTTGAAAAGAAGGGGCATTATCTATTGTCGGTAAAAGGTAATCAGAAGTCTCTATATGAGGATATTGAATGTGCTTTTAAAGTACACGGCGGCCTTGATTCGGATACGACTGTGGAAAAAGACCATGGAAGGATAGAAGTCAGGAAATGCAGCATTCTTCCAGCCATGGAATATCTGCTTCCGGAAACCATTCAATCTTGGAAAGGACTAGGGACGATTGTAAAAATGGAATCAAGTAGGGAGATGAACGGGAAAACGGCTCTTGAAACCAGATATTATATCAGTGACGAGCAAGGATTAAGTGCGTCTTACTTTCAAAAAATAATAAGAGGACACTGGAGTATTGAGAACCAACTGCATTGGCATTTGGACGTTACTTTTAAAGAGGATGATTGCAGAGCGAGGAAAGGATATTCATCACAAAACCTGTCAGTGATTAGAAAAGTGGCTTTACATATCATCTCTGAACAAAAGGATAAGTTAAGCCTTAAAAAAAGACTTTACAAGGCAGCTTTGGATATTAACTATTTAAAAAAGTTATTGCAGTTCTGACCGGATGATCTGAATCATAAAAAAGAGGCCTCTTTTTATAAGAGACCTCTCATAAGATCTTACGAATCATAGTCGAAAGACTTTGGTTGTAAAATCGACACGTAAAAAATCCAATCGCTAAGGTTGTTTTTCATAGTTAAGGTTTTGCTATCCGCAATATCCGCTTTATTTCCCAAATAACACATTTTTTTCAGAACTATTTTAACAAACCTGTTGCAAAACATATTTTGAATGGAATTTTGGTGCGGTTGCCCTGTTTTTTGTATGCAATTGTGTGGGTGGTTTGTCTAAATTTTGTATCTTTAGGATTTAATGTTAATCGGGATACTTTTATATAGCTATCTCTTTTTCAAAAATCATAAAACAAAATTTCGTATAAAACTATATGACTTTATATTCAATATTAGATACTGATTTGTATAAGTTTACCACATCTTATGCTTATATAAAATTGTTCCCTTATGCAATGGGAACATTTGCGTTTACCGACCGCGACGAAACGGAATACAGTGAAGAATTTCTTTCTGAACTTAAATCTGCAATCAAATCATTGGCCGCAGTAAGGCTAACTGAGGAGGAAAAAGATTATATGTATGCTCATTGCCGTTTCATCCCTTTGGCTTATTGGGAATGGTTGTCGTCTTTCCGTTTCGAGCCGGAAAAGATAAATGTCTATCTTGATGATAAAAAGCATTTGCATATGGAAGTGACAGATTTTCTTTATAAAGTCACTTTATATGAAGTTCCGCTGCTTGCAATTGTATCTGAGATTAAGAATAAGTATTCAGGACATAAGGTGGACAGGGAATATGTGCTGTCCAGATTGAAGGAAAAGGTAGAATTGTCAAATCAAAACAAGATGCCATTTTCCGAATTTGGAACACGACGCAGATTCTCATACGAAGTTCAGGAGTTGGTTATAGATTATCTGAAGAAGAATTCTCTTTACTGCACCGGAACATCAAACTGTCATCTGGCTATGAAATATAATATGCTGATGATGGGAACTCATCCACACGAATGGTTTATGTTTCATGGTGCACAGTTCGGATATAAGCATGCCAATTATATGGCTCTTGAGAACTGGGTCAATGTTTATGACGGAGACCTTGGTACTGCGCTTTCAGATACTTATACTTCAGATTCTTTTCTGTCGAATTTTAGCCGTAAGCAAGCAAAACTGTTTGATGGTGTGCGTTGTGATTCTGGCGACGAATTTGAATTTATCGACCGCCTTATTGCCCGTTATCAGGAATTGGGAATAGACGCCACTACCAAGACTATTATTTTCAGCAATGCTTTGGACTTTGAGAAAGCTCTGAGAATATATAATTATTGCAGCGGAAAGATACGCTGTGCATTTGGTATCGGTACAAATCTTACCAACGATACAGGATATAAACCTTCTAATATAGTCATGAAACTTACTCAATGTAAGATGAACAAGAATCAGGAGTGGCGCGAATGCATAAAACTTTCTGATGATTTGGGAAAACATCTTGGAAGCGGAACTGAGGTGGATGCTTGTCTTCATGAACTGCGACTTGTTTAAGTAATTATAGATACGAGTTGACAAGAAAACGAGTTGACAAGAAAACGAGTTGACAAGAGTTATTAATATAATTAAAGGGTGTTTGACCTTGTCAACTTTTAAGTTGAGTAACCTGCGAAATAGAAATAATTGATATTTTATGAAAAGAATACAGAAATTCATTGCCGGAAAAGATTTTAAGGCAAACGGAAATATACTATCTTCTGTTACAGTAGTTGAACTGGCGGAAAAATGCGAAGCAGAATATGCCATGTTATATCTTTCAGAGTCATTGATAAACATGGGATTGTTTGCCGAAGAACGTTTCCTTCAAATAGCAGACGATAGCCGTGCTTCAATGGTATATGCAGATTATTATGAAGAGAGTGAAGATGCATTACAGCCACATCCGCTGATAGAATATCAGGAAGGCAGTTTGCGTGATGACTTTGCTTTCGGTCCGGTTCTTTTAGTTCGTGTGTCTGCTTGGCGTGAAGCCTTGCTTTCGCTAAATACTGAGTATGAGTTTGCCGGACTATATGCCTTGCGTCTGGCTTTGTCGCGAATAGCTCCGATAGTTCATATTGATGAATATCTGTATTCTGTCAAGGAAATTGATACTCGTGCTTCGGGAGAGAAAATTTTCGACTATGTAAATCCTCGTAACAGACAAGTTCAGATTGAAATGGAAAAAGCATGCACTGAGCATCTCAAAGTAATCGGAGCATATCTTTCACCTGTTTTCAAGGAAATAGACTGGAGCAAGGATTCTGCTTCGTTTGCTGTTGAGGCGAGTGTTATCATTCCTGTACGTAACAGAGTGCGTACAATACGTGATGCCATAAAGTCTGTATTGGCACAGAAAACGAATTTCAATTTTAATCTTATAGTTATAGATAATCATTCTACCGACGGAACAACTGAAGCCATAGGTGAGTTTGCTTCGGACAGCCGACTGGTACATATAATTCCGGAACGCAAGGATTTGGGAATTGGTGGTTGTTGGAACACAGGTGTTCATCATCCTTCATGCGGAAAGTTTGCTGTCCAGTTGGATAGTGACGATGTTTATAGCTCTGAGAATACTTTGCAGAAAGTGGTTGATACTTTCTATGAGCAACAATGTGCGATGGTTGTCGGAACATACAGAATGACGAACTTTGCAATGGAGGAAATACCTCCCGGAGTAATCGACCATAAGGAATGGACTTTGGAAAACGGACGCAACAATGCTTTGAGAATTAACGGTCTTGGTGCACCGCGAGCATTCTATACTCCTTTGCTCAGAACTATTAATCTTCCGAACACAAGTTACGGAGAAGATTATGCACTTGGTTTGCGTATTAGCCGTGAATACAGAATTGGCCGAATTTATGATGTTATTTATCTCTGCCGCAGATGGGAAGATAATTCCGACGCTTCGTTGAGTGTAGAGAAAATGAACAGATATAATTTCTATAAAGACAAACTGAGAACAATCGAGCTTAGAGCACGTTTGTTTCAAAACAAATAACAGACATGGAAAAGTCAGACTATAGCAAGGAAGCACATAGTTTTATAGAAGAACAGAAAAGAAACTGGCCTTTGGCATCGGATAATTTCAAAGCATTATCCGGTGTTATGGTCCGTAATCTTAATGTTTGCGGCGAACAGATTAAGGTACAGTTTAATCCCGCCCGTATTGTTTCTTCAGCTGCAAAAATAGATTCCAAGTCTATCAGCGAGCGTCCATGTTTTCTATGTTCTAAAAATTCGCCAACAGAGCAGGGAAGGATGGATATACATGATAAATATTGGTTGCTTTGTAATCCATTCCCGATATTTACGGAACATTTCACCATTCCTTCGCGGATACATGAAGCACAAAGCATATATGATCACTTCACGGAAATGATGGAGCTTTCTGCTTTGTTGTCAGATTATACATTGTTCTACAATGGACCTCGTTGTGGAGCTTCTGCTCCGGACCATTTGCATTTTCAGGCTGTAACATTTGGACAAATGCCATTAGATATTGAAGTGAACAAAAGTTTGGATAATAGTTCATTGCCTGTTATATGCAAGAATGATAAAGCAGTGTTGTATCATTATCTTTCTGACTCTAGAAGTGGTTTTGCTATAGAAGCAAAAGATATAGAATCAGCCTTGTCTTTGTTTCATACATTATATAATGTATTACCTTGTGAGGAAGGAGAAACTGAGCCGAAGATGAATGTATTCTCTTATTTCAAAGGAGAAGTATGGAGAATATTGGTGATACCTCGCAAGCTGCATCGTCCGCGTCAGTATTTCCTGGAAGATGATGGGAAAATATTGACAAGTCCAGGTGCCGCAGACATTGGAGGTTTGTTTATAACACCACGAAAAGAAGATTTTGATAAACTGACTTCAGAAATATTGGAAGATATATATTCTCAGGTTTGTTATAATAGTTTGGAGATAAAATCGATATTACATTAAAAAAACAAGTTGACAAGATTTATCAGCAAATTATCATACTGATATTCTTGTCAACTTGTTTTTTGTTAACTACTGTATCAAGCTTTCTTTCTTGTCACTCTTTTCTTAGCTGCAGGTTTAGCTGCAGATTCCTCGATAATTTTCTTGCATTCATCCAATGATAATTCTGCAGGATTTTCTACCGTTTTAGGAATCTTATAGTTTGCACCTTTGTAAGCAATATAAGGGCCGAATCTTCCTTTCAGAATTTCCAATTCAGGTTCTTCTTCAAATTTTTTCAGGAAACGCTGTTCGTCGCTCTGGCGTTTCTGTTCGATAAGTTCTATTGCTTCTTCTAAAGTGATAGTCAGCGGATCCAATGTTTTTGGAATAGAAACAAACTTTCCGTCATGACGGATAAACGGACCGAAACGGCCGATTGCTGCAACAACTACTTTATCCTCAAATTCACCCAAAGTTCTTGGCAAATCAAATAACTTCAATGCTTCCTCAAGAGTTATTGTCTCGATAGACTGACCTTTGCGCAGAGTTGCAAACTGAGGCTTTTCTGCGTTTTTATCATCCGGATTTGACTGTCCGATCTGAACAACAGGACCGTATCTTCCGATTTTAACGAAAACTGGACGTCCGCTTTTCGGGTCGTTACCAAGACAACGTTCGCCTACTTTATGTTCAGTGCGAATAGCTATAGCCTTTTCTACAATAGGATGGAACATCTTGTAGAAATGGTCAATGGCATCAGTCCAAACCATTTCACCTTCAGCAACGGCATCAAATTCCTTTTCAACATTGGCTGTGAAGTTATAGTCCATAACATCCGGAAAATATTCCATAAGGAAGTCATTAACGACAATACCTATATCTGTAGGCTGCAATTTATTTTTGTCAGCTCCAACTGTTTCAGTCTTTGTAGTTTCTTTGATATCGTTTTTCGAAAGAGTTATAACTGTAAAATTCCTTTCAGAACCTTCACAATCACTCTTTACAACATATTCTCTGTTCTGGATAGTCTGGATAGTCGGTGCGTATGTTGACGGACGACCAATTCCAAGTTCTTCCATTCTACGAACAAGACTTGCTTCCGTATATCGTGGAGGACGTTGCGTGAAACGCTCTGTTGCCGTTATTTGTTTTAATGACAAAGATTCATTAAGTGAAACCTGAGGCAACAGTCCGTTTTCCTGTTCTTTTTCTGTCTCATCATCCGAACTTTCACGATAAACCTGAAGGAAACCATCGAAAACGACAACTTCTCCGGTAGCAATGAATTTTTCTGTCTGACCACCGATTTCAATTGAGATAGTTGTACGTTCCAGTTCCGCATCAGCCATCTGGCAGGCAATAGTACGCTTACGTATCAAATCGTAAAGCTTTTTCTCTTGAGCCGTACCATTTATTTCACTATTACTTATATATGTAGGTCTGATAGCTTCGTGAGCTTCCTGGGCACCTTTGCTTTTAGTATGATACTGGCGGAATTTATAATATTTTTCTCCATAAGTATCCAATATACATTCCTTTGATGTACCAAGAGCCAGGTCACTCAGGTTAACTGAGTCAGTACGCATATATGTAATCAAACCGGATTCATACAAACGCTGGGCAATCATCATTGTCTGAGAAACAGAATATCCCAACTTACGAGCTGCTTCCTGTTGCAATGTTGATGTTGTAAAAGGTGGAGCAGGGGATTTTTTTACCGGTTTTTTAGTTATATCGTTAATTGTGAAAGTTGCATTCTTGCAAGCTTTAAGGAAAGAAACAACTTCTTCTTTTGTTTTGAAACGCTTGTTAAGCTCTGCTTTTAGGATTGTTGTTCCGTCGGGCAATACAAATTGAGCAATAACACGGTATGCAGCTTCAGCTACAAATTCGTTTATTTCTCTTTCGCGTTCTACAATTAGCCTAACAGCAACAGACTGGACGCGTCCTGCAGATAGTGCTGGTTTAACTTTCTTCCATAAAACTGGTGAAAGCTGGAATCCTACGATTCGGTCCAATACTCTTCGAGCCTGCTGTGCATTGACTAAATCCATGTTGATGGAGCGTGGTGTTTCAATAGCATGTAGAATGGCTGTTTTGGTAATTTCATGGAACACAATACGCTGAGTGTTTTCAGGCTGTAAGTCCAAAACTTCATACAAATGCCAAGATATAGCTTCTCCCTCGCGGTCCTCATCGGATGCAAGCCAAACCATCTCTGCATTTTTAGCTTCGGCTTTCAGTTCTGCAACCAGCTTTTTTTTGTCTGCTGGTATAACATATTTCGGAGCATAGTTATGTTCGATGTCAATACTAAATTCTTTTTCTTTCAAATCGCGGATATGCCCGTAGCTTGACATTACTTTGTAGTCTTTACCCAAGAACTTTTCAATTGTCTTAGCTTTAGCGGGTGACTCCACTATGACTAGATTTTTTTGCATATCTTTTGTTTATCTCCGTTTAGAAATCGTGTGCAAACTTACATAAAAATCATTTATTCGTATATATTTTCTCAACATTATATTGTTTTATAATCAATTGTTGTGTTTGTTTTGTCAAAGAAAAAGTAGTTCGTGAAAATTTTTTTTGCAAAAAAACGAAGAAATATTTGCATGATTAAAAAATTATGTCTTACTTTGCACTCGCAAAACAGAAACAACGAGTTCTTAAATTAATGGTTCCTTGGATGAGTGGCTTAGTCAGTGGTCTGCAAAACCATGTACGGCGGTTCGAATCCGCCAGGAACCTCAAAATCCTGATAGCTTAGCTGTCAGGATTTTTTGTTTATATACTATTCTGTTCCATAGATGTCCCAGGTTTGCCAAATTGAATATAAGGCTTATCTTTGTAGGGTTAGTGCATAATTATTTTTTACTTCCAGTTTTCATTGGTGGACTTGCCAATGTTTGTAATGGAGTGTTTACATACTAAAAATATTTTTGTTATGTCAAAAGTGGCTTTAATTACAGGAATTACAGGGCAGGATGGTTCTTTTCTTGCTGAGTTTCTAATCGAAAAAGGATACGAAGTCCATGGAATAATGCGCCGTTCTTCATCATTCAATACTGGTCGTATTGAACATTTATATTTGGATGAATGGGTTCGTGATATGAAGAACAAGCGACTTGTTAATCTCCATTGGGGGGATATGACCGATTCCAGTTCCTTAGTTCGAATAATACGACAGGTAAAACCTGATGAAATATATAATTTAGCTGCACAAAGTCATGTGAAGGTATCTTTTGATGTGCCGGAATATACAGCAGAAGCAGATGCAATAGGCACATTAAGATTGCTTGAAGCTGTGCGTCTTCTTGGTTATGAGAATAAAACAAAAATATATCAGGCTTCCACATCTGAACTTTTCGGTTTAGTTCAGGAAGTTCCTCAGAAAGAAACTACACCATTCTATCCTCGTTCTCCATATGGAGTTGCCAAACAGTACGGATTTTGGATAACTAAGAATTATCGCGAAAGTTATGGTATGTTTGCAGTAAATGGTATATTGTTTAATCATGAATCTGAACGAAGAGGTGAAACTTTCGTAACTAGAAAAATCACTCTAGCTGCTGCACGTATAGCACAGGGACATCAGGATAAGCTGTATTTGGGAAATCTAAATGCTTTGCGTGACTGGGGATATGCGAAAGATTATGTTGAATGTATGTGGCTTATGCTTCAGCATCCAACTCCTGAGGATTTTGTTATAGCTACCGGAGAATATCATACAGTTCGTGAATTCTGTACTTTAGCATTTAAGGAAGTCGGAATAGAACTGACTTGGGTAGGAGAAGGTGTAGAAGAAAAAGGTATAGACAAATCTTCTGGAAAAGTACTGGTTGAGGTTGATCCGAAATATTTCCGCCCGGCTGAAGTTGAACAATTATTGGGCGACCCGACTAAAGCTAAAACTCTTTTAGGATGGAATCCGCGAAAGACTTCTTTCGAAGAGTTAGTTAAGATAATGGTTTCACATGATATGAAATTTGTGAAAAAATTATATCTGAAATCACAGCTGGATTAATATAGGAACTTAAGCTTAGCAAGCTTAACTTTCAGATAACAAGTTGACAAGAAGACAAGTTGACAAGTGCTTTTACCTTGCCAACTTATCCTTGAAGCCTTGTTAACTTTTAAGTTGAGCAACATGCGAAACTTAAATATGGGTATATAAATATGGATAAGAACTCAAAAATATATGTAGCCGGTCATCGTGGTCTGGTTGGTTCTGCAATTTGGAATAATCTTAAACAAAAAGGTTATACCAATCTTGTGGGCCGTTCTCATAAAGAAATGGATTTGTTGGATCCTTTTGCTGTCAGAAGTTTTTTTGATGAAGAAAAACCTGAATATGTAATCCTTGCTGCTGCTCATGTCGGTGGAATTATGGCAAACAATTTATATCGTGCAGATTTTATCTATCAGAATTTACAGATACAGCAAAATGTTATTGGTGAAAGTTTCCGTCATAATGTAAAGAAATTGGTTTTTCTAGGTAGTACATGTATTTATCCTAGAGATGCCGAACAACCAATGAAGGAAGATGCATTGTTGACATCTGCATTGGAATATACCAATGAACCATATGCTATAGCAAAAATTGCAGGATTGAAAATGTGTGAAAGCTTTAATCTACAGTATGGTACCAATTATATTGCAGTTATGCCTACAAATCTCTATGGTCCAAATGATAATTTTCATTTGGAGAATAGTCACGTCCTTCCGGCAATGGTAAGAAAAATTCATCTGGCGAAATGCCTGAACCAGCAGGATTGGCAGTCTGTACGTTTGGATTTGAATAAGCGTCCGGTTGAAGGAGTTGATGGTTCGGCTGATGAGGCAAAAATAATCTCCGTATTGAATAAATTCGGTATTTATTCAGACCGTGTTGAATTATGGGGAACAGGGAAACCTCTTCGTGAGTTTTTATGGAGCGAAGAAATGGCAGATGCTACTGTGTTTGTTATGGAGAATATAAATTTCAAGGATACATATTCAAAAGAAGACAAGGCGATAAGAAATTGTCATATTAATATTGGCACAGGAAAAGAAATCAGTATCTTTGATTTGGCTCATTTGATACAGCATACAGTCGGTTTCAATGGTTCCATAGTATTTGACGATACAAAACCGGATGGAACTATGCGAAAACTTACGGATGTATCGAAACTTCACAACCTTGGATGGCACCATACTATTGAGGTTGAAGATGGTGTCGGTAAAATATATAAATGGTATATTGAGGATTTGACAAGGAATATTCATGTCAATTTTTAGATAATAAGTTGACATGAATACAAGTTGACAAGATGTTAGATAATAAATTGTAAAGTTATAGGTGTTTGGACCTTGTTAACTAGTTTCTGAAGCCTTGTTAGCTTTTAAGTTGAGAACTTGCTAAACTTAAATAAAAGAAATTATATATGGCAGCATATTGTATTATAATGGCGGGAGGAATAGGCTCGCGTTTCTGGCCTTTGAGCAGAGAAGAAAAACCTAAACAGTTCGTTGATGCGATGGGAGTCGGCCGTACTTTTATACAGTTGACTTATGACCGTTTCTCTGAATTTATTCCAAAAGAAAATTTCTTTGTTCTTACAGGAGAAATCTATAAAAGTCTTGTTCTTGAGCAATTGCCGGACTTGACTCCTGAGCAAGTTTTGACGGAACCATGCCGTAGGAACACTGCGCCTTGTATAGCTTATGCCATGTACAAACTTCGTCATATTGACCCTGATGCTGTTGCTATTGTAACCCCTTCTGATCATTATATATCAAACACTGTGCGTTTTGCTGAAATAATGAAAGAAGGTATAGATTTTGCAGGTAAGAATCATTCTTTATTAACAATAGGTATTACCCCAACATATCCTGCAACTGGTTATGGCTATATACAGACAAGCCGTGAATCTGGCAGTAGTATTACCAGAGTGTTGAGATTTAAGGAAAAACCTAATATTAATGTTGCAACCCAGTATCTTGCTGACGGCAGTTATTATTGGAATTCCGGAATGTTTATATGGTCAGTCCGTTCCATAATACAGTCGTTTGAGATGTACTTGCCGGAAATATCATCTTTGTTTGATTCTATTTCCTCAAGTTATGGAACTTCGGAAGAGCAGGAAAAGGTTAATTCTGCATTTGTGAATTCTCCTTCTATATCTATAGATTATGGAATAATGGAAAAATCTTCACAAGTATATGTACGTTGTGTTGCAGACCTTGGTTGGAGTGATGTTGGATCTTGGGGTGCTTTATATTCCCTGTTGGAAAAAGATGAAGATAACAATGCTGTTTCCGGAACCTCTCCTAATCTTTATCACTCCGGAAGCAACCTGGTGAAAGAGACAAATCCAAATAAAAAGGTAATTATCGACGGACTTTCCGGTTTTATGATAGCTGATACGGAAGATGTTCTTATGATTTGTTCGTTAGGCAATGAAGATCATATCAAGGAATTGATACAGAAGTCTAATTCATAATTTTGAGTTGCTGAGTTTGTAAGTTTTTGAGTTTATAAGTTCAGTAAACAGGGCAACAGATATGAGTTGAATGGGGTTAAGTTTTTAAGATTGCATAGCGCAGGCAATGCCGATGCCAATCTTACCTCGTCAACTTGTCTCTGATGCCCTGTCTGCTTTTTAATATCAGTTATTCTCTATAATTCTTATACCATCTTTCTCTATTGCAATAATATGTTGTTTATATAGAGAACCAATAGCTTGTTTGAAAGCTTTCTTACTGCACCTGAACAGTGAGTATATCAATTCCGGATCACTCTTGTCGTGAACAGGCAAATATCCGTTTTTTACCTGAAGTGCATCCAGTATTACTTTTGCAATACCTTCAACTTTCTGGTATCCAAGAGGCGTCAGGCTTACATCAATCTTGTCATCATCACGAACCTCTTTCACATAACCTTTTATATGGTCACCTTTTTCAAGGCGATGGAATACTTCGCTGTGATATACCATTCCCCAATGAGAATTGTTGACAATAACTTTATATCCAATTTCTGTGTCGTCAGCAACAATCAGATCAACTTCCTGATTATGTTCATAATTAGGAGGCGTGTTGTTGAGGAATTTTTCAATGCGTGCAGAAGCCATAATTCTTCCTGTAACATGGTCCAGCCTTACGTACACCAAATACCATTTGCCTTCCTTCATCGGCATTTTCTGTTCTTTGAAAGGAACCAGCAAATCTTTCATCAGCCCCCAATCCAGGAATGCACCTGTTTTGTTGACAGACTTTACTTCCATAAACTGAAACTCTCCAACAACAGCTTTGGGATGGAGTGTTGTAGCAATGAGACGTCCTTCATTATCATGATAGATAAATACCTCCAGTTCGTCACCAGGTTTTAATCCTTCAGGAACATATCGTGTAGGCAATAATATTTCCTTTCCGTTACCCCCATCAAGGTAAGCGCCAAAATCTAGAATTTTAACGACTTTGAGATTGTTGTAGTTTCCTATGTTAAGCATATCCAAAAATGTTTTTACAAAAGTACGGAAAATATAATTTTTGCAAAACTAGTAGTTACTCCATATAAATCTTCACTTCAGAAGACTTGTCATCCAGTTTTACTTTCACCTCTTGGAGTTTTCCTTTTGAATCGGCATATTTAATTGTATATGTCTTGTTTTTCTCCAATGCAAAAGTCAAGACATCGTTCATGTCCTGAGTCGGTCCGGATGTCCTTCCACCACCCATTTGCTTGCTATCTTCAAAAATATCAAGATTAACAGCTACTTTGTCATCTGATTCTTTATCTTGATTTTTATTTTTGAAGGCCATAACTCGCAAACTAACATGGTTGCCATCAGTAGATATACTTGCAAGATGTTTTCTATATAATTCAGTATATCTGTCTGTAACATTTTCTGCAGCCACATATTTGATATTTTCATCCCAAACCAAAGGGAAAGAAATACCTGTTGGTCTGAAAGATGATGCGTAAATAGCTTTTTCTCTGTCATTTTTAATAGCTTTACCGGCATCGGCAAAAAACCAGGCGTTATCTAGCTGACCTGGGAAATAATATTCTGTGAAATACCATTTGCCATTAGCCCAAACTTCTGTCCAGTTGTGGTTACCGCGTTCATCATGCCAGTTTGGAGTTCCAGCCACACGTGAAGGAATACCTACTGCACGAAAAGCATCTGTCAGAATAATAGACAATCCGGTACAAGAGGCCAAATGTTGTTCCATTGATTCGAAAGGAGCCTGATCCGGTTTTTTTCTTTTAGTACTATAATCAACCATAACCTCGTCTCTTACATTTTGATTGATAGAATCAATAGCCTCGAAGATGTCTGAACAATTTACCACATATTTGCTGAATCTGTCAAAAAACTCCTTTCTCCAGTTTTCTCTCTTTTCGTTTAAACTGACATAAGGCAGAACTTCGTTGAAGAAAATAGAATCAGGAATTTGTTTTGCCCATGAAAACTGATCTCTTGCTTTATAGGCGTAAGCAGAATTTTCAAGAAGAAAATCAGCTTTCAGTTCCTTTAAATCTCTTTCTGGCATATAAGAAATAAGGAAAGCCATACCTTCTTTTTGCTCGGCAGGAGCTTTTTCTAATGCTGTTTGAAGTTCAATAGCATTGTTGCCGGCTGTAACCAATGCTTTGTCTAGCAAATTATGATACTTTTCTGGAACATTGTTATACTTGCCTTCGCTGCAAGCGATTAGGCCAAGGAATAGGATGAAGAATAGATGCTTCATGATTAATTAATAATATAATGTTTAGTAATAAAGGATTTTATATTGTTTTAGCACTGTAAATTTAATAACTTATTTTTAAGGCTAAAATAAAGAAAGTGTTATACCTTGATTCTTTAACTAAAAAATAAATCTTATCAACTTATTCTATGAAAGATATTGCCCAATTGTCATTTTGTTACTTTTGACATATTGTCAAATAAACTATGTTGAGATTACGATATTTCGGAGCAATTGTTAGAATATTTATAATGATGTCAGTCTCATAGAGTTAAGAAAATACATATTGATGCAAAAATGTAGCTTTTTCTTACACCTGAAAATTTTTATAGTATTAATTTTCTTCCCTTCAATCATTTTGTTTTCCTTAAATAACTAATTCTTGCTAAATGGCAATTTGAAATTGTTCATGTTTTTTACTCTTCCAGAGTGAATATTACTATAAATTGCTGCTTTTTTAATGGTTTTGAAATAGATTTATTCACTGAAAAGTATTTGTTAAAAAAATAATTGCGATGATTTCAACAAATGATTGTGAAGAGTCTGCTAAATGATTGCAATGACTCAGGCAAACGATTGCAATCTTTTACCAAAATCATTGCAATCATTTTTCAAAACGATGTTTTTGAAACTGAGTTTTCAATTTTTTTGCTCCAATTTTAGTAAATTGCTTGTTAGCAAAAATGCTTGTTTTGTTAACTTATGAAACCTTTTTTGTCGGAAAAATGACATTTAGTATATCTTGGTTGAAGTAGTTATTTATTGAAATATTTTAAAGCTATAGTCTAATGGGTTACAACTCTGAATTGTTAATAAAAAATATTGTAGAAAAATATGATGTGTATGCAGCAATTTTAGATTATTTTCATCGTTATACTAAGTGTAGAGAGATTTTTGAGATTTTTAATTTATGGCAAATGATACGAAAATGTTATCTTTGCAGTTCAAAATCAATAAACAAAGTAATGAAATTTAAGGAATTATTATTTGCAGTTTTTTGTGTATTGCTAACAGCTTGTGCACAACCTAGAGATGTGATTTATTTTCAAGGTGTTGACTCTTTAAGCCCTGAACAGTTGGAAGCAATGAGTCAAACATATTCAACAAAGCTTACTTATGATGATTTACTTTCTATAACTGTAAGTAATTGGGATCCGGCATCTGTTGCCCCATTTAATCCTCCAGTTTACTCTTATTCAGCAGCGGAGGGAGAGCAGGCTATTATTGCTTCTCAGTCCATGTATACATATTTGGTTGATAAAAATGGTGATATAGAGTTTCCCGTATTAGGTAAGATCCATGTTGCAGGATTAACTCGTCAAGAACTCGCTGCAGATTTGCAAAATAGAATTTCTAAATATGTAAAAGATAAACCATTGGTAAAGGTTGAATTACTTAATTTCAAGGTTACTATGATGGGGGAATTCAATAGGCCGGGGTCATATTCTATAAAAAATGATAGAGTAACTATTTTGGATGTTATAGGTATGGCTGGTGATTTACCTTTAACTGCAAATCGAAAAAATATTTTGGTCATAAGAGAAAATGACGGAAAGAAAGATATCTATCGTTTGGATATTACTGATCCGAATATTTTTGCTTCGCCATGTTTTTATTTAAAGCAGAATGATGTAGTATATGCAGAACCTATTAAAACAAAATTAAGATCTAGAACAAGTTCAGATCGTCAGTTTACGATGTCTTTGATAACATCGTTGATTAGTTCGGTATCAGTAATTGTAGCTATGGTGATTAGTATAAAAAATAACTAAAGGAAAAATATGAAAGATTTGCATAATGATGATGAGGTTATAAGCCTTAAAAGGATAATAATAGGGTATGTAAAACACTGGAAGTTATTTTTATTGGCTGGTGTGATTTCTTTTATACCTGCAGTTTTATATCTTTTGCTTTACCCAAAGACATATGAAATTATGTCAATGGTAAAAATACAGGATGATAAAGATTTGTCGTCTGGTGGTGGTATGGGATTAGGTGAAGCTGCAGGATTGATGCGTTCTTTTGGACTTGGGGGTAAATCTGGTGGAACATTAAATTTGGATGATGAAACGGCTGTATTAAAATCAAATAAGTTATTAAAGCAAGTTGTATTGGAGTTAGGTTTGGATGTTACTTATGAGAAGCCCTTTTCATATGAGAAACTGTATAATAATAATACTCCGGTATTGGTAGTTCCTGATTCTTCAATGCGTTTGTCTTTAGATAGATTCGTTTCATTCTCTTTGGATGTTGAAAAAGATGGGAAGGTGAATGTTAAAATGGAGGATACTGGAGAGAAGTTTACCTTTAATACATTACCTGCATCTTTTAAGTTGAAAGAAGGAAAGATTCGATTATTGTCAAATACAGATAATTTGAAAGAGTGTAGCTTGAATGTTACGGTAGCTCCAGCAGCTTGGGTAGCTGAAGATTTTAAAGATTTAATATCAGTTGATGAATATTCTAAGAATGCGAATACATTGGAATTAATATATCAAGATCATAATAAAATCCGAGGAGTTCTTTTGTTGAACACTATAGTTGAAGTCTATAATAAGGAAACAAACCGTGTAAAATCAGAAGAAGGAAATATAAGTATTGATTTTTTGAATTCACGTATAAATGAAGTTATGTCTCAATTAGAAGAAAAAGAGAGAGAAATAGAAATTTATAAGTTGAAGAATAAAATGACTGATGTTGAGTATGATATCAAGATGTACACTGAAGCAATAAAGATTTATAGAGAGAAAATAATAGAATTAGAGGCTCAAAGTCATATTGTAAATTTGTTGGAGGAATATATTACAAATCCAGAAAATAAATATAAGCTAATTCCAGCGGCATTGACTTCTGGAGATGGTGAAAAAGGAAGTCCTGCAACAAATTATAATGAGGCATTGTTAGCTCGTGAGAAGATGAAAAAGACTTCTAATGCGGATAACCCATTGACAGAAATTGCAGATATTCAATTGGAAAAATTAAGAGAAAGTGTGCTTGTTGCTGTTCAAAATTCTAAAAAAGGAATTGATCTAGTTAAATCAGATTTGAAAAAACAGGAAAATGAAATTATGCAGAAGATGACAAATGTTCCTACTTATGAACGTGAGTTTTTGGATTTAAAACGTCAACAGGAAATTTTGCAAGGTGTTTACTTAGTTCTATTGCAAAAAAGAGAGGAATTGGCTTTGTCATTAGGTAGTGGAAGAGATCGAGGTTTTTTGACAGAACCTGCTTATGCAAAATATTTACCTATTGGTCCAAGAAAATTGTATGCGGCTATTTTTATGCTTGTTTTTACATTGACAGTTCCTGTTATGTATTTGTTTCTTAAAGAAAGATTTAGAGAATTGATAGAAGAGTATAAAAAAGTAGATAATAATTAAATAATTGACTTTGATATCATAATGACAAATAAGTCATTATGATATCTTTTATATATGGTTTCGTAAATATAGACTAATTATGAATGTTATAAATAGCAAATTAATAGTAAAAAACTCATTGTTATTATATTTACGAATGATAGTCTTGATGTGTATAAGTTTATATACATCAAGAGTAGTTTTACAGGTCTTAGGAATTGAAGATTTTGGAATTTATAATGTGGTTGCTGGATTTGTTTTATTATTTAGTTTTCTTAATAATGCAATGTCTAGTGCAACACAACGTTTTTTATCATTTGAATTAGGAAAGTTAAATACATCTGGTGTTAGAGATGTTTTTAGTACAAGTTGTTTTATACATCTGTTGATTGCAGTTTTGTTCTTTTTAGTTGCAGAAACAATAGGCATATATTTTTTAAAAGAATATATGAATATTCCATATGATAGAGTTGATGCTTCTTATTTTGTATATCATTGCTCAGTTATTTCAACTGTTATTTTAATGTTAACCGTTCCTTTTAATGCAATAATTATAGCAAAGGAAAAAATGCATGCTTTTGCTTATATTTCTATTGTAGAAGTGTCATTAAAATTGTTAGTTGTTTATGTTTTACTATCGATAAATTTCGATAAATTAAAAGTTTATGCTTTAATGATGCTGGCTATTCAATGTTTTATAAGTTTAGTTTATCAAGTATATTGTCTTAAATCTTTTAGTGAAGTTTCGTATAAATTAATTTATATACCAGGTATTTTTAAAAAGATGATAGGTTTTGCAGTCTGGAATTTAATAGGTAATATTTCAGCTGTAGCTTTTGGCCAAGGTATAAATTTGTTGTTAAATGTTTTTTATGGACCTGTCTTGAATGCTGCACGAGGCATTGCTGTTCAAGTTCAATCTGCCGTAGTTGGCTTTTGTTATAATTTTCAAACAGCATTAAACCCTCAAATTACAAAGACTTATGCCTCCGGAGAGATAGCTAGCATGCATAATTTAATATATAGAAGTTCAAGATTCTCATTTTATTTGTTATGGATAATAATTTTACCTTTGTTGTTAGAAACTCCTTTTATATTAAATGTATGGCTTGGTAATGTCCCTGAGTATGCAGTTCCTTTTACACGATTAATTTTGGCAATATCTGTTATTGATTCGTTAGCAAATCCATTAATGGTTTCTATTATGGCTACAGGGGACATAAAATTATATCAATTAGTTGTTGGTGGTGTACTTTTATTGATTGTTCCAGTTTCTTATTTTGTATTGTTGTTTATAAATCTTCCCCAAATTGTTTTTATTGTTCATTTTATTATAGCATGTTTTGCTGTATTAATACGACTTTTTTTTGCTAGAAAAAAGTTAAATCTTTCAATTAGTTATTATTTTGTTGATGTGGTTTTTAAAATCTTAATTGTAGCAATATTTTCTTGTATTTTACCTTTTTATTTGCATTACAAAATTAATTATGGAATAATTAGATTTTTAATAGTTTTAGTTATATCTTTATTTTCAGTATCATTTACTGTTTATTTTGTAGGATTAGATAGAAAAGAACGTTCTTTCGTTTTAGAGAAATTCCTATATCTAAAATCAAAGATTTTATGATTGAAATAATAAATAAAGAAAACTGTTGTGGCTGTTCAGCTTGTGTTCAAGTTTGTCCTAAACAGTGTATAATAATGAAGGAGGATAATGAAGGTTTTTTATATCCTAAAGTTGATAAATCTTTATGTGTAAATTGTCATTTATGTGAGAAGGTTTGTCCCATGTTAAAAAAAACTATATTCCATGAACCTCTTTGTACTTTTGCTTATAGGAATGATAATAAGGAAATACGATATAATAGCACTTCTGGTGGATTTTTTTTTATGTTAGCAGAGAATATCATAAAAAGAGGAGGTGTTGTTTTTGGCGCTGTATTTGATTCTGATTGGAGTGTAAAGCATATACATATATCTGATATAAAGCATATAAAAGATATGTCTGGTAGTAAATATTTACAAAGCCGACAAAATAATACATTTATAGAAGTCAAAGATTTTTTAGATAAAGGAAAATATGTTTTATATACAGGTACTTCTTGCCAAATACAAGGTCTTGTTTGTTTCTTGAAAAAAAAATATGATAAACTTATTACGGTTGATTGTTTATGTCATGGTGTTCCATCTCCAAAAGTTTGGAGTGAGTATTTAAAAGAAATATCTAAAGGAAGGAAACCTATATCTGTTAAGTTTAGGGATAAGAATAGTGGTTGGAAGAATTATACTTTTTCAGTCATTTATGATGATGGATCCAACTATATTCAAAAAGCATATGATAATTTATATATGAGAGGTTTTTTAAATGATATTTATTTGCGTCCATCATGTTATAATTGTAATTTTAAGGTTGAGAAATCTTTAAGTGATATAACTATGGCTGATTTTTGGGGTGTTGATGAAATTTGTTCTAAATGTGATGATGATTTAGGTACAAGTTTGGTTATAATACACACTCCCAAAATTTATGATTTAATAAAACTGGAAAATTATATAGAAGAGTTTGTACCTTTATCTAAAGTAAAGATATATAATTCTGGATTTAAATCAAGTATTATTATCCCTAGATATAAAAGAAAATATTTTTTCTCTAAATTTAGAAGAGAAAATATAAGTATTGAATCTTTAATTGAGAAAACGCTTAAAGGCTCAATTATTGATAGAATTAAGAGAAAAATTAAATTAATAGTAAATTTTAGATGAAATGAAAGTTGCAGTATTGACATTATCGCTTCATACAAATTATGGCGGAATTTTACAAGCATTTGCATTACAAACAGTTTTATCTAGATTTGGTGTAGAGCCTGTTTTACTTGATAAAAAGAAAGACTTTTCTTTACCATATTGGAAACGTCCTTTCGCTTATTTGAAACGTATTATTAAATATTATATATTTAGAGATAAAAGAGTTTCTTTATTTGTTGAGCAAGAAAATGAAAAACAATATAAACTTATATCTCAATATACACAAAGGTTTATAGATCATAATTTGAAAGTTCAATATATATCTTCTTTTAATGATAAAATTATAGACAACTTTGATTGTTTTATAGTTGGTAGTGATCAAGTTTGGAGGCCTCAATATTTTAAGGCTTCATATGGGGATATATCATATGCTTTTTTGTCATTTATTAAAAAAGATAAAATAAGAAAAATAGCTTATGCAGCATCTTTTGGAACAGAAGAGTGGGAGTATTCTTTGAAAGAAACGGAAATATGTAAGAAGCTAATTTCGAAGTTTGATAAAGTTTCTGTTAGAGAAAGCTCTGCTGTGTTATTGTGTGATAAAAAATTTAATAAACATGCGGAGTTGGTTTTAGATCCTACATTACTATTATCTAAGGAAGATTATAAGAATTTGATATTTAATGAAGAATTAAAAATACATAGCGAAAAGATTTTTGTGTATATATTGGACTCTGAAGATGCAAAGATGGAATTTGTAAATATGGTTTCATCAAAATTGGGAATGGAGTTTTTTACTTCAAATTCAGATGTAGATAATATTAGTTTAACTTTAGAAAAACGAATTCAACCTCCTATTGAGAATTGGTTGATGTCTTTTGATATTTCTAAAATGGTTATAACTGATTCTTTTCATGCTTGTGTGTTTTCAATTATATTTAATAAACCATTTTGGGTCATTGGTAATAAAAAAAGAGGTATGACACGTTTTATCTCATTATTAGAATTATTTGATCTTAAAGAACGTTTAATACAAGAAGATGAGATTGGTAATATAGATATAAATGCTCCTATAGATTGGGTATTTGTAAATAATAATTTGAAGTTATATAGAGAGAAATCATATAATTTTTTAAAAACATCTTTTTCTTAGAAATTATGCTATGTCCTAAAATATCAATAGTTATACCTGTATATAATTCTGAAAAATATTTAGAGAATTGTTTAAATAGTATATTAGGGCAATCTTATGCTAACCTAGAAATCATTCTTGTTAATGATGGTTCAACCGACAATTCAAATATCATATGTAAAGAATTTGCTCTAAAAGATGAAAGGTTTTTCTATTATAGTCAGGAAAATAAAGGGGTTTCTGCTACAAGAAACTTTGGTCTTTCTAAAGCTAGTGGGGATTGGATCTATTTTGTTGATTCAGACGATAGTTTGTTAGATAACATTTTTGAAGATTTTATATCTATTTTGTCTGATAATCCACAAATTGATATTTATAAGTTTGGATATACTATAAAAAAAGGTAAATCAAAAATAAATATAGGAGATATATCATCATATTTATTATATGATACAGAAGATATGTATTATAAAAATGAACTAAATTCTTATTATGGTTTTTTATGGAATACATTTTTTCGTTATGATATAGTTTCTAATATTAAATTTCTGGAAGATATTTCTTGGTGTGAGGATCATATATTTTCATTTTTGGCTTTTTCAAAAGCAAAATGTATGTATATATCAAATAAACAGTATTATTTGTACAATCAAGATAATATATATTCTTTATCAAAAAAAATTTTAGATCCTTATTTGATAAAAAAAGCAGCAGAAGAAGAATTTCGTGTTAAAAAATTATGTTTAACACGAAGTAAACCTGAAGTTATTGATTTGTTGGAAAAATCATTTGATAGCAAGATTAAATTTGCAATTAAAAATGTATATAGAAAAAAAATGAGTTTTGATGAACGTAGAAAGTTTTATTTGGAAATAAATTATCCATTTAATTGTTTTATTGATAGTTTTGAAGTTGCTAAAAATATACTCAGAGATATAAAATATATATTTGTAAAATAGTTTAGTTATAGATTATTTATGAATAAGCAAAATCCCGATTTTTCTATAATTGTACCTGTTTATAAAGTTGAGGAAGTTTTGGAAAAAACTATAGATTCTATCTTAAAACAGACACATAAAGATTTTGAACTATTACTGATAGATGATGGTTCACCTGATAAATCAGGTGAAATATGTGATAAATATTCGTTTATTGATAATAGAATACGAGTTTTTCATCAAAAGAATAAAGGGGTATCATCTGCAAGAAATTTAGGATTAAAGCAAGCTTTAGGAAAAAATATAATATTTATAGATTCTGATGATATTGTTGAACATGGTTTTTTAGAACATATATTACCTTATGTTAATACTTACGATATGGTATTTTGGGGATTAAAAGTATTTTCATTAAGGGAAAACAAATATATTGAAGGTTTTAAACCTAAACAGATTAGCACAAATACATCTTCTATCTCAGACCTTGTATATCATTTATTCAAAATAGGATTATTAGGCTATATGTGCTCAATGAGTGTAAGCCGTAAAATATTAACAGAAAATAATATTTTGTTTGATGAAGATATTTCGTTGCATGAAGATTCTTTGTTTTGCTATAATTGTTTATTGCATGCAAAATCTGCTTTGACTTTGCCTTATCAACCATATATATATATGGTTGATGAAATGGGTAATAGTTTAAGTGCAAAAACTCCTGCTAACTACTATGAAATAGCACTAAAAAGAATATCAGTTATAAGTTCTTTATTGAAAGAAATTAATATGGAACATGACAAAGCTGTTGAAATATTGTCATTAATGAAATATTGGAGTTTTTCTAGATGTTTAAATAAAGCATATGCTTCAGAAAATAAATTAGAGGAAGTGAAAAAGACTTTTGCTGATTTAAATAGTATTTCAGATTTTACACCTTATTGTATTCAAGCAAAAGTTCTTAAATTTGCTATTAAATGTAATAGCCCATTAATGTATATATTGGGTAAGAAAATAATACATTTATTGGGAAAATAGTTATTTTGTATGAAGTTATCTGTTATTATACCAGTTTTTAATGTTGAACTCTATTTAGAAGAGTGTGTTTTAAGTTTATATAAACAAAATATTCTAGAAGAAGATTTTGAAGTAATTATTATAAACGATGGTTCTACAGATAGAAGTTTGGAACTTGCTAGAAAATTATCTGAACAATATAATAATATAAAATTGTTTTCACAAGAAAACAAGGGCTTATCTGCAACGAGAAATCGGGCAATATCTGAAGCTAAAGGTGATTATGTGTTTTTCTTAGATTCAGATGATTATATTTATCCTAGTACTATAAAGTCAATAATAGATAAAGCATATAAATATGATTTGGAAATATTGCGATTTGATTATCGTAGTGTTGACGAATTAGGAAAAGATATGGAGGTTTCTGCTTTTATTGATAAGAGATTAAAGTATAGTAATAAGGTTGTTGATGGTGCTGAACTAGTTTCGAAAATATATAATAGAGAGTTTTTTTCTTGTTTATCTTTGATAAAGCGTAGATTTTTACTTGATTCAAATGTTCGCTTTGTTGAAGGAATGTATTTTGAAGATATTGAGTTTTCAATAAAGTTGGCACTGAAGTCTTCTCGTGCAATGTATGTTCCTGATATTATATATGCATATAGAAAAAGGTCAACTTCAATATTACATACATTTAATATGAAAAAAGTTGAAGATATTATAAAAATATCATCAAACTTGAAAAAAACATACCTCAAAGAAAATTATAACAATGAAGTGAAAAGTGTTGTTAAAGAAAATATTACTCAGTTGATGGTTTCTCTTCTTTTAAGAGTAGCAGAGAGTAATCTTTTTAATGAAAGAAAAGTTATTTTTACTCATATAAAAAGCAATAATCTGACATATTTGTATTTGCAAAAAAATATTAGAGAATTTATTATTCCTTTTTTATATAATCTTTTTGGAATTAAATCGTTGTATATATTGAGATTTCTGATGTCATTTAAAAATAAATAAATGTATGTTGAAAGAATATCAAATTATATAATATCTTATATGAAGACTATTGCTAAATTATTATTATTATTTAGATATATTTTTAGAGGAGTGATTAATAGATTCTTATCATTCTTTTTTAAAAAAATAATGTTGAGTTGTGGTAAGAATGTTCGTTTTTCTGCCATAACTTCTGATATAACATATAGTAATATATCAATAGGTAATGATGTATACATTGGTCCTAATGCATGTTTAGTTGCAACAGAAAGTAAAATTTATATTGGAAATAAGGTTTTGTTTGGTCCTCATGTAACAATAGTCGGGGGGGATCATAGAATTTTTGATGTTGGAATGTTTATTTATGATATAAAAGAAAAACAACCTGGTGATGATATTGATGTTATTATAGAGGATGATGTATGGATTGGAACGAATGTTACAATATTGAAAGGTGTTAGAATCGGACGAGGTTCTGTTGTTGCTGCAGGAAGTGTTGTTGTTAGAGATGTGCAACCTTACTCTATAGTGGGTGGTGTTCCTTCTAAGGTTTTAAAATATCGTTTTAATATAGAAGAAATTTTACAACATGAGAAGATACTGTATTCAGAATCTTTACGTTATACGAAGGAATTGCTAATAAAATTAAGAAAATGATATGAATAGTCATAGAATATTGGTAGTTGCAACCTCTGAAAAAACTAGAGGTGGAATAAGTGCAGTTGTTTCTGCTCATAAAAGATGTGAATTATGGTCAAAGTACAATATTAAATGGATTGAAACACATATTGATAGGGGGGCAATAATAAAAATATTATACTTTTTTAGAGCATTGTTTCAGTTCTTGTTGTATGTTCCATTTTGTGAAATAGTACATATTCATGTGGCAACATATAGTTCATTAATTAGGAAATCTGTTTTTTATTATATAGCTAAATTTTTTCATAAAAGAATAATAATGCATTTTCATAGTTCAACGCCTGATGTCTTATTTGATAAAAAATGTAAGAATCTTTATAGGAGAATTTTTTCAGGTAGTGATTTAGTATTGGTGTTATCAGAACAATGGAAATTATGGGTTTTTAAATCTTTAGGTTTAAAAGACAATATTAAAGTATTATATAATCCTGTAGTAGAGGAAATAAACAATAATATAGAAACAAAAAAGAAAGATTATATTTTGTTTGCAGGAACAATGATTGATAGAAAGGGATATGCTGATTTATTAAAGTCATTTTCTTTAATATCATCAAAACATAATTCATGGAAGTTGGTTTTTGCAGGAAATGGAGAATTAGATAAAGCAAAAAGAATAGCAAAAGATTTAAACATAAGCTCTAAAGTTGAATTTGTCGGATGGGTTAGTGGAAAGAAAAAAGAAATTTTATTTTCAGAAGCATCCATATTTTGTTTATCAAGCTATTCAGAAGGTTTTCCTATGTCTGTTTTAGATGCTTGGGCATATAGATTACCTGTAATTTGTACACCAGTCGGAGGCTTGCCTGATATAGTGATTAACGAAAAAAATGCTTTGGTATATCCTGTTGGTGATATTAAAAAACTGTCAGAGTGTTTGGATTTATTAATCTCTAATCCTTCTTTACGTGAAAGTATTTCATATGAGTCAAATAAATTGGCAAAAACAATGTTTAGCTTAAATGCAATCAATAGAGAACTAGATAATATTTACAAATCTTTATTGTAGAAAGGGGGCGTTAAATGATTTCAGTTTTAGTTAATGCATATGCTTGTAATCCGAATTGGGGATCTGAACCAGGAATGGGGTGGAATTGGATTGTAAATATAGCAACATTCTGTAAAGTTTATGTTATTACAGAAGGAGAATGGAAGGATAATATTGAGTTTAAATTAGAGTCCCTTTCTCAAAAAGATAATATTAAATTCTTTTATATACCTGTTAATGATAAAATAAGAAGAATATGCTGGAATCAAGGAGATTGGCGTTTTTATTATTATTATTATAAATGGCAAAAGTTAGCTTATAAAAAGGCGTTGGAAATAGTTTCTACTAATAAAATTGATATTATTCATCAGTTAAACATGATAGGTTTTAGGGAACCTGGATTTCTCTGGAAAATCAAAGATATACCATTTATTTGGGGACCAATAGGGGGAATGAATAATTTTCCAACATCCTATTTAAAAGGAGCAGGATTTAAGTATTCATTTTTTGTATATTTAAAGAATACAATAAATGTTCTACAAATGAAATATAGTCATAGGGTTTCTTCTGCGATAAAAAGAGCTGACATATTAATTGCAGCTGTACCTGAGACTAGAAGAAGAATAATTGATATATACAATAAATATCCAATTTTAATTAATGAAACTGGATGTAATAGTTTTTTGAAAAGCCCAGAAAATAATTTAAGAGATATTGAAAGTGAATATTTTGATATTTTATGGGTGGGACATTTTTATTTTAGAAAACAATTATGCTTAGCTTTAAAAGTAATAGCTAATTGTAAGAATAAAAAAAAGATACGATTACATATTGTTGGAGGAGATGATCCTTCATCCTATAAAAGATTAGCTGCTGAATTAGGTATTATAGATAATTGTATATGGCATGGAGCATTACCTAATGAGAATGTTCATTTGTTAATGCAAAAGTTTCATTTATTTTTGTTTACTAGTGTGGTGGAAGATACTTCAACAGTTGTATTAGAAGCAATAGAGAATCATCTACCTGTCTTGTGTTTTAATGCGTGTGGTTTTAGTGTAGTTGTTGATGATACAGTCGGGCATAAAATAGAACTATCAAATATAAAAAAATCAATAGATGATTTTTCTTATTATATTGATAAATTATTTAATGATAGATCAATGCTTAAAGTATTATCAAATAACTGCCAATATAAAGTTAAAGACTTTTCATGGGAATCAAAAATGAAATTATTGAAAGAAATATATGAGTCTGTAATTAATTAGTAAAAATATGGTTGAATTAGGTGATTTTCGTGTATCTGATGATTTTTGTCTGACTGATATACCTAAGAATAAAACAATAGTAAACACAATTAATGCCTATTCTTGGGTAATGACAAATAATAATATGGTGTTTAAAGAAGCTTTACAAACAAGTGATTATCTTTTGCCGGATGGTGTAAGTATTGTATGGGCTTCTAAATTTTTGACAAATAGAAAAATAAAAAAAATTGCAGGAGCAGATTTACATAAATTATTACTTGATATTTTAAATAAAAACTCAGGAAAATGTTTTTATTTAGGATCTTCAGAGAATACTTTATCATTAATTAGAGAAAAAATAAACTTGAATTATCCTAATATATCTATTGAAACATATAGTCCACCATTTAAAGAAGTATTTTCAAAAGAGGATAATGATCAAATGTGTAAGTCTATTAATAACTTTGACCCTGATGTAGTGTTTGTGGGTATGACTGCTCCAAAGCAAGAAATGTGGATATTACAAAATAAGAATAATATCAATGCTAAAGTTATATGTGGTATAGGTGCTGTTTTCGATTTTTTTGCTGAAACTAAAAAAAGACCACCACGCTGGATGATTTCATTAGGATTAGAATGGTTTGGAAGACTTTTAAGTGATCCAAAACGTTTATGGAGGAGGTATTTAATTTATAATTTTGTTTTTGTTAAAGAAATCATAAAACTTAAATATAAATTCTGATTAAAAAATATAATACCTCAATTTTTTTTTGAGGTATTATATTTCATATTTGAAAAAACTAAACCTAGTAACATCATAAAGAATATACCTCTGTGGCTTGTGAATGTTGCATCAGCAATATTTTCAATAGCAAAATATCCAGATATAATAATAATAATAGCTGGGTAAATTGTATTTTTTGATACCCTAAAATTAGAGTATGCTTTTTTGCATAAGTATAACCAAAAGATAACAAATAGGCATAATCCAATAACTCCGAACTGAGCTAATGATGGATAATAAGTATCTGATACAAAAAAAGGATAATCTTTGCTCAATCCCCATATACCATTAATACCATATTCTTTATATATTGGAGAATAATATGCACCTGAAGCATGTGTTGCAAAACTTGCAAAACCAGATCCAAAAGGGAAATAATCAGTAAATATTAATAAAGAAGTAGCATAAAGAGCAAATCTTGCGACATAGTCGTTTTCAGAGGTTTCAGAAGAAAAACCTTGAACAAAGTAAAAATCTATTTTTTCTTTTGCAACAAATAAAATAGCAAAAAGCATAGCAAGCATTATGATCGTATTTTTTAAATTAAATTTTAGATTTTGTATATTGTCAGAGAAAAAAGTTACAAATAGAGTAAAAATAAAGAATCCATAGAATTTAGAACGACCAGATGTTAGTCCTATTGCTAGCATACAAATAAATATGAATTTTTCTTTTTTGGTGAATTTGCCTGTAAATAAGTATGTTAAGGAGAGTGCTGTAATTGCTGCTGCATAATTTGATGCATGTCCCATAATGGGTTTGAAAATATCAAAGTTAATTAGTCCTATAATGCCTATAGGAAGAAATAAAAACCAACATAATAGACTATATTGATTTAATATTTTTTTTTGACTTTCAGAAAAAATAGGCATTAGTTGGTATGTACAGAAAAACGCAATATATGGTTTTAATTGAATAATGAAATCGACTAATATTGCTTTTTTTGAATTACTACCTATATAAATTGAATAGAACAAGTAAAAAATAAATATTAATAGCGTAATTATAAATCCTTTACTTATATTCCAATCTTTAGAAGAGAAGGTTTGATATAAAAACATTAATAATATAACAAAGCCACAAATTTCATCAATAGATTGAAAACCTATTAATCCATAGAGTAGCATTGCAAATGTTAACATGAAAGTATATAAATAGAAGAATTGTTTATTTATAAAATCTTGCATAATTAGACTTTTTTAGAATGAAAAATTTATTAATATGTTGTATTGAAAATTTTATTTTTGATTACAAGGCTTGTATCATAAATAAATAGTGTTTGAATATATATTAAATACGCAAAATTACAACTTTTATTATAAACTACTTTGGATTTTTCAAAGTTTACTAATACCATTGATGATACAAATGTTGGAAATGCTGCTTGAGTTTGAATATAAAGAGGTGAGAAAAAACTTAATAGCTTGTTTATTAGATTTTTCAATGTGAAAGTGATAAAAATGCCTATAAATGAAATAAAATAGATACAGAATTCTGAATAATGGTGTTCAGAACTCTGTATCTAAAAATTATTTTATAGTGAAAATGAGAGGTTTTTTACTCCACCATCCACCCCGGAACTCCCACAACCCCGGATTTACCATCACCTTTATACCTTGAAGGAATAGAAGCATAGTGAGTAGCAATAGTATTATATACAATAACTTCAATATAATTCTTGCCAGGTTTGATAAAATCTTTTACATCGAAAGCCCATGGTGCAGTCAATCTTGTACCGGTATATTTACCGTTGATATACACTTCTGCTGTTGAGATAACATCACCAAGGTCCAGACTGTTGATTTTCTTACATTCTTCTTCGTTAAGAACAACTTCTTTACTGTATTTTATGCCGCCAGAGAAACTTTCAAGTCCGGGCTGTCTGCTCCAGTCTCCAAGGGTTGATAAGCCTTTATCGCATGTTTGTTTTATAGGATATGGGAAAACGGCACCTCCGTGATGTAGGCTTTCAAGTTCTATAGTAACTAACGCTGGTCGCATCTCATCTTTTACGGTGTTTATTACATAAGATGCCAGTCCGTCTTCTCTTTTTGAAACTTCTTTTATATCAGCTTTTTTGCCATTAATCCATACTGACATATTTGAAGCGAAAGCAGACAAGTTTAAAGATTTAAGTCCTGGAGCTGATACGAAACGGAAATACTGTTTCTCTTCTTTTCCTGAAATAGAGTAGGGAAGTATTGACAAATCACCGTTCCATTTCATACTGAGAGGTTTTTCTTTCAGAATTTCGTTTACAAACTTGCCTTTGTATGCTTCGTTACGGAATACAAAATATGTAGTTCCAGCACCTTTATAGTATAGAGTAACTTTGTTCTGACCTTTTTGCAATCGAACTTTTCCGTTTGAATTTATAGGCTTGTTGTTTATCCATACTTTTTCAGGAACTTTTTCCCCATGCAATATCTCATATAATCCTTCTTCCGGAGAAATTACATATGTTTGTAAATAGTAATTTGTCCCATTAGGATTTTCTGTTCTTTTTAGCTGAGTAAATTCATCTTTTAGATTACCAAGTCTGATGAAATCATCATACATTTCTGTTTTTAACCCATGATATCCCTGATGTCCGTAATCATTTTCTACGCCCCAGCGCCATGAGTACGAATATGGTTTCCAAGGTAAAGTAGAATTGTCACTGAGTAAAACAGATTCTTCTATTTGATGGTCAACGGCTTCCAGTATCAGCATTTTGTCACCGAATGAAACGCTTTGCTTCTTCCATTCTGTAGAAGATATTGTTGTATTTTTCCAATTACTGTCCACATGAGTTGTATATTCCAGACTTCTGATTTCTGCACCTAAAAGCTCGTTGCTTGCTGGCCAGTGATAATCTCCCCACTGATTATTCAGTATAGGTATGATTTCAGTGAACCATTCTCCGGTTATTTCTTTTTTCTTCATTACCGGAAAATCTTTTTCGCCGCTTATCGTAGCTTTTTTCTCCGGGTCGAATACTATCAGTTGGATTTCAGTTTTCGACAGAGGAAGATACAGATATGAACCATCTTCGTCAGTTGAGCAAACTGGTATTGGAGTTACATTTCCTGTCCACGGATCCCACAGTTCGGCAGATCCATGAGCTCTGAAATAACATTTCGAATTCTTATCTACATTGTAAACTGCATATAGATTTCTTTTACCGATTTTTCTGTGCATTATATTCGGCTGGTTTATCTCTCCTTCGGTTATTTCAAAGTCTCTTTTCGTTACATTATCTATATAGCTTACGATGGAAGACATGCTTGTCACAGACAATTCATTTACCATCGAATTCAATTCATTGTCCAATATTCCTTCTTCGGTAGCTTTTGGCAATTGGTCTGCACATATAACGATACCTCCGGCTTTCTGGAATTCTACTGCTTTGCGTATAGATGTAGAGCGTATTGTTTCCATATTTGGAATAACCAGGATTTTGAAACTTTCGCCTGAAACACACAGTTTTCCGTTTTCAACAGTTGCACGTTTCAGTGATTCATAATCCATGAAGTCAAAGTCTATGCCTTGATTGTATAAGTCTTCTCCAAGTTTGAATGCGCAATTAACAGCTGTTTTGCCGTTTCCGGCAATAACAGGTTCTACAGGATAAAGAATAGCTACGTCGGCACAATGATATCCTTGTGAGAGAATATAACTCAGACGTTCTGTGCATTTCAACAATTTGTCCATTTCTTTCCAGTATGGCATACGGAAATGGTTGCAAGGCGGTGCCCATTCCCACCATCCGCCGGGTGTGGAATAATATAATCCGTGCAAGCTGAGCAAATTCTGTCCTTGTACGTAGTTGGCAAATATTGCATCAGCCAGCGCGCCTGACGATGTGTCCCATCCACTGCTGTGAAAGCCTTCGAGCCAAACTCTTGGCCGTTCATACATATGTGCAATAGATGAGGCTACTTTGTTCTTTATGATGTTTTTCTGAAGATTAGGCTGGTCGCAGCCCGGACCCTGATTCCATCTTTGTGTACGGAAATAATCTCCAAATTCTGCCACGTCCAAACCACGGCCTCCGTGGTCGCATCCGTAAATCAAACCTCTGTCTTCGTGCCAGCGATAAACTGGTTCGAAAAAGTTCTCTTCGCACAATGAAACCATTACATCGTTGTAGTCTAGTCTGTATTTGGAAGTTTTGTCTCCAACTTCTTGAAATAAAGCTACAAGATGAGGCACAATGTCGTATCCTTTGCGTTTCTTGAATTCGTCACGGAAATATTCATCCCAGATATAATTGCTAAGAAGGAAATTGAGTTCGTCCGAGAAAAAGAAATTCAATCCATCCTTTGATTCTTCCGGGAATCTGTCTTCAAATTGCTGGAAAAAGAATTCATTGTAAACTTTTCCTGATAATGGATGCATTGGGTTGTATGACGGAACTTTCTCTTCTGAATATACGACAGTCACCATCCATTCTCCTTCTGAAGGCGACCATTTCAGAATACCGCCATTGTAATATTGCTTCAAGTCGATGACACTTGAAGGCAGCAGCGTACTGTCTTTACTGAATTGGTATGCTTGAACTGCCAGTACATCTTTCGGCAATTCCCATGTAATTTCTTTATCAGTTTTTCTTTTGCGGAATTTCAATTCATGTCCTTGAATTTCCGGATGAGCCTTTAGTGCTTCGTCAACATATTGTTCCTGACCAACACCGAGTGTATAGTCGCTAAGACTCACTGTCATTCCTCTTTTATTGGCTTCTTTCATAAACCAGCCAAACAAATCCCACCATTCTTCGGTGAATATTTCCGGTTTGGATTTATATGTAAGTCCCCATAATTTCCCTCCTTTGTCGCTGTGAGCATAGTTCACCTGCAAACTGCTAATACATTTGTCCTTAAGTATTTCCAAATGGCCGGTAAGATGTTCTTTGGTAAGTGTATCTCCCATCCACCAGTAGAAGGGCACTTCTCCATATCCTTTAGGCGGATTCTTGAAGCCAGGCAAGGCATCGAAATTAGCTGAACGGTTAGGTTTTCCCACTGATTTTTTATTGTCTGCATACATATTGGCAGATAAGCACACACATAGAGAAATGAAAAATGCGATTTTCCCAATCATAAATTTATAGTTTAAGAAGTTTTGGTTACAAAAATAGAATAAAATAGATTTTTCAGGCTTGTATTATATAATTATTGGTTTATACAATTGACTTTATTGTTTCTTTTGCTTCAAATCTTTAATCTTACATCCGGAGCAGCCATCGCAACTGCCACATAAATTGCTGTCTTTTGGCGCAGTTATAGTTTTATATAGTTTGAAACCAACATACATGATTGTTACTATGCCGATGATAATTATTGCTATATATTGCCACATATTCAAATAGGTTTGACAGTTTACAAGATACGGGTTGACAAGAGAAGTTCTTGTCAACTCGTTTTCTTGTTACCTTGTTAACTGAAAGTTCAGCTTGCTAAAATTGAATTATATAATAAGACTTCCAATCTGGAACACCACAAATGATGTTATCCATGCCAAAACACATGTATATCCAATTACGAACAATCCCCATTTCCATGAACCGGATTCGTTGACTATTGCCGAAACTGTTGCGATACATGGGAAATATATCAGGACAAACAACATGAAGCTCAATGCAACCAGAGGTGTAAACACCGGCGTTCCGTCCGGATATTTGTCCTGCTTCATCTGCTGGTCGAGTGCTTGAGTGTTTTCATCGTCTGCTTCTCCAGTATATAATACGCTCAATGTGCTGACAACAACTTCTTTGGCAGCCATACCAGTCATAAGACTTACACTCATTTTCCAGTCAAAACCAAGAGGAGCAAGAACCGGTTGTATGGCTTGTCCGATACGTCCGATATATGAATTCTGCTGGTGAACAGTTGTTTTCTGTTTTTCCAAAGTTGCCAGTGAAGTTTCCTGTTCTGCTGTTAAATTGCCATTTGATGTTTGTTCTATTTGGGCAATTTGAGATCCAATAGCAGCTTCGTCTGCTGAATGCTGAGGGAAATAGCTCAAGAACCATATAATGATTGAAGCAACAAGGATAACTCCTCCCATCTTATGAAGATATTGCTTTGCCTTTTCCCACATATGCAGAAGTATAGACTTTCCTGTCGGGAGTCTGTAAGGCGGAAGTTCCATTACGAAAGGAACATCTTCTTCATTAAACAAATATCTTCTGAACAGACGTGCCATCAGAACGGCAAGCAAAATGCCGGATACATATAATACTAATAATATACTTCCTGCATTTTTAGGGAAAAATGCACCTGTCAGCAAAATATAAACCGGCAGACGTGCGCTACAGCTCATCAGCGGATTTATAAGCATCGTAATCATACGGCTGTTACGGCTTTCGATGGTTCGTGATGCCATGATTGCCGGAACGTTACATCCAAATCCCATAACCAGAGGAATGAATGATTTCCCGTGAAGCCCCATCTTGTGCATTATGCGGTCCATTATAAAGGCAGCTCGTGCCATATATCCGGAGTCTTCCATGAAAGATATGAAAGCATACAATATGATGATGTTTGGAAGGAATACGATGACACCGCCGACACCTCCTATGATACCGTCAACTATCAAGTCCTTGAGCGGACCTTCGGACATATTGTTTCTCATAAACTCACTTATCATTCCGACAAGAGATTCAATCCATCCCATCGGATATTCACCGATACGGAATGTCGCTTCAAACATGAACCACATGAAAAGAATAAATATCGGGAAACCAAGCACTTTATGTGTGACAAACGTGTCGATTATCTGTGTGCTTGTCACCTCCTTCATTTTTGCCTGTTCAAATGTCTCGCGCAAAGCTCCGGAGATAAATCCGTATCTGGCGTTTGTGAAGGATGTTTCTGTATCTTCTTTCAGCAATTCCTCAATGTGGTTGATATTTCTGTCTCTTTCCTGCAGGATTTCCTTAGGATTACTTAATGTCTCGACAAATTTCTCAATTTCCTTGTCGCGCTCCATCAGCTTTATAGCCAGATAACGGCGTGAGTAGCTGGTTGGGATATTGGGCTCGTTCTTGAGAGTTCTGTAAACATTGTTGATGCCTTTTTCCAGAATTTCTCCGTAATTGATATGGATATGGCGGAGAATAGGGTCTTCCTCTTCATATACTTTTATAACTCTGTCGAACAAATCTTCTATACCGAAGCCTGTTTTACTGATGGTTGGTATCATTGGAATACCGAGCATCTTTGACAGAGATTCATGGTCGAACTTATTTCCCTGTTTTTCCAGTTCGTCATACATGTTGAGGGCAATCACCATTCTGACGTCCATGTCGATAAGCTGGCAGGTAAGATATAGATTTCTTTCCAGATTCGAAGTATCAACGACATTGATTACAACATCCGGCTGCTCATCATTCAAATGTTTCCTTACGTAAAGTTCTTCCGGGGAATAAGCGGATAGGGAATATGTTCCCGGCAAATCCACTATTTTGAAAGTATAATCCTTGTGGTGGAATGTGCCTTCTTTTGCATCAACAGTCACACCGCTGTAGTTACCGACATGCTCATGTGCGCCCGAAGCGAAATTGAACAAAGATGTCTTTCCGCAATTAGGATTTCCAACAAGGGCAACATTAATAATCTTACCTTTGTGGAGAGCCATTTTGTGCAGTTCTTCATCGGAAGGTGTGATATAGCTGTCGATAGACCTTTCGCCAAGTCTTGTTTTTTCTTCTTTTGCAAATTCGGCTGCGCTTACAACTTCAATTAGTTGGGCATCGTTGCGGCGAAGCGAAACGTCGTAGCCCATTACTCTGTAGTGAATAGGATCTTTTAGTGGTGCATTCTTTATTACTTCAACTTCTTTACCTCTTATAAATCCCATCTCGATAATGCGTTTGCGGAAAGCTCCGCGTCCCATTACCTTAACAATAATTCCTTTTTCGCCTGTGCGAAGTTCTGATAATCTCATTTTTATTTTCGGTAAAAAACACGCACAAATTTACGAGTAATATATGTCTTGAACAATACCTACATTCAGGTATTTCAGGCATTGCCAGTTACAGATAATAATTGTTTTTCCACGGAGATAAGTATATATTCTTAAAACTAAAGCTTAGTTTTTTCAATCTTAGTTTCAGTTTGTAAAAACTAAGACATGATTTATAAAAACTGAGCTTTAGTTTTAAACTTAATTGTAGTTGTTTGGGATTATTAGGCTTTCAGTCAATATCTAACGTGAGTTCGACGAATTCTGATCTATCAATCAAGGCTGAAAGCCTTGTCAAATCAGGCATTTGACTGATTTGTATAGCCCAGGGCGTGAGCCCTGGGTAAATGCAACCACCATCCGTTCTAAGCTCTGAAAGAGCGACTCTCTATTAACGATGAAACCATAACAGAACATTGTGTCGCTCCTTCAGAGCTTTGTTTTATTATGTGTCTGTGACCCAGGGCTCACGCCCTGGGCTATAAAAAGGCTTTCAGCCTTAATTTTATGTCCTTTTTCTCGGAATAATTCATTCTCCAAATCTGTTAGCATTTTTAATTCGTCGAACTCACGTTATTTAGAAAATAATGTAATCTGCATTATTCATGGATAAATTATGCCACACCCTTTATTGATTAATATGATCATATATTCTTCCTAAATCAATTCTTTATCGGGCAAGTTTGCTTATCTTTACATATGATAAGACGCGGCTCGGAAGAGCAAAATAAAAACTTGTTTTGATTTTGTATAGGAGAGAGGATTTTAACAATATGAATAAAGGAAGAAACAGAATAATATTATCGTTAGGTTCCAATTTATCACCAAAGAAGAATATTGACTGGGCTTGTGATGAGTTGAGGAAACTGTTGCCTGATATAGTATTTTCGAAGGCTGTCTATACCAAGCCATGTAATTGGCATTGTGAGGATTTGTTTCTGAATTGCGTAGCCATAGCTGATACTGATTACTTGAAAGACGAGCTTGTTTCTTTCTTCAAGTCTTTGGAAAGGGAAAGCGGACGCACTGCAGAAAGCAAAATAATCGGGAAAATATCACTGGATATTGACCTTCTGCAGTGGAATGATTGCATTCTGAAACCCGGAGATATGAAGCGGGAATATGTTATGAATGGACTTTTATCTCTTGAAGCTGAATTGCAGAATGATGAAAGGAGCAAGTGAAAATCCTGCTTTTCCGCTTTTCCGGATAAAACAATTTATGGCTTTGCATAATGTTGCGGCTAAAGGTTTATTGCGCCTTACATTGTAAAATCCTTTTTCCACGTTTATTGTATATCCGTGTTTTTTGCCTAATTCTTCATAGGAAGAAATAGGAAGAATTCTTTCCATCCAGTTTCCGTTTCTTGGGTCGCAAGTGTTATAACGGTCTGCCGTTTGAGGGAAATTGTTTGATTCGATAGCTTTCCTTATATCCTGGAAAATCATTCCTCTGGTCAGTTCTGCCAATTTTGCGACTTCATCATCCGAGGCATTCGGTAATTCCTTTTTTATGAAATCAAATCTCAAAGTATAGTAATTGGGATTTTCCATATTTCCTTTTTCACAAGCCACCATTGCTTTGTGCAATCTTCTTTTCACAATTGGGTTGAAAGGCGTTGAGGCTGTTGTGAATATCATTGCCATTTGATTGTTTATGGCAGATAATTCGTCGAACATAGGATTTAAATCATACACATGCTCGATTAAATCAGTGGCAATCAGCAAATGTGGAGAAACGTTGTTTTCTGCGCACCATTTGGCTAAGGCGGCAGACGAACCTTCAATTACGGTGTTTGGTCCGTAACCGGTCTCCTCTTTAAGGACAGATACAGTTTGTACAGATTTAGGATTTATATCAACATATATTATATTTCTGAATCCAAGATAACTGGCAAAAATGCTGAGAAATCCGCTTCCGCCACCGAAATCCACAAGAGTAGTTTCGTTTATATTACCTTTAAACGATTCAAGTCCTAGGGCAATACATCTGGCGTAAATACTCATATAGTAATGAAAAGCCGGTTTCAGACGATTGATATAAGCCTTGTTATAATCGCTTATAGGCAATTTCCCGAAATCAATCTTTGTCAGTTTATCAGCCAGTTGGCATGCAGAATCGTATATGTTTTTATTCTCCATAAATCATTTTTATCAGTTTCTTTGCCTGCTCTTTGTTTGAGAAAGCAGGGAAAAGAAGTTTTTCACGTTGTGCAATAATCTTTTCATCCACAGGAATTTCCATCAGACGATTACATTCGCTTATCATTTCCTCCGGTGTGTTTGCAATGCGGCAAAGACTGTCAAGCCCGCTTCCGGCAAGCATAAGTGAGTTTACTAAAGTATGACGTCCGCCAAACAGACTGTTAAGCAGTTTAAGTTTCAGTCCTGTGTCCTGGAAAGTTACCAACGTATGAATCTGAGCCTGACTGATAAGCTCTTCCATTTTGTTTTGTTCCGGATTGGGGATAATTTCTATATTATTATAAGAAGATGCTGCTTTATATATATCATCAGACGGGTCCATTCCTGCTACTATACATTTGTGTTTCAGTTTGCAGAACACATTTTTGATGAGGAAAAGAACTGCCTTTTCATTTTCCGGAACGGACAATTTACCGTGATAAAGTATATAATTTGATTTCCCTGTCAAAGTTGTTATTTTCTCGTTCGCATGAAAGCATGGGATAAATTCAACCTTTTTCTCCGGAAATACTTTTCTAAGATAATCTGCATCTGTAGTGGAAACAGATATGAGCAAGTCTGCCCATTTCACATTTTTCTGGAATAGACGGAATCTTAGACCTTCGAGTTTGAAGAAACTTTTCTTTATAATATTGTCGGTAGAATACGACAAAGCATTGTAATAGTCATGCTCGATATTGCATTCACGGAAAATCTTAAATCTGTTTCTCAGACGTTTGTCGCTGAGATAATAACAGGAGTGAAGTCCTTCGAAAAGAATAGGATAATCGTTTTTCAGCAGATTCTTTATCAGATTCTTGTCTTTTCTTCCATATACGTTGTATGGCAGATATGTGAGATTGGGCAGAAGTCCGGTTCTTCTTTTATAATAATGCACTTCGTGGCATATCTTTTCCAGTTCCGAAGTTCTTGGTCTTTCATATTCGAAACAATGCAAAATGATTTTTACACCACATTCGTGCAAAGCTTTCATTTTATAATATATGTCGAGCACTCCGCCATAGTTGGCAGGCCATGGAATATTCAGAGATATAATGTTCAGATATTTATCCATTCCTTTTCTTTTGAATTAGTTCGGTAAAGATAGACATAAATTCGTCAGCTTGTTTTTTGCGAGAGAATCTCTCAACCGCTTCTTTATCCGGCGATACGGAAGTGTATCCTTGTTTTTTCCATTGTTCATACTTCTCCAGGATAAAGTCATAAGCTTCATCTGCATTTCTTGCGCTTGCTCCGGTTTTTGTTTTCCGGATAGTTTCTTCCAAGCAGCTTTCGTCACTGCGCACACAAAGCAGAGGTTTTTCTGTTGCCATGGCTTCGAATAGTTTGGTGGACATAATTCCTTTCGGACCATTATCGTCACATTTATTAGCTATTTGCAGAAGAATACTGCTATTGTGCAGAAGCTGTGGTATTTCGTTTGCAGGAATATATGGATGATAGTCCATATATTGGCATACATTGTATTTTGCAGATTCTTCTCTCAATATTGCCTCAGAATTTGAATCAACATACCAAGCCATACGAAGCGTTTCCGGTGATATCAGATTATTATTGTGTAATCTTTCAATCGCTTCAAATAATGGCCGCGGGTCTCTGATTCCCAAACTGAGAATTCTTCCTGTATATGATAGAATAAACTTCTTTGTTGTCGGGTGTGACGGATAGAAAAGTTCCGGGTCATATCCGTTATATATCAGACGAGTATTCTTATTGTATTTGCTAAGAGTTTCCACATGCCAGGTTGAAACAGTAGTAACGCAGTCTGCCGATTCTATAACTTTGTTGCGATTTTTCAGCAAATGATTCTTGAAACATTTCACAATCAATCTGTCGAGAGCCGGGAAAGTATGAAACTTTTTTGATATATATTCATCTGATGCGTATTGTTCAACAATATCTCTCAGGTCTGCAATTAAAGGAAGATTATATTCCTTTGCAATCCTGAGTGCGGCAGGAAGTGGAAAAGTTCGGTAAGTGCTGCACAGAACAGCTTCTATATTTTCCTTTTCAACATATCTTTTGGCTGCATTATACATTCTTCTGTCTTTAAAATGGAAAAAGAAATCAAGAAAGAATGTAATTATCCATTCCAGTTTGTTCAAAACCGGATTCTTGAAGTGGTAGTAATTAACATATGAAACAGATATTCCGTCAGCAAGAAAGGCAAACATATTTTCGTTTATCTGTTCTGTAACGACATAAGGTCTCCATCCTGCTCTTTTAAGGTATTTGCATAAATATCCCATTCTCGGAGCAAAAGCCGGTGGAAACATATCACATAATATCAATATTTTCATAAGTTACTCAGAGTTTCTAATATTGTTTTATAAACATGGCGATGATTGAAATTCCCTTTTGTCATAAAATCACTGATATTCTCATTGTGCCAAAGCAAAACAACTTCGCCATTGTGTTCGTATATTGATTTGACAATATTAATGCAATATTCTATTGCTTCAGTTTCACTCATTGCCATATAGCTTTTTTCGCTAAAGGTAACGTCCATGCAAGTCAGCGGATGCAGCACAAGGTCCGAAAGCCTTTTGGTAAGAGGATTTATCCATCTTACGGGGCGGCATGTTCCTAGTCGGAATCCGTTCACGTCTGCATATCCCATAGTGAAATCATCTGTTATTCCCGCTTTTTCCAGTTCATCCAAATCTTCAGGTTCACGACAGCAAAGGAAATGATGCCTGTTGAATGTTATTTCTTTGCCGCATATCTTTTCAAGATTATATTTCTCCTTTGTTATGTTTGCTGGATTAATACTTGAAGAATAGCTGGTATGAAGACCTAATATATTATTGTCGGCTCCGCATATTTCACAAACTTTGCTGATAGATTTTGAGTTTTTGTAATAAAAAGGTTTGTCTACTTTGCTGTTTCCTCCACCTTTTATGAAGTAGATAGTTTGGCATAGTTCTCCTTTTTTCTTTTTTAGTTCTTTTTCTTGTTCGGTGAACCATGGGAATGTGAAATAAGGGTCATTTTCGTATTTATCCCGATACATTCGCCAAGCATTCTTCAGTCCGCAGCCCTTAATCGTTTCTCTTAGAAGATTGCGTATCGATTTGCAAAAGAATGGAGCGTCAACATCGTGGGTAAGCCATATTTTTTGAAATCCTTTTTCGGGTTCTTTTATTTCCTTGTCGCTATAAACTTCTCTAAGCCAGTTTCTGAGCAACGAACCATATTCCTCGATTATCGGTCTGTTTAGGAAATTGCCTTTATAAGGAGTAGATTCTTTTCCCGGAAATCGTCCGTGAATATCTCTTATGTTTCTTTTTACAATTTCCTCATATCTTGTCATCAGAAAGTAGGAACTTGCTATGATATCTGCATATATTAATAATGTGCCGTCATACCATTCTTTTCGGTTTGAGCCGAAAAGTAGTGGCACTCCATCAACATATTCAAGAGGAAATGATGGGATAGATGATGCAGTTCCATAAATACCGGAGTCGAAAAATCCGGAAGGAATAATCACTACAGAATATTTCTCAAACAGATTTCTGTCTGATGTATATCCAATTTTTCCATATAAACTGCCGGTTTGTTCTGTCCCAATCAGAAACTTTATGATATATTCAATTGTTCCTTGCATTTGCTTTGCTAAAATTCTTTATCAAATAGGATAGTTTTATCTTAATCCTATTTAATAAACTTAAATTCCCTTTGTTTATTGTGAAGAAAGGATATTGTTTTGCCCCAAATTCCCTAAAAAATCTTTCAACTCCCGGAATCATAGAGCCTTCGAAGTCGAATCTGTCGGTTATAGCTGATAATTCTTTTATCGCTGTCCAAAGAACAAGCGCATGCGCTCCGGAATCTCTTAGTTTGGGATTTCCGCCGCCGGCAATGTAATAGGCTGAACTTTGTTGCCAAACAATGAATGCTGCAGCATGCAAATTCCCTTGTTCGTCATAGCCGCCCCAAATATCTCCTTGTTTTCTTTTTCTGCTTTCCTTTATCAGCTTTATGAGCACATTTTCTCCTTTAGGACTATTAAGATTTTGTCTTTTAAATGTCAGGCTTTGAACCTTTAGGAAATCTTCAATAGGAATATTTTTCTTTACTGTTATTTTATTTTTATCCTGTGCCTTTGTGATATTTCTTCTGATATTGGAACTCATCTGAAGCCATACAGATTCATGTTCCTTTATATTATTGAGGATATATGTATAACGTGTAGTTTGTTTGTAACCATCCCAATAGAAAGGTAGCCAGTCTGTTATTTCATAATTGAAATTCTGATGGAAAAAATCTGTTTTGTTAAGTTCGGAAATAAACAGCTTCAGTATGTCTTGCCTTTGAGTTACTTTCTTCCTATAAGTTTCTTTACTATTTGCCGGAGAAAACCACGGACCCATGGTTTGAGTGTAGAAAGGCATTGTGATAACTCCTCGGCATGGTTCAAAATAAGGGAATGCTGAAATTATTTCTCCATTCTTTTTTGTGGCAAGCAATACGTTCCAATTATTTGTTCCGCAAACAATATCAAGCCACCAATCCCTGGAATAAATAGGAATTGATTCTTCTGTTTGGCATAACAAACGATATTGCTGCTTATCTGTCATTTTGAATGAAGTATTTTTGTTTATTTGATAGAAATAACAAGAAACAAGTTGACAAGAAAAAGTAACAGCCTTTTCTATTGAAAAGCTAGTCAACTTGTTCACTTGTCAACTTGTCTCCTGAAAGTTATTTATCGTGCAATGCTTCGAATATCAGATTTGACAATTCTTCTGCCAATTCCGGATTGTCAGCCACACACTGTTTTGCCGCGTCGCGTCCTTGTCCCAGTTTTGTGTCATTGTAGCTGTACCATGAACCGCTTTTCTTTATGATATTAAGTTCTGTTCCAAGGTCGATAATTTCACCGGATTTAGAAATACCTTCGCCGAACATAATATCGAATTCTGCTTTGCGGAAAGGTGGTGCCACCTTGTTTTTCACAACTTTTACTCTCACCTGGTTACCTTTCACTTCTTCACCGTCTTTCAACTGTCCGATTCTGCGGATATCAAGACGAACTGAAGCGTAGAATTTCAATGCATTACCACCGGTAGTTGTTTCTGGATTACCGAACATTACACCGATTTTATCACGCAACTGGTTGATGAAAATACAAGTTGTATTTGTTTTGTTGATTGCAGCAGTAAGCTTACGCAATGCTTGTGACATCAATCGAGCTTGCAAGCCCATTTTGCTGTCGCCCATGTCTCCTTCCAATTCAGCTTTTGGAGTAAGAGCTGCAACAGAGTCAACAACTACGATGTCAACAGCTGATGAACGAATAAGCTGTTCTGCAATTTCCAAAGCCTGCTCACCGCTATCCGGCTGTGAAATCCAAAGATTGTCAACATCAACACCAAGTTTTTCTGCGTAGAAACGGTCGAAAGCATGTTCTGCGTCAATGAATGCTGCGATACCGCCAGCCTTTTGAGCTTCTGCAATAGCGTGGATTGCCAATGTTGTCTTACCTGAAGATTCCGGACCGTAAATCTCAATGATTCGTCCTTTTGGATAACCTCCAACTCCGAGTGCAGCATTCAAAGCAATTGAACCACTAGGGATGACTTCTATATTTTCGATATGTTCATCTCCGAGTTTCATGATAGAGCCTTTACCATAGTTTTTCTCTATCTTTTCCATAGCTGCACGCAGGGCTTTCAGTTTGTCTGCATTGATAGCAGGCTTTCCTCCATTTTCCGGCGCGTTGTTTTCAAAGATATTTTCTTCTTTTGCCATTTTTTCGTTTGGTTTAGTTTTCTGAATATTATTTTCCTAAGATTTGGTTTGCGTGGTCCTTAGTTTTCACTTCTTTTGGACCGAATATCTTTTCAATAACTCCGTTTTCATCAATGATGAAAGTGGTGCGTAAAGTTCCCATATAAGTTCTGCCGCACATCTTTTTTTCAGCCCATACGCCAAACTGCTGCTGAAGTGTTGTTTCTGTATCAGCAATCAGACGGAAAGGAAGATTCTGCTTGGCAATGAAATTCTGGTGTGACTTTGCACTGTCTTTGCTGACGCCGACAATTTCATAACCGGCTTTCTGCAATTCTTCATAGCCGTCACGCAAGCTGCATGCTTCAGCTGTACAACCGGATGTATTGTCTTTCGGATAGAAATAAAGAGCAAGTTTCTTTCCTTTGAAATCACTAAGTTTGATTTCTTTACCGTTTTCGTCAGTTCCCAATATTTCAGGAGCTTTATCTCCAATGTTAAGTGCCATATTTTATATGTTTTAAATTCGTTTTATATTAAGCAAATATACAATTTTATTTTAAGATAAGTCTTATAATTCTTATTCTATTTTCCAAAATCATATCTTTGCATAATGAAACTGACATTGGAACAAAAAGAATTTTTGCGCGAACATGCATCTGATGATGTGAATAAACTTTTGCTTTCGGCTTCGCGTTTCCCGGATTTGAATATACCTTTTCTGGTTGAGCAGATTTTGTCTCGCCGGCAGATAAAGGATAAGTTGCCTTCGTGGTTCGCTAACGATAATTTGATCTTTCCTGCTAAAATTACGGCAGAGCAATGTTCTTCAGAAGTAACTGCAATGTACAAACAACGCCTGGTTGGAGCTGATGATATATTATGTGACCTCACCGGAGGTTTGGGAATTGATTCATTTTTCTTTTCACGAAAAGTGAAGTCTGTAATTTATATGGAGCGCTATGCCGAATATTGTGATGCGGCGCGTGATAATTTTATATTTCTTAGTGCTGAGAATATAACTGTAATAAATGAAGACTCAGCTCAGTCTGTCGCTGATTTGCCTGAAGTAGATGTGTTCTATATTGACCCGGCACGTAGAGGCGACGGAAACAAACGAGTATATGCTCTTAATGATTGCGAACCTGATTTGACAGTTCTTTTACCTTATTTGTATAAGAAATCTCCTCGTGTTATAGCTAAAATTTCTCCAATGGCTGATATACGTCAGACAATGGACTTGTTGCCGTCAGTTTCTGAGATACATGTTATTTCAGTAAAGAATGAATGCAAGGAGCTTTTGTTTGTTTTGGAAAGAGAAACGGTAAATAGGAGTAGTGTTCCTGTGGTTTGTGTAAATTATAATTCTTCAGGCAAGGAAGATTTGTTTTCATTCACGATGGAAAGTGAAGCTATTTCAGACGTTAAATATTCAGATAATGTTTTGGGATATCTGTATGAACCAAATTCTTCTATAATGAAGGCTGGAGCATTTAAGTCTGTTGCTTTTCATTATGGATTGGATAAACTTCATTCAAATAGTCATTTATACACATCCTTAGATATGGTTAGTGATTTCCCTGGGCGAATATTCAAAGTTGAGGAAGTTCTGCCATTCAGCAGTAAGTTGTGTAAAACAATAGGGAAGTCTGTTCCTAAAGCAAACATCGCCGTCCGTAATTTCCCTCTTTCGGTTGATGAACTGCGAAAGAAATGTAAAATCAAGGACGGCGGTGATATATATATTTTCGCCACAACATTATTCAATGGCGAAAAAGTATTTATACGTTGTAATAGAGTGTTCTCCTAACTTAACAGTAGGAGAACTATTTGTGCCAATATGACTCGGACAAACATTGATAGGGGATAAACTGTTGCATAAGCAACTGATGGTTCATCTCCTTCAACTGTTGTATTGGCATAGTTCAATGCCATCGGATTTGCCATACTTCCACATAACATACCGACATTCTGGGCATAATCCACTTTGAGGAATTGTGAAGCTATAATACCAACAATTATTACTGGGATAATAGTCAGAAGGAAACCTATTCCTATCCATAACAGACCTTCAGCCCTGAAAACAGTCTCAAAGAAATGTGCACCTGCGTCAATACCCAGTCCTGCAAGATAAATCACGATACCGAACTGGCGCATCATCAAGTTTGCACTTTGTGTTGCGTATGTTGTCAGATGGAAACGAGGACCAAATGCACCCATCAGAATACCGACAATTATTGGTCCACCAGCAATACCAAGTTTTACAGGAGTTGTCATACCTGGTATAGCAATAGGAATAGAACCTAGTATTACTCCTAATGCAAGACCTACGAACACTGCAAGAAGATTTGGATTTTTAAGTCGTTTTACTTCGTCTCCCAATATTTTACCAACATTGTTAACAGCATTTGCTTCACCAACTATAGTAAGTTTATCTCCAATCTGAAGGCGAAGGTCGGGTGATGCAAACAAGTCAATTCCGGCTCTGTTAACTCGGGTGATATTTATACCATACAGATTCCTAAGTCTGAGCGAACCTAACTTTACTCCATTGATTCTATTTCTTGATACAAGGATTCTACGTGAAATAAGCTGGCTGTCAATAGCATTCCAGTCAATATCTTCCTTATTCCAGTCAACATTTTCCTGTTCTCCAAATAAAACTTTTATGTTTTCAACGTCAGATTTTACAGAAATAATCAGCAAATGGTCGTTCTGTTCCAAAGTCGTGTCAGAAGTTGGTATGCTTACTTTCCCTTTTCTCCACACTCTTGAAATAACGAAGTGACGATCCGTAAGTTTCATCACATCCTTGATTTGCTTGTCGTATATGGCTGGATTACAAACTGAAAATTCAGCAACATAAGTTTGTGTATCTTTTATGGCTTTTGACGTTTCCTGAGTTCTTTTTGCAAAAAGAGCTTTAAGAAGTATTATAGCAAGGATTACACCTACAACTCCAAGCGGATATGTTACGGCACAGGCAAGAGCCATGTCGGTAACGCCTTTGGTGTTAGTTGGGTCAATCTGCAAAAGAGCTTGTTGGGCTGCACCAAGTGCCGGAGTGTTTGTTACGGCTCCCGAAAGAAGCCCCATCATGTCTGAAAGACTAATATCTGTTATATAATGTAGTACTAACGCCATTACCAAGCCGATGAAAACAACAGCCATGGATAATGAGTTTAATATAACACCGCCCTCTTTTAATGATGAGAAAAAGCTGGGACCAACCTGCAAACCGAGTGTGTAAACGAAAATGATAAGTCCAAAACTTTGTGCGAACAAAAGCATGTCCTTATTAACGACAACTCCAAGATGACCGGCTAGGATTCCGGCAAAAAATACAAACGTAATACCTAATGAAACACCGAAGAATTTAATTCTTCCCAAATATAGCCCTACAGCAGAAACTATTGAAATCATAGTTACAGCTTGCACCATCGTTGGTTGTAGGAATGTTTCTTCAAACCAATTTATCATAGAATTTTGTTTAGTGGGCGCAAAATTACAAAAAAATACTGGTAAAATACTTCTTATAGGCTTTTGGAAATATCTTTTTGCAATTAATCACATACTTCTGATATGTTATCATAAATAGATTTAATAATAAATATAACGGGTAACATTTATTGTGAGTTGAAACTATCTAATTATTTGTAATCCCTGAATTATCTAATTAATAATTATAGTTCTACTAAATCATATATTGAATTTATTGTAATAAAAATATCGATTCACCTAGGTGAGCCAATCAATCCACCTAGGTGAGCCGATTAACCCACCTAGGTGAGTTAATAAATTTAATATGATGAATAGGGGTTATTATAATTATGAATCGTAGAATTTATTATGAAGAAGTTCATAAATGATTTTGTAATGTTTTTCTCCATCATCTTGTAATCTTGTTTTCTCGTCAACTTGTCTTCTAAAAAAACTTCCCTTTCTATTCCACTGATACTCAGCCAAACTTAAAAATAATTTAAAAATTCTTCCCAAAATATTTTGCAGATTCAAAAATCCGTTCTACTTTTGCACCCGCAATCGAGAGAGATGCGGTAGTCAACATGATGAAGAGGTAAAGGAAAGTAATTCTGTCAGAGATAGGTGAGGTTGGTAAATCCAAGCGAAATTCCGAAAGCTGAAGAAAAAAACAAAAAAAACTTCCGAAAAAAATTTGGAAGATTAAAATAAAAGTTCTTACCTTTGCAACCGCAATCAAAAATAACGATAGCGACTAAGTTCTTTGAAAATATTACATATATCAACAAGTAGTACAAGTATTTTGAGAATAAATACCGTCAATACTTGATAAATCGTGAAGTAACGGAATCTTGAGCATAAGACATAAACAATTTATAACAACGAAGAGTTTGATCCTGGCTCAGGATGAACGCTAGCGACAGGCTTAACACATGCAAGTCGAGGGGCAGCGGGATAGTTGGCTTGCCAACTATTGCCGGCGACCGGCGCACGGGTGAGTAACGCGTATGCAACTTACCTATCAGAGGGGGATAGCTCATCGAAAGATGAATTAATACCGCATAAAACAGGGGTCCCGCATGGGAATATTTGTTAAAGATTCATCGCTGATAGATAGGCATGCGTTCCATTAGGCAGTTGGCGGGGTAACGGCCCACCAAACCGACGATGGATAGGGGTTCTGAGAGGAAGGTCCCCCACACTGGTACTGAGACACGGACCAGACTCCTACGGGAGGCAGCAGTGAGGAATATTGGTCAATGGGCGGAAGTCTGAACCAGCCAAGTCGCGTGAAGGATGAAGGTTCTATGGATTGTAAACTTCTTTTATAGGGGAATAAAAAATTCCACGTGTGGGATCTTGTATGTACCCCATGAATAAGCATCGGCTAACTCCGTGCCAGCAGCCGCGGTAATACGGAGGATGCGAGCGTTATCCGGATTTATTGGGTTTAAAGGGTGCGTAGGTGGTCTTTTAAGTCAGCGGTGAAAGTTTGTGGCTTAACCATAAAATTGCCATTGATACTGGGAGACTTGAGTGTGTTTGAGGTAGGCGGAATGCGTAGTGTAGCGGTGAAATGCATAGATATTACGCAGAACTCCGATTGCGAAGGCAGCTTACTAAACCATAACTGACACTGAAGCACGAAAGCGTGGGTATCGAACAGGATTAGATACCCTGGTAGTCCACGCAGTAAACGATGATTACTAGGAGTTTGCGATATAATGTAAGCTCTACAGCGAAAGCGTTAAGTAATCCACCTGGGGAGTACGCCGGCAACGGTGAAACTCAAAGGAATTGACGGGGGCCCGCACAAGCGGAGGAACATGTGGTTTAATTCGATGATACGCGAGGAACCTTACCCGGGTTTGAACGCAGGGGGACCGGAGTGGAAACACTTCTTTCAGCAATGACCGCTTGCGAGGTGCTGCATGGTTGTCGTCAGCTCGTGCCGTGAGGTGTCGGCTTAAGTGCCATAACGAGCGCAACCCTTGCCGTTAGTTACTAACAAGTAAAGTTGAGGACTCTAGCGGGACTGCCAGCGTAAGCTGTGAGGAAGGCGGGGATGACGTCAAATCAGCACGGCCCTTACATCCGGGGCGACACACGTGTTACAATGGCGTGGACAAAGAGTTGCGACCTGGCGACAGGGAGCTAATCTCGAAACCACGTCTCAGTTCGGATCGGAGTCTGCAACTCGACTCCGTGAAGCTGGATTCGCTAGTAATCGCGCATCAGCCATGGCGCGGTGAATACGTTCCCGGGCCTTGTACACACCGCCCGTCAAGCCATGGGAGCCGGGAGTACCTGAAGTCTGTAACCGCAAGGAACGGCCTAGGGTAAAACTGGTGACTGGGGCTAAGTCGTAACAAGGTAGCCGTACCGGAAGGTGCGGCTGGAACACCTCCTTTCTGGAGCGAGAGTTTCCGTGAAGATTATCAAGTGGTATTGAATCTCCACTTGTACTACGGTTGGATATATGAAAAAAAGATAGAAAAAGAGAAAGATGAAGCTGGGAAACCGGCAAAGTTGACAGTCCTATAGCTCAGTTGGTTAGAGCGCTACACTGATAATGTAGAGGTCGGCAGTTCAACTCTGCCTGGGACTACTCCGGAAAGAAACGATGAAAAATTTCTTTCCTTTTTATTTGCGGAAAAGAAAAAAGTTTCATACCTTTGCAGCCGCAAATGAAAAAACGGGGGATTAGCTCAGCTGGCTAGAGCATCTGCCTTGCACGCAGAGGGTCAACGGTTCGAATCCGTTATTCTCCACATAGCCTTGAAAAAGGTATAAGATCTTTGACATGTTGGACGATAAAGAGAAAGTTTTTAAAAAGTAGAGCAAGCTTAAGATATATCAATCCGGTACGTTGATGTACCAGATAAGGAAAAGTAAGCAAGGGCAGACGGTGGATGCCTTGGCTCTCGGAGGCGAAGAAGGACGTGATAAGCTGCGAAAAGCCCGGGGGAGATGCAAATAATCCCTGATCCCGGGATCTCCGAATGGGGCAACCCGGCAGGTTGAAGACCTGCCATCTCGTTAGAGAAGCGAACGCGGGGAACTGAAACATCTAAGTACCCGTAGGAAGAGAAAACAAAAGTGATTCCGCAAGTAGTGGCGAGCGAACGCGGAACAGCCCAAACCGATGTTGTCTAGGCAATATCGGGGTAGTAGGACCACGCTGTGGCAAGAAATTATCGAAGTAGAACGTTTTGGAAAGAACGGCCAAAGACGGTGACAGCCCGGTATACGAATCGATAACGAAGCCTAGTGGAATCCTGAGTAGCGCGGGACACGAGAAATCCTGTGTGAATCAGCGGGGCCCATCCCGTAAGGCTAAATACTCCCGAGAGACCGATAGCGAACCAGTACTGTGAAGGAAAGGTGAAAAGAACCTCGAACAGAGGAGTGAAATAGACCCTGAACCCGTCTGCCTACAAGCGGTCGGAGCAGCTTCGTGCTGTGACGGCGTGCCTTTTGCATAATGAACCTACGAGTTACTTTCAGTGGCAAGGTTAAGTAATTAAGTTACGGAGCCGAAGCGAAAGCGAGTCTTAATAGGGCGTTATAGTCACTGGGAGTAGACGCGAAACCAAGTGATCTACCCTTGGCCAGGATGAAGGTTGGGTAACACCAACTGGAGGTCCGAATGGGTATACGTTGAAAAGTGTTCCAATGAGCTGAGGGTAGGGGTGAAAGGCTAATCAAACTTGGAGATAGCTCGTACTCCCCGAAATGCATTTAGGTGCAGCCTGTGGTTAGTATAACATGAGGTAGAGCGACTGATTGGATGCGAGGGCTTCACCGCCTATCAAGTCCAGATAAACTCCGAATGCGTGTTATATATTGCCATGGAGTGAGGGCATGGGTGCTAAGGTCCATGTCCGAGAGGAGAAGAATCCAGACCACCTGCTAAGGTCCCCAAATAATAGTTAAGTTGAACTAACGAAGTCAGATTGCAGAGACAGCTAGGATGTTGGCTTGGAAGCAGCCATTCATTTAAAGAGTGCGTAACAGCTCACTAGTCGAGGAGTTTGGCGTGGATAATAATCGGGCATAAAACTATTTACCGAAGCAGTGGATCTCGTAAGAGATGGTAGGGGAGCATTCCGGCGGCGCTGAAGATAGAGGATGACCTTTGTTGGAGCTTCCGGAAAAGCAAATGTAGGTATAAGTAACGATAAAGGAGGTGAGAAACCTCCTCGCCGAAAGACTAAGGTTTCCTGATCAACGTTAATCGGATCAGGGTAAGTCGGGACCTAAGGATAAGCCGAACGGCGAAGCCGATGGAAGAAACGGTTAATATTCCGTTACTACTTTATGGAGTGACGTGGAGACGGAGAAGTGACAGTCCTGCCGGCTGACGGAATAGCCGGTTGAAGGGTGTAGATTAAGATTTCTGTAGGCAAATCCGCAGAGAGAGTCGAACCTGACAGTATGCCGCGTACTTGTACAAGGCAAAATGGATGTAACCATGCTCCCTAGAAAATCCGCTAAACATATTCATGAAGTACCCGTACCACAAACGGACACACGTAGTTGGGTTGAAAATACTGAGGCGCTCGAGTGAGTCACGGTTAAGGAACTAGGCAAAATGGTCCTGTAACTTCGGGATAAAGGACGCCTGCTTCGGCAGGCCGCAGAGAATAGGCCCAGGCGACTGTTTAACAAAAACACATGGCTGTGCGAAATAGTTAACATGAAGTATACAGCCTGACACCTGCCCGGTGCTGGAAGGTTAAGAGGAGATGTCATCGCAAGAGAAGCATTGAATTGAAGCCCCAGTAAACGGCGGCCGTAACTATAACGGTCCTAAGGTAGCGAAATTCCTTGTCGGGTAAGTTCCGACCTGCACGAATGGTGTAACGATCTGGGCACTGTCTCAACCGTGAGCTCGGTGAAATTGTAGTATCGGTGAAGATGCCGATTACCCGCGATGGGACGAAAAGACCCCGTGAACCTTTACTATAGCTTTACATTGAATTTGGGCACTTGATGTGTAGGATAGGTCGGAGGCTAAGAAGCAGGTACGCCAGTATTTGTGGAGCCGTCGTTGAAATACGACCCTTTGATTGTTTGAATTCTAACCCGCAGAAGCGGGGACACTGTATGGTGGGTAGTTTGACTGGGGTGGTCGCCTCCAAAAGCGTAACGGAGGCTTCTAAAGGTACCCTCAGACCGATTGGTAACCGGTCGCAGAGTGTAATGGCATAAGGGTGCTTGACTGGGAGACATACAAGTCGATCAGGTAGGAAACTAGAGCATAGTGATCCGGTGGTTCCGTATGGAAGGGCCATCGCTCAAAGGATAAAAGGTACTCCGGGGATAACAGGCTGATCATTCCCAAGAGCTCATATCGACGGAATGGTTTGGCACCTCGATGTCGGCTCGTCACATCCTGGGGCTGGAGAAGGTCCCAAGGGTTGGGCTGTTCGCCCATTAAAGTGGCACGCGAGCTGGGTTCAGAACGTCGTGAGACAGTTCGGTCTCTATCTATCGTGGGCGTAGGATATTTGAGGGGCTCTGACACTAGTACGAGAGGACCGTGTTGGACGAACCGCTGGTTTACCGGTTGTACCGCCAGGTGCACCGCCGGGTATCTAAGTTCGGATTGGATAAGTGCTGAAAGCATCTAAGTACGAAGCCAGCCTCAAGATAAGATATCCCTGAGGGTCGTTGTAGACTACGACGTTGATAGGCTACAGGTGTAAAGACAGTGATGTCAAAGCCGAGTAGTACTAATTGCCCGAGACTTTTCCTTATTGGAAGGATTGATAGATTTTAAGGCACTGGAAGTTCAGTGTTAGTTCTACTAAAAGAACTCTCTTTATTGTCACAGACATGTAACTTTTAAGTTAAAGAGTAAGAAACTTAAAAACTCAAAAACTTAAAAACTAAAGACCTTAAAAAGATATTAAGGTGGTTATAGCATTGGGGTTCCACCTCTTCCCATTCCGAACAGAGAAGTTAAGCCCAATCACGCCGATGGTACTGCGTAAAAGTGGGAGAGTAGGTAGCCGCCGTTTTAGAAAGCGAAGAGACTCGATTCCGCAAGGAATCGGGTCTCTTTTTCGTTTATAAACTTAGTGTAGTTATTGTAAAAACACTGCGAAGAAATTTTAGAAACACTGCAATGTTTGGTTTGGAACACTGCAGTGTTTCCTTAGAAATATTATTATGATTATTTGCTGGCCTTTAATCCTCGAATTACAGAAGACGTAAAGCCAGATAATTCCATTTCATTAAGACCTTTGATTGTGATACCTCCAGGAGTTGTAACCTTATCAATTTCAGCCTCAGGATTAGTCTTATTTGCTATTAACAAATCAACAGCACCTTTTACTGTATGTGTAACTATTTCCTGTGCTTCTTGCGGATAGAATCCAAGTTCTACTCCTCCTTCAATAGCTGCACGAATATAACGTAATGCAAAAGCAATACCGGATGAAGCAAGAGCTGTCCCAGCGCTCATCAGCCTTTCTTCAATAAGCATAGCGTTACCCAATTCATCAAACATTTTCATTACTGTTTCTGTTTGTTCTTGGGATGCATTATGTGCAGCAACAAAAGTCATACTGCTCATAACGCTTATAGCAGTATTTGGTATTACACGGAATAGGGTTGGATGTACTTTCTTTGTGTTTTTAGGAATAAAAGAAAGTAATTGTTCGAATGAAACGCCTGCTGCAATAGAAATTATTGCCTGCTTACTGAAATCAATAATCGGACAAATTTCAGCCAGTGTACATTCAACTCTCCATGGTTTTACTGCAATAATAATATAGTCTGCTTCTTTAACAGCTTCCCTGTTATCCTGTGTGGTTTGAAAATCAGGATTAACCTTTTTGATTCTTTCAAGGTTTTCGGGTAAAAGATCTGTACATGTAATGTCTGCTGCACTAAGCATTGAGCCTTGTGCCAAACCGCGAACAATGGAACTACCAATGTTTCCGGTACCAATCAGTGTTATTTTCATAAATTAATTGAGTGAAATAATTATACAAAGTATAAGTTTTTAGCAAAAGTAATTACTTTTTCTTTATATTTGCTATCTGAAATAATTAATAGTTAACAAATATATCTTTTAGTATGAAGAAAACAGTTGTTGCAGCATCATTATTGCTGGCTTGTGCTTTTTCAGGTGTTAAGGCACAAAATGCGGACGAGTATGTTTTCACTCCAGTGAAAGAGTTAAAGATTACTCCGGTTAAGAATCAGAACAGAACAGGAACTTGCTGGTGTTTCTCTGGTCTTGGTTTTATTGAATCAGAATTGCTTCGTATGGGCAAAGGTGAATATGATTTGTCTGAAATGTTCATTGTAAGCCAAAACTATAAGGAAAAAGCAGAGAAATATGTTCGTTTGCATGGCTGTCTGAATTTTGCTCAAGGTGGTTCTTTCGATGACGTTCTTGGAGCTATTCGTGATTATGGTGTAGTTCCTGAAGAAGTTATGACAGGACTAAACTATGGAGAAAAGATGCATACTCATGGTGAAATGGAAGCTGCAGCTACAGGTTATCTGAAAGCTATTGTAAGCAATCCTAACCGTAAGCTTTCAACAGCGTGGAAAAAAGGCTTTGATGGTATAATCGATGCTTATCTTGGTGAAACTCCTGAGAAATTTACTTACAAAGGAAAAGAATATACTCCAAAAAGCTTTGCTAATGAATTGGGTATTGATGCAGACAATTATGTCTCTTTGACATCTTATACACATCATCCATTCTATACAGCATTCCCAATTGAAGTTCAGGATAACTGGCGTTGGACAAATTCATACAATCTTCCTATTGATGAATTGATGCAGGTATTTGATAATTCTATCAACAATGGTTACACCGTAGCTTGGGCATCTGACGTAAGTGAAAAAGGCTTTAACCGTAATGGCGTTGCTGTAATGCCGGATATTGAATCTATGGAAAGAAGTGGTTCAGACCAGGATCGTTGGTTAGGCTTGAGTGCATCTGAGAAAAACAAGGAAATCCAGAAAATGATTGAAAAACCTTGTAAAGAAATCGAAGTAACTCAGGAAATGCGTCAGGAAGCATATGACAACTATGAAACTACAGACGACCATGGTATGCTTATTTATGGTATAGCAAAAGACCAGACAGGAAAGAAATTCTATATGGTTAAGAATTCTTGGGGAACTGATAATAAGTACAAAGGAACATGGTATGCTTCTGAAACATTTGTGAAATATAAGACTATGACAATTGTAGTTCACAAAGATGCAATCCCTGCTGCTATTAAAGCTAAATTAGGATTGAAGTAATATTCATTATATATGTATATGAAAAAGAGTTGTCTGATTTATCAGGCAACTCTTTTTAGTATTTTAGGGAATTGATGTGCGAAGATTGCAGTACATATAATAGCTGCTGTTGCATCAGAAAATCCTTCGGCAGCAAATATACCGTTTACTCCCATAAATTTCGGCAGAATCAAAGCTAGAGGAATAAGAAGTATTACTTTGCGAAGTAAAGCAATGAAAACAGAGACTTTGGCTTGTCCTAGTGCTACAAACATATTCTGGCAGGCTCTTTGTAAACCGAATATAGTCATTCCAGAAAGGAATATAGGCATTGATTTTTCTACAGTTTCAATCAGTAAAATATCTTTAGTGAATGCTGATGCTACAATATGAGGGAACAATATCATTAGTATTATCAGTATAAAGTTGAATGAGAACATAAAAGTTACGACAATTCTGAAGCATTCCTTAACTCTGTCATAATTCCCATGTCCATAATTATAACTTGCTACAGGAATAAAACCTTGTGAAAATCCTGCCAAAGGAACACTTACAAATAACATAGCACTTTGCATTACTGTAAGTGAACTGATATATATGTCTCCAAACTCTTTAAGACTACTGTTCAATACAAAACCTACCAGACTTTCGGTGCTTGCCATAATGAAAGGAGAAATACCAAGAGCAAGAATGGACATAATAATCTTTTTATTTAGCTTGATATATTTCTTTTCTAATTTCAACGACGCTTTGTTTGAAGTAAGGAATGACAATATCCATATAGCGCTGAAAGCTTGTGAAATTATTGTTGCCAAAGCAGCTCCTTTTACTCCCAGGTTAAAAACAAAAATAAACAGTGGATCTAGAATTATGTTCAAAAAAGCTCCAATCAGAACAGACATCATAGCTATGGATGGTCTTCCTTGAGTGTTTATGAATGCGTTTAATCCAGTACTAATTTCAACAAATAATGTTCCCAACAGATATATAGAAAGATAGTCAACAGCATAATCAATGGTATTTGCCGATGCTCCGGTGAATAAAAGAATCGGCCTCATAAATATATAAGTGATGAGAGATGTGACTATGGTAAAAAGTATCAGTAGGATAAACCCGTTGCCAAGAATCTTTCCTGCCCTTTTTCTGTCTCCCTGACCTAATGCAATAGCAGCCAGAGGTGAACCTCCGGCTCCAACAATTGCAGAAAATGATGATATAAGTATTATAACTGAGCTGGTAACACCTATACCAGCCAAAGCATTTGTTCCTATATCCGGAATATGACCGATATAAATTCGGTCTATAATGCTATATAAAAGATTGACGAATTGTGCGGCAATTGCCGGCATCGCCATTCTGAAAATCAGAGGCAGCATTTTGTCAGTGCCTAGCCTCTCTTCATAGATATTATTCATGTTTTTTGTTTACAAACTATTTCTTCAGGTCCGGATAACTTATTCTGGTGTGATACATAATCTTCAGTTTGTTGGTGAATACGTCCTTAATTGTTTCAACATCTCTGAACGTCAAAGGAGCATTTTTCAGCAAACCGTCAGCGATTTGGCTGTCGATTATCTTGTCGACCATTTCTCTGATGTTCTCTTCAGAATATTCTTTCAGACTTCTTGAAGTTGCTTCTACAGAGTCCGCCATCATAAGTATTGCAGTTTCTTTTGAGAACGGATTTGGACCAGGATAAGTGAAAAGTTCTTCATTTATTTCTCTGTCAGGATATTTATTTCTGAAAGAATTGTAGAAATATTTAGCTTTGCCTTTACCGTGATGAGTTCGTATGAAATCAATAACAGCTTTAGGCAGAGATGCTTTTTCTGCGATTTTCACACCTTCATTTACATGGCTTATTATAATCTGTGCGCTTTCATCGAATGCCAATTGTGTATGAGGATTGAAATTATTCTGGTTTTCGGTGAAAAATGCAGGATTACTCATCTTTCCTATATCATGATACATCGCCCCTGTACGTACAAGCTGAGCATCAGCTCCGATTCGTGTCGCAGCTTCCGAAGCCAGTATTGAAACCTGAAGAGAGTGCTGGAATGTTCCAGGGCAAGTCTCACTAAGTTTCTTTAGAACAGCGGTATTGATATTTGCCAATTCCACCAGAGTAATACTTGAAACATATCCAAACATCTTTTCAAGCATATATACAAGTACGTATGCAAACATAAGAAGAATGAAATTTATTCCGAAGAATAATATCATCATCCAGTATATTTTCTTTAAATCTCCTTCCTGATATAAAACCATTCCAATATATGTCAGAGTGTATGCCAGATAAATGAAGAAAGCGCTTCGGATAAGTTGTGAACGCTGTGACAACTCACGCAAACTATATGTAACAACCATTCCGGCAATCATCTGTAATACCAGGAACTCATGTGGAAATGGAGCCATTAATGAGCATAGCAAAACTGTTACTATGTGAGTAAACAATGCCGTTCTGGAATCAAAGAACGTGCGTACTACGATAGGAACAATTGCATAAGGAATAATGTAGATGTTGAACAAACTGTAGGTCGTACAAAGTTCTGTCATAATTGCACTGGTAAATATACAGCACAACAGAAACAGTACATTTTTCTTGTCTCTAAGTATATGTGTACGGAAAGACCATAAATACAGCCAGAAACATCCCATAAGTCCGAAAACAAGGATAAACTGGCCGATTATAATAACACTTTGCCTTTGTGTTCCCCCGGACTTGTTTTCATGTATAATCTTCAGTGAACGCAGAACATTGAATGTATGATGATCCACAATTTCTCCTCTGTCCACAATTCTTTCACCCGCTTGCACCATTCCTGTTGAGAGTGGAATACTACTGATTAAGTCTTCTTTTACTTTTTCAGAAGTAGTTTTGTCATAAATAACGTTTTCCTGAAGGAAATTATTAATGTCGCATGATTGTAGTATTTGCTTGTTTAATCGTGCCGGACAATTGTTTATTATATATTCATAAGCCGTCTTGATTGTAAACAAATCGCTAGTGAAAGTTACCGTTGCTATGTTGTTGTCCAACAGGTTGATTTGTTTGTGACCATCGGTTTCAAGCTTTTCGAGTTCCTCAAATGATATTATACCTCTACGATATAATGTATTTAGCTGCGTCTCGATATATTGCATGTATGCAGGAGCAATTTTACGCTGCAGAACTTTGTTATATGTTTCTCTTAAATTATCTATTTGTTGTTTTTGAGTTTCTGAAACTATTTTGTAGTAAGGGTAGAAATGTTTCATTATACTATCTCTTTCCTCTTTCAGTTCAGAATCAGTTTTATATACAGGAAAATCGCTTGGAGCAGTCAGCAATCCATATCTCCAAGGTTTACCTTTGTTGAATTGATAACGGAATTTTCCTTCGCGAGGGAAGAAATAAGCAATCAAAAAAGCTGCTACAATAAAATATATGGCAGGATGTATATTTGAACTTTTCATGTCAGCTGTTTTATTTTCGTTATAAAGCCGAAATTTACATAAAAAAAATGGAAGTGCAAGTTTTTGCTAATATAGTAGGGATTTGTAAATGTTTTTATATGATGATAAGAAAAAAATATCCGGGATTGCAGTAAAAAATCCCGGATATTATAATTAATGTTATATGTTATTTAGAAGTTTGGTCCTTCACCAAAGTTAGGAGCGCCATGATCATACCATACACGTTCTTTATTAAGTGTAGTAGGATCTTGTGTTCCTGTTGTATAACCCTGAGCCTTGAATGCGTCAACTTTGATCTGATACATCTGGTCACTTTCTAGCGGAGTGTTGATAGTCCAGCGACGAGGAATGTTGAAGTTAGCATCATTGTTTGTAAAGTTAACCCAAGGAAGGAGTTTACTGTTACGCATAGGAACTCCAGAACGACGAACCTGAACAAATTGTTCCTGAGGGAAAAGCAAGAAGTGGATATATTGCTGGATATAAACCTTTTCAAGCTGTTCTTTCAAACTTCCGCTCAACTGATAGTCAGCATTGCTCAACACTTTGTCAATTTCTCCATCTTTCAACTGAAGAGTTGCTTCTGTCAATTCAGGATTCTTCAGGTCTTCAACATAAGGCTTGTCGTAGTAAGGAATTTTATTCAAACGAGCCAATTCGTCGTATTCCTGGATAGAGAATGTAATACCTTTTTTCAGATATTCTTCAGCTGTTCCCGGAATATTAGCACCTAAAAGCTTCAACTCAGCCAAATACAGATTCACTTCGGCAGCAGAGAAATGTAAACCATACCATGCATTGTCCTGAATATCCTGTGAAGCAGGAACATTTGGTGCATCTGGGAAAGTGTAATCTTTCTGACCCTGCAACATTTCACGGTTCATACGAGCAAGCGGGTAATACTGCTTAGCACCGATTTTGAAATTGTTGTAGTTGAAATACTGTTTCTGTCCTTCTTCAGTATTTACAGCTTCTGTACTAACAGGAGCACCAAAGTAGCGTACCCATGGTTCACCTTTTCCAGCCCATTTAACGAACTTACCGTTTTCGATAACAGCTACTTCTTTGATGTACTTAGGAAGTTCAACTTTGTTGTCGATAAATGCCTGAACTACTCTGCTGTTGAAATCGTTTTTCTGGAAAACGAATCTTACACGCGGGTCTTCGTGGTTAACAAGGAAGTTAATCAATACGTCTGAACCGATACCGCGTCCCTGTCCGTCAAATACATCATCACCCCAGTGATATTCCTGAGCTCCTTTGCAATAGAAGAAATCTTCAGCAAGATTGTCGATAACACCTGCCGGGCTCTTCATTACCTCTTCTGCAATGCTCAAAGCCTTTGCCTTGTTTACGTGAAGCAGACGAACTGCAATTTTCAGCTTAAGAGAATTGGCAAATTTCATCCATTTTGAAACATCGCCCTGATAAACAAAATCCTGAGCTTCAAGTTTAACCTGGTTTGGCAAATTTGAACCAAGAACGGTAATTGTTTCATCCAACTGTTCAAGCCAGATATTGAACAATTCTTCCTGTGTCTCATATTTTGGAGTAAGAAGCATTTCATGTAATCCTTTAGCTGCTTCACTGTAAGCTAATGAACCATACATGTCAGAACCGAAAATACCAAGGTAAACCAAAAGAGGATTACACATAACTCGTATATTTTCATAAGTTGCAGCTTCTTCTTCACTCATCTGTGATAGAACATACAGAATTTCTTCTGTATATAGTTTTACATTAATAACTTGTCTTTCGCTTCCTTCAAATTCATTCATAAGATTTAAGCTCGACAAGTTTCCTGTTTCGCTACTTAGCACAGCCTGAGACCATGGCATCATATAAGCCATATTGTTGTAGAACCACTGCTGGTATTTTGATGGTTCAAATTCGGCCAAAGCTTTTGTAAACAAATATCTGACATCTGCTTTTGTAACTGCAGACGGATTCGTATTTGTCTTGGCAAATTCGTCCTGGCAACCAGGAGCAGCTATCAAGGCTGCACCCAACATGGCTGCTGTAATATATGATTTATAATTCATAATTAACTCTTTACGTGTTGTTTGTTTAGAAATCCAAATTCAATGTAAGCATATAGCTTGATGTGATAGGAGAGTTTGCTCTCTCACGGAATTCTGCGGCATTGTTACCGCGGATACCTTCCGGATTAAGATTATTAGGCAGTGAATTATACAGATAACCTAAGTTTCTTCCGGTGAAAGATACTGTTATACCTTTTGCTCCAATCTTTGAAACAAGATTCTTAGGCAAGCGGTATGCTAAAGTAATTTCACGCAAAGCTATATAACTCAAGTCGTTCACCCAATAGTCGTTTACAGTACCTGTTCCCCAAGAGTTAGACCAATAGTGGTATGTTGAAGCATGAACAGGTTCAACATATCCAGCCTTAACAGCATCAGCAAAGCTCATACCACTCAAATCACGAACCTTACCGTCAACACATGTAACTTTTGTTCCTTCTTCGAATACACCTTCAGGAATAACACCATCGCTGAAAGTCTGTCCTTTTGAGTCAGCATACTGCGAAGTCCAAGTTATACCGCCGTGTTCAGCATCACGATAATCCAATGATGCTTCAGTATATCCGTATGCCTGTCCGTATCTGTTTGAATAAGAAGCAATCTTACCACCGACGCGGGCATCCAATGCTACTCTTAATGACAAATCTTTCCAAGTGATTCCTGTTGAAACTGAAGCCATGAAGTCTGGCACCATGCTGCCAACCACTTCTGCAGTTCCACTTCTCTGAGCATAAGCTGCACGGAAATCATCACGCCATGTCAATACAGTTTCGCCTTTTTCATTCTTCTTAGGCATTGCGTCAGACATCAACAAACCATATGAACCACCAACCATAGCTACGGAACCAATACGGTAGTTACCATAAGCAACATCTCCCTGCAATGGAATATAGTTCGCTACGTTAGGATGCAATTCAACGATTTTATTTGTATTCTTTGTGAATGTGAAATCCAATGTCCATTCCCAGTCTTTGTTTTGGAAAGGAACTGTATTCAAAGCAATTTCAACACCTGAGTTCTGGATATTACCAGCATTAATCAACTGCTTGCTCATACCAGATTCATAAGGAACGTCGATTGTCATAATCTGGTCAGTCGTATTTTCCTTATAATATGTAGCATCCAAGCACAATCTGCTGTTGAAAGTTCTCAAGTCCAAACCGATTTCCCATGAATTCTTACGTTCCGGTTTAAGATCAGGACTGAAAATTTTCTTCATAGCGTCATCTTCCCATCCGTTTGTGAAGATATTGTTTCCGCTTGGCTGAAGCAATGATTTCAACTGATAATATGAGTAGATTGAATATGCCGAAGCATCATTACCTACTTGAGCCCAAGAAGCACGCAATTTGGCAAGATTGATCCAGCTTGGCATATCATCACGGAAAATTTCGTTGAACAGGATAGAACCACCAATTGACGGGTAGAAGTATGAATAGTTACCAGAACCATCTGTATAAATCAAACCAGACGACCAATCGTTACGTCCTGTAATATCCAAGAACAACTGATTTTTCCATGACAAGTTAACTGCAGCAACAGCAGAAAGCATACGTTTTGTGTCAAGGATTTTAGCCTCAGTTTTGTATATATTCTTAGAGTTTTCGATGAAATATTGTCCAGGAACAACCAAACCTCCATCTGTTTTTGAAAGCTGGTTCATACTTCCTGTTGTATAGTATTCACCACGGGCAAAACCTCCGATATGGAAATCATTAAAATCTTTGTTGAATGTGAATGTACCTGCAAAAGTAGTCTGTTTGGTTTCTTTTTTACCCATTTCGTAGAAACCACCTTCGTTTGCATAGCCTTCACCAAGCTGTTTGTCTTCCCATGATGTGAAATAATAGTTCATATTTCCTTCAGCACGGAAAGAAACCCAATCTGTCATTTTTACGTTGATTTCGACAGTTGGTCTGAATACAGTTTCCTTGCGTGTATAGTCATTGTTGTCAATCTGGAACCACAATTCTTTACCCGGAACAGGACCGTATTTATCTCCGAAGTCAGAGCTTGCGATACCATTATTATGGTCGCCAAGATATTTGTTACGGAAATATTTTGTGTCATACATTGTTGTATATGTTCCTGTAGCAAAGCTTTCACCGATATTACGCAAAGCATTTTTCGGAGTTGAGTTTGCGAAGTTTACAGAAGCATTGATGTCAACACGGTCACTGATTTTGTGTGAACCTTTCAAAAGGAAAGAATAACGTTCGAAATCATTGTGCTCAACAATACCACGAGCCTTTTTGTATGAGATAGAAGAATAGAATGTAGTCTTTTCGCTACCACCTCTTACAGAAACGTTTGTATTTGAGTTTAAGCCCAACTGATAAGCATCACTCATATTACTTTCTACAGGAGAATATGAAGTGATAGTTCCGTCGTAGTTCTCTATATCACGGCCGTCATATTTCGGACCCCACAAACGTGATGTTTGTCCGATCAATGTTGGAACACCATTTGTGTTAAGGAAGAACTGACCTGTATTATCCCAGATATTATATTTTCCGTCAGCTCTGGTTTCGCCATAGAACACGTTACCTGAATAGTTACCCGGACCATAAACCATCTGTCTCTGCATACCGCCATGTGCATGGTCAATTCCGAATGTCTGTGACACAGACACACCGAAACCAGTTGCATTCTTACCGCTCTTAGTTGTGATAACAACGGCACCGTTCAAACCTCTTGAACCATACAATGCAGTTGCTGCAGCACCTTTCAGAACTGATACAGTTTCGAAATCATCAGGGTTCAAGTTCTTTAGCATGTTACCATAGTCCTGAGGGTTACTGTCATAGTCAGATGATTTATCACCTGATAAATCGTTTGACAGAATTACACCATCGACAACATAAATTGGCTGATTGTTTCCTGCAAGCGTAGAAGCACCACGAATCTGGATTTTTGTAGCACCGAACATACCACCGTCAGAACCTGCAATTTCAACACCTGCCACTTTTCCCTGAAGTGATGAAATAGGGTTGATTGCATTTGTCTTTAAGTCTTCGCCTTTCAGCTCTGTTACGGCATAACCTAGTGCTTTTTCAGTACGTTTCATACCCAATGCTGTTACAACAACTTCATCAAGCTGTTCAGCATCTTCCACCATAGTTACATTAATTGAAGCTTGACCGGTATATTCAATTTCCTGAGTTGAGTAACCAATATAAGATATCTGGATGATATCTCCTTTCTTTACTCCTTCCAATGTGAAATTACCATCAAAATCTGTAATGTTTCCATTGGTCGTTCCTTTCACAACTACAGAAGCTCCAATTACAGGACCTAATTTGTCAACTACATTACCTGATACTTTTCCTTCTTGTTGTACCAAATCTACATTTGGACGATTTGGCGTTACTTCCGCATAAATATTACCCGCAACGCTTAAAGCTGTCGCAACAAAGAGTAAACTTATGGGTTTAGTTTTAACTCTACCTCAAATCCGCAACTACGCGCCTATATGATACAGAAGCGAAAATAATCTGCATCGTTAGTAAAAAGGGGGCACAGTGCATCGAATGTCACCATAAAGACATATAAACGCCCCTTACCCCACCATGCGACTTGAGGCAATACGCAAAGTCACGACCATAAGTTGTCGGTGTTATCCAAAGTCATTCTGGAACACATCAGCATAAGCGTTGTTGCATGAATAGATATTCAGCACATACTGCCTTGATGTCCTGCCCCATTTGGCTGGCACAGAGATGAACTTGAAGACAAACGCCTTGATGCGGCTTGTTGCTTTGAGTCCGAACCTCTTCACGTCAAGCCTCGCCATGATGAATTTATAGAAGTTGCGTATGAGTGCCGTAAGCAGAAGAAACACCGTGTTTTCTCCCATGAAGGATTTTGGAAGCCTGTTCCAGCCGAATCCGTTATTCATTTCATCGAAGATGCGTTCCTTCCCTCCACGGAGGTTATAGAATTTGACAATCTCTTTCTCGGAAGACTCGTAGTCATTTGTAAGGATGCAGCGGTAGGTGTATTCGCCTTCCCACAGGTCAATCTCACCGTCAATTCGCTTCTGCCTTTGGATTACAAGACGGTATGCCCTCCCTTTCCATTTCTCAACAAGAATGGAGTTCAGTTCAAACTCAATGCCGCCCAGTTCCTCTCTCTTCCACCCTCTGAGTGCAAAGATGTCATCGTAGAGCGAACCGCAGCGGTTGGCGCGGATATAGAAAGTCATGCAATGCTTTCCGACCTCTTCCACAATTTCCTCTGAGCAGGATCCGCAATCTGCCCTGAAACGATTGACTGTCAATCCTTTCTGTTCAATCCTCTCAAAGAATCTCCTCAACGTGTCCTTCTGGTGGAAACGAACGTTAGTGTTGCCGTCGCTGTTCTCTATGCCGACAATCATGTCGCCAATGACAGCCACACCTGGACGGTACCCGAGAAACTTCTTGTATGTGGGTTTCGCATCAAACTTCTCAGCCTCTATGAACTGGTGGTCGAAGTCAACGTCATACCCCTCGCCCTCTTTCAGCTGCCCTGTGGACAATAGGCAATTGAGGAGCAGTGTATTCAGCATGTCTGCCGTGTTGAAGTCGTAGGTCTTGCCAGTGTCGGATGTGTAGGAAATGTTATCCTGGGTCAGTTCCTTTATGGCTCTGAGAATCGTGTCGGCACTGCATGTGCGAAATGTCGGATGAAGCGAGAGGTGGTACATCAGATGAGTGGTGACATCCTCTATGCATGAGCCGCCACAGAAATAAACGCTCATAAGCGAACGGATGATTTCGCTGTATTGATAACCATACAGCCTACATCTCATACCGAGGGTTGAGTCGATTACAGATGAGAGATTGGAGTCAAATTGCTCCATTATTGAAAAAATTCCTCCAAAAGGAGAGAGTTTCTCAGATTTTATTGCTACCTTTGCCATGTCTGTCGGGTTTGATACATATTTTGATTTGCAACACTAAGATAGGTGAAAAATCTGACATGGCAAAATCCTGAGCAACTTTTTGTTGCTCAGGTACTTATAAAATAAGTTAAACTAAAATGCTGCGGAATTTAGGATATCTTGAAGAAGAACGTAATGAACAAATTAGAAAAGAAAATGAGAGACGATTCCAACAAGAGCAACAAAGGATAAACAATCAACGTCTTCATGAGATTAATGAACGTAATCGCATTGCTTTAGAACGGGAAAATGCGAGGAGAAGAGCAGAGGAAAAAAGAAAAGCGGAACAAAAGCGAAAAGAAACCAGTCGCACAAACACAAATGTTCCTCCGTCGCAACCGAAGAATAATCGTTGGTCAATAGGCTCTAATCCAACTCTTCTTCCACGAGCAACCTCATCAAAAACAGCAACTACAAAAACAAACTCATCTAATAAAACCGATGGAAAAGAGGGAAAGTAAGTAATCTTATTGCAAAATGAATTGTATATGCAGTCAATCGCCAGTCGGTTGGCTGCATTTTTTCTGTGTGCAAGGATGGTCTATTCGCCACCGATGGAGGGGCGGTTAGCACCGCTCGCCTCCAGATAGTCGTTTACTGCGTCACGCATGGTGAACTCTCTCATGCCTGTCTTTGCCCAGTAGATAAGGGCATCAACAGCGGCTTTTCTTGCCTTGCTGTATTCGTTGTCTGTCATGATTCTGATGTTTTGAGTTTTCTAAAAAAGTGTGATGCATATCCAAATGGTGATTTCAACAAAGATGATAGACCAACTTAGGAAAGCCAAGCCGAACATCCAGGCATAGGTGCTACCGTTGAAGTATGCACCCTCCTCGATATTGCGGATTCGTTTAAGCTCTTTCTGCTGGTGAGTGAACAGGTCGTTTATCCGCTTCTCATGCTCGTCAAGGGCTTGCTTGAAAGCAGAAATGGCGGTGTTGTTCCGCTTATCCAACTGGGCAACTCCTTCATCGTTGATGCCGACTTTGAGGTTGCTCTGCTCTGCCTTGACTATGGCATGGCATATACTATCCACGATGTTGTCCGTGCTCCTGTGGGCAGCCATAAGTGCCACTTTCGTTGATTCCAACCTCCGATAGGCATTGCCCAGTTCCTCCTTTGCCTCATAGAGTGCTTTCTTGGCTGATTCAATCTCTTTCAGGGTCACTTTGATTTCTTCCTTGCCACTCTCGATGTTCTCGTCCTCCTGCATCTGATTGTACAGGTTAAGCACATCCTGTGTGGCATCTTTCTTGTTTCTTCCCATACCGTTCTTGTTTGAAAAGTTATCGTTTCATGCCTCTCTTTATCGGCTTGCAGAGTGTGTTTGCTTGCATTGCGCAACGTCTTGCCCATTCACGGTCATCATCGTCCTTATCACGTCCCCAGCCACTGCCAGGACTGCCACCGCCACCACATGACTCAGACATCGATGTGGCAGCATCAAGGTAGTTCATGAAGAGCAGCATGGCTACATTCAGAATGTCAGTGTGGCTTGCGGATCCATTCTCGGGAACTTCGATACAACTGTTCATCGTGTCGTAAGCAGTTCTCGGCATGACTATGCTGAAACGCTCACCATCGACTTCAATAATCTTTCTCAATCCGGCAGGAAGGTCAGGTTTGGCAACATTGCTTGTACGAGACAGACCACCTTGCGATGCCGTATTTCTGCTGTCCAATGTGGTAGCGTTTGAAACAGAAGGAGAAGGTCTTTGACCAACTGCAACAGGTGTTGGCTGAGGGTGCAGCTTGCGGAAGGTATTCCCGATTTTCGATGCGGTGAGATTCCTTCCTACACCCAGTTCGGAAGCCTTGATGGTAGTTTTTCCGAACTTGAAGCGGTAGCCATGCACCCTGCCTTGACCATTCTTGTCACGGATAAGCTCGATGTCATATCCCTTTGCCCTCAATCGGTCGGCATATTCATCCCAATCAAAGAACGGCATTGAACGCAGCACATCCATACAGGCTTTGGTCACCTCTGCAATGCGTTCCTGACGAATATCCATGGCATCCTTCCAACCATGACGCTGATTGATGGCTTTCGCAGCCATCACGGCACGCTCACCGATGAACTTCACATCATTGAGATTACCGTCCATGTCGATGCGGTTCACCACCAGATGCAGGTGGGGAATGCCACTCTTGGAGTCACGGTGAAGGGCGGCAAAATATTGGGAGTTGGCTATGTTGGTCGGCTTGACCGAAGTTGCAGCCTTGCCTTTCTTCTTGCCGATGTGGTTCACCTTGGAGATACCATCCATCTCACGAATGAACTCGTCAAGGAATCTTCTCCAGTCCTCCATAGTCCAGTTACGTGCCTCCTCCTCAGATGGGGAAAGCTCAAAGCGGATGGACGTCAGTTCGATGGGCTTCTTGGCATACCTCTGCTTGAACATGGACTGATGCAGCACCATCTCGTCCCACATGCCCATCGGCGGCAGACCCTCGCTGAGATGGTTGGTCTTGACGATGTCCGCGCGATTGTTTTTGGTTGCGTAATTGGTCATTGCCTGACCATGCTGAATTGCTGACGCTTTTGCTATCATAACATATCCAAGAATTTGTCTCTAATGCGGCTCAATTCCTCTATCAGGGTGTTGATGCCTTGAAGCCAACGTTCCATGAAGTCGGCTCTCTTGAAGAGTTTTAGTCTCTCGGTCTGTGGCAGGGCATGAAGCGCATTGCGCACATAAACCAGTTCAGACCTTGCCCCGATTAAGCCCTTCAAGGCTTCCTCCTGCTCTGCGGTCATGGGTAGGGATGGCTTGTGTCCGATGCCTAAGTCATGAAGATATGTGCTCTTGCTCCTGCCTGACAGTCGGGCATTATGTACTACCAAGTCGTAGTGTTCTTCTGTGAAACGAACGTCAATGTGTCTGGTCTTCGGAGGTCTCTTCCTTGAGGTTTTCTCCGTGTTGTTATTCTTGTCTTTTGTCATTGTAGATGGGGTTTATAAAGTTTATACTTGATATAACAGGACAGCCAATGTGAGCCTGCGAACATTCAAGAATGCCAGTAGGAAGCGGTGGGCGAAGCGAAACCGTCTGACACTGGTACTTCTTGTTTAGACCTCCGAAAAAAAACTACGGCTAATAGAGGTAGCGGCTTCTGGATAGCTTGCCTGTCGGGAACGTCAATAGTCGAAATAAGGGAAAAGTAGAGATGACATCATGAGTGACTTGGGGTGATATGCGCGCCATGTCTCTCCGTGTGATCCTCGCATCGTCCTTCATGGGGCGGTGGCTGCAAGAGGTTGCCCTCGTCATCATAGACAGGAGACGGCAGCAACTCAATGGGTGATGCCCCTTCTCCTTGATTGCAGTCATCTTCTGACGGCTGTCCAACCTCATACTCAAAATGGTCATCACCTTCCTTTTCCCTTTGTTTGAAGTCTTGTGGTATCGGAGAAGGATCTGAAAGTCCATCCCCGATAACATGAGAATTAACGAAAGGGGAAGAGGTATTATAAGAGGCAGGAACATGGGGCTGCAGAATGTCAGTAGTGGCAGGATTGACGCTGCTGTCTTTCTGCTGACCTATGCCATTGGAAAGATTGCCTTCCGAAGAGCAAGCGGTATCGGATGGGACATTGGACACCGATTCCTCTTGGGTGGCGGAAGTCACGGATTGACGGTTGTAGAAGGGGTTCTTGATGGCTTCCTTGATGCCGTCAACGTACCAGAAGGCGATGCATAGTATCGTATGTATGGAGGTGCGGTTGTTCCTCTCGGTTGAGAGGATGCCCACCTGATTGAACAGTTCCACCACCTTTGCCGCTGTCTTGCGGTCACACTTCCAAAGGGCAGACAGCTCAACGGTAGAGATGGCAAACTGCCCGATGGAGAGAGAAGCGGAGAAGCCTGTCTTCAGATAAACACTTGGCTTGGTGGATGCCATTGATACAAAAGTGCCGAAGGCGGTCATGCGGTGGAAGCCCTGCCTGTCATCCTTCAAGAAATCGAGCTGTTCCTTGGTCAGCAGGATTCCGTATTTTATGCTTTGGTTACTCATCTTGAAAAACTGATTATTAGTGAAACGGATTACTCAGCAAAGAAAGAATGAATAGTTTCTCTTTCCCCTTTCGTAAAAAGTAGATTACATGATTCTCTTATCCGTCATGCCATTCTTCCCCATCAGGATTTTTCTCGCCCTTGACCCTCTTCATGGAGGCAGGCTTGTTCTTCTTGCTTTTCTGCAACATTGCCAGATGAGCCTCGAAGTCTGCCTGTTCCTCCTGGGTCGATTCGTAAGGCTTGTCCCATGAGCCACCTGCCTCAATCCATTTTATCAGCTGGTCTTTGAAGAAGTAGAGCGTGTTCCCTCTCTTGTAGAAAGGAATGCGCCTTTCAGATGTGTAAGCATAAAGCGATGAGACTTTCTTTCGGACGAAGGCACTTGCCTCTCTGATGTCCATAAGAACATGGTCATTCTCGCTCGGAGCATTGCCTATTCTCTGACCAATGTCATCAAGACGAGTCATCATCGTATTGACCTTTGTCAGAAGTTCGCCAACTGCACTGGGCAGTTGGTCGAACGATAATGATTTGTTTTCTTCCATTTGTTATCCTGATTATGTTTTTCACTTATGTCTGGTCACTCTCTTCCTTTGTTGGTATTTTGAGCGAGATACGTTCTGCCGCATCACGTTTGAGTTCGTCCACCACATCGGCATACACCTGAGTAGTGGCAAGATTGCTATGGGTAAGCAGCTTGCTCACGGTGTAGATGTCCGTTCCCTCTGCCAACTGCAAGGTGGCAAAGGTATGACGGAAGCAGTGGAAGGTGATGTGTTTCTCGATGCCGGAAGCCTTTATCCACGGTTTGAGATACAATGCCACTGTACTGTTCGTGAGATTCTTGAACACCTGTCCAGTGCTTCGCTCGCCACAGAGCTGCAAAGCCTCTTCGCTGATAGGCAGGATTGCAGCGGTGGAAGTCTTCTTTGTGATAATGTCCATTCCCCAGCCGCCATCAGCCAACTTGACGATATTCTCCCACTGGAGTCTGATGCAGTCAGAAAGGCGAAGACCTGTAAGGCAGGAGAAGAGACCTGCACGGCGAAGGACATCACTCTTGCAAGGAGTCTGAGACAACTGCAACAACTCTTCCTTGGTGAGGAACTGCCGCTTGTTGCCATGAGCCTTGGCACGCACAAGTTTCTTGGCGATATTCTCTTTGAGCAGTCCGTCCTCGTATGCGATGGCAAGGATGCACTTCAACTTGGTAAGGTTGTTGTTGGCTGTTGTTCCCATCATGCGCTTGCCGTTGTGCATACAGGCATCCGACAACAGGTAGTCGAGGAATCCCTGGCAGTACGGAACGGTAAGGTCGCAGAAGCGGCACTCGCCATGCGTGTAATTGTGGAAGTGCATGTAGGCGGTTGCCCAGTTCTGGCTGCTGCCACGCTCAATCATGAGGTTCTTGAAATATTCCAAGAAGCTCTCCTTGCCCTTGTTGCGGTCGAGGAAGCCATACTCCTCATTGATGATGGACTCAGTCCTGCGGCACTTGATGATTTCCGCTTTCTGAATCATACTTTTGTTGTACTCCTGCTGAAAGCGTTCAACAGGGTTGGTGTAGATGTAAAGACCAAGGTACTCCCTGCGTGAGAGCTTGCCTGTCTTCGGGTTGCGGATTGGAGGATAGAAATCCAGATAGAGGGAAGTCTGTCCGTTCTTGATAGGTCGTTTCCGCACGGTGACCTTTGTACAAATGTTCGTCATATTGTTATTCTTTTATTATTCTTACCGATGTGTATCTGTGGATGCGAATAGCCATGGTCGCAACGCTTTAACTCTCAAATCCGATGCAAAGTTAGATTGCCGTGAAAAGAGAAAAGCAAAGATGGCTTCAAATACAGCCAGAATTTAACCTGAATTTGCTTTTGAGTATGATTTTACGCTCAAAATCAGACTAAAAGCAGGTATTGGATGCGTTTTTTGTCTTATATCCGTTACTCTGCGTTGTGGGTTTGTTTCGACCGACATGGATGGGTGCTGCATAGCAATTGCAACGGCATGGGTCGTATATGAGTTTGTTTGAACCATCTCTTGACTTGTGTCTCACTTCCGTTTTGCCTTGGTCGTAGTACTGCTTTTCTCTGCCTTCTTGCGTGCAGCCTCCCAGTCTGCTTTCAGATAGTAGTTGGCTCTTCCGCCTTTGAACTTTCGGATTCTCACTCCATGGGTCTCCGCAAATCTGCGTACCTGTGTCTTGCCTAATCCGTAGAGTTTCATGATGTCGAAGCAGGTGTACCAGTCATCGGAAATGTTCTTACCCTGTTCTTCATTATAAAGCCCGATAACCCTTTCCACGTCTTCTTTCTTGAAGCAGGTCGTTCCCCATGCGTGAACTGACTGGAGTTGGTAACGATTGCGGACTTCATAGAATCTTCCATACTTGATATTAAAGGTGCTCAACACCTCTGCCATTGTGTAATGGGTGTCGTGGGTTACTCCATCAGGTGCTCTTTCACCAGCCCTGGGAGTCTTGCGACACTTTGCCAACTTGTTGACTGAGCCAGTCTCGGCATCTTTTAGCCTCTGTGCTTTCTTGGACGTTGCTCCTTCTAACGATAGGGAAGAAGGGAGAACCACCTGATAACCTTGTCCCTTGGCTATTTCAAGAAGGTCTTGCAAATAGATCCTGGTCATGCGTGTACCGAAATTTACGGCTCTTAGCCTGCCTTGACGAATAAGACTGCGTACTGTCTTGACGCTGATGCTTACTGCCTGCGCTGTTTCCTCTACGGACATCAGCACGATTGGAATGCGAGTTGTAGTATTCATTTTTACCGTTATTTTTGAATTTTGCAGTGACTCATGGGGGATGGTCCTTGACGGAAACTTTTAAGAGGAAACAAGGGGAAATAAGAGGAAATAAGAACCCTCATTAAGAACCGTGTGTCCCTCTGCCCATGGTACAACCGTGGTACAAAATTACTATAAACGGATGAAACTCGCAATAGGCGGTTGGAGCGTTATGTTAATGAATATGTATTGAAAATGAGCTATTTATGACGTTTCTCTAAGTTTTGTTTGGAGTTCTTTTCGATGCGTTTTAGTCCATATGGCATGCATGTGGAACGACTTGCCGCTGCCCGAAGGACCCAAACAAAAAAAGTTCGAGTTGTCGGTCAGCTTCTCCTTTCCCTCCTTTCCTGTGATGTCGATGGCTACGGGCACACCTTGGCGGTCGGTATAGTATATCTTCAGCGGGGTGTCCTCATTATGCACGATGCGCTCCTTGTACATCAGACAGGTGGCGGCATCGCCGAGGGTGAGGAATCGGTCGTAGTCGGCATTCATGCCATAGCAGTTGCCGGGGAAAGAGTTGACGAACAGCTCCAACTGGTTGTAGGCCCGCTTGCTGATGTGGATGCCCATGCGCGAGAAGGAGTTTTCGAGATGGTTGGTGCATTTCTGTATGTCGGTGTCGCCGCTCACTGCCACCACGAGGTTGTAGTGGGTATAGACGAGCTGCTTGCTCTCACGGGCTATCACCTCCTGCACACGCTTGATGTCCTCTACAGCCATCAGGTTGCTGGGGTTGGGCATGGAGGCATGGCGGTTTTTCTTCTTGTCGAGTAGGGCAAGCTCACGCTTCTGGTTGGGCACGAACACCATCTGGTTGAACACCACGCAGTCGGCTCCGGGCACGCTATCGACGATGCTCACGAGATCAACGGGCATACTGGTGTTGTTCACCTCGATATTTGCGTAGGGACGGATGACCGACGGCAAGTTGGCATAATCCACATCCACAAGGCTATACACCTTGCAGCTACGGTCCCCCATGCCGATGGTCTCGTCATCGACCTTGAAGTTGGTCATCGACACCACCTTGTCACGGAAGTTCATGGAGAAGAAACGGTCCACATACTCGCAGGCTTCCGTTTTGCCGAGGAATCGGGACTTCACGCCGGCATCCCTCAGCTGGTCGTGCACCTTGCGTATCTTCACCAAGAAGTCACGCCATTTCTTGTTGTCGAACGACATCAGACGGCTCTTCTTGTTCTCCTGTGTGATGGTGAGGTAGCAGACGCTGTCGGTAAAGGGTCTGCCGTTGAAATAGCGGAAGTAACTCTCGCTCAGGAACTCATGATTTCCACCGTTCTCTTCCTTGAATGCCTTCCTCACAAACACGTCCTGCTTGTGCAGCGCATAGCCTTCGCCCAAGGTCTGGGCAAGGGCGGCGAAGAGGTGGGTGAACTCATAGTAGGCCTCGATGTTGGCGGAATACTTCTGCACAGGGTTCTCCATCTTCAGAACAGCGGAGTATTCGCCCGTCTTGGTATAGAGCACGCCGATGCCATCCACTTCCTCGATGGAGAAGTAGATGTCCTGGAAGATGCGCTTGCGCTTCCCTCCCGTGCCGAATGCCTTGACACTGATGGCCATGCCCACGCAGATGGCTGAGAATATGAGTATGATGTATAGGGTCATTGTTCTTTTTCTTTTTTAATCGCAAAAAGGCGGGCGCACCCTCATGCGTGATGCCCCCACCTCCATTCACTTACAATCATTGATAGCTTTCCACTTGGACATAATGGATTCTCTTTTTTGTTTTACACTTTCTTTGAATAGGCATAGATGAATATGCCGTTGTCACTCTTCTTGCTGTGCAAGCCCTTGCGCTGCTTCATGACGATGAGAACGCCACCGACAGCTACGGCGAGGACTAGCAGCACGAGTCCTGCCACGAAACCGAAGATGCAGTAGCCGAGGATGAAACCCGCAACGGCTCCTCCTGCGGTGGCTGCCGCCCAGTAGATGTAGCGTCCCTGCAACCCGAAGAACTCCAATGGACGTTGCAGTCCCTTGAAAATGGGATAATCCGGAAAACGCTCTTGCTTTGTATCTGCCATAACTGTCAGTGTTTTAACGTTCTACATACTCACAATCTCACGCTGCGTTTAACCTCCAATGCCGAAGAACAGAGGCAGTGCCTGGGCTGCTGCAATGAGGAAAATACATGCGCCGACGACCATCATGATCTTCTTTTTCACGTCCTGTTCCTCGTTGTTCATGGCGATGTAAACGCTTATGGCTCCGACAATTGCAACGACACCTGCAATGGCATAGCAGAGCTTCACCACGATAGGTACATACTTGGCAATCTCCTCCGTCACTGTGGTAAGCGCGGTCGTTCCTGCCGAGTAGTCGCCGGCTGCGTTCTGTGCCATTGCTGCGGTGGTGCCGACAAGCAACATCAGGGCGAGCGTTTTCATGCGCTGTGAAGAGAAGAATCCCTTCACCTTCTTGTTAATCCTTTCAAACATTCTTTTTACCTTTTAATTTGTTACACTTTGAGTTATCTTATCTCGTATCACCTGTATCTCAAATCTGATAACCGAAGAAAGCGGGGAAGACGATGGTCGCTCCTATGAGGAACAGGCAGGCTCCCACCAGCATCATGATGTTCTTCTTCACTCCTTCTTCGCCCGTATTCATCTTTATATATATCTGCAAGGCGCTGACTATGACCACGATGCCCGCCACTGCATAGCACAGATAAACGATATAGAGCATCATCGTCACGGCATAGTCATGGGCACTCGCAAGTGCGTCCGCTCCCCAGCTGTAGTCCACGTTGCCACACTTAGCACTGGCCAGAGCTGGGGTTAAAGCGGCATATAATGATAGAAATGCACTTCTTGTTTTTGACATCATATCTCATTATTGAGTGATTCCACCTTGACCATGTCACGTCCATTGTGACGAAGACCGCGGGCGATGATGGTGTTGTTCAATTCTTCCGAATACATGGGGTCGGAATAGGTGGTATTCACTTCCTCCATCTTCTTCTCGATTGCGCTTTGTATCTTTTCAAGCACATGAGGCTTGCTCTCTTCCGCAGTGGCGGCTGCCTCCTCTGTAGGCTCTGCAAGCTGCTTCTCCTCGTAGGCTGTCTCATATTGGTTGTCGCCTACGCTGAAACCACCGTCGCTCTCGCTGACCGCTATCGACTCTTCCTCGTCGGTCATGTCACTGACATCAAACGACTCGCCCTGTGACTTCTCGTCCTTGGGCTTTCCGTACAGATCCTGCACGATGATGACCGTATAGTAGATGACATAGATTATGGTCACGACAATGGCGAATATTACAAATGACTTCATATTTTCAAGTTTGATTTTACTATGGTTTGGCTTATTGCCGATGCAAAGGAACTACCTTTTCTTCAATCTTAAACCGAAATGACTTTCCGCGGAGCCAAATCTTAACTCTAATTTTGATTACACTCGCAATCATACTCAAAAATCAAACTCGAAAGGCACAAAAAAAGCCCTTCCGATAGGGAAGAGCTTGTAAAGAGGGTGGATGAAAAAAATGTGGATGGCTATATGGTCAGGTACTTGCCATGGGAGAAGTCCTGATGTTCGTTAGAGAAAACATAGCCCAACTGGTTGGACAAGCATTGGGTGTTGCCTATCCTGGCATCGATGTTGGTGTGCGAATGTCCGTATATCCAATAGTCTATGCCGCTATCGGTGATATAGTCCTCCAACTCTACGGTGAACGCCACGTTTGCCTTGCTGCCTTGAAACTTTGGGTGGAGCATACGGAACGATGGTACATGATGGGTGACAACAATCTTATGGGCTGCTTGCGAATATGCCACTGCATCCTTGATAAAGGTGAGGCAACGTTCATGCTCAGCATTGAATTGGGCATGGGTCATCAGCTCACCTTTATATAATATACGGCGGAAGTCGCTTATCACTTGCTCGGTGAAGTAAGCGTCCTCCAAAGGAATCCTCGACCAAAGGGTGGAGAGGATGATGTCGGTGTCGCCAATCCTCGCAATACCGTTGTAGTGGCTGAATACATTGGGACGTACCTCCAAGAGATAGCCGTCGGGCAGTGTCGCCACATCATAATATTTGTAGAACTCATGGTTGCCCATGCAGCAATGCACCTCCTTGTAGTTCTCCGATGCCCAGTCCCAAAAGGGATGCTTGGAGTAGTTGTCATCGCCGAGATAGCCGATGTCGCCGGCAAGCAGCAGTATGTCGCCCGTCACCTCCAAGGGGTGGGCTTTCAGATACCGCCAATTGTCGGCAAACTCCAGATGCAGGTCGGATGCGTATTGTATCTTCATATTGGTCATGCTTCTATAAACAATTCATCCAGTTGATCTAACAGTCCGGTCACAAATGCCTCGTCTTGACCGAGTGACTTTGACAATGGTTCTGCGAGAGTTGACCAGTCGGCTCTGATGGAGGCGACAAACTCCCTTATACATGCCACTATTGAAGCAGGAGCCTCAATGTTGTCCTCAGTCATTATGACCACATTTTTCAGGATGTCCGAACGGTGCTTCTTGATGTCTTTGGTGTTCACATGCTTGCCGTCCCGCTTGTCTGCCATGAGATTTAGGTAGGCTCTTGCCTTCAGTGCTATCAAGGCAGCGGAATTGGCATGGCGTATGCCATCAGTCAGTTGGCTGTGTGCGATAGTAAAGTGATAGTAATCATCGTCCATGATGATGGCACTAAGACTCGACACATCTTCATCGGTCGGGATAGGTTCTATGACAAATCCCTTTGGCTCTCCAAGCACGTCGGGGTGGCGTGACAGCAGTTCTATCATCTCGGGATAGCCGTCTTTACCATCAAGGAAACGATACATTTCATACCTTGGTGGCTCACCAGCCTCCTGTTTCCTCTTTTCAGGTCGATAGCCAGCCTCCCGCACAAACTGCCAGAAGCGATTGGCGAAAGCCTCGGTCATGTTCTCTACGATGACTATCATGTCGATGTCGTGTGTGGCGCGTGGACGCACCACGGTATTGGTCATGGTGATGTCACAGGCTGCTCCGCCTATCACCACATAGTTTTCTGAGTATTCCGCAAATGCTTCACGGAACTTGACTAATCCTTCCATTTCTGTTCACTGATTATTCGTTCTACTTCTTTTTCTACTCTCGGATCATCATCATCTCTCAACGAAAGGACAAGGGAAAGGCGATCAACCCACTGGCTTTTGTCGCCCATTTTGCTGACAACAGGGTATTTCCATACCTCTATGATATAGTTGCCGTCATAGATGTTGGGATTCTCCATGACATCAGCCGACTTGACGGCACGATATTCCTTGCTTGTCATCATTATCATCTCTTCCCGGTCACGATTAAGCATGGAATAATGTGCCAGGGCATTGATGCCGCATACGGGGTATTCCGCATCCAAGCGTATGTCATCGCAAAAGATGCGGTTCTCCACAGGTGACAGCAAGACGTTCTGAGCCTTGTCCCACAGTTCCTTGCCCTTCAACTCGAAGTGTACCACCTTGCTGCGCTGTCCGTTCTGAATCTTTTGACACAGTCCTACATCTTCAAGACAGGTGACACCCAACGTGACGCTTTCGTAAGAATATGGAAGCAACGGTGCAATATCCCTTGGCGACATTCCTTCAATACTGCCCACCTGTAGGTGATAGAGTAGTATGTATTGCGCCACAGGGGTCAATACTTCGGCAATCTTCCTGTTGCTTGTCTTCTCCAATGCTATGATGCCTGGCAGATGGGCATATTCCTCGGACATGACAAAGAAGACTCCTTTGTCTGCCAGTCTGTGTCGCTCGTAGGTGGGTCCGGGCGCAAGGATAAACACCGCAGGCAGTCCCAGGGCTTCGGTCAACCGCTTGCCCGTGATGGCGCAAGTCCGTGGAGAGGGATTGCCCTTCTTGGGCTCAACGAACAGCAGGGGCGTGCCTTGGTATGTGCCATCATAGAAACGGTATGAGAGTTTCTCGCCAACCGTGATGCCTTTCAGGCTTTCCTTGGCACGAGGTTCCACCTCAAAGCGTCTGCCCAATATCCTTATTTCTTTTTTCAATTCCATTCTGCTACATTTTAATAATGTATTAAAACGATGCAAAAATAAGGATAATAATTGAGAATCAAGCATGTTTGGGCGAAAAAGTGCAGATTTGATATGTAATTTCAATGCATTTGAGCCATTTTTGCATCAAATGATGGTGTTTTCGTCTTTATAATGTCATTCAGATGCCGTTCGTTTCTTCCTCATCAGATAGTCGTTGACATCCTTGTAGTCGGCATATCTGAAGGACTCGTCCGTCACCCTGTACTCGAATACATTGCTGATGCTCTCAACCGTCTTGCGTCCTGCCTGGTCGTTGTCGAGGAAGCAATGGATGTGGGTGTAACGGTCAAGGTAATGCAATGCCTGTTTGAGGTTGGCGACTGAGTTCAGTATCATATAGTCGCAAGGGCTTTCAACGACAAACCATCGGTCTTGCTGTTTAACGAGGGTCATATAAGCAAGGAAGTCCATGAAGCCCTCAAAGACCAGACAACCGTTTTGCCACTCGTTGAACGTATGGGCAAGCAGGGTGATGTCCTTATGCCCGATGCAGCCCTTGAAATAGGGATTGCGCACCTCATGTCCTTCACTCAGATTGCCAAAGGCAATGCCATAGTAATGTTTTTGCTCAACCTTGTAGTGTATCTCCCTGCAATACATCCTGCCAATGGTGATGTCTATCCGTCGGCTACTGAAATAGGACAGCAGAGAATGGTTGCTCAGTGGGAGCAGCTTCACATCGTTCATCTTGGTTGTCGTGTATTCCTTGGCTGCGATAGCGGTCTCGATTGCCTTATCCACAGTGGCAATACTCTTGGACGCAAGGTAGGCAAGGGCATCGGAAACGGATTGTTTGTTATACATACGCTTTACCAGCTCCACAAGGTCACCGCCCTCCTTAATGGCGTAGTCGTACCACAGGTTCTCCTTCTTGCTGACCTTGAACGATGCGGTCTTCTCGTCCCTGAAGGGTGACAGATACCAGTAGGCATTGCCCTTCTTCTTTTTCAGCGTTACATTCTCCTTGTCTAAGAAGTCTATAATGCTCAGTTTCTTCGATTGTTCAATATTCATTGTACTTTCATTTGTTCGGTTTTACTTTGTCCATGGAAACAGTTTACTTTACCCTTTCTCCTATATAGGCACACCCGTAAACTAAACCATTTGCTAAACTACTTTTCCGCTTCCCAATTCAGCCTCCGATTTCGGTTTACTTTGGCCTTATTTCTTATATATAGGTACGGACGTAAACTAAACTGGTTTCTGAACTGTTTTTATTCCTCTTCATGGAACAGGTCAATCTCGGCAGGTGTATATCCGAAATAGTAATGATTATCCCGCTTCACTATGAGCTTTTGCTCGTTAATCAGGTATTTCAGCATTTTGATGATGACGCTTCTGCCACGCTTAAAGCCAATGTCTGCATAGGCTTGCGTTAATTCCTCCACCATGCGATCGAATCCTTTGATAGGTTTCTCCTTGAATGCAGCCGTCAGCGCCTCGTTATGCTGTTCGGATGTCAAGTCTTGGTAAGTAAACCTTGACGGTTGCTTGTCACCTTCTTCCTTCTCCGGCGTGTGCTCGACAATCTCTGGCAACCCTTCCTCATTGACTGTAAAGGCAAACGGCTTGAACTCCTTCTCACGGATGTGCATCGCCTTCACCTCGCTGATGTCGGGATTGGTGGTGCTCTTGGTGATGACAAGCACCGTCTCTGCCTTGTTGTTCATCTCCGTACCGATATGCCCGCGCACGTTATTGTCGCCCTTGTTCTGATGCAATACGCAATGGATGTGCAGGTCATACTTTGATGACCATTCCATCATCTTGTTGATGACCTCGACCGATTCTCCCGCATTGTTGATGTCGAGAAGCAGGTCTCTGATTCCGTCGATGATGACCAGTCCATAGCTTTGGTCTTGGGCAAGCGCATAGTCTATGACCTCTATCCTGACGGAGGGCGTGTACTCTCTCAGACAGATAAAGTCAAGGTTCTCGTTGTCGATGCTTGTAGGTAGACCAGCGAGCTTCAGGATGCGCTCCAGCACATTATGGCAGTGATAGCGGCTCTGCTCCGTATCTACATACAGTATCTTGCGTTTCCCCTCTGGCAGACTGGCGCGATAGTTCAGTACCTTGCCGTTGGCGAGGGAAGCGGCTACCAAGGCAGACACGTTGAAGGTCTTTTTCGCCTTTGCCTTACCAGTAGAAGCACTGAAGTTGCCCAATGTGGCTATGCTGGAATTATCAACCCATATAATCTGAGGAGGTGTTTTATAAGTATCTGTTGCCTTTATCAACGATTCGCTCAATATGCGATTGAGACGCTGTACTCCTTCCTCTTTTGAGTTAGGCTGTACATGTTTGTTATTTTCTTCCATTTTCATTCTTTCGGATTATCAATTTCTATTTTCGTTACCATTCCAATGACCTCTTGTTTGTTTTGGAGCAGCCACTTGTCGATTTCTTCTCTATTAAAATACAGCATTTTTCCCCTTGGCTTATAGTGTGGAACTTCTTTTGCGGCTGTAAGTTTGTATAGCAGGCTTTCAGAAACACCAATATACTTACATGCTTCGTCAAACCCCAAGACGGTTTTGGTCTGCTTGACCATCTTCTCCAATTCCTCGATTCGCTCTATTAGTTTGTCAATAGGTCCCAAAGCCTCCAAACTGTCTTCTATTGCGACAATTCGCTCATAGAGTCTAAAATGTCTTTCATTCATGTGTCACGTACCTTAATTAAATTGTTTACAGACAGTAGCACGGTTATATTAGCCGTCTATTCTTTCTTTGTGTAGATAGTACATATTCCTCTGCTTCTCTTTGAATCTCGTTCTTCGATTTGCCCTTGGTTCCTTGAAGCCATTCATCTATCTCAGATTTGAGGAACATGATGCGTTTGCCTCTCTTGTGAAACGGTATTTCCCGATTGCTTGTCCAGCAATATATGGTATGCTCTACCGGATGTGTTGGGAGATAAGCACATAATTCAGCAACCGTAAACCATGTTTCTTCTTTTTCTGATTGAACAAGTTCATATATACCATCAATCTTGTCTTCTAATGATGACAGCTTTTTCAGTACCCCCGTTATAGCGTTGGGAATATCTTCAAATCTTATACTATTTTCTTCCATGCTAATTATTTTTTATGATTTTTGATGCAAAGTTATGGGGAGACTGTCACTAAATAGAAAAAGTAACGTGATAGTAAGGCAGTATCAACCAAACTATCACGTTTTTACTTTCATTTAGCAGAATTATTGTGATTTATTCCTCTCTTAATATCTGTTCGATGGATTTGCAGATGGCATATTGACTTGCTGTCATGGAAACGTTTCTTCTTATCCTTGAAAGAGAAGAGGAAAGACAACTTGAAGTTATGAATTTCTCTGTTCCATCCTTTTTGATACTGGTTAAGAAGCGACCTTCTCCCATGACATATTGCCAATTATTGTTTATCAAATGGTATTGAGCCATAGCGTCAAACAGTACGGCTACATTACGTACATTCTTTACACGGATAGATGCGTCCAAGTCGCACTTGAATAGGCGACACAACTCGCTACGCACATCACTGTTGTCGGCAAAATCAAATATGTCGTGACTTTGGACAAGTTCTACCAACAAATCCATCTGTCTGTCTGACAATTGGCATCCCAAAGTGAGGATGGACGATTTCTTTCGGGTAAGGATTGGCAGACCAGTACCCACATGTTGAAGAAACAACTCAATAAGTTCCTGCTTGGAATAATCTTCTTTTTTCTTGATTATTGACACACACTTAGAGTCTCTAAACAAAGTACCAATAATGCCAATTGCCATCTGTCGCGAGTTCTTACAACGTGCACAATCACAGTCAATATATTGGTGACTGCGCTCAAATAGTTCTATGAAGTACTCTGTCTTCATATGATTCTTTTCAGCTTGAAGATACCAACTTCTTGCGATCTCAAACAACTCATACAGTTCTCTGTAGAAGTCTTCTGTACACTCCACATGTTTGTGGACACGCTTGCTCTCTTCAAAAAGAGAGAAGCCAAAAAAGGCTGTCTTTTTTCATTTTTATCTGTTTATTGTTATAAATGTTTGGTTTCCACGAAAGGTTAAAGTGCCAAAACAATAGCATCATTACATAGAATGTTGAAAATGAAAGGCACTAAAAACCACCTGTACAATAAAGGACTTATTGATACAAGTGGTCTTCTATACTAAGTGCTTACAAATGATAATCACTATTCATCTATGTCCAACTTAAAAGCTTCTGTAGCTTCATCTTTCTTCTTGTCAATTACTTTTGCGTAGATTTGCGTGGTTTTTACATTGGTATGCCCTAACATTTTGCTTACGGTATATATGTCTGTACCGTTAGCCAATTGTAACGTTGCATAGGTGTGGCGGAAGCAATGAAAGGTGATGTGCTTGGTAATCCCTGATGCTTTTACCCACCGTTCCAAAGGCCTAGATATCCATGAAGGGTCAGGCAGTCCGGCAAACACCAACAGTTCTCCGTCTTTCTTGCGCTCACCGCAAAGCTTGTATGCCTGTGGCGATATAGGCATGTATTCAACGCCCTTAGTCTTCTGCTGAGTGAAATTGAGACGGTACCCACCATTGTATTCTTCAACCTCTGACCATTTAAGCTTTTGAATATCGCTATGTCGCATTCCTGTCAGTGCAGAGAACAAGGCTGCCCGTTTTAGTATATCATCACACGGAGTCTTTGCCAATATATTAAGTTCTTCCAGTGACAGATACTCTCTTCGAGCACTCTGAAACATGATATTTTTAGCCTTGGCAGCAATATCACAATTCAGATAGCCATCCACGAAAGCTTGTTTGAGTGCCGCCTTGAAGATAGAGAAGTACGTCGATGCCGTATTCCTTGAAATAGTTCCTTTCTTAGAACCACCCTGCGGTGCCTTTATCAAGAAGGAACGGAATGCCTCAATATACTTCATGTCAATCTGCGAGAACTGTATGTAGTCACACTTGGCAAACATTGACAACAGTGTGTGCAATCTGCGCCAGTTGACAACTATCGATTCTGACGCAGTTTCCTCTCTTTCTTTGATTAACTTCTCAATATACTCCAGAACATTGCATTTTGAGCGTTCGCTTTGTTCTGCCATTTCCATTTGCTGGTCAGTAAAGAGAGCCATGTTGTCGTACTCTTTTTGACGCAGGACTCGAACGCCATCCGCATAAAGGCAAGTTTCCATATCTTGCTTGGATTTACACTGAATAACGCCATTGTCATCTCGCTTGGGCTTGTACTTTATTCTACCAGCAACGGCTCGCTCGCTTCGTCGTTTATCCCATATAGGGGTAGTAATAGACCTCCTGAGATATTCACGCACTCGTTTGGGTTTGTCATTTCCCGTCTCATAAACAGGATAAGCTTCAAGATAGATGAACCACTCATCTCTCCACTCACTTTTCTTTAATTTGACGGAGACTTTAGTATAATCTAATCTTTTCATAATGGTTTTATATCTTTATAAAGTTTGTCTATTGATTCCTTGTGAGCATACACATAATTACCGATTTGCCGGGTCGGTATTGAGTATTTTCGTATATGAGCATACACGGTGCTGTCATCCAGATGAAATTTCTTGGAAATCTCACCTATTGTATAGCAATCCTCTGGTTCCATGCGGTACATGGTAACTGGTTTCCTTGGCTTGGTGTCAAGCGGAGACTGTCTTAACGGAAACAGATTCATTAGTTCTCCTTTGCATACAAGTCGTATTCCTTTCTCTGGCTCAATGAAGGAAATCTTTTTCATGTAGATGAGCCTATAAATGGTTGAGCGGCTTGCACCAAACATAGCATACGCTTCCGTTATGCTGATATACTCTTTAGACTTGGGCATATTGCTTACAATCTTGTCCAGTTCAAGTTGGCGTTTTTCTTCATCATGCTTACGCTTCCACGCCACCTTGGAGCATTTGGGTGAACAATACCAGGACTCCAAAGTCCTTGCGAAGAACTCTTCTCCGCACACAGGACATTTCCGTACTATCTTATACTTTGCTACTGCCATAATTCATTCATTTTGTAGTTCTTAATATCTATTCTTCTCATCATATCTACTTTTTCTTACAGGTACAAATAAGGTACAGATGTTTATAATAATAACGCAAAGATAGCAATATTATTGTGTACGGCCAAAAACAAGAAAAGCGTGTAACTCATTGAGCTACACGCTTTCCATTTGATATTGTATTCTTATTTCTCTATGTGCTTATTTCACTTCCTCAAAATCAACATCAGTAACATTATCCTTACCATTGTTATTGTTACCAGCATTGCCATTAGCCTGACCACCGAAGTTAGGACCAGCCTGTGCACCGCCCTGAGCGTTCTGAGCGTTATACATTTCCTGGCTTGCAGCCTGGAATACTGAGTTCAATTCGCCCATTGCAGCATCGATTCCGGCAATATCCTGAGCTTTGTGAGCTTCTTTCAACTTACCAAGAGCAGCTTCGATTGGAGCTTTCTTGTCAGCTGGGATCTTATCGCCAAGTTCTTTCAACTGTTTTTCAGTCTGGAAGATCATGCTGTCTGCCTGATTCAACTTGTCGATACGTTCTTTTTCTTTCTTATCAGCTTCAGCATTTGCAGCAGCTTCTTCCTTCATACGTTTAACTTCGTCGTCGCTCAAACCACTTGAAGCTTCGATACGGATACTCTGAACTTTACCAGTTCCTTTATCCTTAGCAGATACGTTCAAGATACCGTTTGCGTCGATATCGAATGTTACTTCAATCTGAGGAACACCGCGCTGTGCTGCTGGAATACCATCCAAGTGGAAACGACCGATTGACTTGTTGTCGCGAGCCAATGAACGTTCACCCTGCAATACGTGGATTTCAACTGATGGCTGGTTATCAACAGCTGTTGTAAATGTTTCAGACTTCTTAGTTGGGATTGTTGTGTTAGCTTCAATCAACTTAGTCATCACACCACCCATTGTTTCGATACCCAATGAAAGCGGAGTTACATCAAGCAACAACACGTCTTTAACTTCACCTGTCAATACACCACCCTGGATTGCAGCACCTACGGCAACAACTTCGTCCGGGTTAACACCTTTTGAAGGAGCTTTACCGAAGAATTTCTCAACGATAGCCTGAACTGCCGGGATACGTGTTGAACCACCAACCAAGATTACTTCATCGATATCAGAAGTGCTCAAACCTGCATCCTGCAAAGCCTGACGGCAAGGAGCGATACATGCCTGAATCAAGCTGTCAGCCAACTGTTCGAACTTAGAACGAGTCAAAGTCTTAACCAAGTGTTTTGGAACACCGTTAACTGGCATGATATACGGCAAGTTGATTTCTGTTGAAGTTGTGCTTGACAATTCAATCTTAGCCTTTTCAGCAGCTTCTTTCAAACGCTGCAAAGCCATAGGATCCTGACGCAAGTCAACACCTTCTTCTTTCTGGAACTCGTCTGCCAACCAGTCGATGATTACGTGGTCGAAGTCATCACCACCAAGGTGTGTATCACCGTTTGTTGATTTAACTTCAAATACACCGTCACCCAACTCAAGGATTGAGATATCGAATGTACCACCACCAAGGTCGAATACTGCAATCTTCATATCCTTGTTAGCTTTGTCCAAGCCGTAAGCCAAAGAAGCAGCAGTCGGTTCGTTTACGATACGGCGAACTGTAAGACCTGCAATTTCACCAGCTTCCTTAGTTGCCTGACGCTGTGCGTCGCTGAAGTATGCAGGCACTGTGATAACAGCTTCTGTTACTTCCTGACCCAAATAGTCTTCAGCTGTTTTCTTCATTTTCTGAAGAATCATTGCTGAGATTTCCTGTGGAGTATAAAGACGACCGTCGATATCTACACGAGGAGTATTGTTATCACCACGAACCACTTTATATGGAACACGTGAGATTTCTTTCTGAACTTGATCAAATGTTTCACCCATGAAACGTTTGATAGAGAAAATTGTCTTCTGTGGGTTTGTGATTGCCTGACGTTTTGCAGGATCACCTACTTTACGTTCACCACCATCAACGAATGCTACGATTGAAGGAGTTGTTCTTTTACCTTCGCTGTTAGCAATTACAACCGGTTCGTTACCTTCCAATACAGATACACAAGAGTTGGTTGTTCCTAAGTCAATTCCAATAATCTTTCCCATAATATTTATATCTTTTTTTGTTATTATTCAATTTTAATTTCTCCGCCTCTTTTTCGGAGGCTTCGCTTTATATCAAACAAACTGCGTGCCAAAAATAAAAACAGGTTTATTCTGATATTTCCATGTCAGTTTTACAGACATTTTGACAGAATAAACCTGTTTTGCGAAGTTTATGGGATAAATTATGGCAGAAAAATGAATATTATAGTTGACAATAGAACAAGTGACGCAAATCGCCCGGTCAACTCAATCACCACTCAATATTTATTCCATGAAACAATTTCCGAAATATTCTTACGTTTCTTATCCCGTTTTGGAGCCGTACTATATCCTATAACAATATCCAGAAGCACACGCTTGTTTGCCGGGATATTCAACAGCGAACGGACTTTATCCTCGTTGAACCAACCAAGGATGCAGCTTCCAAGTCCTTCCGACTCGGCGGCAAGAACAATATGAGAAGCAACTATACCGACATCGATATGAGCAAAATTCTTATCCTTCACCCATGCTCCGAAACCGGCAGATAAATTTGGCTTTTCCTCAACTATCACAATATGCACCGGAGCCTGTTTGGTGAAATGATTTATACCCAAAACTTTGCTTGCTACAGCATCGGCAAGACGGTTTTTCAGTTCCGGCTCATTAACTACAATGAAATGCCAAGGCTGCGAATTGCAAGCCGACGGAGCAAGGCGCGCCGAATATAATATACGGTCAATCTTCTCCTTTTCAACCGGTCTGTTGGCATCATAGGCTCTGTCGCTTTGGCGAAGTGCTACTAGTTCATGAAAATCCATTTCCTATAAGTTTTGAAGTTGAACATTTATTGAAACAACATCATCTTGCTTATATATTTACCTACGATATCAAACTCTAGGTTCACAACAGTTCCTTTTTCAATCTGGCAGAAATTTGTATGATCGTGAGTGTAAGGTATGATTGCCACCTGGAAAGAATTCAGTGTAGAATTACAAACTGTCAGGCTGACACCGTTCACACAAACCGAACCTTTCTCAACTGTCATATAACCCTGGCGTGCCAAATCTTTGTTAAGTTCGTACTCGAAAGTATAATACCAGCTTCCGTCAGCCTCCTCAACATTTGTACAAACTGCAGTCTGGTCAACGTGTCCCTGAACGATATGTCCGTCCAAACGGCCGTTCATCAACATACTTCTTTCAAGGTTCACAAGGCTTCCTTCCTTAAGCATACCAAGATTTGAGCGTTCCAAAGTTTCCTTGATAGCAGTTACAGTATATGTTTTGTCTGTTTTGCTAACAACTGTCAGACAAACGCCATTATGAGCCACACTCTGGTCAATCTTCAATTCGTTCACAAAAGAACATTCCATTGTCAGATGAATATTTCCTTTGTCGTGCTCAACTGATACAACCTTAGCAGGTTCTTCTACAATTCCTGAAAACATATTTTATTCCTCCTTATTACTTTATTTAAGTTTCAAAATCCCGTTGCATAAATGCAATTATCGGCAAATATATGGAATTTAGTCAAGCCACACAAAAAGGAATATCTACTAATGTTTAACGGACTAAACTTTCAGGAGTTTTCAATAAAACAATATTTTATTATAAATAATTAGGCAATCCTTCTAAAAACTAAGCCTTAGATTATAAAAACTCAGTCTCAGTTTTTATAATCTTAATCTGAGTTTATAAAAACTAAAGCTTAGTTTTAAGAATAATATATTATATATGTAACTATTTTTACTTCCTACATTGTTATATATAAGAATCGAAAACACGGTTAAATCAGTTCAAAAAAAGAATAACTATTGCATTGTGATAAAAAAAACGTATATTTGCATTCTCGAATAGAGAAAACAAATCATGGGGCTGACCGGTTTTGACAGCGGGTAGAAGTGGTTTGTAAGCATGTAGTGCCTGGTCGGCTAGCACTATAATCTGAGACGGCGAACAATTAACTGGCGAAAACAATTATGCTCTCGCTGCTTAATCGAAGAATAGTAGATTAGAGCTTAATTCCTGCAAAAGTTGCGGGAACGGGACATCACCCGGATGCTGTGGCTTCGAAGCTATCCGATACGGTGGTGCAGATATATCGGAGATAGTCTGACGCATTCCTCGGGCGAAGGATGAAGTTTTAGAGGATAAGGTTCAAGTGGGTGGCTTCGGTCTTGCTTGTTCCCGACAATGAAGGCGAAGATAAACATGTAGAAAGCAAATTAATTCCTCGTTTGGACGAGAGTTCGAATCTCTCCAGCTCCACAACCAAACGATAAGAAAGGAGTCGGCAACGATTCCTTTTTTTGTTTAAACACAAACACAAAAAACGTAATAACAACTCCAAATCAAGCTAATACTAGAGGAATGACAGTTATTTTGTAACAATATTTAAGCACTGTAAAACACCTTATTATCACACACATACAATTTACATACAGTTATTTTTTTTCGTAAGTTTATATTTATTATTACAATTTACAATTTTTATCTATCTTTGCAGCCCGTCAAACTAAATTAGATTAATCGTTTTAACAAAAATCGTAGAATTTATTAATATTGATCTAAACACTTATGTATAGAGCCTTAATTCCGCAACACTATTATAAATATAACTTTTTAAGGTGTTGAAGCAACTGTTCATACAACGGTTGTTACATCCTGCGCATGACATTGCATTTGCAGTTTCTGACAAGATAGGACTTGACAGGAGAGCTGCACCAGCCAAAATAGGCAGAGCACCTTTAGCGGCTCTCTTAAAGAACTCACGACGAGACTGAAGTTCTTCATTCTTACCATTTTTCTTCATAAAATAAAAAATTTAAATTAAACAATATGCCTTTCGGCATTATTTGACAATCTCAATAAAATCAGTAGGAATATACGCAGTAGCGACAAGGCACAATCCCGAGATCTCAACAACAATTCTTTGTTGTCCTGCTATTCTGGCAACTTTTCCAACCACTCCCTTGAAGTCACCAGCTATTACTCGTACTTTATCTCCACTTTTATAGTGACACTGTTCCGCTGTAACAATGCGTACATGCTCACTATCAGTACTTGTTGCTTTGATAAAATTTATCATTGCATTGTATGGTATAATAAGCGGAGGATTTTTACCGTTTGCCTCTGGAGGAAGCGTCTTATCCAAATAATATTTTATAAAAGAGATTGGGGCATCAACTGTCTTTTTCACAAAACTGTCTGATTGTTCCCTTGTGGCGTATATAAAAAGAAAGTTGGGAAGAAGAGGCTGTTGTATTCGCTTCTTCTTCCCAGCAATCACTTTTAGTACATAGTGCATCGGCACGTATGTCTTAATATCATTCTTCTTTGCTTTCTCTACGGCTGCATTTACCCTGTTATAAGTAGCACGAAGAACAAACCAGTTGTAACCTTCCTGCTGGACATATTCCGAGGACACCCCTGTTTGTGAGCTTTGGGCTTCGGGGGAGACATTGGAGGCAAATCCAATGTGAGGAGGTGAATCGCAACCTCGTTTGGTATGCGCATTAAGCAATGCGTTCATATCGGCTTATATGTCGTTGCTCGTTAATAGCAATATAGACATAAAAAGAGCGTGGAAACGTCTGTTGTCTATTCCACAGTCTGAGGCTCTAGCAATTGCCTATCATAGTTGAACAGACAACGTCAGAGCCCACGCCGATATGAATAATCATTTCCATTAGGAGACCATAATAAACAATTGTTGTGCCCGAAAAGGTACAATCCGTGCTTACAGGTCTCCGCAGGAGCGATATTATCACACCCGGGACATCTACCGTTGGCTTTGCTCAAGACTATGATAACTGTTAATTTGCTAGATTACAGACTGTCTTAAACAGAGCGTTAGTAAACGCCTTCATTATGTCTGGACTATCTTTCCCACCCAATGCCCGCTTTGTACCGCTTTGTCATTATGACTCCGCCATACTCAGCACGGCGTAGGCTGCCTTGTATGCCATCACGAAAGAACACGTCTAACCTCAATGGCTATAAACATGGCGATAATAGTCCGCTGCAAAAGTACAAAGAAAATCTCAATACAACCTCATTTTGTTATGGAAAAGTATGTATAAACCTTAAATTTAACCATAATTAACTAAATTCTTGCTCAAATCTCGTATATTTTGTGTAAGGAAATGGCCTCTTATTGGCGTAAAAAGCAAAAGACAGATGCGAATGTCACATCTGTCATTATTGTTGTCGCACATGTCTTTCTTGAAAGAAAGCCTATGGCTGGTTTATTTCAGAATGATTTTCTCCTTTGCTGGATGACATAAGGAGAATGTACTTTTGCCGTCTTTGTTTGTATAGCAGAAGTCGCATGAATTTATAATATCCATGCCAATCACCACATCATAGTCTGAATTGTCGTTAAGCAGAGCCTGAACATTCAACTCTGCTGTTCCTGTTGGAAGGATAACATGAACAAGGTAAGTCCAGGATTCGACATCACCTCCTGCACTCGAAATAAGAGCCTTGTTCTTCGGTTGTAACCCTAAAGCATTTACAACTTCCTGTGAAATCAATGTATTGGTCGCTCCTGTGTCCCACAATACATTTTCAACTTGGCAATGAACAGGAACAGCCACGTTTGCCGACAAATCTACGGCTGGACAGATAATGACGTTTGTAAGAATAGCCTCTGGCTGGGATTCGTATTCTTTTGTATATACAGCCATTCCTACCTCAACTCAATTTTTCCCGTATATGAAGTTTGTTGAGGAACAGGCTCGTCAGTGATAAGGCGAACCAAACGGACATAACCTGTCCGTGCAGCTCTATTTCCGTTAATGACGGGAGCCTGAACTGCGGTTGCAAAATCTATTGTCTTGTTCTTTATAACTTTCATATACCTACAATTTAAAAAATGTCCCGCTGGGTACGCTGTTCTTATGGGAAGCGAGCGGGATTTGTCAATGCAAAGGTAGGCATTCAATTCCAAAAAACCAAACAATTGGAAGAAAAACTAATCTAACTACCCTAAATTTAACATTTTATCAGGAAAACTACTAAACAATGAATACGTCTTTCAAACGCTATTCTATTGCCGCCGAATTATTAACCTGCATTGTCTATCAGCAATATATGCCGACTGAGATACAACTGAGGTACAAGACATCCATTTTCGCCCAATGTTGAAGCCACCAAGAAGGCTCTCTCATCCCTCTTTTTCTTTTTCGATTGTCACACTCTTTATGGCTGATGGAGGTGGGACTTATTATCAAAAATGCGCTCTTTGGATAGCAATCAGCCAAAATTACCCAAAATATTTTCATAAATAATCTTAAAACCACTTTTTACCCCTGTCATAGTTTTTTCTCTTTGCCGAGTGCTTTGAACTATAGATTTTCGCCTGTTCAAAATTTGTACCGTTTTGAATTTGTTGTTTTCAAGAGAGTGCTGTAGCTCAGCGTGTTAGGAGATATAAAAAGGCTTCCACATGAACAGCGTGGTGCGTCAGTTGTGGGAGCAGAACACCGACATCGTCATGGTCGATACGGGTAACTCGTATGAGGGACTCTGCGAGTATGTGGGCGGCAAGTACATCGCCTATACGGAGGACAAGCCCATCACCATGAACCCCTTCAACATCAGCAAGCGGGAGCTGAACATTGAGAAGATAGACTTCCTGAAGAACCTGATACTGCTGATATGGAAAGGCTCGGAGACGCAGATACCCGAACTGGAGTTCCGTGTCGTGGAGCAGTTGGTGACGGAGTATTACGATTTCTATTTCAACGGTGTGCAGCCCTATCCTTCCTCACAGAAGGAGACACTGAGAAAAAACCTCTCCACCATGGAGAAGCGGCGCGGCACGGAGCTGACGCAGATACACGACAAGGTGGAGAAACTCATCAAGGGACTGGAGGAACGGCGCATGGCATTGAGCGTGAAGACCCTCTCCTTCGACTCATTCTATGAGTTCGCCTGTGAGCGTCTCGACCAGATCTGCATCGAGAACAACATCACCACCATCGACTGCGACAACTTCGCCTATATGCTCCAAAACTTCTACCGTGGCGGCAAGTACGACAAGATTCTCAACGAGAACGTGGATAGCACCTTGTTCGACGAGACCTTCATCGTCTTCGAGGTGGATGCCATCAAGGAGAACAAGCAGCTCTTCCCCATCGTGACGCTCATCATCATGGACGTGTTCCTGCAGAAGATGCGCCTGAAGAAGAACCGCAAGTGCCTTGTCATCGAGGAGGCATGGAAAGCCATCGCCTCGCCGCTGATGGCCGAGTACATCAAGTACCTATACAAGACAGCCCGAAAGTTCTGGGCGAGCGTGGGCGTAGTGACACAGGAGATACAGGACATCATCGGCAGTCCCATCGTGAAGGAAGCCATCATCAACAACTCCGACGTGGTGATGCTGCTCGACCAAAGCAAATTTCGTGAGCGATTCGACGAGATCAAGGCGATATTAGGATTGACGGATGTGGATTGCAAGAAGATATTCACTGTCAACCGCTTGGATAACAAGGAGGGAAGAAGTTTCTTCCGTGAGGTGTTTATCCGACGTGGATCGACGAGCGGAGTGTATGGTGTGGAGGAGCCGCACGAGTGCTATATGACCTACACCACCGAGCGAGCTGAGAAGGAGGCATTGAAACTCTATAAGCATGAACTGAAGTGCAGACATCAGGAGGCTATCGAGCGGTATTGCAGAGATTGGGATGCCAGTGGCATCGGGAAGTCGTTGGCATTTGCGCAGAAGGTCAATGAGGCGGGGCATGTGCTCAATTTGACGGACGATGGAGCCACTCGCCGCTGACACGGCGAGCACGGGGGCTGATTGATGGAAACGGAAATCCCGGAATAGACGTAAAGCCCAGATGCCCGAAAGCAAAACTTTCGGGAACGGTGGCTGGGTAGTATTTACGATTAGTAGTAAATACGATTAGTAGTGAATACTACCAATAGTAAATACTACAAGTAGTAAAGTAGTGGAATAGTAGAAACTGAAAGTAGTAAAAACGTAAAGTAGTGAAGCAATGAGACGTTTATACCTTATTATAATATATATGTGTCTTACACTTGTCGTGGGAAGGGTTCATGCGCAGTATTACAGCGTGAACTACGACAAGCAGATCGTTGCCGCCATGGCTGCCGCATTCGGTGCTGGAGCTATGGCAGAGAGCTATTATAACGAGCAGGTGGGCGAAATCTTGAAGCACTACAATGCCGCAGAGGTTGCCACTGCCGGCATCTTCGCTGCCAAGTTCTTGGAGCGCAAGGCATTCACCGACCTCGGCATTTGGAGCAGTAGCACGGAGAACTACTATTACCGCCGCATCCACAATATGGTGGCGAACAAGATTATGCCCAAGATATGGACGGTGGCAGGAATGATGCTGAAAAGTCCGCAGACCGCCCTCTACTGGGGCAGTTACCTGATGAAGATATGCGCCGACACAAAGTCGCTGTGTATGCAGTTTGAGAGTGTCGTGACCAACAGTAGCTTGACCTTTGCCGACATTCAGTTCTTGGAAATCAACCAAGAGATAGCCGCCATCCTCAAACTCTCGGAGATAGGCAATGTAGATTGGCAGCAGCTGTTGGATGACATCGCCAGTGTGCCCGGCAACTTCACCGTGGAGAACCTCACCGCCGACATCGAGACGCTTTACAATATGGGAGCATCGTTGGCGACGGCAGGTATCAACGGGGCATCAGGCGCACTCTTGCAGCAGAGTGCCTTCAACGACCTTTTCAATGGCAAGGTGAGTAAAATCATCGACATCTATGACAACTACCATGACCTCTATGAACAGGCAGAGAACGGCATCGGCAGCACACTCCTTAGTCTGGTGGGTGGCGAGGACAACGTGGCAGCCCTCTTCGACCTCTCCAACTACAACATCACCTCGTGGATGACAGACTATCTGAGCGAGACGCAGGGCAACTACTATACACAGCGTTGGTACATTGCCCGACGAGACCAAGGCAGCGTAAGCCTCTGTGACTACTATCCGCCGACCGATGACAACAGTATTCTGAACGGTGACCATTGGTATCGTATCAACACCTCCGACCCCAACTTCTACCCTAACAGCACGCAGCGAGAGCAGATACTGGCCAACTCGGAGAACCATGCCGGATGGAGCCGCAGCCGTGTGCAGCAGCTCAACGCCCAGAGCGACGGCTTCACCTATACGATGAACTATTGGATGTCGTCGTACATCATCAGCCGTGGCGGCAAGCAGACCAAGAAGGCCTACGCCTACGAGATACACGTTACCAAGAGCTGGAACAACGTGGAAGAGGTGTATGAGGATGTCTTCGACTCCTACAGCATGGACTTGAATACCTTCAAGCGTCAGTTGCAGGCACGTCTCTCGGAGTATAACGACAACGAGGAGGGCTATGTCTATTACATCGGCAGTGACGCACGCCGTTACTATCAAGCCACCGATGCCGCCAAACTGAAGGGCGTGGAGAGCGTGACCATCAGCGTCACCTGTTCGGACGGTGTCACCCTCGGACAGGGCAGCACGCAGTACAAGTGCCGTGAGTGCGGCGGTTCGCTCAATGCCCACAGCAAGGAATGCGCCATGAGGACAAGCGTATCAGAAAATAATCTCGACCTATCGGAACTGGACGAGAAGGAACGTGAGGCGAATAGCAAGATAGCCCTGTTGGAGGCGCAGATAAGCCAGTTGGAGACAGAGAACAGGAACCTGCTCACGCAGATAGCCAATGCCTCTGTGGAGGAAGCCCCTGCCTTGCGGCAGCAACATAATGTCAACAAGACGAAGATAGACAACCTGAAGAAGGAATTGGCGACATGGCAGCAGCAGTTGGCAGACATACAGAATGCCAAGAGCGAGGCGGCTAACGACAATGCCACCTCCACCGATGACTACTACCGCATCCCTGCCATCATGCAGGATGTGAAGTCAGCCTACAATCTCACGTGGCAAGGTGCCGGTTCGTGGAACGGCTACACCTACGTCCGAACTGCCACCATGCCCAACATCAACGGCATTATCACCTTCAAGGCGACACTGTCCATTGCAAGGAAGCCCAAGTACTTCCTTGGCATCAAGATACACCGTGCGATACTGCAAATATCGTGGGAGCTGACCTCGGAATACACCGACACACAGGTGGTGGATGTGCTGACCCTTGACCCGAATGCCTCTGACGAGGAGAAGACGAGGCAGGTGAACAGCCGTATCTCGGAGATAGCCCAGGAGTTCCCGTCGTGCAGCATCACCACAGAATATGCCAAGAGCGAGGCAACCCAGACCGCCGACAATGACGATGTAATACACCTGCTCTGGTCGAGCGACCGTCTGGAGATAGCCCGTGAAGTAGATAGCCGTATCACCAAGATTTACGCCGACTTGGTATCATTAGAAAAAATGATGCACTACAAGCGCAGCATCATTGACGTGCTGAAGGACATTCTTCCTTCAATCGACGCAGACCAAGGTCGCAGAAGGACACTCATTGAAGAGTGCTACGAGCGATGGAGAGAGAATGCAGACCCTAACAGAGGGAATGGTGAAGATAACGAGAACGAAAACTGAGGGAGGAACGGAGAATGAGACATACCATCATCATAGCTCTCCTGCTGATTACCCTCTTCCCCAATACAGCCTTGGCGCAATGGGGATTCGATGCGGTATCGGTGGAAGCATACATCAACGACCACAAGAAGCAGCGCAGCCTCTTGCTGGCACGCAGCACTTTGGAGTACAGCAATCAACTGCTGCATGAATACAGCAGTGAAGAGGTGGGCAAATACAAGGAACTGAATGTGGATTTGGACAAATACACCCGGGCCTTCGACATCATCGATGTGATGTACCAGTCGTTGCGCACGGTGCTGAACGTGAAGAGCACCTACCAGACGGTGAGCGACCGCATCAGTGACTACAAGAACCTGTTGGAGGACTTCAATGATAAGGTCATCAAGCGGAAACACATCGAACTGGCTGACACGATGCTCATCAGCATCAACAAGAAAGCCATCGACAACATATACAACGAAGGAAGCCAACTCTACCATAGCGTCAACGACCTCGTGTTGTATGCCACAGGAGCGGCAGCCTGTTCAACTTCCGACCTGCTGATGGTGTTGGACAATATCAACAATTCGTTGGACCTGATAGAAAAACATCTGAACCAAGCCTACTTCCAGACATGGCGGTATGTGCAGCTGCGCATGGGCTATTGGAAGGAGAAGGTGTATCGGACGAGGACGAAGGAAGAGATACTGGAAGATGCCTTCAGCCGATGGAAAGTGGCAGGAAAACTTGACTATTGACGGATTGTAAACAAAAGAAGAACGGACATGAAGAAGACAATGATACTCATCATGGCGGTAGCAACCACCATCAAAGCCACAGCCCAGAGCGTGACCTACAACCACGACTCCTCCAAGCAGAACCAGATAACGGTGATGGAGACAGGTGGCGGTTCTCTCACCCCTGAGTTCTATTATTGGCTGTTACATAACAACTATAAGAAGACAGCGGCAGAGAAGAACAAGTTAGGTTTCCGCACTCTTGCCGGCATCAACCTCTACAACCAAGTAGATGATGCGGAGAAGATAGACTCTGCCCTCACCAAGCGTGCTGAGGTGGAAGCCTTGAACGTAGCCGACCGACAGATAGACCTCGCCTGGCTTGCCGAAAGCAGCAAGATCAACGGTCAGTTGGACAAGATGAAGGCGAACATAGACCATATCATCCCTACAGGAGGCACCATCAACGACAAGCGTCGGTGGGAGGAACTGTACAATATGTACCAGTGTGCCGTGAAAGCCACCAAGGATGCCTATATGCCCAATGCACAGAGAAAGCGGCAGTATCTTAGCATCTATGCCGACCTGACGACACAGAACGAGACACTACTGAAATACCTTGTGCAGCTCAACACCCAAAGCCAGACTACCGCCCTCTTGGCAGCCACCAACGACCGTGTAGTACATAAAGGCAGCATCATCAGCGATGCCAAGAGCCGTTGGCAGGAAAACATGAAGGGCGTGAGGAGCTCGACAGGCACTGACGGCGATGATGCCAACAGCGGTGAGGGTGGAAAATATAAAGTCACTTGACCCACTATTATAAAAATCACCTGACCCACCTTTATAACCGAAACTGACCCACTTAGATTATAATAAAAATTGACCCTATAGAATTACCACATTTCAGTCTTGTTTTTGTACTTTAAAAAGCATTTTAACCCGGTATCATTAACCGAATAAAAATTTTAAAGAATGAAAATAAGAATCAAGCACATACTGCGGTGCTACCAGTCAGGAATGAGTATCCGTAGTATCAGTTCTTCTCTTCTGATTTCACGTAATACAGTAAACGGTATATCCGAATATACGAGGATATGGGTATAGAGCTGGAACGCCTGTTGAAAATGGACGAGCATCATCTGCATGAACTTTTCGGTACGGAGACTGACAACGAATCAACAGGATCTGCAGAGTATAAGTATCTTCAAGAACATATACCTGAGTACATTAAACGACTTAAATCCCGTGGAACAACAAGAAGGTCCTTGTATGAGGAGTATCTGAGAAACCGTCCCCAAGGTTACAGTTATTGTTCATTCTGCCTGTATCTCAGACGTGAAAGGGAGGTAAAAATACCGGTTGGACGCATAGATCATATAGCTGGTGATCAGATGTATGTGGATTTTGCCGGTGACAAACTTTATATTTCAGACAGGAATACGGGTGATAAGGTTCCCGTAGAAGTCTTTGCTGCGATACTTCCATGCAGTCAGATTACTTATTACGAGGCTGTACCATCGCAAAAGAAAGAATATCTTATCCAGGCATGTGAAAATGCTTTCCATTATTTTGGAGGTGTACCAAATGCCATAGTTCCCGACAACCTCAAATCTGCCGTAACAAGGCCCGGTGGAATAGAGCCTGTAATAAATGATGACTTTGCGGCATTTGCAGACCATTATGGTTGTGTTGTCTTTCCGGCAAGAGTGCGCAAACCCAAAGACAAGGCTTTGGTTGAAAATGCTGTAAGACTGCTTTACAGGGAGGTATATTCAAAGATGACAGGATTGAAATTCAATGATATTGAAGCCTTGAACATAGAAATAATGAAACATACTGACGCATTGAACAGCCGAAAGATGTACAACCGCAGCTACAGCCGTAGGGAGCGTTTCCTCGAGGTCGAGAAAGACAGGCTACATATATTGCCGGCAACAAGATTTATATCAAAAAACCGGAAAACGGCAACTGTCATGAAAAACAGTTATGTATCGCTTAACAATCACTATTACAGTGTTCCTAAAGAGTATATAGGCGATGCTGTAGAATTACTGTATGATGGGGACACAGTGAAGATATATCATAAATTCAGACACATAACGACACATCGCAGGGATGATACACCTTTCACTTATTCAGAAAAACCTTCCCATAAACTTCCCGGAGTACTACATGAATACAGAATCAGAATGGATGATATATACCGCAAGGCACGTGAAATAGACCCGGTAGTGGAAGAGTATATAAAGTTGGTGGCTGTTGCCAAAAAATATCCTGTTCAGGCTATACGTTCAGCTGATGGTATATTATGTCTTGTGGAATGTTTCGGACACGACAGAGTGGTTCTTGCATGCCAGATAGCAATGGAATCCTGCATGTTCGGGTTCAACGAACTTGAAAGCCTTCTGGTAAACAGGGAAGATGAAAAGTATCATATACAAATGGAGGGGCTTGCTCCTGAACTTACCCCTAAACACAGAAATCTCAGAGGTAAGGATTATTTTAACTCTAAAAATATGGATAAAAATGACAAGTAATAATAAAACAAACAGAACTGTCGGAAAAAATATGGACAGAATAATGGAGTTACTCTCCAAATTACGTTTTTACGGTATGCTTGAAACATACAGGAATGACTGCAGGACAACATCCTCTGATGGTATGACAAACGATGAGTTCCTGAAATGGCTTCTTGAAAGCGAGTATGATTACAGACGCAATGTAAGCATTGAGCGACTGATAAGATCTGCAAACTTCAGATATAAGGCATATATGGAAAAAATAGACTATACAATAAAACGGAACCTTGACCGGAACCAGCTCGAGAGACTTGCTTCTCTTGATTTTATAAGAGACGGACAGAATATTTTTATCACAGGAAGCTCCGGAACAGGTAAAAGCTATATAGCTTCAGCAATAGGATATGAAGCATGCAAAAATGGAGTCAGAACTTTATACTCCAATGCGTCAAAGCTTATGGGACAGCTTAAAATGGCCAAAAACAAGGGAACTATAGAATCTGAGATGAAAAAAATTGAAAAGTGTTCACTGCTTATTTTAGACGATCTCTTTCTTATAGGACTGGATGCCAGGGAAAGGTCAATACTTATGGAAATAATAGAAGACAGACACGGAATAAAATCAATCATAATAACATCACAACTTCCAGTTGAAAGCTGGTATGATGCAATTGGAGATCCTACTTTAGCTGATGCAATCCTGGACAGAATTGTACATACGGCACACAAAATTGAACTAACGGGAGATTCTGTAAGAAAGATTAATGCTAAAAAGAAGTAGTATCTGCTATAAAGAATTATAATTGAAACTGACCCGGGTTAAAATGCATTTTTCTCTACTTAATTCTAATATTTTTTTGATGGGTCAATTTAGAGTATAATAGTGGGTCAAGTGACTTTATATTTTCCACCCTTGGCTTCGCCCTTTCATTGGGTGCGCAAGCCAAAGACTATCACCGCACGGCGGACACCACCACCGTTGTATGCAGACTTTCGGCAGACGGTATGCTTCGTCCGCTTAAACCTTCCTACATGAAAGGGGCATTGGTAGCTTCGCCATGGACGGACAACTGGTTTGTCCAAGCGGCAGGAGGAACTACGGTCTTCCTCGGCAAACCGCTCGGATGCAACGACCTATTCGGTCGCATGAAACCGGCATTCTCCGTGTCGATCGGCAAATGGTTCACACCTTCCGTCGGCGGTCGTCTGAACTATGGCGGTATGCAGTTCAACGACTGCAACAACTCCTCGCAGGACTACCAGTACCTGCGTGCTGATTTCATGTGGAATGTCCTCGGCAACCTCTACAAGGACGATGTACACACTCTTGCCAGATGGAGTGTCATTCCATACGTGGGCGTGGGTATGCTGCACAACAAGGTGAATGCCCACAAGCCCTTTGCCATTTCCTACGGCATACAGGGGCAGTATCATCTCTCCCCACGCATTGCTGTTACGGCAGAGATAGGCAACATGACCACCATGCAGGATTTTGACGGCTATGGCAAGGCACACCGCCTTGGCGACCATCTGCTGTCCGCATCCCTCGGCCTCTCTGTCCGCATCGGCAAGACTGGCTGGAAGCGAGTGATAGACGCTCGCCCGTACATCGCACAGAACGAATGGCTTTCGGCATACGCCTCATCCCTTTCTGACAGCAACAGCCGCTATCACGCCCAGCACGATCGAGATTGTCAGACTCTGGAGCAGCTGCGCAAGATTCTTGCCATCGAGGGACTTCTGGACAAGTACGGCCACCTCTTTTCTGACGATGCCGCTTCTTCCGTCACAAATGGCTATCCTCGAAACGACTACAGCGGTCTCAACTCGCTGCGTGCAAGAATGAGAGACAAGTATGGTAATGGTCAAAAGACAAAGGTCATGGAGTCCGCCTCTTGTACAGAAGAATATGGCAATGCTGAAGGTGAGCCGGAAGACGATTACCTATCGCTCATCCACTCAGGAAAGGCTTGCATAGGTGCGCCCATCTATTTCTTCTTTGAACTTGGCACTGACAGGTTGCTCAACAGGTCACAGCTCGTCAATCTCGACGAAGTAGCACGCATCGCCAAGAAATATGGCTTGAAAGTTAAGGTCATCGGCGCTGCCGACAGTGCCACAGGCAGTGAAGCCATCAATGATAACCTCAGCCGTTCCCGTGCCAGATTCATTGCAGAGGAACTGATGAAACGTGGTATGGAAAATGGCACCATCTCTCAGATTTTCGATGGCGGCATTGACGATTACTCGCCCAATGAGGCGAACCGCCATACCAGAATCCTGCTGTATCTATAGCCAGACATACAGCTCCGAACAAGAGCACTAAAACTTTTTTTTCATTGATAAATTTTAGAAAGGGAGGGCTTGTCCGTGATGGATAGGCCCTCCCTTAATCATATATGTATTAACGCATATTCTATGCGCATATCTTTTTTTTATCCGTGTTTCTCAGTACTTGACCAGTCAAGCAGGAAGTCATATATACTCATTATCTGTATGCCGTTTTCGTCGCTCCACTGCTTGGTATGTTCTCCCACGATCAGCAGTTTGCGGAAAGAGTCATCTACAAGACGCAACGACCGTTTCTCCTGTTCCATCTTTTCTGCATCGGGCATACGCCACGCCGACTGGATGTAGATCCGCTCGCTCCCTTTGTTGCAGACAAAATCCACTTACAATGTCACCCTCTGCTGCTTTCCTTCCGTATTCCTCACTCGATGATAGACGTTACCCACATCCACGAGCCATCCTCGCATACGCATCTCATTGTAGATGACGTTCTCCATGATATGTGTCGGCTCGCTCTGACGGAACGACAGAATAGCATTCCTCAGACCTACGTCCTGATAATAATACTTGGACAACGAACCTATGTATTTCCGTCCTTTGATGTCGAACCTTTCGGATTTTTCGATAAGGAAAGCATCCTGCATATATTCCAGATAAGCCGACACTGTCTTGTCGGTTATGCTCTGCACATTGCTTACGGACTTGAACGTATTGGCTATATTCAGTGCATTGACAGGTGCTCCTATACTGGATGCTACGGTCTTCGACAATTCTTCAAATTCAGGTCTCAGTTCTATGTTGTTCCGCTCGTAGATGTCACGTAGATATACCGTGCGATAAAGGCGACGCAGGAAATCAGCCTTCTTCTCATCCCCAACCTGTGTAAGTAGTTGCGGCAAACCTCCGTACAGTCTGTATTCAGCCCAACCGTCTTCTTTCGAACCATCATACACCGTCATGAACTCCTTGAAGGATAGTGGCCACACATGTATCTCGTCACCTCTGCCTCGGAATTCCGTCACCAGGTCAGAGGACAGGAAACGCGAGTTGGAGCCTGTGACATACACATCCGCCCCTTCGGTAACTGACAAGGAAGAGAGCACCTCTACAAAGTCTTCCACCTCCTGCACCTCGTCGATGATGATATAATAAGTCTCATAGTCAATCATCATCTTTTCCACCCAGTCCAACAGGTAGTCCGGGTTCTTGAACTCTCTGTTCTTCCTACTCTCCATGTCGATGACGAGAATATGGTCTTCTCTCACGCCCTCATCCAATAGATGCTGATGAAAGAGTTTCTTCAGAAGGAACGACTTGCCTGAACGTCGCAATCCTGTGATTATCTTTATGAGCCCGTTGTTCTTTGAACGGCTCAACTGTTCTATGTATCTATATCTGTTTACTATCATATTTTACGAAAAACTGTCACTTGTGACACTTTTTCGGAGGCAAAGTTATATATTTTATCCTAAATCAAAGAAAGAAATAAAGAAAAATGCACTAAAAATCAATGATTTTCCTGTTTTGTAGTGTCTATTCCACTTGCCGATGCCCATTTTTCTTTGCAAAGTTACTGCCCGGGCGAATGGTCAAGTACCGCCATGCTAACAGGCAGAGGACTGAACGACAGCTTTCCGCAAATCAAAGATTTGGGTATTTCATTAACTCCTCCGTCTGTTTTCTTGCCTTATCGCCCTCATTCCGCAGTCTTTTGATGCACGAAAAATCAGTTCCCGACAAGAGGAGCCGAAAGGCTTCAAAAGGAGGGAAGAAAAACAAGTTGAACAAATAATTTCTTTGCGTATGGAATTACACAGATTATCAGAAAACGAGCAGGCATTTGTCGAGTGCTTCTCACGGTTCGTAAACGGTCAGATGGGGTCAGCCGCCAAGGTAGGCAATGCCCTTGCAGATGACCATCGCTATCTTATCAACGAAAAGGGCAAGGTGGTGTTTGCCTTCTTGGAACGCCTTGCCAACGACTATCAAAAAGGTCGTTATGACCAGCGTGACGAGTGGGTGTGCCGATTGGCAGCAGAGGCCATCGAACACCTTGTAGAGAACAGAATGTATTACAGAACACTTAACAACGATTGACTATGGCAAGCAGATTGATTACACCCGTATTGGAGGAGATACTGAAATCCTATCCTCTGTATTCACAGGACGGCAAAGGCAAGGATGCCGTTTGTGTGGCAATATTCTTCATCGGACACGTCCGTTGGTTCGTACTTGAAGGACAGCCGGAAGGTAACGACACCACGTTGTTCACCATCGTATGCGGTCTGCATGAAACGGAGTATGGCTATACCTCCGTCAATGAAATGGAGAGCGTAAAGGTGGATGGCTCCAAATATGGAGTGGACGAGATATTTCAAGTGGAGCAGTTGGACGGCTTCAAGCCGGTGAAACTGAAGAGCATTCCAGACGAGGATTTACAAGCATTCCTTCATAATATGGAATGACCCCAAATTAAATCAGCCGCAGGGACATTACTCCTTGCGGCTGACTATTGTTAGTACCTACTATGAGTAGTAAAGCCTACGATTAGTATATACTACGATACTACTCTCATCTTCGGAAAGCGGACTTGGCAACGTGCTCCTCTTGTACCTCTTCCTTCTGGTACTCCTCCATGTCAAGCAGTTGCTCATACGCAGAGCTGATGTTTGCGTCCATAGAATGGTTGTGGCTGAAAGGGAAGGTATGCTTCACAGAGAGTCCTGCATTGGTCACAGTCCCCACATCCAGGCTATCCTTATCCTTGTTATATTGCAGGTTCAGCAAACCACCATTCGGCATTTGGAATATCGGCATTTTTCGCTGCGCCAATTCCGAAAACTCTTCGGCGGTCATCTCCCTCGCCACAGCCTTCACGTCCTCACTGGCACGTCCTATGCCATAGCGAGTGATATGGTCACGCACTTCTTGCTCCGTATGCTTCAGGAACACCTCATACGTACCGCCGACACTCCCGTTATAGACCACTGCAAAGTCCTTGTCCTCTATTAGCAGGTCATCGCCTCTGTTCTGGCACGGCTTCCTGTAGGTCTGCTCCTCGTCCATGCCGTTCCCGTCATAGTATTCCTTGGCAAGCGTCAGCAGTCCTTGATAGTCACCTTTCTCCTTTAGCTTATCCAGTTCCGATGTGTCATCCGTTGATTGGAGATAGGCGATGGAGGCATAATAGACGTTTTCTTTCGATTGTGAAGGCTCTGTCAGGCTTTTGTACTGGGCAAAAGCCTCCTGATAATTGGTGTCAAGGTCTTTGCCGTGGTCGTAAGGAACAGAGAGTTTCACTTCCAGACCGTTACTCGTCGGCACAGCAATCTTTACAGAGTCCTCCTTCTCATGATGCTGGATATATACAGCAGAACCATTATATGCCAAGACTGCATGGTCGCCGTCATCTATGGATAGATAACTTTTCCCTTGCCCGTTTTCCTGCTCAGCCTTTTTCTCCTGGTCTATCTCCATAGCAATCTTGTCGATATGCTGCGTGAGCATTGAGGTAGCTTTTTTCACATCGAGTAGCGTGGTCTTGATGAACTGCGGCGACTCCTTCAGCGAATCCAGCCAAGACTTCAAATAGGCAGCCGAATCTCCTTTCAGATGCTTTGTCATGCCATACCGCTGAGCGGTCAGCGCAGCCGTCAGTTCTGCCACCAGTTCCTCGCGTGCATACTCTGCCGAGCCGAAGGTAGCGGGCTTGATGCGGTCTAACTGTCCCTCCGCACCCGTGGAGTGTCCCATCTCGTGGAAAAGGTTCGAGTAGAAAGACTCCCCATCCTTGAACTGCCTTTTCTCAGGCATCACAATCTCATTCTTGCTGATGGAGAAATAGGCGGAATCACCGAACATCGGTTTGATGGGACATATCCAACGGTTGTCCGCTATCATCCTATCCACGGGTTCAAAGGCAAACTGCTCGTCCTTCTCTACCTTGGGCATCGAGTATTCCTGTTCCAGTTTCTCCCAAAACTCTGGTCTGACCTCCTTCAGGTTGGTCTGCGCCACATTGAAGACATGGTAAGTCTGAAGCTTTGGATATACATTGTACTTTTCGCGCTCTTCCTGAGAGAGCAGTTTGTAGTCCTCCCACTTGATGTGTTCCTTTGTTTCCTTATTGACCACCGTAAACGTGGTGAGCATCACGGGGAAAGAATGCTCACCTTTCAGTACTGACACACGGGGCTTCTGTTCCTCGTCTTTCTTGCCAGTTTTGTTAAACTGCTGTATGCGGTCGAAGGTACAGAAGCGAGGAATCTTGTAACCCTCCTTCTCGCAATGCAGGAGCAACATCATAGCGTTCATGCCATTATATTCTCGTCCGTTCAGGTTTTTCGGCCATTGCAACGCACCTTCAGTAAACCAGGGCTTTTTCCATCCGTCTTTGCCCGACAGCGACTGAATACGCTCAATCATCATATCGGCAAACAGGTCGAGTGCCTTGTCTTCGGCACTCGGACCTTCCTTAGCATAAGGCTTTCCCATAGTCAATTAACCATTATAGGGCTGCGGAACATATTCGCTCATTTCAGACACTCGGCAGGAGAAGTCCAGTTTGTCATTGAAGACACTGACAGACAATGCCCCTTTGATGTTCGCTTTCACGCCTGGTTGCAGCCATGCCTCGCATTTGCCATCGAATAGGAAGAAACTTACCCAGATGTATTCAAATCCGTCCTGTACTTTCTCTGCGCTGAAAGCGGAGAACTGGCAGTACGGCACACCATTCTTGTCCGTCTTGTCCTCAATGCTCTTGCCCACCTTGCCGCGGAACTCCATCACGCCCTTGATGCAGTCCTCTGCCTCGTCAGGCTGGTGGCTGATGCTGCTTGCCGACAGGTTGAAATAAAGGACATCGCCCCATTTTCTTGGTACCAATACACCGGCTACCTCAATGCGTTCGCCGATGTTGCAGCTGCCCACCTCCGTCAGTGTCCCATCTTTGATGACCGACACCTCGATGGTCTTGTTAATCCCGCTCTTCGCTGGAATGACTACGTTCATGGCAAAGCTCACGAATGCCTTGCCCTCCTTGTTCGTGCGGCAGGTCGCAGCCTTGCTGACCGTTCCGCACACTGTTACATTACATTTGATCATTGCTCGATACTATTTGAATTATACATATCCATCGTCCAAGTGAAATGTCTTAGCAATGACAATAATCTCTTTTCAATCATCATATACTAGCGCACGTATCAGTTCATAGACTATCCACGCTGCTATGATAAGTTGGAAGCCGAGATAGATGATGGCCACGGTCTGACCGAAAAGCCATTGGGTAAGCATGAAGTGTCCTGCCACAGCTACCATACCCACCAGCAATGTACACAGATGACTTGCTATCCTTTTCATTTCCTTTGCAGATTTTGTTGTTGACTCTCAGCCTCCATCCCTTGCTCGAAGTTCTGCGAAGCCTGCTGTGTCGCCACGATGCCTGTCACCATTCCCGCAATCTTCGTCCGTTTGCTTTCTTCCGACAGATTGGCATTGCCCAAAATGAGCGACAGGCGGTTCATCTCCGAGGAGGTCAGTTCACGGTCAATCTTCACCGTACCGCTCTCTGCATGAAGCACAGTCTTGCCGTTCTCACCCACAGTAATGGTGCATTGCCTCATGCCTGGAACAAGCGAGGTCAAATCTACGAGCCGGTTGGCTGCCATGGCAGAGATAAGTCCTTTTTGTCGTTCCTCATCATTGCTGTCAATCTGCGCTGCCAACATCATCAGCGACATGAAGGTGGTCATCGCCATGTCGAGTATAGGGTCATTCGTTCCCGAAATGCCCACGCCGCTGTCCTCCGAGGAAAGGATTTTCTTCATCCAGTCCTCCGACGAAACCTTCTGCTCCTGTGGCGCATTGCTCTTGTATTTTGCCAACAGGTCATTGCCGTTATGCAGGGCCTGTAGCTTGATGTTGCCTTTCTGTCCGATTTCTGCCAGATAAGCGGCTGGATCCATATCCCTTTTTGAGCCGTCAGCCGATACACTCTTCACTCCGAAATGCAGATGCTCGCCAGTGGTTCTGGTGCCGGTATTTCCCGACACCCCCAACTTCTGACTGGCATTAACCACGTCACCTACCTTTACTGCTATGTCAGACAGATGCAGGTAGGAGCATTGCACCTTGCTGCCATCCTCACGGCTGTATTCCACGGTGACGGATTTCCCTCCTGCCGTGTTCGCATTATGGTTCACCGCCACCACCTTGCCGCCGTTCTCCGTGGCCAACACCGCCTCATGGTTCGTCTTGATGTCAATGCCCTTGTGCATCTGCTGCTTGGTGGCATCCATCGGATCCTGGCGATTGCCGAAAGGCGAGGTGATGAAGAGAAACTCCTCTCGCTCCACAGGAAAGGAATACCCGGCAGACTGCGGTACATGGGCAGCAGGCATTTCTCTACGAGGATTATTCTCCACCCCGAACGACCGACCTTCTGCCCGCATCTCAGCCATCACCTCACTGTCATACTTGTCCAGTCCGTTGGCTTCAATGATGCGCTGCAGACTTGCAGCATAACCGCCGCCCGTGGCATAGCCGGCACGCTCAATGCCCTTCGTCCATCCCTTGTAGTCGTCAGGCGACAGCGTGAAGCACTGCGCATAACGCTTGTTCTGCTTCAGGAACTGCGAGTGATGCTCATAACTGTCACCCACGCTTTTGTACTTACAGAATTTCTCGTTGGGCCTATCATCCGTATAGACTCCATACTCTCCGCCATTCTTCAACCACGATGCCGTAGCCTTGATGCCAAAGTGGTTGTTGCATTCGCGCGACAGTTGGCTCTGTCCGTTGCTGCTCTCCAGTATGGCTTGCGCCAAGATGACGGAGGCAGGAATCCCATACATCCGCATCTGTTCTTTGGCTTCCTCCGCATATTGTGCGGCATACGCTGCGTTCTTTCCCATAAGCCTATCTCCTTAGACTGGTGTGTTGTTCTGTTTCTTGACTTTCCTGTGCCATCTGCTTTCCTGTCTCTTTTCCAGGTGACACCATCTCCGTAATTCCACGCTTCGATGATGTTGTCTGCTTCGGCATTTCCAACTGGTCACAGATGGCCACCCGTTCACCAGCACGAATGAGCTTCGGCAGATAGGTGTCGAGGGCATGATATGGGAATCCTGCCATTGCCAACGGCTTGCCTTCATCATCCTTGCGCCCATTGCTCTTTGTCAGCGTAATACCCAATATTTTGGATGCCTTCACCGCATCATCCTTGTAGGTCTCATAGAAGTCTCCGCAGCGAAACAAAAGAATGGCATCAGGATGCTTCTTCTTCAAGTCAAGATATTGTTGGACAAGGGGAGAGACAGCAGCCTTGACAGCCTTTTCATCCTTCTTTTCTTCTTTCTTTTCCTCTTGTTTCTTCTCTTCCCTTTGTTCAGAGCTTTTATCTTCCTTAAGTACCACTTCCTTCTGTTCATCATGCTTATCGACAATTGCCGTCTCCGCTTGCTTCACCTCCGTCGCTTCTTCCTGCTTCTCTTGTGTACTTTGCTCGACATTGTTGTCTTTCTGCAATACATCAGCAAACAGCGAGGCGGCAAGGTTCTGCTTGTAGGAATCCCTGTCAGGAGCCACCCACAATCGTTGCCATTGTGACGGACTGACACTTCTCGGCTGCAACTTCTTGCCGTCAATAGTGGCTGCACACAGGCATTCGCCCGATTTGGCACGGAATACTGCCACACGCTGGATGCGGTTCAAATCAACCTCCTGCTCATTACCTCCGAAGATGTCCACCTTCAGGTCGGGTTTCGCCTCTGCCATAGCATAATACTTCTGTGCCAGTTCCTCACGCACACGCTCGATGTTGTCCATCGACTGCTTCAAGGTGGTGAAGAAATGATTGAGGTCTCCTTTGTCGGGATAGACGGCAAAGCCCTCCTTACCTTCGGGCTTGATGTACAATGCCCACCGCTCCTTGTCATCCTTTACCAACTGCACATTGTCGAAACCGATGTCACGGCTGTGGGTTACGGCCTCAGAAGCATCCAACGAGGATAGGTCTTCGATAGACCAGTTGCGCAGTCTTGATACCGTGATTTTCTTGTCGGCGAAATAACTGTCGTCGGGACGGAAGCCCAAGGCTCCGTCGGGATTGTAGAAACGCACGTTGTCATAACCCTCTTTCTGCAAGGCATTGGTGAAGCGTTGCTTGTTCATGCCCTTGATCTCGTTGTTCACCTCCAACGATGCACCCTGTGGCAGCACCACATCGGCGGTCTTGCTGGCATCATCACGCACGATGACCACAGTACGCTGCTCCTCGTTGGGATGCTGCTTGATTTCGTCTGCTACGAAGTAGTGGTTGGGCAACTGCACCTGTATCTGCGCCGTCTCTCGCTGATGCTGGTCGGTGGCATACTCCACCTTTTCACCCAGTTCGGCTTTCTTCAACACCTTCAGCGCACCGTTCACCTCACTCTCGATGGCATCAATCAGACAAGGGTCTTCCTTCAGTTCCCTCGTCCAATAGTCCACCATGCTAAGGCTGTCCTTTGACAGACGGGCAGGCAGTCCCAGTTCGAGCATCTTCACGCCCGAAGCTATCTCAGTGATGAGTCGTTCCTTCTTCACGGCATCCTCCGACGGGGCTTTGCCGTTCTTCATGACCATGCCCTCACGTGCCAACCGCTGCTGATGACCGGTGGCAGACACCAACTGACGCATCATCTCCTGTACATAGTCATTGTAGTGCTCGAAGTCACGCTGCCGTGGCAGGTAGATGACATCCTTCTCGGTGTCGTAGTGCGCCACACCCGTGCCGTCCTGACGTACATTCACGAGGTTGTCCTTCATCTTCTGAAGGAATCCGTTGACGCACCCATGCAGCTGCTTGTCCTCCTTGTCGCCATAACCTCTATCCTCCACCGTGCCATCCTTCTTCAATGCCGTAGTGTAGGCTGTTTCGTTAGCCATAGGCAGTAGCGTCTGGTCGATATTGAACAGCACACGGATCTCACGGTTTTTCACTCCCTTGTACTGCTGTTTGTCCTGTTCCGACAGTTCTGCGTATGCCTCCTTGGTGATGACATCGTCGGGATTGTTGCGGTTGACGTACTTATTCCAATTGTAATACAGGAACGGCACACCTTTCTCATGCTCCCTCACGCTCTCACCCCGTGCCTTCGCTTCGGAGAACTGCGTAAACAGATTGCTCTTGCAACCCTTGGCATCGGAGTCAAGGGCAAGGACAAGGGCATTGAACGGACTGACCGAAAAGCCCTTGGGATAGAGCTTCGGATAGAGTTTGCCGCTTGCATTCAACCAATGTCCCTTGGCATCCACCGCACTCGTCAGTGCCTCAGTGAGCAGCGACACCTGCTTCTCCGCCGTCCGCTTCTCAAATTCTGATTTCTCTTTCATGCTTTTATCTTTTTGTTTATCTCAATCACATTCTATAATTGGCTTACCAAGCCACCGTTCCCGACAATTTTGTTGTCGGGCTTCACTGTATTCCCCTCGGTCGCACCACGCTCTCCCGTGCCTGCTCTTCGTACTGCATTGCTGCCATCTGTCGCATCTGGTCGTTCTTGGCAAGTATGGCGTTAGCCAATGTATTCAGCGGCAATGCCCCCGACTGATGCGCCCCAATCACACTGTCAGGCAGTTGAATGGTACAAGGCACATGGTCAATGTTGGCAACGAGACACCGCCCTTGCAGCATCGGGTTGCTGATACGAGGATTGAGTGGTTCATCAGGATATTGGCGGTACTGAATGCGAGATGCAGCAGGACTAACTGTAGGTGCAATGCCTTCCTGCTGTTTCCTGCCCAGCACCTCATGTCCCGCTTTGTTGAGCAGATTGGCACCTCCCATACCCATCAACAGCATCTTCAGTATAGGATTCTTCACGAACATTCCAGCCACGATAGAGGCCAAAGGAAGGAGGCTATTGTCCATATTCAGCGATTTTGTCTTGCCAGTGAACAGTCCCACCAGTACATCGGGCAGCATCGCCAACACATAACCAAGGTTCTTGCCGATGTCTGAAAAGCCGTTCAGTCCAAAACTCTGCAACAGCCCGTCCCATCCATTTTCGTTTGTTTGTAAGGCTGTTTCCTCCTGCTGGACTACAGATGGTGTTGCCTCTTCAGTCGATGAATCAGGAGTTTCTTTCGGTTCTGCCTTCTTCTCCTTCTCAGCCTCTGCATCCAGTCTCGCCTTAACCTCCAGATACTCGTCTTCCTGTCCAGGCGCAACTATCAAGGGCACATCCTTGTACTTGCCTGTACGTTTGGTTGCTTCGTTTCTCTGAGGGTCAAGGAACGTACCTTTGTTCCAAGGAAAAGAGGTCTGCTCGGTTTGTTTCGTCCAATCCATAAAAGTGATATTGCTCGTGGGAATCTTGTTCTTGAAATGGCTGTTGGTAGCCTTGATATAGCTGTTCTCGTGGTTCTTGATGACTTTTGCCTGTTTGCGGAATGAGGCGAAGACGTTGGTGCCCGTACCGAAAACTCCCTTGCTGATACACTCCTCGACACAGACCTCTTGGCTGCTACCTTTCTTGCTTAGGTGCTCCATGCCGACATTCATCACCATATCGATACCGACAAACTTGGCGAAGGTTGCCCATGAGCCAATCCCTCCCATGGCCACGACATCGGCACCCGCTCCGGCTGCCCATCCCGCTGCCTTCTCTGTTCGAGAGGGCTTATAGGCTGCCTCTCCTTTGGCTTCTATCTCTGCGGCAAGGGGTGACTTGTTCAGTTCGTAGGGCAGACCGAACAGACTGCTTTGTGCCGCCTTGCGGATGATATAGTCGGCAGAAGATGTTGGCATACGGTCTTTCACCATTTTTTCTATCATCAGCTGCTCCATGCGGTAATCGATATAGGCGTATGCCAAATCACAACCGAGTTGTTTAGAGAGTGCATCGTACCGCTCTCGTCCTATCTCCGTCACCACCGCCTTGCGCCATTCCTCAGCCATCACGGCAAGGTCACGCTGCATATCCTTGTTGCCGACAATAGCCTCCTTGCACATCGCCAGATAGTCTTCGGTGGTCTTGCTGTTCCACTTGCCTGTAATCTTCAGCGTGGCGTATGGGTCATCACCAGGCATATTGGCAGTGGCCAATGAGCGTAGGATGCCAGCCGTACTGTTGGAGTAGGCTCGCATCTCGTCTGCCTGTCTGTTGGACAAGTCCCGTTGCACCCTGCCCATCACGGGGGCAAGGTGACACCCGAAGTAGTCGCCCATCAGACGCTCTATCTCTGCGAATCGCTGACTGTTCTTAACTGCCATATACCTTGTTTATATATTATACTGCTGTAATATCTGTTCCTTTGTCTGCTCGATGGCATTGTGATATATCTCCATCTGCTTAGGATAGTGTTCCTCCAACCATGCGTCCTTGTCCACTTGGCAGTGGATGAACTGCACGGCCATACGTTCCTCAATCTCCACGGAGGGTTCCCCCTCTTCCTTACCATTGAACCATGCCTTTGTCCACCATCTCACGCCAGCCCGGTCGGGATAGACGCTCACTATCCTCGGAATGTCGAAGCTCTGGATATCCACGTCCAAGTCGGCAAGAGGGTCGATGATGCCGTCATGCGTCAGGGCTTGCTCTTGGAGTTTTTTTTTAACACCTCGTCCATCGTGGAGAGATATACCTGATGTCGCATGGCAAGATAGTTGAGAAAGTCGGCAATGAGCAGGTTCTGCACCTTAGTCGCCAAAGGCATACAGCGGTTGCCGATGCCCAAGGGATTAGCCATGCTCGGCATGGTCTCGTAGAAATAATGCTTGCTCGCTCCCAACGAGAAGATGTTTCTCAACGACTGCTCCGTATGTTCGGGCAGAGAGTATGCTCCTTGTTGAAGGTCCTCGAAGTAGGAGGGAAGGAAGCGGAGCATCAATGCCTCTATCTCCTGACGGTCGGTGTCGTAGGGTGAAGGGATGTTCATGTCCAGTTCATTGATGCCCATTTGGGAATTGTGCTCCAATGCCTTGATATTGCCGTAGAGCATGGTGGAAAATATAAAGTCACTTGACCCACTATTATACTCTAAATTGACCCATCAAAAAAATATTAGAATTAAGTAGAGAAAAATGCATTTTAACCCGGGTCAGTTTCAATTATAATTCTTTATAGCAGATACTACTTCTTTTTAGCATTAATCTTTCTTACAGAATCTCCCGTTAGTTCAATTTTGTGTGCCGTATGTACAATTCTGTCCAGGATTGCATCAGCTAAAGTAGGATCTCCAATTGCATCATACCAGCTTTCAACTGGAAGTTGTGATGTTATTATGATTGATTTTATTCCGTGTCTGTCTTCTATTATTTCCATAAGTATTGACCTTTCCCTGGCATCCAGTCCTATAAGAAAGAGATCGTCTAAAATAAGCAGTGAACACTTTTCAATTTTTTTCATCTCAGATTCTATAGTTCCCTTGTTTTTGGCCATTTTAAGCTGTCCCATAAGCTTTGACGCATTGGAGTATAAAGTTCTGACTCCATTTTTGCATGCTTCATATCCTATTGCTGAAGCTATATAGCTTTTACCTGTTCCGGAGCTTCCTGTGATAAAAATATTCTGTCCGTCTCTTATAAAATCAAGAGAAGCAAGTCTCTCGAGCTGGTTCCGGTCAAGGTTCCGTTTTATTGTATAGTCTATTTTTTCCATATATGCCTTATATCTGAAGTTTGCAGATCTTATCAGTCGCTCAATGCTTACATTGCGTCTGTAATCATACTCGCTTTCAAGAAGCCATTTCAGGAACTCATCGTTTGTCATACCATCAGAGGATGTTGTCCTGCAGTCATTCCTGTATGTTTCAAGCATACCGTAAAAACGTAATTTGGAGAGTAACTCCATTATTCTGTCCATATTTTTTCCGACAGTTCTGTTTGTTTTATTATTACTTGTCATTTTTATCCATATTTTTAGAGTTAAAATAATCCTTACCTCTGAGATTTCTGTGTTTAGGGGTAAGTTCAGGAGCAAGCCCCTCCATTTGTATATGATACTTTTCATCTTCCCTGTTTACCAGAAGGCTTTCAAGTTCGTTGAACCCGAACATGCAGGATTCCATTGCTATCTGGCATGCAAGAACCACTCTGTCGTGTCCGAAACATTCCACAAGACATAATATACCATCAGCTGAACGTATAGCCTGAACAGGATATTTTTTGGCAACAGCCACCAACTTTATATACTCTTCCACTACCGGGTCTATTTCACGTGCCTTGCGGTATATATCATCCATTCTGATTCTGTATTCATGTAGTACTCCGGGAAGTTTATGGGAAGGTTTTTCTGAATAAGTGAAAGGTGTATCATCCCTGCGATGTGTCGTTATGTGTCTGAATTTATGATATATCTTCACTGTGTCCCCATCATACAGTAATTCTACAGCATCGCCTATATACTCTTTAGGAACACTGTAATAGTGATTGTTAAGCGATACATAACTGTTTTTCATGACAGTTGCCGTTTTCCGGTTTTTTGATATAAATCTTGTTGCCGGCAATATATGTAGCCTGTCTTTCTCGACCTCGAGGAAACGCTCCCTACGGCTGTAGCTGCGGTTGTACATCTTTCGGCTGTTCAATGCGTCAGTATGTTTCATTATTTCTATGTTCAAGGCTTCAATATCATTGAATTTCAATCCTGTCATCTTTGAATATACCTCCCTGTAAAGCAGTCTTACAGCATTTTCAACCAAAGCCTTGTCTTTGGGTTTGCGCACTCTTGCCGGAAAGACAACACAACCATAATGGTCTGCAAATGCCGCAAAGTCATCATTTATTACAGGCTCTATTCCACCGGGCCTTGTTACGGCAGATTTGAGGTTGTCGGGAACTATGGCATTTGGTACACCTCCAAAATAATGGAAAGCATTTTCACATGCCTGGATAAGATATTCTTTCTTTTGCGATGGTACAGCCTCGTAATAAGTAATCTGACTGCATGGAAGTATCGCAGCAAAGACTTCTACGGGAACCTTATCACCCGTATTCCTGTCTGAAATATAAAGTTTGTCACCGGCAAAATCCACATACATCTGATCACCAGCTATATGATCTATGCGTCCAACCGGTATTTTTACCTCCCTTTCACGTCTGAGATACAGGCAGAATGAACAATAACTGTAACCTTGGGGACGGTTTCTCAGATACTCCTCATACAAGGACCTTCTTGTTGTTCCACGGGATTTAAGTCGTTTAATGTACTCAGGTATATGTTCTTGAAGATACTTATACTCTGCAGATCCTGTTGATTCGTTGTCAGTCTCCGTACCGAAAAGTTCATGCAGATGATGCTCGTCCATTTTCAACAGGCGTTCCAGCTCTATACCCATATCCTCGTATATTCGGATATACCGTTTACTGTATTACGTGAAATCAGAAGAGAAGAACTGATACTACGGATACTCATTCCTGACTGGTAGCACCGCAGTATGTGCTTGATTCTTATTTTCATTCTTTAAAATTTTTATTCGGTTAATGATACCGGGTTAAAATGCTTTTTAAAGTACAAAAACAAGACTGAAATGTGGTAATTCTATAGGGTCAATTTTTATTATAATCTAAGTGGGTCAGTTTCGGTTATAAAGGTGGGTCAGGTGATTTTTATAATAGTGGGTCAAGTGACTTTATATTTTCCAACACGCGCCATTCGTTGACAATCTTAACTAATGTCTGAATTGAGACCTTGCCGTTCTGTCGAAGAGTGGTCAGAAAGCCATGATACTCTCTGATGGCTTCATCGCTCGAATGGAACGACTTCGTGCCGTTTCCGTCTGAACATGCTGTCAGCATGACTACGGCAAACGCAGTGGCAATACAAATGGCAAGTCTGATACAGCCATGCGAGTTTGATTTTGCATTATGCAATATTTGCTTCATGCAATGGAGGTTGGTTTGTCCTCCGAAAAGTTGGGTTTCATATTTCATTGTTGTCATTATTTTGAGTCTGATTTTGAAATTGACGGTGCAAAGTTAATGCGTTTCAGCGATATATTTGCAAGAATGACAGTAAGTTTAATCTTATTTGTGTATCATACTTGCGAGTATGATTTTCAATGAAATCAAGTGAAAAGAAAATGGCAAATTATCGTGTTTAAGTATGATTTTTCGTTCAAGTATGATTGTTTCTCGGAAAAATAGTGTACCTTTGCACTTGATTTCATTTAATAGCGTACAACAGTATGGCAAAAGTAGGTTACATCTTTATCGCCACCAATGGCGAAGAGTATGCAGAAGACAAGGCTTGGATGCAGCAATACGGCTGTGTTCAGGTGATAGAGGAACTGTCCGAACACGAGAGGCTGCGCCCGATGTGGAAGCAGCTCATATCGAGTCTGGAGCGCGGCGACGAGCTGGTGGTGTCGAGGTTCAGTAACGCACTGCGTGGCACCCGTGAACTGGCTACATTCATAGAATACTGCCGTGTGAAGGTGGTTCGCATCATCTCCATCCAAGACCGCATCGATACGTTTGACGAACTTTTCCCCGACACCAAGCCCTCACAGGTCATCCGTATGTTCGGGTCACTCTCTGAGGAGTGTGCCGTGCTGCGCAAGGCATCGGCACACATCATCCATCTGCAACAGAATATCCGGCCGCCCAAGAAGTCGGAAAGGGCACTGTCGAAACTGGAGCGTGAGAAGAATATCGTGAACATGTACAACGAGGGGCACAGCATAGATGACATCTTTGCCATCAGCGGCTTCACAAGCCGAAGTTCCGTGTTCCGCATACTCAACAAGCATGGTGTGACGCTGAACCGTGGACCTCATAGTGGACCGCTGAAGAAAAGGAATAAAGAATAAACAAAAAACAGATACAATGAATAAGACATTCAACATCTACTGTGATGAAAGCACCCACATGGTGCATGACGGTCATCCCTACATGCTTTTGGGATGTACAAGTATAGCATACACACAAATCCGCATGGCAAAAGATGCCATAAAAGATATTAAGAAGAAGCACGGCTATAGTGATGAGCTGAAATGGACAAATGTCCACGAGGCCACGTATAAAGTCTATGCAGAGCTTATAGACTGGTTCTTTATGAATGACATGGAATTTAGGGCTGTGGTTGTTGACAAGAGTCAGATTGACGAGAAACGAGAAGACTATACGTTTAATGATTTCTACTTTCGCATGTACTACCAATTGCTGCATCACAAGATGGACATGGATTATACATATAACATATATATGGATATCAAGGACACATGCAGTAGCGATAAGCTGGAGAGGCTCAGAAAAATAATGGAATACAACTCTTCCATTGGCAGGTTTCAGTTTATACGTTCACACGAAAGTGTCTTCATCCAATTGGCAGATGTTCTAATGGGAGCCATCAACTACAACCTTAGATATGAAAAGGGAGAAGTTGAAGGAAGGGTGAGAGCCAAAATGAAGCTGATTGAAAAGATAAAAAAACACAGTAATATCAGTCTCAACACCACAACTCCCAAATTTAGAAAGAAGTTTAATTTGTTTTTTATCGCACTGAAATAGCCAATGAGCAGTTTGAATATTATCAAGAAATACCCTGAGCTGCTGGAACTGGCATATCTCAGTGAACGAGAAAGAGAGCATGATCTTCATGCAATATTCAAGCGTGATATAGAAGATAACTGTCAATTCTCATTCAGAGGGTGGCGCATCTATCCTATAAAGACAGATGGCGAGATTGACATGGCAAGATTGTTCAAGCATCTTACCTGTGAAGAAATCATGGTTGAGAACGAAGACGGTACGACTTATCCAAAGCGAGTATTCGAGATGGCTCGTTCACAAAGGCTTCATTGGATAAATCACCATGTGAGAGAATTGACACCAGACAATCTGGATGTATTTACCATAGAAGAGAGGGACGGCAAAAAGCGTAAGGTCAAGAAAACATACATCTATGATAAAGTGGAAAAGTATGTTATTGTCTTGGAACAACAACGTAGCAACGGATTCTATCTGTTGACAGCATACCATCTTAACAAAGAGTATGGACTAAAGGCTTTGGAAAAGAAGATGAAAAAGAGATTGCAGACACCACTATAAAACGCAAGACCCGAATTGCATCAAAGGCAACCGGGTCTCGAAACTCCTTCTATCTATAGATGAGCGCTGCAAAGGTACGAATATTCTTTGAAATAACGAAGGTTTTTCATTGAATTCTTCTCGATTTTAACATTTGCAGGGCAGTATTGTAAGATAACAGGAAAGAAAATAGCATAATTTTACAGAAAATCGTAATGGAAACATTCAAAGACGTTATATCAAGTGACCAACTTGTCTTGGTCGATTTCTTCGCCACCTGGTGCCAGCCATGCAAGATGATGCACCCCATCCTTGAGCAGGTGAAGGAAGTGTTGGGTGACAGAATCCGCATCATCAAGGTAGATGTGGACAAGTATGGGGTGACTGCAAGTCAGTATGGCATACAGTCTGTGCCCACATTGATGCTGTTCAGACGCGGCGAAGTGTTGTGGAGGACGAGCGGTGTGATGCAGAAATCAGAGTTGCTGGCAACGATTGACCCGTTTTTAAGATAAAAGAGCAGAAATGTCAAAATCTAAATTAAAGTCTGTCCTCATGTCCATGGACAAGAGTGAAATAATAAAAATGGTATTGGAACTTTATTCTGCACGGAAAGAGGCAAAGGAATATCTTGACTTCTATGCAGAGCCGAATGAGGGCCAGAAGCTGGAAGAGTATAAGCACATCATACGGGAAGAGTTCTATCCGAGCAGAAACAGAGAGCCAAAGACACGCTTCTCAGTGTGCCGCAAGGCATTGTCCGACTTCAAGAAACTGAAGCCTTCGGAAGATTCAGTCGCAGAATTGATGGTGTTCTATATGGAGAATGCCTGTCAGTTCACTTATGACTATGGAGACATGTGGGAGCAATTCTATGATTCTGTTGAGAGTAATTTCGACAAGACATTGCGCCACATCGTGCTTTATGACCTTTGGGACAAGTATGATTCCCGAATCAAGCAATGCCTTCGTTGGGCAAGCCCTTGTGGATGGGGATTTCCTGACGCACTGAATGATATGTATGAGGAAATGAAGGCGCAAAATGAGGAACTCCGAAAGAAATACAGGAATTTCAAGATGCCCATCAACGCTGATTATTAAACGAATATACTCAAATGGGGAAACCAAAGAAAAAACATAAGAAAGCGAAACAACTGCCCTTAAGCAAAGAAGAGCAGATTTTTCAAGCGGCAAGAGACCTTGCAGCTGAAATTGGCATATCCTATTCTGAGGCATTAGGGTTTACTTTGGGCATAAAGGACGTAACGTATGGTTGGGAAGAAGACTATACGGAAGAAGAGTTTCAGGCACTGATTGACCACGCTGTGGGAGACACTGATTATGAGCACACCCTCTATTGAATCATCTACACGAGAGGAACGTTTGGATTACGTTCTGAATGAATGGAGATGTCTGCACAACTGTGAGCTGTGCGGTAAGTGCCATATTCTGAAAGGCAGAAGCGAAGAAATACTCTATGCAGACTATATAGACGGCAAGCGGTCATATATGGATATAACATTAGAAATCAGAAGCAACAGATAATGATGTCACAGAAATACATATATCCATCGTTGTTCCAAGAGGAAGAGCCGCAAGAAAGCGTTCCTGGTGATAAGAAAGAGTATGACCTGACGAATCTCTTTGAGAGATTGGCAAAGTCTGATTTTCGCAGCCGGTTCCATCTGTCCAAGCAAGACAGGGAGTATGTAATGGAAAAGGGATTGCCGACGATACGAAAACACGCAGAGGACTTTGTGGCAAAAAGACTTGCTCCGGCTGTCATACCGAACGACGGCAAGCAGACTCCCATGCGTGGGCATCCTGTTTTCCTGGCTCAACATGCCACTGGCTGTTGTTGCCGGGGATGCTTCTTCAAGTGGCATCACATCTCAGCAGGCAGGGCACTGACCAAGGAAGAACAGGAATATGCTGTTGCCGTATTGATGGCATGGATTGAAAAACAGATGAATAAAGGATGAAGATAGAAGAAGCCATAGTATATGTGATGGTAAAGCGAAATGGCGGCATGACAACCGACCAGATTGCCGATGCCATCAATCGTCATAGGCTGCACCTGAGAAAGGACGGTCAGCCTGTGACAAGCAAGCAGGTGTATGCAACAATCTGCCGTTTCCCTGAAATGTTCACAAAAGAAGCTGGCAGAATCATGTTAATGATATGACGTAACGATATGACAATAGATACAACCAACATGTGCTCACACCTTCAGAAGAAGTTGTTTGAACCAGAAGGTGTGTATTATCCTATATGGCAAGCCATGCAGGATGATGAGACCTTGACAGCAGTGGTACGAAGCAGACAGCTGCACATCTACAGAAACGGGAAGAAAATTCTCGTTCTGGCAGGTAAGGCACAACCGAAGATTATAAGGGAAGACAAAATACAAGAGTTAATAACAAGATTATAAACAAAACATCAAATCATCAAAACAATGGACGCAAAAGAAAAAGTATTGGCAACAATGAAAGAGGCTGGTCAGCCTCTCAACGCAGGTAAAATCGCAGAACTCAGCGGTCTCGACCGCAAAGAGGTAGATGCAGCCATGAAGCAGCTGAAAGCAGAGGGTGCAATCGTCTCTCCTGTGCGTTGCAAATGGGCACCTGCAGAGTAAGGTTTATACTGCTGTCTTGAAATATAGGCAGCAGTATCTTTATTTTTATCAAAATGTTAAGGTGAGGAATCTGAATATCCTTGCCTACGGACACAATTATCCGCTGCATCTTTTTGGGGTAAGGTGCAGACGTATGGCTGTCAGCGTATCTTGGTTTAAAGACGCTTAGCGGTCACGGCGGAAGTCGTTTCGTCTCTCTCCGCCGAACAAAGCTCTGAGCACATTGCCCAAAGCTCCGAACACGAAGTAGCAAACGATGATTGCAACAATATCGTCCATAAGCATTTTCTGTTTTATGGGTTATACACTATTATGAAGATTCACTATGTCCAATCCCTGCCTCTTGGCTTCTCTGACGGTGTAGAACGTGCCGCCCTTGGGATTGCCATCGAAGTAGGCTATGAGACGTGAACTGCGGTTGACCATATAGTCGTTGCGCCTCAGAAGGCAGCCATTGTAGTATTGCTCGCTCAATACGACCACGTCATCCACGATGCGCAGGATGGCATCATACTTGGCTTGCTCTTCCTTGCTCCACCGGTCAGACTGACCACGGAACGGCACAACGGCTATCACCTGCAAGTCCTTCAACTCGCATTGCAACGAAAGGGCGGCTTCTGCCGCCAGCAGGTCAAATCCCATTGCCATGCCACAATAGAAATACCGGTAGCCGTCGGCATACGCCTTGGCTATCTCCGATTTGAGACATTGCTTCAACTCCCTCCGCTTGGCGAAAGGTACGCTGCGGTGTCCGCTGAAGCATACGGACACTGCCTTGTCGTACTTTGTCATACTTTACCTTACTTTATAATGTGTGCGTGCGAGGAACATACCGCCAATAACACATGCCCCGAGCCTTTCGAGTTGGTTGGCATACTTGGCATAGCTGAGACCCTTGGTTATCACATCGTCAAAGACCAACACCATTTTGTTGTCGAAGAACGGCTCATCAAACTCAACGACATTCGCCTTGCGGACTTCATCCTCGTTCTTGCGGTTATCGTGGATGGTCTTACGCTCTCCGCATACCCTCACGTGCTCGTAGCCGTTTTCCGCTCCTGTCAATTCACACACCCTGTGGCAGAAAGCCTTGTAGCGGAGTTCGTTGCTCTCGCTTGTGGATGCTGGAACGGGGGCGAAGACGATGTTCACGCAACCCTTGCCGTAGAGTGTCAGCATATTCTCTGCGGTGCGCTGCGCCACTTCCTCGTAGGCTCTTCCGTCCTTGAAGTCAAACACTAATTGTCTGTCGGCAATCTCCTTCTCACCCACATTGCGGATGCGTGCGGGATAGTATTTGCAGAACCAAGTCTGAGGCTTGTCTAACTGCTTTTGGATTTGATAGTCATTCTTGTGTGCCATTGCTCTTATGTTTTTTCTTCCCTTATTTCGGAGGCTTTTCCTGCCTGCCCAAGGGATATTTTTTGCTTTCCAAGAGTGATGGCGATCAAAAAGCCAAATCGGGAGCGAAAAATACGCTCTGCACGCAGAGGAAGATTTTTCGGTCAAATGCAATGGACGATTTGGTGTTTGAACAATCGCCAGCATTACCTTTGCAAAACAATATCCGCAGCGGCAAGGCAGGCGAAAAGAAATCTGTTATGTAAAAGAGGAAACGGGCGGGATGGCGTGGGGCGAAGCTGTATATGGGGAAGGACGATAGTTGATATGAGGGAAAAAGAGAAAATCTTGTAATAGGGAACGACATTGCCTTTTATCAGCATGGAGACAGTCCTACAAGCAGAGAAAACTATTGCCCTAAAAATGAGTTGGATAGTATTTTCTAAAAGTAGTATCGACTACGAATAGTATAATAGTCGAATAGTTTTTACTACCATACTACGGATAGTAAAGTCTGTTTATAGAAGAGATAGCGGTATCATCGTCTGTTCGGCGATGATACCGCGCGGCACTCATGTGTCATGCCGCTTTAGGTATTCTGTCATTGCCTCATTGACAATATCACGCAAGGACATCCCTTTCTTGATGGCGAGGTACTTCATCCTCGTGTGGATGCTCTTGTTGATAAGGAAATTGCAATGCACCGGCACTTCGGTAGTCTCAGAAACAGACACAGGTGGTGCTGGTGTAGTTTCTGTGACTATCTGCTCCTTACTCGGCTTCTTTGTGGAAGAAAGGAGTCCGTTGAGACCGCCTTTCATTCCCTCTTTCAACATACTGCTCTTGCTCATGGCTATGCTATTTTAAGTTTAACACTTCTTTTGCCAAAGACATATAATCACTGGCACCATTGGATTTGGGATTATACTCAAAGATAGTCTTGCCGTTGATGGGTGCTTCTGCCAAAGCCACATTATCACGGATGACGGTCTTGAAAACCTTCTCGTGAAAACTGTCATTGACGATTTCCCTCACGCTTCGGTTCAACGTCTTGCGGCGATCGAACTGGGTGATGACGATGCCGCCCACTTTAAGGTTGGAGTTGAGCCGCTCCTGAACGATGCGGATGATGTCCATCAACTTTGCCATACCTCTCATGGCAAGGTATTGCGCTTGAACAGGGATGATGATGTAGTCGGCTGCGGTGAGGGCATTCAAGGTCAGCAAGCCCAATGACGGTGGACAGTCGATGATGATGTAGTCGAAATGCTCTTTGGCGATGGCTTTGGTGATAAGTCCCTTCAAGATAAGCTCCCGTCCCGGCTCGCTGATAAGCTCTAACTCAGCCGCAGACAGGTCAAGGCATGAGGGTGAGACGGTGATGCCGTTGTGCAACTTGACCAACGGCAAGGTGTACTGTCCACACATTGCGCCATAGACTGTCTGTTCTTCCTCGATGGACAATCCCAAGGCTTCCGTGAGGTTGGCTTGTCCATCCATGTCAATAGCCAAGACGTTCTTCTTACTCAGTTGCAGAGCTGCCGCAAGGCTTACTGCGGTCGTACTTTTCCCTACACCACCCTTGTGATTTAATACTGCAATTATCTGTGTCATAACATGATACTACTATTAGTGAATACTACTTTACTATTCTACTACTGATAGTACATACTAACCATAGTAAAAGCGGATTTACTACGATTAGTACGTACTACTCTCAGTTGATACTACCCTCAGAAGGGAAGGTCTTCGCTCTTGTCCTGCGGTGCATCGGCTGGCGGTACGGGAGCCTCGCCCTCTGCCTTGGCTGCCTTGCGTGCCTTTGTTGCAGGTGTGTCGGTTGCATCCTTCTTCCCTGCATTGACAAAGGCGATGGAGTCAGCTATGATGCTATGCTGTATGTGGTTCTCTCCGTTGCGGTCTGTCCAAATGGAAGAAGTCAGTGTGCCTTCCACAAGCACCATACGACCCTTGGTGAGGTATTCAGCCAAACGGATATGGTTCTCCTTGCTGCTCTTCACCCTTACCCAAGTGGTGATTTGCTTGCCCTTACTGTAGTCGTCCACTGCGATGTCAACAGCCATGAATGTTCCGTGTGTACCTGTGATGACGCGGCAATCCTTTGCTCCGATGCGTCCGATAGTGTGAGTGTAAATCATAATGTGAAAATGTTATAGTGGCAAGTTGGTTAGACTTGCCGTTACCTTGTTATTTAAATGACTTTTCTTGTTGATTGAACATAAGCTATTGCTTCATTCATAATTTCTGCTCGTGACCTACTCTTGTTATCTTGCATCCACTCATCAATTTCAGATTTGAGGAACATGATACGTTTCCCCTTCTTATGGAATGGTATTTGTTTATTGCTTGTCCAACAATAGATTGTGTGTTCAACTGGATGGGTAGGGAGATACTCACTCAATTCGGAAACACTAAGCCATTCCAATCCCTTATCGGGCTGAATTTGAGTCATTAGTGTGGAAAACTTTTCTTCTAAAATCTCCAGCTTGTTTATTACTAATGACAATGCTGATGGCAAGTCATTAAAACTCAATATTTGCTTTTCCATATCAATATATGTGTGGCAAGTTGGTTAGGCTTGCCGTTACCTTGTTATTAATATCCTTTCTTCGTCTGCCTTGTATTGGCGACAAAAGACTTGTTGCTGCCTGTGAGACTGATAGAGCCGCAATTAACAAACTCTCCGTCGGAATAGACTCTGTACTTCTGTCCGCTTACCTCATGCTTCTGTTTGATGCGCTCTCGCATCCACTTCTTGGCTGCGGTCAATGAGCAAAAGGTCTCGCTCTCCTTGGTCGTCTCGTCATATACGATGCACTGGGTCATACATGCTCCTACTTCATCCATGCACCTATACTCGACGTGACATAGTCCAACTGACCGCCAAATATGTCGCTTGGCTCTATGTCGTATTGTCCATCCCTCACTTCCTTGTCCTCTCCAAGAAGCGACAAGTTTCCGTCGGCATCCAAACGTGCTGCGTCTATGACGATGTCACGAGGCTCGTCAAAGAGATAACCTGCCACGATGGGCTGCTCTCCCTCGAAATGCACCTCAAAGCCTCCGTCCACCTCCGTGCCGTACTTGCGAAGAGCCGCTTTCAGCTCGTCCTGCTCCCGGTGCTGCAATGCCTGGAGTTGTCCGTGGATAGTGAGGTCTTGCAGTTCTGCCTCTCGTTTGGTGTGGGTTGCCTCGCCGGTCTTGCAGTCGATGTCATACTTGTGGTAAACCACTGGGATATGGTCTGCCGATGTGACAAGCCATGTGATGTTGTTCACTGAGAAGCCCTGTCTGGTGAGGAACTCCTCGATGTCTGAGCCGAGAAGGTGGTCGGCTACGTCAAGATACTCGATGCGTGCGTCAGCATCATGCAGGATGATAATCTTCATTGCCTTTCTATTTTTAGTGATACAAATAAGTTTGTCGCCCATGTCGCTGGACTTGTTTAACTACGTTGAAGAAACTTACGCTCAGCATAGTGAATAAATTCCCTCTGCGTTCGCTTAACCGTTTCTTTCTCTTCCCTCCTTTCGAGACCTTTCAGCCTGTGGAGGGATATTTTCTGCTCCCACAAGCCGCAAGAAAAGACATAAAGACAAATTATGTGTGAAGAATACTCTTTTCCGAGGAAAAGGAAGATTGTTCACAGTCACAAGACCTCAAGCAGAATTTGACGATTGTCTCAGACGCGGCTAACTTTGCAGGAAATATGCCTACCACTGCGCTGATTGGAAGAAGATTATTGATATTGGCTGCAAGAGGAATGATGTGTTATATATAAAGAGGTAAGAAGAAAGATTGAAACAGTAAGGGTGGGCAGTGAAGTGTTTGCAGGTCTGCTGTACCGACATAAAGCGAGTGTGTTGGCTGACCGGGATGCAAGTCATCAAAGCTTCAGCCTTGATAGCTTGTAGCACGGACAGACAATTCTCTCGCGTCGGTACTTCGGCATACTGTCAGCTTTGGCTAATAGCAACGTGTTGCCATCAGCCAAGGATGTCTGTATGACGACAGACCATGTAACGCTTCGCAAAGGCGTGGGGCAAAGCAGTATAATTTAGAAGTAGATAGTAACGTATATCAGGCAAGAAGAGACAGTTGCGCAACGGACAAATCGGGCACTCCTGTCAGCATGACAAATGTGCCTTGTCCTTGCCGCAGGACACTGAGGCAGATTGGACGTAGCAGACATGTCTGCCACATTCAATATGCCTGAGTGGACAAGAACTGCCTCTTGTATAGCAGAAGAGAAATTGTAAAACAGTTGATTAGTGGTAAAGGTGGTATGGGTGGGCAGAATGGCATTACACGGACATTGCCGAAGCCCGATAATGGGACAGCCAGACAGCAATAAAGGCAGTTATCAGAAGTGTCAGTTTCTGATAGTGACATTGTTGGCTGCCTGTCACATGGGATTCGTGCGGTGTCCGTACAGTAATGCCGTTCTGAAGGTGTGGGGCGAAGCGATACAACGCACTTGGACGAAACCACCGCTTATAACAGAAAATATTTTGCAGTCAAAGAGAAGAAGAATAGTAAAGCAGGTGTGGGTGGGTAGTGAAGCTGTCGCAAGATTGACGGTCTGAATATCAAGGCGAGTGGATAGCCAGTAAAGGACACAATTATCAGAAGCCTCGGCTTCGGCATCTTGTGGCATAGATGGCAGTCCTCTCGCGTTCAGACCTTGGCATACTGTCTTTCTTGGCTAATAGCGACTTTGTCGCCATCAGCCGGGAATATCTGTATGCCAACCATCTTGGTGACGTTTCGCAAATGGTGAGGGACGAAGTGGTTAGAATAAAGGAAGACGGCGTTGCCGTTATGGTTAATAAATGCACATGGTTGTTATTAGAGAAGATTATCACACGCTATAACAGCAGATTGATGTCCCTGAGCAAAACAAAAGCGACCCGAAGGTCGCCTTGTTATGGAGAGGAAAGGCTATTTCTTGCCTTTCTTGGTTGCTGGCTTGGCCGGCTCTTCCGCAGGAGTCTCCTCCTTGTCGGGACACTCGTAGAACTTGGTTGCAACCATGATGATTCTGGAGTGCTTCACGCCATCCTTGTCTGTCCACTCCTCTGGCTTGAAGAAACCCTCGACGGTGAGCAACGTGCCCTTGGTGAGCTTGTCGAATGATTCGGTGTGCTCGTTCTTGCGCCATGCCTCCATATTCATGAAAGCCGATACGCGGTTGGTTTCCTCGCCGTTCTTCTCCTGACGGCCTACTGCCAATGAGAAGCGTGCTACGCTGGCGTTTGCGAACTGACGGATTTCTGCATCCTTACCTACGAAACCTGAAACTGTGAAGTTGTTCTCGATCTTTTTCATTTTGAATTGAATTTAAAAGTGAAACTTAATTTTTACATGCATTCAAAAGCAGGGATGTGGCACCATGTGGGAAGCACCATGAAAATCGTTCGCAATACTCTTTTTGTCGTTGGCGGTAAGGGAGAAAAAGGAAGATTACGCACTATTTTATTGGTCACAGCGATAGCGGCCACACAAGAAGGAGGAAGTCCTTCGCAGCATCACGCTACCTTTGCATGGTAAAAATAAGTGGCTTTCAAATAGCTCAATTCAGAAAAAGACGGGGCCAAACAATGGAACAAAGGTTGTAAGCAAGGAGGCAATCCGTATGCAACAGACAGGGGCACTGCTATGGCTGTATGCCTGGAGAAACGAAGCGGGAAATCCGACCTTACAGCTGTATCATCAGAAGAGTGAGGAGCATGAACACTGATGCACGATGAACGACAAGCCTAAGGGTCAGCTTAGCAATAGAGGCATCAAGCCAAAAGAGGACAGACATCAGAGGATTGGCGATAGCACTGTCATCATGCTAAGACCAAGTTCTGTGTCCGACAAGGAAGAGTCGCAAAAGACAGACGAGTAAAACCAAAAGGCGAAATGACCATTCCTATAACAAGGTACAGAGACGCTTAAAACGGCGAAGGGACTTTGGCGACGTATCGCTATACAGGTGTCGAAGCATCGCTTCTATAACAGGACTGGAGCAAGTGAGCAAACCGCACAACTTGCTCCCAAGGTATTTCAGTTACAACAGCCATAACCTCATTGGAGGATTGTCCTAAAAGAGTTTTTGCAGTCAAAGGAAGAAAGAGTCTGCAAGCCACATAGCCAACAGACTCTCTCCTGATTATTCACAGATGACAACATCATCCTTGTACTCCGTCACTTCCTTGCCGTTGATGAGCTGGACAATGACCTCACAACCCAAGTCCTCGACAATCGTTCCCTCTGTCTGACCTCTTCGGGGATAAAGCAAGGTGCAGAAACACCCTACAACGCCGTCCAACTGCTCCATGTCTATCGTTGCCATATCCGTTCCTCCTTGTTAGCCGAATGTGATTGGATTGATGCAGAAATTCGTGTCCTCTGCCTCATACTCGTATTCATTGATGAAGTCAATCATCTTCTGTTCGCTTCTTCCGTCCTGTGAGACACCAGTCTTCTCACACCACAACTTGATAGCATCACCAAAGGTGGAGTAAGCACCCTCACAATCCTCAAAGAGTTCTCCGTATGCAGTGACGTAGCACTCTTCGGGGAAGAAGTCGTTCTCATCGTGCGTATAGAAGATGTCGCAACCTGGCTCAACCTCTCGCCAACTGATTGAAAGTTCATCGCCAAGTGCCTTGTTCACCTCCTCAAAGAACAAGTCGCATGAAGACCAAGCACTTTCGGTGTCAAAGGACAAGAGGGCATAATCGTCTTCCACGTTCTCCTCATACTCTGCCCAATAGATGTGTCCTCTCACCGAGATGCCTTTCTTCTCGTAGTCAATGCCATAGTGTTCTGCCAAGAGATACAGATACACATTATTACTGTTCACCTCCAACTCTTGGAGTGTGTTCCAAAGGTCTGCCACGGCTTTGCGTGAGCCTGTCACCTTGTACTGAGTGTCGCAAATGTTAGCCATAAGATAAAATTTTTATTTTCTTCCCTTATGTAGAACCAACTACCATCGGGATTGATTAAAGAATTATGTTGCCCCAAAAGGTGTTATGGCTCATCAATGCAAGGTTTTGCCGTCAAATACTACCTCTGCCACAATCAGAGCGTGGAGATTTCACGGACAAACCACAGGCACCGACCTTGCAGGATGAACGCCATGACAGGTACCTTTGCAACACAATTCTTATCAAAGCCCGATGGGGTGGTACATGGCAGACTGCATGGTACAGCAGTGTGAAGTGACGTTATAGGTGGAGATAAGGCTATAAGAGGTTTTTGCAGTCAAAGGAGAAAAGAGTCCACAAAGTGCAGTATCTACAGGACAAAAACACTTTAGTTTACCTTGGTTAGCTCTTATATATATGCTAACCTAAAGTAAACTGTATATATGTCCGTCTAAAACCCGAAAACCGTACGGGTCAGCTTACGTCAGAAACAGAAGTATAGAACCATAGAAGTGGTTCAAGAAGTCTTTCTTCCTTTGACTGCAAAATATTATCTTTGCACGAATCATAGAAACTGTTTAAATTTTATTCAAAAATAATTTTATGGCAGCGATATGCATCATGGCTTCGTGCGTATCGGCCCTGTATTCATAGTCAATGGTCAGTCTCCTGAAGTTCTCGAGCCATGAGAAAGTGCGCTCGACAATCCATCTTTTTGGCATGGGGACAAATCTGTCCGTCCGTTTGTCGGACCTGAGTACGACATCCAGGTCGCAATGCAGCAGTCTCTTGACCGTGTTCCTGACAGTCTCGCCCCTGTAACCTCCGTCCGCCAGAATCCGTTTCAGCCCCGGGAATTTGTATCTCATGGATTCGAACACCTCTTCCGCCCCTACGCTGTCATGGACATTTGCCGGATGGACTCTCACTGACATGGGCAGCCCCAGTGTGTCAACCACTATGTGCTCCTTCCTGCCCTTTATCTTTTTGTTTCCGTCTATTCCCCTTTGACCATCAATATGATGGGAGGTCCTGACACTCCTTGAGTCGATGATCCCAAGGCTGGGACTCTCCGCCCTGCCCGAAAGACGGCGGACAATGCCGCGGAGGGTGTCGAAGATCTCTTCAAGCAGGCCCTCGTTCTTCCACTTGCTGAAATAGTAATACACTGTCTGCCACGGAGCGAAATCCGATGGGAGCATTCTCCACTGCACGCCGGTCTTCACGATGTACAGGATGCCGTCAAAAACAGAGCGCAGTGAATATTTTCTGAATCTTTCTTTGGGGTCTAACATATTTTTTATAACTTGCCACTGTTTATCAGTCAGGTTGGTTGGGTACTTATGCATAACTTTAATGTCTTGATAATCATAAAGTTACGAAAAAAATTCCAATTAACCTACTGATTTACAACTAATTATAAATAAATTTAAACAGATTCTAATTGCCCTGTAGGATTTAATATAATTTAACACTCTTTGTTGAATGCAAGGAAGAACAGCTTCAATATGCTGAATATCAGTAGTATAACATTGTGTTAACCCTTAATCTGTAGAAAAGGATGTTATCATACAAAGTAATGTCCATTTGTACTTTTTCTATATGGTTTTATACTTACATTTGCATATCATTTGTATCTTGATAACAGTAACTAACTGATTATCAATATACTTTATATTTGAGGAAGTTAAATAATTCTTATAAATAACATAAGTATAATAAAGGAAAAGCGTGTAGCTGAAAAGTTACACGCTTTTTTTGTTTGTATAAGCTCTCCGTGTCTCTTTATGCTTTTTAACTCTCCCATTAAATCCCCAATAATAATCCATAAAATTATTCCAACCTTAATTTTCTCATCCCCGCATTATATACTTTTGTCCCAATTTATATCTACACTGTATTTATGAGAAAGAAGAATTTGTTACTGCTTGCATTACTATTAGGTTCGGCAGTAAGTGTGAATGCACAAAAAGGAAAAGTGAAACTTGATTTTGCCGGTGGTTTTGAGATGGCAGAAAAAGAGAAAGGTGAAGTGAATGGAATGAACGGCTTTAATGTTAATGCTGATTTCAAGTATTATGTGAATAATAGGCTTTATACATTGGGAACTGTTTTCACCTCTAAAGTTTCGGGAACTGAGAATGGTTTATACACAATTAATAGTGAGCAGAGCTTTGAAGGTTATACATATAATAAAATGACAAACACAATGGTTGGTCTTGGTTTGGGTTATGATATTATCCAATCAGGCAAACATACGTTATATGCTCAGGCAGCGTTTGGTCTTGCCTCCGAATATAGCGAATGGCAGATTAGGGAAGATCAAGACAACAATCCTGATAACGGATATATAATTCACAGTTTTGACAGTTCAAATGAGGTTGACTGGGGATTGATAGGAAAAGTAGGATATAATTATCAGCTTACAAAATTACTATCAGTTGGTGCTTCATATCAAGTCAACTATTTATGTGGATATGCTTCACATGGAATTCAGGCAGGATTACAACTTTCATTCTGATTTTACACATCAATTGTAAAATCATTTTACACTAACTGTAAAGAAACTTTACAGTTTAAAATATCTCAGATTTTGTAAGTGCTTGAGATATAATGTTATCGGTGTTGTGGCACGGTAATGGCTATAATATAGGTGTAAACATAACAGAAAATGAAAATAAGATTTATACCTATATTATTAACTGTTCTGTGTTCGACACCGAATATTTTTGCTGTCAGCAATGGCAGCAGCAACGATACGATTGCTGTAATGACATTGCATGACTGTATGGAATATGCCGTAAAATATTCCACCAAAAACGAAATACAGAAACTTGATAATTCAGATAAACGCATCGAACGCCGTGATGCTATACTGAAAGCATTCACTCCATCCGTTTCAGCAGGAACTTATGCCTACACTAATTTCGGACGTGCTGTTGACCCGGAAACGAATACTTATATCAATTCAACTTCTTTCAATAACGGATATTCAATCAATGCCAGTCTGACATTATTCGACGGATTCTCAGCCATAGACAATATAAAGATTTCGCAGACTGCAGTAAAGATGGGAATTTCCGAGGAAGATAAACTTCGCAACGAATTGTGCCTTGCCGTGATGGAAGCATATTGCAATGTCCTTTTCCATTCCGAAATGACAGAAGTTCTTACTGAACAGGTTGAGATTGCCAAAACCAATCTTAATCTTATAAATAAGCAGTATGAACTCGGACAGAAAAGTTATCCCGATGTTGCGCAGACAGAAGCTGACCTTGCCGACAAGGAATACTTGCTTGTAAACTCCGTGAACAGTCGCGATGACGCTCTTCTTACTCTTAAGTCCATAATGCTATGGCCAATAGAAAAGGAGTTACGCCCGGACATGTCGATGCTGGAGAATGACAATTATTCTATATTATTCGATAATGAATCCGAAGATGAAATCATAAACTATGCCCTTGCAACTCAACCTTCAGTTCTAATAGCTGAAGGAAGTTTGAAAAAGGCAAAATATGCCTTGCATACTGCAAAATGGCAGTTCCTTCCATCTTTGTCACTTAGCGGCGGCTGGTCCACAAGTTTCTACAGTTATCCGGGAAGGATTGATTCACAGACACCATCTTTCTGGTCGCAATGGAAAAACAACTCCGGACAATATATTCAATTGAATTTGTCTATTCCGATATACGACCGCCTGTCGCGTTTTTCTAATCTTTCCAAGAAAAGAAATGACTATCGCCGCGCCGAGGCTCAGTATCGTCAGACGTTACAGGATGTTGAATCGGAAGTATCGCGAGCATTGCAGGATAAAAGAGGCGCTATAAAAGCATTAGTTCATGCCGAGAAAAAATCTGATGCCCAAAAGGAAACATTTCTTCTTCATGAAAAGAAAATGAAACAAGGGCTTATATCTCCGGTGGAATATCAGACAATCTCAAATTCATATCTGAATTCATGTGCTGAGAAACTTGATGCCCGCCTGAAGTTGTTCCTTAAGAACAGTGTGGTTAATTATTATAAGGGGATTGGTTATTTGGAGCAGGAAATGGGAAATTGAAAAAATAAGGAGTCAAGGAGTCAAGTAGTCAAGTAGTTAAGAAGTCAAGGAGTCAAGTAGTTAAGAAGTCAAGTAGGAATTTCTTATTTCCTGTTGCCTTGTCAACTCGTCAACTTGTTACCTCGTCAACTCAAAAACTTAAAAACTCAAAAACTCAAAAACTCAAAACGTATGGATAAAAAAATAGAACCCAAAAAAGGAATGGCATTACTCTTAAGCAAGAAAGCAATACCATATTGGAGCGCCTTGCTGGTCGTTGCCTTTGTATTATATTTGATTCTCCGTGATAATGTTTCAACACTGAGAATCGACAATGAAGCACTTTCAATATCAGAAGTCGTTTCCGGTGATTTCAACGACTATATAAGGGTGAACGGACAAGTGCAACCAATGACAACCGTACAAATTAGTTCGCTTGAAACCGGTGTGGTAAAGGAAATATATATGGAAGAAGGAGCAAAGGTAAAGACAGGAGACAAGATTCTCCGTCTGGCAAACGAGAATCTCGATATGCAGATTCTTAACTCCGAAGCAGATTTGGCGGAGAAAGAGAATTTGCTACGAAATACAATGATTTCCATGGAGCAGCAACGTCTTAGCGTAAATCAGGATATGCTGCAGTTTGAAATGGAAGTCAAGCGTTCACGCAGATTGTATCTTTCCCAGAAAGCTCTTTACGAGGAAAATCTGATAGCAAAAGAAGATTTCCTGAAGGCTGAGGAAGATTATCAATTGGCTGAAGGTCGTCTGGAACTGATTCGTGAGCGCTCCGTTCAGGACAGCCTTTACCGTAGCGTGCAGGTCAAGCAGATGCAGGAGAGTCTGGACAATATGCGCCTGAATATGCAGATGATTCGCAAGAGGAAAGACAATCTTATCATATCGGCTCCTATAGACGGAGAGATTGGTTTGCTGGATGTTGTACTTGGCGAGTCTGTTTCTTCCGGAGGAAAAATAGCACAGATAAACAATCTGGACAGTTATAAAATTGAAGCACAGATTGACGAACATTATATCGACAGAGTTTCACCCGGACTGGAAGCCGATTTCGAACGTCAGGATGAATCATATCGTGCAGTTATTCGTAAAGTTTATCCGGAAGTGAGAGACGGAAAGTTCAAGGCGGATTTCAAGTTCATTGGCGGACAGCCGGAGAATATCCGTACAGGACAGACTTATTATCTTAATCTGCAACTCGGACAATCCAAAGAAGCTGTTCTCGTTCCCCGCGGCACATTCTATCAGAAAACCGGAGGAAGGTGGATCTATGTTCTCACAGCCGATGGCAGCAAGGCTTATAAAAGAGAAATAAAAATAGGACGGCAGAATCCTCAATATTATGAAGTGCTCGACGGACTGCAACCTGGAGAACAGGTTATTACTTCGGGATATGATAATTTCGGGGATAATGAATGTTTGGTGATAAGGTGAGAGAAATTGAAAATTGAAATAGGAGTCAAGAAGTCAAGTAGTCAAGAAGTTAAGTAGGAATAACTTATTTCCTGTAGCCTCGTCAACTTGTCATCTTGTCAACTAATAAACTTAAAAACTCAAAAACTTAAAAACTCAAAAATATGATTAAAGTAAACAACCTAAGCAAAATCTTCCGTACAGAAGAAATCGAAACAACAGCATTGAATAACGTATCATTCGAAATAAAAGAAGGTGAGTTTGTAGCAATAATGGGACCGTCAGGCTGTGGCAAGTCAACATTGCTCAATATTCTTGGTCTTTTGGACAATCCTTCAGAAGGCAGCTATCAGCTGTTGGGACAGGAAGTGGCTAATCTTAAGGAACGCGAACGCACCAAGTTCAGAAAAGGAAATCTTGGCTTCGTTTTCCAGAGCTTCAACCTGATTGACGAGTTGAATGTGTTCGAAAACGTGGAGCTTCCGTTGAAATATCTCAACATCAGTGCTTCTGAAAGAAAACAACGCGTCACAGCAATGCTAAAGCGTATGAACATAAGCCACCGTGCGCAGCATTTCCCGCAGCAGCTTTCCGGAGGTCAGCAGCAGAGAGTTGCGATTGCCCGTGCCGTAGTTTCCAATCCAAAGCTGGTTCTTGCCGATGAGCCTACCGGAAACCTTGATTCCAAGAACGGAAAGGAAGTTATGGATTTGCTCACTGAGCTGAACCAGGAAGGAACAACAATCGTAATGGTGACTCACTCACAGAAAGACGCTTCAATGGCGCAGCGCACAATAAACCTGTTCGACGGACGCATAGTCGGTGACGTCAGAAACGAACTCTAAAAATCAAACAACCATGAACAAGAAAAATTGGATACTGAAAATATTCTCACTTGGAGTAGGCCTTGCAATAGGATGCATTCTTATTGCCAAAGTTTGCTTCGAGTCCACATACGATAACTTCTATAAGGATATAGAACGGATTTATCTGATAAAGACGGGATATTCCAGTCAGGGAGAAGAACGTGATTACAATCAAGTTAGCGGAGCGATTGCTCCCGGATTCAAGCAATACGTTCCGGGTGTGGAATATGCAACCCGCACCACATTCATGTTTGCAAGTGACAAATTCTATACTGCGGACAAGAATCCTGTTTCCGGGGTTCTGGTTGTTGCCGATACTTCTTTCTTCCATGTGTTCAACCGTGAGATATTGGCAGGCGATGCTGTAAAGGTTTTGTCTCAACCAATGATGTTGATGGTTAGCCGTTCTTTTGCTGAAAAGCTTGGTGGTGTTGAGAAGGCTGTCGGACAGGTTATATACAATGAAGACAATTCCGGGATGAAATTGACAGTAGGTGGAGTTTTTGAGGATTTTCCCGAAAACGGTAGTTTGTATTATGATATCCTCTTGTCTATGGCTTCATTTAGCAAATGGAGCCGTGAGAACTGGTTGGGAAATGACCGTTATCGTGGATATGTGAAATTGGAGGAAGGTGTTGATCCTTCCTCTCTATCTGATGCTATCCGTATGATGCAGGAGGAGAACCAGCCCCTTAAAGAAATGGAAAAGAATGGGGAAAAGATATGGTATTTCCTGTCGCCCTTTAACAAACTTCACACCTCAGAGCCGCAGGTGCAAAACCTGATAATCATTCTTTCAATAGTATCATTGGTGTTGCTGCTTATATCGCTGATGAATTATATACTTATTACCATATCTGAGATGGTGAAGCGTTCCAAGGAAATGGGTGTCTATAGGTGTTATGGCGCAGGAACTTGGAATATATATATGATATTGTTCAGGGAAACATCTGTAGTGATGGTTATATCTCTTATTTTGGCTTCAGCATTGATATTCGCTGCAAGGCCGGTTATCAAGGATTTGCTTGGGGCAGAACTTACATCGCTCTTTATCCCTGAGACCATTTATGTTCTGGTTGCGGTAATAGTAGTTTTGCTTATTGTTTCTACTGTTATTCCCGGCTATTTGTATGCAAAAGTTCCGGTCAGTGTAGCTTTCCGCAGTTATAGTGAGAACAAGAGGCATTGGAAACTTGCATTGTTGTGGGTTCAGTTTGTGATAAACATATTCCTTGTGTGTTTTATGTTCGTCATAATAGCGCAGTATGACAAGGCTCTTAACGACAAAACAGGTTATGAATATGAGAATGTATTGTACTACAATGTCCGAGGTGTGGAAAAACAACAGGTGGAAAGAAGTATTGCTGCTCTTCATTCTATACCAGATGTTGTTGGTGTTGAGAGATGTTATGATTTGCCTTTTAACTACTGTTCCGGAAACAATATTTCTTTGCCTGGTGACGATCGTAGCTTGTTCAACATTGCTGACCAGTATTTTGGAACAAAAGGTTTCTTCGAGTTTTTCAATATACCAATATTGGAAGGACGTGTTCCGGAAACAGAACAGGAAGTTGCCGTAAGCCGTAAGTTTGTGGAAAGGATGCAAGAGTTTGTTGATTGGAAGGACGGAGCTTTAGGTAAAAGCATTTATGTCTCTGAACATTCCGATTCAACCGCTTTTGGGCAAGGTATACTCACTATCACTTGTATTTATGAGGACTACCGCATTGGTTTGCTTACACGAAACGACGAGCGTCCAAGTATCAGATTTACTGGAGACTCAGAAAATTCATATATGCCTTTCATACTGATAAAGGTAAAGAAAGTTTATCCCGAAATTATCAGCCGCATAGAGAAGGAAGTGCAGAAAGAAATCCCCGAAAAGGATATAGAGATACATTCATATAAGCAAGTTATGCAAAGCATGTATGACGACAATCGTAAGATGAAAGACACAATCTTTACAGGTTGCATATTCTCCCTTTTGATAGCCTTCTTTGGTTTGGTCGGTTATGTGCGTGACGAATCGCAGCGTCGCAGCAAGGAAATAGCCATCAGAAAGATAAGCGGAGCCACTTCTTCCGAGATTCTGTCAATCTTCATAGGTGAAATGTCCAAATGGATATTGATTGCTGCCATTGTAGGAAACCTTTCGGCTTATTATGTGTCCGGATTATGGCTCGAACAGTTCTCCGAGAAGATAAGTATTTCAGTATTGTATTTCCTTGCAGCCGATGTTATCGTGGCTATCATAATCCTTGCGACAGTTGTCGTTTCAAGTCTGCAGATTATGAATGCTAATCCTGTGGAGTCGTTGAAGAGTGAGTGAGAAAAAATATGAGTTTATAAATATATAACAAGTATTAAGTATAGATTTTATTATGGTACGATATTACAAAATAGTTTTACTGATATTCCTCTTATTTACAAGTGTCACAACTTTTTCCCAAAATATAAAAGGGAAAATAATTGATGCAAACACACAAGAAGCCTTATCGTTTGCAAATGTGGCTGTCATGAGTGCCCGGGATTCTTCCATAATAACAGGCACAGTGTCTGATGAAGAAGGCAGATTTTCAGTGGCAATTCCTGATGGAAAACTTTTTGCCCGTATATCTTTGATTGGTTATGAAACATACATATCTGATATTACGACTAATGATATGGGTGTAATAAAACTCAATCCTTCAAAAGAAATGCTTTCTGAAGTTGTCGTGACCGGGAATGCGAAGATGTTCCGTATGAGCAATGAAGGAATCACGGCTGATGTGCAGAACACTCCGTTGAAGGATATAGGAACATTGTCGGACATAGTCGGACAGATGCCGTTCGTATCAAAGAGCGACAATTCCTTTACCGTATTGGGAAAAGGCTCTCCTATATTTTATATAAACAACAGGCTTGTCCGCGACAACAGCGAACTGCAAAGAATACAGTCTAACGAGATAAAGAAAGTTACTGTTATCACCAATCCTGGAGCTGAATACGACGCTACTGTAAATTCTGTTATAAAAATTGAAACTTACCGACCTGTCGGTGAAGGTTTCAGTGCTGATTTATGGACTTACAACCGTTATAACTCCGAATGGTTCACAATGGACAGGGCTTCTTTTAATTACCGGACAGGCAAGTTGGATATTTTCGCCGAAATGTTTTATACCAATATATCTTCCCCTAAGGATCGCATGTGGCAAGCCGAACTTTTTACGGAAGAAGGAACTCGTTCTGTTGTTTCAAAGCGTTCAGACAGCGATAAGGTTAAATTCTATACACCAAAGGGCGGATTCAATTATACGGTTGATGAGGATCACTCTTTCGGGGTGCAATATGAATATTCAAATTCTTATGGCAATTCACATGATTATTCTATAGATACAAAATCATCTTTAAACGGAAAGGCAGAAGATCCGGTTCATACCTTATCATCTGGAAAAGAAAACAGTTTTAGCCACTATGTAAATGCATATTATAACGGTCAACTGGCTGACTGGCTGAATATGAAATTGGATATGGATTATAAGACATCAGATGGTAATAGCAAAGATGGTTCGGACAATACGCTGATTGACCAGACAACGGAGAAAGTACGAACTTTGGAGGAAAAGAATTATGACCTTTATGCTGCGAAGCTCACGTTAAAAACTCCATTGTGGGAAGGAAACTTGACTTATGGAGCGGAAGGTTCATACACAAGAAACGAACAGAATTATTCTGTAACCGAAAATGACGGTATCCCGGGAATACAGCCCAATTCCAACCTTGTGAAACAGAATCTTTATTCGGGATTTGCCTCATACAACCGCTCTTTCGGCAAGTTATCCGGTGAAGTGGGTCTTCGTTATGAAAATGTAAACATGGAGTATTTAGAAAATGGCAAATTGGTTGAGGAACAAAGTCGTCGGTACCAACGTTTGTTCCCTTCGTTCCGATTGAGTTATGAACATAACAAAGATTTGCGTATGGAGTTGGCATATAGAAATACCGTTTCTCGTCCTGCATATCAAAGTTTAAGAAGTTCAGTTCTTTATATGGGTCCGTATCAGTATAGTGCCGGTAATCCGTATTTGCAGCCGGCTTATACTAACAGCCTGACTTATACATTAGGATGGAAGCAGTTCTCGCTTATGGGTGTTTACAAAAGGACTACAGATTATATAGCCGAATTTCCAGAGTTATATATGAAAAACTTTTTTGTGTATAAAATGATAAATATAGATAAAGCAGATTTCCTTACTGTCGCATTGAACTACAATTCGGCTTTTGGAATATGGCGTCCTAATTATGATATATCGGTCGATAAGAATTTTGTGACTTACGGAAATCCCGGTATCACGTACAACAAGCCATCTTTCAACTTCAACCTGAGAAATGGGTTCAGCTTAAAAGGTTGGAACTTTGGTGTCGATATAAGTGGAAGAACAAAAGGCAATAGCAGTTATTATTTGACATATAATACGAAATTCTCTTGGCGTACCAATATATATGTAAATACTTCTTTCTTTGACAATAAACTATTAGTCGGATTAGAGGGAATAGATATATTCAATACCATTAATGATGATGACCTTGGTATATATAACGGATTGAATATCTATACAGAAAACAATATGTACCGCCGTACTATTACGTTTTCTCTGACTTATCGCTTCAATGCTTCTCCGAAACGTTATAAGGGAAGTAACGCGAGTGATGAGATGTACAGATTATAATAAAAATACTTGTATATCTTTGGCTCCGGAATGTAATATAGTATAACTTTTAATTCCAGAAATTATGGAAACATTCAACAACATAAAAACATTATTACGCAAATATCCTGTGCCTGTCACATTGAATATGTTCGGGCTGGTGATGGCATTCACAGCCTTCATAATAATTATGGCACATGTGCAATATGAGCGGAACTTCGACAAGTTCCATCCCGGAGCCGACTGTATTTTCAAGGTTGAAATGCCTGAGAATCCTTATTTCCGCTCCGTACTTCCTCCGGGATTTGCCGATGCGGTGATAAATTCGTCATCCCATGTTGAGGCTGGCACGCTGTCCTGTCCTTTCGTCGGTGAAACATATCTTACGGTGACAGGCTCCGGAGGCGAGCTTGAAGGTTTCAAGCAAGAGGTTAACCTCGTAAACCCCGGTTTCTTTGATGTATTTGGTGTTGAGGTGACGGAAGGAAGTCGTGACGCGCTTGCCAAACCTGATAATGTCGCTATTCCGGAAAGCCTTGCTGAAAAGATGTTTGGCAATGAGTCTCCTATTGGCAAACTTGTCAGTCTGAAATCCAAATCGGACTATTTTCTGCCTATGACTGAAGTGTATGTCGGAGCTGTATATAAGGATTTTCCCGGAAACTCGCAGCTCAACAACGACATTCTTGTTCCAGTTCCGCAATCGTTGATGCAAGGTTTCGGAAACTCCAATTTCGTATGTTACCTGAGGCTGGATAATCCCGATAACGCATCGCTTGTGGCGGACGAGTTTAATCGTAATTTTGATTTCTCACGCTACACGTATCTTAATCCTGTTGCTCTTGTTCCGTTGCAGGACGTATATTTCATGGACGGCGAGGCGGATGCGTATGTGTTCAAGACGGGAAGCCGGCTGCAGAGCAATATGATGATTGTAATTGCGGTGTTGATTGTATTCATAGGCTTGTTCAATTTCATCAATTTCTATATTTCCCTGATGCCATTGCGCCTTCGTGGAATCAACACCCGAAAAATACTTGGTGCCGAAGTATGGACGCTGCGCCTCGAACAAGCCCTTGAGACTGCTTGCCTTGTTGGTTTTGCAAGCGTGTTAGCTGTTGGTCTTAGTGTTCCAGTTTCCTCATGGTTTGCCGAATCAGATATCATACAGGAGCCGGTCACCATGTCGGCATACGGCGGTCTGTTCGCGGCAAGCGTGTGCGGCGCCTTCCTGCTGGGAATGCTTGCCGGAATATATCCGGGCTATTTTGTCACATCTTTCCCGATGTCTTTGCTGCTTAAAGGAAATTACGGATTGACGCCTTCGGGCAAGAAAATCAAGAACGTGCTGCTCACGCTGCAATACACCATATCATCGGCATTGATGATATTCATCGTCTTTATATTCCTTCAAAATCATTTGATGATGCGCGCGAACACAAACTTCGACCAGGACCAGCTTGCCGTGATAAATCTCACAAGGGAAATGGCTGTGGAGCGTGGCTCGTGGCTTCGTGAAGCTTTGCGCCAATATCCCGAAGTTGAAGATGTCGCTTTCGCCAGTGGTTATATCGGCGGGCAGGATTCATACACCACCGGAGCTATGGAATGGCATGGGGAAGAAGCAAAGACTTTCTTTATCAATTGTTCGCCCAATTTCTTCAAAGTGATGGGAATTGATATTATTGACGGTCGCGACTTTACCGGTGATACGGACAACGGTGCCATAATCAATTCCTATCTTCGTGATAACTATGGTGTGGAAGTCGGGACAGTTATCAGTGGTGAGACAGATGTGGTGGGCGTTTGTGAGGAGATAGCTTTCACTTCGGTCCGTGAAGATAAGGTTCCTGTCGTCTTTTCCGTCTGTCCTGTCGAATCCGGACGTATGTCATTCGTATATGTCCGCTTGAAGAAAGGATTCGATGCGGTGACTGCGGTGTCGCACATCCACAAGGAAATAGCAACAATGGATGCAGCTTATCCTGTGGATGTCAAGTTCTACGACCAATTGCTCGATGCACTTTATAAAAAGGAAATACGTTTCGGCAAAACAATATTGTGTTTCTCTGTGCTTGCAGTCGCACTGTCGTTGATTGGTGTTTTTGCAATGGTGATTTTCGACATTTATTATAAAAGGAAAGAGATAGCTTTGCGGAAAGTTTTCGGAGCCGGATTCGCGGATATAATAGGTTGGGGAATAAAACCATATTTTGTTTTTGTCAGTGTCGCTTTCATAGTAGCCGCCCCGATTTCGTGGATGATTACTTCCGACTGGTTGGAGAACTTTGTAAACCGCGTTCAGCTAAGTCCGTTGGTGTTTGTCCTCATATTTCTTGCCATGCAAGCTGTCACTTCGTTGCTTATTTATGTTATTTATGCGACTGTGGCTAAGGAAGCGCCTTCTGACAGTTTGTCTGCTGAGTGATTTTAAATATAGACATACTTATAATCATCATTTAAGTTTCGCAAGTTGCTCAACTTAAAAGTTAACAAGGCTTCAGATACGAGTCGACAAGGTCAGAACACCTGTAATTTAATGAATTATTATCCAAAAACCTTGTTAACTTGTCTTCTTGTCAACTTGTTATCTGTAAGTTTATCTTGCGAAACTTGAGTAATCATCACATAAATAAATGAGAAATATGCTAAAGACATGTTAGAACCATCTAATCCAAAATATCGGCTCACCTAGGTGATTCAATCAGCTCACCTAGGTGGATTGATTGGCTCACCTAGGTGAATTGATTAACCCACCTAGGTGGTTCGATAAAAACATTTAGATAAAAGGATAAAAAGATTAAATTGGTAGAGGGTAATGATTGTTATCTAAAAATCTTTATTTTTGAAATAAATTCTTGTCAACACCTTATATAAAAGTTGTGCTTGCGAAACTTAAATAATGTGAGTTCGACGAATTATAAATGACAGATAATAGCTTAAATGGATTATTCAGGGAAAAAGAGCTTTGATTGGACGGTGGTCGTTTTCCCCAGGGCTTACACCCTGGGCTATACAAATCAGGCAAATGCCTGATTAGAGAAGGCTTTCAGCCTTGATAGATAGTTCTGAATTCTGTTAAATAGAAATGGAAAAGATAAACATATAATGATGAACAAAGGAAAGATACTGGTAGTTGATGATAATACAGGAATTCGTTCGGCACTGTCGGTTTTGCTGCCCAAGCATTTCGACAAGGTGGAGCTGTTGTCGTCGCCAAAAGATATTCATGCGATGATGCGCGGATTTTCTCCCGATGTTATTTTGCTGGATATGAATTTTGATACTGACACCAACACGGGGAATGAAGGGCTGTTTTGGCTTTCGGAGATAAAGAAAGTGAATCCTGCTGTGGAAGTTGTGCTTTTCACGGCTTATGCCGATATAGCACTTGCCGTGGAGGGAATGAAGCGCGGAGCCTTCGATTTCGTTGTGAAACCGTGGGATAATGAAAAACTCGTATCAATCCTTGCATCAGCGTGTGGTAATAAATCAACTTCTAAAAAAGGAAAGGTTGCGGATGGAGAGGCAACTCAGGCTGTAACCATGCACTGGGGAAATAGCGAAAAGATGCTTTCCATACACCGGACTGTTGGCAAAATAGCGCCTACTGATGCCAGTATATTGATTACGGGCGAGAACGGAACCGGAAAGGATGTACTTGCCGCAGAAATTCACCGCCTTTCGGACCGTGCGGCAAAACCGATGGTTTGCGTTGATGCCGGTGCTATCACCGAAACATTGTTCGAAAGCGAGCTTTTCGGACATGTGAAAGGTGCATTCACCGATGCTCATGCGGACCGCGTGGGAAAAATAGAGCAGGCAGCCGGAAGCACTCTTTTCCTGGATGAGATAGGAAATATTCCTCTGTCGTTGCAGGCAAAACTGTTGCGTGTGCTTCAGAACAGGACTGTCAGCAAGGTTGGCAGCTCGCGCTCGGTGCCTGTGGACATTCGACTGATTTGTGCCACTAACCGTAATCTGGAAGAAATGGTGCGTAATGGAGAGTTCCGCGAAGATCTTTTCTATCGTATCAACACGATACATATTCCGATGCCTCCGCTTCGTGAGCGGACGGACGAGATAATACCTCTTGCCGGAATATTCATGAAACGCTATGCCGACAAATATCGCCGCAATTTGCACAGTATATCTCCTGAAGCCGAACAGATGCTGTTGCATCACAATTGGAACGGAAATATACGTGAACTTCAGAATGTGATTGAGAAAGCTGTTATCATGTCCGAAACTTCTGAACTGTTGCCGAAAGACCTTGGCATTTCATCACAATCTGCCGTTTCGTTACAAAATCCCGAAAACGAAACACTTGAAATGGTTGAGGAAAGAACAATACGCCAGGCAATGGAACGTTGCAACGGAAACCTTACGCATGTGGCTAAACTTCTGAACATAAGCCGCCCGACGCTTTATACCAAACTTAAGAAATACAATATATGATTTCTACCGGATATGTTATATTGATTGTTGCGGCTGCAGTTGTCCTGTCTGTTGTATTTTCCAGAGTATATTATCATAACAAGATACTTGGGAAAATAACATATATGCTTGATGCTCTGGAGGACAAGGAACTTAATTTTCGTTTCGACGAGAGCCATCTTCACAACCGCCGCCTGCATAAAACTCTTAACAGAATACGCGTCATTTTCGAAAAAGAAAAAGAGGAGATTGCCGAGCATGAGAAATATTATGCGCGTATGCTCGACCAGGTGACAACAGGAATAGTTGTAGTCGACCGTGAAGCGAAACGCGAAGGCAGAGTGATATATTGCAATGCTTCTGCGCTTGCGATGCTTGGCATGGCAACATTCAGCCAGACAAGGCAATTGGGAAATATCAGTCCGGAGCTGGAGAATTGTTTCCGTTCGTCAGGTCCGGCGCTTAATGATATGCGCGTTTCCATATATAATGAAAAAGGGAAGACTACTCTTTCCGTAACAAACACTGAAACTTCGTTACAAGGAAAGAGTGTGAGTATTTTTGCCCTTAATGATATAACCAATGAAATGGCACATAACGAAGAACTATCTTGGAACAGGCTTATCCGTGTTCTTACCCACGAGATAATGAATACCATCACACCTATATCTTCGCTTAGCCACACATTGTCCGTTGAGCTTGAGAAAACATCGCCAGATGCTCCGGTGAACCGGAAAGAGTTGAAGCTCGGACTCGACACTATCTCTGATTCGTCCAAAGGACTGATAAAGTTTGTTGATACTTATCGTTCGCTCACCCGTATATCCGCTCCGCAGAAGAAGGCTTTTTTCCTGAGAGATTTGGTTGAAAGAGTAAGGAAACTTTCGCATGAGCAGCTTTTGTCGTCAAATGCGGATTTCGCTTATAAGGAAATGTCGGACGATATTCTGCTTTATGCTGATGAAGACCAAATATCACAGGTGTTCATAAATCTTGTGCGTAATGCTTTGCAGGCTGGAGCAACTTCAATTGTTATTCAATCTGAAATAGACTTTGCCGGTTCAACAGTAGTTACGGTTTCAAACAACGGCAAACCAATAGGAAAAGACAAGCATGATGAGATTTTTGTTCCGTTTTATACAACCAAGCAGGACGGAACTGGAATTGGTCTGAGCATTTCCCGCCAGATTATGCGTATGCACAATGGTTCTATTTCATTGCAGGAAAGTAATGAGGAAAGAACTTCGTTTTTGCTTTGTTTCAGGTGAGGTGAGAAGAAAAAGTAGCTGTGTCAAAACAAAAAGAATGAAACACAGAGGCACAAAGTCACAGAGGAAATATATTGAGTATAAATAAAATATAAACTCTGTATCTCTGTGACTCTGTGTTTAAACTTATTTTGGTACAGCTTCTCTATTAGAAAATTAGTTTGATACACTCCATTCGAATACACCGGCAGAAACTTTCTCTTTCAGTTTTACTTCAAGTTTCAGAGCCGAAGTTTTCACCGGATTGAAATTTACAGTATTAGGATTTCCCTTTTCAGTGCTGTATTTGTCAGGATTTTCAACCTCTTTCCATTCTCCGGAATTATCCAGATAAAGAATTCTCCATGAAGAAGGAATATGGCAACCGCCCCAAGGACTGTCGTCATACCAATATACAGTAGAAGAGCTGATTGTTTGAGCTTCAGGGAAAGTATAAGTTATCCATTCTGTTGTTCCTTCTTTCGGCCACCAGTGGAAATAAGGAATAGTGCGGTCGTTTTCGTCTTTCGGAGTAAGACCGTCGGCAATTGCTTTCAGAGACTTACTGTCTATTGATGCTTCTATTTTACTTTTTGCAGCCAAAGTCGGAATAGTTGCCGGACGTGTAGCATAGGTTTCCTGAGGAAGCCATACACACATATTTCCTTGTCCGCGATGAGCCCAAGCATAATAAGGAATAAGAGTGAGAGTTTGGTCGATAGCCTTTAGTTTGCCATCTTCGCCATATTCCAGAGTCTGAACCGGAGTTTTTATTTGTGTGATGCCATGCAGCAAATCCGGTTTGCTTACTGTTTCGAATTCCGGTTTTCTGTTTGCCAGAACACTGAGAACATCGAAATCATTGTCCGGCCATTCTGCGCAATATACAACCGGACCACGTTCAACAGCAATCTTTCCACGGTCTGCTTCAACTTTGTTATTAGCCTTTACAGTGCGAACTTCCATATCGAAATGAACGGAAACCTTGTCTCCTTTTTTCCATTTACGGCTTATGGTGAAATATCCGTTATCAGTTTGTGAACTTACCGGTTCGCCGTTGAGCATAACAGAATACTGAGGACGTTTGCCGTCAGAATATGAATAAAGGTCGCTTGGCACAGGCTGGTTGCGAACCCATCCCGGGATTCTTATTTTAAGGTCGAATGTACCGGCAGAGTTTTTGTCTATACATATATTAATATCTCCATTCCAAGGATATGTTGTGTTTTGTGACAGTGTTACTTTCTTTCCGTTTACACAGAGAGTAGCATTGTTTGACATGAAAAGGTTTACATAAATACTGTTGTCCTTAACCGCATATACATATCCGGGAAGAGAAGGAATGAAACGGCAGATATTTGAAGGACAGCATGCACAGCCGAACCAAGGTTTACGCTGGTGCTGACCCATTGATTCCAGAGGATTCGGATAGAAAAATCCGCCACCATCCAGTGATACGCCTGATATAAGACCGTTGTAGAGAGTACGTTCAAGCACATCATAGTATTTTGATTCGCCATGCAAAAGGAAAAGGCGGTGATTCAGATATACATTACCGATTGCGGCACAAGTTTCGCAATATGCCGACATGTTTGGCAATTCGTAATTCTTGCCGAATGCTTCACCTTGATTTGTTGCACCTATTCCGCCTGTGATATATAGTTTGCGGCTCACGATATTATCCCAAATCCTGTCGATGGCATGAATGTAGGCTGTGTCGCCGGTGAGAGCGGCAACATCTGCCATTCCTGAATACATATATGCGGCACGGACAGCATGACCGACAGCTTCATCCTGCTGGACAACCGGTTTATGTGCCTGGCTGTATTCGTCTTTTCGTGATGTGTAGCCACGTTTATCCAGGAAAAATTTAGCCTGGTCCAGATATTTCTGTTCACCGGTAACGAGATATAGTTTGGCAAGAGCCATTTCCGCAATCTGATGTCCGGGCACTTTTACTTGCTGTCCCGGTTTGTCGCCAATTTCACGGCAAACGCAATCGGCATATCTTATTGCAACATCCAGGAAATTGCGCTGTCCCGTCGCCTGATAATGTGCGATGGCACCTTCCACCATGTGCCCAAGATTGTAGAATTCATGGCTGAGTTCTTCCACTTTTTCCCATCTTTTGGTGCCTGCCCATTCGTGAGGATGTTTGGGATTCATGGTACGTGCAGTGTAGAGATAACCGTCTGCTTCCTGAGCCGAAGCTACGATTACCAGCACGCTGTCTATATATTCTTTAAGTTTCTTGTCGGGATATGTTTGCAGCAGATAGCTTGCTCCTTCGATTGTTTTATATACGTCGGTATCGTCGAAAGAGTAGCCTGTCACTTTGTTGTCTTCACTCGGATGTGCTGCCATTTCAAAGTTTTTATAGCGTCCGGTTTCTTCGCATTTGCTGAATGCCAGAGGAATTGTTACTTCACGGCTGGCTTTTAGACGCTGTCCCCAAAATGAATCCGTAACTTTAACCGAAGTGAATGGAACTGGGTTAATCGGATATCCGTGTGCCTGTTTCTCTTTCTGAGCGTTTGCTCCAAATGTTATTAAAGAGAGGAGCATTGCTGAAATTACTGTCTTTTTCATGGGCTGATATTTTGTTGACAAGTTAACAAGGTTAAGGGTTTACAAGTTGATTATTATTGATGCCTTGTCAACTTGTATCTGTAGTAACCTTGTTAACTATTGTGTTTATTTTGCTAAAATAACACTTATTTTTGATATGATGCAAAAACAATAGCTATTTAATATATCAACTATACGAATCATTACTTTTGACCAATAAAAATACTTTTGAGTATATAAAAATAGCCCGAAGATTTTGCTCCGGGCTATTTAATATGAATGTTAGTAAAAATTAAAGTTTTAAAGTTTATTACTTATCAGATAAGCTTTGCCTTTTTCTGTAGGAAAAACAATACATTCACCATTGCTGCGGTCAATCTCAAACTTTACAGGTTTGTTGCTTACAGCATCAACAACAGTAACTTGTTTTCCGTTCCAAGGATTCATCACTTTACAAACTCTGTTACTGCGAGATTCTATTTTTACATAGTAAACCTTGTCAGCATCTTTGGCAGCAGAAACAAGGAACGCACCTTTTGCCTGGAAATTCTTGAATGCTACTTCTTTTGATGCTTCAACAGCAGGGAAAAGATGTATTCTTCCACTTCGGCTGTTGAGTAAAGTTTCAGCATTGAAATCGTTCCAGAAAGCTTTTCCTCCTGGAATTCCCATTAGTGTAAGAGCCTGTCCGGTTGTTCCGGCTTTAGATAGTTTTTTTATGGTTCTGAGCATCATGTCTTTCTGTTCTTTCGGAGAATCAAGTGTAATATCATCAGAAAGCAGAACAGGATATTGAGCAGCTTCACCAAAATGGTCTACATCCGGTATGTGATGAGGCTCAATGCCTTCGATTGCGCAGAACATAGGACCGTCTTCACCTTGCCATACAGGATATGGAACCAGATTGTCGGCAACTTCTTTCCATTGTTTTCTTAAATCTTCATCCACAGAAAGTATTTCTGAAGCTTCAGCAGCTCTGTTGAGTGCCCATTTGAACATACATAATGAGCTAATTACGTCTTTGTTTCGTGAAAGTCCGCCATACCATCCCCATTTTTCCGGGTCCATTGAAGGTATGATATGATAATATCCGTCGTTGCCTTTTTTTGCATATGCAGCATAGAATATTGCCATTTCTTTCAGCAGAGGATAACATTCGTTTTTCAAGACATTTATATCGCCTCCGTAGTCCCATTCATCCCATACAGGTCTGATGATTTGCGCCATTGTCTCAAGGCAGAATTCAAGAGTCAAAGTAGTATGCAGAATTTTGTCAGGCTTGATTGGTGGTTGGTATCCGTGGAATATAGCCATACCAGGCATTCCATACATTTCCTTTGCATTTCTTTTGGCTGCATCTTTCCAATGCCAAACCAGCTGTTTCCACATTTGCTGATGGTCTACACGGTTTCTGACGAAGTGCATAGTTGTGAATACTTCGTTGTAGCATGGAGAGCTGCTCCAAGCTTGAGCGTCTCTTTCCGGGTGAACATATTCGGCGCTGCACTCATATTTAGTCATATCAGTGTGCGTACCTCCACCATGATGGTCGGAATAAGTATTGTAGATATCAATAATATCTTCGGTACATTCTGTGCCATTCAATCCGTAGAAAACTCTTCCGTTTTCACGTTTGTCATAAAAGTTGCTCCACCATCTGATGTTTTCGTTAAGTACGCCATTGAATCCTTCTTTTTCAGCAATAGCAAGTTTCGCTTTTGCTTTTTCCAGCAGGTTGTCTCCATCATTACTTGTTACGATGGTAACCAAAGCCTCAAATTCATTATCCTTAGTGTTGAAAGTCACTGTTGAAGCAGAACCGCTGGCATTAGCTATTCTTTTTATCGGTGGAGGAGTTCCCAATCCTTTCTGTTTGTCTGCTGTTTTGATTTCTTCATTTTGGGCAGAAACCATTACACCAACCAGATAATATTCGAAACCTTCCGGGAATGTTTTTTCTGCAGGCATTCTTTGTTTTATCCAGAAATATTTTCCATCTGTACCACTTGTCGGAGGTTCCATTGGATAGTTGAATGTGCTGTCTGCTTCGGTTCCGGCTTTGATATATTCAGTTCCCTCTTCATTCATATAGTCCATGTGTACCATGTCTCTATGTCTGTAAAGGCGTAACCAGATGGGTTTGTCTGTTCCGGAAACCTTACCTTTTATAGCATAGATATTACTTGTCATACCAAGAACATATTGGATGTTCGCTTCTGTGTTCTGTTTCTTAACAGTCATTTCAACCAGACCATTAGCACAGCATTGCTTGATTTCCGGAAGTGGGGCATTTTCCAAGTCATCGATACCAAGTATGATCTGACCGACAGGCTTTAGACAAGGCATTGAGTATTCATGCGGCTGTCTGTAAGGATCATAAAACCCACCACCTTTTAGAAGATATCCATATCCCCATGGTCTCTGACAGTCTTTGGAAACACCTTTGAAATCTTTGTTTTTCGGATCGTTTGCTCCGTCAATAATTTCCTGAAGTGTCGGAGTTTCGAATCCTCTTGGATTAACCCTTCTGTCCCAAACGTCATTTTTTGTGAGACTGATTGTCAGACGGTTTGTCGGTCCCCAAAGAGTTGTTCTCATTTTGAGGTTGTTGATTGTCATCGCTTTACCGTCTCTGGGATAACATCTTCTGTTGGGAAGTGGATTGGATGTATCCAGCGTACTGACAAGAAAAACAGATTTCGCTGCTTCTTTCAACGGAATTTCTCTTTCCCATGGTAAAACATATCCTTTCGTCTCATTTACGGAAAGGGTGTTTTCTGTTCCTACTTTTTCTCCATTTAGAGTAGAACTCGCATTAGGAGAAAAACACATACTACATACACATAGTAGTAAAACTTTTTTTCTGCACACTAGGTTTTTCATAAAAAATAATTTAAAAGTTAAGTGACAGTATTTCTGTCATATTAATTGATCAATAAAAGATTAAGTCTGACTGCAATTTTCAACAAATAAACGAAAAAAATTGTATTTGATGATTATGTTGTGCTTTTTTTAATATTTTTGATAAACCAATCATATGTTGCTCATAAGTAATTGCAAACAGACATAATCAAACTTACTCCTTTATAATTTGCCTTATTGATTTTTCTCTTTATCTTTGTGATAAATGAAATGAAACATTACAAAATGAAACGTTATTTGTGCTTTTCTTTGGTGATAATGACTGTGTTGGCTATGTGTCTGACCGGTTGTAACCTTACTTCGGATGTCAAAAAGACAGAAGAGGTGAAGATTGATTCTATACAGGTAGAGAAGATTTATCATTTGCTGGACAATCCGGACAATCCGAATTGTAATCTGGTGATTGATTTTAATTATCCGGTTGAGTGTCCGGATAAGACAGTTCTTCCTGTTCTGCAAAAACAATTTGTTGTAGCATATTTTGGTGACGATTATGCCGAATTGACACCTCAGGAAGCTGTGAACAAGTATGTGGAAGATTATATTACCGGATATAAGGAACTGGAAGAGGATTTCAAAAAGGATATTGAAGAGAATGAAACACCAGGTTCTTGGTATTCTTATTATGAAATGTCGCAGAACGAAGTAGTGTATAACGAAGGTGGTTTGCTTTCTTTCACTGTGAGTTTTGAAAATTATACCGGTGGTGCTCATGGCTCTCATAGCTACACCAACTTTACATTGAACACAAAAGATGGCAAGCGGATTACTGAAGAGGATTTGTTTGTTGAGGACTATCAGGATTCTTTGGCTAAACTGCTTATAGATGAGATTACCAAAAAGAATAATTTGCAGGATCCAAAAGGACTGGAAGATATAGGTTATTTCAGCGTGGATGAAATTTATCCTAACAATAACTTCTATATAGATGCAACTGGTATAACTTATACTTTCAATGAATATGAGATTGCTGCCTATGCATTGGGACAGACTGAAGTGCATCTGTCATTCGAACAGATTATGCCGCTTCTGAAAGAAGGTAGTCCGGTGGCTGGAATGATTAAATAAAGGTTTGGTTGCCTGAAATCTTGTTGACAATTTAATATACATAATAGAAAATGAACGAGAATAATAATATTGAAAATCCGATAGTGGCACAACAACTTGCTTTGTTGAATTCTTATTTCCCGGAATTGACGGAAAAGCAGAAAGAACAATTTGCAGCATTGTATGAGTTGTATGCTGACTGGAACTCTAAAATAAATGTGATTTCAAGAAAGGATATAGACAATCTGTATATGCATCATGTTCTTCATTCTTTGGGAATTGCTAAGATGTTGCATTTTAAAGATGGTTCTTCTGTTATGGATTTGGGAACCGGTGGAGGTTTTCCTGGCATCCCATTGGCTATTCTGTTCCCGGAAGTGAAATTCCACTTGGTGGACAGTATTGGTAAGAAGATAAAAGTAGGACAGGCTGTTGCTGATGCAATAGGTTTGCAGAATATATCTTTCCGTCATTGCAGAGGAGAGGAAGAAAAGGGAATGTTCGACTTTGTTGTGAGCCGTGCAGTAATGCCTTTGGCTGACTTGGTAAAGATTATACGAAAAAATATCAGAAAGGAACAGATAAATGCATTGCCGAACGGACTTATCTGCTTGAAAGGTGGAGAGCTGGAGCATGAAGTGCTTCCGTTTAAAAACCAGGCTATGACTATAAAACTTGCTGATTATTTCAAGGAAGAGTTTTTTGAAACCAAGAAAGTTGTTTACGTTCCGCTATGATTAAGATTGAAAGATTTGAAGTGAATTATTTCTCGGAAAATACATATTTATTGTATGACGAGACCAAAGAAGCGGTGATTATTGACTGCGGTTGTCTGAGAGATGCCGAGAAACAGCGTGTAAGCCGCTTTATAGAGCAGAATAATCTTGTTTTGAAACGTAATCTTTGCACTCATTTGCATCTGGACCATATATTCGGTAATGAATATATATATTCTACATATGGAATTAGTCCTGAAGCTAATGAGGCAGATGAGGTTGTATTGCCTTCGGCAGAGGAGCAGAGCCGTGCATTCGGACTTCCTGTGGCAGTGAAAGGCGTTCCGCTGAAAGGATATCTTAAGGATGGAGACAAGATTGTTTTCGGGAATTCGGAACTGGAAGTTATCGCTTTGCCGGGACATACTCCCGGAGGCATCGCTTTCTATTCGGCAGCTGATAATTTTGTGATTGTTGGCGATTCTTTGTTTGCCGGAAGTATTGGCAGAACAGACTTGTGGGGAGGAAATCAGAATACTCTGGTTTCGTCGTTGAGAAAAAGGATAATGACTTTGCCCGACGATACTAAAGTATTCCCGGGACACGGACCGGCAACCACAGTTAAGAATGAAAAAGAATTTAATCCTTATATTTAATATTAAGACTATGGACACAAATAAATTTGTTAACCGCCACATCGGGATTTCTCCCGAAGATGTTCCGGTTATGTTGGAAACCATTGGTGTGAACTCTTTGGATGAGCTGATTGACCAGACAATTCCGTCTAATATCCGTTTGCAGCATCCGCTTAATTTGCCGGAGCCGATGACGGAAAGAGAGTTTGCAGAACATATCAATGAACTGGCTTCGAAAAATGAAATTTTTACTTCCTATATAGGAATGGGATGGTATGATACTGTATGCCCGGCTCCTATACAGAGAAATGTCTTTGAGAATCCGGTTTGGTACACATCATACACTCCTTATCAGGCTGAAGTATCGCAAGGACGACTTGAAGCCTTGCTCAACTTCCAGACAATGATATGCGACTTGACAGGACTTCCTTTGTCAAACTGCTCATTGCTTGACGAGGCAACTGCTGCTGCCGAAGCCGCTGCTATGTTCTTCGGCGCACGTTCACGTAATCAGGTGAAAGCTGGTGCTGACGTGTTGTTTGTTGATGATAAGGTTTATGAATCAACATTGGCTGTTATCAAGACCAGAGCTATTCCTCAGGGAATAAAACTGCAGGTTGGTGATTACAGAAAATTACAGTGGAATGATAAGATTTTCGGAGCTATTGTGCAGTATCCTAATGCTGATGGTTCTATTGAAGATTATCGTGACTTTGTTGCAAAGGCTCAGGAAAATGGAACAAAGGTTGCTGTTGCAGCTGATTTGATGAGCCTTGTGTTGCTGACACCTCCGGGAGAATGGGGTGCTGATGTTGTGTTTGGTACAAGCCAGCGCTTCGGTATTCCTATGTTCTACGGCGGACCGTCTGCTGCTTATTTTGCAACAAAGGATGAATATAAGAGAAATATTCCGGGCCGAATTATCGGTATTTCAAAAGATGCCTATGGACACCCGGCATACAGACTTGCTTTGCAGACTCGTGAGCAGCATATCAAACGTGAGAAAGCTACTTCAAATATCTGTACAGCTCAGGCTTTGCTTGCTACAATGGCAGGTTTCTATGCTGTTTACCATGGTGCTGAAGGTTTGAAGAATATTGCTGGACGTATTCATTCTTATGCCGGATTCCTGGCTAAGGAACTTGAATCACTCGGCTATAAACAATTGAATAAGGATTATTTTGATACATTGAAACTGGAACTTCCTGCTAATGTATCAATAAGCGCTTTACGTGAAATAGCATTGGAGTGCAAGGTTAACCTTCGTTATTTCGACAGCGGACTTGTTGGTGTCAGCCTTGACGAAACAACTCAGACTACAGACCTTGGCATATTGCTTTATATTTTCTCAGGTGCGGCTGGAAAAGATTATATGCTTAAGGATTCTGTTCCTGAAGCTGTTTATTTCGATGATAAATTCCGTCGTACTTCATCTTTCTTACAGCAGGATACATTCAAGAAATATCATACAGAAACAGAGTTGATGCGTTATATCACTCGTCTTGGACGTCGTGATGTGTCTCTTGCTCATTCTATGATTTCATTGGGCTCTTGCACTATGAAGCTGAATCCTGCTTCTTCAATGCTTCCTTTAAGCCTGGCTCAATTCCAGAACATTCATCCTTATGCTCCGGAAGATCAGGTTGAAGGATATACTGAACTGATTGAAAATCTGTCATCATATCTTTGCGAGATTACAGGATTCAAAGGTTGTACTTTGCAGCCTAACTCCGGTGCAGCTGGTGAATATACAGGACTTAGAGTTATTCGTGCTTATTTGGAAAGTATCGGTCAGGGACACAGAAATATCGTTCTTCTTCCGGCTTCAGCTCATGGAACTAATCCGGCAAGTGCTATTCAGTGTGGCTTTACAACTGTTACAGTCAAATGTGATGACAAGGGTAATATCGACCTTGAAGATTTCAGAGCTAAAGCAGAAGCTAACAAGGATAATCTGGCTGCCAGCATGATTACTTATCCTTCAACTCATGGTATTTTTGAGGCTGATATCAAGGAAATGTGCGATATTGTTCATGCTTGCGGCGGACAGCTTTATATGGACGGTGCTAATATGAATGCTCAGGTTGGTCTGACAAATCCTGGAACTATCGGAGCTGATGTTTGCCACTTGAATCTCCACAAGACATTCGCTTCGCCTCACGGTGGTGGTGGTCCTGGTGTTGGTCCGATTTGCGTTGCTGAACACTTGGTTCCGTTCCTTCCTCAGCATCCTGTTCTTTGGGGTAGTGATCAGAATACTGTATCTGCAGCTCCTTATGGCAGTGCCGGTATTCTTCCTATTACTTATGCTTATATTCGCATGCTTGGAACTGAAGGATTGGAGATGGCAACCAAAACTGCTATCTTGAATGCTAATTATCTTGCTGCTAAGTTTAAGGATACATATGGTATTGTCTATACAGGAACAACAGGAAGAGTTGGTCATGAGTTGATTCTTGAATGCCGCACAGTTAAGGAACGTTCCGGTATTGATGAAGGTGATATCGCAAAACGATTGATGGACTTCGGTTATCATGCTCCGACACTTTCATTCCCTGTTCACGGAACTTTGATGGTTGAACCTACAGAGAGTGAAAGCAAGGCTGAATTGGATCGCTTTGTTGAGGTGATGGAATGTATTTGGAATGAAATCAAGGAAGTGGAAGAAGGCAAGGCTGATGCTCAGGATAATGTATTGAAGAATGCTCCTCATCCTGAATATGAAGTGATGGCTGACGAATGGAAACATTCATATCCTAGAAGCAAGGCTGCGTTCCCGCTTGACTGGTTGCATGATTGCAAGTTCTGGATTAATGTGGCTCGTGTAGATAATGCATATGGCGACAGAAATCTGATACCTACTATTTGCACATGTGATTTGTAAAATAATAATTGCTATATTTGCCTTCCGAGAAAAACATAAGATTTGAAGAAGGCTTGTATCGAGATATAGTTTCAAATTCTGACACAGAGAATACGGAGTTTTATTTATTGAGAATATAAATATCATATCCGTGTTCTCTGTGTCTTTGTGTTTGAAGAAATATGAATCATACACAAATAATAAATTATATATGAAGAAAATCTTTATCGCACTAGCTGCAGTGCTTTTGGGAATCACTGCATGTACAGAACAGAAATCAGAAAAAATCAGAGTTTATGGTTGGCAGGGCGAAGGTGCCGATGCAACAGAAACAAGCATCAAAGCAGATTTTGAAAAATGGAAATCTCACGGTTTGGACGGTATTTGCTATAACGTAGGTTTCAATCTTGAAAAACAGCAGCGCGCAGCTAAGTTGGCACATGAATGCGGACTTGAATATCATGCATGGATTCCAACAATGTTGAAGGGTGACGCTGATTCAACTTGGTATGCAGTCAACCGTAAAGGCGAATCAGCATATAATGTGCAGGCTTATGTTCCATATTATAAATGTATGTGTCCGAACAATGATGATGTAATAAATTATCTGGTTGGAGAATACACAAAAGTTGCAGAAGTTCCGGAAGTTGATTATATCCATCTTGACTACATACGTTATGTGGATGTGATTCTTGCCCGCGGATTGTGGGAAAAATATGGATTGGTGATGAACGAGGAATATCCGACAGCCGATTATTGCTATTGCGACAAATGCGTTGCTGATTTCAAAGCACAGACAGGTATCGACATCAAATCTGTTGAAGATCCTTCAAAATGTGAGGAATGGAAAACTTTCCGTTATAATGTTATAACAAATCTGGTCAATAAAATTGCGGAATCAGTTCATGCAAAAGGTAAGAAAGTAAGTGCTGCTGTTTTCCCTGGTCCAAAGTCATACGCTATGAAGCTTGTGCGTCAGGAATGGAACAAATGGAATATCGATGCATTTTTCCCAATGAATTATAATGATTTCTATTTGGAACCAGCTTCATGGGTTGGAAAGGTTACAAAGGAAGAAGTTGAATCTGTAAATGGTGAAAAGCCTGTTTACAGCGGTTTGTTTATTTGCCGTGATTGGAAAAACAAGGCAAATATTAAGGATCCGGAAGGACACGGACTTATTCCAAGCGAGATAGGCGAAGCCGTTCGTGGTTCAATGGAAGCCGGAGCTGCCGGTGTTTGTCTGTTTGTGCCTGGCAATATGACTGACGAGCATTGGGCTGAATTTGATAAGGTTATTTGGAAAAAATAACAACTGGATTTAGAAGTTGACGAGGCTTCAGAAACGAGTTGACAAGGTTTTATAGATTAGATGGCGAGGTTTAATACTTATTACTTTGCACATGATTATCTAAGAATTCTTGTCAACTCGTTTTTTTAATTCGTCGAACTCACGTTATTTTAATATACTATTTTACTGTATCAATAACTATGTTCAATAACATATAATTTTACTATCAAAAAGTAAGCAAAATATAGTGCTTGTTTGGGGTAAACCTGTATATTTGCAAACAGAATGTTATCCTTTAAATATATTGCGTATGAAAACTGAAGCTATATTGGCTGCTTTGGAAGCTAAGCATCCGGGTGAAAAAGAGTATTTGCAAGCAGTAAAAGAAGTGCTTATTTCAATTGAAGATGTATATAATCAGCATCCTGAATTTGAAAAGGCAAAAATCATAGAAAGACTCGTTGAGCCGGAAAGAATTTTTACATTCCGTGTTCCATGGGTTGACGATAAAGGTGAAATCCAGGTGAACCTTGGTTATCGTGTTCAGTTCAATAATGCAATCGGCCCGTATAAAGGCGGTATCCGTTTCCATCCTTCAGTAAATTTATCTATCCTTAAGTTCTTGGGCTTTGAGCAGACATTCAAGAATGCACTTACAACATTGCCTATGGGCGGTGCAAAAGGTGGTTCTGACTTTGCTCCACGCGGAAAGAGCGACGCTGAAATCATGCGTTTCTGCCAGGCTTTTATCCTTGAATTATGGCGTAATATAGGTCCTGACACTGATGTTCCTGCCGGTGATATAGGCGTTGGTGGCCGTGAAGTTGGTTATATGTATGGTATGTACAAGAAACTGGCTCGTGAAAACACAGGTACATTCACAGGTAAAGGCATGGAATTTGGTGGTTCAATCCTTCGTCCAGAAGCAACTGGTTTTGGAGCTTTGTATTTTGTTCACCAGATGTTGGATACTCACGGAATTGATATTAAAGGTAAGACTGTGGCTATTTCCGGTTTCGGTAATGTGGCTTGGGGTGCAGCTCTTAAGGCTACAGAATTAGGTGCTAAGGTTGTTACTATTTCAGGTCCTGATGGTTATGTATATGATCCTGATGGTATTTCTGGAGAAAAGATAGATTATATGCTTGAACTTCGTAGTTCCGGTAATGATATTGTTGCTCCTTATGCGGACGAATATCCTAGTGCAACATTCTATCCAGGCAAGAAACCTTGGGAACAGAAAGTTGATATTGCTCTTCCTTGTGCAACTCAGAATGAGCTTGATGCAAACGACGCTCGTCAGCTTATCGACAACAAGACTCTTTGCGTAGCAGAAGTATCAAATATGGGATGTACTGCAGAAGCTGTAGATTTGTTCTTGGAAAACAAAGTATTGTTCGCTCCTGGTAAAGCTGTGAATGCTGGTGGTGTAGCAACTTCTGGTTTGGAAATGACTCAGAACGCAATGCATATTTCTTGGACAGCTGCTGAGGTTGACGCTAAGTTGCATCAGATTATGAGTGATATCCATGATCAGTGTGTAGCTCATGGAAAAGACGGCGAATATATTAATTATGTTAAAGGTGCCAATATTGCTGGTTTCATGAAAGTGGCTAGAGCAATGATGGCTCAAGGAATCGTTTAATTTGCGAATCGACCTGGAAGCAAGATTGCAAGTATAGAATACATATTCTTGTCAACTTGTTTTCTTGTCAACAGATAACTTATATAAGGCTGTATCGGATTTATTTTCCGATACAGCCTTTAGTCATTTATATGATAAGTAGCCAAGGTTTTCTTATAATTTAGAATATATAAGCGATAGCAGTTTTTCTCTTGTATGCTTGTTCCTGAAACCTTATCAACTTTAAAGTTGAGCATGCAAAACTTAAATAAATGTCCTTTCAAATATCGTTTTTACTTTAAAAATGTTACTTTTGCGGAGTGTTGAAATGAAATATGATTAACTAAACATAATAAAGAAATGGCAAAATCAATAAAAGAAGAAGCACTTCGCTACCATTCTGAGGGAAAACCTGGAAAAATCGAAGTGGTGCCAACTAAGCCTTATAGTACACAAGCAGACTTATCATTGGCTTATTCTCCTGGTGTGGCTGAGCCTTGCCTGGAAATTGAAAAAGATTCTCACAGTGCATACGATTATACTGCTAAGGGAAACCTTGTGGCTGTTATCTCAAACGGAACAGCAGTTCTGGGGTTGGGTGATATAGGTCCTTTGGCAGGAAAGCCAGTTATGGAAGGAAAAGGTTTGCTTTTCAAGATTTTTGCAGGTATTGACGTGTTTGACATTGAAGTTGATCAGAAAGATCCTCAGAAATTCATTGAAACAGTAAAGGCTATCGCTACTACATTTGGCGGTATTAACCTTGAGGATATCAAGGCTCCGGAATGTTTTGAAATTGAAACAAGACTTAAGGAAGAACTTGATATTCCTGTAATGCACGACGACCAGCATGGAACTGCAATTATTTCAGGTGCAGGTTTGATAAATGCTCTTGAGATTGCAGGCAAGAAAATTGAAGATGTCAAGATTGTGGTCAACGGTGCTGGTGCAGCTTCTATATCATGTACTAAATTGTATGTGATGCTTGGCGCACGCAAGGAAAATATTGTAATGTGCGATAGTAAAGGTGTAATCTCTACTCATCGAACAGACTTGAACGCTGCTAAGCGTGAGTTTGCTACAGACCGCGATATTAAGACTCTTCAGGAAGCAGTTGTTGGTGCTGATGTGTTCCTAGGTTTGTCTGTTGCCAATGTTCTTACACAAGATATGGTAAGAAGTATGAATGAAAACCCTATTGTTTTCGCTTTGGCTAATCCAAATCCGGAAATATCTTATGCTGACGCTATGGCTTCACGTGATGATATTATTTTCGCAACAGGACGTTCTGACTATCCTAATCAGATAAACAATGTACTTGGATTCCCGTATATTTTCCGTGGAGCGTTGGATACACATGCAAAAGCTATCAATGAGGAAATGAAACTTGCAGCAGTGTATGCAATTGCCAAATTGGCAAAAGAACCTGTTCCAGATGTAGTCAATGCTGCTTACAAATTGAAGAGAACTACATTCGGACGTGATTATATTTTGCCTAAAGCTCTTGACCCACGTTTGCTGACTAGAGTTTCATGCGCGGTAGCAAAAGCTGCTATGGAATCAGGAGTGGCAAGAAAAGATATTACAGATTGGGATGCATACGCAAATCATTTGCGTGAAATGATGGGATATGACAACAAGCTTTTGCGCTCGTTCACAGAAATGGCCAAGGCTAATCCTAAACGTGTGGTATTTGCCGAAGCTAACCATATCAATATGCTTAAGGCTGCTGTTGAGGCTAAGGCTGAAGGTATTTGTCATCCTATTCTTCTTGGAAACTGGGATTATCTTCAGAAACTTGCAGCTGAAGAAAATCTAAGTCTTGAAGGTATTGAAATCATCAATATGCGTTCAGACGGAGAAACAGAACGCCGTCAGCGTTATGCAGAATTGCTTGCCAAGAAGAAAGCACGCCAGGGCGTTACATATTCTGAAGCTTATGAGAATATGTTCGACCGCAACACTTTCGGTATGATGATGGTTGAAACAGGCGATGCTGATGCATTTATCACTGGTGTTTATAGCCGTTATTCTGAAGTGAGCCGTATAGCAGAAGAGGTAATCGGAATACGTCCGACATACAAGCACTTTGGAGCTATGCATATTATAACAGGAAAGAAAGGAACATTCTTCCTTGCAGATACATTGATTAATCGTCATCCAACAACAGAAGTGTTGATTGATATAGCACGTCTGACACATGATGCGGTGAAATTCTTTGCTCACGAACCGGTTATGGCAATGTTGTCATATTCTAATTTCGGCGCAGACAAGGAAGGCAGTCCTTTGACTGTCCATAATGCAATCAAATATTTGCATGAAACATATCCGGAAATGGATGTGGACGGAGAAATGCAGGTTGGTTTTGCATTGGATAAGAAATTGCGTGATAAAACATATCCGTTCAACAAGCTGGCAGGAAAGGATGTGAATACTTTGGTGTTCCCGAATTTGAGCTCTGCAAACAGCGCATACAAACTTTTGTTGGAAATGGGTGTTGCCGAAAGTATCGGTCCTATTCAGATGGGATTGAACAAGCCTATACACTTTACAGATGTTGAAAGCTCAACACGTGATATCTTGAATCTTACTACTGTTGCTGTTGTTGATGCTATTGTTCAGGAGCAGATTGAAAAAGGTGAGAAATAATATTAATTGACATATTAATGTAATTGGTAAAAATAAGTCCGGATTTTTTCGGGCTTATTTTTTTATTGATAGTGTTGCAAAACAAAATGTTAAATATAAAACATGCAGTTAGAAATTAATCAATAAGAATCAGAGAATAACGAACATTTTTTGGCTGAAGGCCTTAAATTATATAGCACAGGGCAACGCCCTGTGTTTCAATGGTTATACCCTATAATAAGCCATGAAAAGGCGGAACTGAGTGAAGTTATGCCCTTCCAGGGTGTATAAGTATATGGTGGTCAAAAACGTAGGGCGTTGCCCTACTCTGTAAAATTAAAGGCCTTCAGCCAATATTCTACTATTCCCATCTAAATTACATACATCACATCCCTATAAACCACCTCAACTTGAAACTTTTAAAGTAAAATTAATATTAAACGATTTCTTGAATTTAATTATTTAAGTATATTTACAACCGTCCACGAAAAAAAATTCACTTATTTGTATATTTATTCGTATTTATGCTTTATATTTGCAGTCGATTTGAATAAATATACATTATGAAGACAAAGCAGGAGAGACATGAGGCAATTTGCCGAATAATTCATGAAGAAGAAATAAGCAATCAGGAAGAACTGTTGAACAGGTTGACTAAAGAAGGTTTTAATATTACTCAGGCAACCCTTTCACGTGACATCCGTTCGCTTAAAATTGTGAAAGCTCATGGAACAAATGGCAATTATGCCTATAAAAGACCTCGTGCTGTAGTCCCGACTATTGATAATACTCCGAAAGCTGTTCATAGTGATTCTTTGCCTTCAATTGAATTCTCAGGACATTTGGCTGTTATAAAGACCAAACCCGGATATGCGATGGGAATAGCTTCGGATATTGATTCTCAATCTCCTAAAGAAATTCTGGGAACGATAGCCGGAGATGACACAATATTGATAATTCCCCGCGAAGGCTACAGCCGTGACAGTGTGGTAAAAGCTTTGTCCAGATTTATTCATTGATATTTATCCGTATGGTATAAATCTTAATTTTGATTGTTTAAAGAAAGGTAAAAAAGATATTATAAAGAAATGGAACAACAAACTGTTGATATAGATGTAATGGTGGCAGATGAAAGCCATGAAAAGTATGTAGATACTATTTTGGAAACTATTGAAGCTGCTGCAAAGGTTCGTGGAACAGGAATTGCAAAGCGTACCCATGAGTATGTCACACAAAAGATGAAGGAAGGAAAAGTTATCATTGCTCTTAAAGGTGAAGAATTTGCCGGTTTTACATATATCGAATCATGGGGCAACAAGCAATATGTTGCAACAAGTGGTTTGATTGTTCCAGACAAGTTCCGTCATTTGGGATTGGCTAAGCGTATCAAGCATGCAGCATTCCAGTTGGCACGTCTTCGTTGGCCTAAGGCTAAGTTGTTTAGTCTTACTTCAGGTAGTGCAGTTATGAAAATGAATACTGAACTTGGTTATATGCCTGTGACTTTCGGTGACCTTACAGATGATGAGGCATTCTGGAAAGGTTGTCAGGGTTGTATCAACCATGACGTTTTGGAAAGAACCGGACGTCGTTATTGCATTTGCACAGCAATGCTTTTCGACCCGGCAGACCCACGTTGCCTGATGCACGAGGAATTATTTGAAACTCTTCGTCGTCGCACAGAGCAAATCAGAGTTGAAATGGCAAACTCTGCAAAAGAACAATATATGAATAAATAAAAACAAGAAACTATAAGAACCATGGAAGAAAAAAAGAAAAAAGTTGTAGTCGCATTTAGCGGAGGTTTGGATACTTCGTTCACAGTTATGTATTTGGCAAAAGAAAAAGGTTATGAAGTTTATGCCGCATGTGCCAACACTGGAGGTTTCAGTGAACAGCAACTTAAGCAGAATGAAGAAAATGCTTACAAGCTTGGCGCTGTTAAATATGTAACTTTGGATGTTACAAAAGAATATTATGAAAAAAGCTTGAAATATATGGTTTACGGAAATGTTCTTCGTAACGGAACATATCCTATTTCTGTAAGTTCTGAACGTATATTCCAGGCATTGGCAATCGCTCGCTATGCAAATGAAATAGGTGCTGATGCAATTGCTCATGGTTCAACAGGTGCAGGTAACGACCAGGTTCGTTTTGACATGACATTCCTTGTTATGGCTCCAGGTGTTGAGATTATCACTCTTACACGTGATATGAATCTTTCTCGCGAATATGAAATCAATTACTTGAACGAACACGGATTCGCTGCAGACTTCACAAAATTGAAATACTCTTATAATGTTGGTATCTGGGGAACATCAATCTGCGGTGGCGAAATCTTGGATTCAACTCAGGGCTTGCCTGAATCAGCATATTTGAAACAGATTACGAAAGAAGGAAGCGAACAGCTTAAGCTTGAATTCGTAAAAGGTGAATTGCATGCAGTCAACGGAGAAGTATTCGAAGATAAGATTGCTGCAATCCGGAAAGTAGAAGAAATTGGTGCTGCTTATGGCATCGGCCGTGATATGCACGTTGGCGATACTATCATTGGTATCAAAGGTCGTGTAGGCTTTGAAGCTGCTGCTCCAATGTTGATTATCGGTGCTCACCGCTTCCTTGAAAAATATACATTGAGTAAATGGCAGCAGTACTGGAAAGACCAGGTTGCAAACTGGTACGGAATGTTCCTTCACGAAAGCCAGTATCTCGAACCTGTTATGCGTGATATCGAAGCAATGCTTACAGAATCTCAGCGTAACGTAAATGGTACAGTTATCCTTGAACTTCGTCCTCACTCATTCTCAACAGTTGGTGTTGACTCAAAAGACGACTTGGTTAAGAACAAGTTCGGTGAATATGGCGAAACTCAGAAAGGCTGGACTGCCGACGACGCAAAAGGTTTCATCAAAGTTCTTTCAACTCCTTTGCGTGCTTATTATGCTAATCATAAAGACGAGGAAACATTATGATTAAAGTAGGTATTGTTGGTGGTGCCGGCTATACAGCCGGTGAGTTGATTCGTCTGCTTATTAATCATCCGGATGTTGAGATTGTTTTCATTAACAGTACAAGTAATGCCGGAAACAAGATAACAGATGTTCACGGCGGATTGTATGGCGAAACAGATTTGGTTTTCACAAGCGAATTGCCTTTGAATGATATCGACTGTCTGTTCTTCTGTACAGCCCATGGTGATACTCGCAAGTTTATGGAAAGCCATACAGTTCCTGAATCTGTAAAGATTGTGGACTTGAGTATGGACTATCGCATCGAGAGCCCGGAACACGACTTCGTGTATGGTCTTCCTGAATTGAACCGTCGTCGCATCTGCAATGCTCAGCATATTGCAAATCCAGGTTGTTTTGCTACATGTATCCAGCTTGCAGTTCTGCCTCTTGCAAAACATCTGATGCTTAATTCAGAGCTTCATGTGAATGCTATCACTGGTTCAACTGGTGCGGGAGTGAAACCTTCGGCAACATCTCACTTCAGCTGGAGAAACGACAATATATCAATATACAAGCCGTTCACTCACCAGCATTTGGCTGAGATTACACAGAGCCTGACTCAGCTGCAGAACAGTTTCAGCAGCCGAATTAATTTCATCCCGGTTCGTGGTAATTTCTCACGTGGAATTTTTGCAACTACATATATTGACTGTAAAATTGAGATTGATGAAATCAAACGCATATATGAAGAATATTATGCAGACCATTCATTCACTTTCATTACAGACAAGAATCCGGATTTGAAACAGGTTGTGAATACAAACAAATGTTTGCTTCACCTTCAGAAAATCGACAACAAGCTGCTGATCATATCTATGATTGACAACTTGCTTAAAGGCGCCAGCGGACAGGCAGTTCACAATATGAACCTTCTGTTCGGCCTTGAAGAAACAGTAGGCTTGCATCTTAAGCCATCTGCGTTCTGATAAAAGATTATTTATTCAAGTTTCGCAAGCTCAACTTGCAGGAAACGAGTTGACAAGGGAACAAGTTGACGAGATTTTTGGATAATAACTCGTGAAATTACAGCTGTTCAGACCTTGTCAACTTGTCTCTGAAGCCTTGTTAACTAAAAAAACATCTTTGAGAAATGAAACTATTTGACGTATATCCATTATTTAATATAGAAATCGTTAAAGGTCGTGGCTGCCATGTCTGGGACAGCGAAGGCACAGAATATTTGGACCTTTACGGTGGTCATGCTGTTATATCTGTTGGTCACAGTCACCCAGTCTATGTCAAGGCTATAACAGAACAGGTGAATAATTTGGGTTTCTATTCAAACTCAGTAATCAACTCACTTCAGCAGAAACTAGCCGACAAACTTGGCGCAGCTTCCGGCTATGACGATTATTCTTTGTTCCTTATAAATTCAGGAGCAGAAGCTAATGAAAATGCCTTGAAACTTGCTTCTTTCCACAACGGAAAGAAACGTGTTCTGGCTTTCAAGCACTCATTCCACGGACGTACTTCTGCAGCAGTGCGAGTAACCGACAATCCTAAGATTATCGCTCCTGTCAATGAAGACCTTGCTGTTACATATCTCGAACTTAACGACGCTCAGGCAGTTGAAGAAGAATTGAAGAAAGGCGATGTTTCATCAGTTATCATTGAAGGCATTCAGGGTGTTGGTGGAATTCAGCTTCCGGCAGACAACTTCATGAAACAGCTTCGTGAACTTACAACACAATATGGCGCTTGTCTTATCGTTGACGAAATCCAGTCCGGATACGGAAGAAGCGGTAAATTCTTTGCTCATCAGTATGCCGGAATCAGACCGGATATCATTACTGTTGCAAAAGGTATCGCAAACGGATTCCCAATGGGCGCAGTATTGATTAGCCCAATATTCAAACCTTCATATGGAATGTTGGGAACTACATTCGGCGGAAATCATCTTGCTTGTGCTGCCGCAATTGCAGTTCTTGATATAATGAAAGAAGAAAACCTTGTGGCAAATGCTGAAAAGGTCGGAAAATATCTGATGGACGAATTGCACAAACTTCCGGGAATCAAGGAAGTGAGAGGCCGTGGTCTTATGATTGGTATCGAGTTTGAAGAGTCAATCAAGGAAATCCGTTCAAAACTTCTGTTCGAAGAAAAAGTGTTTACCGGAGTAGCCGGAATGCACACAATCCGTTTGTTGCCACCTTTGTGTCTGACAATGGACGAAGCAGCAGAATTCATCGCCCGTTTCCGCAAAGTGTTGGGTGCGTGATTTGATTCAGTTGACGAAACTAATTTAAACACAGAGTCACGGAGTTACAGAGTTTATATAATGTTATACATAATATATTTTCTCTGTGTCTTTGTGGCTCTGTGTTTAATTATATTTATTTTGACATACGCATGCTTTTATATTAACGCCACTCAAATACTTTTGGCTGAATCTTTCCTCATACCTGTAACCATATTAACACATCAACTTCAAATAACATTTTCTTGTAAACCTTAATTGAAATTCGTTTCTTTGCTGTGAATATAATGTTAAATCTTAATTTATAAACCATGAATCTACGGAAAGTGTTAGTTTGTGCAGCTTTGGCTCAGTGCCTGACTGGATTTGCAAACGCTCAGGAATTACCGGCATTGAAAGATATAGTTGCCGGAAAAGTGATTGAAACCCGTTCTATGGGTGCAATGAGCTGGCTGAAGGATGGCGAGCGATACAGTCGCCTCGAAAAGAATCAGGAAACCGGAGGTTTTGATGTTGTAGCCTATAAGGCAAAAGACAACAGCCGTGAGGTTATCATACCTTCATCTATGTTTATTGATAAAACAACAGGAAAGCCTATTGCCATAAGAAGCATTTCTTGGAGTGCCGACAATAAGAAAGTCCTTATATATAACAACACCCGCCGCGTATGGAGATACGATACACGCGGAGATTATTGGGTTCTGGATTTGGAAAGCGGAAAACTCCGCCAGCTGGGAACAGCCCGTCCTGAATCTTCACTGATGTTTGCCAAATTCTCGCCGGACGCAACAAGAGTTGCCTATGTTTCGGAAAACAATATTTATGTTGAGGATGTAGAATCCGGAAAAGTAACCCAGCTTACAAAAGACGGTTCAGACAGAATAGTCAACGGAACATTCGACTGGGTATATGAAGAAGAATTCTCATGCCGCGACGGTTTCAGATGGAGCCCGGACGGAAAATACATCGCATATTGGCAGAGCGACACCAAAGGAACCGGCGTATTCGATATCATAAACAATGTGGATTCCATTTATCCTACGATAATGCATTTCCCTTACCCAAAAGCAGGAACAACCAACTCAGCAGTGAAAGTCGGTTATGTTTCGGCAGCTGGAGGAGCAACTTCGTGGGTGGAAATCCCGGGTGACGCTCGCAATAACTACATTCCTCGAATGGATTTCATCCCTGGAAGCAACGAATTGTTTATCCAGCAGATGAACCGCCAGCAGAATACAAACCGAGTATGGACTGTTGCAATTGGCGAAACCAAACCGGTTAATATCTTCACCGACAAAGATGCAGCATGGCTGGATACAAACGACAATATTCTTTGGCTTAAGGACAACAAATATTTCACATGGGAAAGCGAGCGCGACGGATGGCGTCATCTGTATCGTGTCAGCCGCGACGGAAAAGAGATAGTTCCGATTACCCAGGGCGATTTTGATTATATCCAGTATGTAGGAACAGATTTGGATAAGGGTGTCACATACTTTATTGCCTCTCCGGACAATTTCACTCAGCGTTATCTTTACAGCGCGAAACTCTTCGGCAATGGCGAAGTGACCCGTCTCAGCCCGATGCAGCAATCCGGACAACATTCATACAATATGTCTCCAACAGGAAAATGGGCAGTCCACACTTTCAGCAATGCAGTGACTCCTCCGGAAATCGACATGGTTTCACTTCCTAAACACAAATCCGTCAGAATGATTGAAGACAACGCAAAAGCCAAAGAACAATACAAGGCACTTGCCCTTCAGCCTAAGGAATTTGTGAAAGTCAAGAGTGGAGATTTGATGCTCGATGCCTATATGATTAAGCCTAAGAATTTCGACCCGTCGAAGAAATATCCGGTAATCATTGAGGTGTATGGCGAGCCTGCAGGTTCAACAGTTCAGGACGTTTGGAGCGGCGGTGATTTGTGGAATCAGTATATGGCAAATCAGGGATATATTGTTGTCAGCATCGAAAACCGTGGTGCTGCAGCTCCTCGCGGTCGTGAATGGCGCAAATGTATATATGGCGAAGTCGGAACATTTGCATCCGAGGACCAGGCTCGAGGCATTCAGGACCTTGCCCGTCAGTATTCTTATATTGATGCATCACGAATTGGTATCACTGGTTGGAGCGGCGGCGGAAGTCAGACTTTGAACTGTATGTTCCGTTACCCGGAAGTGTTCCACACCGGAATTGCCATCGCATTCGTTGCCGATCAGCGCACATACGACACTATTTATCAGGAAAGATATATGAACACTCCTCAGGACAATCCTGATGGTTATCGCAAAGGTTCGCCTATCACTTATGCAGAGGGTTTGAAAGGTAATTTGTTGCTTATCCACGGAACAGGCGATGACAATGTTCATTATCAGAACTGCGAAATGCTGGTGAACAAACTGGTTGAATACGGAAAGATTTTCTCTCAGTTAAGCTATCCTCTCCGCTCACATAGCATTAGTGAACGCCCGGGAACTACTCTTCACCTTCGTATGTCTATGGCTGATTATTGGTTGAAGAATTTGCCTGCCGGCGGCAGATAAGTTTTTTATAATGAAGATAAAGATATTCCATATATTGTGAAAAAACTTTCTCACAATATATGGAATTCTTTTTTCATAATATATGAAAATCTTTTTTCATCAGCATGAAAATTTTTTTCCATATATTATGAAAAAAGTTTTTCACATAGATAAAATCTATTGAAAATGTAATTATGTGGAATATAGGTATTTAATTGATTCTGAAAAAATAGCCTTTTCAGCTTCTCTTTCTCATTGCGCTCTCTCAACCAACTTCCTAAACTCCTCAATAATATTCCTGCCCATATTAATCCTTGTGCTATCCACTTTTCTGATTTCAACCGGAGAGACAGCATCTTTATATTTGGCTTTGCCGAGGCGGATTTTCATATCATCCAGATTTCCTGTAATATTTATACCCATTTTGAATGGAACAGGAGATTTGAGGATAGAAATATGATAATCGAAGTTCATATCCAGGCCTTGAGTTCCGCCAACGGCTGCGCGATAACGGTCGATTTCCAGAAGGAAAGGATAGATGGTGACATTTCCGTCTTCAATTGTTATGTTAGTTTCGATATGGTCGAACACATTCCTTTTCTTGTTCTTGAACATTAGCATCTTTGAAATTTCAGCAAAAGTTTCGCCATCCATAAGGACAAGACTGTCGCCGCTGATGAACATTGCCGAGCGTAGTGTTGGAATCTTTATGTTCAGACAAGAATCCAAGGCTGTTTCGGCAGTGACATTGAAATCGACTACGCCTTCGAACGAACGAAGCATTGGGACAGTTGAGTCTAGTGACGGAACGAAATCAACCAGTCGGGAAATATCTACATTACGCAGCTGGAAGTCAAAGCCGACATATCCTTTCTCTTTTTCTCGTGCCTGATATACAAGCATAGACTTCATTTTGGCGCCAATACTTGTCATGCTCAGGTTTTTCAGGTGAATTGCCTGGTTCTTGATATCTACATCTCCGGAAACATTCTCGAAAATCATTTTTCCGTAGCGCACTCGTTTCAGCTTTGTGCTGAGCTCGAAGTCGAAGTTTTCAGGAATAACGAAAAGACTTAAGTCTGTTGATGTCGTATCCTGCTCGGATTCTATTGAATCTGAGGGTGAAGCCATGGCTCTTATCAGCTGATTGCAGTTCAGGTTGTTTGATGTGATTGCAAGCTCAGCTTTGATTTTCTTATTCTTTTTCAGCGATTCATACAGATTATATACGGAGCCGGTGGCAGTGATGTCGGAACGTCCTATTTTCATAGTGGCGTTTTTAAGACTTATTTTTCTGTTGCCAACAGTAAGTGCCGTTTTTTGCATTCTGACAGGCAGAGCTATTTCAGGTGTGCGCATAATAAGATTCCTGAAACCTATTATACCTTTCGGATCCCATATTGAATCGTTTACTTTTTCTGCAGTAACAGCAAATCCGGCTTTGTCCATTCCGAATTTCATGTCTTCGAAACGGCAGAAAAATGAGTCGGCATTGAATGTGAGTTTTACTTTTGGTTTCGTAAAATCTTTTTCCGACGGACTGAGCTTGATTCCGGCAGAGGTTTTCTGACAGAATAGTTGCAGAGAGTCATTTTGATTGGCTTTCAGCTTGCTGAGGTTAATCTTGCAATCGAGTTCTACGATTCTGGTTGTATCTTTCGGATTTGTAGATTTTACCTCGGCTGTTGCCTTTTCGATATTAGATTTCAGGAAAGGAGAATCCAGGTTTATCTGGTTTATCTCAGCATCAGCTTCGAGCAATTCGTTTCCTTTGAAATTGAATTTGGCGTCGCCGGTGAATTTGAAATTATGAATTGTGTCGGTTATTGCAAGTTTGTCGAGGTTGATTTTTCCTTTCATCTTTATTCTTCCCAAATCCTGTTTTTTCAGAGTGGAGAGTTTGCAGCGCATGCGGATATTCGCATTTACTTTTCCTTCGCACACGATTCCTTCCTGCAGAGGGAAAGTCTGCGAGAGGGCGGTGAGGTCTATTTCGGAAGTTGTGTTCAGCGTAATGTCCGGGTCGCCAAACAGATTGTCAACCTTTGCGTCGGCAAGAATTTCGGTATGAGCACCTTTGAAATGGAAAATTTTCAGATGCAGAAAAGATGTGTCTTTCTTCATCATATCTATTTTCCCGGAGAAGTCGGCTGTGATTTTGTCGATTCCGTATGGCAAATCCTTGTATTTAGCGGAAGCCTCGTCGATTTTCATATTCATCACAATAGTCGGCATATAATTTTTGCCATATAAGCCTTTGATGGAACCGTTGAGGCTGACAGCGCCGGATGCTTTCATTTCGCCTTTCTTCAATATGCTCCGTGGAATCATATTTATAACCTTTTCCAGAGATGGCGCGTGCATGGCATAGTTCAGGTCAATATCCAGTGCGCGCTTTATGCTGTCGCCGCGGAGAGTTCCGTTGATATCCATTTCTGTTCCGTTAACCACAAGTGCAGCATTATGCAGGGTTAGAAGTTTTTTGCTTCTTTCGAGCATAAGGCGGGTTTCGAGAGAAGTGGAAATTCTGTGTGCAAGCAATTTCCCGTCTTGCCAGAAAATTATGTTTTTATTGCTGAAGCTAAGGTCGAGGACAGACTGTTCCTTTTGCAGAGAAGCCTGAAGCTGAAGGTTTGCACCTTGCAGGCTAGTGTAAACTCTGGTTGCTCTGTCGTCGAACACAAGATTGGTGCGGCGGAAAACAAGGCGTTTGATATCTATGTCCTGCTGCATTTTTGTAGCAGAAGTGGTGTCGGTTTCTGTTGAGTCCGACTTCATAATATCCCAGTTTGACAATCCTTCCTTGTTGGTAAAAGCATATACAGAAGCGCTGTCCACAACGAGCCGGTTTATTGTAATCTTATTGTTGAGATAATCCAGCGGACTCACGACAAGCACACATTTCCTGAAAGCCAGCAAAGAGTCTGTTTTTTGCCATAATGTGTCGTTGAGCGCTTTCGAAACCAGCGAGCCGTTTGTCAGCTTGAGTCCGAAGCGCGGGAAGGTTGAGAAAAAAGTCAGTTCCACGCTTTCCATATCCAGCTTGGCATTCATTGTCTGGTTGGCAACACGCAACACTGTCGGAGTTATTTTCTCCGGAGTGAAAATGAAATTTAAAGTGAAGGCAATTAGTCCTAATACCAATAAAATTATGGATACAAGAGTGATGACTAATGTCTTGATTGTTTTCCTAATTCTATTGTTCATTTTTTTATGTGTTTAATTATTCATCAATAACCCATTGCTCAATGCCTCTTGTTTTATTATTGAAGTTCACACCTATTTTATAGATTTTTCTTGAGTCGGGTGTAAAAGGCAAGGCATATTGCTTTTCGTTTATTTGTCTTAAAGCTTCATCTGCCGTTCCGTTGAGTTTGAATTCCATTATATAAATGAATTTGTCGGTTTTTACAACCATATCAATACGTCCGTTTGAAGTATGATATTCAGCTTGGGTGTAGAAACCTAATAATTTGAATATAATGAAAAGCACATTCTGATAATGGAGTTCCAAATCTCTGGCAAGTTCATATGGACTGTCAGCAAAGAAACTTTGAAGTCGTTTCAGGAAATCTTCTGCATTTCCGGACCTTACATCATTTATAAAACTTATAATTTCGAAAGAAGGATTTCCTGTTTCCAGATGTGCATAACAAGGCAGCAGGAATTTTGTGAAACCTTCTTCCACTTCTTTATTTGGAAATCCAAGGAAATAAACTTGGAATTCTTTGTTATATCCCTTTATAGTCAGATAGCCGCTTTGATATAAAATAGGGATGGGATTTGATTTCATTGTGTCAATTCCCTCTAGAGAATCTGTACTTGCCATTTCTTCTGTCAGTCGGTTCAGTCTGTAGCGGCTTAACTTCAGCAACTCAACCAGGAAAGTCGGAGTTCCGGTTTCGAACCAATAGCTGCCGAATTTCATTTTGGCAAAGGTGTTCAGAATACTGAATGGATTGTATATGTCGTCACTGTTTTCAACGAAATGATATCCATCATACATTTCTTTCAGATGGGCTTTTGTTTCCTTTTCTGTCATTCCGTTGTTTTGTCCGAGTTCGATAATATCTTCCTTGAAATTACAGTAGAGTTCTTCTTCCGTTATACCACAGATATTGGCAAACCGGTTGTCAATTGAAATATCCATGAGATTATTCAAATCGCTGAATACACTGACTTTGCTGAATTTGGTAACTCCTGTTAAGAAAGCAAACTTAAGGTAGCGGTCACTGCTCTTTAGTGTGCCATAGAATGCTTTTAGTGTATTTCTGAAGTCATCAAGCAAATCTTCATTTCCTATTGCCTGAAGCATTGGTTTGTCATACTCATCAATAAGAACTACAACCTTTTTGCCGGTTTTTTCTTCTGCCCGGCGTATAACTCCCTGGAAACGCAGAGACAAGCTTGTTTCGCTTTCACTGTTTCCATAGATATGTTCCCATCTGCATAAAGCATCATTTAATATTTCATACAGTTTTTCTGGTGCGTCATATTTTTGGTTGTTTAGATCGAGATGTAGTATTGGATATTCAATCCATTCATTTTCCATATTTTCAATGGCGAGACCTTTGAATAAGTCCTTCTTGCCCTGAAAATATGCTTCCAATGTAGATATAAGAAGGCTTTTTCCGAATCTTCTGGGGCGACTCAGAAAATAGTATTGACCGGATTTTACCATCTGGTAAATAAGTTCAGTCTTATCTATATAACAGTAGTTGTCACTACGTATTTTCTCAAAGTTCTGTATACCTACCGGATATTTCTTTTTCATATTACATCAGACTTGGTTTGTTGATGAGTTATGTAATTTACTCAAGTTTCGCAAGTATTCTGAAGCCTTGTCAACTGTTAAGTTGAGCAACTTTCTAAACTTGAATTATTCAAATATACGAATATTGTTTCTATGTGCAATGTTAATAGCATTCTTTAATGTTTTAAGAAAAATACTCTGAGTCGCTGAGAGAATTGTGAAAAAAAATAACTTTGTGGTATAATTAAAAAAATTAAAGCATGAATAGCGTTAAAGAGGCTTTGTTTGTGTTTGTTTTCTCTATTCTTTCTGTTGGAGCTTCATCACAAAATATAACAGGAAAATTGGTTGATGAGAATAATCTACCTTTGACATATGCCAATGTTGTGTTGTTGTCATTGCCAGATTCGGCGTTTGTTGAAGGAACGATAAGTGGAGAGGATGGAAGTTTTGTTTTGCAGTCAACATCGGAGAATCAGATAGTTCGTATTTCTTCAATTGGTTATACTACTATATATAAGTCTGTAATTCCGCCTGATTTCGGTGTGGTGAAATTATCATCAGATGCTCTTCAGCTTGGAGAAGTGGTGGTGAAGGCTAATCTGCCGGTTACGCAAATGAAAGGAGATGCAATGGTGACAAGCATAGAAAACAGTGTGCTTAGTAAGGCTGGTTCTGCCAATGATGTTCTGGCTAAGATTCCGGGAATTACTAAGAAACAGGACGGTTATGAAGTGTTTGGGAAAGGAACTCCTTTGATATATATTAACGGCAGAAAGCTGAATGACTTGACGGAGCTGGAACAACTGAATTCTGATGAAATAAAGAAGGTGGAGGTAATCCGTAATCCGGGTTCAAGATATGATGCTACGGTAAAGGCTGTTGTTCGTATTCAAACCGTAAAACGCCAGGGTGACGGTTTGGGTTTTGACTTGCGTTCCAGCTATTACCAGTCGAAGAATACTGATTGGGTGGAACAGGCTAACTTTAATTATCGTCATAATAACTTGGATATTTTCGGTTCGCTGTATTTCAGCAAAATGAAAAATACGCAAGATTATGATCTTGTGCTCAGGAAAAAGGGAACTCAGGAATGGATTCACAATATGAGCAGTTCGAGTTATAATGTATCTAAGATGCTGAGAGGTAACGTAGGGTTTAATTACCAGTTGAACGAAAAACATACATTGGGCGTGAAATATCAGCCAAATAAATATCTCTCTTCTGTCGGTCATAGTGAAACTTATACAAGTGTGATTACGGACAATAAACCGTATGATAATATAAACACCCTGACAGATAATAATTCTGATTATGACCCGGGACATGAAGTAAATGCCTATTACAACGGAGTATTTGGAATTGTAAATGTAGATTTCAACGCTGACTATTTCCAAAATGGAAACAGGGATTATTCCGTTGTAAAAGAGTTGAGTGAAAATTATGAAAACAGAGATGTGCATTCTGTAGGAGATGTCAGGAATCGTCTTGCGGCCGGTAAACTGATAGTTTCAATGCCTTTGGGAAAAGGAACTTTTTCCGTTGGAAGTGAGGTGACTTATACGCACCGTAATGATGATTATCTGAATGAGGAAAATTATGTGCCTACGTCTTACAGTAAACTGAAAGAGATAAATGCTGCTGGATTTGTGGAATATAACCGGAGTTTCCAATGGGGTGACTGGTCTGTCGGATTGAGATATGAACATGATAAATTCGATTATTATGAAAACGACAAATATATGGAAGACCAGAGCCGTACATTTGACAATATATTCCCCAATATTTCTTTCTCAACCAAATTATGGGAAATACAGACTCAGTTAAGTTATACTGCTAAAACCGAAAGACCTTCATATAGACAACTGAGCAATAATGTCTCTTATTCCGACCGTTTTACTTTGCAGAAAGGATCTCCGACATTGCGCCTTACAATTACACACGACTTGTCGCTGGCTGCCGTATGGAAATGGCTGCAACTTAGTCTTTCATATGCTCAGACCAAGAACTGGATATTATATTGGGGAGAATTGATAGAGGAAGACGGATCACAAACTATGTTGAGTCATATAAACTGGGATAAATCGATTCCTTCATTCTCAGCATTTCTTTCGGCATCGCCTAGAATAGGTTGCTGGTCTCCGATGATTGGTGCGGGAGTTCAGAAGCAATGGCTTACAGTGGAGTCGTTTGGCGAGCCTTTTGATATGAAATCTCCGATATTTGTAGCGAATTTCAACAATACGATAGAATTGCCGAAAGGTTTCATGGTTGGATTGGATGCTGAATTTCAGAGTAAAGGTGCTTTTCAGAATGTTTTTATGGAACATTCCAAAGGTCGCGTGAATATTTCCTTAAGAAAAAGTTTCCTGAAAGATGCTCTAAGTTTGGAGTTAAAAGGCTCGGATTTATTCTATACCAACAAGGAGTATTTGCATCTTTATAGTGGAGATTATAATCTTTACCAGGAAAATTCATATGATACTCGTGAATTTTCTGTTACCGTAAGATATAAATTCAACTCAAGCAAGAGCAAATACAAAGGTTCAGGAGCCGGTCAGAGCCAGAAGAATCGAATGTGAGATTAATGTTTTGGTATAAGCCTTTTATTAGCTATAAGACAAATTATTTGTAAACACCTTTGAAATGTGCGGAAAGCTTCGTAAGTTTGTCATATATAATAACTGGAGTTAAGGACAAACTCAAAAACTCAAAAACTAAAAAATATGGCTAAAAGAAGAGAATTAAAAAAAGACATTAGCTATGTAGCTGGCGAACTGTTTACAGAAGCATTGGTTTGCAAACTGTTTATCCCTGGTGTTGAAGTGGAAAAGGCAGAAGCTGTTATGGCACGTATTCTAGATATGCAGGATGAATTTGTGCGTCGTGCTCATCGTCCTGACGGAAAAGACAATCCGGCATTGGTTAAGGAATATTATCGTAAGCTGAGAGTTGATTTGCAGACTGAAGTGGATGCAATCGCAACTGAAATAGCTGACTTGAACAAATAAAAGAAGGGATTTTGAATGAAGAAAGCTTTATGTAAAGCCATTTTGAAATTATTCGGCTGGAAACTGGCTTCGACCGAAGGCGTTGAGCTGAAGAAATGTGTAGTATGTGTGGCACCTCATACAAGCAACTGGGATTTTATAGTAGGAAAGATGTTTTATACATCTCTTGGACTGACTGCCGGATTTCTTATCAAGAAAGATTGGTTTTTCTTCCCGTTTAATTTGATATTCAAAAGTATGGGCGGCGTTCCGGTGGACAGAGGAAAAAGGACTTCCATAACTGACCAGGTTGTTGAGATGTTCAACAAGAACGAAAGATTTCAGATAGCAATTACTCCCGAAGGAACTCGCAAGAGAGTAAAAGAATGGAAAAAAGGCTTTTACTATATAGCTTTGAAAGCCAATGTGCCTATTTTGCTTGCATATTTCGATTATGGAAAGAAAGAAGTGGGCACGAAAGGCATATTCTATCCGACCGGAGACATTGAGAAGGATATGGCTTATATCCGTTCTTGCTTCAAGGGCGTGACTGCCTGCCATCCGGAGAATTTCTATGTGGATTGATAAAACTAATTTAAACACAGAGACACGAAGACACGGAGATTTTTATACATAATATTACCTCTGTGGCTTTGTGTCTCTGTGTTTTGCTTTTATTATTCTTTTGCAGTGTTAACTCCTGAAAATATTTCTTACCGATTCAAGATTCTATTATGAAAGCAGATTTGCGCATATCAATGATACAAGCCCATATAATATGGGAAGACAGAAAAGAGAATCTGTCATATTATGGAGAACTTATACGCCGGGTAAAAGGAAAAACAGATTTGGTTGTACTTCCCGAAACATTTACAACCGGCTTTTCGATGGAGCCTTCACGACTTGCCGACTCTTGCGATGGCGAAACTGTGGCAACCTTGAAGGAATGGTCGTCAAGCTATAACATGGCAATCATCGGCAGTTTCATTGCTGAAGAGAACGGACGCTATTTCAATCGTGCTTTTTTTGTAAATGGCGATGAAATTACTTTCTACGACAAGCATCATTTGTTCAGAATGGCAGGTGAGAACAATGTTTATACTCCGGGAGAGAAGCGAGTGGTTGTAAATTACAAAGGCTGGAACATTTGTCTCCAGGTTTGCTATGATTTGCGTTTCCCGGTGTGGAGCCGCAATGTGGGCAACGAATATGACTTGCTTGTTTATGTGGCGAATTGGCCCGAAGCCAGAAGGAAAGTGTGGAAACCTCTTCTGCAGGCGCGTGCAATCGAGAATATGGCTTATGTTTGCGGAGTTAACAGAGTGGGAATTGACGGGAAAGGATTTACTTATAAAGGTGATTCCGTGGTCTATTCTCCAAAAGGAAAGAAAATTGCTGACGCGGGAAAGAGGGAGGAAACAACCAGAACTTGTGTTCTGTCGGCAAAGGAAATAGAGAGTTTCCGTGAAAAGTTCCCGGCTTGGAAAGATGCGGATGATTTTACATTGTCGTTGCTTTAGTTGACGAGTTAACAAGGGGACAAGTTGACGAGTTGACGAGGTAACAAGGTATTTTACAAGTAATATCAGTTTGGACTTGTTGACTTGTCTCTGAAGCCTTGTCAACTTGTCTCTGAGGCCTTGTCTCTGAGGCCTTGTCAACTTGTCTCTGAAGCCTCGTCAACTTCTAAAAATAATAACTAATAAAGAATGAAATTATGAACAAACCATCAAAAGGGAAAGCCTTAAGTTGGATTTCGACACTATATTTTGCCGAAGGTTTGCCTTATGTTGCGGTGATGACGTTGTCAGTCATTATGTATAAACGTCTGGAAGTTTCGAATGCTGAAATAGCATTATACACAAGCTGGCTTTATTTTCCATGGGTGATAAAGCCTGTTTGGAGTCCGTTTATTGACTTGCTGAAGACTAAGCGCTGGTGGATATGGACAATGCAGTTCCTTATCGGAGCCGGAATGGCAGGAATAGCATTCCTTTTGCCCTGCGATTTCTTCTTCCGTGCAACACTTGCTTTCTTCTGGCTGATGGCTTTCAGCTCGGCAACTCATGATATTGCTGCCGACGGATTTTATATGCTGGGTTTGGATGAGGAGCAACAGGCGTTTTTCATTGGTATCCGAAATATATTCTATCGCGTGGCAATGATTGCCGGACAAGGTCTGCTTGTTATGCTCGCCGGATGGCTTGAGGAAACTACAGGGCAGATTTCGTATGCCTGGAGTCTGGTGTTCTTTATTCTGGCGGGAACATTTATCGGCCTTGCTTTGTGGCACAGATATATATTGCCGAAACCGGTGTCGGATTTCAAGCGTACTGATGTTACGTTGTGTAATATAGGACAATCATTCGGGCAGACTTTTGTAAGTTTCTTCAAGAAAAAAGGCATTATTCCGGCTTTGCTGTTTATGCTGACTTACAGGCTTGGCGAATCGCAGTTGGTGAAACTTTCTTCTCCTTTCCTATTGGATGACATTGAGTCCGGAGGTTTGGCAATGAGCACTACTCAAGTGGGATTTGTATATGGAACAGTTGGAGTTGCAGCGCTGCTGGTTGGAGGAATTCTGGGCGGAATAGCCATTTCTTCCGGCGGATTGAAACGATGGCTTTGGCCAATGGCTCTTGCTATTTCTTTGCCGAATCTGGTTTATCTTTATCTTGCTTATGCTCGTCCGGAAAGTTTTCTGGTGATTAATACTTGCGTTGCGGTGGAGCAACTTGGCTATGGCTTTGGTTTCACCGGCTATACAATGTATCTGATGCTATTCTCGGAAGGTGAATACAAAACTTCGCATTATGCGATATGCACGGGATTTATGGCATTGGGAATGATGCTTCCGGGAATGGTTTCGGGATGGATTCAGGAGCAGATAGGTTATCAGCATTTCTTTGTATGGGTTATGATTTGCTGCGTTCCTCTTTTCCTGGTGCTTCCTTTCATTCACAGGAAGTGTAAGTGATGACGAAATTATCCGCTACACGGAAATATAATTTATATGACTTCTGATTTTCAGTACGGCTTTCTGAAACATTTATTATTCCTTCCTTATTATATATGAATGGAGAAATATGAAGATGTTTCAGAAAGTCCACTTCATTGCAGCCAATCATTTTGAAAAGAGTTTCCTTTGCGCACCAGTGGATGAGAAGATGCTCGGTTTCATTCTCCGGACTGATATGAAGTGCTTCTGCTTCGTTCACGAAACGAGATTTTATTTTCTTCACTCTATCCGAGCGATATTCTATATCGATACCGATTTCCTTTTCATTATATAATATCATAGCCGCATATCCTTTGGTGTGAGATATGCTTATATTCATATTCTCTTCGGGAAGAAACGGAGCGCCGCTTTCTTCGTGGCCGATTATGGCTTCGTGGCCTAAAAGTTCTTTCAGCAGCACCAATGCCGTGAGTCTTTCTTTCTGTCTGGCTTCAGAGCGGATTTCCATTGACACGGAAGGCGAGGAGAGAGCTTTGCTTCCCAACATATTCTTCAGTTCATCAACTGTTTCGGTCATTTCCCAGATTCCTACACAAGCGCCGTTTTGCTGTTTGTATAATAAAGGCATAGATTTCAGTTTATTTGTTCCACTTGAAAGATTCAATCATAACTTCCACATCCTTTTGCAGATAGTCAACCACCGGCTTGAGTGAGTCGGCATTTATCGGGCAATTGAAATATAATGCTCCGCGGAAGAACTTATTTTCATTATCAGTGAGAGAAAACTGAATTGGGGCAACTGTGTTTCCTTCAATCAGAAACATATATCCGCGAACATTCTCCTCTTCGTTTACGAACTCCATTTCCTTTATGGCGGAAGCTTGCTCTGCCTGGCGGGCAACAAGTTCGCGGCTCTCGTTGAAAGTCTGCTCTATTTTGCCTCTGTCCACCTTCAGGTAACTGCAATACAATTCAGCATTCAAATCTTTATAGTTTGCCTCAAGCATGAATTTCGAAGAGTCGCTGACATTTATATTTGCCTGGTTGGAAACATAAAAAGAGAAAGGCCATTTTTCCGGACCAAACTCTGTGTATTCTGCCTTCGGTGGCTCAATACGGAAAAAGCCACGTGGTTTCGGTGTATATTCCTCGCAGGCAACACTGAGCAGCAACGGCACAACAAGCAGTATGTTTCTGAATCGTATCATATATTATAGGACAACTCTGTTATAATACAGAGAACTTAACTTTGATAATACGTCTGTTATCCACTTCGAGTATCTGGAAACGATAGCCGCCAAATTCGATTATTTCCTGTCGCTTAGGGAAATCACCTTTTATTTCGAGCAGCAAACCAGCCAGAGTTTCAACCTCTTCCGTAAGTTCTCCGAAAGAATCTTCCTTGAGTTCCGTAACACGGAAAAAGTCATTGAGCGGAATTTTGGCTTCGAAAATGAAACTTCCGTCTTTGAGCCTTGTGAAGAATCTTTCTTCCTCGTCATACTCATCGGAGATGTCGCCAACGATTTCCTCCAGGATATCTTCCATTGTTACCAGTCCGGATGTTCCGCCAAATTCGTCAACAACGATAGCCATGTGAATTTTGTTGGTGCGGAATTCTTCAAGCAAATCGTCGATTTTCTTTGTTTCCGGAACGAAATAAGCCGGACGTATCAGTGTCTGCCATCTGAAATATTTGTCTTCTTCGATATGCGGAAGCAAATCCTTGATGTAGAGTATTCCTTTTATTTTGTCCTCAGTGTTGTCGTAAACGGGAATTCTGGAATATCCGGATTCGACAATCATTTCAAGCACTTCACCGAAGTTGCTTTTGATGTCCAGACCTTTCATGTCCAGTCGTGGTGTCATGATTTCATCGGCTGTCTTGTTGTAGAACTTGATGATTTCATTGAGCATATTTTTTTCTTCCTTTATTTCCGGAGATGTTATTTCCAATGCCTTTGAAAGTTCGTCTACGGAAATATCGTTCTTTTTCTTCGAGATTCTTTTGTTGATAACCGTTGAAGAGCTGACAAGCACCGATGAGAAAGGGCGCATCATCTTTTCCAGAAACAGCATTGTAGCAGCAGTCCTTCTTGCAAAAGGCAAAGCGTTTTTCTGCGCATAAATCTTTGGCATAATTTCACCGAAAAGAAGAAGAAGGAAAGTGAGGAGAACAGTTTCGAGGATAAATCCGAAAATAGGAACGGCTGAAAAATCTATCCATGAATTTATACCATAAGTACAGAGTGTTACTATCGCTACGTTAACCAGATTGTTCGTTATGAGAATAGTTCCAAGAAGATAGTCTGGCTTGCTGAGAAGTTCTTCTATCTGATTGTCCGCACGTTTTTGTTTTTTCTCTTTCACCTTCTGCAAATCTGCAGGCGAAAGCGAGAAAAAAGCCACTTCAGAAGCTGATATATATCCGGAGCAAAGCAGCAAAACTGCCGCAACCGCGAAAGCAATGACCGAGTCAATACCTATTTGGTCAATATAAACTTGGTTGAATATGTTTTGAAAATAGTCTGAGTCCAAAATGATAAATTTAAGTTAGACAATTTAAGTTTCGCCAGGCTCGATATAATAGTTTACAAGGCTTCAGAGACAAGTTGACGAGGATAAACACCTGTTTCTTGTCAACTCGTTTCCTTGTCAACTTGTTAACTAAAAGTTGAGTTTGGCGAAACTTTAGTTATATTATAATCAGAACGGAAGGTCGTCTGCGTCATCCATTTTAGACATGTTGTTGCTAGGAGCAACATTAGTCTGCATTGTAGTTGGATTTGTGGAATATTGAGTTTCCGGACTTTGAGCCTGGTTACCGTTGTCGGTTGCCGGGCGGCTTCCTGTACTGTAGAATTCTATTCTGTCTGCATGGATTTCCGTTACATATCTTTTGTTTCCATTTGCATCATCATAGCTACGGCTTCTGATTTTTCCTTCAACGTAGAGTCCGGAACCTTTTTTCACCCATTTTTCAACAAAAGGTACAAGGTCTCTTCTCACAACGATGTTGTGCCATTCGGTGCGTTCCGGTATAACTGTTCCATTAGCCAAGGTATAGCCTCTTTCAGAGGTGGCGAGAGGAAAATTAGCCACTGCTGTTCCGCTGTCGAAATAACGTACGTCAGGGTCTTTTCCTACATTTCCAATTAATAAAACTTTGTTTAAAGACATAATTAAAACTTTTTATTCCGTATTTAATTCAAGATTATTGGTGTAAAGGTAATGAATAATTATTGAAAAAGAAATATTATGGAAAATTTGCAATGAGTTTTGTTCGCATTGTCTTTTCTTTCTGTAAATCTGACTGGCTGAGCATTTGTGTGAATCATTTCATATATTCCGTGATTAGTTGCTTTTGTCCAATGTCTGTTTTGAAAGATACTGATATATTCTTAAAACTCAGACTTGGTTTATAAGAATTAAGCTTTAGTTTATAAAAACTAAGTCTTAATTTATAAAAACTAAGGCTTAGTTTTAAGATTATATTATTATGTTTTGAAGTATGCAAAAAGTTTTTTGAAACAGAGATTTCTTGTTTCCGTATTTATGCAGTTTAGTAGAAGCTTATGAGGCTTAAATATTGGCATGTATTGTGGCTCTGTTTTCTTTAAAGTTGAGTCTTTGGAACATTATTAAGTATAAAATGTTACAAAATAGTTTCATGTATAACGTGTTGATTGCTTTGTGGATAGAGTGATATTGGGGTGAGATTCGGGCAAATTTATTGAAAAAAAATACATAGCAATATTTTCACTCTTCGATAAACAGGGCAACCGCATCAAAATTTGTAATCATCAGTGAAGTGTTTATCTGTGCCTCACCTTAGATTTGCAGCGGCAAACCGAAACAGAAATAGAAATGATAAATTTGCAGTGAAATGAATCCATCCAAGTATTTTTCAGAAGTTACCGATCCTCGTGTAACAGGTCGTTGTCTACATTTGTTGTCAGACATATTAATGATAGGTTTGTGTACTTACCTGACAGGCGGAACAGATTATGAGGATATGCGTCTGTTTACCTTGGAACGTGGAGAAAAACTTAAGGATATGCTTTCACTTCCTCACGGTGTACCTTCAAAAGATACGTTTGAGCGTGTGTTTCAACGCATAGACCCAACCGAATTAGAACATTGTCTTTGTAGTTATGGGAAGTCAATCCTGTCGGATTTATCAGAAAAACAGATTGTTATAGACGGGAAGAAGCAAAGTGGGACATCGCCGACCTCTCGCGGGAATAAAGGTCTGTACATTTTGAATGCCTGGGTAAGCGAGAACGAATTCTGTATATATCAGAAAAAAGTGGAAGACAAGTCCAATGAGATAACAGCCATTCCCGAAGTGTTGTCAGCCATAGATATTGAGGATGCAGTTATATCCATAGACGCTATGGGAACGCAACGTGAGGTTGTAGACTTGATACTTGAAAAGAAGGGGCATTATCTATTGTCGGTAAAAGGTAATCAGAAGTCTCTATATGAGGATATTGAATGTGCTTTTAAAGTACACGGCGGCCTTGATTCGGATACGACTGTGGAAAAAGACCATGGAAGGATAGAAGTCAGGAAATGCAGCATTCTTCCAGCCATGGAATATCTGCTTCCGGAAACCATTCAATCTTGGAAAGGACTAGGGACGATTGTAAAAATGGAATCAAGTAGGGAGATGAACGGGAAAACGGCTCTTGAAACCAGATATTATATCAGTGACGAGCAAGGATTAAGTGCGTCTTACTTTCAAAAAATAATAAGAGGACACTGGAGTATTGAGAACCAACTGCATTGGCATTTGGACGTTACTTTTAAAGAGGATGATTGCAGAGCGAGGAAAGGATATTCATCACAAAACCTGTCAGTGATTAGAAAAGTGGCTTTACATATCATCTCTGAACAAAAGGATAAGTTAAGCCTTAAAAAAAGACTTTACAAGGCAGCTTTGGATATTAACTATTTAAAAAAGTTATTGCAGTTCTGACCGGATGATCTGAATCATAAAAAAGAGGCCTCTTTTTATAAGAGACCTCTCATAAGATCTTACGAATCATAGTCGAAAGACTTTGGTTGGTAAGCTTCCAAAATTGGCGTATTGACTAGCATGTTTCTTTCCCATACCTTCGTGCTAAACTTAAAACTTGAAAGATTATGTTTAGCGAAAAAGATTTTGAAAGACTGTGGTTCCTCTACAAAACCGAGGGTGAGCCCAATGGAGTTTCCATCAACTCGTTCTGCATTGGTAACAATATTCCATACACGGCATTCTATGACTGGTTCAAGAAGACACAGAAAAAGGTTGTACCTGTAGAAGTTGAAGGAATTCCGGAAGAGCTGATTCGGACAGGCAATGAAGAACGGCAGGAGGTTGCTAAAGACAAGCTCAAACGTACAACTCCCCATAAAGGAAGCATTATGGTGACGATAAGAACTCGTGAGGGCTTGTGCATACAGAAGAAAGGCTTAGACTATCAGGGGCTGAAAACACTGGTAGAGAAACTGGAGGGCTTATGCTGAGCATCAACGGTCTTCACAACTTCTACTACCTTCCTGAGCTTCACGATATGAGATGCAAGGCTCAGCGTATATGCGAGATAATCCGAGGTCGATACCACCGTGATCCATTGAATGGTGATGTTTACATGTTCATGTCTAAAGACCAGCGCAAGGTTCGCATGATACACTATGAGCGCAATGCCTATTATCTTCATGAGAAGTCCTTCATAAAGGGCTACAGGTTCATGAGGATAGAGCGCAAGGATGACGTGACAGTGTATAAGATAGACTGGAAAGACCTGGTCACGATACTTGAAACTCCGGTAATAACGAGCATAAGAATTTAATGATAAAACTCTGAATATCAGCAATAAAAGCTCTCTAAATATTTGCGTATCTCACTGAAAATGAGTATCTTTACATAAAATTTAGAGAACATGGAAACAGAGGAACTTATAGAACACATACTCAGACAGAAGCATCTTGAAGAGATGATGAACAGACCCGAAAAGGAGCATACACCCCTTGAAGGTATGGATAATGAGCAGATAAAGAGGTTCGCCCTGTTCCTGTTTGAGGAGAATCAGAGCAAGAGCAAGCAGCTTGACGAAATGATAGCACGGCTTGATGAAATAGGAAAAGACCTGAAGGAGTCCAATAAGAAAATAGACTCCCTTACAAATGCCCTGCTTAAGGCAAACAGCAAGGCTGACAAGGTTGTCCTTGAATACAAGCTCCGCGATAAGGAGTATAAAAAACTTGAGAAAAAGTATAATGCCCTTTTAGAACGTCTTTCCATTATGAATACCCAGACCTATGCCTCTTCCAAAAGTCTCAAAGGTATTGACCGTAAAAGGGTCGTAAAAGGGAAGCATGATGACAAGGATGATTTTGACGGTACTCCTACTGCTCCACCAAGCGAGGTCCCACAGCCGGACTCTTCCGCATCATGCGACACGCAGGATACTCCGAAGGCTTCCCTTTCCAAGGAAAGACCATACAGGAAAGGAATGACATACAATAAGACTTGTGTAGGTACACCGATTATACACAGGTCTGATTATACAATGCTTCCTGAGGATTCTGTTGTAATATCGTCAAGCTACCGTAAAATAAGAAGCATTGTGAGCCATATTGAGGAACATCACTTTGAGGTACTTAAGGTGAAGCATGCCGACGGCAGGATTGAAAGCATGTTCCTTCCTATGAAGGATGACGTCCGGGCAAGCCTTTATGACGAGATAGTACCGGGTACAAGCATTACGGCAAACATGCTCTCGTATCTGATGTTTAACCGCTTCCAGATGTCAACACCGGCATACAGGGAGGCGAAGAACCGTCTGTCGGATATGGACTGGAACACCTCTGTGCAGAACCTGCTGAACTGGGCCGACAAAGGTGCCATGCAGCTCAATAAGCTGATACCTGCCCTCAAGAAGATTGCCCTTCAGGACGGTGCCAACGTGAATGTGGACGAGACATGGCTCCGCTATCACGCATACAATAAGAAACGAAAGACCTATATGTGGTGTCTGGTAAACAGAAAAGCGCGTATAGTCATCTTCTTCTACGAGGATACAACGGATGATGAAGGTGTACAGAAACATGGAGGCAGGAACAGAAATGTGTTGAAGGAGTTCCTTGGTGATGCAAAAATCAAATCACTGCAGAGTGACGGTTACAACGTATATATGTATCTAGACAATGAACTTATGGATATAGAGCATCTCTGCTGTCTGGCTCATGCAAGAGCCAAGTTCAAGTACGCCTACGACCAGGGAAGTCTGCAGGCAAGAATCTTCCTTGAGCTGATAGCAAAGCTATACGGCATGGAAGAGACTTACCGTCGGGAAAAACTTACTGCGGACGAGATTTACAGCAGAAGGAACGGTAAGGAAACGACGGAAATCATCGAGAAGTTAAGGACGGAGCTTTATGATTTGCTGGCAAATCCGGATGAGAGCCGAAGCGAACTTATGAGCAAGGCCCTTAACTATCTGAAGAACTTCTGGAATCAGATCTTCTCCTACAGAAATGACGGAGAATACTCCATAGACAATATGACAGCAGAAAGAGCGATAAGACCAATCACTGTCCAACGAAAGAACAGCCTGTTCTTCGGAAGCGTGAAAGGAATACAGAACTCCGCAATCTATAATACCTTTATAGAAACCTGCAAACAGGCAGGAGTCTCCTTCAGGAATTACTTCTGCAAGCTGCTAAGAGAATTAAAGAAGGGAAGAACGGATTACGAAAACCTTCTTCCCATGACAATATGCAAATAATAATCGTTAAATTTGTGGATTCTTTTTTAGACGGGTGCCGACTGGCGCCCGTCTAAAAGGGGCTACCCTAAAATTGGAAGTTTACCTTTGGTTGTAAAATCGACACGTAAAAAATCCAATCGCTAAGGTTGTTTTTCATAGTTAAGGTTTTGCTATCCGCAATATCCGCTTTATTTCCCAAATAACACATTTTTTTCAGAACTATTTTAACAAACCTGTTGCAAAACATATTTTGAATGGAATTTTGGTGCGGTTGCCCTGTTCGATAAAAAGCTATATATTTGCATTCCAAAAAATTAATAGGTCCAAATCAATTAATTATTTAAAGATATGACTAAAGCAGATATCGTAAGCGAAATTTCAAAAAACACTGGAATCGACAAGTCAACAGTGCTAGCAAGCGTTGAATCTTTTATGGAAATTGTAAAAGGTTCTTTGGCAAAAAATGAAAATGTATATTTGAGAGGTTTTGGTAGCTTCATCGTTAAGAAAAGAGCTCAGAAGACTGCTCGTAACATTTCAAAGAACACAACAATTATTATTCCGGAACACAATATTCCTTCATTCAAGCCGGCTAAGACTTTCTTGAACGACGTGAAATAATTGTTGATTTATTACGCAGGCTTTGACTTAATTAAAGATAATAAAGTTAGGGTTTTCGGAATTTCTTAAATAATAAATATTACGTTTAATCTTAAAATTTTAAAGCGATGCCAAGCGGAAAGAAAAGAAAGAGACATAAGATGTCTACTCACAAGCGCAAAAAGAGACTGAAGAAGAATAGACATAAGAAGAAATAAGTTTATTTTTCGAAACAAACGCTCTATAAAGAACAAACTTATAAGAGACCTTTTAAGTTTGTTCTTTGCGTATTTATAAAGGTCTGCAAAAATTTAATAAACACCTTTTTATAGTGGTTAGTGAATTAGTAGTTGATGTACAGTCCCAAGAAGTATCAATCGCTGTATTGGAAGACAAAAAACTGGTTGAGCTACAAAAAGAAGCTCACAATGTCTCTTTTGCAGTGGGCGATATTTATTTAGGCAAGGTTAAGAAACTTATGCCAGGATTAAACGCTGCTTTCATTGATGTAGGTTATAAAAAGGATGCATTTCTTCACTATCAGGACTTAGGTCCTCATTTCAACACCCAGCAAAAGTATCTCAATCAGCTGCTTTCTGACCCTAAGAAAGCTCCCGCTTTCTCAAAACTTCAGATATTGCCGGAAATAGAAAAGGAAGGCAGTATAAGTGATGTTCTCAAAATAGGTCAGGAGATATTGGTGCAGATAGCAAAAGAACCGATTTCCACAAAGGGACCGAGATTGACTTCGGAGTTGTCGTTCGCCGGGAGATATATAGTTTTGATACCATTTTCCGACAAAGTATCAGTTTCGACAAAAATCAAATCCAATGAGGAACGTGCCCGTTTGAGACAGCTCATCCAAAGTATCAAACCGAAGAATTTCAGTGTGATTGTCCGTACTTCGGCAGAAGGAAAGAGAGTTGCGGAATTGGACCACGAGTTGAAAACTCTGGTGAAACGCTGGGAAGAGAATAGCGCAAAAGTAACAAAAAGTAAGTCGCCTGCCATTATTTATGAAGAGACTGCACGAACAGTCGCTTTGCTACGCGACATATTTAACCCTTCCTTTCAGAATATTTTTGTAAACGACAAAGAGGTTTATAATAATGTTCGGGACTATGTTAGTCTGATTGCTCCCGGACGGGAAGAGATTGTACATCTGTACACCGGTGAACTGCCTATCTTTGATAATTTCGCAGTTACCAAACAAATAAAATCCCTCTTTGGGCGTACGGTTACTTATAAAAGTGGGGCTTACTTGATTATTGAGCATACGGAGGCAATGCATGTGATAGATGTCAATAGCGGTAATCGTTCGAAAACCAGCGAGGATCAGGAACAGACAGCTATCGATGTTAATCTTGCCGCTGCGGATGAAATTGCCCGTCAGTTACGTTTGCGTGATATGGGAGGTATCATTGTTATCGACTTTATTGATATGTCGAGCAATACAAATCGCCAGCTGCTTTACGAGCATATGAAGAAGGCAATGGCTAGCGACCGAGCAAAGCATAATATACTTCCTTTGAGTAAGTTTTGCCTGATGCAGATAACTCGCCAGAGAGTTCGTCCGGCAATGGATGTTCAAACCTCTGAAGCTTGTCCTGCTTGTTTTGGAACAGGTTCTGTGAAACCTTCTATTTTGTTTACCGACAGTTTGGAAGGAAAGATTGATTGTTTGGTCAACAAACATCATGTGAAGAAATTTACCTTACACGTACATCCTTATGTTGCAGCTTATGTGAACAAAGGTTTTTTCCCTTTAAGTTGGCAGTGGAAGATGAGATACAGCTACGGCTTGAAGGTGATTCCAAATCAGAGTCTGGCATTCCTCGAATACAAGTTCTATGATGAAGAGAAGAATGAATTAGACATGAAAGAGAAAATGGAATTTAAAGGCTGAAATTTTAATTAGGCTTATACTTGTAATAGAAAACCTCCGGTATAATTGGTCATTCCAATTTATTACCGGAGGTTTTTGTTTAGTTAAATGTTTTTTCCCTAATCAATTTGAATTAATAGGTGATTTTGCAACCGAAGAAATAACTTCTTGGCAATCCAGGACCGTAGATATATCCTGCGTCACGGTCTTTTCCTTTATCAAAGTCGTTCTGATATGAATTGAATATATTCTTCACACCTGCATTAACTTGTAAAGTGACGGTTTTATAAATAGGAATATCATAAGCAACTTTTACACTCATGTCAAGGAAATCCGGAGTTTCATCGTCGCGGTCTACTTCGATATATCCGGCATTGTGCTGCACAAGCATACTTCCTGTGTATGTTCCTGTAAGAGCAAGAGAAAGTCTTTTCACCGGAGTGAATGTAGAAGTCAAATAACCGTAAACATCCGGAGTTCTGAACATTCTTTTCTGAGCTTCCACATTTTCGCTCCACTGTTCAGGTTCTTTGTATCGGCTTCTCTGGATTGTTGCGCCAGCTTGAATCTGCATCCACGAATATGCCATTTTACCTTCCAGGTTTACACCGCCGACTGTTGCACCGGAACCGTTTCTTCTTTCCATGATGATATTGCCTTTGTCGTCAGTTCCAGTCTTTTCAAGAGTGAATACATCTTTAAGGTTTGTATAGAAACCTTCCACAAGGAAGTTCACCTGAACCGGACCGAATCTGTGATAGAAATCAACAGAAGCACTCAAGCTGTTTGATTTCTCTTCTTTAAGATTGTCGGCAAGTTCAATCAAAGCAACATTTCCTCCGACAGCTTCGATATGCAAATCTTCGTCAAAAGCTTGAGGAGCGCGGAAACCGCTTGAATAAGCCAATCTGAAGTTTATATTTTCGCTTGGATTGAATCTTACATTGGCACGCGGGCTGAATATAACGTGATTGATAAGATTATGTTTGTCCAAACGTCCACCAATAAGGAAACTCCATTTCTTGGTTTTCCATTCGTTCTGAGCGAAAAGACTGGCGATGTGGGTTGTCTGGTTCACTTCTCTGTCATAACCAGGCATTCTGTCTTGCAAATCATCATAGCTATATTCCAGACCACCTGTAAATTCTGCTGGCATAAATAAACATTTGTCTGCCGAATAGCTGTATTGTGCTCCCGAAACCAAAGTCATGTCTGTTGTTTGTCCATAAGCATTCAAATCCTGATTCGTTCCGTAATAACTATCACGCTTTGTATGTTGAGCTGAAGTATAGACATTCATTCTGTGCTTGTAGTCTTTTGAGAACAAATCATATTTTAAACCGCCGCCATTGATGTTATGTTCAGTTTGTTCAGCAATATCAGCTTCGTGAGGCGGATTGTCAAACATATTACCGCCGCGGCGAAATTCGTTGATACCGTGATATTCGAAAGTCAGCTTTGAATAATTGCTAGTCTTCAGATAAGAGCGGAAACCGATTGTTTTTGCGTTGATTTTTCCCAGCTCAGAGAAACCGTCGCCATCGTGGTCATAATGTCCGCGCTGTCTGTTCTGTCCGAATACATATAATCCTGCTTTATGGTCGTCAGTAACCAATGATGCGTTAATTGTAGTATTATTGTCTGGTGTTGAACCTCCAACCAAAGTAAGAGAATGTGACAATTGAGCAGAATTTCTCATCGGTTCTTTAGTGATGATATTTATAGTTCCGGCAATTGCAGAAGAACCGAATAATGCAGAACCGCCACCTCGCATCACTTCAACACGCTCAATCATATTTGCCGGAATTTGTTCCAAACCATAAACACCAGTCAAAGCGCTGAAAATAGGACGGCTGTCCATAAGAATCTGAGTGTACGGACCATCAAGACCGTTTATTCTTACTTGCTGGAAACCGCAGTTCTGGCAGTTGTTTTCAACTCGAACTCCAGGCTGGAAATTCAAACCTTCGGCAAGAGAAGTTGCATTTGAAGTTTCGAATACTCGTGCATCCAAAACATTCACCAATGTTGGCGCCATGCGTCTTGTAGTTTCGTTTCTGTTTGCCGAAACAACAACGCCGTCAAGTGAAACAGCATCTTCCTCGATTTCGAAGTTTATTTCAATTGTTTTTCCTTTTTTCAGATTAATGCTTTTTTTCTCTGTCTTATATCCAAGAGATTTTGCAACAATTGTAAATTTCCCTTCGGGAAGATTCTTTAGGAAATAGTGTCCTGTAGCATCTGAAGTTGTTCCTATAGTTGTTCCTTCCAGATATATATTTATGAAGGAAAGATGTTCACCTGATTTCTTGTCAATAATATGACCTACAATATTTGCATCAGATGGATTGAGGTTATAATTCTCGTCGTTGGCAAAAGCTTTTGTGCACAACAATAGCATGCACAAGCATATAGTTAAATTTATAAGCTTATTCATTATAATATATATTGAAGAGGATTTATCCTCTAATTAGATAATAAAGTTGTTTGTGAAAATGCAACCGGGACGATTTTGCACAACTGATTCTTCGTATGAAAAATAAATATGCACTCAGTTTCTATACTACAGATATGTTTGTTTCTCATATTTGTAGCACAGAAATAACGATATTATTATACATACGACAGAGTTCCTATAATCCTATTATATTGATTATAGAATAAAGAAAATGTGCGGAAATTTTAATCTCCGGAGACAAGTATATATTATAATGTATAAGGAGGTGCTCTAAGATTGTTTGAAGTCAAGAAAAACAAATAAGGATGCGAATCGTTTTTCTCAACTATTCTAGTAAGTAGATTAAGGAAACATTGAATATCCGGACTTCCGTTCTGACTGTCCTCAGCATTGATGGTAGATAATGTCTGGAGGAAGATTATTTCAGAAAGAGTCTTATGGTGATGTTCAATATTCTTGAATGGGTGAGAGTGTTTTATTGCAACACCATCTTTAATATGTATATGTGTGAAGAGCATCACACTGCCATAATACCAAGTAAACAGCAGTGAGAAGAGATAAACAATATATTTCTTTCTAAAAGTCTTCACAGCACTTCTTTCTTATGACGCAAAAATAAGGAAAATTTACTTTATGGGAATAGTTTGGATATTATTTTAACAAGAAAAGGTCTGAACCTTGGGTGATTCAGACCTTTATATTATTTATTCATTGTATTTACTGCTTGTCAGAATCAATGTTCTTGATTCTTTGTCTTTCTTAAGTTTAACACCAGAAGGAGACATATAGTTGTTTATGGCAGTTGTATATGTATTACTGTCGTAATAACTGTTAGAAGTTTCAGTTACGTTTTCAACCGGAATAACAAGCAGTCGAAGCGGCTCATCCGGATTATTTTCCAAATGCTTTTCAAACACTCTGGAAATATTCTTGAAATCGTAAGTTCTTCCGTCTGCAGTATAATCTCCGACATAAGAAGTCTGGCTATCTTGGATCTTTCCTGATTCAAAGAAAGTTTTTACTGAATCTTCAGGCAATAACAACAAGCTTTTAGGAACGCTCAAAGCATATTCCCAGTCTTCCTGTGCCAAAGCTGTCATTTTGAATGGAAGGTTGTTAATAATACGTCCTTCAAGTTTATCTTTCAGCTCTGATACTGGAATTTCCAACTTAGTACAAACACCGGCTGGTGTTTTCATATAAGTGTATTCATCATTTGGCTGTAAAAGCTGTTCCAAGTTGCCATTCTTAAGACTGTTAAGCTGAATAACTTCAGTAGTTGAGTTGAAACGCTCATAAGTCGAAATGATAGTATCATTGTTTGTTGCAGAGCTCTTTGTCTTATATCTGTAATAAATAAACAATGATGAACGGTTGATGTTGAGCAAGTTTCCTGTTCCGTAGTTAGTTGTGACATATAATCCCGGGAAGAAATTGTTGAAAGCTTCCTGAGAATTGAATGTCGCCGGATTGTTTACAGATTCATCATAGAATTTCTGCCCTAACTCTTTCGGCATTCTGATTCTTACTTTAGGAACATAATAGTTCTCATCATATTGATCTGTAATATTTCTGATAGAATCAGGAATGGAAACATCATATGCAGTATATGTTTTTGTTCCCAACAAAGTTTTCATATCACAGAACTCCTTCGGGTCAACATTAGTATAATAATTTCTTTCCAGAGGTTTTGTAACCTGAAAAATCTGTGCCTGCATAGGAGCCAGTGAGTCACCAACCCATGATGAATAAGTGATTTGGAAAGCCATTGAGTCAATCTTTTCATCCAAAGGTGTGTGCTGGAACTGATATTCTTCAGGACAATAGAACTGGCAAACGTAGTCGGATTTCAGATTTCCGTATGTCGGGTCATAAAATTCTCCTAACAATGCACTTGATGTTTTTGCATAAATAGAATCCATCAAAACCGTATAGGCTTGTATTTCAATCGTATCTTGAAAAACATTTATCTTGTCTCTGTCGGGCTGAATACTTGGTCCTACCAGACTAATTCCATCATCACAACTGCCGAGGAGCGCAGCTCCCAAAGCAATCCCAAGTGTTAAAAGCTTGACTTTCATGATTCTTATGTGTTATTTAGTTTCCAAAACTGCATCATAGAATTTATTGAACTCATCAATATAAACATCAGGTTTCTGATATGGCAAGAACAATTTCTTCTTTTTAGATGCGATATATTCTGTTAGTTCAGGATGTATTGTTTCGCTTCCCTGAATTACACCATCGGACATGTCGATAGCTAATTTTGTCAAAGCTAAGAAACTTGTGTCAGTTTTTAGCAATTTGACATCAGAATCTTTTGCTCCGTCCATTTTCAGCTTCTTAGCGAAGTTTTCATTGAATGGAGTTTTAAATTCGTCATTGTAAATTGAATAAACAACTTTTGCATTGTTCAAACATGGATCATCTGCATACATACGTTTAATATATAAAGCTGTAAGTGCAGACATCCAACCATGACAATGAATAACGTCAGGAATCCAACGTAGTTTCTTAACTGTTTCCAACACACCGCGGATGTAGAAAATAGAACGTTCGTCATTATCATCATATTCATTTCCTTCATCATCACAGATAGTGTTTTTTCTCTGGAAAAAGTCGTCGTTGTCGATAAAATAAACCTGCATTCTAGCTGCTTGAATAGACGCAACCTTAATGATTAGTGGATGATCAGTATCATCAATAATCAAATTCATACCGGAAAGACGAATTACTTCGTGCAACTGATTGCGGCGTTCGTTAATGTTTCCGAATTTAGGCATGAACGTTCTGATTTCTCTACCACGTTCCTGAATGCCTTGTGGCAATTGGCGGCAAATTGTTGCTATTTCTGATTCTGGTAAGTAAGGTGTTATTTCTTGTGCTATAAATAATACTTTTTTTGCATCCATTCTGTTATTAAGTTTAATTTAAACGCTACAAAGATAAGCAATTTCTTTCATTTAACGTAATTATTTATTTGCTTTGTACCGTCAAAACGCATCTATAAGATGAAAATAGTAAGTAAAATTCAAGATTTAAAGGGTTATTTAGCTCAGGAAAGGTTGAATAACAGAAGAATAGGCTTTGTCCCTACAATGGGTGCCTTGCATGCCGGACACCTTAGTCTGGTTAAACGTTGTGTTGACGAGAATGATATATGTGTAGTCAGTGTTTTTGTCAATCCGACACAGTTTAATGACAAAAAGGATTTGGAAACTTATCCTCGCACATTGGAGAAAGACTGCGAGTTGCTTCAGTCTGCCGGTTGTGATTATGTTTTTGCTCCGTCGGTTGAGGAAATGTATCCGGAACCAGACACTCGCGTGTTTGATTTTGGCAAAGTGATGCAGGTGATGGAAGGAGCACGTCGTCCTGGACACTTCAATGGTGTTGCTCAGGTTGTGAGCAAATTGTTCTATATTGTTGAGCCGGATAATGCTTATTTCGGTGAAAAAGATTTCCAGCAGATTGCTGTTATCCGTGCGATGGTTAAGCAACTTGGATTGTCTGTTAAAATCAATGATTGTCCTATCCTCCGTGAGGCTGATGGATTGGCAATGAGTAGCAGAAATACAAGATTGACACCTGAACTGCGTCAAAAAGCTCCACTTATTGCCCGTACATTAAAAGAAAGTACTAACTTTGCACCCGCAAAAGGTGTTCAGGAGGTAATTGATTATGTAGTTAACACCATCAATCAAGAACCGGATATGGAAGTTGAGTATTTCGAAATTGTAGATGGAAATACATTGGAGTCAATAAAGGACTGGAAAGATACTGACTATCCTGTTGGCTGCATAACAGTGTATTGTGGAGAGGTTCGTCTGATTGATAATATTAAATATTGATGATGGTTTCACATCAATAGCTGTTGTGTCTGTAATCTGAACAAGGACATTGCGGTTATATATAAAATCTGCGAATTAAAATAATAATATAGCATGTTTATTGAAGTAGTTAAATCAAAAATTCACCGTGTAACGGTTACTGAAGCTAATCTGAATTATATCGGCAGTATAACTATTGATGCCGATTTATTGGAAGCGGCAAATCTTATTCCTAATGAAAAGGTTTCAATTGTAAACAATAATAATGGTGAACGCTTTGAAACTTATATTATCAAAGGTGAACCGGGTTCAGGAGTGATTTGTCTGAACGGTGCGGCTGCCCGAAAAGCTCAGCCTGGCGATATCATAATTATCATGTCATATGCAATGATGGATTTTGAAGAAGCCAAAACATTCAAGCCTGCGGTTGTATTTCCTGATACTGCTACTAATAAATTAGTTAAGTAAACTATTTTTTGCAGATAGTTTCCCAAAGAGCAGGATAGACTTGTTTTCCGTATCAAGCTATCCTGCTCTTTGCTGTTATTAGCGATATTTATATATTTAATGAAAATTGGGTGTATATGTTTTCTGCGAAAAATACATCCGAACCCACGTTCACGTCGGTCCGTATATATTTTGATTTAGGTCCGGCCCCAAATTGACGTACGTCCGTATATATTTTCAAGTGGAAAAGATAAGGTTTTATATTCATGTTTTATGGATAAAATATGGACTCCGTCACTCTTATATTGCATCGACAAATTAAATAGAATGATTATATGGTTTCAGATAGTGGAGTAATAACAAACAGACAGATTTGGAATATCAGTTATCCTATTTTTTTCGGCTTGCTTGCCCAGAATATTATCAATGTTACTGATACTGCATTCCTGGGCAGAGTGGGCGAGGTTGAACTTGGAGCCTCAGCCATGGGCGGCTTGTATTATATTTGTATTTTCACCATAGCTTTTGGTTTCAGCACAGGTTCGCAAATCCTTATAGCACGAAGGAACGGGGAGAAGAATTATGCAGAAGTCGGTCCTGTCATGAATCAGGGCTGTGCTTTTTTGCTTGTTATGGCAGCTCTCCTGTTTGGTTTATCTTTGCTGTTTGCGGGAGATATAATGCGAATGTTGATTTCTTCTGATGATATATGGAATGCCACAGTAAGATTCTTGAACTGGCGTGTAATTGGATTTTTCTTTGTTTTCCTTGGAGTGATGTTCAGAGCATTCTTTGTTGGTATAACACGAACCAAAGTCCTGACACTGAACGCAATTGTCATGGCAATAACAAACATAGTGCTGGATTATCTGTTGATATTCGGAAAATTCGGATTCCCAAAATTAGGGCTGGAAGGAGCAGCAATCGCATCTGTCATTGCTGAGGCTGTATCTATATTGTTCTATTTCATTTACACGCGCTTGACAGTTGATTCCGAAAAATATGGTCTGACGCGTTTCCGCTCTTTTGATGTAGACTTGCTGAAACGAGTGCTCAATATTTCTATTTTCACAATGTTGCAATATTTCATATCATTGTCAACATATTTCATCCTGTTTATTGCAGTGGAACATTTGGGACAAAGGTCGCTTGCGGTGGCAAATATTGTGAGAAGTCTTTATGTTATGATGCTTATTCCTATAAATGCTTTAGCAATGACAACCAATACATTGGTAAGTAATTGTCTGGGTGCTAACCGTGCTGACAATGTTCTTCCGGTAATCAAGCATATAACATATTTGTCTGTCGGTGTCACGGTTGTTTTCGTTGGAGTTTTGTGTTTGTTCCCAAAGGCAGTTCTGTCCATATACACCAATGATATGGAGCTAATCGAAGCATCGGTTTCCACTTTCTTTATAGTGGCGCTGGCTATGCCAATAGCTGCAATGGCTAATATCGTATTCAATGGATTGATTGGAACGGGAAACACTCAGGTCGCATTTATTATTGAAGTGGTGACATTGGTTTTCTATACCTTGTTTATTTTCGTTGCAGCATTCAGGATGAAACTTCCGGTTTCATTATGTTTCCTTACTGAGACAATATATTATGTGGGATTATTCCTGTTCAGTATTATATATTTGCTTAAAGGAAACTGGAGGAATAAGGTTCTATAATTGTAATAATTATTTGGATAAAATAAACCCCGGCAATTCATTATGTAGAATTGTCGGGGTTTGATATTTTAGATTTATCTGATATTACTTAAGAACACCGGCAGAAGGTGGAGGAGTTGCAGTTCCCCAAGCCTTGTTTGCCTTCGGTCCCATTTCCAGTTCCAAAACACCACCATTGGCGATATCTGAGTGGTTGAACCAAGGCTGGTTCAATTCTTTTCCATTCAGGCGGGCAGACTGGATATATTTGTTTTCTTTGGAAGCATTGTTAGCCTTAATCTCAAAGATTTTGCCATTGCCCAAATCCATCTTCACGTCAGTAAATACCGGACTACCGATATTGTATGTCGGTGAACCTGGAGTTACAGGATAGAATCCCATCTGGCTGAATGCAACGAAAGCAGACATACCACCGCCATCTTCATCACCCGGAACGCCCATCAAGTCGTTACGGAACCACATATCAAGCAATGTTCTGATTCTTTTCTGTGTCATCCAAGGTTTGCCAGCATAATTGTAAAGATATGGAATATGCAAACTTGGCTCGTTAGCCATTGAGAACATACCAACATTTCCTGTATGGTCAGGCAAGAATGAATAGAACTGCCACTTCGACATACCAAGCGGAGTGTTGAACATTTCGTCCAATGCAGAAGTGAACTTGTCGTTTCCACCAACCAACTGAATCAAGTCAGCAATGTTGTGCTGAACATCCCAACGATAGATATATCCGTTGTTCTCACCGTAATAGTCGCGTGCTCCCAATCCTCCGTCATAACGGTAATCAAGCGGAGTGATGAATTTTCCGTCTTTATCTTTCGGATGGAAGAATCCAGTTTCAGGGTTGAATACGTTTCTGTAATTATATGAGCATTTCAGATAATGAGCAGCCTCGTCTTCCTTGTTCAATTCTTTGGCAATTTGAGACAGACACCACTGGTCGTATGAAGTACCCAAAGTAACAGCAATCGGCTGACGTTTTTCCCACATAGAAACATTCTCTACTGTTTCCTTTTCACCCGGACGAAGAGCCGGAATATATCCGTGTTCTTTATAGAAGTTGTCCAACCATCCGGCAGGTTTTGCAGACCAAGGAATAAGAGTCTTTTCCTCAATTGCAGCTTTACAAGCAGCATAAGCTTTTTCCAAGTCAAATGAACGCAATCCCTTCTTGTATGCATCGATTACTGTTGCTACACCGTGGTTGGAGTTCATACGTCTTGTGTCGCCTGTCACTTCAGGGAATGTAGGCATCCAGTTGTTACCCATTTGCTCTGCCATCAGCAGATATGAGTTGATAATGTTTCCTTCAACTTCGTTTTCGATAAGAACGCGAAGTGGGTGAGTGGCACGGTATGTATCCCAAATCCAGTCGTCAGTATAGAAAGCACGGCCGCCGTCTTCGTGGATTTTACCGTCGAAAGCACTATAATATCTTCCATCCTCGCTCATACAGATAGGACGTTCATAACATCTGTATAATGAAGTATAGAACACAGTTTTGTCGTCCTCGCTGCCACCTTGAATCTTGATTTTACCAAGAGTTTCATTCCATACAGCCTTTCCGGCTTCTGCAACGGCATTTACATCATAAGTCTTGATTTCACGTTCAAGATTCTTTTTAGCCTGGTCTGTGTCAATGAAAGAAATACCATATCTTACATGAACACTACCGTTCATATTGCCGAACGACATCACAACAGCTGCATTCTCGCCTTCAGCTTTCTGGCTGTTATAGTCAACAGCCGAAGCACTGAGTATTCCTGATTTCTCCGGAGTTTTATCTACTTCAGCGAAGAAATAGATTTTAGTATTCTTGTCGATATATTGGAAACCTTGCACAGTGTTGCCGTTTACATTCATTTCACCTTTACGGCTGTTGAATATAAGATAAGTAGGCTTCTGTTCGTCGAACGAAAGGTTGTAGATTGCACTCTGATGTGACGGTGCATATTCCACGTTAGCTTCCAACTCGTCAAGATAAACCTGATAGTGATAAGGTTTGATGCTTTCTCTGTCGTAGCTCAGAGCAACAACAGGCTGCAATCCTTTTTCGTCTCCCTGGAAAGGTGAGATGTTGAATGCCGAGCGTTCACGATGGTTCGTAACAATCACAGGCAGGCCACCGAGGCGGTCTGCTGTGAAGTCTGCTCTTTCAGGATATGCACGCAGCATACTGTTAGGCAGATGAACTGTTGGGAAAGTCGGAACCAGCAAGTGGCTGATATTTCCCATATATGGATTTACATATTCGACAGGCGACAGGCTTTGCTCATTGTTCACACTTGTCTGAGAGCAAGAGGCAAGCAAGAACGCAGAAGCCATCAGAGCCAAAGCCGATTTTACTGTTTTATGCATAATAATTAGTTTATACGGTTATTATTCACTCTTTGGACGGTCTTCCGGAGCAGCACCAAATTCTTTGTTTGGAGTGTTGCCCATTACAAATGTCAGATTACCGCCTTTCATCACATCTTCGTATGTGATATATGATTTTGTATAAGGCTGTCCGTTCAATGTAGCAGACTGGATATAGATGTTTTCGTTGCTGTTGTTCTGTGCCACAACTTCGAAAGTCTTTCCACCAGGCAAATTGATGCTTACTTTTTCGAATGAAGGACTACCGAATACCAAAACTCCATTTGAAGGATTCACCTGATAGAAACCTAAAGCAGACATAACATGCCAAGCAGACATCTGACCGCAGTCTTCGTTGCCGATTACACCTTCCGGTTTGTCTGTATAGAAATTAGACTGAATCCAGCGAACTTTCTCAGCTGTTTTCCACTGTTCTCCGGCATACGGATACATATAAGCTACATGGTGGCTAGGTTCGTTTCCGTGAGCGTACATACCAATCAAACCACTGATATCGCTTGATGCACCTTCACCCATATCACCTTCAGCAACGAACAAAGAGTCCATTTTAGCAATGAAAGCAGCATCGCCACCCATCAGCTCGATAAGTCCTTCAGGATTCTGAGGAACAAAGAATGTATAATGCCAACCGTTTCCTTCGCAGAAATCACCAACTCCGTGGATTGAACGGAATGGGTCATAAGGAGTTCTCCATGAACCGTCATTCATTTTAGGACGGATGAAGTTAATGTCTTTGTCAAAATACTGTTCGTAATAATGGCCACGTTTGCTATATTCCTTATAGTCGTCTTCTTTACCCATTTTCTTGGCAACTCTTGCAATTCCCCAGTCACCAACTGCATATTCCATAGCAATAGAAGTTGCTTCGTGAACCTTGTCGCAAGGGATATAACCTTTCTCCAATACATAAGGAACACCTTTCTGCTTTTCATATGTTGCAGAGCTAGTCATAGCTTTGTATGCTCTTTCTGCATCAAAACCAGTGAAGCCTTTCATATAAGCATCAGCAATAATAGGAATTGCACTATATCCAGGCATACATTCAGTTTCGCCACCAACCAATGGCCAGATTGGCAATTTGCCCTGCTGGTCGAAAATGCTCAAGTAAGAATTTACCATATCAGGCACCATTTCAGGCTCGATGATAGTAAACAAAGGATTCAATGTGCGGTAAGTATCCCACAATGAGAAAGTAGAATAATTTGTCCAATTGTTGTTGCTGTAAACTTTATCGTCATGACCGCGGAATTCACCGTTGACATCACAATAAAGAGTAGGAGCGATGAACATGTGATACATTGAAGTATAGAAAATCTTCTTTGCACGTTCGTCATTTGATTCAACATTAATAACAGCAAGACGGTCATTCCATTTATCAACAGCAGCCTGATGAACTTTTTCGAAATCCCAGTCTGCAAGTTCAGCATTCAAGTTTGCCAAAGCATTTTCGCAGCTAACAGAAGAAATAGCAAGTTTCACCTGTACTTTTTCCGGAGCATCTTCCTTGAATGTAATGACTGCTTTTACAGATTCGCCTTTCAATTCATTTTCGCCAGCAGCAGTGTCATCATTGAAAACCTGAACAGAAGCGATTGGCTGTTCTGATTTCATAACGAAATAAACCTTATGCTGCGGACTCCATCCTTTTGAGAAACGATAACCTTCAACTGTATTATCGTCAACTTTCTTCAGATAAGTTTCGTAAGCTTTGTCGCCATTCCCTTCTTTCAAATTGATAAGAAGTCTTTTTTCGCCTTGAGGATAAGTATATCTGTGGATAGCAGCACGTTCTGTTGCAGTAAGTTCCACTTTCACACCATTATCCATCAACAATGAATAATATCCTGGGGAAACAGATTCATTCTTGTGGCTGTAGTATGAAGATGCAGCACCTTCAATGTTGTCCTGTTCACCGCGTGCAGTACGAACTTCACCTGTATATGGCATCATCAGGATATCACCCAAATCAGCACAACCAGTTCCACTCAAGTGTGTGTGGCTGAAACCAATGATTACACTGTCAGTGTAATGGTAACCGGAACACCAGTCCCAACCTTTATGTATGTTCTGCGGACCAGCCTGAATCATACCAAAAGGAACGCTTGCACCCACGAATACATGGCCATGATCGCCAGTACCAATGTATGGGTCAACATAAGAAACGTAATCAATAACCTTTTTCTCTTCTGCCTTGTTTGTAGGAGCACAAGAAAATGCAAAAAATGCCAGACCAGCTGCGCCTGACATCATAATTTTCTGTACAAAATTCATGATATTTATATTTATGTGTTCTTCGTTTTTGTCAACTTTTGCAAGTTTACGAATTATAGGAGTCATAGGAGTTAAATGCCAAACTGTGACTAAATCCGGACATTTAACAACCTGTAACTCCTATAACTCACTGGAAGTTATATAATCAAAACTTCACTTTTTATTTTTTCTCGTCTTTTGAGAATGAGTAAGGGTAATCAGATTCCTGAGTTCCTCTCTGTTTGTTAGGTTCGCTACCCATTTTGATATTGATAACTCCACCCTTCATCATTTCATTGTGGTCAAGATAATTCTTAGTATAGTTCTGACCATTGAATGTCATAGACTGGATATAGATGTTTTCGTCGCTGTTTTCAGGAGCGTTGATAACAAGATTCTTTCCGTTTTCGAAATGAATAGTTGCTTTTTTGAACAATGGAGCACCAAGAACATACTGAGTTGTTCCAGGACAAACAGGATAGAATCCCAATGCTGAGAATACATACCAAGCAGATGTCTGACCATTGTCCTCGTCACCGCAATATCCGTCAGGACCCGGAGTGTACATACGGTTCATAACCTGACGCAACCAGTACTGAGCTTTCCAAGGTTCTCCTGCATAGTTATACATGTAAATCATATGCTGGATTGGCTGGTTACCGTGTGCATAGTTACCCATGTTCATAACCGTCATCTCACGGATTTCGTGGATCACCTGTCCATAGTAGCTTTCATCGAAGATTGGTGGAACAGCAAATACTGAGTCAAGCATAGTGACGAAGTTTTCTCTACCGCCCATCAAATCAATCAATCCCTGAGGATCGTGGAATACTGACCAAGAATAGTGCCAGCTGTTACCTTCAGTGAAAGCGTCACCCCATTTAAGAGGAGAGAATGGAGCCATAAATTCACCGTTCTCGTTCTTGCCTCTCATAAGATTTGTTTCCTTGTCGAACAGGTTCTTATAGTTCATCGCGCGTTTTGCATAAAGATTGATTTCCTTTTTCGGACGTTTCAATTCTTTAGCAATCTTGTAGATACACCAGTCGTCGTAAGCATATTCCAAAGTACGTGCCGCATTTTCGTTGATTTTAACATCATAAGGCACATAGCCAAGTTTGTTGTAATATTCGTGTCCAAGGCGGCCTGTTGAAGAAACTTTAGGATGAACATTCTCTGTACCATGAATCAATCCTTCGTAAAGAGTTTTCAGGTCGTCAACCTTTACACCTTTCATATAAGCATCAACCAAAACAGAAGCAGAGTTGTTACCAATCATACAACCTCTGTGGCCCGGACTTGCCCATTCTGGGAAGAATCCGCTTTCTTTATATGTGTTGATAAGACCTTCCTGGATTTCCTTGTTGACAGAAGGATACATCATATTCAGGAATGGGAACAAACAACGGAATGTATCCCAGAAACCAGTATCAGTGTACATAAAGCCAGGAAGAACCTGTCCGTTGTACGGGCTGTAGTGAACCGGATTTCCGTTAGCATCAATTTCATAGAATTTGCGTGGGAAAAGCAATGAGCGGTACATACAAGAGTAGAATGTACGATACTGGTCAAGATTTCCGCCATCAACTTCTATTTTGCTTAATACTTTGTTCCAAGCCTCTTTACCTTTCTGCTTGATAGTTTCAAAACTATCATTGCCAAGTTCCTTAAGGTTCAGTTCTGCCTGTTCATAGCTGATGAATGAAGAAGCGATTCTAGCATGAACCAATTCGCCTTTCTTAGTTTTGAAACCAATGATAGCACCGGCATGGTTAGCTTCCTGTTCATTCTTGTTCTCAGTAACTTTTCCGTTGTCAACAGTTGCCTTATAAGTGAAAGGTTTGTCAAATTTAATAACGAAATAGTTCTTGAAATTATCAGGAACGCCACCGCTGTTCTTTGTAGTATAACCGATGATTTTATTTTCTTCCGGAACAATTTTTACATATGAACCTTTGTCAAACGGGTCAACAACAACATATGAATTGTCGTTTTCCGGGAAAGTGAAGCGGAACATTACGGCACGTTCAGTCGGTGTGAATTCTGTAACAATGTCGTGCTCTGCAAGATAAACCTTATAGTAGTATGGTTTAGCCTCTTCACCTTTGTGTGAGAACCAGCTTGCACGCTTCTGCATGTCAAACTCAGGTTTACCAACAATTGGCATAATTGAGAACTGACCGTAGTCATTAATCCACGGGCTTGGCTGGTGAGTCTGTTTGAAACCGTTGATTTTTGTTGCTGTGTACTGATACATCCATCCGTCGCCCATTTTTCCTGTCTGAGGTGACCAGAAGTTCATACCCCAAGGACGGGCAATTGCAGGATAAGTGTTTCCCGTAGATAGTTCGAACGTTGATTCTGTACCCACTAATGGGTTAACATAATTAACCGGGTCAAAAGCTTCGTTAGCACTTGCTGAAAACGTCTGAGCAGAGAAGCTCATGGTTGCAGCTAAAGCTAATGCCCATAAACTTTTTTTATTCATGAAATAGATTTATTTTAAGAATGATTATTTGTTTATTCTTTTTGCCTAGGCAAATATAGTGATTTAGATTAGATTTTTTAATATTTTGTGCCTGTGTGTGTTAAAGTTTATATGTTTTTAAGTTTTATCTCTGTCTGATTATTAGTCTGCCGTTAATAATTTAAGTTTCGCAAGCTCAACTTACAGGTGACGAGTTGACAAGGTATTCAAATTTTTATTCGTGAAATTACAGGTGTTCTGACCTTGTCAACTTGTATCTGAAGCCTTGTTAACTTTTAAGTTGAGTAACTTGCGAAACTTGAATTCTCTTTATTCAATATTGTTTATCTGATAATTTATCTCTTAAATAAGCAATCCTGCTGCCACTTCTTCTGCAACAGCTTCGCCTTTGATTGCAGCTACCAGAGCCAGAGCAAAGTTGAATACGAAGCCCGGACCTTTTCCTGTTATCACATTTCCGTCTGTAACAGCTGGTTCGCCTGTAACCTCCGCACCAATCAATGTAGGTTCAAAGCTAGGATAACATGTAGCCTTCTTTCCTTTAAGCAATCCAAGACCACCCAAAACCAGCGGAGCAGCGCATATAGCCGCAACAATGCGGTTCTCTCGAAATTGCTGCAACAATGCTTCTTTAAGAGGTTCGCATTCGTTAAGGTTCTTAGAACCCGGCATACCTCCAGGTAATATCAGAGCATCAGCTCCGTCAAAGCTAGCTTCATTAAAGCAAATATCAGCCATAACTGGAATATTATGCGCACCTTTCACACATTTCTCATTGTTAATGGATACAGTTGTAGCTTCGATGCCTGCGCGGCGCAATACATCCACTGTTCCCAAGGCTTCAGTTTCCTCGAAACCCTCTGCCAAGAATACGAATGCTTTTTTCATGTTATTTCAATTTGTATAAGTAAGTAATAGTTCCGCTCTGATTATTCGCACCGCTGATGCTGTTGAACTTAGCACGGCGTGCGGCGTCGAGCGCGCTTTTTCTCATGGATGCGTTGTCGATATTTGTTCCACGTCCGATGCTTGCCGAGATGACATCACCTTTCGGGTTGACAGTAATATCTATGACGATGCGTCCTTCTTCCTGAATAGTATATGCCGGACGAGGAAGACCACCGGCACCGATGGAACGTCCGTTAAGGTTGAATGAGCCATAACCGCCCACACCTTCATTTGCTCCATGGTCGCTGTTGCCGAACGGACTGCCCTGGTTTCCGCTGCCTTCACCAGCGTCGCCCTGGTTGTTGCCTTCAGCCGAACCGATACCGAAAGCACCTGCAATCTTGTCTTTGATTGCCTGTTCCTTCTTGCGCTGCTCTTCAGCTTTGCGCTTTTTCTCGGCTTCAATCTGGCGCTGGCGTTCTTTTTCTTCTTCTATTCTGCGTTTCTCTTCCTCTTCTTTCTTTTTCTTTTCTTCTTTCTTCTTTTTCTCCTCATTCAGAGAAACGCTTTCTTCCAGGTCTTGAGTGACAAGTTCTTCCTTCACTTCCTCAACCGGCTTTGCAGCAGGTGGAGGAGTGGTAGTAGTTTCCTGAGGCAATTCCTGACCGGTATATTTCGGTTCGAAAGTGCCTGCCGAAGCATCCACGTTTCCGAAGTTCACCAAAATACCTCCATCATCTTCCGGAATTTCCGCTTTCAGCACTGTCATCCAAAGGACAAGGAATATAATAGCATGAAAAATCAGCGAACCAGTCAAGCCATATATGTCATCTTTATTTAATTTCATAATTGGACACTGTGTTTATCTTAATTCCTCTGTGGTCTTGTTGCCAGCACCATTTTGAATTTATTCTCGTTTGCTATGTTCAGAATCTTAACGATTTCCTTATATGGAACAGTTTCGTCTGCATATAAAGCAACGAACATTTCCGGTTCCTTATTGTAGCAGTCCTGCAGGAACGGTGTTATTTCCTCATAAGTGACCTGTATCTCTTTTTGCTTACCGAATGCAACATAATAGTTAAGCGAAGCATCGATAGTTACTCTTGTCAGAGGCTTTGCTGCTGTCTGCTGCTTTGCCTGAGGAAGAGTCACTTTGATAGCATTCGGGATAACAACTGTTGAGGTAACCATAAAGAAGATAAGCAACAGGAATATAACGTCAGTCATGGAAGCCATGCTGAACGATTCGTTTACTTTTGTTCTTCTTTTTAAAGCCATAATTTTAGTTTTTTAGGTGACCAGTTGATAAGTCATAAGTTGACAAGGAATATATACTTGTTTCTGTAACCTTGTTCACTTGTATCTGTATCCTTGTCCCCTTGAATTAATTAGCAGGTTCATTTAACAAGTCCATGAACTCCATAGTGCGAGCTTCCATCTTGTTCACCACGTTGTCCACCTGTGATACCAGATAGTTGTAAGCAAACAATGCGATGATACCAACCACCAGACCACCAACAGTAGTAACCAGCGCTTCATAGATACCGCCTGAAAGCAATGACACGTCAACATTTGTACCAGCATTAGCCATGTCGAAGAACGCACGCACCATACCTGTAACAGTTCCAAGGAAACCAAGCATAGGCGCACCTGCAGCAGTTGTAGCAATCAATGGGAAACCTTTTTCCAGTTTCGCAATTTCAAGGTTACCCACGTTTTCGATGGCAACCAACACATCGTTCATCGGTCTGCCCAGGCGAGTAATACCTTTCTCAATCATTCTTGCAGACGGAGTGTTTGTTGTACGGCAAAGATTAAGAGCCGAATCAACTTTTCCGTCATGTATATAATCTTTGATTCTGTTCATGAAATTCTCATCTTCACGTCCGGCACGGCGGATAACCATCAGGCGCTGAATGAAAATGTAGATAGCCATCAGCGACAGAAGTAAAAGAACAATCATAATCCATCCGCCTTTGAACGCAAGGTCGATGATGTTAAGTTCTGCTTCCGTTGCCAACGGAGTTGTTGTAACTGCAGATGTCAAATCCGGCATTTGGTCAGCTGCATTCTGTTGTGCGGCTGCCATAATTGATAGTAGGAAATTCATTTTTCTGTATATTTATTGTTTTTTATATTTGACGAGTTGACAAGTTGACGAGGTTTATAATCCTTGTATCTGTGGCCTCGTCCCCTTGTATCTTGTATCTTATTTCACAAGGCAATTCTTATACTGCTTGATAGTCTCTTCCAGCCCAAGATACAAAGCATCGCAAATCAAGGCATGACCAATTGACACTTCCTCAAGCCAAGGAATATTCTGGCTGAAAAAGGCAAGATTCTCCAGACTCAAATCGTGACCGGCATTCACACCAAGACCAAGATTCTTAGCAGCCTTAGCCGCTTCGATAAACGGAGCAACAGCCGCCTCTCTGTCTTTAGGATACATAGTAGCATAAGGCTCTGTATATAACTCAACACGGTCGGTTCTTGTTTTTGCCGCCCATTCGATATTTTCTATATCAGTACCGACAAAGATAGAAGTTCTGATTCCATTGCTACTGAATCTTTCCACAAGGTCTGAAAGGAAATCAAAATTCTCTTTTACATCCCATCCAGCATTTGATGTTATCGCATCCGGAGCATCCGGCACCAGCGTCACCTGTGTCGGGCGGATTTTCATCACAAGGTCAATGAACTTGTCGCAAGGATAACCTTCTATATTAAACTCAGTGCGGACAATAGGTTTCAGACCATACACATCACTGTATCTGATATGTCTTTCGTCCGGACGAGGGTGAACTGTGATTCCTTGTGCACCGAAAACTTCAGCATCATGTGCTACTTTTAACACGTCAGGCATATTACCTCCGCGGGCATTGCGGATAGTTGCCACTTTGTTAATGTTTACACTTAAATTTGTCATCTTCTATTATTATCTTTTATCTTTGACTACTTTTGTATATGTTTTCATAGAAGACGAGTTAACAAGTTGACGGGTTGACAAGGTCATTTCATAACCTTGTGTCTGCATCCTTGTTCTCTGGTCTCTTTCTGATATATACTATCGTGCAAATTTAATATGATTTAGAAAATAAAGGAAAAAATGTTGGTGAAAGATTTCATAACAAAAGATATATCGTCCTTAAAAGGCTATTCCACTGATTCATTTTCCGACTCCGTTCCGTCGCTTAGGGCAGATGATTCCATATTGAATGCATTGTCCGTTGTTGCCGACAAGGATTTGGAATTTGTAAAAGTAGAAGATTCCGACGGGAATATTATCGGAATATTGGACAGAAAGGATATTGTCAATGCTTTGGTGAATATGACCTGCATGGACAAGCCCGGAAGTCTTATCATCCTTGAAATGTATGACAGAGACTATGCTCTTTCCGAAATTTCCCGCATCGCCGAATCCAACGATGCCCGGATTGAAGCCCTTCTGACACGTTATATCCCATTGACCGACCGTATGCAACTGCTGTTGAAAATAAATCTCGAAGATGCCACAGCCGTAATCCGCAGTTTGGAGCGCTTCAATTATTCCGTGATTTATTATTCAATGAAAGCAGGAGCGGTGAATGATTCACTTCAGCAAAGGGTGGATGAGGTGTTGAGGTGTTTTTTGTAGAGGAGGCAAGGAGTTAAGGAGAATACTCTTGTTTTCTGTAGCCTTGTCAACTTGTCAACTCGTCCCCTAATAAACTAATAAACTTAAAAACTCAAAAACTAAAAATGAAAATAGGCATATTCGGAAGCAAATATCAAAAAGAAAAGCAAAGCGTAATACGTCGCGTGTTCGAAAAACTGAAGTCTCTCGGAGCAGAAATATATCCTGATTCAGCTTTCTATAAATATATATGTGAGGAATTCGACTATCATCCGGACATCAATGACGTAATAACATATTCGGTGGACCATATAGATTTGGCTTTGAGCATCGGTGGCGACGGAACATTCCTTCGCACGGCAGCAGTCATAGGCAGCAGGAATATTCCAATATTAGGAATAAACACCGGCCGCCTTGGTTTCCTTGCCGATATCAGCAGCAACGAGATAGAGGAAACGCTCGAAGAAATCTTCAAGAACTACTATCGGATTGAAGAAAGAACATTGCTCTGCCTCAAGACTGAGGAAAGGAGATATAGAGGCTACAACTGTGCCCTCAACGAAGTTGCAGTGCTGAAGCGCGACACATCATCAATGATAACAATCCACACAATGCTCGACGATGAATATCTCACATCATATCAGGCAGACGGACTTGTAATAGCAACACCGACCGGCTCCACAGCATACTCCATGAGTGTAAACGGACCGATTATCGTGCCTCAGAACAACAGTCTTGTCCTGAGCCCGGTTGCGCCACATTCCCTTAATGTGCGTCCGCTGGTCATTCCGGATAATTGCAAGATAGATTTGCATATCGAAAGCCGTAATAAAACATTCCTTGTTTCGCTTGACGGCCGTTCTGAGATTTTCCCTGCCGACATCAAACTGTCAATCTGCAAGGCGGACTATACGGCAAAGGTTCTCAAAAGATATAATCATACATTCTATAAAACATTGCGAGAAAAACTGATGTGGGGAGCTGATGCAAGAATAAAATGAGGAAAACGAGCCAATTTAATTGGCTCAATTTCTCTGTGAACTCAGTGTTGAAACTAATATTTAAGCCACGAAAAATATGTTTTATAGCAAAAATCTGTTTATAAAACTATGTTGTAAAGCATGTTTTTGTTAAACAGATTTAAAATATTGAATTTTCCAAGCAAAAGTTTGTGTTGTATAACATAAACTCTCTATATTTGCAATGTGTTTTTCATGGTATTAGATTTAAGGTTAACAATGGAGATTGGTTGTCGTGAGACAACCTTTTCTTTTTTATATAGGTTTGTACAGTTGACAAGGGGACAAGTTGACGAGTTGACAAGGCTACAGAAAACAAGAGTATTCTCCTTGACTCCTTAACTCCTTAACTCCTTAACTCCTTAACTCCTTAACTCCTTAACTCCTTAACTCCTTAACTCCTTAACTCCTTAACTCCTTAACTCCTTACTTCCCTACAACTCTTTTCTCCTTCCATTTCCCTCTACGATAATATCCCAAAGTAATAACAAAGCCGATACCGATACTACCGTTTATCGCCCACCAAATACCATCTTGCTGAAGGAACTCACTGAACCAGTAAGCCAGAGGAATTCTCACAAGCCACAAACACAGAAGGCTCACAATCATGGTGAAGAAAGTATCGCCCGCTCCACGCAGTGCCCCGTTGAACACATTCAGTGCTCCGTGAATACAAAAGAAAAATCCCGTAATCGTCAGATAACTGTGTCCAATCTCAACCACATCCTTATCGTTGGTGAAAATCATCATCATATAGTCGCCCGCAAAATAAACCGCGGCAAACATCACAATCCCGAAAGCAATATTTATCATCATCGAAAAGCGTACACCCTCGTGAACACGCTCCATTTTCCCGGCTCCAACATTCTGCCCGCAGAAAGTCGACAGCGCCCCGGAAAGAGTAAGTATCGCCTGGGTGATAAGCGTATCAATTTTTCCTGCCGCTCCGTATGCCGTCAGCGTATTGGTGCCGAATTGGTTCACAATTCCCAGCAAAGTCATAAGCCCCAGCGCAATGGCGCACTGCTGCACGCTTGTCGGCAACCCGATTCTCAGGCTTTGTAGGAAAACTTCCTTGTCGAACAGCAAATCCTTCCGCTTGATGGAAAGAATAGGATGTTTCTCATTTACATAACACAAGGCAACAAACATCCCGATTCCCTGAGCCACAACCGTAGCACGTGCCGCCCCTTCGATTCCCCAGTCGAAAACAACAATGAAAAGCAAATCAAGCACAATATTCAGCACGCTCGACATAAATATGAACAGCATCGGACGCACAGATTCGCCCAGTCCTCTCAGAATGGAAATCACACTGTTGAACGTCATAAACAAAAACGTCCCGCCAATATAAATACGGAAATATTTCACAGCTTCCGGAATAACCTCCTCCGGAGTCTGTGTGATTCGGAAAATCTGCTCAGCAAAAATAATACCGCCGATAGAAAGCAAAATACCGACAATAAACATGAAAATGAAGAAACTCGAAAACGCCTGCTGCACCTTCTCAAGCTTTTTGGCGCCGAAATACTGCGACACAACGATAGACGTTCCGCTACCGATGCCAATCACAAACGAAATAATAAAATAATATATGAAGAAAGACGCCGAAACCGCCGCCAGCGCCTCTTTCCCCAGGAAACGCCCCACAATAATGCTGTCGGCAAGATTATACAACTGTTGCAGGAGATTACCTATCAGAAGCGGCAAAGCAAATCCCAATATAGTTTTGCCAACCGGTCCAACTGTCAAATCACGCTTTTCCTTTTTCATCATAAATCCTTAAGCAAAATTTTGTCGCTTGCCTGCAGCATATCCTTTCTTGTCTGCAGAAGAGTGTGCCATTCCCTGTTGAAAAGATTAATAGTATCAATCTTGAACTTTTCCGACCCGGCACGGTCGATTTTCGAAAACAGATAACCCACCGAAATCTTGTTGATATCTATTGCCGGCTGATAATAAGCAATGCGGTCATCCTCGCCAACATTCACCTCAATTATTATTTCCAATTCCATCAGCAGATACAGGATTTGCGTTGTCAGTCGGAACGGAATCTGGTATGAATTCGACAACTCGTCAGCCGTATAAGGTTTTTCCCCCTTTTCAAATCTCTTCACGATAAGAGTAGCAATCAGCAGCGTAAGAAAATCCTTATACCGTCGGCTGATATTTTTGCTGTCACGCTCAAAGCTGAATTTTCTTACGTTCTGCGATGCATACGACAGCTGAGCGCCAAACAGACAAATCAGCCACGACAGCTGAAGCCACAGCAACAAAAGCGGCAAGGCAGCAAAACTACCGTAAATGGCATTATATTTACTCACCCAAATCTGTCCGCTGATATAAAGAAACTGGAAAAACTGAAAAGCACATCCCGCAATAGTTCCCGCAATTATCCCGTTCGAAAATTTCACCTTCGTATTAGGCAGCGAAATATAAAGTCCTGCAAAGGCAAGCGAAGTAATCACATAAGGCAGGATATTCAGGATAAGTTCCAGCACCGGAGTGAGGAAAAGATAATGGCTCAGGAACGAATTCTGCAAAGTGGACAGAAAAATAGATATACCGCTCGAAGCCGTCATCAGCACAGGGAGAATAATAAACAAAGCAAGATAATCGGAAATCTTCCTGTACCAAGGTCTGGATTTCTGTATTTGCCATATATCATTGAAAGTATCTTCGATCGACGACAAAAGGCTGATAACCGTATAGAACAGCAAAATAAGACCAATCCCGATAATAACTCCGCCCTGAGCCTGCACCAGATAACTGTCAACAAACTCAAAAGCCTTGGTCAGTTCCACCTCGTGCCCTGGGAAATAATCCAGAAGCTCATCTCTCACAGTTCCCTGAAATCCGAACCCCTTTGCAATACCCAGCAATACGGCAAGCAGCGGAACAATGGCAAGCAGCGTGTTGTAGGTGAGAGCCGAAGCCTTCGTCTGCAAATTATCATTGATAAATCCCCGTACTGCAAGAATTATCGTTTTTATAATATTGAGATAAATGATTTTCAGCCCGGAAACTTCATTTTCGGTTATTCGCCATATATCATAAGTGACAAAGTGTATGGCCCACGAAAGGAAGTCACTGATACGTTTCATTAATGATTTCTCTTTATCCTGTGGAGTCATAGCGCGCGTTTTATGGAGTTGACATTGACAAGAAAACAAGTTGACGAGTTTACGAGGTTTTTTCTTGTATCTGAAACCTTGTTGCCTTGTCTTTATTTTAAAAAAACAGTTTGTCTGTAAGCCGGGTCCTGTGCTTCTTCCGCATTACCGGAAAAAGTGCCTGCCATTTATCTGATCTCACCGTCGCCGATGAGCTTTATCGGTCCACCCCCCGGCATCGGACGAGCAGCCCTACATGCGCCGGTATACATGACCTTTCAACCCATAAGTTGTACGGCATCCTTTGTTGCCAAAAGACCCGGTGAGCTCTTACCTCACCTTTTCACCCTTACCACAGCATCAGCCATGGCGGTTATTCTCTGTTACATTACTCAACCCTCGCGGACTGCTTCCCGTTAAGAAGTATGGTGCTCTGTGTTGCCCAGACTTTCCTCACACTCCGAAAAGTGAGCGACAAGCCGACAAACTGTTTTGAATTATTGAAGACAAAGGTAAGAAAAATATTATACAGTCGCAAAATACATAATATAATAGTAGTTCTTCATTTTTATCCATTTTGCCTTTCAATATTTCTGTATCAAGTATTTGAAACTTATAAATGTCTATTATGTTTTGAAAACTAAGCTTCAGTTTCTAAAAATTAAGCTTTAGTTTTTTAAAACTGAGCTTTAGATTATAAAAACTAAGTCTTAGTTTTAAGATTATAATACTACCTGATTAATTTATTATTAGTGGTAGTAACATTGAATGATAATATAAAAAACAAAGTTCTTAATGAATATTACAAGCTTATTTATACTTAATTATTTTTATTACCTTTGTTCCTTTGAATAAAAATATACCTGGCTTAAACGTCTAGTTTGTAAGCGGTCAGATATATGCCCTTGAAAATAAAACAAATGAAAGAATTATGGACAAATATTTCAGTCGGATAAACCAGCATATAATTTGTTTGATATTATGCGTGGCGATGTTTTCGTGCATGGGAGAATCCGGGACAATAGTGAAATTCGGCTCACAGGCGGGAGTGGTGCGCCTGGCTGACGGAAAGCAGATACATCTGAGGAACGGGATGACGCTGGAAGCGCAGGAGCTGGACACTCTGGCAGTGAAAGATGCAGACTGCTGCCTGGTGGATTTTCAGATAAACTATGACACGCAGACTGACACGCTGCAAGGTATCTGGCATACGGACTGGCTGATTTATAAGCCGGTACCGAAATGGAAACAGCTGATGCTGACTGAGCCGGACACGATGATAAGGGCTGATGAGCATTTCCTGGACTTCGATATTCCAAAGGGTGGATTCGTGAGCAATCATCTGTTTCTGTATATGGAGTATGGCAGTCATTATCAGACTCAGGTGGATTCGTTCCGGATGAGTTTCCTTCCTGCCGAAGGGCTTGTATATACTGCCGACAGCAGCCGGAAGGTTTATCGTCTTTATCTGCGCTCGTTTGGCTCGATTGCTGAGAAAGATTCGGTTACGGAGCAGAAGGTGCTGCCTCAGGCATTCGACCTGACTGATTTTGTGGAATGGGCAAAGACTTCTCCTGAAAGAACGGACGATACTATAAGGTTTCAGGTGGTTTATCCGAAACAGTTCAATTCGAATTATCCGGGGTTTGTGTGGAATGCGTCGGAGGTTTATTCGGTGTTGGAGAATGGGGAGGAAGTTAAGGAGTAAGGAGTCAAGTAGTTAAGGAGTTAAGTAGTTAAGTAGTCAAGTAGTCAAGTAGAATAGTCTTATTTTCTGTAGCCTTGTCAACTCGTCAACTTGTCAACTTGTTAACTCGTCAACTCGTCAACTAACAAAGCATTTAATAACAATATAATATACATTTTATGTACAAGAAAATATTTAGCTGGGTGCTAGCCGTAACTTTTCAGCCTAACCGTGCCTGGAATATAATAGCGAACAAGGAGGATAGGGCTGAAGAAAAAGGAGTGGATTATAAGGATGATCCTTTTTTTGCCAATTATCTTTATCCGTTGATTGGGCTTGTGACTTTGGCTTCGTTTCTGAGTGTTTTCACTCACAAGGAATTTGTGCTTGAGTTGGCTTTGAAGAATTCAATCAGGACAGTGGTGGCATATATAGGAGGCTTCTATCTGGCTTCGTATTATATAAAGAAATTCTGTTCGAAGTTTGTGGATATGCATCGCAGGCTTCGCCGCTGGCAGCATTTTATCGGGTATGCATCGGCATATATGTATGCTCTGACTATTATAAGGATGCTTATCCCGGACTTGTTCTTTTTGTATGTATTTGTGATTTATACGCTTCGTATAGTGTGGGAAGGACTTCCTGCTTTTATGAAGGTTGAAACTAAGGACAGGCTGAAGGTGACAGTTGTTTCGACTATCTTTATTATCGGATTCCCGATTTTGGTGGAACTGCTGGTTGAGGTTATGATGCCGGGTTTGCATGTCTGATTAATTTAAAAGGCTGAGAAAATGAAAGAGAAAATAAAGAAAGACGTGGTGATTAAGAACAAGAGAGCCACGTTTGATTATGAATTGCTGGACACGTTTACTGCCGGTATTGTGCTGACAGGAACTGAGATAAAATCATTGCGCTTGGGCAAGGCTAGTCTGGTGGATACTTTCTGCATCGTGGAGAAAGGCGAGCTTTGGGTTAAGAATATGTATATCGCAGAGTATTTCTACGGAACATACAACAATCATACGGCACGCCGCGACCGCAAGCTGCTACTGACAAAGAAGGAGCTGAGGAAGATTGCGGCATCGGTGCATACTTCGGGATTCACTGTTGTCCCTACCCGTCTGTTCATCAATGAAAAAGGTCTGGCAAAGGTGGTGATTGCGATTGCCAGAGGTAAGAAGGAATATGACAAGCGCGATTCAATTCGTGAGCGTGACGACAGACGTGAGATGGACCGTGCGTTCAAAAGATAACAAACTTCACAAAACTGCTTGAATGAATAAGGAAAAATTTTTGTCGCTCCTTGGTGAGCGTATTTTGATATTGGATGGAGGTATGGGAACGATGGTCCAGACTTTCGGGCTGAAGGAAGAGGACTATCGTGGCGAGCGTTTTGCCGATTTCCCCGGACAGCTGAAGGGCAACAATGATTTGCTTTGCCTGACTCGTCCGGATGTGATAAAATCCATTCACCGTCAGTATCTGGATGCAGGTGCTGATATTTTTGCTACGAACACTTTCAATGCCAATGCCGTGTCGATGGAGGACTATGGCATGCAGGCGTATGTGAAGGAGATTAACGTGGCTGCGGGAAAGCTGGCGCGCGAGGTTGCCGACGGTTTTATGCAGGAGTTTCCGGAACGTACTGTTTTTGTGGCGGGCTCAATCGGTCCGACCAACAAGACGGCTTCGATGAGCCCGGATGTGAACGACCCTGCTTTCCGCGCCGTGACATACAGGGATTTGTATGCTGCCTATAAGGAACAGGTTGAGGGACTTGTTGAGGGCGGTGTGGATATTATCCTGTTTGAAACTACTTTCGATACTCTCAATGTGAAGGCCGGACTTGAAGCTGCCGATACGGTGCTGAAGGAGATGGGCAAGGATTTGCCTATTATGTTGTCGCTGACATTGTCGGCGCAGGGCGGACGCACTTTCTCGGGACAGACGCTGATGGCTTTTCTGGCTTCGGTGCAGCATACCAATATTGTGAGTGTGGGGCTGAACTGCTCATTCGGCGCGGCTGATATGAAGCCTTATCTTGCTGAACTGGCGAATAATGCTCCTTATTATATAAGTGCTTATCCTAATGCGGGATTGCCTAACAGCTTCGGCGCTTATGACGAGACTCCGGAGAAAATGGCGGTGCACGTGAAGCCTTTCATCGACGAAGGTCTGGTGAATATCCTGGGCGGATGCTGCGGGACAACTCCTGCTCATATTGCTCAGTTCCCGAAACTTGTGAAAGGGGCTAAGCCTCATGTGCCGGTGAAGAAGGCGGATTGCCTGTGGCTGTCCGGTCTGGAGCTGCTTGAGGTGAAGCCGGAGAATAACTTCGTGAATGTGGGCGAGAGATGTAATGTTGCCGGTTCGAGAAAGTTCCTCCGTCTGATTAAGGAAGGAAACTATGAAGAGGCTCTTCTCATTGCCCGCAAGCAGGTGGAAGATGGGGCGCAGATTCTGGATATAAATATGGACGACGGAATGCTGGAAACTGTGAAGGAGATGAAAACATTCCTGAATCTTATTGCTGCTGAGCCTGATATTGCCCGTGTGCCGGTGATGATTGACTCGTCGAAATGGGAAGTTATAGAGGAAGGACTGATGTGCGTTCAGGGAAAGAGTATTGTGAACTCTATTTCGCTGAAAGGCGGTGAGGAGGAATTCCTGAAACATGCGCGCCGCATCAAGCAGCTTGGGGCTGCGGTTGTGGTGATGGCATTCGACGAAAAAGGACAGGCTGATACGTTTGAGAGAAAGGTGGAGATTTGCGGTCGTGCATACAGACTGCTTTGCGATGAAGTGGGATTCAATCCTAATGATATAATATTCGACCCTAATATCCTTGCGATTGCGACGGGTATTGAGGAGCATAACAATTATGGGCTTGATTTTATCCGTGCCGTTGAATGGATAAAGAATAATTTGCCGGGAGCGAAGGTGAGCGGTGGTGTGAGCAACCTTTCATTCTCGTTCCGCGGAAATAATTATCTGCGTGAGGCTATGCATGCGGTGTTCCTTTATCATGCTATTGCCAAAGGTATGGATATGGGTATTGTGAATCCTTCATCATCGGTGTTGTATGAGGACATTGAGCCGGAGCTGAGAGATTTGCTTGAGGATGTTATCCTGGCTCGCCGTGCGGATGCTGCGGAAGACCTGATTGCCTATGCCCAGAAGATGCAGGCTGTGGACAAAGGCGGCCATGAGGAAAAGCATGAGGTTTGGCGCGAGGCTTCGCTTCAGGAGCGTCTGGAATATGCCTTGATTAAAGGAGTGGGCGAGCATCTTGAGGAAGATTTGAAGGAGGCTTTGGGTGTTTATCCTAAGGCTGTGAATATAATTGAAGGTCCGCTGATGAGCGGAATGAACAAGGTGGGCGACTTGTTTGGCGCAGGAAAGATGTTTCTGCCGCAGGTGGTGAAAACTGCCCGCACAATGAAGAAGGCTGTGGCAATTCTCCAGCCGGCAATTGAGGCAGAGAATAGCAGTGCAGGTTCTACTAAGGCAGGAAAGGTGGTGTTTGCCACAGTGAAAGGCGATGTTCACGATATTGGAAAGAATATTGTTTCAATAGTTCTGGCTTGCAACAATTATGAGGTTATCGACCTTGGTGTGATGGTGCCTGCCGAGAAGATTGTCCGTACGGCAATTGAGGAGAAGCCGGATTTGGTGTGTCTTTCAGGTCTGATTACTCCTTCGCTTGAGGAGATGGTGAATGTGACCAAGGAGATGCAGAAGGCAGGGCTGAATATTCCTATTATGGTTGGCGGCGCAACTACCTCAAAATTGCATACTGCGGTGAAAATTGCTCCGCATTATGATTATCCTGTTATCCATGTTTTGGATGCGTCGCAGAATCCGATTATTGCTGCTAAGCTGCTTAATAAGGACACAAGGGATGCTTATATCGAAGAACTGAAGCGTGAATATGAGGCGTTGAGGGCTTCGGTTGGGGCTAAGTCTGTTGAGCTTGTTTCTCTTTCTGAGGCTCGCTCGAAGAAAGTTGAGCTTGACTGGGATGGTTATAGTCCGTGTGTTCCGGCTCAGCAGGGAGTACATTCAATGTCTGTTTCGATTGACGATGTTATACCATATATAAATTGGACATTCTTTTTCCATGCCTGGAAACTGGGAGGCAAGTTTGCCGGTATTGCCAATATCCACGGTTGCGACTCGTGCCGTGCTATGTGGCTGACTTCTTTCCCTGAAGAAGAGCGTGCGAAGGCTTCGGAAGCTATGCAGCTGCACAAGGATGCTTTGCGATTGCTGAACAGATTGTCCGCTATGAAGGCTGATTATTGCCGTGCGCTTTACGGATTCTTCCCGGCACATAGCGAAGGTGATGATTTGGTGATAAATTCATCGGTTCGTATCCCGACATTGCGCCAGCAGGCGAAGAGGGAAGATGACGTATATAAATCTCTGGCGGATTATGTGATGCCGGAAACTGCGGGCAAGACGGATTATGTGGGTGCTTTTGCCGTGACCGGTGGTTTTGGTTCCGACAAGCTGAAGGAGGAATTTGAGGCTGAGGGCGACACATATAATACAGTGCTTCTGCAAACTCTTACTGACCGATTGGCTGAGGCAACGGCTGAGTATTTGCATGAGAAGGTACGCAAGCAGTACTGGGGTTATGCTCCGGACGAGGATTTGACTGTTGATGAAATGTTCAAGGTGAAATATAAGGGAATACGTCCGGCTGTGGGCTATCCTTCGCTGCCGGACCAGAAACTGAATTTCGTTCTTGACGAGCTTCTTGATTTCTCTCGTATCGGCATTTCTCTGACTGAGAACGGGGCGATGTTGCCTACTGCAGCTGTGAGCGGTTTGTATATTGCTCATCCTGAAAGTTCTTATTTTATGATTGGAACAGTTTCGGAAGAGCAGATGAAAGACTATGCCGGAAGGAGAAATATGTCGGAAGATGAGGTTCGCGGACTTCTGGTGAAGAATTTGGAAATGGGAAAATAATGTTGCTATGATTCTATATTTCTCTGCAACCGGGAATTCAGCCTATGCGGCACGCCTTTTGAGCGAGGAAACCGGAGAACAGGTGTTTCCGGTGAAAGATTATAGGCCGGTGTCGCATAATTCTCTTCCGGAATTGAAGCCGGAGGAGAAGATTATATTTGTGTTTCCGGTTCATAGCTGGGGACCGGCTGTTTCGATTATGGAATTTCTGAAAATCTGGGAAGCAGCGGGTTATGCAGGTCAGCCAGTGTGGGCAGTTTGCTCGTGCGGTGATGATTGCGGTCTGGCTGCCGAGGTTTTCGGCAAGGCGCTGGCAAAGAAAGGAATTTCTCTTACTGGATATTTCTCTGTGCAGATGCCGAACAATTATATTCTGCTGCCCGGCTTTGATGTGGATTCCAAGGATTTGGAGGAAAAGAAGCTGGATGCAGTTCCTGCCAGGATTGCACAGATAGTAAAGGTGATAAAGGGCGAGGAAAGCAATTCGGGTGATTTATATACAAAAGGCTCTATGCCAGGATTGAAGACGAAGATGGTTTATCCTTTATTCTGTAAATTTATGGCAGACAGGAAAAAGTTTTATGCAACGGAAAACTGCATTGGCTGCGGGTTGTGTGCCGATGTTTGCCCTTCGTCGGTTATAGAGATTGGCAAAGACAAAAGACCTGTTTGGAAAGGCACTTGCACACAATGTCTTGCATGTATTCATAATTGTCCGGTGAGAGCTATAGAATACGGAAACGAAACAAAGAAAAAAGGAAGATATAAAAACAAAAGGAAATGATAAAGAAAGTAGGTTTATTTATTCTGGCATCGGCTTTGTTTGCCGGCTGTCAGCAGAAGCCTGAAGGCTATGTTATAGAAGGAAAGATGGATGGTGTGTCTTCCGGAAAGATATATCTGAAATCATTCAGAAACAAGATGTTCTTTGTTGAGGATTCGGCTGAAATAAAGGACGGAAGTTTCCGCTTTGAGGGAAAAGTGGCTCAGCCGCTTCTTTATGGTTTGCAGACTGAGGAAATGGATTATCCTTCACAGCTATTCGTTGAGAACAGTGAAATGACTGTGACAATGGATAAAGAAGGAAAGATTACTGAGGTGCTTAATTCTCAGGAAAATGCTATATTCCAAAGCAATGCGGAAAAGGTGTTTGCCGATGGATTCAATATTGACAGCTTGATTACAAAATATCCGACTTCGTCTGCTGCTGCGTTTTATTTGTATCGCTATTTCACATATCAGTTGCCTCTTGATGATTTGAAGGCTACGAGAGCAAAGATTGACGCTTCTTTGTCGTCTTGCCCTTATGTGACAGATTTGGATGGTATTATTGCCAAGTTGGAGAAAGTTCAGATTGGCCAGATTGCTCCTGAGTTTTCATTGCCTGATACAGCAGGAGTGAAAGTGTCGTTGTCTGATTTCAGAGGAAAATATGTGTTGCTTGATTTCTGGGCTTCATGGTGTCCTCCATGCCGCAAGGAAAATCCTAATGTGGTGGCAGCATACAATAAGTATAAGGACAAGAACTTTACAATAATCGGTATTTCACTGGATAAGGACAAGAAACGCTGGTTGAAGGCGATTGCTGATGATAAGCTGACTTGGACTCATGTTTCAGACCTTAAGTATTGGGATTCTGAAGTTCCGGGCTTATATGCAGTTCGCGGCATTCCATCAAATGTTCTCCTTGATCCGGATGGAAAGATTATCGGACGTGACTTGCGTGAGGAAGTTTTGCATGAGACATTGGAGAAGCTTTTAGGCGGTAAATAATATATCAGGTTAAAGAGAGACGAGTTGACAAGGCATCAGGTTGTCAACTCGTTTTTGTTTATATATACACCATTATTGCTATATTTATCGCATAATAAAATTGAATATACTTTATACAAAAAGCCGATAGAAATTTTTATCAGATTTCTATCGGCTTTTGTTCGACTCGTCAACTTGTAATCTTGTTAACTCGCCATCTATAATTTATTTCTCCTTAAGGTCAATCTTAAGATTAAGTTCGTCAAGCTGAACATCGTCAATTGCTGAAGGAGCATCAATCATTACGTCACGTCCTGAATTGTTCTTAGGGAATGCGATACAGTCACGGATTGAATCCAAACCTGCGAACAATGAAACCCAGCGGTCAAGACCATAAGCCAAACCACCGTGAGGAGGCGCACCATATTTGAATGCATCCATCAGGAAGCCGAACTGTTCGTGAGCCTTTTCTTCAGTGAAGCCTAACAGCTTGAACATCTTGTCCTGCAACTGGCTGTCGTGGATACGGATTGAACCGCCACCAACTTCAACACCGTTGATAACCATATCGTATGCATTAGCACGTACAGCACCCGGATCAGTGTCCAACAAAGGAACATCTTCCGGTTTTGGAGAAGTGAACGGATGGTGCATTGCATAGAAGCGCTGGTCTTCTTCGCTCCACTCGAACAATGGGAAATCAACAACCCAAAGGCAAGCGAATTTATTCTTGTCGCGCAAACCAAGCTGTTCAGCAACTTCAAGACGCAATTCACACAATTGCTTGCGAGTCTTCATAGCATCATCTCCTGAAAGGATAAGAATCAAGTCGCCCGGTTTTGCACCGAATGCTTCCTTCATCTGCTGAAGAACTTCCTGAGAGTAGAATTTGTCAACGCTAGATTTTACATTTCCGTCAGCTTCAACACGAGCATAAACCATACCTTTAGCACCGATTTGCGGACGTTTAACGAAGTCTGTCAAAGCATCCAACTGCTTGCGAGTGTAAGTTGCAGCACCTTCAGCGCAAATACCACCGATATAAGCAGCGTTGTCGAACACTGAGAAACCGTGGCCTTTCATGATATCCATCAATTCCACGAATTTCATGCCGAAACGCAAATCCGGTTTGTCGCTTCCGTAGTATTTCATAGCGTCTTGCCATGAGATACGCTGGAATGGTTCTTTTATCTCAATTCCGCGGATAGTCTTGAACAAGTGCTTAGCCATTCCTTCGAATGTCTGGATAACATCTTCCTGTTCAACGAAGCTCATTTCGCAGTCAATCTGAGTAAACTCAGGCTGACGGTCAGCACGCAAGTCCTCGTCGCGGAAACATTTTACAATCTGGAAATAACGGTCGAAACCTGAAACCATCAACAGCTGCTTGAAAGTCTGAGGAGACTGAGGCAAAGCATAGAACTGTCCCGGATTCATACGTGAAGGAACAACGAAGTCGCGTGCACCTTCCGGAGTTGATTTGATCAATACTGGAGTTTCAACTTCAAGGAAACCTTCCTTATCAAGATAGCTGCGCACTTCGAAAGCCATTTTATGACGCAATTCCAAGTTTTTGCGAACAGCGTTACGGCGCAAATCCAGATAACGATATTTCATTCTCAAATCGTCGCCACCGTCTGTATCATCTTCGATAGTGAAAGGAGGAGTTACAGCCGAATTCAATATATTCAGCTTTGAAACAACAAGTTCGATTTCACCTGTCGGGATATTAGGATTCTTGCTTGAACGTTCGCGAACTGTTCCTGTTACCTGAATTACATATTCACGGCCAAGTTTGTTTGCCTTTTCGCAAAGCTCAGCATCAACTTCATGGTTGAAAACCAACTGAGTGATTCCATAACGGTCGCGCAAGTCCACGAATGTCATACCACCCATTTTACGAGTCTTCTGAACCCATCCGGCCAAAGTAACTATCAGTCCTTCGTCAGCCAGACGCAAGTTTCCACATGTTCTTGTTCTGTACATGATTTTACTCTTTATTTTGTGTTACTTTATTGCTTTTTACAATCAATCTGCAAACTTACATAAATTCGGCGGAATACGCGAATAAAATCATGATTTATCTGACATGGACGATAACTCTTCTGTATCCTTTCAGCTGATGCGTACCGTTATCTGTCACTTCGCAGATGATATGTATTGTTTTCCCTTTTGCTTCAGAAGGAATGATAACGGATGAGCTGATTTTGTCGTTGTTGCTGATCTTTATATCTCCTTCATAATTTCCGGCTTCCTTCAGGCACCACCATTTATATGATAATTTGTCATTATCGGGGTCAAATGTGCCTTTGGCATCCAGTTTGAGTTCTTTTCCTGCTTTTGCTTTGACATTGATTATTCCAAGTCCTTTCTTCCCGTTAACAATGACAACAGGGTTTCTGTTTCCTTTTCCATCCTTTGCCCAATCCATTCGTGCAGCAAAATTGTTGAAAGCTGCCTGATAGAAATATTTCTCATATTTCTGTGAAATCTTTTTTATTTCCGGAGAAGAATTGGTGAAACATGAAGTTTCTTTGTCTAAGGATTTTCCAAAAACAAAATATCCGCCCCAGCCGGTTTGGTCAAGTTCTGTAGGGTCGTTCAGTCCGTTTGGCAGAATATGCAGAAACGAAGGTGTATCGCCTTCAACACCATATTTGTTTTTGGGATATATTTTCCCCATGTTTCCGTGTTTCTGAATATGTTTTGCATATTCATTCCAGTTTTTTGCACCAATACCGTTTTGGGAAAGCCATGCGCTTTCGTCCCAAATAAATTTAATTTTATCGCCAAATTTCTCTCTTAGCCAGTAGTGAGAGCTGAGTTTATATTTTCCTCTTTTATCCCATGGAACATCCTGGTCTGTTATGGCATAGATATATATTTTGCTTAGGAACTTTTCCACTTCGCTTGGGCTTCTTTCCTGCATAACCTTCCATATAGCTTGTGAGAGAGTGTTGCCTCCGCCCCATAGAGTGAACCATATCGGGCGGCTGTCTTTCTGGTCCACAAGTTTTATTATGAAATCACTTCCTTCAGAGTTGTTGTCCTCACCGAGAGATTCATGACCGAAATCCAGGCTGCCCATCATTGTTACGCTTCTCAAGTATCCCGGACTTGGCCAGTATCCGATATATTGTTTTCCGGCTTCTTTTTTCAATGGCATGAATGAATTCTGAGCCGAGCGCTTCATCAAATTTGGCAAATCTTTTTCGTAGGCATTAATCACGCTTTGCAAACTATCGTTCCAACTGTGCGGATATTTCTTTCCGCTGCTGTTCCATCCGCTTGTTGTAATCAATGCTTCAATTTCATACAAATCTGCATGTGACAAGAGTCTTATCATTGATTCCATATCGTCCGGTTCGATATCAACAGGTGCAATGTCTGTCAGGACAACGATTCTCGGTTTTAGTGTTTTGACATTAGTATTTGTTTTCTCTGCGAAAACATTATAATCTGAAATAAACAGAGAAAGAAAAATAAGCAATAAACTGAAATTTAGTTTCTTCATAATTTGAATAATTAAAATTAATACATCAAATTTACACTCTATATTTTAGTAATTCTGTCAATATTTATATTCAAACATAATGAAAACCGAGATTTTTAGTAATATTAACTCCGCGGAAAATGTATTCAGCGAATATGGGTTGTCCTGTGAATTGTGGAAACCTCGGTTGATGTATAATCGTGACAGGCATAACGAAATAGAGATAAATTTCTTGCCTGAAGGAAATCTGACTTATCTTTTTCATGACAGGAAGATAACGATTCCTTCAAACAGGCTGATTGTTTTCTGGGGACTTATACCGCATCAGATTGTTGGGTTTGAAAATAACAGTCAGTATTATGTCTGCACAATTCCTTTTTCTTTGTTTTTAAGCTGGAAATTGCCGGCTCAATTTGTGGAAATGATAGTCAAGGGAAATATTCTTATGGAGAATGATAATTCATATTCAATGTACGACAAATTTATTATCAGAAAATGGATAGATGAATGTGGAACAGATTTTATGAATAATATTATCAAACTTGAAATGCAAGCCAGACTAAGCCGGATGGCTATGAATGTTGATAAAGCGGATTCTTTTATTGGAATAAGGAACAATGATACAAGTGTAGTTGAAAAAATCGCTGTTTATATTGCTCAGAATTATCAGAATCCTATAAAAGTGTCGGACATAAGCAAGTCTGTCGGTTTGCATCCTGACTATGCAAATTCTATTTTCAAGAAAACTTTCGGGAGAAGCATTTATGAATATTTAATCGACGAAAGAACAACTCATGCCCAAAGATTGCTTCTCACCACGGATATGAATATTACTGAAATATGCTATGATTGTGGTTTTAATTCCATTAGCTGTTTCAATACTGCTTTTCAGAAAATAACGAAATGTTCTCCTCGGGATTATAAGAGGAGAAGCAGGTGATGGATAATGATGATAAGATTTATTAATTTTGTTGTAAAACGGGTTGATTTATGCAAATTGAAAAAATTATAAATAATAAGAAACGTTTTATGCCGCTTTTGTTTCTTGCTGATGAACAGGAGTCAATGATAGATAAATATCTGGACAGGGGAGATATGTTTGTTATGTATAATTCAGATAATGAACCTGTCTGTTCTGCTGTCGTTACCGATGAAACAAACGGCGTATGCGAACTTAAAAATCTGGCTGTTGCTCCGGAATGTCAGAGGCAAGGGTTAGGAAGGATGATGATTGAATACTTATGCCATTATTATAAGGATAGTTTTGATTTAATGATTGTAGGAACAGGAGATAGCCGGCAGACAATTTCATTTTATCAGAAATGCGGATTTGTTTATTCCCATATTGTCCCGAACTTTTTCACTGATAATTATGACCATCCTATTATAGAGGATGGAAAGGTGCTGAAGGATATGATTTATTTTAGGAAGAGTTTGTTATAATCTTTCTGAAATTCTTCTTTCAACAACTCAAAACAATGAATATCCAAAAAACAATTGTTTTTGAAACATGCTTTATGATGGATGCCGACTTTTCGGAATCCAACTTTTTCAAGCACTCGCATTGAAGCTATATTGTTCTCAAAAACATTGGCGACTATACGGATGACATTCGTTGTAGCAAAATAACGCCGCAGCGCTTCTTGAAGTGCTTCACTTGCAATACCTTGGTTCCAGAATGGTTCAGCAAGCCAATAACCAGTTTCTGCATTGAAACGTTCAACATCATTCCCTCGCATAAAACTGATATTGCCAACAGCTTCGTTATTTATTTCGATGCAGAATTCGCATTGTTCTTGCTGGCTCATTGCATATTCGATAAAAGAACGTGCGTCTTCTTCCGTATAAGGAAAAGGAAGGCGGTCCCGACAGTTGTTCCAAATCTTTTTGTTATTCAAATATTTAGCCAAAGATGGAATGTCAGATATTTGCCATGCTCGGAGTCGTTTATTTAGTTTATTTATTTTCATGATTTAAATTTTACTTCATATAGAAATTAGTCAGCCGCAAACGATTACATAACGTCTGTTGTCAATTTGGATAAAAGAACAACAATGCATTAAAGATAATAATAAAGTTTTTTTTGTTTATCTATAAATAACTAATTTTACAGAAATCAGACTAACCAATAAAAATACTAGATAATGAATAATCATATAATCACAAACAAACTTCTGGTATTGTTTCTGCTGTTATTTATGGCAGCATGTAACAAAGATGAAGCCCCTTTTGAAGAACCTGGTGAATCTAATAAATTCCTCAGTGGCATTATTGCTGAGAAACATATTGATAAAACAGAAATAGCATCTCAGGTTGCAGATTTTGCATCTTCACAAGGAATCAATATTCCTGAAGAACTGCTTAGTTCCTTGATATGCAGTATTGATGTGGCTGCTATCGAATATAATACAACTGGAGTAGATGGAAAACAAGTTACTGCTTCTGGAGTGATTGCAATTCCTGAGGGAACGATTTCATATGAGCATTTGCTGAGCATCCAGCACGGCACGTTGGATATGGAAGATGCTCCGTCGAAGCAGCTTTTCTATTACGAGATGCTGCCTGTTGTGAGCGGACATATCGTAGTAATGGCAGATTATTTGGGCTATGGTTCCAGCCAGACTCCCGACCGTCAGCACCCATATTTGCATAATAAGCTGACAGGAACAGCTTGTGCCGATATGATTGAGGCTGCACGGGAATATTTGAAATACAAATCCATTACGGAAAATGATGATGATATTGAACTCTTAGGTTATTCCCAAGGTGGACAGGCTACAATTGCGACTTTGTTGGAACTGGAAGAACGTGGGCAAGCTGAATCTATTCGTGGTGTATATGCCGGAGGTGGTGTGTATGACCTTATAAATACTTTGGAAGTATTCACTTCTCCAACAATTGGTTCTATGTCTTATATGCATACGGGGTATGCTCCTTATCTGATACGTGGCATGGTTTATGGAGAACAATTGACTGTGAGCGATGAGAATCTGTATGCTCCAGAGGTTATTGATGAAGGACTGAATGAAATGTTTTCTACACGACCACTTTCAGAATGGCACAATGCCTTGGGAAATGATATAACCAAAGTGCTGCATCCCGATTTTTTTGCTGCACCTGATTATAACAATAATAAAGATGTTCTGGCAGTTATAGAAGCCTTGCGGAAAAATTCATTGGTGAATACTTCATTTCAACCACAGACTCTGATAATGCTTTATCATTCACCGAAAGACGATTTTGTGCCATATTCCAATGCCGTGAATGCACATAAGCTTTGGCAGTCATCAACACTGGTTGACCTTTCGATGCCGAGCCATGTGTTGGGTGGAGTTGAGTTTATGTTGCGTTATATGGGGTTGTGGGAGTTGATAGGACCGATAATGCAGGAAAATATGTGATATTTATAGAAAAAGCTTATTACTAACAAATGGAATTAACCCTTTTTGTTTGTAATAAACTTTTTGTCTTAGATAATATTTTTCACCATAACAAATTCGTCTTCTGTTTCCTTTATAGTTTTAAAACCAAGTTTCAGGTACATTTTAACAGCATAATTGGCTTTTTGAACAGACAGTGATACTTGTTTATACCCTTTATTTCTAAGTAACATTATCATTTCAATCATTAGCTGGTTCCCAATTCCTTTATTCCTATATTCCTTATATAAGGAAATGGAAAGAGATGGTGTACTATTATCTACATGTCCATAATCGTTCATAATCCTACACCAAACAGCACCGATTATATTGCCATTAGTTTCTGCAATCAGGCAATAATCGTCTTTATTTTCTCCAAAACCTTCTATGTAAACTTTCAGTTCGGGCAAATCTACAACTTCTTTTGCCGGAGGTTTGATGCCTTCTGGTATAAATATAGCTTCATATAGAAAATCCCTGAGCAAATAAATTTCCTCTTTTTTTATTGGACGGATTATGTAGTTGTATTTTGTATCCATTGTAATTTATTAGTAGAAAGAGTTTTTACGGATGCAACACCCGCGTAATAGGACGGTCACCTTCCAGAAATCCAATCACGTTGTCACAAACAGTTTGAGCCATGATAACTCGGGTTTCGTATGTTTGTGTTCCGATATGCGGACAAAGAACAACATTTTCAAGTTCTAATAATTCAGGTAGCGGATGGTCTCCGAATTCAAAAACATCCAATCCTGCGCCGTGGATAGTTCCGTCCTGCAGAGCCTTAACCAGTGCATGCTCGTCGACAAGAGGACCTCGTGCCGTATTAATCAGCACAGCAGAAGATTTCATTTGTTTCAATTCTTTTTCTCCGATGATGTGATATGTTTCAGGAGTATAAGGCGCATTGATTGAAACAAAATCAGATTGTGCCAGCAGTTCTTCTTTAGAAACATAACGAGCTGGAATCGCTGCTTCTTCTTCAGGAGATAAACGATGACGATTGTGATAAATTATATTCATATTGCATGCAACGGCACGTTTCGCCAAAGCCTGTCCGATACGTCCCATTCCGATTATACCCAATGTCTTACCATCAATAGGAAGACCTAAATTCTCCAGTACACCCACTTTCATCTGTTTTCCTAATCGGCGGAGTTTACGGTCACATTCTGTTATGCGGCGCGCAGTGTCGAGCATTAATCCCAAAGCAATATTGGCAGTCGGGGCAGTAACAGGACCTGGAGTGTTGGTTACTGTTATACCTTTTTCCAGGCAATAAGCTACATCTATATTGTTATACCCGACAGCATAGTTGGATACAAGTTTCAGATTTGGAGCATGGTCCACTAATTCCTTATTTACCGGAAAGTCGAACATAGAACACAATACATCATATTCCGGAATCATTTCAAACACTTCTTCATAAGTGAAATCACGTCCATCAGGAAAGGTCACGTCATAAAGCTTTTCCAATTCAGTGAATCCTTCGCGGAACATATCATAGGTCACAAGTATTTTTTTCATGGTCGTTTACGTTTTTCTAAAGAATACACAAATATACTAAAACTCGCCCGATTTCGGATGGATTTAGGAAGAATAATGTAAACTATTGGGCTTTCAGGGAGATACGCAGCATTATTCCGCATTTGTAAATGTGTGCTTTGAAGCCGTTTTTTGAATAGTTAAGCGAAAAAATTGCTACCTATCCGTTGCCCATTCCAGTTGTATGGAGTTATTTGAAAATCCTTTCTGCTCCGACCGTAAAGAACGCAGTTTCATCATTTTGGCTTAGCGAAGGTACTTATTTTTTTTGAGATATGAAAAATATAGGTTCCGGAAGTCAATGGTGATAGCTTTGTCGATGTCTGACGATATTTTACATGCCGATGATTAACTCTGTCTCTGTTAATTTTGCAAACAATGGAACAGATTATGAATCAGACAGATGTAAAGGTTTCGTTCTACCTTAAAAAGAGCGAGGCGGATGCCAGGGGAAACTGTCCCGTGATGGCACGGCTTATTGTCGGCAAGCACTCTGAAACAGCATTCAGTGTCAAGTTTCGTGTGCCACAGTCATTGTGGTCATCCGGACGGGCGTGTGGAAAAAGTGTTGCGGCAAGAGACATAAACAACAGACTGGATGAAATACGTGCTGCCGCGCTCGGCATCTTTGCGGAACAATCTGCAATCCGTGAGGATGTAACAGCAGAGGATGTTGGAAAATATAAAGTCACTTGACCCACTATTATAAAAATCACCTGACCCACCTTTATAACCGAAACTGACCCACTTAGATTATAATAAAAATTGACCCTATAGAATTACCACATTTCAGTCTTGTTTTTGTACTTTAAAAAGCATTTTAACCCGGTATCATTAACCGAATAAAAATTTTAAAGAATGAAAATAAGAATCAAGCACATACTGCGGTGCTACCAGTCAGGAATGAGTATCCGTAGTATCAGTTCTTCTCTTCTGATTTCACGTAATACAGTAAACGGTATATCCGAATATACGAGGATATGGGTATAGAGCTGGAACGCCTGTTGAAAATGGACGAGCATCATCTGCATGAACTTTTCGGTACGGAGACTGACAACGAATCAACAGGATCTGCAGAGTATAAGTATCTTCAAGAACATATACCTGAGTACATTAAACGACTTAAATCCCGTGGAACAACAAGAAGGTCCTTGTATGAGGAGTATCTGAGAAACCGTCCCCAAGGTTACAGTTATTGTTCATTCTGCCTGTATCTCAGACGTGAAAGGGAGGTAAAAATACCGGTTGGACGCATAGATCATATAGCTGGTGATCAGATGTATGTGGATTTTGCCGGTGACAAACTTTATATTTCAGACAGGAATACGGGTGATAAGGTTCCCGTAGAAGTCTTTGCTGCGATACTTCCATGCAGTCAGATTACTTATTACGAGGCTGTACCATCGCAAAAGAAAGAATATCTTATCCAGGCATGTGAAAATGCTTTCCATTATTTTGGAGGTGTACCAAATGCCATAGTTCCCGACAACCTCAAATCTGCCGTAACAAGGCCCGGTGGAATAGAGCCTGTAATAAATGATGACTTTGCGGCATTTGCAGACCATTATGGTTGTGTTGTCTTTCCGGCAAGAGTGCGCAAACCCAAAGACAAGGCTTTGGTTGAAAATGCTGTAAGACTGCTTTACAGGGAGGTATATTCAAAGATGACAGGATTGAAATTCAATGATATTGAAGCCTTGAACATAGAAATAATGAAACATACTGACGCATTGAACAGCCGAAAGATGTACAACCGCAGCTACAGCCGTAGGGAGCGTTTCCTCGAGGTCGAGAAAGACAGGCTACATATATTGCCGGCAACAAGATTTATATCAAAAAACCGGAAAACGGCAACTGTCATGAAAAACAGTTATGTATCGCTTAACAATCACTATTACAGTGTTCCTAAAGAGTATATAGGCGATGCTGTAGAATTACTGTATGATGGGGACACAGTGGAGATATATCATAAATTCAGACACATAACGACACATCGCAGGGATGATACACCTTTCACTTATTCAGAAAAACCTTCCCATAAACTTCCCGGAGTACTACATGAATACAGAATCAGAATGGATGATATATACCGCAAGGCACGTGAAATAGACCCGGTAGTGGAAGAGTATATAAAGTTGGTGGCTGTTGCCAAAAAATATCCTGTTCAGGCTATACGTTCAGCTGATGGTATATTATGTCTTGTGGAATGTTTCGGACACGACAGAGTGGTTCTTGCATGCCAGATAGCAATGGAATCCTGCATGTTCGGGTTCAACGAACTTGAAAGCCTTCTGGTAAACAGGGAAGATGAAAAGTATCATATACAAATGGAGGGGCTTGCTCCTGAACTTACCCCTAAACACAGAAATCTCAGAGGTAAGGATTATTTTAACTCTAAAAATATGGATAAAAATGACAAGTAATAATAAAACAAACAGAACTGTCGGAAAAAATATGGACAGAATAATGGAGTTACTCTCCAAATTACGTTTTTACGGTATGCTTGAAACATACAGGAATGACTGCAGGACAACATCCTCTGATGGTATGACAAACGATGAGTTCCTGAAATGGCTTCTTGAAAGCGAGTATGATTACAGACGCAATGTAAGCATTGAGCGACTGATAAGATCTGCAAACTTCAGATATAAGGCATATATGGAAAAAATAGACTATACAATAAAACGGAACCTTGACCGGAACCAGCTCGAGAGACTTGCTTCTCTTGATTTTATAAGAGACGGACAGAATATTTTTATCACAGGAAGCTCCGGAACAGGTAAAAGCTATATAGCTTCAGCAATAGGATATGAAGCATGCAAAAATGGAGTCAGAACTTTATACTCCAATGCGTCAAAGCTTATGGGACAGCTTAAAATGGCCAAAAACAAGGGAACTATAGAATCTGAGATGAAAAAAATTGAAAAGTGTTCACTGCTTATTTTAGACGATCTCTTTCTTATAGGACTGGATGCCAGGGAAAGGTCAATACTTATGGAAATAATAGAAGACAGACACGGAATAAAATCAATCATAATAACATCACAACTTCCAGTTGAAAGCTGGTATGATGCAATTGGAGATCCTACTTTAGCTGATGCAATCCTGGACAGAATTGTACATACGGCACACAAAATTGAACTAACGGGAGATTCTGTAAGAAAGATTAATGCTAAAAAGAAGTAGTATCTGCTATAAAGAATTATAATTGAAACTGACCCGGGTTAAAATGCATTTTTCTCTACTTAATTCTAATATTTTTTTGATGGGTCAATTTAGAGTATAATAGTGGGTCAAGTGACTTTATATTTTCCACCCCTCTTTATTCTTAAACATTACCATTTTTCTTAAATTCCCTTGGAGATAATCCGGTGTATCTTTTAAAGAATCGGCAGAATGAAGCTTGGTCGGAAAAATTAAGCATTTCTGCAACATCTTGAACAGAGTTCTGTTTGTCAGAAAGACATATTTTTGCATCTGTAATAAGTATTTCATTTATTAACTGGCTTGCACTTTTTCCATAAATCTTTCTAAGTTTTGCGGAAAGAGCATCAGGTGATATAATAAGTTGTTCAGCATACCATTTCACCAAATGTTGTTCCCGACAATGAGTATTTACCAGATAAATAAAACTTCCGATAATATCATCATCGGCATGTCCGACATTATTCTTTTTCATATTGTTGCCGAAAGATTGTAATATAATGTTCCAAACTTCATACAAAAGAGCTTTAATGATGTTTTTGGAAATATCCAGAGAAAAAATGTTATTGTTTTGATTGATAGACTCAGATAGGAAGTCAATATATTTTACAAGGAGATTTTCTTCTTCAGGATTCAGCAATACGAACGGTTTTTTAGAATAGTAGTATATAACTTTTGAAAGAGTAAAACGTATATTTTCAGTTGTCATTTTAAAGAAGAACTCATCAATATAGATTAATGTGCCTTTAAAATTACCAGTTGTTGTTATTTCGTTTATTTCTGTAATGAAAACGAATTCAATATAAGCAGGAGCGATTATGGTCGTTTTTTCGTTTTGAATTACAAAACTTATTTCTCCCTCGGTAATAAGTAATGAGATTGCATAAAAACCTTTAGGCTTGTTCTTGTAGAAAACATTTTCCCCATTAAGTTCAATAATACTCATTTTGGAGTTATTAGCTTTTATGCATACTTGTCTGTTGGATATAGCTTCAGGGTTAATCCAATTATTTAATATAATATCTTTCATATAACTACCATTTTGCTATAAAAATATGGATATAAATCTATAGCAAAAAGACATTTTCAATGTTTTAGAATTTATAAACAGAAAAAAGATTAAGTATCGGTTTTTGCAAACTTCTTTTCGGATTGGAACAATTATGATGCTTATATGCTGTAATATTTTTGCGGGGAAAATATAAGAAGTATTATAAAAATAGAGAAGAAATGAAGAAATTGTTTTTTATTATGTCCATTTGTTTTATAGGAACATTGTTGTCTTGTAAGAAACAAGAGAATCAAAACAGTTTTAGTAATTATAAAACAATGACTGTGGAAAAAGAAAGCCGCACTTTATACAGTAATTATACTGCAGTTATAAATGGACGTCAAAGTGTTGAAATTCGTCCGCAAGTAAGTGGACTGATTACAGAAATATGTGTTGAAGAAGGTGCCAAAGTTTCAAAAGGCCAGGTTTTGTTCGTAATAGACCAAGTTCCGTATGAGGCAGCATTGCAAACAGCTTTGGCTAATGTGAAAAGCGCAGAGGCAAAAGTAGCGACAGCAAGACTTACAGCAAACAGCAAGGAAGAATTATTTGCAGAAAAAGTTGTTTCGGATTTTGACAGACAAACTGCGCAGAATTCGTTGATGGAAGCCGAAGCTGCTTTATCCCTTGCAAAGGCAGATGAGGTAAATGCCAGAAACAATCTTTCATATACTGTAATAAAGAGTCCGGTTGACGGTGTTGCCGGAATGTCTTCGTATCGTGTTGGTGCTTTGGTCAATTCTTCTATTACTACACCCTTGCTTACAGTGTCTGATGATGAGGAAGTTTATGTTTATTTTTCAATGACAGAAAATCAGGTCCTTTCGTTGATTCGCCAATATGGAACATTAGACAATGCCTTGGATAAAATGCCTGATGTAGAGTTGCTGCTAAGCGATGGAGAAATGTATATGCATAAAGGAAAAGTTACTGCTATTAGCGGAACAACAAACACTGAAACCGGAGCTATAACTCTCAGAGCAACTTTCCCGAATAAAGAAAAAATGTTGCGTAACGGAAGTACGGGAACAGTGGTTTATCCTTATGTAAAAGATGATGTTATAATCATACCTCAGGATGCGACATTTGAGATACAGGATAAAATATATGTATATAAAGTGAATGAGGAAGGAAAAGCTGAATCAGTTCAAATATCAGTTTTTCCTTTGAATAACGGACGGGAATATATAGTAGAAAATGGTTTGTCGGTAAATGATGTTATTGTGGCTGAAGGAGCCGGATTAATTCAGGAAAATACACAAATTGTTTCACCGAATGATAAATAATGAATAAGGAGATTCTGTTATGAAATTAAGAACATTTATAGATCGTCCTATTTTGTCTTGTGTAATATCAATTATTATATTGATGCTTGGATTCATAGGACTTTACAACTTGCCAATGGAACAATATCCCGATATTGCACCTCCAACTATTTCCGTTTCGGCAACATATACGGGTGCAAATGCGGAAACTGTTCAGAAAAGTGTTATCGCGCCACTGGAAGAAGCCATTAATGGTGTTGAAAATATGACATATATGGTTTCAACTGCTACAAACACTGGTTCTGCTTCAATTATGGTTTATTTTAAGCAGGGCACAGATCCTGATATGGCGACAATCAATACAAAAAACAAAATCAGTGAAGCAGAAGGTTTATTACCTGCCGAAGTTACAAAGATTGGTGTGACTGTGGAGAAACGCCAGAACAGTATGGTTAAGATTCTTGCATTATACAGTGAGGATGACAGTTATGACCAGAATTTTATAAACAACTATTTCAAGATTAATGTCGAGCCTAGATTGTCACGTATTTCCGGAGTAGGAAATGTGATGGTTATGGGTGGTGATTATGCTATGAGAATCTGGCTTAATCCGAAACTTATGGCGCAATACGGACTTGTTCCTGCTGATGTCGTTTCTGTATTGGGTGAGCAGAATATTGAGGCTCCAACTGGTACATTAGGTGAAGATTCGGATAATACATTCCAATATACATTGAAATATAGAGGAAGATATGAAACTTCTGAAGAGTTTGGGAATATAGTCATAAAGGCTATGTCTTCTGGAGAAGTTCTCAGACTTAAAGATATTGCAGAAGTGGAATTAGGCTCTCAGAGTTATGCCTATAGTAGTGAAATAGTTGGTCATCCGGGTGCTACTTGTATGATTTCACAGACAGCAGGTTCAAATGCTAATGAAATTATCGAGGAAATAGACAAACTTATGGCAGAAGTTTCCAAAGACTTGCCAAAAGGATTGATACTGACAGACTTGATGAGTACAAAAGACTTCCTTGATGCTTCTGTCAATGAGGTTGTTAAAACTTTGGTTGAAGCTATTATTCTGGTCGTTCTGGTTGTTTATTTCTTCTTGCAAAGTATTCGTTCAACGATTATTCCATCTGTTTCAATTATAGTTTCACTTGTGGGAACTTTCGCCTTTCTGTATGTTGCCGGATTTAGCTTGAATTTGCTGACATTGTTTGCCTTGGTGCTGGTTATCGGAACAGTGGTCGATGACGCCATCGTTGTGGTTGAGGCGGTTCAGGCGAAATTTGATGAAGGATATGAATCTCCATATAAAGCTACAATTGCTGCGATGGATGGTATTTCTGCGGCAATCATTACCACTTCTCTAGTATTTATGGCTGTATTTATTCCTACATCATTTATGGGCGGAACGAGTGGTGTCTTTTATACTCAGTTCGGTCTGACGATGGCAGTTGCTGTCGGTATTTCTGCTGTAAACGCCTTGACCTTGAGTCCGGCATTGTGTGCCTTGATTATGACTCCTCATATAGATGATGCATCAGGAAAAGCATTAAGTTTTTCCAGCCGCTTCCATTATGCTTTTGAAGCATCATTCAACAGATTGGTTCTAAAATATAAAAATGGAGTTTCTTTTTTCCTTAAGAGGAAATGGATAGCTGTGACTGGCTTGGCTTTAGTCTGTGTGTTGCTTGTGTTTTTTGTCCGTAACACAAAGACCGGACTTGTGCCTGATGAAGATATGGGTACAATATTTGTCAACGTAACAACTCCTCCGGGAAGCAGTTTGGCTCAGACAAAACGTACAATGGAGAATATAGATGAAAGGATAAAAAAGATTCCACAGATAAATCTTTATTCCAAAGTATGTGGATATAGCATGATGGGCGGTCAGGCTGCATCAGGAGGTATGATGATTATCAAACTGAAACATTGGGATGAAAGAGAAAATGAAGAAGATAAAATCAATGCTGTGATAAGTCAGATATATGCGCAAACATCAGATATCAAGTCTGCGAATATATTCGTTTTTGCTCAACCTACGATTATGGGTTATGGCATGGGTAGCGGCTTTGAAATGTATGTGCAGGACCGTAGTGGCGGTGATATTTCCGATTTGCAGAAATATACTCAGAATTTCATCGCAGAATTGAACAAACGTCCTGAAATTTCTATGGCATATACAACATTCGATACTAAGTTCCCGCAGTATAAGGTGGAAGTTGATGCTGCCAAATGTAAACGTGCCGGAATTTCAACTTCAGATGTCCTTGATGTTCTTTCCGGTTTCATCGGAGGTAATTATGCTTCCAATCTGAATCGTTTCACTAAATTGTACCGTGTTTATGTTCAGGCAAATAAAGACTACAGAATTGATAAAGAGTCATTGAATAATATGTTTGTGCGCACTAGTTCCGGTGAAATGGCTCCGATTGGTCAATTTATAACCCTCACCAAAGTATATGGCGCAGAAACACTAACCCGATTCAATATGTATACATCTATTCCAATTAACGGAATGCCTGCCGACGGATATAGTTCCGGTGAAGCAATTAAAGCAATTGAGGAAGTTGCCGCACAAACATTGCCAGTCGGATATGGATATGAGTTTAGTGGAATAACAAGAGAGGAAAGTAACAGCTCCAGCAACACTGTTATAATCTTTATAATATGTATAGCTTTTGTTTATCTGATACTTTGCGCACTTTACGAAAGTTTGTTTGTCCCGCTGGCAGTTATCCTTTCCGTTCCGTTCGGATTGTTGGGCAGTTTCCTGTTTGCCAAATGTTTTGGTTTGGAAAATAATATATATATGCAAACTGGTCTGATTATGTTGATTGGTTTGCTTTCCAAGACTGCAATTTTATTGACTGAATATGCGGCTACACGCCGAAAGCAGGGTATGAGTATTGCACAGGCAGCTATTTCCGCAGCCGGAGTTCGTTTACGTCCTATTTTGATGACAGCTCTGACTATGATTATAGGATTATTGCCGTTGGTTGTAGCAACCGGAGCCGGCGCCAATGGAAACCGTTCGCTTGGTGTTGGTGCAGTTGGTGGAATGTTTATTGGAACATTGGCTTTGCTTTTTGTCGTACCTGTATTGTTTACGATATTCCAGTATTTGGAAGAACGTGTTATGCCTAAACGTGATATAGATAAAACAGTATAATAATTAATATGTTATGACTAGGTTATATAATTATATAAGTATAATGACTCTGATATTTCTGTTTGCCGGTTGTGGTATTTACAGTAAATACGAAAGACCTGAAATAGAAACAGAAAATTTATATGGAGAAATTACCGAAGAAACTGATACGCTATCTTCATTGTCGGATATGAAATGGTTTGAGTTGTTTACTGATACATCTCTCCAGAAGTTGATTGCGCGTGGTATTGAAATGAATACCGACTTGAATGTAGCAAGACTGAAAGTCGATGAGGCGAGAGCCTCATTGACTTCAGCCAAATTGGCTTATCTGCCTTCTGTTCAGCTTGCGCCCGAAGGAGCAATAAGCAGTTATGATGGTGGAAACACATCCAAAACTTATAATCTTGGAATTTCCGCTTCTTGGGAGATTGACCTTTTTGGTAAACTTACTAATGCCAAACGCAGGGAACTTGCAGCCCTTGAAGAAAGCGAAGCATATAAATTGGCTGTTCAGACTCAACTTATAGCAACCATTGCAGAGAGCTATTACACGTTGTTGATGCTGGACGAGCAGGTAGCTATAACTACAGAAACCGTTGACAGCTGGAACGAATATATCAGGGCTTTGAAAGCATTGATGAAATCCGGTGCGGCAGACAGGGCGGCAGTTAGCCAGGCTGAGGCTTCCCGCATAAGTGCCGAAGTGTCATTGATTGCATTGAAACAGCAAACAATAGAAATGGAAAACTCTCTTTGCTCACTGTTATTTATGCAACCCGGATATGTGGAACGGGGAACACTTGAAAACCAGACATTCCCACAACAATTATCAGTTGGTGTTCCATTGGAACTTCTGGCTCGCAGACCTGATGTCTTGCAGGCAGAGGCTTTGCTCAAACAATCTTTCTACTCAACAAATCTGGCTCGTTCAAATTTCTATCCAAGTATAACGCTTTCCGGTTCTGCCGGTTGGACTAATAGTGTTGGCGTAGCTGTGTCAAATCCTGGAGTATGGTTATTTCAGGCTGTAGGTTCGCTTGTGCAACCTTTATTCAATAAAGGGCAGAATATAGCAAACCTGAAAATAAGCAAGGCGCAACAGGAAGAAGCTCTTCTTCAGTTTCAGCAGACATTGCTTGATGCCGGCGAGGAGGTGAACAATGCCTTATATAAATGGCAGAACGCACGCAACAAAATTACACTTGACAAAGAACAGGTCGAACATCTTACTACGGCTTTGAATGATACCCAACTCCTTATGAAGCATGGCACAGTGAACTATCTTGAAGTTCTCACCTGCAGACAATCGTTACTGTCTTCACGACTGACATTAGTTGCAGACCGCAATGAAGAGATTCAGAGTGTCATAAGCCTTTACCACGCATTGGGCGGTGGAGGTTATTAAAGCCTTGATGCCGTGTAATCCTGCGTGTTGTCCTGTTTGCGAAACTTCAATTATTTATATACTTTTGCATCTTGTCATATACCTGATATATGTTGCATTATTGATTTAAAACAGAGAAGTTTTTGAATATGGAAAAATTGACATTGATAAAAGTTGGAGGAAAAATAGTTGAAGAACCGGAAACATTACAGCAGTTGCTTCGTGATTTTTCTTCCATCGAAGGATATAAAGTGCTGGTGCATGGTGGCGGACGCTCTGCTACAAAAGTAGCTGCGCAATTGGGTATTGAAAGCAAGATGGTGAATGGCAGACGAATCACCGACGCAGATATGCTTAACGTCGTAACAATGGTTTATGGCGGATTGGTCAATAAGAATATTGTTGCCGGTTTGCAGTCTCTAGGCATTAATGCTCTTGGTCTGACCGGTGCTGATATGAACATCATGCGTTCGGACAAACGTCCGGTGAAAGACGTTGACTATGGTTTCGTTGGTGATGTAAAAGAAGTGAATGCAGATTTGCTTTCTGCCCTGATTCGTCAAGGCATTGTTCCGGTGCTTGCTCCGCTTACTCACGACAAGCAAGGACATATGCTCAACACAAATGCCGACACTATTGCCGGAGAAGCAGCAAAAGCTCTTGCAAAATATTTCGACGTGACATTGATGTTCTGTTTCGAAAAGAAAGGCGTTTTGCGTGATGAAAACGACGACGACAGCGTTATTCCTGAAATTAACCGTGAAGCTTTCAAGGAATATGTCGAAGCCGGAATTATCCAGGGCGGTATGATTCCTAAACTAGAGAATGCATATCAGGCTATTGATGCGGGAGTAAAGGAAGTCATAATTACTCAGGCTTCTGAAATACATAAAAACAGCGGAACAAAGGTTTATTGATGAAAAAAGAAATAATCAGATTGAAGGATATTGTCCTTCGATTGCCGGAACTGCAGTTTGCCGAGCCGATAGACTGGACAATTTGCGAGGGCGAGCAATGGGCTGTTGTCGGACCGAACGGAGCCGGAAAAACATTGCTTGCCGGAGTTCTTCAGAAAAAATATGCTTTCCGTTCCGGGGAGCATATTTTTGTGTCTGGAAAACCCGTCAGTGAAGTAGTGAAAAGTATTGCTTTCAAGGATATCTATTCCTTGGCTGATTGCCGTAACAGTTATTATCAGCAAAGATGGCATTCAACGGAAACAGAAGATATGCCGACAGTGTCGGAAGTTCTGTCTGAATATAAGGACACGGAGAACCTGAATGAATTGCTGTCGCTGTTCGGAATATCTGATTTGTTGCCTAAGAAACTGATATTCCTGTCAAGTGGCGAGCTGAGAAAATTCCTTGTGGTGCGAACTCTTCTTTCCCGTCCCGAAATACTTATCCTGGACAATCCATTTATTGGATTGGACGCACCTTCGAGAGATTTGCTTGTGGATATGCTGGAGAAAATGACTGAATTGCACGGCACGCAAGTAATATTGCTCTTGTCAAATCCAGCTGATTTGCCGGATATGATAACTGATGTTCTCCCCGTTCTCAACCGTAAATGTCTGAGTCCGATGAAACGGGAAGAGTTCCTTGAGAATAAAGAGCTTTTGGAAGGACTGTTCCCGGACAGAGTTTCCGGAGCAATTGATTTGCCGGCAGTCAAGGAAAAAGAAACTTCAGCATATGACGTTGCCTTCCGAATGGAGAAAGTGTGCATAAAATATGGCTCCAGAACAATTCTGAAAGATTTGGATTGGGAAGTCAAGTGCGGAGAGAAATGGTCGCTTTCCGGTCCTAATGGCGCAGGAAAGTCAACTCTTCTCAGTCTTGTTTATGCCGACAATCCTCAGTCGTATGCCAATACATTATATTTGTTCGACAGAAAACGCGGAAGCGGTGAAAGCATTTGGGAAATAAAGAAACGTATAGGATATGTTTCTCCCGAAATGCATCTTTATTATATGGAGAATGTGCCTGCGATTCAGATTGTAGGTTCGGGATATTTTGATTCAGTCGGTCTTTTCCGCAAATGCAATGCGGAGCAGGAGGAAGGCGCGTTGAAGTGGATGAAGATTTTTGGTATTGATAATCTGAAAGACCGTTCGTTTATGACTCTTTCGTCCGGTGAGCAGCGTTTGGCTCTTCTTGCCAGAGCCTTCGTTAAAGACCCGGACCTTATCATATTGGACGAACCTCTTCATGGTCTGGACATAAGCAATAAGAAACTGGCAGCTTCGGTGATAGAAAGTTTCTGCTCCCGTCCGGGAAAGACATTGATATATGTTACGCATTATCCTAATGAACTTCCTGAATGTGTGGACAGGCATTTCAGGCTGGAGAAGATTCCTTCTTTATGACAGCATGGTTGTAATATAAGTTATATTTCTTTATAAATAAATGAGGCACAAAGTGCGCAGAGTTTGCATTCTATGAACGATTATCTCTGTGTTCTTTGTGCCTCTTTGTTATTATCAAATCTTACCTTTTATTTTCTAGCCTTTATATCCAGCTTCACCGGCTTAATCATATTCTTCGGATCAAGGATTGTATCCAAATCTTCCTGAGTAAGAATTCCTTCTTCAAGAACAAGGTCGTAAACGCTTCGTCCTGTTTCCATTGCTTTCTTTGCAATATAAGTTGAGTGATCATAACCAATATACGGATTCAGAGCTGTTACAACACCTATACTGCGCTTAACTTCATTGCGGCAAGCCTCTTCATTTGCAGTGATTCCGTCGATACACAATGTACGCAAAGTGTCAAAACCGTTTATCAACAAATCAATAGATTCAAAACAGCATTGTGCCATTACCGGCTCCATTGCGTTGAGCTCCATTTGTGATGCTTCACCTGCCATAGTTACACAAAGTTCATTTCCCATAACTTTGAAAGCAATCTGGCTCATAACTTCAGGAATTACCGGATTAACTTTTCCCGGCATGATTGATGAACCCGGCTGGCGTGCAGGAAGATTTATCTCTCCGAATCCGCAACGCGGACCGCTGGCAAGCAATCTCAAGTCATTACATATCTTATTGATTTTAACAGCTACTCTTTTCAGTGCAGACATATAACCCACCATACATGAAGTGTCGGAAGTCGCGCCAACCCAATCATCGGCAAGACTTACTTCCCAACCTGTTATTTCCTTCAATGCTTCGATAGTCTTTTCTGCATAACCCGGTTCGGAACATATTCCTGTACCAATGGCTGTTGAACCCATGTTCACAACAAGGAAATCTGCCGCAGCTTCGTTAAGATGTTTTATTTCATTTCTCAGGATACTTGCAAAACCGTAGAAAGTTTGTCCGAGTGTCATCGGCACTGCATCTTCCAGCTGAGTGCGTCCCATCTTTATAATGTGAGCAAATTCATCACCTTTTTTCTGTAAAGCTTCAATCAGAGCTTCAAGATGCGGTAAGAATTTAAGATGGCTTGCGTAAAGTCCCATGTGGATAGCTGTTGGATAAGCATCGTTGGTTGACTGCGAGCGGTTTATTGTGTCGTGAGGTGAGCAGAATTCATATTCTCCGGCTTTCTTTCCAAGATGCAATAATGCTATGTTGGCAATTACTTCGTTGGCATTCATATTGGTGCTTGTTCCGGCTCCACCCTGAATCATATCCACCTGGAACTGGTCGTGATATTTCCCGTCGAGAATATCTTTACATGCAGCTTCGATGGCTTTCAGTTGTTCGTCGCTAACCAAACCTAAAGCGTTGTTAGCTTTTGCAGCAGCTAGTTTTGTATATGCCAGTCCGTGAATGAAAAGAGGATAATCCTGCAATTTGAACTTACTTATTGAGAAATTTTCAATACCTCTCAGTGTCTGTATTCCATATAGTGCGTCTGCCGGAAGTTCTCTTGTTCCCAGCAAATCATGTTCTGTTCTTGTATTTTTGATATTTTCCATAAGGCATTAATATTTAGTTGTCATTATTATATCGCAAAGATATAAACTAACATTATGTAAGCAAATATTATTGTGTTAAATAGTATTTTTATTGTTTTATATAGTGGAATAGGGTATATGTAGTGGATTTTGCTTACAAATTGTATATGTAAATATGATATCCTTTGGAGCAGAGAAAACAATATTTCTATCTGAATATTGGCTGAAAGCCTTAAACTTTACAGCGTAGGGCAACGCCTACGTTTCAGGTATTTCCCTCACATATATACGCCCTGGAAGGGCATAACTTCCCTCAGTTCCGCCCCTTCAGAGCTTACCGTATATATAATTACAGAACCAACTGCTCATTCATCTTATCCAGCCACTGAGGCAAAGTGTATATAAAATCTATTCTGTCTGCAAATCGTCGTGGAGCAAATATGTTGATTTGCAAATCCTCACATTTCTCGATAATATCATTGTCCAGAGGATAATAACTTGCCAGAACGGCGTGCGAAATATCACCTCCGTATGTTTCCCTTACGGCATCAATTTTGTAAATATCGTTTTGTGTTACGTTTCCCGACTTACATTCGATAAAAATAAGCTCCTGATTACTGTTCAGCAAAACGTCAACCTCGTTTTTTATACCTTTCTCACCATTTTCCGTAAGCTGGAAAACAACACTCTGCCATGTCTGGGGAGGATTTGGCTGTTTACTGCTCCAAATACTTGTTTGCTCGGCAACCAAAGTTTCCCACCATCTGCCTTCAAAATAAAGGAAACATCCGTCTTTCCCGTTCAGCTTAAGGAGAGTTTTCCTCCCTCGCATAATTTGCAATCTCCCATTGCTGTGTTTGAACGAAAGTTTGTCGGAAAATTCATAACTTGCCGGAAGAAGTTCGATTTTACGGTTGCAATATACGCTGTAATATTTCTGCAACCTTGAATGTTCCTGTTTGTATTTTTCGATGAACAGCTTTATTTGTCTGGACATCGTTATGTTTTCTTCCAGAAGAGTTTTTGCGTCGTCATAGGCAATAACTTTGTTGCCGCTTAGGCGGATTATCTCTTCATTGGTCAGGGAAGAACGTATCAGTGATTTGCTGAAATCTTTCAGATGAATTATTTCTCCCTGCTGGGTTAGATAAAACACGTCGGCATTCATCTCTTCGGCAACCTTATAGGCGGCAAAAGCCATAACCTTTGTGCCTTCTGAAACATTATAGGCAAATTCGCCCTGATTATTCCGGTGTATTTCACGGCAAACAGCCATAACTCCGGCAGCATCATAAGGATCTACAATATGCATCGTTCTGCTTATACTTTTCGGAAGCATCGGAAGCATCTGTTCCACGAAATCTTCGGTTTCTTCAGTATATATAATATGTATTACGTCGGGTCCGAATTCCTTTATCCCGTGATATACGGAAGAAATATCTTTGCCGATGAGTGTTATCTGATGTTTCATAATATTTGTTTTTTTACAAAGGAAACAATTTATTCCAAAAAAGAAATCCTCTTATCCCTGATTCTTTCTATGAACCAAAGGATAAGAGGATAATTATGAGTTTAATCTATATAATCTATATGATTCTGTCAACCGATTACTTCGCTTTCTGGAAAAGTCTTGCAATTTCGCCAATCCAAAGCACAACGGATGAAGAAGCAATTATTATTGCCCAATCTTTCAAAGGAAGAGGAACAACATTGAACATTTCACCTCCGAATGTAACAATCAATATCTGACCTACGATGATAAGCGCAGCAACAAATAAGAAACTCTTGCTTCCCTTCAGGTCAGCAAATGCAGAACGTCCTTCCATAAATGCTTTAGCGTTGAACATATTCCAGAATTGCAACATAACAAAGAAGCTGAAGAACCTCGAAAGGTCACGAGGTGTCAATCCCTCACTTGCATGGAAGTGAAGCAGCAATCCCATCAACACGGCAACGAAAGCAATACCGACACCGAAAATGCGGTAAGTCATCGGGCGTGAGATAATGAAATCGCCGTCCGGTCCGCTCTTTCTTGGCTTGTCTTTCATCACTCTTTCGTTAGGTGGCAATGAAGCTAATGCACCGGCAGCAAATGTATCCATGATAAGGTTCACCCAAAGCATCTGTGTGATGGTAAGCGGTGATTCGGTTCCGATAAGTGAGCCCAGCAGCACAATCAGACATGCAGCCACGTTGATAGTAAGCTGGAACAAAAGGAACTTCTGAATATTGCGATACAATGAGCGTCCCCACATAACGGCACGTGTTATACTGCTGAATGAGTTGTCGATGATAGTGATATCACTTGCCTCTTTAGCCACAGAAGTTCCGTCGCCCATAGAAAGACCAACCTGAGCAGCCTTCAATGCCGGAGCATCATTTGTTCCGTCGCCGGTAACAGCCACAACCGCACCTTTCTGTTGAAGAAGCTGAACAAGTCGCTGCTTGTCTGTCGGACGTGCGCGGCACATAATCTTAAGGTCAAGAACTCTGTCCAAAGCTTCTTCGTCGCTCAATGCTTCGAAAGCCGGACCGGTTATTATATTGCGGTCAGTATCTTTATCTGTCCATGTTCCAATCTGGCGGCCGATTTCTTTTGCAGTTCCCGGAGTATCACCGGTTACAATCTTGACATTGATTCCGGCATTGATACAGCTTTGCACTGCGGCAGGAACATCAGCACGAACAGGGTCGGAGATAGCAACGATACCAAGATAAGTAAGATCCACATTGTGCAATTTGCCATCAGCATAAGGCGAATCATTGTCGTTGTCGTCAAGAATCTGGTAAGCAAAGCCAAGTGTACGTTTTGCCTGATTCTGATAATCCAGCAATTGCTTTTCAATGTCAGCCTTGCATTCTTCAACAGATTTGTATCCGCCGCCTGTTGCAACACGGTTACTGTTTGCCAGAACAATTTCCGGAGCACCTTTAACATACAGAACCTTCTTGCTCAAAAGCGGAGATTTTACAACTGTAGCCATATATTTACGCTCAGTCGAGAATGTAAGCTGGCTTACAATCGGAGCAGATTCTCTTATTTCAAGATAATTCTCGTTCTGTGAATTAAGCCACAAAAGCAATGCCGCTTCCGTCGGATTTCCCAAAGTCTTCACCTTTGCAGGATCAGTGAAATCAAGATGAGCAGTTGAGTTCACCGAAATACCTTCTTTAATCAGATTGCTCAATTCATCACCGGCAAGTTTCTGGCCTTCCAGATTATAGAAACGGGTTTCGAAAACCTGCATCTGGTTTTGAGTCAGAGTTCCTGTCTTATCCGTACAGATAACAGTTGTCGCACCCATAGTTTCGCAGGCATGCATCTTGCGGACAAGGTTGTTTGTCTTGAGCATTCGGTTCATGCTAAGGGCAAGGCTCAATGTCACACTCATCGGCAAACCTTCAGGCACCGAAACAACGATAAGAGTCACGGCAACCATGAAATAGTTCAGCAAATGTGAGATATATTCCATAACAGTGTATTCCTGTCCCGAAAGGAAAAGCTTTCCTGCCAGGGCAACGAATGTAACTGTAGCGATTGTATATCCGGCTTTGCTGATAACATTGGCAAGACCTTTGAGCTGAATTTGCAGCGGAGTGTCGATATTGTTGTCGATTTGCGAACCTTCGTAAACCTTTCCGTATCCTGTGGCGTCGCCAACTTTTTCCACCTTCATTATACCGTGGCCGTCAACAACCGTTGTTCCACGCATCACCACATTTGAAGGATAAGTAGCCTCGCTGTCGAATTCCGCTTCATTTGTTGTTTTGCTGATAATAGGCTCACCGGTAAGAGTAGATTCGTTTATCTGAAGAGAGATAGCTTCCAGCAGAACACCGTCGGCAGGAACTTCCTCGCCGGTTTCCAGAACCACTATATCACCGACTACTACATCTTTTCGTGGCACCTGGCTGATGTTTCCGTCACGGATAACCTTTACCAGAATGTCATCGTTCACTGTGTTCAGAACTTCAAATGCCTTGTTTGCCTTTACCTCAAAAGCAAAGCCTACGCAGCTGGCAAGAAGTATGGCAAACAGAATTCCCAGCGGTTCAAGGAAAGCTGAGAAACCTTTTGCTTCCGGACCCCAGCAGTGAACCCCGGCGATTACCATTGACAAAACCCATGCAACCAGAAGAATCTGGATAATCGGGTCTTCGAATTTTTCAAGGAATTGTTTCCAAAGAGATGTCTTTTCCGGAGGAGTTAGTACGTTTTCTCCGTGCAGACGACGGCTTTCTTCTACTTGTTGTTGGGTTAGCCCATGCAACTGTTTTGTTTCCATATTAGTTAATTGCAGTTTGAGTTTGATTCGCAAATTACGGAAAGATATATGAGATAAGCAAATATGTGGGTTTAAAAACTTGTCCCCTTCTCCCTCATTTGCTCAAAATCAAAGTTGACGGCATCTTCTGCAAAGCTTTCTTCGAATCCTCAGAAACAATATTCCAGGTTTCATAGCTTATAAGCATGAAATTGAACTCACGCAGAAGAGCCTGTGTAAGGTCTTTTTCGTCCGAAATCACTCCGTGCTGCTGCAATTCGCTGTAAGCATAAAGCTCTTTCACTATATTCTGATATTCAGGATGGTTAGCTTCCACTCTGTTCAATACAGTGACGTTGGTATTTGTAGCCCTTTGCAGCGTATTCGCATAATTAAGCAAGAATAAATCTTTTTCGGAGTTTATAATAATAATTGTATCAGTAGCTTTCACAAACTGACGATTGATGAACACACCGACAGCACATTTTGCCTGTTGTATGAACATTTTAGTCTTGTCTTTCAGCAATTCACCAGGAAGGAACCATGATTCCGGAGCTTTCAGATGTTTGATGAATCTGTTATAAATAGAATTCTTCAGTCTGTTGGCATCCATATCAGTTGGAATATCACTCATTGAAATACCTGCGCCAACAAGAAGGAAGTCAAATCCCTCTTTGTTAACGATGTCGCAAATATCCTGTCCGGCATTTGTAGATATTTCATATCTGGTTTCGATAGGAATATTAAGCTTTTGCGCCCCATAAAGAATAGGGCCGAAGCTGACTTCCTCAAAATTTTCAGTATGTAGAGGATTTACATCAGGACCAACAGTCAGGTGAAGAGCCGTAATCTCAAGTTTGTTTTTCTTCTGCGCAAACATCTGGTGAGCCACGTCAAGCATGACCTGTCCGTTGCTGGCACGTCCGAATGAAATCATCACTTTGAAAACTCCGCTCAATGGCTGAGCCAAAACAGGCTCTTTCTTTTTCTTTTCGGAAGAGAAGAATAAATCAATAAATGAAATAAGAGGAGTAGTCATGAAAGTAGTGACAAGAGTCATAAGCACCAACATTACGAAAACCGGAGGAGTAAGAATTTTCATCTCATAACCGATTGTCAGGACAACAAGTTCCATAAGTCCGCGAGTATTCATCAAAGCACCTATGTAAAGACTGTCTTTCCATGACTCGCCGACGAAACGTGCCGAAATCATAGCCCCACCGAATTTTCCGGCTATGGCAACCAGAGTTATTATAACGCACATTGTCCAAAGTTCCGGAGTGTTTAGCAGGCCTATTTCCGTGCGTAAACCTGTAGATACGAAGAATAGCGGCAAGAACAGCGACAGTGAAACATCTTCGACCTTCTCAGTCATGATTTTACGGAATTTTATATTGCTAGGCATAACAACTCCGGCTATGAATGCTCCAAACAAAGCATGAAGTCCAAGAATTTCGGTCAGGTAGGATGATGTAATCAGAATAAGGAACATGAAACCTACAAGACTTTTGTTTATAACTTCCTTGTTGTGATAAATATTACCAATCATCCTTAGGAAAGGACGCACAGCAAAGAACATGAAAGTTATATACAGAATCGAGAAGAAAATATTGTATACAGCACTAAGCATTGTACCGGCCTGTGCAATTGCTATGACTACAGCAAGCAGACACCACGCTGTTATATCTCCATTTGCCGCGCTGGCAAGAGAAATTGTTCCAAGATGAGACTTTGTAAGACCTTTCTCCTGAATAATTCTGGCAAGTACCGGGAATGCGGTGATACTCATCGAAATACTTATGAACAATGCAAACGAAAGGAAAGGAGTTGTTTTGTCGGCATAAGTATCATATGTGAAGAACGCAGTAAGCATACCGCAGAAAAAAGGAACAACAGTACTTGTATGGCTTATCAGAATAGTTTCTTTCAGTTTTTTCTTCACTTCACCTAAATCCAACTCCATACCGATTGCAAACATAAACAGTATAAGACCGAACTGGCTTAGGATGGAAATATTTGCCAATGATTCTGGAGGAAATATAAAAGCCGAAGCTTCCGGAAACAAATTTCCCAACACTGAAGGACCAAGAACAATACCGGCAACAATTTCCCCAATCACCGTAGGTTGTCCTATTCTTATGAATATCCAACCAAACAGTCGGCAAGTCAGCAGGATTGTTATAATCTGTAGAAGCAGTATTCCTATATGCGACCTTACATGATGAAACACCAATGATCGGAAGACATCAAAGCCTTCACTAAGATTTGTTGGGGCGTTTTTTGAGGTTGTTATAAGATTCGACACTTCATGACTCTCACCTTCTTTCACTATGAAATACATCAAAGCTCCGAAAATGAGAATCATAGCAAAATAAAATATTATATTTTTTGTTCCTTTACTCATTTGTTAAAATTGTGTTTCAAGGTGATTTTTGCAAATATAATATAAAAAATCGACAAAAATTAAGCCGTAGTTCCAAAAACGATGCATATAGGGCTTGTTTTCACAGGTTTTTCCGTATAAATATCTTAAACCTCATTTTTTTCCTTTATCTTTGCCTAATAACCAATTTATATAGTAAAATGGAGTCTTTGAATCTAATAAAAAATGACCCTTGGTTAGCACCATACGAAGAAGCTATCCAGGGAAGATATCAATATGTTATTGATAGGGAAAGAAGTCTGACCAATAAAGGAAAGATGACTCTTTCTGACTTTGCTTCGGGATATCTTTATTTTGGGTTGCATAAGACCACTAAAGGATGGATTTTCAGGGAATGGGCTCCTCACGCTACTGCAATTTATCTTATCGGTACGTTTAATAACTGGACAAAAGATAAACGCTATAAGATGAAGCGTCTGCACAATGGAATTTGGGAAATTTCATTGGATAAGGATTTGTTGCATCATGAGGATTTATTTAAACTATTGGTAGAGTGGGAAGGTGGCTCAGGCGAGCGTATTCCTGCATGGATCAGACGTGTTGTGCAAGATCCGGAAACAAAAATATTCAGTGCTCAGGTTTGGGATCCTGAAAATCCGTATAAATTCAAGATTAAGAAGTTCAAACCGAATACGTCTCCTCTTTTGATTTACGAATGCCATATTGGTATGGCTACTAATGAGGAGAAGGTCGGTACATATAATGAGTTCCGTGAGAATATTTTGCCTCGCATTGTAAAGGAAGGATATAATGCTATTCAGATAATGGCAATTCAGGAGCATCCGTATTATGGTTCGTTTGGTTATCACGTAAGCAGTTTCTTTGCTGCTTCTTCACGTTTCGGTACTCCGGATGAGTTGAAAGCGCTTATCGATGAGGCTCACAGATTGGGACTTGCTGTGATTATGGATATTGTTCACAGCCATGCCGTAAAGAATGAGGTTGAAGGACTTGGACGATTTGACGGCTCATACGACTTGTATTTCCATGGTGACAGCAGACGTGAGCATCCGGCTTGGGATTCTCTTTGCTTTGATTATGGAAAAAATGAGGTGTTGCACTTCCTTCTTTCAAACTGCAAATTCTGGCTGGATGAATATAAGTTTGACGGATTCCGTTTTGATGGTGTGACTTCTATGCTTTATTACAGCCACGGACTGGGAGAGGCGTTCTGTAATTATGGTGATTATTTTAACGGCCATCAGGATGGCGATGCTATAGTTTATCTTACTCTTGCAAACAAGCTTATACATGAGGTGAACAAGAATGCCATTACGATTGCTGAAGAGGTGAGTGGTATGCCCGGTCTTGCTGCGAAAATCGAGGACGGCGGATATGGCTTCGATTATCGCATGGCTATGAATATTCCTGATTATTGGATTAAGATGATCAAGGAAAAGAAGGATGAGGATTGGCATCCGTCGTCAATATGGTGGGAAACAACAAATCGCCGTGCTGACGAAAAGACTATCAGTTATGCTGAGAGTCACGACCAGGCTTTGGTGGGCGACAAGACTATCATATTCCGTCTGATTGATGCTGATATGTACTGGCATATGCAGAAGGATGATCATAACTTTATGGTTGACCGTGGAATTGCTTTGCACAAGATGATTCGCCTTGTGACGGCTTCTACCATCAACGGCGGTTATCTGAACTTTATGGGCAATGAGTTTGGTCATCCGGAATGGATTGATTTCCCGCGCGAAGGAAACGGATGGTCTTATAAATATGCTCGCCGCCAGTGGAATCTTGTGGATGACGAGAATCTGAAATATCAGTATCTCAGCAAATTTGACAAGGATATGCTGGAGGTTATCTGCAGTGTGAAGAAGTTCCAGGAAACTCCTATACAGAAAATCTGGGATAATGATGGCGACCAGATTTTGGCATATATGAGAAAGGACCTTATCTTTGTATTCAATTTCAGTCCTAACAAGTCGTTTACCGACTATGGTTTCCTTGTTCCTAAAGGAGAATATGAAGTTGTGTTGAACACTGACTCCGTGGAATTTGGCGGATTTGGTCTGGCTGATGATACAGTGCATCATTTTACAATGCCTGATCCTTTGTATAAGAAGGAAAGAAAAGAATGGCTGAAAATATATATACCGGCACGCAGTGCGGTGGTTTTGAGAAAAGTAAAAGTTAAACGAACTACAAAATAAAAAACACTTTAATAATTATGTTGTATCCATTTACATTTCAACCGATCCTGAAGAATATTATTTGGGGCGGTTCTGATATTTGCCCTTTCAAGGGTATCTCTCCTGTACAGGACGGAATAGGTGAAAGCTGGGAGCTTTCTCATGTTGAAGGTAACTATTCTGTTGTTGCTGAAGGTGAATTGGCTGGAAAATCATTGGACGAGCTTATTAAAACATATGGCAAACAATTGCTGGGCGGAAAGGTTATGGAGCGTTTCGGCACAACTTTCCCTCTTTTGATTAAGTTTATTGATGCACGCGACAATTTGTCAATTCAGGTTCATCCGAATGATGAATTGGCAAAAGCACGCCACAATTCATTTGGAAAAACAGAAATGTGGTATGTTGTAAAGGCTGCTAAGAATGCATCTTTGTATTCTGGTTTCTCAAAGCAGATTGATGCTGAAGAATATGTAAAACGTGTGGAAGACAATACTATCATGGATGTTCTTCAGCGTTATGATGTGAATGAAGGTGATGTATTCTTCTTGCCAGCAGGCCGTGTTCATGCTATTGGCGCCGGATGTTTTATTGCGGAAATCCAGCAGACTAGTAACATTACTTATCGTATCTACGATTACAACCGTAAGGATGCTAACGGTAATGGACGTGAACTTCATACAGAATTGGCTAAGGATGCTATCGATTATACTTTGTATCCTGATTACCGCACACACTATAAAGCTCACACAAATGCAACAGTTGAGTTGGCTGACTGCAAATATTTCACAACAAATTTGATTGAAATTGATGCTACAATGACTCGCGATTTCTCTGAGCTTGATTCATTTGTTGTTTACATCTGTATGGGCGGTTCTGCTGTTATCAAGGACGACAAGGGTAATGAAGTGAATGTTCACCAGGGACAGACAGTTCTTATTCCTGCTGATACAAAATCAGTTTCTTTGATTCCTGCACCTAATGCTAAGTTCATGGAAACTTATATCAAGTAAGAATAAATCCTTGAAATAAAAAAAGTGTGACAAAACAAGATTGGTTATATCTCAGTTTTGTCACACTTTTTTTATTCTGTGAATTTCATCAGTTCATCAATCACTTCCGGGTCATATCCCATTTCTTTTGCTTTCAGAAAATCTTCTGCTGCCGATTTTCTTTCATATTGGGCAACTTTAACTTTACCTCTCAGTACATAAAGGCTTGCTGTTGGTTCTGATTCTGCAAATACTTTGCTTATGTCGCTCATAGCCCTGGCGTTTTTACCCATCAGGAAATACAAATCTGCTCTTTCTTCGTAAAGCAGCCATTCTCTGGGAAGTTCTTTTATCAGATAATTGAAGATACGCTCGCTATAATCATAATTGCCTCTTAGTTTTTCCAGGATTGCGTGTCCGAGTCTGCCTCGAACGGATTTTTCATTAACCTCAAGTATTTTGTCAAAATCCTGTTCTGCCCAAAGATAGTTCTTCAGTTGAATATAAATCATACCACGGCAATAAAGAGCTTCCTGGTGTTCAGGGTCAATGCTCAATAAAGTGTTATAATCACTGAGCGATTTTTCTATTTCTCCCATTTCGGAATAAAGAGAAGCTCTATTTTCAAGAATAGTTATACTTCTTGGATGTCTGCTCAACGCGGCGGTATAAGATATAAGAGCTTCATCCTTTTTCCCTTGTCGTCGTTGTATTGTTCCAAGATTACTGAGCAGGGCGAAATTGGCAGCGTTTCCCGGTTCGAGGCGCATTGCTGATTTCAGACTTTCTTCAGCCGAAACTAAATCGTTTTTTTCTATATAATCGCAGCTCTTCTCGACCCATTCCTGATATGTTTGGGCATTTACTTTAAGAATCAATCCTGAAAAAAAACAGAAAAGTGTAAACAATATCCTCATTTTTTATGTTTTTATGAATAACGGCACAAAACTAAATAAAGCGCCGTATAGTTTGAAATAGAAAATATTAAAACGTATAAACTTTAAATTTTATTATATATGTTGTTATTGAGTATACTAAAATGGGAGGAGAGAATCCCGGCTATTCTTGATTCGTTGTTTGAGCATGGAGTCCAGCTAGGTTGGATATTGTTGAAAGCTGCTTTGGTGTTCATTGTGGGACGTGTTCTGGTTAGTTCCATAAATATGGTTATCAGGAAAATTCTTGACAAACGTGCTATTGACCCTTCAGTGAAAACATTTATCGGCAGTTTGATTAATGTTGTTCTTATTATTTTGTTGATAATATCTGTTGTTGGCGCATTGGGTGTTCAGACAACTTCATTTGCTGCTCTGTTGGCTTCTGCCGGTGTTGCTATCGGTATGGCATTGAGCGGAAACCTTTCGAACTTTGCCGGTGGTTTGATTATCTTGTTATTAAAACCTTATAAAGTCGGGGATTATATTGAAACAGGAACAATTGGCGGTACTGTAAAGGAAATACAGATTTTCCATACTGTTATGGCTACGCCTGACAATAAAGTAATCTATATTCCGAACGGTTCTTTGAGCAGTGGCACTGTTGTTAATTATAGCCGTCAGGAGTTTCGTCGTGTTGATTGGGTCTTTGGTGTAGAATATGGAAGTGATTTCGAACAGGTTAAGTCTGTATTACAGGAAATTATAAGCAAGGAATCGCGTATTTTGATGGAACCGGATGCTCCATTCATCGGATTGAAGGAATTGGCTGACAGCAGTGTTAATATAGTGGTCCGTGTCTGGGTGAAGAAAGAAGATTATTGGGGTGTTTATTTCGATATTAATAAAGAGGTATATGCAACTTTCAACAATGTAGGAATTGGTTTCCCTTTCCCTCAGCTGACGGTTCACCAGGCGAAAGATTGATTTTCGTACACCGTAAGCTGAAATTCGTCCAGAAACTAATGCCTTTCGTAAGAAAAAGGAATTTATAGTGGTGCGATTTAAAATATAGAACTATCTTTGCACATAAAGATGTTTTTATAAAAACATACAGTTACACTACTATTATTAATAACGGAGGATTCCCATTTTGTGGGAATCCTCTTTTTTTACATAAATATGCAGATACCTGTGGTGAATGTCTGAAATTCCGGACCGAAGTCTGTGTTGAGAACATTGCATGGTGAATATCTCGCATAAACACCTATTGAATGGAAAGAAATATTGGCTTCCAGGTCAACACTTACTTTTTGCTGGTTTATCTTTTTATCCAGTAATTTTATTTTGTTGCCTTCAGCATCTGTATAATGAGTTTTCATGCTTCCGTATGTGTTGATGCAAAGAACCGGTCCTAAGCTAAATGTGAAATCTTTGCCGAAATCCAGTGAATACATAAACGGAACAGTAAGACTGAATATCTTCAATCGTGAGAAATCAATATCAGAGCCTTTAGGATAAGGAGCTATAACGATGTTATACTTGTCGTCTTTGGTGAAACAATTGTGACCGTTCATTCTGTAATTTCTCCATCTCAAACCGAAACCGAAGGAGAAACGGTTAGCGTCTTTCCATGGGCGGACACCGAAGTTTATTATGTTTCCGCCAATTTCGTAGGAGCTGCTCATGTTGATATTCATATTTTTAGGTCCGTCAACAGAATTGACAAATCCCCAATAAATGCCGCCGAAGAAACTTTCCTTACTACTGTAACGCTTTGCTTTTTGTTTGCTGAAAGGAATATCAAAATTCCATTCGTCTGATTTTTCATGTGTTACTGAATATGTGTCGTCGTCAACATCTATTCTTTTGGAAAAAGAAAAGTTCGGATTTTCCTCGCTGCCTTCAATCTTGATTTCATGTGTGTTTTCACCTGAAACAATTGTCACTTTCTGAGGTTTGTTTATTATCAGTGTGTCGTTTTTTGAGCTTTGAGCTTTGATGCACATTGGTAAAAACATGCATAGAGCGCATACAATTAAAGTTTTCATATATATACTGTAATTAAATTGGTTTATAATCTTATTTATTTAAGTTTGGCAACTTGCCAAACTTAAAAGTTGACAAGGCTTCAGAGACAAGTTGACAAGGAAAAATTCTTGTCAAGTCGTGAACTTTTATTCGAACATTCTTTTTATCTCATCCAGTTTTGCATATCCTTCCATGTATATTACTATTATTTCCGGGTCATCCTTATCTCTCAGATATGCGTTGCGGAAAAATAGATATTGATTGGTTTCTTTATTCCCTCCGAAACAGAAGAAACCGTAGTAAAGTTTGCCTCCGATATTTCCAGTTTCTTTTTCTGTCGCCTTTTTGGCGTCGGATTCGACCATTTCGCTTATTTTCTGTATTTCTGTGGAGTCAGTCTTCAACGTCAGACTTCTGAATAAAGTCAGATTATAAGGCTTGAGTTTTTTCCCTTTTACAAGCACTTCAACTGCACCTTTTCTGTTGTTATAACGTCCGTCGAAAAGTGACAGTGAGCTTAGCGGCTCTTGTGCTATAATATCATTGCAACACATAAGCATAATTATGAATATTATATGTAAACTTTTCATTGAAATACTGTTTTTTATTGTTCGTTATCATCGTTTTCGTTGTAATCATTTGCAGACTCTATCAAATCTTTGATTTGATTTTCCATCCTTAAATCTTCTGTTTCGGATTTTATGCGTTCTATTGAATTTTGTATTTCCGAAAATACCATTTCTGAATCCGTATACATCTCACCGTTTATATAAACCAAACATTCGTTTTTTGCTTTATAATTAGAAATCAGCAACGAAACAGAAACAATGCAGCATAATACTATTGCGGCAGCAATTTTGTAAGCTGAAGGAGTCAGATATATTTTCCTGGCTTTTTTCTCTTTGTTTAGTTTCTTTCCAACCGAAACATATCCTAGCACCGCCTTTATTTCATTGAAACATTCATCTGCAGATTCAGGTGAGGCAAGGAAAAGCTTTAAAGCTAACTCTTCTTCTTCGGAAGTCTCAGCCTCAAAATATCTTTCGATGAGGTTCAGCCATTCTTCCCGGCTTCTGTCTGATATTTTGTTTTTGTTGTCCATAATGTTACTTCTCCATTTTTTGATAAATTTCTCTGATTGTTTTGCGGGCTCTGCTGAGTTGAACTCTAACTGCCGATTGCTGCATATTCAGCGATTCGGCAATTTGCTCGTATTCTTCTCCTTCAAAATCTCTGCGTTTCAGGATTTCCTGTTGTAAAGGAGTTAGCTTTTGCTCAATAATCATTTCAATCAGATGATATTTTTCTTTAGTCTCAATGCTGTTGTATGTTGAATCAGTTGTTTCAGATTTAATTTCTTGGTTCAGCTCCACACTTTGATAGTGTTGTTGTTTTCGCCAGGAATCAATTGATGCGTTTCTTACAGCCACTGTTATTAGAGCCTCGGCTTCGCTTGCCGACTTGATTTTGTCGCAGTGCGTCCAGAGTTTGCAGAAAGCATCCTGAAGGGCATCTTCAGCATCTTCTTCTCCGTTAAGAATCTTAAGCGCGATGCGCTTGAAGCGATATCTTAAGTTTGAGAATGTATCAACCAGCACGTTTTTGTCATTGTTATTTGCCATTTAAAATTCCGATTGATTTTCTTTTATTAAATAAAACGTAGGTGAGGAAATTTTGTAACATAGAAAGTGAATATTTTTTTCGGGAAATGATGAACCAAATGTATCCTGTCAGTGTTATAATAGTGAAGTCTCAGTGAATATGGTGTTTAATTTTGAGATATAATGTTTAAGGTTGTTTTATTCTTTGTTACATCGGGCTTGTTCTATTGTTAAGAATCAAGCCCGTTTTTGTTTTTTATTTATGGTAAAGTTTTCCTTGCCAAGTGTCTCTTTCTGCAATTCTTTTCATCACTTTAGCCGTGAATTCATAGTTTTTCAATCCCCAGTCCGGCGCGATAAGCAATTGTTTGGGTGATTGTGATACAAACCTTTCAACTACGATTTCCGGATTCAATCTTTCAATAAAGTCAATGACCAGGTCAATATATTCGTCAGCTGTATAAAGATGGAAATCCGAGCTGTCGTTATAGAACTCGTTAGCCATTCGTGTGTTTTTTATTAATTGTAGCTGATGAAGCTTAAGAGTCGTAATCGGGAGTTGCGAGATAACATCTGCATGATGCAGAATATCTTCTTTTGACTCTCCAGGCAAACCAAGTATCAAATGTACACCGGTATGAATATTTCTGCCTGCTGTTTTTCTGATAGCTTCTTCTGCTTCAGCAAAAGTATGCCCACGGTTTATGCGGACTAATGTTTTGTCGTTCGTACTTTCAACGCCATATTCTACCATTACGAAAGTTCTTTTTGACAAATCCTCAAAATAATCCAGCAAAGGTTCAGGCATACAGTCTGGTCTGGTTCCAATGATAAGTCCGGAAACATCCTTGAAAGAAATAGCTTCCTCATATTTTTCGATAAGTTTGTCTATACTGTCATAGGTATTTGTATATGCCTGGAAATATGCCAGATATTTCATTTCCGGATATTTCCTCTTAAAGAAATGAACTCCTTCTTCGAGCTGCTGTGTTATCGACTTGTCTGTTTTGCAATATTCCGGGCTGAATGTCTGATTGTTGCAGTATGTGCATCCGCCCCAGCCTTTGCTTCCGTCGCGGTTTGGGCAGGTGAATCCTGCGTTTATGGATATTTTCTGCACCTTATAAGGGAAAATACTTTTCAGAAAATCACCAAAATCTTTATATGGTTTGCCGTTGTTCATATATTAATACTTTTATGAGGCAAATTTATGAAGTGTTTTGTTTTTCAGCAAATGAAGGTCTGTATATTGAATTGCATCATAAACACAAAAAAGCCTGAAAATGCAATTGCGTGATTTTCAGGCTTATGATGTAATATCTTTTATTTCTGCCAGATTTCCCAAGCAGCAAATGCTTGAAGAAGCAGCATTTCCAAACCGTTTTTGACTACAGCTCCGTGTTCTTTTCCTTTTTTCATAAAGAGAGTTTCGTCCGGATTATATAGCAAATCATAAAGAAGATGCTTTGGGGTGAGAGCATCATATGGAATGTCAGGACAGGCGTCAACATTTGGGAACATACCAAGTGGAGTGGTGTTGACTATCACAGTGTAGCTTTCAAGCAACTCTGGTGTGACATCCTGATAGGTGATGCAATGTTCTTTGGGAGTTCTGGAAACGAAAGTAGTTCCAACGCCCAATTGCTTCAGACCATGCATAACCGCTTTTGAAGCTCCTCCGGTGCCAAGAATCAGAGCCTTGCGGTGTGAAGAGTCCAGCAACGGTTCAATAGAGCGTTTGAAGCCAATAATATCTGAATTATATCCTATTAGTTTTGTTTTACCCAAAAATCCTTTTGTGAATTTTATTACGTTAACTGCACCAATCAGTCTTGCGTCTTCATCCAAATCATCCAGATAAGGGATAACCTGTTCCTTGTAGGGAATAGTTACATTCAATCCGTTAAGATTGGGATTTTCTTTCAAGACATTTTTGATATACTTAATGTCGGAGATTTCAAAGTTAACATATTGGGCATCTATTTTTTCCGATTCAAACTTCTGGTTGAAATAATTTTTCGAAAAAGAATGTCCCAGTGGATATCCTAATAAACCATATTTTTGCATAAGCTTTACAATTTATTTTGTTCCTGTATATAATGAACATATCCCAAATGTCAAAGTTTTGGCTTTGGCATCTTTAAAACCTACATCCGTAAGCAAATCTTCCATTACTTTGCCTTGTGGTACGACTTTGATGGATTCCGGAAGATAACTGTAGGCGGCTTTTTCTTTGGAAATCAATCGTCCGATATTTGGTATGACGAGTTTTGAGTACAAACCATAGAGCTGTTTCATCGGGAACTTCTCAGGTGTTGAGAGTTCGAGAATCATAATATGTCCTCCAGGTTTCAGAACACGATACATTTCGGCAAGTCCTTGCCTGATGTTTTCAAAATTACGGACACCGAAAGCTGCTGTTACGGCATCGAAACTGTTGTCTTCGTAGGTGAGAGCTGTGCAGTCCTGTTGTTCAAATGAAATATGGTCCTGGAATCCTGCTTTTGCCACTTTTTCTCTTCCGACCTGCATCATTCCTTCAGATATGTCAGCTCCGATGATAGTGTCCGACTTCAGTGTTTTATACATGGATATCGCAAGGTCGCCTGTTCCGGTTGCGATATCCAGAATTTTATTAGGGGAGAAAGGACGCAGGAAATTTATTCCTTTCCTGCGCCATCCTTTATCAAAACCGAACGAGAGCGTATGGTTCAGCAAGTCGTATTTGCCGGCAATGGCATCAAACATACGTCTGACCTGAATACCTTTATGCTCCTCTTGATTGTAGGGAAGTATTTTTTCTGAACCGTACTTCGTCATTCTTCGTCTGATTTATTTGTTCTGTAAATATTCAGTTACGTTCTTTTCGATACGATCGTGGATGTTGTCAGTTTCTTCCTTAACGAAAGTTTCACCAGTGATGTGCTCGTAAAGTTCGATGTAACGGTTGCTGATGCTTTCAACGATTTCCGGAGTCATTTCAGGAACAACCTGACCTGCTTTACCCTGGAAGTTGTTTTCCATCAACCATTCACGAACGAATTCTTTTGAAAGCTGTTTCTGAGCTTCACCTTTTTCGAAGCGTTCCTGATAACCTTCAAGATAGAAATAACGTGAAGAGTCCGGAGTGTGGATTTCGTCCATCAAATAAATCTGACCGTTGTGCTTACCGAATTCGTATTTAGTGTCAACAAGGATAAGACCACGTTTTTCAGCTATTTCAGTTCCACGTTTGAACAATGCCAAAGTATATTTCTCAAGCAATTCGTATTCTTCAGGAGTTGCAAGGCCTTTAGCCAATATTTCTTCCTTAGAGATATCCTGGTCGTGTTCGCCAATTTCAGCCTTAGTAGTCGGTGTGATGATTGGTTCAGGGAAACGTTCGTTTTCGCGCATTCCTTCAGGAAGTTTCACGCCGCAAATTTCGCGAACACCGCTCTTGTATGCACGCCAAGCGCTTCCGCACAAATAGCCACGAACAATCATTTCAACAGGGAAACCTTCGCAACGCACACCAACTGTAACCATTGGGTCCGGAGAAGCAAGTTTCCAGTTTGGACAAATGTCAGTTGTAGCATCAAGGAATTTTGCTGCAATCTGGTTCAACATCTGACCTTTATAAGGAATACCTTCTGGCAATACAACGTCGAATGCTGAGATTCTGTCTGTTGCAACCATTACCAGCAAGTTTTCATTTACACTATATACATCACGAACTTTTCCGTGATATACACTTTTCTGTCCCGGGAAATTAAAATCTGTTTTTACTAAAGCCTTTTTCATAACTTTAATTTATTATGGATTTGTTGTTGTTTTGTTTTCTTTTGACTTTTTCGCCTCTTCGGCTTCTTTCTTTTTGTTTTTATCGAATTTGTCATAAGCCTCAACAATGCGCTGAACTAACTTATGACGGACAATATCTTTTTTGGTGAACTCGACTTTTCCGATTCCGTTTACGTTCTTCAGAATCTGCATTGCCTGAATCAGACCAGAAGTAGCGGTTGGAGGAAGGTCAATCTGTGTTACGTCACCAGTAATAATCATCTTAGCGTTTGTTCCTAGACGTGTAAGGAACATTTTTATCTGATGAGTTGTTGTGTTTTGTGCTTCGTCAAGGATAATAACTGCGTCATTCAGAGTTCTGCCTCGCATAAAAGCCAATGGAGCAATTTGAATGACATTATTTTCCATATATTCTTTGAGCTTTGCAACCGGAATCATATCCTGCAGCGCATCGTAGAGCGGTTGTAAATATGGATCCAGCTTGTCTTTCATCTCACCAGGAAGGAATCCCAGCTTTTCTCCGGCTTCAACAGCCGGACGGCTTAATATGATTTTACGGACTTCTTTGTTTTTGAGAGCTTTGACAGCCAAGGCAATGGCAACGAATGTCTTTCCGGAACCTGCAGGACCTGTGGCGAAAACCAAATCGTTGTTCTCAAAAGCATTGACCAGTTTTTGTTGGTTTTCTGTACGGGCAGTGATAGGTTTGCCGTTCATTCCGTGTATGATAAGATTTTCGTGCTTTACAACGGTTGGGGCTTTACCTTTTATTATATCGATTATTATTTCGTCGCTAAGAGAATTATACTCTTCGCAGAATTTCTCGATTTCTCTTATTTTTCTCAGGAAGAGTTCTGATTCTTCTTCTTCACCGATAACTTTCATTACATTCCCTCTTGCAACAATACGCAACTTAGGAAACAGGGTTTTTATCAGTTGCATGTTGCTGTTGTTTACCCCGTAAAAAATAATAGGATCTACATTTTCAAGAATATAAATGCGTTCGATCATTTTTGGTAGTTTCTAATATTTCTTTTGTTCGCCAAAATTACATAAAAATATCGATTATTTAAAGCACGTTTACTAATTTATATATCATGTCTGCAGCTATGCTTGTTTGTATATAAAGAGAAAGCAGCTCGCTTCACAGCGAACTGCTTTCGTGGAAAAACAAAACAATTCAAATAAATTGTAGTATTTGAATGTAATATACTTTAATTATTATAAAGAGTTATCTAGACCATTTTCTCAATCTTTCAATAGCTTCAATGGTTTCGTCTCTGTCGCCAAATGCAGTAAGTCTTAGATAGCCTTCGCCACATGGCCCGAAACCTACGCCCGGAGTACTTACAATATGTACTTCATAAAGTAGTTTTTCGAAGAATTTCCATGAAGTCAATCCGTCCGGAGCTTTAACCCACAAATATGGCGCATTCTCTCCACCATAAACTTTCAGTCCGCATTCTGTCAGTCCTTCACGCATTATTTTTGCGTTAGTCATATAATAGTTGATAGTGTTTTTTACCTGGACTTTTCCCTCAGGAGAATATACTGCTTCGGCTCCACGTTGAGTTATATAGCTTGTTCCATTGAATTTTGTGCACTGTCGTCTGTTCCACAATTTGTTTGGAGAGACGATTTCCCCATTCAAAGTTGTAGCTCTTAGTTCTTTAGGAACAATAGTATATCCGCATCTGACTCCTGTGAAACCTGCTGTCTTTGAAAAACTTCTGAACTCGATAGCAACCTTTTTGGCTCCTTTTATTTCATAGATTGAGTGTGGTATACTAGGATCTTGTATGTATGCTTCATAAGCAGAGTCGAACATAATTATAGCATCATTTGCCAAAGCATAATTGACCCATTTTTTCAATTCTTCTTTAGTGAGAGTTGTCCCTGTTGGGTTGTTCGGATAGCATAGATATATTATATCAACTCTTCTGGATGGAAGGCTAGGAATGAAATTATTCTCTTCCGTACATGGAATATAAACGACATCACTCCATTTTCCATCAGTCAGAACACCTGTACGTCCGCTCATCACGTTTGAGTCAATATAAACCGGATACACCGGGTCTGTTACACCAATGCTGTTGTCATGACGGAAAATATCACCAATATTACCACAATCACTTTTTGCTCCGTCGCTAATGAAAACTTCTCCCGGTTCGATAAATATTCCGCGGCTTTCATAATCATTTTTGATTATTGCGTCAAAAAGGAATGAATAACCTTGCTCTGGGCCATATCCGTGGAATGTGTCTTTTTTACTCATCTCGTCTACAGCTTTATGCATAGCTTCAATTACTGCCGGAGCAAGAGGTTGGGTTACGTCACCAATTCCCATTCTGATTATTTTGCTTTTAGGATGAGTAATTTTGAAAGAGTTAACTTTCTTTGCAATATCCGAAAACAGATAATTGTTTTGTAGTTTCAAATAATGTTCATTTGCTAAAGCCATAATATTTATTGTTTTGTTTAATCCATTAATAATTTTATAAATTTATTTCTCCATCAAATACATGAGTAGCTTCGCCTGTCATTATAACCTGATTTGTTTTGTTTTTCCATTCTATGCTAAGGCTTCCTCCATCCATGTTTATTATAACCGGACTGTCTTTTGATACCAATCCTTTGTTGATTGCTGCAACAGCTGTTGCGCATGCTCCGGTGCCACATGCAAATGTAATTCCGGAACCTCTTTCCCAAACTCTCATTCTTATTGTGTTATTGCCTGTTATTTGAGCAAATTCAACATTCGTTCTGTCCGGGAAGAATTTATGGTTTTCTATCATTGGTCCGATTTCTGACAAATTTACTTCTTCAATATTATTAGTAAAAACTACATAATGCGGATTACCCATAGAAATACTGGAACCGGAAAATTCCATACCATTGTCTAAGCGTATTTTCAGTATGTCTGATTTTATTTCAGGATTGCCCATATCAACTGAAACCTTTTTTACAACTTTATCTTCAATAATAAGTTTCAGATATTTGATTCCTGAATTAGTGTCTAAAGAAATGTTTTGTTTATTTGTCAATCCATTTTCATAAACAAATTTACCAATACATCTGGATGCGTTTCCACACATTTTTGCTTCTGAGCCGTCCGAATTAAATATGCGCATACTGAAATCTGCTATATTAGATTTACCTATCAGGACTAATCCGTCAGATCCAATACCTGTATGGAATTTACTCCATTTGATAGCCAATTCAGTTGGGTTGCTGATTGTCTGTTTGGTGGTGTCAACGTAAATATAATCGTTTCCTGCACCATGCATTTTGCTAAACCTTATTTTATTTGTCATATTATAATGTATTTGGCTATAAAGCTATCTTTTTGCTTTTAGTTTTTCGCAAATATATTACGTTTTGGAATATAAAATACTTTTTTTCTGTTAATCGTTATTTAAAAACTTGCTTGGTTTTACTTTGTAATAATATTCGTTTATTTTGTTGTGTTTTGTTCGGATTTTAGATTGAATACTAATTAAGTGTTATTAAGGTGGGCTGTTTTTTATCTTTTTGGATATATAGATTAGGATAGATAAAATAAGATAAAATTGTAATAAGAGATTTAAGAAACAAAATATAAAAATAGGTCCGAACCCACGAATATGTAGAACCGGACCTATTTTTGTCTAAGGTCGAACGTAATAAAACGTATGTTCAAACCTATATTAAAACAGTTTTATTTAAGAGTTGCAGCAATAGCATCAACTAATTTTTTAGCATTTGCATTGTTTGGATTAAGTTCCAATGCTTTATCCAAATATCCCTTAGCTTCTTTCAATTGTGCATCAGCTTTTGCTTTTTCTGTATTATATTTATCAGGATCTGAAGTTGCAAGAGGATGGATTTCGTTTAATTTTGTTGCTCCAGCATTATAAAGCATACCACCTAAACTTTGATAAGCTCCTTCCTGATGTTTTTTGTTTGAAGAGTTCAGAACTGCTTTATACATTCTTGTTGCAGTTTCAATATCACCTTTTTTCTGTGCAGCCTGTCCTTGTTTTATACCGTAGGCATATAACATTTTTTCAAGATTTGCATTTCCTGGCAAAGCTTTTAATCCGGCTTCAACAGTGTCAAAAAATTCTTCTGTCTTATTCAGATTGCGGTAAGCCATTGCTTCTCCTGTATATGAATCGTCCAGATTGTAATTGAATTTAACAGCCATATCGAAATATTTTGCTGCTTCAGCATAATTCTTTGCTTGATTTGCGCAAAAACCGCAATTAAAGATACGGACTGTGTCTTTGTATTCGGTTAGTTTCAAGTATTCCCCATACTTGGCTAAAGCTTCTGTGTAGTTTTTTGCATTCAATGCAGCGTCACCGTCTGCTTTCAACTTCTCAATATCTTGTGCAAATGCACTTCCAATTCCAAGGCAGAATGCCACTAATAATACTATTTTTTTCATGGTTTTATAAATTGATATTTGTTATGTGTCCATAAAGTTAGAAATTATATTTTATTCCCAAAACCTTATGGCGAGTTTTTTTGTTATTTATATTATATAGGATATATATTTAATGTGTTTCCCGCATTTTATAGGCTTTTTGTAACAAATAATTATATCTAGTTCCTCATTAGTTTAGAAATGTTTTTACTCTGTTTGTTTAACAAAAGCTTTATGGAATCTCATAATTTGCTCTGTTGTATCTTGTATATGTTTAGCAGTATATTCACAATCCATAGCTTTTTCAATTTCTATGGGTGATTTATGTATACTCCAATATGCAGTCAGGCCTTGTTCCAATATTTGTTGATCTGCTTCTTCTGTGTTCCCGGATAAAGCTATAACAGGAATATTGAATTTGTTGGCATGGTTTATTATTCCGCTGATGGCTTTTCCTGATTTTGTTTGTTTGTCAAGTTTTCCTTCTCCGGTTATAATCAAATCTGCATTTTGGATAATGGAATCAAAATTCATGAATTGCAGAATGAATTCTATGCCGGATGTAAGAGTTGCATTAAGGTAAGAATGGAAAATTCCTCCCAAACCGCCGGCAGCACCGCTTCCTTCAACTTTCTGTATGTCTATTCCTTTTTCTTTCTTGATAATGTAAGCTATGTTTTGCAGTCCGTCATCCAAATGTTTTACCATTTCCGGATCTGCTCCTTTTTGCGGCGCGAAAATATATGCAGCTCCGTTTTCTCCATAAAATGGATTCTTAACGTCAGTAATAATATTGAATGAGCATTCTTTAATAGCTTCATCAATATTTGAAGAATCAATATGATGTACTGCAGTTAGATTATTACCGGAAATATTGATATTGTTACCTTTCTTATCAATGATACTGAATCCTAGAGCTTGCAGCATTCCCAATCCTGCATCATTTGTTGCACTTCCTCCAATTCCTATAATGAAATTCTTACAACCTTTTTTTATGGCATCAAGAATCATTTCTCCTGTTCCATAGGTGTTGGTCAACATAACATTTCCCGGTTTATATGGAATCAGAGACAGACCGCTCGCAGCAGCCATTTCCATGAATGCCGTATCGTTACTTATTCCATATTGGGCATTGATTATTTCTCCCAAAGGATTGTGAACTTTCACATCAACAATATGTCCGTCGTTGTGTGTCATCAGTGATTCAACTGTGCCTTCGCCGCCATCTGCAACAGGTAGAACAACAGTGTTACATTCAGGATATATATTATGAATACCTTTTTCCACTGCTTTCCCAAGTTCTGCTGAAGACAATGAACCTTTGAAAGAATCAATGGCTATGACTATTTTATTCATATAGCAGTAATTGTTATGTTAGATTATAAACCAAAGGTTCATGGAGTTTTTATTTAAAAATCCATGAACCTTATATATTATGTATGAATAATCAATTATTTATTCAAATAAGAACTAAGTTCCTGTGGTAAATAGAATGTGTTGTTCTTGTCAACATAAACAATGACAGAATTAAGACGAATTTCTTCATTACCTTTCTTGCCAACTTTCACAATGTTAGTGAAAGGGTTAATAGTAAGCTGTTTTTTCTTGTTCTTTACAACAAGAGTAGGGAAAGACTTTTCGTCTTTAGCAGGAACAATTTCATATTTGAAATCTTTGAACACTTCGCTATGTTTAGCAAAATTCTTGTTGCTAAGTTCGTCCAGTTTGTTTCTGTCAAATCCGAATAATGCGCATAAATAAGCATTCATTTCGATATTTGTGTTCATACCAATTGGTAGAGTATTCTCCGGATGATAAGCGGCCAGGAAAACTTCTTCACCAGTGTGTCCGCCTGTTGTAAATCCGATGCATGAACGTTCTGTGATTAATTTAGCCATAAAACCATTCAAAGCATCGCTATACAAAGAAGATAATGATTCATTGCCTCTTTCATTTTCTGGAATAGGACTGTTTTTATAGTCTTTGCAATGGTTCAATGCGTTCAGTTCCTGTTCTGTCAATTCAAAACCTGCATATTCTCTGAAAACTTCCTGAACTTCTGAGTTTGGCACACTGTTTACTTTCTTTGCCAAGCCATCAGCAGTAAGTTTGAATAAAGATAGTTGGTGGAACAGCTGGTCTTTTGTTAGTTTGTCATATCCTTTACAGCTACTACGTCCGATGCTCAAACCGCTGTTTCCGTGGTCAGGCATAATTACTACAGCTGTTTCTTTATTCTGGCGAGCAAATTCGAGAGCAACTCCGCAAGCACGGTCGAAAGCTAACAGGTCAGAAACAATACCAACCGGGTCGTTGGCATGTGCAGCCCAGTCAACTTTACTTCCTTCAACCATCAGGAAGAAACCGTTCTCGTTCTTTGACAACTTTTCAATAGCTGTTTTTGTCATTTCCTCAATTGAAGGTTGTTCTTCTGGATTACGGTCAATGTCATAGTTCATTTCTCTTTCACAGAACAAAGCCCACATTTTGTCGTTTTTGTCAGAACGCATACCTTTAAGATCATCTTTATATACGGAATATCCGTTTGATTTTAGATAAGATTCGCATTCTTCAGGCAACAAACTGGTTCCTCCACCGATAACCACGTTTAAGTCATTGTGAGCCATTTGGCGTGAAATCCAGTCGTAACGTCCGCGGTTGTAGCTGTGAGCGGAGCAATCGGCAGGAGTTGCATGCGGGAACTCACATGTAAACACAAGTCCTGTTGATTTTCCTTTCAGTATTTTTGCTGCTTCCAATACAGTAGTCAACGGCTGATAAGCTCTGCTTGAATCCATAGGATAAATATCATTTCCTGGGTCTGCTACCGGATAAGTTGAAACATAACCGGTTCTGCTTGGATAACCGCTCATATAGCAAGATGTTGTAGGAGCAGAATCACCAATAGGAGCATTGGATGAATGAGTTCTTACTGTACCGCAAATATAAGGGTCGATATTCAGATTTGGCTTGTCCGGATTTTCATACCACTGAATCCATCTCGCCAAAGAAACAGATGACAGAGAAGTTCCATCCGGAATTAATACTATTACATTCTTTACCGGCTTTACATCTTCCGGCTTGATAGCATTTGATGGCATTGACACAATAGCCAATAATGCTAATAGAAGAAGAATTCTTTTCATACCCAATTAATCGTTATATTATTGTTTAATGTTTAGAATACTTATTTGTCTTATAACATATGGATTTCTTCAGGGAAAACAGTCAGCTTTTCCGAGCCGTTAGCTGTAACAAGAAAACTGTTTTCTATTCCTACGGCACCGACTCCGGGAATAACAAACTTAGGTTCCAAGGCGAAAATCATATTTTTTTCAAGGATTTCCTTTGAGCGAGGTGTAAGAACAGGAAGCTCATTGATTTGTAATCCTATTCCGTGGCCTACGAATTTAGCCTGCTGTTTGGTGCCCATGAAATAAGCTTCAAGTTTCTCTTTCTCTACTATTCTTGCCGCAATATTGTATAATTCGGAACAAAGGGCGCCCGGACGAGTTGCTGATGCTATTTCTTCCTGAATTTCCAATGCAACCTGATGAGCTTTATATGCCAGTTCAGTAAGTTTTCCAACAGAAAAAACTCGAGTCATATCAGTCATATATGCAGTATAGTTTCCTGCCATATCCACCATTATGGCTGTTCCTTCCTTAAGCAGTGTTCCGTTTGCGCCCAATGGACATGAAATGTCAACTCCGGCTCCACCAAGAGCAAAGTCGAATGGGGAAGGAGCTTCCGCGTTTTCTCCGGCAAGAAGGCTTCCCATAAATATATCCATATTTGCACCGAAAGCACGGAATAATCCAATAGAACCATTCTTTCTCATGCAATGTTCTATCTCAAACTGGAATTCCAGGTCAGTCATTCCAGGCTTGAAGCAGTTAGGGATTTCTCTGTAAGTTGCAGCATGTTTTGCGGCAGATATTCTTGTTTGGGAAATTTCATATGGGGTTTTAACTCTTCGGATATTTCGCATCAGGCTTGTTGCGTTTCCTGTTTCTCTAGGATTGAAGATATTTTGCAACCTAGTATATTCTGAGTAAGTCAGTTCATCAGCTTCAAGAAGAAGTTTTTCCGGTAGTTTTATTCCATATTTCTCAAACATTTCCGGAAGTTGTTCTGGCTTGCGGATATAAACTAAATTATTTCCTTTAAGGTCATTCGGACGTTTAATAAATAACCATGGTTCTCCTTCTACAGGAAGATAGAAGTAACCATTATACATTTGTCCGGTTACGTAGAATAAATTGACACCGGCAGACAATAAGCATCCGTCTGCATTTATTTCTTTCAGAGCTGTTTGTATTCTATTCCATTTAATTCGGAAGTCATCAATTAAACTTTCGTTTATCATCTTCTGTTCGCTTTTCTTTTTTGTTGCCGTAAAGATAAGGATAATTATGCGCTTGCTTTATTGTTTGGAAATATTTTTGAATGATGTAACGAAATATTATTATGATTGAAATATAGATAAAACGGTTGATGGATTTTGGTATTTATATAAACAAAAAGAGAACCTGCTTCACAGCAGATTCTCTTTTGAGCCTCTTGTCGGATTCGAACCAACGACCCCGAGATTACAAATCACGTGCTCTGGCCAACTGAGCTAAAGAGGCAATATTTATACGTTATGAAAAATGTGTGGGCAGTGATGGATTCGAACCACCGAAGGCGTAAGCCAGCTGAGTTACAGTCAGCCCCATTTGGCCACTCTGGTAACTGCCCTAATTTAAGTTTTTGAGTTTTTCAGTTTTTGAGTTTCTAAGTTTTAAACTAAAAAACTAATTAACTTATAAACTAATAAACTTAAAACCTTTGAGCCTCTTGTCGGATTCGAACCAACGACCCCGAGATTACAAATCACGTGCTCTGGCCAACTGAGCTAAAGAGGCAAAATCAATACGTTATGAAAAAAATGTTGTGGGCAGTGATGGATTCGAACCACCGAAGGCGTAAGCCAGCTGAGTTACAGTCAGCCCCATTTGGCCACTCTGGTAACTGCCCTAATTTAAGTTTTTGAGTTTTTCAGTTTTTGAGTTTCTAAGTTTTAAACTAAAAAACTAATTAACTTATAAACTAATAAACTTAAAACCTTTTGAGCCTCTTGTCGGATTCGAACCAACGACCCCGAGATTACAAATCACGTGCTCTGGCCAACTGAGCTAAAGAGGCATTGTTTTTTATTTATTAGCAATCTCTCTCTCGATTGCGGGTGCAAAGGTAGGCAATATTTTTTAATATGCAATAGCTGACAATAGTTTTTTTGAAATATTGTTACTGTGAAAATGCTTAAATATTACCATTTGACTACGCATTTTGTTGGTTTAGAATTTGAATATTAGAGATTTGCTTTGTCTTATATGGCCAATGATAATAAATGTCCTTTAATAGAATTATTTTAGGAATTTACTCAGCATTTCTTCTGTTTTGCTCCATAATTTAGAACTTATATCTCTGTTCTTGAAACAAGATTTCAAAGTTTTCTGTTTGTTTGAAGCAAACATTTCTCCTGTTGTACCTTCGTAACATTTGTCCAACAAAAGATGAATTGCCGTGTCTGCTCCTTGGCGAGGAGTTCTTATCAGCGGACGATAAATAATGTCTGTCAGGAAATCAAACCACATATCCATTCTTATAATATTTGTGGAAACGATTCCCGGGTCGGCAGCATTAACTGAGATTCCTCTGTCTTTCAGTCTTTGCGAAAGCTCATAGGTGAACATCCACAAGGCATATTTAGTGTTGCTGTAAATAGGAATTCTCCAAAAACTTTTGCTGTCACGTCCGTGAGTAAAGAATTTTTCACCTACTTTTCCGATTTTGTAAGTACATGAAACCATATTCACAATGCGACTTCCTTTGTGCATCAGAGGAACAAGCTTGTTTGAAAGAAGGAACGGAGCAAGATAATTTACCGCAACAGTATATTCAAATCCCTCTTCGGTTTGTTTGAAATGAGTACACATTGTTCCGGCATTGTTCATAAGCAAATCAATTGACGGCAATTCCTTGAGCAATTCGTCACATAGTTTTGAGATACTGCTCATCGACGAAAGGTCAATTTGCTTTACTTCAATGTCGTTATTACCAGTTTTTTCTATTATTTGTCTTTTCCTTTCTTCTCCTTTTCCCTTTGTCTGGCAGAGCATTATGGTTTTATATCCGGCAGCTGCGACTTCACGGGTTATTTCAGAACCCATTCCTCCGTCAGCGCCGGTTATGACAGCAATTTTATTCATTTTCTTTCCTGTATTATTTTTTCTCCAATTCCTCAATTTCCTTTTCAATAAACTTAGGTAAAGGCTCGTTCAAATGCTGATGACAAGCCATATTCAAGGAATACATTCTGCCTATGCAATAGTTGCTGTGTTTGCAGTTGCAACGTGCATTCTCTTCCTTCATCATACGGTTCACGAATCCCGGTTCGTTCAGCACCGCACGTCCCATTTGCACAAATTCAAAGCCTTTGTCAAGAACTTCGTCAATTTTGCTTCTTGACACCAAACCACCAACATAAACAAGTGGAATATCTTTGATAACTTCTCTGAATTTCAGAGCATCTTCGAGGAAATATGCTTCTTTGAACGGAACAGTAGGAATCATCATCCTTCCGGCAAGGCGAACTCCCAACTTGAGCCACCAGCAATCCATATAATGAGTGAGCGTACGTATTGGCATAGCTCCGCGCATTACATACATCGGTGCTTTGCTCACAAATCCTCCACTCAGCACCAAAGCTTGCGCGCCGTCTTCTTTCAGACGTTTTGCCACTTCAATACTTTCGTCAATTTCCATTCCGCCTTTGAATCCGTCACGCATATTCATTTTCACCAGAACAGCCATGTCGTTGCCGGCAGCTTTCATCACTTCGTCCATTACCTGGTCCATGAATCTCATTCTGTTGCTGAGGCTGCCGCCATATTCGTCTTTTCTGTGATTTGTATATGGTGACAGGAACTGGCTTATCAGATAACCATGTCCGGCATGGATTTCAACAGCGTCGAATCCGGATTCTCTAGCCAGTCTGACAGAGTCGCCGTATGCTTTGGCTAATTCCGGAAGTTCTTCTCTTCTCAATCCTCTTACGAAGGTAGGAGAGTAGAGGTTGAATCCCGTGCAAGCTCCAACAGGCGTTTCGCCACAGATACTTTTGTGAGACATGTTCCCGCAGTGCCCCAACTGAATGCTGGCAGCAGCTCCTTCCTTATGTATGGCATCTGTAACTTTTCTCAGTCCTGGAACAATTTCTTTTCTCATCCAAAGCTGCTTGTCGAATGAAAGACCGCTTCTGGTAACGGCAGCATAAGCTACTGTTGTCATCCCTATTCCTCCGGCAGCAACAGAATGGTGATAGTTCAATAACTCCTCTGAAGGAGAATTTCCCGGACACATACTTTCGAAGGCTGCAGAACGGATTGTCCTGTTGCGCAGTGTGACAGGTCCGATGCTAGCCGGCGTAAAAAGAACAGACTGTTTCATATCGAGTATAATATTTTATTTGTTTTCAGTATATAAAAGGAATAAGACATTTTCTTTTTCCAACAGCATCAGCTCCAAATTCCTTTATATATTTTTCTTTTATTTTATAAGCTCGTGGAGCAAGATTTGCAAATGTCCATAAGACGAAAATCCATGCTGCAGTTGACTGTGTCAGGATGGCGAATCCTGTCCATTCAACCAGTTCGCCGAAATAATTAGCCGATGTCACGTATTTGTAGAATCCTTTTTGCGGAAGATAATGTTTGGTGTCGCCTTTAGGACGCAAATGTCTGATAACATGGTCCGAATGTAGATTTATGGACATACCGGCAAAGAAAACAATAACTCCACAAATGAAAGCCGGCGAAGCAAACCATTCATCTGTGTAATATCCTTCGGGAGCGAGATGGAACAACCATTCTCCCTGCATATATCCGTTGATTACGTTGAACAGGACTCCGCATCCTATTATGCTGAGCGGCATACGGCTTTTCCCGTTCATAAGGAATGGGAATATGAATGTACGCTGGAAATAGTGGAGCTCAAAAAGTAAAAAGAAAGTCAGCAATATAGGGTTGAATGGTTCGTTTCCTGTAATCCAAAGATAAAGCATTACAACAAACACCGGACATTCCATGATAATCCATCCCAAACGGTTGTTTATGCTTATTCCCCAACTTTTGTTCTGGAAAATTCCATATCCTGCTTTGATGAAAAACAAGGCAATGAAAACTATCACTGCCAATATTGGCATGGCAATTATTAATGTATTATAAATCTGTTGTTCCATTTCTCAAAGTTATGTTTGTAGTATTTTTCAAGATTTATGTTTTTATCCCGTAGAATTAATGTGTATGCAACGTTTTTTCCTTATATGTAGGATTGTTGTAGTAAGCTTCAAAATTAAGTCTTTTAATTTGAAAAGCAATAATATTTTTTAGTCTGAAAAAGGAATATTTTGGACTTGAAAGAAAATATTTTTTCATTCGGATGAAAAAAATTTTTCATCGGGGAGAAAATTTATTTTCATGCCTATGAAAATATTTTTCCAGCCGCATGTTTTTGTTTGGAAAAATATTTTCAGCAATTGATATATTGCTGGAAAAGTTTTGCGTCAGGTGGGAACATTCAGGAAAGAAAAAGAAGAAGCTGCCGGTTCTCAGGTATGAAACGTTATTATGATAAACACTTATGTTGGTAATAGCTTAGAATGGAGAGACCGACAGCTTCAGAATTTAATTTAGAGAGAGAGAAAATCTGAGCAAGCAGCCGCTGCTGCAATCTCAAAAATATTTTCAGGAATTCCCACCTCCCAAAGCGTGATAGAGATTGGTAATTCCTTGGATTTCATTAAACTTATCTTCGACTCTTGTCAGTTCAGCCTGTAACAGACTTTGCTGTGCGATGAGGACTTCCAGATAATTAGTAGTTCCGTGCTCCATAAGCAGTTTTGTACTTTTCTCGGCTGTCTGCAATGATTTGATTTGCTGACAGTCAAGTTCAAACCTTTTCTGTGCAGTTTGCCACTGCGTAAGAGCATCGTTTACTTCAGCTCCGGCATTCAGGATACTTTGTTTGAATGCCAGCAGAGCTTCTTCCTGCTGAGCTTTGCTTATTTTCAGCTGGGCAATGTTCTGGCCTTTGTTAAATAAAGGTTGAAGGAGTGAGCCAACAGCACTGAACAACCATCCGCTTGGATTTGCTATTGCCAACCCGCTTCCGTCGGTCCATCCGGCAGAACCGCTTAGCGTAATGGACGGATAAAAAGCAGCTCTAGCTTCATTTGTAGTGTAATAAGCTTGAGCCAAAGCCCATTCAGCCTCGATTATGTCCGGACGATTCCTGAGCAAGTCCAAAGGAACGCCTGTTGACATTTCTACAGGGAATTTCTGTTCCGACAAAGTATTGCGGTCAATCTCTCCCGGAGAATTTCCCAATAAAACGGACAGACTGTTTTCTACCGATTGTATTTGCTGTCGGATACTCAGAACTGAAGCATCGGTTTGCAGTTTGCTGGCTTCGGCTTGCGAAATCTCAGCCTGGTTGACAGTTCCGTTTTTCTTCAATGCATTCAATGTGTGCAAATAGCTGCCCCAGTTTTCGGAAGTACGCTGGCTGATACTTAATTGCTCGTCAAGCATAAGAAGTGTGTAATAGCTGTTGGCAATTGTAGCAATTAATTGTGCGCGCACAGCCTGACTGTATGCCTTGCTTTGATAAAGAGCGGCTTCGGAACCTTTTCGTGCATTTCTCAATTTTCCGAACAAATCAATTTCCCAACTGGCAGAACCTGCCAAGGTGTATGATTTTTCTGTCCCGCTAGCTTTCGAATGAGTTATCGACGCGTCTGGATTGAAGAAAACTGACGGGAGAAAAGACAGATTTGCTGCCATCAACACAGCTTCAGCCTCATTCACTCTGAGATGAGCTATTTGCAGGTCTGTGTTGTTTTCAAGCCCGGTTTCGATCAGAGTTTTGAGTTTTTCGTCGGAGAAAAACTCTTTCCACGATACTGTAGCTATTGAAACAGTGTCAGCGCTTGCCTCGCCCTGGCGGAAAAGTCCGTTATCCACGGACATTTCCGGACGTTTGTATGACTGGTAAATATGGCAACTTCCGGCAGACATTGCAAACGCAAGGATTATGATGGAACTGATTACGTTTTTCATATTCATTACTTTTTTATTGGTTGTTGTGTATTCCTTTCCGGCATCAGCTTTTCCTGCAAATATTGGAAAATGGTGAAAAGAACCGGAACGATGAACAGCAGGGCAATAGTTCCGATAAGCATACCTCCAACAGTTCCGACACCGAGCGATATGTTACCGTTTGCGCCGACACCGGTTGCAAACATCATTGGCAGAAGGCCGAAAATCATAGTCAATGAAGTCATAAGAATCGGACGAAGACGAACCTTAGCAGCAGAAAGGGCGGCTTGCGAAATACTCATTCCGTGCTTTCTTCTTTCAGAGGCATATTCGGTCAGAAGAATTGCAGTTTTTGAAAGCAAACCTATCAGCATAATCAAACCTGTCTGCATGTAAATGTTGTTTTCCAATCCGAATACCTTGGCAAATAAGAAACTTCCTGCCAATCCGAAAGGAACGGAAAGAATCACAGCCATTGGAATGAACATACTTTCGTAGAGCGCACAAAGGATAAGGTAAATGAAAACAACACAAACGAAGAACACCAATGCTGCCATATTTCCTGTTGATGCTTCCTCGCGCGACATACCGCCGAATTCATATCCATAGCCTGCCGGCAAGGTTTGTTTTGCAACTTCACGGATTGCCTGAATAGCCTGACCGGAACTGTATCCATCTGCCGGCACTCCGTTGACTGATATTGCGGAGAACAGGTTGAATCGTGTAAGGATTTCGGAACCATAAACTCTGGTTAGTTTCAGGTATTGTCCGATTGGTGACATTTCGCCGTCTGATGTTCTGACAAAGATATTGTTCAATGATTCCTTGTCGAGGCGGAATTCCGGCGAAGCCTGAATCATCACACGATACAGCTTTGAGAATCGGTTCATGTTGGACGCATAGTTTCCGCCAATATATCCGGAAAGAGTTGATAAAACATCCGATGGAGAGACGTTGTTCCTTTTACATAGAGCAGCATCTACTTCCACCATATATTGAGGGTATTTAGTGTCGAATGATGTATAAGCTTTGGATATTTCCGGACGTTTGTTCATTGCGTCAATCATATTTCTGGTGTATTTCAGCAAATCTTCTATGCTTCCGCCTTTCTGGTCCTGAACGTATAATTCGAAACCGTTACTTACACCATAACCGGAAATCATCGGCTGGCCGAATGCTCGGATTGTGGCGCCTTTGATATCGTCGGTCAGACTGTAGATTTTATTTATGACGGCATTTATGTCGTGTTCTTTTCCTTCACGTTCCGACCAGTCTTTCAGTCTTATGATAAACTGTCCGTTTGATGCACCTTGTCCGTTAATAATACTGTTACCGGTTACTTTGGAATACATTTTTATTTCCTCTATGTCTTTGATACGTTTTTCAACCATATCCATTACACGCTTTGTTTCGCTAAGGTTACTTCCCGGAGGTGTTTGTACGTTCATGAATATAGTTCCCATATCTTCCTGAGGAACAAGACCAGTCTTAGTAGTTTTCATCAGAATAAACAAACCTGAGAATGCAACAACAAGCAATGCACCGGCAAGCCATTTTCTTTTCAGGAAGAAGAAAACGCCGAATTTGTATTTATTCACCATTCTCTGGAATGATGCGTCAAATGCAACGTGGAACCGTGAAGAGAAACTCATCTTTTCTCCATTCTCACCGGTTGTGTGTGGAGTCATAATCAAAGCACATAGGGCAGGAGAGAACGTAAGAGCGTTGAGTGCCGATATGGCAACGGCAATAGCCATTGTCAGACCGAATTGCGTGTAGAATGTACCTGTTGTTCCTCCAATGAAACATACCGGAATAAACACCGCCATGAAAACGAATGTAGTTGTAATCAATGCTGAGGTAATATTGTCCATAGCATCAATTGTGGCATGATAAGAGGAAACATATCCTTCGTCGAACTTAGCCTGAACGGCTTCCACCACAACGATGGCATCGTCAACCACCGTTCCGATTACAAGAACAAGAGCGAAGAGCGTCAGCATATTCAGACTGAAGCCGGCAGCATAAAGGAAGGCGAATGTTCCGATAAGACTTACGATAATTGCAATAGTCGGTATAATACTTGAGCGCAGACTCTGCAAGAAAACATAAACAACAAGAACAACGAGGATAATAGCCTCAATCAAAGTCTTTACCACACTCTTGATAGAAGCATCCAGGAAGTCTTTCGAACTCATCAAGTCCACCAACTCCATTCCTTTTGGAAGAGTTTCTCTGATTTTCTCTGCTTCGCTGTCAATCTGCTTGATAATTTCATTGGCATTTGAGCCTGATGTCTGTGCTATCATACAGTTTGCGCCAGGAAGACCGTTTACTTCGCCGATATATGTGTAGCTCATTGAGCCTAACTCTATTCGTGCAATATCTTTAAGTCTTAGGATTTCGCCATTCGGCAATGAGCGGACAACAAGGTTTTCGTAGTCCTTTTCTTCTTCATAGCGGCCGCGGTATTTCAGTACATATTGGAATGTATTTTCTGAGTCAGCCCCGAATGTTCCTGTTGGAGCTTCCACGTTCTGTTCGTCCAGAACTTGTGTTATGTCACTAGGCACCAAACCATATCTTGCCATTTTAAGCGGATTCAGCCAAATTCGGAGAGAATAGTCGGAACCCATTACGTTTACTTCACCGACACCTGGAATTCTGGACAATCTAGGTTCGATGTTTATCTTAAGGTAATTGTTCAGGAAACTTTCGTCGAACGAGCCGTCCGGACTATAAAGAGCAAGTGATTTGATATTACTTGTCTGTCTTTTTCTGACGGTAATACCTGTTTTTGTTACTTCGGCAGGAAGAAGTCCTTGTGCCGTAGCAATTCTGTTCTGCACGTTAACCAAAGCCATATCGGCATCAGTTCCCTGTCTGAAATAAACAGTTATACTAGCAGTTCCTGTGTTGGCGGCAGTTGAAACCATATACGACATATTTTCAACACCGTTTATAGCTTCTTCCAAAGGAACATTGACACTCTTCATTACTGTTTCAGCATTTGCTCCTGTGTATGTTGCTGAAACTTTTACTGTAGGCGGAGCAATTTCTGGGAATTGTTCGATAGGAAGCTGTGAAAGCCCTATCAAACCAATTATTATAATTGTAACAGAAATTACTCCGGCAAAAATAGGACGATCAATAAATGTCTGTATTTTCATATAAGATGTTTTTTCTGTTATTTAACCTTTGTTCCATCACTTATCAGACCTGCGCCTTCTGAAATGATTTCTTCTCCAGGCTGCAGTCCGGATTCAACGATATATTCTGTGCCATTGTTGAGGTGGAATACTTCAATGTCAGTTGATTTTGCATAACCGTCAACAACTTTGAATACAAATGTCTTGTTTTGTATTTCATATGTTGCTGTTTGAGGAATAACAATACAACCTTTACGTTCATATGGAAGCAACACAGTTCCGCTACCACCGTTTCTTAGCAAGCCGTCGGGATTAGGGAAAGTGGCTCTCAAGCTTACTGCTCCTGTTGATTCATCTATTGTTCCGCTGATAGCGTCGATGCGTCCTTTCTGATTATATTCTTTTCCGTTGCTAAGCTTGAGACTTACTTCCGGTAGATTTTCTATAGCTTTATGCAAAGAGCCATATTGTTGCAAAATGTCCAGAATCTGATTCTCTGCCATGGAAAAATAAACATTCACGTTGCTGTCGTCTGAAACTGTAACCAGCGGTTCTGCAATACTGCTGCTCACAAGTGCGCCTACACGATAAGGAATCATACTGGCAAATCCGTCAACAGGACTTTTAACTTCGGTATAAGAAAGATTGTTTCTTGCATTTACTTCTTCTGCTTTTGTCTGTGCCAAGTAAGCTTTAGCTTCCAGATATGCGTTTTGCGCTGTTTTCAAGTCAAATTCAGAAACCACATTTTCATTGAAAAGTTCTTTTTTACTGTCTGCTGTGAGCTTTGCTGTTTCCAGTTTGGCTTCAGCCATTTTCACATTGGCAATGGCAGTTTCAAGGGCTGCTTTATACGGAACCTGATCTATTACAAACAGAAGTTGTCCTTTTTTCACTAAATCACCTTCGTTTATACAAATCCTGGTTATCGTTCCGCTAACCTGAGGACGTATTTCAACATACTGTTTTCCACTTATTGCTGCTGCAAATTCTGAGTTCAGCAAACGGTCACTTGCTTCAACAGTCATTGTCTGGTATTGTGCATCTTGCGTGTTTCCCTTGTTTTGTTTACAACCGGCAAGAGCCAAAGAAAGAATGCATAAAAAAGTTAGATATTTCATGTTTATCGAGTGTTTTCTACAAATCTATACAGACTAAATGTTTAGTATGAAATTAGTGTTGACAAACGACGTGAAAGTGATGATATCCGGAATAACATAAGTTTGTCAAAATGCTGGTATTACTGTATTTTTGTGATATGAAACAGAATAAGATAACTCTATATATTGACTTGTTATTTTGCTTGGTGTTCCTGCCAATGCTGATAATGATTTTGCCGGTTGACAAATGGATTGTTTATCAGACAACATTCCTACTCATACTTATCGCATATCTTTATATATTGTATTTTGTATATAGAAAAGTGAAGATTCCATCTTTGGTTATGCAGAAGAAATATTGGCAGGTTTGTGCGATAATAATTGTTCTTTTACTCGCAACGGAACTTGTCAGTCTAGTTCCTTTTACCGAAAATTCATCACGCTCGCCTTTACCACAAACAACCAGGCAGCACTTGCGTTCACAAACGGTCTGGTTTTTCTTTTGGGTTGTAACAGGCTTTTCCTTGGCAATCGAACTGTTGTTCGAACTGTTCAGGCAGATAATTTCCAAACACGAAATTGAAGCAGAGAAAGACAAGGCGGAATTGTCGTTATATAAATCCCAGATTAATCCTCATTTCCTTTTTAATACTCTGAATTCGCTTTATGCTTTGGTAATATCACAATCGGAACATACGGAAACTGCTTTCATTAAATTCTCCAATATTCTAAAGTATATGTATTCTCAGGCAACTTCGGATTACATAGATATTGGCAGTGAGATAAATTATATCAGGCAATATGTGGATTTGCAGAAGCTTCGCCTTAATCATCATACAATAATAGACTTTGTTTCTGAAATAGATAACGACAAAATGATGATTCCGCCGATGATTCTGATAACATTTGTGGAAAATGCTTTCAAATATGGAGCATCGTCAGATGAGGATTGCTGTATCACCATAAGAATAAAAGTTAGTAATGGCGTTTTGGATTTTGAAACCAAAAACAAGATTATGCGTGACAGAAATGATATTGTATCTGCTGTAGGAATTGAGAATTGCCGTAAACGCCTGGAACTTCTTTATCCGGGTAAGTTTAAATTATCTGCCGGATATAATGGAGAATTGTATGAGACAAGATTGGTTATAAACCTATTATAATGTAAAAACAGAATATAGAAGAATATTATGAGAAATATTTCCTGTATAGCTATTGATGACGAGCCTTTAGCTCTCACCATTATACGCAGTTTCTGCAACCGTAAAGGCGGAATGGAGCTGCAGACGTATTGTGAGCCTCGCATTGGTCTGGAGGAAATTATCCGTCAGAAACCCAATTTGGTTTTTCTGGATATTCAGATGAACAGTATCAGCGGATTGGAAATTGCAAATATTCTTCCAAAAGAATGTGTGTTTATATTCACAACAGCACATGCTTCATTTGCTCTCGAAGGATTCAATCTTGACGCTGTTGACTTTCTGCATAAGCCATTTGCTTATGAGCGTTTTGAAAAGGCTGTGGATAAGGCTTTGAGAAGGATAGAGGCGATGGAAAGCAAAGTTCAGAAAACCCAGCCTCAGGAAACAATAGTAGTCAAGCAGGAGTATAATAATGTTGTTATTCCGGTTGATGATATTATTTATATTGAAGCAATGGAAAACTACACTAAGATTTACAGGCGTAGCAGTGGCAGTTATGTTTTGTCGAGAACCAGTATGAAGTCTATATTTAATATGCTTCCGAAAGGACTTTTCATACGGGTTCATAAATCATATATAGTGGCAAAGAAAGCTATATTAAGTTATTCGTCCAACCAGATACAACTCTCTTGGAAAGGAGTTTGTGTTCCGATTGGACGAACATATATGGAAGATTTCCTGAATAAACTGAAGTAGATTATTAGCTTCTGTATCTTTCTTCTATTACATTCCAGTCAATAATATTCCAAAGAGCGGAAATATGGTCAGCTCGTCTGTTCTGGTAGTCGAGATAATATGCATGTTCCCAAACATCGAAACAGAGGATTGGCTGTAATCCTTTAGTCAAAGGATTTCCTGCATTGCTTTCTTTTTGTATGCTAAGTTTTTTGTCTTTATCAGCAGCGAGCCACACCCAACCGGAACCAAACAGACTTGCAGCTGCAGCATTGAATTCTTTCTGGAAGTTTTCAAATGTTTGCCATTCTGCCTGAATGGCTTCCAAAAGGATTTCGTCAGGTCTGCCGTTTGCGTCCGGCGAGAATTGCTGGAAATACATATTATGATTCAGAATTTGTCCCGCATTGTTGAAAATACCGCCTTCCGAATCTTTTACAATATCCTCAAGGCTCATATTTTCATATTTCGTTCCAGCAATCAGATTATTCAGATTGTTCACATAAGCCTGGAGATGCTTCCCGTGATGAAACTCTATTGTCTTTTGGGAAATGACAGGCTCAAGAGCGTTAGCTTCATAAGGAAGCTTTATAAGTTCGTGCTTCATACTAGTAATGATTTTAGATAGTTAATAACTAAAGTTTTGCCAGTGCTATAACTTGTGGAGTTATAGCCACTGTTTCATGAATTCATCCATTGCCGCAGCATTTTCTTCCAAACTCTGTAAATGTTTGAACTGAGCGCGTGTTCTTACCAGATTATGCTCCGGGTAATGGATTTTATAATAAGTATCGCCGTTGATATAATCAGTAAGGAAGCGAACAGTTTGCATATAAGTCAGAAGTCGTCCGCCATAAGGCAATAACTTGATTTCTTCAGGAGTAAGGAATGCCTTCGCTGTTTCCATATATCCTTTTGTATATGCTTCAAAAATAGGCATATTCAATCCTACATTATCAAGGTTCTTGTCATCTTCTGCACCAGTATTTCCTGCAGTTCTTATAAAGTCTCCGATGTCAGACAGAACGAAACCAGGCATAACAGTATCAAGGTCGATTACGCACAATACTTTTTTCTCGTCTGCGTCGAATAATATATTGTTGACTTTAGTATCGCAGTGATTAGTACGTTTCTTAAGTTTTCCTTCACGATAAAGGCGTTCCTGAATGCACATTGCTTCGGCGCGCTTTTCAATTTCATCAACAAGCTCCTTTACTTCATCCAATCGTCCAGCCTTATTTTCAGCTATTGCTTCACGGAATTGCTGAAGACGGAACTCCATATTATGGAAGTTTGGAATAGTTTCGCCTAGTGCTCCTTCCGGAAGGTCTGCAAGCATTGCCTGGAATTCACCGAAAGCTTTTCCTGCTTCGTATGATAATTCCGGAGTAACTTCTTCGTAGCTTACACTTCTTGGAATGAAAAGACAAACTCTCCAATAACTGTCGCCGTCAAAATAATAAGATTTACCATCTTTTGAAGGTATGAAAGTAAGGACTTTACGGTTAATATCATCAACGCCTTTAGCTTCTAATTTCTTTCTGATATGTGTAGTAACAGTTTGCACATTGTTCTGAAGCATTTCAACATTAGTAAATATCAAATGATTGATACGCTGCAAAACATATTTGATTTCTCCTTTTTCGTTTGTGACTTTCAGAGTGTCATTGATATGTCCGTTGCCAAAAGGTTCTGCATCAACAACCTTTTCTGTCAATTCAAAATGTGAAAGGATATTCAATAATTCTTGTTTTGTTTTCATCACGGTATTGTTTTTGATTTATAATGCACAAATATAATAAAAGGCGTTCGCAGAGCAAAATAAAATATATCCGAACCCACGCTTTCGCCGGGCCGTATTAATTTCGAAATATATCCGGACCGACGGATGTGTGGGGCCGGATATATTTTGAACAGTTCTTTTATCTTGTCAATTTGTTTCCTTTTCCACTTAAAGTTTAGATTGCGAAACTTAGGATTAGGCATAAAAAAATAACAAAGGACAAAGTTTGTAATCATTGTCCTTTGTTATCATAAAAAACAACCTAAATCATTTTACCTTTTTACCAACACCTATAAAAATATATTGTCTCAAACAATATAACTTTTTAATAATACTTTTTCATAGTTCTGTTTTCGACTGCAAAGTAAATTCTTTTATTTCAAATGTCGTTTGATGTATATCAATTTTACTAATGTATCAACGTTTATTGATATTTGTCAAAATTTAAAGTAGGCTTGCTCTGACACGGCTTAATGTTTCCGGTGTCATAAGAAGATATGATGCTATATGTGAAAGCGGAGCTCTTTGGATAATTTCCGGATGCTCCTTAAGCAAGCGGCAGTATCTTTCATTTGCTGATTCAAATCTTAGCATATCAGCTTTTTGCTGTGAAAGAATCAGTGAATTTTCAATCATTGTACGATACATTACCTCTATTTCATAATTCTCTTTTATCAGTTCCATAAGCTCGTCGTATGGCAGACCGTAAACAATACTGTTTTCCAGTGCTTCAATCATAAGTCGAGTTGGTTTCTGTCTGAAAAAACTTTCTATACAGAAAAAGTTTGTTCCTTCGCAGGCGAAATGCTCTGTCAGGTCACGTTTGTTTTTGTAATAATATAAACGCAACATTCCTTTATGAACGTACCCTATGTGCTTACTTACTTCTCCTTCTTTTAAATACATCGAATTCTTTTTCAATTCAGTCTTAACTAAAATGGAGGCAACTTTCTGCAATGATTCCTCGCTTAACGGTGATGAAAGCTCGGAAATTCTTTGTGCAATGTGCTTACTTAAATCCATACCTTAACTATTCTATTTTCTCTTCTTAATGCAAAAATAAGATTTTTTCTGACATAAATCAAAAAAATGCTTTGGCGTGTATGGCTGATAAAATAAAAAATCCTGTGTTTTACCGAAAACAAACATTGCTTTCGGTAAACACAGGATATCATAGTTTTTAAGTCTTGCAATTAGCAAAACTTCAATTACTTATATTCTTGCCAGCTCTTAATCTGTATATCATCAACAGATAATGTGCAGAATGCTTTTATGAATGCACTTGCAAGGCGAGCATTTGTTATCAGAGGAATATTCAAGTCGGTTGCAGCACGGCGGATTCTGTAACCATTGTCCAATTCTCCAACAGACAAATCGCGTGGAATATTTACAACCATATCGATTTTCTTTTCATGGAGCATATCCAAAGCCTGAGGTTGCATGCCTGTTTCGCTTGGCCAATATACCAATGTGCTTGGAACTCCGTTTTCCTGTAGGAAGCGGTGTGTTCCTCCTGTGGCAAACAAATTGTATCCTTTACTTGCCAACATCTTGGCTGCATCAAGCATATCAACTTTCTGTTTAGCTGTACCTGTTGAAAGCAAGATATTTTTCTGAGGAATACGCAAACCAACAGAAAGCATACTCTTAAGGATTGCTTCAGAAACGTCATCACCGATACAGCCGACTTCGCCGGTAGATGTCATATCCACGCCCAACACTGGGTCTGCTTTCTGCAAACGGTTGAATGAGAACTGTGAAGCCTTGATACCTACATAATCCAAATCGAATTCGTTCTTATGAGGTTTTTCAACCGGCAATCCAAGCATGATGCGTGTTGCCAATTCGATAAAGTTAATCTTCAAAACCTTACTTACGAATGGGAAACTACGTGAAGCACGCAAGTTACATTCAATTACCTTGATTTCATTTCCTTTTGCAAGATACTGGATATTGAATGGTCCTGAAATATTCAATTCTTTAGCAATTTGCTTACTGATACGTTTGATTCGTCTTACTGTTTCAACGTATAGTTTCTGTGCTGGGAACTGAATTGTAGCATCACCTGAGTGAACACCAGCAAATTCAATATGCTCACTTATGGCGTACATGATGATTTCGCCCTTGTCGGCAACTGCATCCAATTCTATTTCTTTACACTGTTCGATGAACTGGCTTACTACAACCGGGTGTTTCTTGGAAACATTAGCTGCAAGTTTAAGGAATCTTTCAAGCTCTTCATCATTTGAGCAAACATTCATTGCAGCACCACTCAACACATAACTTGGACGAACCAGAACAGGGAAGCCAACTTCATCAACGAAAGCTTTGATGTCGTCCATTGATGAAAGCTCTTTCCAGCGAGGCTGGTCAACTCCGATACGGTCAAGCATTGCAGAGAATTTTTCGCGGTCTTCAGCGTTGTCAATGCTCTTGGCAGACGTACCAAGGATATTTACACGCTGTTCGTCAAGACGCATAGCCAGGTTGTTAGGAATCTGACCACCTGTAGAAACAATAACACCGTGAGGATTTTCAAGTTCAAGAATATCCATTACGCGTTCGAATGTCAATTCGTCGAAATACAGACGGTCGCACATATCGTAGTCTGTAGATACTGTTTCTGGGTTGTAGTTGATCATTACACTGCGATAACCTTCCTTACGGATAGTATTCAATGCCTGAACACCGCACCAGTCAAATTCTACTGAGCTACCAATACGGTAAGCACCAGAACCTAAAACAACAATTGAACGTTTGTCGCCAAGATATGTAACATCATTTTCTGTTCCGCTATATGTCAGATACAAATAGTTTGTTTGAGCAGGATATTCAGCAGCAAGAGTATCAATCTGTTTTACAACTGGCAAAATGCCTCTGTACTTACGTTCCTGACGAACCTGAAGCAGTGCCTTTTCAGTATCTTCCATGTTTTCCTTGTAAATTGCACGGGCAATCTGGAAGTCTGAGAATCCCTGAACTTTAGCACGACGCATCAATTCTGTAGGAATTTCACTGATTTTGCTGCAAGCCTCCAATTCGTTAGCTGTACATATAATTTTATATAGTTTCTGTAGGAACCATTTGTCAATCTTAGTCAAGTCATGAATCTGGTCGATTGTATAACCAGCACGGAAAGCTTTGCTGATAACGAAAATACGTCTGTCAGTCGGTTCATTCAATGCCTTGTCAATATCAGGAATAACCAATTCTTTATTTTCAACGAATCCGTGCATTCCCTGTCCAATCATACGCAAACCTTTCTGAATAGCTTCTTCAAATGTACGTCCGATTGCCATTACTTCACCAACAGACTTCATGCTTGAGCCCAACTCGCGGGCTACGCCTTGGAATTTACCCAAGTCCCAGCGTGGAATTTTACATACAACATAGTCCAATGCCGGTTCAAAGAAAGCACTTGTTGTTTTTGTTACGGAATTGTTCAAATCAAACAAACCATAACCCAAACCTAATTTAGCAGCAACAAAAGCCAATGGATAACCTGTAGCTTTTGAAGCTAATGCAGATGAACGGCTCAAGCGGGCGTTAACTTCAATTACTCGGTAGTCTTCGCTTTCCGGGTCGTATGCATATTGCACGTTACATTCACCGACAATACCGATGTGGCGGATAATGCGGATTGCAAGTTCACGCAATTTATGATAGTCTGTGTTTGAAAGTGTCTGTGAAGGAGCAATTACGATACTTTCGCCAGTGTGAATACCAAGTGGGTCGAAGTTTTCCATATTACATACAGTAATACAGTTGTCGAAACGGTCTCTCACTACTTCATATTCAACTTCTTTCCAGCCTTTCAAACTCTTTTCAACCAATACCTGTGGAGAGAAAGAAAATGCTTTTTCTGCCAAAACATTAAGTTCTTCTTCGTTGTCGCAGAAACCGGAACCCAAACCACCCAAAGCATATGCTGCACGGATAATTACAGGATAACCTAATTCTGCAGCAGCACGGCGAGCATCTGCAATATTATCTACAGCTTCACTCTTGATAGTTTTGACATTGATTTCATCCAGTTTCTTTACGAACAACTCACGGTCTTCAGTGTCCATAATAGCTTGTACCGGTGTACCAAGAACTTTAACCTGGTATTTTTCCAACACACCGCTCTGATACAATGCAACACCACAGTTCAATGCAGTCTGTCCACCAAATGCCAACAGGATTCCGTCCGGACGTTCCTTTTCAATAACTTTCTCAACAAAGAACGGAGTGACCGGAAGGAAATATACAGTATCGGCAACACCTTCAGACGTTTGCACCGTAGCAATATTCGGATTGATAAGGACTGTTTCGATACCTTCTTCCTTGATAGCTTTCAAAGCTTGAGAACCAGAATAGTCGAACTCTCCGGCTTCTCCAATCTTCAAAGCACCTGAACCTAATATTAGGACTTTCTTAATATCATTGTTTATTGTCATATCTGTCTGTTTTTAGAGAATGGATTAAAGCATTTCTGCGAATTTGTCAAAGATGAAATCTGTATCTGTCGGACCACTGCAAGCTTCCGGGTGGAACTGAGATGAGAAGAATGGCTTTGTCTTATGACGAATACCTTCGTTAGTTCCATCATTCATGTTTACGAACAATGGCTCCCAGTCTGCTCCTAAAGTGTCATTGTCAACTGCGTAACCGTGGTTCTGAGAAGTGATGAAGCACTTTTCTGTACCAACCATACGTACCGGCTGGTTGTGACTTCTGTGTCCATATTTCAATTTATAGATAGAAGCACCACCAGCTTTTGCCAATAACTGGTTACCCATACAAATACCACAAATAGGCTTGTCGCCATTTAAAGCTTTGCGAATGTTCTGTACAGCCGCATCACAGTTGTCAGGGTCGCCAGGACCATTGCTGATGAACAAGCCATCGTATTCCATATTCGTGAAATCATAATTCCATGGAACACGGACAACAGTCAGATTTCTTTTCAGCAAGCTGCGGATAATGTTATGCTTTACACCACAGTCCAGCAAAACAACTTTCTTAGTTGTTTTTCCTTCTGCATTTTCAGGCTGATATGTAATTACTTCTTTACAAGAAACAATATCTACATAATTTACATGGCCATAATCCGGCATCTGCAAATCGTTACCTTCGTCACCTATGACAATTCGTCCCATCATAACACCGTGCTCACGCAGTTTCTTTGTCAGAGCTCTGGTGTCAATACCATAGATGCCTGGAATATGTTCTTCTTTCAACCAATCACCCAAACTACATTCAGCATTCCAATGGCTGTATTCATGACTGTAGTCACTGATAATGATAGCATCAGCATGAATCTTTTCACTTTCCATAAATGTAGATATACCATCCGGACGGAAAGTACGTGGAGGTACACCATAGTTACCTACCAAAGGATAGGTTAGAACCATTAGCTGTCCTGCGTAAGATGGATCAGTTAAACTTTCCGGGTAACCGGTCATAGCTGTATTAAACACAACCTCTCCGGCAACTGGCTTTTCATAACCGAATGAAAAACCTTGGAATTTAGTTCCATCATCAAGGATTAACGTAGCGATTTTGTCTGTTTGCATATATTATCTCTTGTTTATGAATTTGTCAAAATATTATTAATCTTTAGTTTTGCCTATAAAGCCTTGTTTCCTTTATAAGTTATTTTGTCCAATATTCTTTTTCCATATAGGAAATGAATGCTTTATTGACAAGTTTTACTCCACCCGGAGTTGGATAATCTCCTGAGAAATACCAGTCTCCTGGATGGTTTGGACATGAACTGTGCAAGCCTTCTAAAGTCTGGTAAACTATTTCCACTTTAGCTCTAGTTTCTGCGGGTGTTAGCAGTTCAACAATTTTTGCAGAAATTTCTTCATCGCTAAAAGGTGCATATACAGCCTTTACACAGTTTTCTTCAGAATCACGTCCTTCGGCCTGCAGTTTCTTTGCTTTTTGATAAGCTTCTATAAGGATATCTTCTTTCCCTGTTTCTTTTAGCAAAGCAACCGCAGCTTTGAATGCAATAAATTCACTCATGCTTGACATATCAATACCATAATAGTCCGGATAACGGACCTGTGGTGACGATGAAACAATTACAATCTTTTTAGGATGTAATCTGTCAAGAATGCTGATTATACTTTGTTTCAGAGTAGTTCCGCGGACGATACTGTCGTCGATTACCACCAGATTGTCTTCGAAAGCATTTATGCTTCCATATGTTATATCATAGACGTGCGCTGCCAAGTCATTTCTGCTGTTTCCCTCAGCAATGAATGTTCTTAGTTTAATATCTTTTATGGCAACTTTTTCAGTACGCACACGCATTGCCAGAATATCCTCAAGTTCTTCTTCCGACAATTTGTGGCTTCTGTCTGTAATCAATGCCTTTTTCAGACTGTTCAGATAGCAGTCCAAACCTTCTTTCAATCCAAAATATGCAACTTCAGCAGTGTTTGGAATGAATGAAAAAACAGTATGATTCAAATCATTGTCTATTGATTTGAGAACAGCCGGAACAAGATTTTCACCGAGAGTTTTTCTCTCACGATAAATATCAACATCACTGCCTCTGGAGAAATAAATTCTTTCAAACGAGCAAGCTTTGTTATCCTTTGGCTCTACAATTTGCGAAGTATGCCACTGTCCTTTTTTATTTACAAATAAAGCTTCTCCGCGGTTCAGTTCTTTTACATCCCATGAATGCACATTCATTACAGTTTGTATGACTGGTCTTTCAGATGCAAGAACAATTATTTCATCATCAATGTAGTAAAAGGCAGGTCTTATACCCCATGGGTCTCTTACGCTGAACATTTCACCACTTCCTGTAATACCACAGATTACGAAACCACCGTCCCATGTATGCGTACAGCGCTTGAGAACATTCGATAGGTCGATTCTATCTTCGATAGCTTTAGTAATATCTGTGCCTTTTAATCCTTCAGATTCGCATTGAACATATAGCTTCTCAACTTCACGGTCAAGTCTGTGGCCAAGCTGTTCAAGCATTATATATGTATCTGCATATTTTCTAGGATGTTGTCCTATTGCGGTTATTTCCTGAAAAACTTCATCAACATTAGTCAAATTAAAATTCCCGCATAAGGCAAGGTTTTTAGCACGCCAATTGTTGCGGCGTAGGAATGGATGGATATAAGAAATACCGGATTTTCCGGTTGTACTGTATCGGAGATGCCCCATATAAAGTTCTCCGGCAAAGGGTAAGTTGTTTTTGGCAAAATAAGGGTCATTCAGTTCTTCGTTTGAAAAATCTTTATAATGATTATGGACTGATGAGAAAATTTCTGTTATCGCACCTGTTCCAACAGCTCGTTCACGAAACATATACTCATCACCGACTTTAGACTCTAATTTTACACTGGCAAGTCCAGCTCCTTCCTGTCCACGGTTGTGCTGCTTTTCCATAAGGAGATAGAGTTTGTTCAACCCATACATCCAAGTTCCATACTTCTGATGATAATACTCCAACGGTTTCAGCAATCGAACCATGGCTACACCACATTCGTGCTTTAATGTTTCCATCTTCTTAAATAACCTAATTTTTCAATATGCAAAGATAGGAGGTTTTCATTATATAATTAGACTATTGAAATGAAAAATACAAATACTTTAACAGAATAAAAATACTTTTCAGAAAATGATAGCATTTTATAACAATATGACTAAAATACTGTGCATTTAATATGTAGTTTGTAAGATTTTGATTAGTAGGTTTTCTTTAAATTTTGTGTTATCGTTAAGAAATGTTCATAGTTCACATGATTCCTTTGATTTTCAGAGAGGTGTGAAAATTGTGAAACTTCTCAAATTGAAATTAGTTCAGGAAGAAAAATGGATTACATTCGGAAGAAAAAGAGTTAATTTATTTGTTGCATATTTTATATACTGCGAAATGTAATTTAAATTACAAACATTAATAAAAAAACGAATGCTACCGGATTCACATCCAATAGCATCCTACACTAACCCTTAACTTTAACCAATGAAAAACAATATTCTTTAATTACTGTAAACACAGTTTCTATCAATCTTGTGTAAGTTGTTCGCTGAAAAATAGTGAACGACTTTTTGTTCTTTAGTCATAAACATTCTTCATAATTGTTTGAGAAGTTGTTCTTGACTTTCTACGTTTACAAAATAAGGTTCTTTATTCGAGAAAAACAAATCTTATTGCGAAAAAAATGCGTAATTAATATGTTTTAACAATATTGTAGAGGTTGATAAAAAACTTTATCTTTGCGAAATGATAGGGAAAAAGTAGTCTAAATTACGTAATTTGTTGTGTATAAACGAAATGTAAAAATATATAGGTTGTAGATATGGAAATAGTTATTTTGTGTGGAATTGTATTGGTGATTGCTCTTCAACTTATGTTGATGTTGAAAAAAGGGCAAGATAACTCTAAGGATTTTGAGAATATATTGAATAATATCCAATCTTTATCCGAAAGACTTGAGAAAAACTTCAGAGAAGATTTTAAGTTGAATAGGGAAGAGAGCCGTTACGTTGCAAAGGAAAATCGTGAGGAGCTGATAAATTCTTTGAGCGAATTCCGTCAAGCATTTGAAAGAGGAATAAGCTCATTTAATTTACTTCAGCGTGAAAAGTTTTCTGAATTAAATGAAAGGCAACAGCAATTGATCCAAAATACGGAAAAAAGACTGGACGAAATAAGAGTTACGGTTGATGAAAAGCTTCAGAAAACATTAAACGATAGAATAACTCAATCATTTAATCTGGTAAATACTCAACTGGAAAACGTGCAGAAAGGGTTAGGTGAGATGCAAAGCCTTGCTCAAGATGTTGGAGGATTGAAGCGTGTGTTGAGTAATGTGAAAACTCGAGGTAATATCGGAGAAATACAACTTAGTATGTTGCTTGAGCAAATACTGGCTCCTGAACAATATGAAGCGAACGTGAAAACCAAAAAAGGTTCGGATGCTTTGGTTGAGTTTGCTGTTAAATTGCCTGGAAAGGATGACAATACTGATTTTGTCTATTTGCCTATTGATGCTAAATTCCCCAAAGATGTATATGAACAACTTATAGATGCATACGACAAAGCAGACCCACAGGCTATAGATGCAGCTGGAAGAATGCTGGAAGCAACTATCCGTAAAATGGCAAAAGATATTTCTACAAAATATCTCGCACCTCCGGCTACAACAGATTTTGGTATTATGTTTTTGCCATTTGAAGGAATATATGCAGAAGTCGTGCGCCGTTCAGCATTGCTTGAGGATTTACAGCGAAACTATAAAGTTGTAGTGACAGGACCGACAACATTAGCCGCTATTTTGAACAGTTTGCAGATAGGATTCCGAACATTGGCAATACAGAAACATTCCGGCGAAGTATGGACAATACTTGGAGCCGTGAAAAAAGAGTTTGAGAAAATGGGAGGAATGCTTGAGAAAGCCCAAAAAAACTTGCAGACAGCCAGCGGTCAGATAGATGAGGTTTTAGGTGTCAGAACCAGAGCTATTCAACGTCGTCTGAAAGATGTTGACACTTTAAGTTCTGCAGAAGCTCGTGCTATAATCCCTGAAATTGGTGTTTTGGAAAATAATGAAGAAGAAAACTTATGAAAAAGAGACAGATTCCCCATACGTACGTAATAGTTTTTTATATAATATTGTTTTGTGCGGCATTGACATGGATTTTACCGGGAGGACAGTATGTCGAGCAAATAACAGAGCAAGGTGTAAAGACTCTTGTTTATGAACCGGTGTCTAACACTCCGCAGAGTTGGCAGATATTCTCAGCCTTTTATAAGGGTTTTGTAGATAAGGCAGATATTATAGTATTTATATTGGTAATAGGCGGAGCCTTTTGGATAGTAAATGACAGCAAGGCTTTTGATATGGGAACAGCCGCATTTCTACAAAAGGCGCGGAAAATGGAGAACAATCCTTTGATACGTAAAATTGGTGTCGAAAATTTCCTGTTGACGGCAATCATGCTTCTGTTCAGTATTTTCGGAGCTGTTTTCGGAATGAGTGAAGAAACTATTGCTTTTTGCCTGGTACTTGTACCTCTGGCTGTTTCGATGGGATATGACTCCATAACAGGTGTATGTATGGTTTTTGTTGCAGCCGGACTAGGTTTCGCTGGAGCTATATTAAATCCGTTTACAATAGGTATTGCTCAAGGCTTGGCTGGTATTCCTTTGTTTTCAGGCATTGAATATCGTATATTCTGCTGGTTTATTATAAATGTATTCGGATTTACATGGATTCTTAGGTATGCTCATAAAATTAAAAAGAATCCACGATTATCTCCCGTTTATGAAGTTGATAAATATTGGCGGGATTTACATGCTTCTCAAACTACAGAATTTGAATATAAAACACCACGGTCAGCATGGTATAGTTTTATTTTACTGATGATTGTATTGTTATTGTTCAGTATAAATTATCCTATGACTGATTTGAAAATCGGGAACAAGGTGGTTGAAGGTTTGCCGCTTATACCTGTAATATCATTGGCTTTTGCAGTTACTTCAGTGTTTGCACTTAAGAAGACAGTACAATTATATATATTGAACCTTCTGTTTTTTACTATATTTTATCTTGTTGCCGGAGTTATGGGCTACGGATGGTATATAATGGAAATAGCTACATTATTCTTTGCTTTGGGAATATTGGCAGGCGTAGCAAATGGAAAAACTCCGAATGAATTGGTCAAGCTGTTCCTTGATGGCTGTAAAGATATAATGAGTGCAGCACTCGTAGTTGGACTTGCCGGCGGTATTATTGTTATATTGCAGGACGGAAAAGTGATAGATACAATATTATTCAATCTTGCCAAAGGAATGGAAGGAATGGGAAAAGTAGCAACAGTCGGAATGATGTATCTCATACAAAATCTTATCAATTTGGTAATACCTTCAGGAAGTGCAAAAGCCGCGTTAACAATGCCTATTATGGCTCCTTTTTCAGATTTGATAGGTCTTTCAAAACAAGCCACAGTCATGGCATTCCAGTTCGGCGATGGTTTCACAAATATGATAACACCTACATCCGGAGTTCTTATTGCAGTATTGGGAGTAAGCCGTATTCCATATGATATTTGGTTCAAATGGGTATGGAAGTTTATTGTTGGATTGATAATTTTAGGATTTATACTTCTAATACCAACAGTACTTATTCCAATGAATGGATTTTGATTATTTTGTATGATTTTTTTGATATAATAAATGTAGGATATAATATCTTGTTAAACAAAGTTTTAATAGAATATTATATCAACTAAGGAATATCACTATCTTCGTATAGTGATATTTTTTTTGAAAAAAACGACCGAAAAGTTTGCAGGTTAAAAAAAAGTCATTACCTTTGCACCCGTAATCGAAACAATAACGGTTACAAAAACAAAAAATGATGGTGCCATAGCTCAGTTGGTAGAGCAAAGGACTGAAAATCCTTGTGTCCCCGGTTCGATTCCTGGTGGCACCACTTTGAAGAAAAGCAAAAGACAGTAAAATCCTGATTTCCAAGCGAAATCGGGATTTTTTGTTTTCCCCAAGTACGCAAAAAACGGCAAAATATTACCGTTTGAGGTGGAGCAAAAGGTGGAGATAAAAGGTGGAGCAAAAATCTCCACCGAATTAGAGCCTTTCTCGCTGATTTGCAATGTTTTGCGTATCAAGATAACGTGGTCGGTTTCCTACTTTTGTCTAAACTAAAAACTGTAGGAAAAATGAAAAGAAGTTCATTCAATGTGCTTTTCTTCTTGAAGAAGACCAAGCTGCTGAAAAACGGAGAAGCATCCGTTTGTATGCGTATCACTGTAGATGGTACGCGAGTTGAAAACAACATCCGCAAAAGCATTGACCCGTCTCTCTGGAGTCAGGCTAAGGAATCTGCCAGAGGCAAAAGCCGCAAATCATGTGATCTGAATGCCTATATCGAAAATGCGAGAATTAAATTACATCAGATTTTTTGTGAGCTGGAAGAACAGAACCAGCCTATAACAGCGCGTCTGTTGCAGGAAATATTTTTCGGACAGGACAAAGAACCGGAAGCGGTACGCACTCTCATCGGTACCATGCAGGAGCACAATGATCAATGCCGTGCCTTGGTCGGTAAAGACTACGCCCTGATTACCGTTCGCCGTTATGAAAGCTGCAAGCGCTATCTTGCCGAACTTATCAGACAGAAATACGGAAAGGATGATCTGCCGCTGGTGGAAGTCAACGGTGAGTTGGTACGTGCCTTTGAATTTTATTTGAAGACTGAAAAGGAATGTCAGCAGAATACTGTTATCCGTTATATGAAATGTCTGAAGAAAATTACCAATCTGGCACTGGCCAATGAATGGATAGCCAAAGACCCGTTTATCGGTATCAAGTTCCACGAAAAAGAAGTAATCCGTGAGTTTCTTACCATGGACGAACTGCTGACTATCTACCACAAGGAGTTTCCTTTGGAGCGAATCACCGTAGTCCGTGATGTTTTTATTTTTGCTGCCTTTACCGGCCTGGCTTTCATTGACGTACAACAGCTTTCCCCTGAGCATATCGTAAAAGACAATAACGGAAACCTGTGGATCAGGAAGCCACGTCAGAAAACAAAGAACATGTGTAACATTCCGCTACTGGATATTCCTTTGGAAATCCTGAGAAAATATGCAGATTATCCTGCCTGCAAAAAGAAAGGAGTATTACTGCCTGTTCCCTGCAATCAGAAGATGAACAGTTACCTGAAAGAGATTGCCGACCTGTGTCTGATAAAGAAGAACCTGACTACACACACCGCCCGCCACTCGTACGCCACATCTGTCTGTTTGGCCAATGGGGTAAGCATTGAGAATGTAGCCAAAATGCTCGGTCACTCCAATATCAAGATGACGCAACACTATGCAAGGGTACTCGACAGTTCCATTCTGAAAGATATGAATAATGTAAGGGATATACTTTCAAATTGCCTATAGCTTATGAAAAGAGACATTATCCATATAATGGAGGACGGCAGGATTGTTATTCCTGCTGTCCATCCTGATAAGATTCGTATGGACGAAGCCGAACTTGTCGGCTTGTTCAATGTAGTTGCACCGACCTTACGAGCAGCGAAAAGAAGAATATATAAGCTGGGGATATTGCAATCATTCACCGCAGAACAACGTATTCCGTTAAAAGAGGGGTATCAGGTAGTCTATAACCTGGAAATGATATTTGCGCTTGCCTTTCAGATTAATACTTCTCCGGCCCAACAATTACGTGAGTATATAATCAGCAGACTGTTCCAATCTGAAAAGTCAATGATTATCTGCATGATGAATGGTCATCATAAATCATATCTAAAATGCTGATAAATATTGATTTCACTATTTCATGCGGATAATAAGCCGCAAAATTTGCGGTTAATTATCCGCAAAACCGTATATTTGCAGAAAACAGTGATGCCTATGTATATACATGAACACAAAGAATGGCCTTCCTTTTCGTGGAACAAGGAACTTGTCGGTGAGAAGCTGAACAAGGTAAACAAAGCTGTCGGTTATCTGATGGGACGCCTTAGTGTAATAGGTTTTAACGACAAGATGTCTGCCGTAGTTGAATCCATCTCTCATGACATCATTGCATCATCAGAAATTGAAGGAGTGGAATTGAACAATGAGCAGGTACGTTCATCTGTAGCCCGCAAACTCGGAGTACAACTACCGAATCCGACCGAATCCTCACGATATATAGACAGAGTAGTGGAAATGGCACTTGACGCAACCGTCAATTTCAACAGTCCGCTTACCCATAAAAGACTCTTCGGCTGGCACAACTGCCTGTTTCCTACCGGATGGAGCGGTCCAACGAAAATAGATGTAGCCCGATACCGCAGTGGAGAGATGAAAGTTATTTCTGGAATGTTCGGTCGGGAAAAGATACATTATGTAGCGCCTGCTCCTGAAAGAATAGACGAAGAAATGAATCGGTTTTTGGACTGGTTCAATTCAGATTCACATAACGGCTATGTAAAATCGGCGATAGCCCATTTGTGGTTTGTCTGCATCCATCCTTTCGATGACGGAAACGGACGAATCGGACGAGCCATTGCTGATATGGCACTTTCACAGGCCGAAAACTCAAAGATGCGTTTTTTCAGTATCTCACATCAGATAAACAAGGATAAAAAACAGTATTACGACATATTGGAGAAAACACAGAAGGGAGATTGCGAGATTACTGAATGGATCATCTGGTATCTTGACTGCCTGCTCCGTTCCGTCGAGCAATCCGACGAAACATTGTCGAAGGTTCTTAACAAGGCTATATTCTGGCAAACACATGCCGAAACAGTCCTGTCCGAACGACAACGTGAAGTCTTGAATTTATATTTGGACGGTTATCCCGGCAAACTGACGGCTAAGAACTGGGCAAAACGTGTAAAGGTATCACCAGATACAGCAGCACGCGATATAAAAGATCTGGTAGAAAAGGGTATTCTGATACCTCAGCAGGGGCGGGTTCGTGACGTATTCTACGGAATCCGGTGCAGTGAGTCTATCCTTGTCATCCCCATGCCGGAAGATGTATAATTGTTCATCATACAAGCATAAAGGCTGTGTGCCGGTTTGGATAAACCAATGTCACACAGCCTTTATTTCTTTCTTTTATTTACTACTCATATATGCTTCCCGATAATTCTCCTGAAGCATTTTCTCAATATCACTCTCCCGGTAAAGTATCTTACCTCCCAACTGGTAATAGGATATTCTCCCTTCATTACGATAATCCTGAAGCGTGCGTCTGCTCAGTTTCAACTGTGCCGACACTTCCTTGTCGGTCAGATAGCGTTCACCGCCCAGTACGGGACGGTTTCCGACCGCCAGATTCTCAATCCCGACCAGCATACGGTCAAGACTTCCCATGATACGGTGTACCCATTCTCTGCTGTCTGTTCTCAGTTCACTCATGTTATTATGGATTTAGTGGTTATTGTTTAACTGTTATATGTTACGTCCTCTGTAAAGAGCCTCTTTTCTTCTGTCCTCAACTTTCTTGGCGATACCCTGCACATCTTCCGGCTTATAGAATATCTTGTGATTGATTTGAGAAAAAGGCAAGGTACCGTTATCACGGAGTGTCTGCAGGGTACGGGGCGAGATGTTCAGATACCGGCATACGTCCTGATTGTCCATCCACTTGTGTAGCGTCCTGTCGTTTTCCCGGTTGCAAATTTCCATGACCCGATGCTCAAAGTATTCAAACTTACGCACCAATTCCTCAAACAGTTGTTTTTCTATTCCTACAAATTCCATATCGTTTCCTTTTTTGTTGATTGATGTTTATTCTTTTTTCGTTGTTTGCGACAAAGAAAAGCCATATATTCTGAAAGGCAATGGTTTCCGCCTAACTGGCAGTATGTGGCGCTGATTATCTTAGTTATGAGGCCACATTCATATCATTTTCTGCAAATATCCCTATATTCAGTGACTCCATCCAATAACGATTTACAGAATAAAATATCTATGAACCTGATTCAATAAATGTCCATAGCAATGGATAAGGAATGGGTTATTTCCATGTAACCTTACTTCATCACTTTTCCAAACCATTGATTAGATAAGGAAGCAAAGAAGTGTTCCTTCAATAATTCACAGACATGAATATTTACTACAGTACGACAATACGACATTAAGTCAGTAAATATTCAAGTCAATAAATCAGTAACTGTTTGAATCCCCAGTTCATTGTTTCATCAAACAGGAAAAGTACTGCATTCCACACCGATTGCCCTATATGCAAAGTGCAATAGGCCACATTGTTGCCACATCCCGACCAACTGTTTGACTATTGGAAACTTATATTCTTTTTTTGCCAGACAATTCATTCCGAGATATATCGGAACATGGCAAACAAAATGAGAAAACAAATGATGAACAGAAACGGAAAAACAGGCCTGTCCCCTCCATAAGATGATACCGACAACGGTATTATTTCTCCCCCATTTATAGGGAGTATATTCAGAGACGCTCAAAATAGCAGGACTCAGATTTTTAGTGGAGCAAGTTTGTGTTTCGGGCAGACCGAAACCGCTTGCTCCCACTACTGGACGCAGTGAGAGGTTCATCCCGCTGGTCTAATCAGTACATTCATTTTATACAATAGTCAACAGATGGAAAAGAAACAGAATACAGAAAGAAACAACAAGGGTGGCCGTCCTCCCAAGAGTACGACTGACAAACTGAAATACCGTGTTACCGTGAAACTGGCGACACCGGATTACTACACGCTGAAAAGCAGGGCAAGAAGCGCAGGCATATCGGCAAGTGAATACCTGAGGGAATGTTTCCGTAAGGGATATGTCCGGCAAAGACTTACAGCGGAACATTCCGACTATATCCGTAAACTATGCGGTATGGCGAACAATCTGAACCAGCTGGCTCATAAGGCAAATGCCGGAGGATTCGATACGGAAAAGCTGGAATGCCGTATACAGGTGGCAAGAATCGAAGAACTGCTGAACCATATCCTGCTATGATTGCGAAGATTGTAAAGGGAAGCGGATTCCGTGAGGTTACCGGTTATATCATTGACAGTAAAAAGAATGCCAGGATTATCGCACATGCCGGCTTGTTTATTGAGGATGTTGCCACAATAACAAAGGCTTTCGAAGCACAGGCCGGCATGAATCCGAAAGTATCCAGGCCGGTCGGACACATTGCACTGGGATTTTCCAAAGAGGATGAAAGCAGGCTGACCAGCCGGATTATGGCAGAAATAGCTTTGGAATACATGGGACGGATGGGCATAAGGAACACACAGTTCTTTATAGCCAGACATTTCGACAAGGAGCATCCCCATATACATATTGCCTACAACCGGATAGACAATGATGGCAGGACCATATCCGACAAAAACGAGCGGTTACGGAGTGCACGCATCTGCAAGGAACTGACTTTGAAATATGGTCTGCACATGGCCAAAGGCAAGGATCATGTCAAGACTGAACGCTTAAGAGAACCGGACAAGACAAAATATGCACTTTACAGTCTGCTTAAAACGGAGGTCGGAAAGGCCGGAAACTGGAAGGAGCTGATTGCCGGATTAAGCGAAAAGGGAGTGGATGTACGGTTCAAATACAAGGGAAAATCCGATGAAGTACAGGGTGTCGTGTTCATCATGAACGGCTATTCCTTCAGCGGTTCCAAGATTGACAGGCAGTTCAGCTATTCCAAGATAGATGCCGCGTTAAAGACACCGTCATATTCGGAAACCCAAAGACAGGTAGCTGTTCAGAGTGAACCGGCATATCAACAGGAACCTCATGGCTATGAATTATACAGCGGTTCTTTAGGTCTGTTCACACCGAACCCGCAACCGGAACAACCTGAAGGTTATCCGGACGATTATTTGAGAAAGAAGAAAAAGAAAAAACAACGTAAAATAAGATGGTAAAGTATGGAAAAATATTTCAGCTATATATGTTGTTTCATATATAAACACTATATTTGTATTATATACCAACAATGTGGTCTATAATGGAAAATTTGAATAGAATAAAAGTCGTATTAGTAGAACAAAACAAAACGGGAAAGTGGTTAGCTGAACAACTTGGAAAAGATCGTTCCACCGTTTCTAAATGGTGCTCCAATAAGATTCAACCAGATTTAGCAACCTTGTCTAAAATTGCAGGATTGCTAAATGTGGATATCAGAGAATTATTAAATAAAAGCATGTAAAAGTATGGCAAAAAGAAATATAGATAAGGCTAAAGAAGCGAAAAAGGATGAATTTTATACTCAACTTGACGATATCAATAATGAGCTGAAACATTATCGCGAACATTTTCGTGGTAAAACAGTATTATGCAACTGTGACGACCCGCGAATAAGTAACTTCTTTACCTATTTCGCATATAACTTTGAGTTTCTTGGTTTGAAAAAGCTAATTACTACATGCTATAAGAACCAGAATGTGGATTTATTCAGCCAAAATCAAAGTGAGCAAGCTATATATCTAATTTATGAAGGAGATAAGAATGGAAATCATACTCCGGATGCAAATGAAATAGGGGTAATGCCACTGAAAGGAGATGGTGACTTTCGAAGTAAAGAATGTATCGAGCTTCTTAAAGAAGCAGATATTATAGTAACAAATCCACCATTTTCTCTATTCCGCGAATATGTTGCTCAACTGATGGAGTATGATAAAGAATTCTTGATTATTGGGAATCAGAATGCTTTATCATATAAAGAAATATTTCCTCTTATACGAGATAATAAAATGTGGCTTGGAGCAAGCATTCATAGTGGAGATAGAAAATTCTGGGTACCTGAAGATTATGAACTTAAGGCTGCAGGTTGTGGTATCGATGCTACTGGTAGAAAATTCATAAGGGTGAAAGGTGTTAGATGGTTTACTAATTTAGATTATAAAGAAAGACATGAAGATTTGATTCTATATAAAAATTATACTCCAGATTTATATCCTAAATATGAAAACTATGATGCTATAAATGTCAATAAAACTGAAGATATACCATGTGATTATGAAGGAATAATGGGAGTACCTATTACATTTATGGATAAATATAATCCTGATCAGTTTGAAATAATTGGTTTAGGTATTGCAAATTTAGGATTATCTATAGGTGTACAACCATATAAGCCTGAACATAAAAAATATCGTAAAGAAATTCAAAAACGAGGAGCAGTAGATGGAGATTTATATATGATGAATGGTGATGAAGTTGTTGTTCCATATGCTCGCATTTTAATAAGAAGAAAAAAATAAAAGCCATGAAAGCCGAAGAAATAATAGAACTATTCCAGCAATTTGAATCCATCGCCAATGAATACGAAGGGGTGGAATGCTGGAGTGCAAGAGAACTCTCTACCTTATTGGGTTATGCTCAATGGCGTAACTTTGAGAATATCATAGAGAAAGCAAAGACAGCATGTGAAAATGCAGGTCAAGAAACAACATACCATTTTGCTGACGTCAGCAAAATGGTTACGCTTGGTTCAGGCTCTGTACGTGAGGTAAATGACTACATGCTGACGCGCTATGCCTGCTATCTTATAGCACAAAATGGAGACCCCCGCAAAGCACAAGTAGCATTTGCACAAAACTACTTTGCTGTACAGACACGCCGAGCAGAATTGGTACAAAAGAGGATATTGGAACATGAGCGTGTTGTGGCACGCAACAAATTAGCTGAAACGGAAAATCGTCTGTCTGGCATTCTTTATGAGCGTGGCGTGGATAACAAAGGATTCGGCATTATCCGTTCTAAAGGCGACAAGGCATTATTTCATTTAGACACAGCATTATTAAAGCGTAGGTTAGGCGCTCCTGACAATCGACCTTTAGCAGACTTTCTCCCAACAATCAGTATCAAAGCAAAAGATTTCGCTGCAGAAATGACCTCTGTGAATGTACAACAGAAAGATTTGCATGGCCAAGAACAAATAACCCGTGAGCATGTAGACAACAATGCTGCTGTAAGGAATATGCTGCTTCAACGTGGAATTGTTCCGGAACAGTTGCCACCGGGAGAGGACGTAAAAAAGGTAGAACGGCGATTAAAATCTGAGGAAAAATCCTTGACCAAGAAACAAAGCACAAACAAAACTTCAAAAAAAGGAAAGGAGTAAGATATGCAGATAGAATTGAAATCAATAAAAATTGCAGATCTTATTGACGGTTATGTCAATGATCCAGATACAGGTGTTAAAGGCTACCATGGAAAGTTGGATATACGCCCACCTTATCAGCGTGAGTTCCGTTATGATGAAAAGCAACAACAGGCTGTAATAGACACTATACTTAAAGGGTTTCCTCTCAATATCATGTATTGGAGTGTGGATGATAATGGCAATTTTGAAATGATTGACGGACAGCAACGTACTCTTTCAATCTGCGGATTCTATACCCATGACTTCAATATAGTTGACCATGATCGAGGTACACTTTATTTTTCAACACTTACAGCTGAGGAAAAAGAAAAATTCCTCAATTATGAGTTAACGGTCTATTTTTGTGAAGGTACAGATAAAGAAAAACTGGATTGGTTCCGTGTAATCAACATTGCTGGAGAAAAACTTCTTGACCAAGAATTATTAAATGCAGTTTATTCTGGACCTTTTGTAACTGACGCACGCAGACACTTCTCAAAGAATGGTTGCCCGGCATATAAAATGGGGGCAGATTTTCTGAATGGTAATGCAATAGAACAAGCATATTTATCTACAATCTTAAAATGGGCAGCTCGTCATGACGGTGTAGAGAGTGTTGATAAGTATATGGCTTTGCACCAGTTTGATCCAAATGCCAATAAACTTTGGGCTTATTTCGTATCAATCATCACATGGATACGTTCTACATTCGTTAAGTACCGCCGTGAAATGAAAGGTTTGGACTGGGGCGAAATGTTCGACAAATATGGTGACGGTGTCTATGATACCGCTGCGTTGGAAAAACAAATTCATGATTTGATGGAAGATGATGAAATCATGAAAAAATCTGGTATTTACCGTTATGTCCTGAGTGGTGATTTACGTGATTTAAGTTTCCGTACGTTTGATAAAAAACAGAAACGTGAAGCCTACGAACGCCAGAAAGGTATTTGTGTACATTGCGGCAAACACTTTGAACTGGAGGAAATGGAAGCAGATCATATTACGCCATGGAAAGAAGGTGGTACTACTGTGGCTGAGAATTGCCAAATGCTTTGTAAAAATTGTAATAGAATAAAAGGAGGGAAATAATATTTATTATGGCTAATAAACTCGATATATATCAGATATGTCTTCCCAAACGTTCAGGGACACTCAAAAATGTTATAATTAAGAAAAATAAAATTACAGATTCATCTATAACAAAAGCAAAGATATTTAATCTCTTTTATAGGAACTTATTAGAATTAATAGGGAGTAGTGTCTTTTGTATTGATTCTAAAAAAATGGGACTAACAATATTCAAAGGGAAGGGTGAGAAAATAAATACAATCTTAACATCTCATTCTTCATCTTTTGTTATTGAAGGGTTTATAGATGCCGGTCCTTATAATTCTATTCGTAAACTTGCTAAGTTATCAGATTTATCAAAAAGACGTACAATTAATAAAAGTGATATTATAACAGACAGATATTACTTCTATTTATATTTTCCTTGGGATTCGAGTATTGGTATATTAATGGTTCAATCTAAAGAAAATTCATCTATTCGTAGAGCTATAAAACCATTTATGGAGAATTTATTTAAAATTGACACTATAAAAGGATGCAGAGTCAATACATACTATCCCAAATGGTTAAAAGAGCATTTTATAGATGGTGCAAATTTATGTAGTTTGTCGTATGAGCAAGAATTTGTTACACAAATTCAGACTGAACAAGAAACTTTGATAAAATCAGAAGAATTTGATATTAAAGTAACTATTATTCCCAAAACAGGTAGAGAGAATATGTCCAATTCTGATACTGTAATAAATAAAATAGGAAATTTTTTTGGTATAAGAATTGGGGGAAATACACATTCACTTTCATCTTTTAGCAAAAAGAAAGGAGTAATGAGAAATGAAGATTTAAAAAAATCATTACCCTTTATAATAGATAAGGAAGATGAAATTCATCCTATCATACCAATTGATGAGTATATCTCTGCTGATGAAAATGGAGATTTTAAGAGAAATGATTTAAAATCACTATGCGATAACTTTTTAGAGAAAATAAAATTAGAAATATATGGTTTTGAACACAAATGAATAGTAACATTCTTATATATTATTTATTTAAACTCATTAAAGATGGACATGAATGGCAATATAAAAATATTAACGGAAAAGGGAGCAAGCCTAAATTATATTTTTCATTTTTGCAAATTATTGCATTATGTATCAGCGTTTTATTCTGTATCTCTGTTCCTCAAGGATTAACGACAGATGCAACAGATCATATTTTGACTTGTCTATCCATCATGGTTGCTCTATTTTTAAGTTTAATAATTGTCGTCTTTGATAAATCCAAACATATTGAGTCTTTAAATATAAAAAAGCGAGAAGATGAGACTTCCAATAAAACAGAAGCCTCTGTAACAGATTTCCATTTATGGAATTTTTTTTATCAATTTAATGCATTAACATCTTATGCAATCTTACTATCTGTCTTTGTTATTATATTAATACTTCTTACATTAAGTTTTAACGTAAAAGTAGATTTTTCGCAATACCATATTATCCCTTATAAACAGTGGAATAATGAAACTCTTATTACAACTTTAAATTTGGTATTGGTATTTCTAATAAGATTTTGTATTGTCTATTTTTTAATAGATTTCTTTATCATATGTTTTTATGCAATTTGCCATATGTATCAGTATATTAGATTGGACTTTTTAAAAAGAAGACCTGATATTCAGATTTATAATGAAGAAAAGATTTCAGAAACATTTAAACGTGAATGCGGATTTAATCTTTCTATTGTAAAAGGAATAATCATATTTTTTATATGCTTAATAATAAGTCTTGTTATTTGGAACTTTTTTTACAATATGAATCTATAATATGCAAACTGAATCCCCAAACATAGAGTTCAAAGAATCTTGGCGCAACGAATATCTAAAATGGATATGCGGTTTTGCTAACACACAAGGCGGTGTACTTTACATTGGTATAAAAGACAATGGTGAAATATATGGTATCCAGATAACAAGAAAATAGTGGAAGGTTTTCCTAACAAATACGTGAGCTACATAGAGTTTATTTTTCCTAACGACAAGCAAAGTTGGTTGCAATAATATCGCCTTACGGCAAAAGGTTCAGCATTGAAAGTAAGTTTGAGGAATAGCAAATGGCAATAATTTAGATAATAAACATGAACGAAGAAAATAAAATAATCCTATATCAGGACGATAACGAAATAACTCGTGTATCGGTACGCTTTGCCGATGAAGACTTATGGTTGACACAGAGTCAGTTAGCAGAGATATATGACACATCACAACAGAATATTAGTCAGCATATAGACAATATCTACAAGGATGGAGAACTTATAGCAGAAGCAACTAACAAGAAATTCTTGTTAGTTCGTCAGGAAGGCAATCGTCAAGTAAGGCGTAATATAGACCATTATAATCTCGATATGGTCATAGCTTTGGGATATCGTGTCCAGTCTCAAATAGCAACACGCTTCCGGCGTTGGGCGACACAACGTTTACATGAATATATTCAGAAAGGTTTTGCGATGGACGATGAACGGCTGAAACAGGGAGGAAACCGCTATTTCCGAGAATTATTACAGCGCATCAGAGATATTCGTAGTAGCGAACGAAATTTTTACCAGCAGGTTACGGACATATATGCTACAGCTACGGACTATGATCCTCGTAGTGAAATGACTAAAACTTTTTTCGCCACCGTGCAAAACAAACTGCATTATGCAGTTCATGAGAATACAGCTGCTGAGGTAATATACAACCGTGTGGACAATGAAAAACCGTTTGTCGGAATGACTAATTTCAAAGGTAATTACGTAACCAAAGATGATGTAAAAATTGCGAAAAACTATTTGTCAGAAATAGAATTGCAACGACTGAATCTGTTAGTTTCAGGATTTCTCGATTTTGCAGAATTCCAGGCATTGGAGATGAATCCTATGTCTATGAAAGACTGGATAGAAGCTCTTGACAATCAGATTATAGCTCACAAACGAAAAATCCTGATTGGTAAAGGTAATATTTCACATAAACAAGCCATAGAAAAAGCTGAAAAGGAATTTGAGATATACCGCAAGCGAGAAATGGATATGCTTGAAAGTGATTTCGACAAAGAGGTTAAAAAATTAAACAAGAAATAAAGTGATACTATTGATATGAATAATGCAATTGATTTAGCCTTTCTTACGGCAAAAGTAGCTACACTAAAAGATGAGAAAGCAAAAATGATTGTTGAAGGTGCTTCTTTAGCATATAACATAATTCAAGTTGCCCGTTTCCGATCTATGATTGTGGAATTATCACAAATATGCAGTTATATTGTGTACAAAGCTAGAATCACAGGAGGATACACGCAGGGAGAATATAATTTAGCTTTGGAATGCCAACGGCAAATTGAAGAATGCAACAAACAAATAGCCAAACATGAAACAATGACTATGGTAGATGGTATATCTTTGCTTATTGATATGCTTGGTAATTTGAATAAAAAATAAATCGGTTGGAATTCCACACCGAGGTGGAGCAAAAACACAAGGCATCTGCTTGTATTTCAAAATAAAGCGTTACCTTTGCCGTATAATAGGAAATCGACTCCGCAAGACACAGCAAAATATAGCAAGCCTCTGGTGGAACAATAGCGGGAGATTACGTCTTTAGCTAAGATATACATCAAAGATATTCAGCCACTTATCGTTATATTACGATTCCTGGTGGCACCACTTAAAAATCCCGATTTCAATTTGAAGTCGGGATTTTTTGTTATTCTCCTACACATAAAAATTAAACGCTATTAATAGCGTAAGGAATCTATATTAAATCATTATTTATCATTAGAATTATTTTAATAAAATACTCTGGACTAATCAGTTATTTTGAAAATAAGCCTCAAGAATATAGTAGTTACTTCTTATTCCTAAAATATTATAAGAAAAACACTTAATTACCTTGTTTCATTACGGTCTTTATAAGTATTTGAATTATTTCTTTCAGTTATAAGCTAATATCCATCTTTATTTGATCCAACCATTTTATTATTCCGAGAAATAATTATTTGAAAAACAATAAAACAGTACATACATATTTAGTAATGAGAAATAAAAAGTATATCAAAATAGAAGTAAACATTTTCAAAATGATAAGGTCGTATTTATATATATAAAATGAAAGTAGTTGATATTGGGCTGGAATTCAGTCTTGTATGTCTGTAACCTTAAATTTGGCATACCAGTTGTATAAATAAGAATGAATTTTAAATATAAAAATTATGGAACTATTTACAATTGGTTTTGCAGTCTGCGTACTGATGGGTATGAGCTGCTTTGTGTTATTTGAGAAGTGTATTGATTGGTTTGAAAACATTTAAAATGAAAGGGTGAAAAGTATGTATACAGTATTGTTTATTGTAAGCCTTATAATGTTTGGCTATTTATTGTATGTTTTGGTTAAACCGGAAAAGTTTTGAATAAATGAGTTGACAATGTATTAAGACTGTCTGCTAAAAAGTATTAAAGTATGAATACAGAAATATTAGGTGTCATAGCGCAAATAGTTCTAATGGTAGTGTTGAGTTATCCATTAGGAAAATATATAGCAAAAGTTTATAAAGGTAAAAAGGTTTGGAGTGACTTCATGAAGCCGATAGAAAGTTTAATCTTCCGGCTTTCTGGAATTAACCCGGAAGAAGAAATGAACTGGAAACAGTTTTTGAGAGCTTTGCTTGTTGTAAATGCATTTTGGTTTGTATGGGGAATAATTCTTCTTGTTGTACAAGGTTATTTGCCTCTGAATCCTGATGGAAACATCGGTCAGACAGTAGATCAGGCATTCAATACTTGTATTTCTTTTATGGTAAACTGTAATGAACAACACTATAGTGGTGAAACCAATCTTACATATTTCACACAATTGTTTGTTATTATGTTGTTCCAGTTTATAACTGCAGCTACAGGTATGGCCGCAATGGCTGGTGTAATGAAAGCACTTGGCGAAAAAACAACTCAAACTATCGGAAACTTTTGGAAGTATCTCGTATTGAGCTGTACCCGAATTCTTCTTCCTTTATCGCTTGTGGTTGGCTTTATACTTATCTCACAAGGTATTCCAATGGGATTTGATGGAAAGATGGAGATAAACACACTAGAAGGAAATGTACAAAGTATATCACAAGGTCCTGTTGCAGCAATTGTTCCTATTAAGCAGTTAGGTACTAATGGGGGTGGTTATTATGGTGTAAACTCTTCACATCCACTTGAAAATCCTACTTATTTGTCTAACATAACAGAATGTTGCTCCATTCTTATTATTCCAATGGCTATGGTCTTTGCTTTTGGTTTCTATGTAAACCGTAAAAGGTTAGGTTATAGCATATTTGGCGTAATGTTTGTTGCATTTCTTGTAGGTGTATGTGTTAATGTATCTCAGGAAATGAGTGGTAACCCTAGAATTGATTCAATGGGCATAGCACAGGACGGTGGAGCTATGGAAGGTAAGGAGGTTCGTTTCGGTGCCGGTGCAACAGGACTTTGGAGTGTTGTTACAACTGTTACATCTAATGGCTCTGTAAATGGTATGCATGATTCTACAATGCCGTTATCCGGTATGATTGAAATGCTAAATATGCAGATTAATGCATGGTTTGGTGGTGTTGGAGTAGGTTGGATGAACTACTTTACATTCATTATTATAGCAGTATTCATAAGTGGATTGATGGTAGGACGTACTCCGGAATTTATGTGTCACAAAGTCGAGGCAAAAGAAATGAAGATAGCTTCGATAGTAGCACTTCTTCACCCTTTTGTGATACTTGTAGGAACTGCTCTTGCTGCATATCTTTATGTTCATGCTCCTGTATTTGTGGAAAGAGAAGGAGGATGGTTGAATAATCCTGGTTTTCACGGACTTGGAGAAATGTTATATGAGTTTACTTCTTGTGCTGCAAATAATGGTTCAGGTTTTGAGGGACTTGGTGATAATACTTGGTTTTGGAATGTGTCGTGTGGTATTGTATTAATATTGAGTCGGTTTATACCTATTATCGGTCAGGTAGCTATAGCAGGTATGTTGGCACAAAAAAAGTATATACCGGAAAGTGCCGGAACTCTTAAAACAGATACAGTAACTTTTGGAGTGATGACATTTGCGGTTATATTAATAGTTGCAGCATTGTCATTCTTCCCTGCACAGGCTTTAAGTACAATTGCTGAACATTTTTCATTGTAAATAAAAAATAATATTGTAGTAGACTGGCAGTATAAGTGTATTACAAAAAGGAGTTTGTTCTTTAATCAATCTAAATACTAAAATTTTATGATATGAATTCAAAAAGTCAAAATACATCACTGTTTCAAAAGGATCAGGTTATAGAAAGTCTGAAACAGTCATTTGTAAAACTGAATCCGAAAATAATGATTAAGAACCCTATCATGTTCACTGTCGAAGTTTCAACATTGATTATGTTGTTCGTAACTGTATATTCTGCATTCAGCACATCACAAGGTTCATTTGTCTATAACCTATGGGTATTTATAATACTTTTTCTGACATTATTGTTCGCCAACTTTGCTGAGGCTATAGCTGAAGCTCGCGGTAAGGCTCAGGCTGACAGCTTGCGTAAAACCCGAGAAGAAACACCTGCTAAACTTATTGTCAATGACAAGATAAAAATTGTAAATAGCTCGCAACTTAAAAAAGGAGATATATTTGTATGTGAAGCAGGTGATGTTATTCCAGCTGATGGTGAAATAATAGAGGGGCTTGCTTCAATAGATGAAAGTGCCATCACTGGTGAATCAGCTCCTGTAATTCGTGAGTCTGGTGGAGACAAGAGTTCTGTAACAGGTGGAACTAAAGTTCTTTCAGACCATATTAAGGTAGTTGTAACAACTCAACCTGGCGAAAGTTTCCTGGATAAAATGATTTCATTAGTTGAAGGAGCAAGTCGTCAGAAAACTCCGAATGAGATAGCTCTTACTATTCTTTTAGCAGTTTTTACTTTGGTATTTCTTGTTGTTTGCATCACTCTTAAACCTATGGCAGACTATTCCAACACTGTTATTACTATTGCTGCATTCCTTTCACTTTTCGTTTGTTTGATACCTACAACAATTGGCGGTTTACTTTCTGCAATTGGTATTGCCGGAATGGATCGTGCATTACGGGCAAATGTAATCACTAAATCAGGTAAAGCTGTTGAAACGGCTGGTGATGTAGATACACTCCTTTTGGACAAGACTGGAACCATAACTATTGGTAACCGTAAAGCTACAGATTTTTATCCTGTTACAGGTCTCGACAAACGTAGTTTTATAGAGGCTTGCATGTTGTCTTCTGCTTCTGATGATACACCGGAAGGAAAATCTATTATAGAGTTAGGACGTGAACAAGGGTTACGTATGCGTAATTTGAACACAGAAGGAGCTCATATGATCAAGTTTACGGCTGAGACAAAATGTTCAGGAATAAACTTAAAGGATGGTACTCAGATCAGAAAAGGGGCATTTGATGCAATTCGAAATATTGTGAACGAAGCTGGACATGAATTTCCTAAAGAAACAGAGGAAATTATAAAGCGAATTACCAGCAATGGCGGTACTCCGTTGGTTGTATGTATCAATAAGGAAATAGCTGGAGTAATAGAGTTGCAAGATATTATTAAACCTGGTATCAGGGAACGTTTTGAGCGCTTACGTAAGATGGGAGTTAAAACAGTTATGGTAACAGGTGATAATCCACTTACAGCAAAGTATATTGCTGAAAAAGCTGGTGTCGATGATTTTATTGCGGAAGCCAAACCGGAAGATAAGATGAATTATATCAGAAAGGAACAGGCTGCAGGTAAACTGGTTGCTATGATGGGTGACGGAACAAACGATGCACCGGCTCTAGCACAGGCTAATGTTGGTGTGGCAATGAACAGTGGTACTCAGGCTGCAAAGGAAGCCGGCAATATGGTTGACCTGGACAATGATCCGACAAAACTTATTGAAATTGTTGAGATCGGTAAACAGCTGCTTATGACTCGTGGAACACTTACTACATTCTCTATTGCAAACGATGTTGCTAAGTACTTCGCTATAATACCTGCATTATTTATGGTTTCCGTACCACAGTTGGAAGCACTAAATATTATGGGGTTACATAGTCCTGAAAGTGCAATTCTTTCCGCTATCATATTCAATGCTATCATAATACCTATTTTGATACCTTTGGCTCTTAAAGGTGTTGAATACAAACCTATAGGTGCAAGCGCATTACTTCGTCGTAACCTGCTCATTTACGGTGTAGGTGGTATTATAGCTCCATTTGTTGGTATTAAATTAATAGACTTATTTGTTGGATTATTCTTCTAATAAAATCAAGAAACAGTTATGAAAAATTTAATGAAATCAATTCGAATCACATTGGTATTCTGTGTATTTTTTTCGGTATGTTATATATTGGTATTATGGATTTTCGCACAGTTCGCAGCACCCGGTGAAGGTGGCAATGCAGAAACGGTAAAGCTCAATGGTAAAGTTGTTGGAGTAGCAAATGTAGGGCAAGTCTTTACTAAAGATATATTTTTCTGGGGCAGACCTTCATGTGCGGGCGACGGATACGATGGTACAAGCTCCGCAGGCAGCAACAAGGGTGTTACCAATGAGGAATATCTTGCAGAGGTGGAAGCAAGTATTGATACATTTCTGTTTTATCACCCCTATTTGAAACGAGAAGATGTTCCTGCTGAAATGGTAACAGCAAGTGCTTCAGGTCTTGATCCTGATATAACTCCTGAATGTGCGTATGTACAGATAAAGCGAGTTGCAAAAGCTAGAGGAATGAAAGAGGCAAATGTTAAAGCTATCGTTGACAGTATGATAGAAAAGCCATTATTAGGAATATTCGGTCCTGCTAAAATTAATGTCTTAAAACTTAATGTAGCAATGGAAAATGCTAATCCAACTATGGATAAATAGCAGAATTGATTATAAAAACATTAATTGCAGTAATGGGAGAGAGTGTAGGATATTGCTATCTCCAGCTTAAACTTAGGACTATTGTTTGTAGATTGGACTGATTATTAATATAAAATATTAAAATCATTTTGAGCTTACAAACTTAATACAGAATATAAATGTATAAGAATAATGGCAAATAAAGAAGAAAGTGTACGTCATTTCTTGAATCTTATTAAGCGCTCACAAAGAGGCGTTTTTAAAATATATATCGGAATGATAGCCGGTGTTGGTAAAACATATAAGATGTTGCAGGAGGCCCATGAAATGTTGGATAACGGAATTGATGTACAGATTGGTTATGTTGAGACTCATGGACGTGCAGGAACAGAAGTACAGCTAAAAGGATTACCAGTTATTCCTCGTAAGAAAATATTTTACAAAGGAAAAGAGCTTGAAGAAATGGATTTAGATGCTATCCTTCTGTTACATCCAGAGTTGGTAATCGTTGATGAACTTGCACATACCAATGTTGATGGTTGCCGAAATGAAAAACGTTGGCAGGACGTAATGGATCTTTTAGAGGCTGGAATTAATGTCATATCGGCTGTTAATATTCAACATATTGAAAGTTTAAATGAGGATATTAAAGGTATTGCTGGAATTGAAGTAAAAGAACGTATTCCTGATAAAGTTTTAGAGGAAGCAGATGAGGTTGTAAATATAGATTTGACTGCCGAGGAACTTATTAATCGCTTAAAAGCTGGAAAAATATATAAAACAGAGAAAATACAAACAGCTCTTAGTAATTTTTTCAAAACGGAAAATATTCTTCAGTTACGAGAATTAGCTCTTAAAGAGGTTGCATTTAGAGTCGAAAAAAAAGTTGAAACAGAAGTAATATCAGAAGAAAAAATTATTCATAGAGAGTTATTTCTTGCATGTATAAGCAGTAATGAAAAGACTCCTAGACATATCATACGTCGTACCGCACGACTTGCGTCTCGATATAATAATGATTTCCTGGCTTTATATGTTCAAACACCTTCAGAAAGTCCTGATAAGATAAGTTTGTCTGCTCAGAGACATTTGTTAAATCATTTTAAGCTTGTAACGGAATTGGGCGGTGAATTGGTACAAGTTGCTTCGTCAGATGTTGTACAGACTATTATTGATGTTTGTCACGAACGTCATATTACAACAGTTTGTATAGGGCAGCCTGCATTAAACTTATGTAAGATTTTTAAAATACATCGTTACAGATATTTTCTTAAAAGTCTATCAGAAATGGATATAAAATTGATTATCTTTCCACAATAAAAATTGTGCTTATGAATATTAAAACAAAATTGACACTGGTCATAGGAGTACTTGTTGCTATGATAGTACTTTTGGTTTCACTATCTATTGTAAACTTGCAAATTTTGACTGCTACAGAACCCAATAGCCCTGCTGCGGGTCCTGGGCTACAACGAGCTTTGCTTTGGATATCAACGATTGGAGGTTTTTGTATTGTAATAGGTATTTTCATGTTGGCTGTACTTCCTTCTTATTTTAATAAACCAATCAAAAAAATTATAGATGGAATTAAAGATATAGCTAACCACAATTATGATTGTAGATTAAATCTGGAAAGTCATGAATTTATAGAAGTTTCAGAAAACTTTAATAGAATGGCAAAACGATTATCAGATTATCACTCAAGTACACTGGCTCAAATAAAGGCAGCAAAAAACTATATGGAAACAATTATTAATAGTGTAAAAGAACCTATTATAGGCTTGAATAATGAGTTGATAATTTTATTTATAAATGATGAGGCTTTGAACGTACTTAATTTAAAACGTGAGGATGTATTACAAAAACCAGCTCAGGATATTTCTTTGAGAAATGATTTGTTAAGAAGACTCATACGTGAACTTATGGACTCTCAAAAAGAAGATAAAGTTAGTAAAACAGAACCTTTAAAAATATATGCCGACAATAAGGAAAGTTATTTCCAAATGAAATATATGCAAATTAATAAATCTGGTAATAATAGTTCAGGCCCTATAAATGAGGGATATGTTATTATGCTTAAAAATATTACAGAGTTTAAGGAACTAGATTCAGCCAAGACTACCTTTATCTCTACAATATCACATGAGTTGAAAACTCCTATTTCTGCAATTATGATGAGTTTGCAACTGCTTGAAGACAGTCGAATTGGTGATTTGAATGATGAACAAAAAGAATTAGCGCAAAGTATTCAGGATAATAGTGAACGTTTACTGAATATTACTGGTGAACTACTTAATATGACGCAAGTTGAATCTGGAAAGTTGCAGCTTAAGCCACGTATTACAAAACCAATAGAATTGATAGAATATGCTATAAAAGCCAATCGGGTACAAGCTGAAAAGTTCAATATACAAATTGAAGTACAGTACCCGGAAAATAAAATAGGTAAATTATTTGTTGACAGTGAAAAAATAGCTTGGGTATTGACAAATTTACTTTCGAATGCAATTCGTTATTCTCCTGAAAATGGCCGTATTATTATTGGTGTCCGTCAAACGGATGATAATTATATAGAAATGTATGTTCGTGATTTTGGTAAAGGTATAGATCCACGTTATCATCAGAGTATTTTTGATCATTATTTCCGTGTTCCTGGTACAAAAGTTCAGGGTAGTGGACTAGGATTATCAATTTCAAAAGATTTCGTAGAGGCTCATGGTGGTACTTTGACCGTAGAAAGTGAAGTTGGAAAAGGAAGTTGTTTTACATTACGTTTAAAATCATAATCGGTTTTGTTAATTATTATCACAGTATAAAACCGTTTATAAGCATATCTGAGAATTGCTTATAAACGGTTATTTTTGTTCTTATACATTTATTTTATATGCTTCAATCTTACGATAAAGAGTTGCCAGTCCTATTTTTAATAGACGAGCTGTTTCTGTTTTATTACCATTGGTATATTGTAATACTTTGATAATATGCATTCGTTCGATTTCTGCCAGTTCAAAATTATCTTTCATGGGTGAAATTTCTGATTTACATCTTTGTAAATCCAAAGGTAAATCTTCAAAGGTTATTTGTTCTTCGCATACAATAGAACATCTTTCTATAACATTTCTGAGTTCTCTAACATTGCCTTTCCATTCGGCATTTTTTAATATATTGAGTACTTCCGGTGTTATACCGGTAATTTTCTTTTTAAGTTTATTGGCAAACTTATCCAAGAACATATATGACAGACTTTCAATATCATCTTTTCTATCTCGCAACGGAGGTAAGTTTATCTGAAAAACGGATAAACGGAAATATAAATCTTCACGGAAATTACCAATTTCTATTTCTTTCTTTAAATCCCTATTTGTTGCTGATATAATTCTGACATCTACCTTTGTAGGTTTTGTATCACCTATTTTTATATATTCTCCTGTTTCCAAAACACGTAAAAGTCTTGCCTGAAGGTCAAAAGCCATTTCTCCTATTTCATCTAAGAATACGGTTCCATGGTTGGCTACTTCAAATAATCCTTTTTTATCCTTTAATGCACCAGTAAAAGCTCCAGCCTTATAACCAAACAATTCACTTTCCAACAAGTCTTTACTAAAAGCTGAACAATTTATATCAACAATAGGCTGCTCGGCTCTTTCACTGGCCTGATGTATGGCATGAGCAAAAACTTCTTTTCCAGTACCCGTTTCTCCGGTAAGTAATACTGCGGCATCTGTTTTTGAAACTTTCTGAGCTAGTGTTATTGCTTGTTTAAGCTCTTTTGATTTTCCGATAATGGAATCAAAAGAATATATTACATAGGAAGATTTTTTACCTTTCTTTTTTTCTGTTTCATCGACTGCACGACTTATTGTAGGAATAATTTTACGGTTATCATCTCCCTTGGTAATATAGTCAAAAGCTCCATTTTTGATAGCTTGTACTCCATCTTGTATATTGCCATGTGCAGTTAGCAGTATTATTGCTGCATCATTATTGTATTTTTTTATATCGAAAATAAAATCAACTCCATTTCCATCAGGTAAAAATACATCGCACAGAATAACATCAAATTGTTGTTTCCGTAGTTGTTGCACAGCATTACTACAACAACTTGCTGTAGATACTTTATAACCTTCTAATTCTATGATTCGAGCTAATAATTTACGGATAGGCTCTTCGTCATCTATTATTAAAATTTGTACCATATCTAAGATTATAATTGTTGTAATCAGGCAGGTTGATTATCAACATATTCGATAAAATATGCATAAAAACTGGCAATGAATATGAAAAGTCAGACTGTTCTGTATCACCATATTTCTAATGCTTTAAAATAACTCTTTATCTTTATTACAAAGGTAAAATTTCTTTCTGAAAAGGGGACAATCATACGAAATAAACATACATTGGAATTGAATATTCAGTATTGTTGATAGGGAAAATATTTGAAATAAATAAGCTTAATCATCATGTCAAAATGACATATTGACCAGTGATTTTTTATACGAAAACCATTGCTTAAAATGTTAAATTCTACTAATTTGTCCGTTGATTTACATTGTTTAAAAAAATCATTGCAATGATTTGGGGAAAAGATTACAATGACTTCATGGAGTCTTCTAAATGATTTACTGTAAAGATTGCAATGATTGGTTGAAGACATTACAATCATTTTTTTAACACATGATATTTTACTCCGAAAATCATGTTTTTTCAGAGAGTTTAGCCCGTAAAAACATGTTTTTTTGATCAGGAATGATGATTTTACTGATCAAAAATAAAATGGCGTTTTGTTTGCAGTAAATTTATTATGCTTACATTTTTACTTGATAATAAGAAATGAATGTGATGGATATTTTCTGTCGTAGCAAATTGCTTGTATTGACTTACTAATTGTCAAACCTTAACTCTCTGAGAGTGTCATCTGTTTGTGTTTTCTTTTATTAGTATGGAAATATTAGATTCTTGTAAAGTTAAGATGACAGAATGTCATTTTTGTGTTTTTATATAAATAAAAAGGTCCGAACTCAAATATAGTCGAGTCCGAACCTTTTATTAAATGACGAAATATTTAGTATAATAGTTTATTACCAACCCGGATTCTGGCTCAGATTAGTGTTAAGATTGATTGCAGACTGAGGTACAGGATAATAATACTGTCTGCCATCTTCATACCAAACACGTGATGGGTCATTATCATACCATGTAAGGTTACCGGAAGTACTGCCAGTAATACCCTGACGTGTTACATCTCCACCGTCAACAGCAATCGGAGTACAGCTAGTTGAGATGTTTGCCGGTTTTTCACCTTTATAGAAGATAACATCTGTTGTTCCGTCATGATCCAAGTCCATTTCTTTATTCAATTCAGGAATATAAATACCCGTCCAACGCATCATCATCAATTCTCCACGCTTCCAGCGAAGAAGGTCATTGAAACGGAATCCTTCAAGTGCAAGCTCTATTGAACGTTCGCGGCGAACTTCAAGGATTGTTGGGTCTGATATTTCCGGGAAATATGTTTCCTGAATATACTTATCGACTTTTGTCGGTTTTGAAGTCAAACCGCCTGTAATACCTGCACGTGAACGCAGAACTCCTACAGTAGCAGCCCAGTCGCTGTCAGTCAAAATTCCCATTTCTGCTTTTGCTTCAGCATAATTCAATAATACTTCTGCATAGCGGAATAAAGGTATTGAATTTATATTAAGTTGTCCTGCATCATATTTAGAATCATCCAATGTGTATTTTATAGGCTGGTAACCTGTATAAGAATATCCATTGAAATTTGGAGCAGCAGGTCGTCCGTCACGCATATAACCCGGAGTTCTGATTGTCTGAGCAAGACGTGCATCACGGTTCTGACATTCTTCATAGAATTCAATCTTTTCGTGATTTGGCTTATCTGTAAACGGTGTACCGTCTTTCATCAGGAACAGATTTACAAAAGAACGAATCATACTGAATCTTGGGCCATATGTGCCCGAAGTCCACCACCAATTTGCAGAACCAAGAACACCAAGGCCTTCGTCAGCAACGCTTGCTAGCATAACTTCAGATGTGATAGGTGTTGTACTAATAAACAGCTCTCGCATAGACAAATCCACACCTCCTCCTGTATAAATTGAATGACCGCTTTCTTTCATTACTGTCTCTGCAGCAGATGCAGCTTCCTGTAACCATTTGTTGGCCGAATCAACAAGACCTAGTTCTGTGTGATATTTACGGAAAGTTCCTTCAAACAAACAGATTCTTGATTTCAATGCGTAAGCAACCCATTTTGTAACAAGTGAACCTGTTTTATCTTCCTTACGCGTTATATTTTCACATGCAAAATTCAAATCTTCCAAAATATGGTCCATTACAACTGTACGTGGGTCACGTGGAGCATAAAGCAATTCATCATCAACAGTCAGAGTTCTGTCAACCCAAGGTACATCACCGAAACGAACCACCTTATTAAAGTAAAAGTATGCACGAAAGAAACGAGCCAAACCAATGTAGTTGTTTCTTACCTCTTCGTCGATAGCTTCACTTGTACAGTTCTCGATAAAATAATTTATATTTCTTAAATCACCCCAACTCCATCCTGAACTTAATTCTGCAGAATAAGCACCTTTACGGATAAAATCATTATAGTTAGTAACTGCGCCATAGTCACACATTGCATCCATATTATATCCGCTTGTTACAGAAGGGAGCATATTATAGAAAGAGTATGAATAAGTTGTCAAACCACTTTCTGTATTGAAAACTGTCTCTTTATCAACTGAAGCTTGTGGAGTTTCATCCATTGAGCAAGAAGAAAGGAGAACACATGCTGTTATAAAAGGAATTATTATCTTTTTCATTGTTTTTAATCAATTAAAATGTTAATGAAACGCCTAAACTGACACTCGTCATCTGTGGATAACTGTGGCCATCACCACTTTTTCCATTTGTCAAATCTGGGTCTGAACCACTTATATTTGTTACATCTAAATCTCTTGTAAGTTTGTAAAGAGGAGACCAACACCACAAGTTTTCCGCTGAAATATAAACACGTGCATTCTGCATGCGAAGTTTAGAAGTTACAGTTTGTGGCAAGTTGTATCCCAACTGAAGGTTCTTCAATCTTATATATGCAGCATTCTGTAAATAACGAGTCTGAGGTGTTGATTTTATTGAAGAATTATAACCAGCATATCTTGGAAGATAAGCATCACGATTATCTTCTGTCCAGTAGTTGTCAAGGTGCCATTCCGGCAAGTTGTTATATGGGCGGTTATACTGTCCCCAGAAAATACATTCGTTACTTGGATACCAATGTTGGCGACCTACACCCTGGAAGAATGCAGAGAAGAAGAAATTATTCCAATTTGCACTTAAATTAACGCTATATGCAAATCTTGGCAAACTGTTACCTATAATTGTTTTGTCACCATGGTCATCAACTGTATTCTGTCCATAATCGATAACACCGTCACCGTTCAAATCCTTGATTTTAACGTCACCTGGATAAGTTACACGCTGAGAAGAAGACTGAATCAATGTCTGGTCAGCATGATTGTCGATTTCTTCCTGGCTCTGGAACAAACCTTCTGTTACATAACCCCAGATTTCACCTACACGCTGTCCTGCATAGTAGTCAGACAATTTACCGTCTTTATTGTTGTAGCGGTCGATTGTTGAAATATAGTCAGACAAAGTACCGCGGATTTCGTAGTTGAAAGGTTTGTCTGCCAACTGGAACTGGTCGCGCCAAGTCAATGTTATTTCCCAACCACGAGTTGTCATGTCTGCATAGTTACCTTTAGGAGATGTAGCACCGAAGATATCAGGCAAAGTTTCACCTACAGTGTACATGTCGGTTGTTTTACGGATGTAATAGTCTCCTGAGAAACGAAGGCGTCCATTAAGAGTGCCGAAATCAGCACCTATGTCTGTTGTTGTTGCAGTTTCCCAAGTCAAACCGTCAGGCATAACTCCTGGAGCACTAGTATACTTATTTTTCAACCCATTTAAAACTCTACCAGATGTAGAAATTCCTAAAAGTTCCATATAACTATATGGAGAGACATTACCATTACCAAGCGAACCATAAGAAGCACGAATCTTGATATCAGAAAGAACTTCAGGTTTTACATTCCAGAATGCTTCTTCAGAAAGACGCCAACCTCCGGAAATTGAAGGGAAGAATGCCCACTGCTGGTCAACCGGGAACTTAGAAGAACCGTCATAACGTCCGTTTACTTCAACCAAATATCTGTCTTTGAAAGCATAGTTGAAACGGAAGAAACCACCGGCAACTCTCCATCTGTTATATTCTCCTGAAGTTGTGATAGCATCTCCAAGTGCCATATTGATATTTTCAGAATCTTCGAAAAGCAAACCATTACGAAGGACCTTTAAACCATTACTAGTTGATTGTTCATAATTATAACCAACCATTCCTTTAAAATAGTGTGCATCATTAAATGTATCCTCATAATCTGCATATATATTAGTAGCTATATAATTAGTTTCCCTTTTATATTCCTGCAAATCATTATATTTAGTACTCAAATAACTAATCACTCCTTCTGTAGTACTATAAGGGACAGCTACACGGCGTTGTGTTTGAGACCTATCTAAATTTCGGAAAGTAAAATCACCACGAACATGCAACTTGTTTTCTAAAAAAGAAGTTGTAAAACTAGTAGTATTTCTCAATATACGGTTTTTAGAATCAATTCCATTTTTACCATAAATGAAATCTCCTATTGTATAAGCTGCAGAATGTGTGAAAGTTCCATCAGGGTTATAAATTGGTGAACTTGGGTGTCCTTCATCAGCAATATTTCTCCAAATAGAACCACCTTCACCAACGTTCATCGGGTTATGGTAATCCATATTTGAGAATTCCATATTGTTTTCAATCTTCAACCAGTCGAATACCTGGATTGAACCTTTAGCACGAAGGTTCATTGTCTTATAGTCATCAGTATTGTATTTGAACAAACCATCATAACCATAGAAACGACCTGAAACGTAGTAATTCAATTTACCATTGTTACCACTTACTGAAAGATTATGATCCTGAGCGAATGTGTTCTTCTTATACAATTCGCCATAGTAGTCTGTATTACCATAGTAAATATACTTACCAGTTGCCGGGTCGATAGCCCATTCATCAGTAATTCCAGCTTCTTTTCTTCTCTTGAATTCATCCAACCAGCCAAGTGAGAACTCCTGAGTTTTGTTGATATTCTTAGGATCGGCTGAATAGTTGTTCCATGCATTGTATGCTTCATAGAAGTGACTTGCATATTCATAACCATCTGTCACGAAGTTTGGAGTTGTTGCCGGACGCTGCAATGAGAAGTTTCCGGAATATGTAATAGAAGTTTTGTCTTTGTTAGGTTCTTTAGTAGTAATCAACACTACACCAAATGTACCACGAGCACCGTAGATAGCTGCTGAAGCTGCATCCTTCAACACTGATACGCTGGCAATATCATTTGGGTTAAGCATTGAAGGGTCGCCTTCAACACCGTCAATCAAAACCAAAGCATCACCACCCTGACCGATAGAAGTTGTACCGCGGACGTTGAAGCTAGCTGTACGTGTCGGCTTACCATCAGTAATGTTGATGTTCAAGTTAGGAATAGAACCTTGAAGAGCCTGTGTCACGTTTGGGACAGAACGGTTGTCGAACACTTCGCTTGTTACCTGTTCAACAGCACCAGTCAAGTTTACTTTCTTCTGAGTACCATAACCTACAACAACGACTTCGTCCAAAGCCTGTGAATCTTCTTTAAGAGTAATATTCAGTTTGTTTCCACCTTTTACAGCTACTTCTTGTGAAACATAACCGATGAAAGATACTGTAAGTACAGAGTTTTTATTGACTTGTATTGAGAAGTTTCCGTCAAAGTCTGTAACAGTTCCGTTAGTAGTTCCTTTTTCAATAACGTTTGCACCAATTACTGGTATTCCATTTTGATCAAGCACTGTACCGGTTAGTGTGTAAGTGTCATTTTGTTGTGCAATGCTAGGAATCGTGTTAGGAACAGAGGCCAAAATAGAAGGTACGCCTTGTAGTGTTCCTGCAACACAGAGAACTCCGGTCATACGGAGAAGTTTACTAGATAATTCCATTTGTTCGACTAATTAATTTTTGTTTATTATAGTTTTTTGCCTTAGCTGGTGCAAAGTAATATTCTTAATATTATAAAAGTGTTTATAAATTATTACATATTTGTTACATCTTGTAAAGGGTTGATTGATAATAAAAAAAACAGGACAAATAGAGAGAATATGATTCTTTTTCTATCTGTCCTGTGTCGAAATTTGCACAATTCCTTTTCAATTTCCTAGAGAGGAAGGGCCGTTTAGGCTAATCTTGTAGCGCTTCAAGGTTAATGTAAACAGCCTCACTTCCTCGTGTATTTTTGTTATGAAATAACGTCTTTTCTTTTGTACACTGCAAAACTAATGGGTTGATATTATAAAAGTATTTATATGGGGTTACAATTGTGTGAAGATTACATTGTAGATATTTTGTAAAAACAAACCTTCTGTCAACCTTTAAATATAAAATTAATATCGAATACTTACTAAAGATTTTGTATTTGGTTAAAGTATTATTAATTAGTGTATTATATTTTCAAGAAATTTTTGTGGGCTGGAAAACTTTTTTCATAATATATGGAACAAAAATTTCACATAGATGAAAAAATATTTTCATAATATATGGTAAAAGTTTTTCATTAATAAATATTGGGCTGGAACATTTTAAACTTGTTCTCTTGTCAACTCTTATAATATAAAAAAGGAGTTATATGGAGTTAATGTTATGCACTATGCATAGCAAATATATTAAAAGCCCATAGGTCTTGTCAACAATATTGGCTTTTAATTACAATAACTCCCTATAACTCCCAAGGTTTATTTTTTTATAGCATATTGATATATGCTGTTACCTTCGCTATCCATCAAATAGAATGACAATTCGTTGTCGTTGACAGAAAACAGAGTGAAGCCTTCTTTGTCACTGCAATACTGAGTTCCATCGATAGATTCAACTTTTCTGGCAAGAGATCCGGAAGAGTTAACAAGATATTCAACCTTGCTTCCTGCCGGTTTTATATGCTGGAAGTTGTGTATATGTCCGCATAGATACATGTCGACATTATACTTTTCAAGAATGCTTTCTATTGCATCTCTCATATCCTGGCGTTCAGTATCTGATTTCTGAGTGAATGCATACAAAGGATGGTGACCAACCACTAGTTTCCATTTAGCTTTTGATGCACTTAGTGATTTTTCAAGCCATTGAATTTGCTGCTCTTTGCTTTGTTTTGCAGCATCAGCATATTTTTCTGTTTTTTCTCTGTATTTGCTGATTAGCGGAGTTGTGTCGATGAAGAAAATTTCGAGAGATTCATTTTCTCCGGCTTCAAACAATTTGCTGTAATATCTTGCCGGGGCAATCCATCTTCTGCTTATTTTACTATAATCCTGAACAGCTTGAGTATTACCTCTATATTCATGGTTACCATTTATGGCAAACCAGTCGAGCATTAGTTCCGGATGACTGTAAACTAACTCATAGTTTGTCATCCATAATGGATCTTGAGTGCTAGCCACGCCGTTGAAATGATGTGTATCGCCAGCGGCAATGATGAATTCGATATCTATTTTTTCTGCAATGTTACCCATTGTTTCAGCTACGTTTTTCTGTTTGTAGTAGCCGTTTCTTCCAAGGTCACTTACAAGATAAAAATTAAGATTGTCCTCCGGAATCTGAGGTAGCTTGCTGATGTTTGTGCTATTATTGTAAAGTGTATCAGCTTTTTCTGCTCTATTAATAGCCTTTTCTTCTTTGTTGCTGCTTGTGGTGCAACTGCCAAGTGTGGCAGTTGCAAACAAAGCAGATATTGCTTGTAGATATGTGCGTCGGTTCATTGTGTTTCAATCAAGTAAAATTGTTGTATATTATTCGCCGTAAGCTCCGTAGTAGTTCTGAACTGCAGGAAAATTATAAGTCTTACCGTTTACTGTCAGTCCGTTAACGAATAGAGGAGTAGCGAAAGCTTCAGTTCCATTATATGCTCCATTCAATGCAAGTGAACCTGATTTTAAGTGGAAATCCCAGCTTGAATCATATACATATTCAGTAAGTCCAACTCCGTTTACATCGTAATTTACAAACATAGGGTCTTTCAAATCTTTTTCTGTAGCTATTACACTGTTTGCGTCAACTACACCCTGGTTGTAATCTTCGTGTTCGAAATTGTATCCTTCCCAAGCATAAGCAACACCACTTTCTTCTGTAAAGATAATATCACTCTTCTGGCTACCTGAAGCATAGAAGTTGTAGTCGATAACAGATTTATTGTCGTAACCTTCTTCCGGGTCGTTAGGTATGTCGAAGCTTGGAGTCATGGCACGGAATTTTGCATTTACAATAAGGTTGTTGAATACGTTTGCCAATGCATTCTTTTCAACATAAACGCAACCACCTTTTTCTCCGTCTCTTCTCCATCCTGAATTGATGATTGTGTTGTTGTAAGCTTGTATTTTAGCCTGTTTTCTGTTTTCGCTTTGACCTGAACTTGACAATTTCAATCCGTTAGTGTTAGGGCTGAACATGATGTTTCCGGCAATATCAACCTGGCATCCGGCTTTAACATTGACAGCTTCTGCGCCGTCATATCCGTTTGCTGCAAAAGTATTGTTTGCGATGATAGCCTGGCCGCCCATCATATATATACCGTCAGACCATCCATTTCTGATAATAGAGTTTGTAATAACGTATTTACCATTGATGTTGTTTGTTGTAATCTGAGGATAAGCATCATCACCAGCAGTGTAGATTCCGTTAGTTGCAGCAGGTGAACCTTCGATAACCTGTCCGCCAGTATATTCGATAATTGCATGGTCGATAACCATTTCAGCACATTTCTCAGATGCTACAATACCGCCCCAAAGACCTTTGAAAATGTTATCGCTTGTTCTGTCTTCTTCTGCTACTGAGAATAATACAGGATTTTCTGCTGTACCTTCGCAGTAAAGATTTCCGTCAACAGTAAATTCAATTGGTGTATGGTTTGTTCCAACTCCTTTATCGTCAAAAATAATCTGAACACCTTCTTCAATTGTCAGAGATTCACCTTCCGGAACAACAATGTGTCCTGATACATTAATAACAGAATTAGCTTCCCAAGTACCAGAAACTTCGCCTTCTACAGATTCAACTGATGGCTGTTCATCCGGTTCCTGATTGTTTTGATTGTTGTCATCCAATAAATCGTCGTTACTGCAAGCAGCCAATGTCATTGAAGCAATAGCTGCGCTGATTAGATAATAATTAAATTTCATGATGAAAAATAGTTTTATAGTTTATTCAATATTTTATTTCAAAATAGAATTCAAATCCAATCTGTTTTGCCTTGTCAACTTGTCTCTGAAACCTTGTCAATTACAATTTATATCTTATACCTAACATAATGGACTGTCCGTGCCATTCTTTTCTTTCAATTACGTTTCCGTTGTATCTGTCGTAATTTACATTTTCAGTATGCGGACCTTTTTGTATAAAACGTAATAGGGGAGTGTCAAGAAGGTTGGATGCTTTTGCATAAATGCTTATGCCGTTTTTGAAACTCTTTTCAAGCGAAGCATCAAGCTGCGCATATCCAGCTTCCCAAATATCATCATCAAACCAGTTGGAAATGTCGCTTAAGCGTTTGCCTGTGTAACTCATTGCAATCTGACCTTCCCATTTATATTTGCTTTCCTTGAACAAGAGAGACAGATTTGCAACGTGAGCTGCCTGACCGAACAAAGGTCTGCTTTGTTTGCATGATGTTACTTCTGAGCCATCCATAAGTCTCTTGTCAGTTGTAATTCTGGAATGTGTATAAGTATAATTGGCTTTTATACCAAACCAGTTGAAATATTTAAGAACGTCAACTTCAACACCAAGGTTGTTTGCGTTACCGAAGTTCATAGGTTTATAATAAGTGTCCTGGCCTTCGTTCAGCAATCCGTATTCAATAGGGTTAATCAATCTTTTATAGAACAGACCAACCATGATTTGTTCAGATGTTTTAGGGAAAAATTCATATCTCAAATCAATATTGTCGGCTACTGTATGCTTTAGATCAGGATTACCTTTTTCCTTGTAGTCTTCATTGATTATGCTGTAAGGAACAATTTCGAAAAAGCTAGGTCTGTTTATTGAACGAGCATAAGAGAATCTTACGTTGGCATTCTTATGAATTTCTCTTTTTGCATGGAAACTTGGGAGAATGTCTGTATATATCTGTTTGCCTTCAGGGTCAACATCGCGGGCAAATTTCAGTACATATCCTTGGTTTGTATGTTCCACACGAACACCGGCAGTCAATTCCCATTTGCCGGAAGTATATTTAACCATACCATAACCAGCTCCAATCTGCTCGGTTGCGTCATAATTCAACGGGTCGCCAATATTTCCGTATGGACGAGGTTCCAGAAGAATTTCGTCAAAGTTGTTCCAGTCTTCACCTAAATATTGTGGGTCTTTTGTGCCTGTTGCAGAATCAAAAGTATATTCGTTGAAAAAGCTGTCTCTTTTCTTATCTCTGAACATACCACCGACGGAGAAATCCCAAAAAGACTGGCTGTCGATATTGTGCTTGTAAGATAAATCAACGTAAGCGGCTTTGTCTTTGTCGGAGTTATGTTCCCATCTTCTGGTTGCAGCGTTTGATGTTTGTATGTGTGAACCCTGCATGAAAATTTCGGTATTGTCCGGAGTTTCGTTGTATGCTTTAGATATAACAGCAGACCAGTTTAATTTCAAGGCGTTGTTGCTCAAAAAGTGATGCTCGCCTTTTAATGTGGAGTTAATGATATACTGATGATTCCATTTCATTCTGACAGAACGCTCTTTGTCATCTTCTCCGTCTCTGACTTCTGCTTCCTGCATATCCATATATCCGTTATACCATGTGAATTTATTCTTTTCGTTTAAATGGTAATCCAGCTTTAAGTGTGCACCGCTTCTTGTCTGTTGTGAAGAATAGTTACGGTATTCGATACCGTTGTGTGAAGTTCCCGGCTGATAGTAGAGCATACTTTCTTTACCTCTGTAAGTATTCATGTAGCTTCCTGCTATCATCACACCAAGTTTGTCGTCAAAGAATCTGTCACCATATGAAACTCCGGCTGTCAAATCTGGAAGAGGAGCGTTCCATTTCATTTTCATATTTGAATTACTGAAATCATTGGAACTTACCTTGTAGTCTTCCGGTTTGCCTTGAGCTTCATAAGGTGATTGCTTGGTAATGCCTCTTTTATTGAAAGACTGGAAATCTCTGCCGAAATACATTGAGTTGTATCCAGTTGAAAGGTTTGCAGTGATTTGTCTTTCGGATGGAGCATCTTTCATTATAAGATTCACAGCACCACCGATACCGTCTCCTTCCATATTTGCTGTAAGAGATTTTGAAACCTCAAGTCTGTCCAGCATTTCTGAAGGGAAAATATCCAATGGCACAAATCTGTTTTTATTGTCTGGGCTAGGTATTTTTACTCCGTTTATTAATGTATAGTTGTAACGTTTATCCATACCGCGAAGTATTGCATATTGTCCTTCGCCACTACTATTTCTCTCAATAGTAACACCTGACATTCGTTGTATAACATTTGCAACTGTTATATCTGGTGAAAGTTCAATGGCTTTGGCACTCATTACGTTTACAACATTCATTGATTGTTTTTCAATGCCACGCGCACCGGCTTCTGTTTTTCCTGGGTTATGTGCAATAATTGTTACTTCACCAATATTTTGTGACTCAGATTCCAGATTAAAAAGAATATCTTCTGTTGTTTGTGTATTTACTACTTTTTCAATTGTATGATAACTCAAGTAACTGCAAACAAGAGTCACTTTTTTGTTGTTTGGAATTTTATTTAAAATGAAAGAACCATCTAATCCTGTTACAGAGCCAATAGTTGGATCTTCTTTGACAAAAATTGTAGCTCCTATTAATTCTTCTCCTGTTTTTGCGTCTTTAACTTTTCCTTTAAATGTCGCTGCATTTATAGCTCCGGCATATAATGTTGTAATAATAAACGGAAATAATAATGATTTCATATATAAGCTGTAATTCATTTTTCGCCTGCAAAAGTATGGTGTCTGAATTACGCTTATAATACGATTGTTTTACAAATCTGTTACAATTATGATTGGCTTTTTTCTGCCTTCCTTTTTTTCCAAAGCTGCCAACTGTTGAAGGTGTTTTGCCATAATACATAGCTTCCCGGAGCAACAGAAGAGAGTGGATTAAGATATGTATATGCCATCCATATGGCAAGGACTGTGTTCTTCTGTCCAAGTGCTTGTCCGGCACTGATGCGGTCTCCATATGCAGTACCGATTCTTTTACCTATATAAAACTGGATGCAGCATGTTATTAATCCTGCAAGGCATAAACCTATTTCTGCAGAAATAGATGCATCAGCATTTAACAGAGAACGCACAGTCTGACCACTGACGATTGCCAATGCTATTCCCCAAAGATAGAATGCTATTCCAGAATGTTCAAATAACCATTTATGGGCTTTAGGGACAAGTATTCGTAATAATATTGCCATTATAAAAGGAAGAAGTAATAATGGGAATACTTTACTTAATATACGTAGGAATGCTGTAATGAATTCCATATCGTTGTGTGTTTCCATCAAAGGAAATACCAATGGGACAATAATAGCAGCTAAAATATTTGATAGTAGAGTATATGTGGTAAGTCCTGATACATTTCCTCCTAATTTACCTGTAATTACAGCAGCAGCTGTAGCTGTTGGGCAAATCAGACAAACCATTGCACCTTCAAGAATATATCTCAAAGATTGACTGACTGGCAGTACAATTATTGCAGCAGCAACAATCAAACATGTCAGTAGCTGGAATATCAGCAGCCATAAATGCCATTTTGTAGGTATTAATCCTTTGGGGTTTACTTTACAGAATGTAAGTAGCAATTGTGCAAAAATAAGAAAAGGTGTTGCATATTCTATTACTTTATAGACTGCAGGTTTTATAGGATTAAGACATACAGTGTTTGCAAATATTAGATATACAAACGTACCAAATAACATGGCTATAGGCAGTGTCCAATTTTTTAGGAAAGTGAGCATAATGTATTTTTGTTTTGCGTTTAGACAGTGCAAAGTAAAGAGTTTTTTATCTTATATATTATCTGTAAAGCTATTTTTTATTGTTATTCCTTATTCATCATATCTGGTTTAGCAGACTGTTAAAAAAGGTACTTTGTATAGCCAAGTACTGTTAAGTGCGGTTAAGCATATTTATAGTGCCGTTAAAAGTGATAAAAAATGAGTTGGAAAATAGTTAAATCAGTAGATTTTGATATTAATTTGCCGGTGTGAAAAGATAAAACAAGAATTTTTGATAGAAAACATTTTAAAAACAAATAAAGTATGAAACGAATTTGGAAAAATGTAGCAATGGTTGTAGTCGTGGCTGCAATCAGTTCAGGTGCAGCAATAGGAACTAGTTCTTATTTGATGCAACAGAAAAATACTGAGGTCGTAAGTACAGGTGAGTTTGAAAATACATTTAAGCAACCGGTTCGTACGGTTGGTTATTCAGCTGTTGCAGCAGAAAATACAGACTTTACTATGGCAGCAGAGAGTGCTGTTCATGGTGTAGTTCATATTAAGGCAACAACAAATGCTCGTTCATCATCTGGTGGTGAAGGTTATTTTGATCCTTTTGAATATTTCTTTGGTTTCGGCGGTCGTGGAAATTTCCAGCGTCCTACACCTCAGCCAAAAGTTGGTTCTGGTTCCGGTGTTATAATTTCAACAGATGGATACATTATAACAAATAATCATGTGGTTGAAGGAGCAGATGAACTTGAAGTAACATTGAATGATAACCGTAAATTTGCTGCTAAACTTATAGGAACAGACCCTTCAACAGATATAGCTTTGATTAAGATTGAAGCAGAAAATCTTCCGACAATACCTTTCGGAAATTCTGAAAAACTGAAAGTTGGGGAGTGGGTTTTAGCTGTAGGTAACCCGTTTAATCTTACTTCAACAGTAACTGCAGGTATTGTTAGTGCTAAAGGTCGTGGTATTTCTGTTGGTGGTGATAAAACTAAAATTGAATCATTTATTCAGACAGATGCTGCTGTGAATCCGGGGAACAGTGGTGGAGCATTGGTGAATACTAAAGGTGAACTGGTTGGTATCAATACTGCTATTTATTCTGAAACAGGAAACTTTGCAGGATATTCATTTGCAGTTCCAATCAGTATCGCAGGAAAAGTAGCAAACGACTTGAAGCAGTATGGAACAGTTCAGAGAGCTGTACTGGGGGTTATGATGCGTAGCGTTGGTGATTTGGATGATATGCTAAGTTATCCGAACCTTCCTGAAGACTTGGAAAAAGATATAAAAGAGCTTAAGGAAATGGTTAAAGTCTCAGAAGGTGCATGTGTAAGTGATTTTGCTGAACGCAGTTCTGCTAAGGAAGCTGGTTTGGAAAGAGGCGATGTTATTATCGCGATAAATGATGTCAAAGTTAAAAATGCAAATGCCCTTCAGGAACAGATTAGTAAATATCGTCCTGGTGATAAAGTTCAGGTTAAAGTCAACAGAAAAGGAACAGAAAAAGTTTTCACTGTTGAGTTGAAAAATGCACAGGGAAGTACTAAAGTTGTAGAAAAGACAGATGGTACAGAAATGATGGGTGCAGCTTTCAAAGCATTGTCAGATAAGGAAAAACGTGAACTAGGTGTAAGCTATGGTATTGAGGTTACAGGACTTACAAGCGGAAAATTGAAAGATGCAGGAATCAAGAAAGGCTTTATAATTATGGTTGTAAATAATCAGAGAATAAAGACTCCTGAAGATTTCGAAAAGATAGTTGAAAATGCTTTGCAAGGACGTTCTGAAGATCAGGGCTTATTTATCAAAGGTTTTTACCCTAACGGACGAACTAAATATTATGCAATTGATTTGGCAGAATAAATATTATTCAAGTTTCGCAATCTTAACTTTCTGTTGAGAAGATAAAACAAGTTGACAAGAGTTTTTCCAAGTGTTAACTTGCAAGTTGAGCAACTTGCGAAACTTATGAAATATTTTAAACTGTTATAATTCGACTTAATATTGTGATGGTTTTTAAGTTGTAGCTATATCATTTGTAGATTTAGACTAAATTTTTGTTAAAAGATTAGAACAAGCTGAACATATATTCTGTTCAGCTTGTTCTCTTTATCAGAAAATAGTTAATTTTGCAACCTGTATTTTTCAATAAAATCGTTGGATGAGACAATTAAAGATAACTAAGTCCATTACCAATCGCGAAAGCGCTTCTTTGGATAAGTATCTTCAGGAAATCGGTCGTGAAGATCTTATTACTGTAGAAGAGGAAGTTGAATTGGCACAGGCCATCAAAAGAGGTGACCGTAGAGCGTTAGAGAAGTTGACAAGAGCCAACTTGCGTTTCGTAGTATCTGTGGCTAAACAGTATCAGAATCAGGGATTAAGTTTGCCAGACTTGATTAACGAAGGAAACTTAGGTCTGATTAAAGCTGCTGAGAAGTTTGATGAAACTCGTGGTTTTAAGTTTATTTCCTATGCTGTATGGTGGATTCGTCAGTCAATCCTGCAAGCTTTGGCAGAGCAGTCTCGTATTGTTCGCTTGCCTTTGAATCAGGTAGGTTCGCTTAACAAAATCAGTAAGGCGTTCTCTAAATTTGAGCAGGAAAACGAACGTCGTCCGTCTCCAGAGGAATTGGCAGATGAATTGGAAATCCCTGTAGATAAGATTTCCGATACTTTGAAAGTTTCAGGACGTCATATCTCAGTTGATGCTCCTTTTGTTGAAGGCGAAGACAACAGTTTGCTGGATGTGCTTGTGAACGATGATGCTCCAATTGCTGACCGATCGTTAATGAACGAATCATTGGCGAAGGAAATTGATAGAGCACTTGCTACACTGACCGAAAGAGAATGCGAAATTATCAAAATGTTTTTCGGTATTGGCTGTCAGGAGATGACATTGGAAGAGATTGGCGACAAATTCGGACTCACACGTGAGCGCGTCCGCCAGATCAAGGAAAAAGCAATCAGAAGATTAAGACAAGGTACTCGTAGCAAGCTTTTGAAATCTTATTTAGGTTAACTCTTTGTGAAAAAGAGTGTTTTTTGAAAGAATTATTAGGCTTTCTTCTCTGTTATTGTGAGTTGAAAGCCTAACTTTTTTATAAGGTTTATAGGAAAATAGTATATTTGCATCGAAATATAGATTATTTAAAAATTATTCCATGACAACACGACGTAATTTCTTAAGAACGGGAGCAGCTTCTGTTGCAGGTTTGCTTGCCGGAAAAGATTTGTATGCAACAGTAACTTCAATCGACAAGACTACTACCGCAAATTTCTTTGCTGAAACACAAAGTGCAACCAATTTTAAATGTAAACGTCCGGCTCTTTCTGCACGTAAATTCACTTCTGAAGCAGTAGAAAAGAAAATAGCTGCAGTGAAATCACGTATCAAAGACCAGAAACTTGCCTGGATGTTTGAAAACTGTTATCCTAACACATTGGATACAACATGTGAGCATAAGATGAAAGACGGAAAACCTGATACATTTGTTATTACAGGTGATATCCACGCAATGTGGCTGCGCGATTCTTCTGCTCAGGTTTATCCATATGTAGTTTTGGCTAAAGAAGATAAGAAATTGCAGACAATGCTTGAAGGTGTTATCCGCCGTCAGACAGACTGTATTCTTATCGACCCATATGCAAACGGCTTTAATGAAGGTCCGACTGGCAGTGAGTGGGAAAGCGACCATACTGACATGAAAAAAGAACTTCATGAACGTAAATGGGAAATTGATTCACTTTGTTATCCTATCCGTCTGGCTTATCATTATTGGAAAGAAACAGGAGATACAACTCCGTTTGACGATAAATGGGTGAAAGCAATTGAAACAATATATTCTACTTTTATCGAGCAGCAGCGTAAAGACGGTCTTGGTCCTTATAAATTTACACGTACAACCAACCGTCAGGGAGATACATTGCTCAACGACGGATATGGAAGTCCTGTTAATCCTGTTGGATTGATTGTTTCTTCATTCCGTCCGTCTGATGATGCTTCATTGTTCGGATTCCTTATTCCTTCAAACTTCTTTGCTGTGACATCTCTTCGTCAGGCTTCTGAAATGTTGATAACAATAAAGAATAATTCTGCATTGGCTGAGAAATGTGAAGCTTTGGCAAAAGAAGTTGAGGCTGCAATTAAGAAATATGCAATCGTAGATCATCCAAAATTCGGTAAGATTTATGCATTCGAAGTAGATGGTTTCGGTAGCGTAAACTTGATGGATGATGCTAACGTGCCTAGCCTTCTTGCTTTGCCGTTCCTTGGTTGTATTGATGTTAATGATCCGATTTATCAAAATACACGTAATTTCGTGTTGAGTACTTCTAATCCATATTTCTTCAAAGGAAAAGCAGGAGAGGGAATTGGCGGTCCTCATATCGGTTTTGACTTTGTATGGCCTATGAGTATTGTTATGCGTGCGCATACTTCACAGGATGAAAAAGAAATCAGAACATGTATTGAGATGCTTCGCGATACAGACGCTGATACTGGATTTATGCATGAATCATTCCATAAGGATGATCCTAAGAAGTTTACACGTTCATGGTTTGCCTGGGCAAATACATTGTTCGGAGAATTGATTATCCGTTTGCAGTCTGAAGGTAAATTGAAAGATTTGCTAGGGTAAAATCTGAAAGAGAGAATCACAAAAATAGATTCGTATATATTGTAATTTAGGGTCGGACCTAAATTGTATTGGGGCCGTATATATTTGGATTTACTTCCGGATATATGCGGCCTTGTTTTATATTGTATTCATTTATAAAGCAGAATGCTTCACTTTTTTATTTTACCTGCTTATAAATCGAAGAGTTTTATGTATTTTTGTCGAATGAAAAACAAATTAATTATCTGTAATATGAAATATATTTTTTCCTCATTGCTCATCTCTTTTGTGATGATTTTTGCTTTGGCGTCTGATTTGAGAGCACAGGAAGCAGAAACTATTGTTTTGATTGATACCGATATGGGTAAAGTTAAAGTTAAATTGTTTAATGATACGCCCAAACATCGTGATAATTTCATTAAGAATGTTAACGAAAAACTTTATGACGGTTTGCTCTTTCATCGCGTTATAAAACAGTTTATGATTCAGGCTGGCGATGTTAATTCAAAGGATGCCCCAATGGATAAACATCTGGGAGATGGTGATTTGGATTATACTATACCAGCGGAAATAGTTTATCCTAAATATTTTCATAAAGCGGGAATGCTTTGTGCTGCACGTACTGGCGATGACGTGAACCCTGAACGAGCATCATCTGCAACACAGTTCTATATTGTTACAGGTAAATTTTTTACCGAAATGGAATTGGAAAAGATGGAAAAGGAGAAGAATATAACCCTCACTCCGGAACAGAAACAGGCTTATATGCTTGAAGGCGGTGCTCCTCACCTTGACGGTAAGTATACTATTTTTGGCGAAGTGATAAGTGGAATGAAAACTGTCATGAAAATTCAGTTGGTTGAGACTAATGAGGATGACCGTCCGCTTAAGAATATTAAAATTAAATCGATGAAGATAGTCAAGAAGTGATTCTGTTGACAAAGCTTCAGAGATGAGTTGGCAAGTATTTTTCCCTCATAGACTTGTCAACTTGTCTCCTAATATATTAATCTAAAAAAACTATCATGACAAATTTATCTGAAACAAAAGTTGTTATGCATACAACTCTTGGAGATATAACATTGAAGTTATATAATGAAACTCCAAAACATCGTGACAATTTTCTTAAATTAGTTAATGACGGAACTTATAACGGACTTTTATTTCATAGAGTGATAAAGGAATTTATGGTTCAGGGTGGTGATGTGACATCAAAAGATGCACCTATGAACAAACAACTTGGAGCCGGAGATCTTGGTTACACTGTGCCGGCTGAGTTTGTTTATCCTAAATATTTCCATAAGAAAGGAGCTTTGTGTGCTGCACGTACAGGTGATGAGGTGAATCCTGAAAAGGCATCTTCAGCTTCACAGTTCTATATCGTGACAGGAAAGAAATATAGTGACAGTGAATTGAAGCAGATGGAAAAACAATTGGAGAATCGTCTGAAACAATCCATATTTGCTCGTTTGCAGGCAGAAAATAAGTCTAAGATTATGGAATTGTATCGTTCCGGAGACAAAGCTGAATTGGCAATTTTGCGTGACACCTTGATTGGCAAGACAGAACTTGAAGCTGAAAAACGTAAGGATGAAGCAAAACTTACAGAGGAACAGAAAGAAATCTACAAAACAGTAGGTGGCGTTCCTTTCCTAGACAATCAATACACTGTGTATGGTGAGGTTGTTGATGGAATGGAAGTTGTTGAGAAAATAGAGAAATCAAAAACTAACAGACAAGATCGTCCGACAGAAAACATTTCAATTATATCAGTTGAAGTGTTGGCACAGGAATAAATAACTTAAGTTTCGCAGGCTCAACTTACAGATAACAAGTTAACAAGGAGACAAGTTAACAAGGTTTTCAGATGATAAATTGTAAAGTTACAGTTGTTTTGACCTTGTCAACTTGTCTCTGAAGCCTTGCTGGCCTTTATGTTGAGCAACTTGCGAAACTTGAATAATATAATACATACATGAGTCACTACAAAGAAACTATTCGTCTTGGAGTGCCAATCATGCTTGGTCAGCTTGGAATAATTATTGTTGGTTTTGCCGACAATATAATGGTGGGTCACCACAGCACACAGGAGCTGGCAGCAGCCTCGTTTGTGAACAATTTCTTCAATTTGGCTTTTATTTTCGGAATGGGTTTTTCCTATGGACTTACTCCGATAATAGGTGGACTTTTCACACAGAAGAAGTTCTCTGAGATAGGAGGAGTGTTGAAAAACAGCCTTTTTATAAATTTGATTGTGGGCATTTTGTTGAGTATGTTCATGTTTTTGCTTCTTCTGAACATCGACTATCTCAATCAGCCTAAGGAATTGTATCCGTATATAATTCCTTATTACTGCCTTCAGTTGGTTTCTGTGATTTTCACAATGTTGTTCAACTCTTTCAAGCAGTTCAGCGACGGAACAACCGATACCGTCACACCAATGTGCATAATGCTGAGCGCTAATGTGCTGAACATTATTGGAAATTACATATTGATATATGGAAATTTCGGAGCTCCGGAAATGGGATTGACCGGTGCCGGTATATCAACACTGGCGAGCCGAATAATAACATTGCTGGCTTTTATATGGCTATTTACCCGCAAAGCAAAATATCGTAATTACTGGGAAGGTTTCAAACAGTCCAAAATCAACAGAAATTCTATTTCTCATCTTTGCAGACTCGGGCTGCCGGTTGGATTCCAGATGGGAGTTGAAACAGGTTCTTTCAGCCTTAGTGTGATAATGATAGGTTGGATTGGAAGTAATGCTCTTGCTGCTTATCAGATTGCAGGAGTAATAACTACTTTAGGATTTATGCTTTATTATGGTGTTGGAGCTGCCGTTACTATCCGTGTAAGCGGATTCAACGGGAAGGGAAGTAAGAGCGACATCCGTGAGGCTGCAAAAGCCGGATTGAATATAATAATGAGCAGTGCTATAGTATTTATTATATTCTTACTTATTTTCAGAACACAAATTGGCTATTTGTTCACTAGTGAAAAAGCAGTAGTGGACCTTGTTGCCCTATATTGCTGGTTCGTTATTCTTTATCAGTTTGGCGACGGACTTCAGATAGTTTTTGCAAATGCTCTTAGAGGTTTGACTGATGTTAAATATATGGCTCGAGCAGCTTTCTTCTGTCATATATGTCTAGCATTACCTATCGGATATATTTGTGGTTTTGTGCTGAACTGGGGCTCTGTGGGTGTGTGGTGCGGTTTTCCTGTGAGTTTGACAACTCTGGGACTTTTGCTGTGGCACCGTTTCAGACTTCTTACAAAATAAGAAAATTATATTATACGGAGATAGAAGGTTAAGTCTTTTATTTATAGACTATTCCTATCTCCGTATTTTTATTTGTAGTAACATGTAGGTTAACAAATCATACCTATTTATTTATCAAAATATACTATGCTTTGGAACAAATAAGCGTTTGTTCTTTAACATTTTATATGAAGTTTTGAATTATTGCATAATAATTTTGCACTGTTTCCAATGCGATAATTTTAATCATATAATATAAAAGAATGAAGAACTCACATTTTTATTTGTTGGCAAGTTTATTGTTAGCCTCATGTTCGTCATCGAACATCGAAAACATCGGAAATGGTATAGTTGTTAATGTTCCTGCTACCGATTCTACTTCAGCTCAGAAAGTACGCCTTGAAGTTTTGGGCGAAAAGCTTATTCATGTTTCTGCAACTCCGGATAAGCAATTTTCTACAGAAAAAAGTCTGGTTGTAATTCCTCAGGACAGAAAAGTTGAATATACAATAGAAGAGACAGACAAGAGTGTATCTTTAAAAACCTCTGAACTCATAGCAACTCTCTCAAAAAACACAGGTGAAATAAAATTCTTTGATAAGAATGGAAACGTAATTCTTGAGGAAGAACATGGCGGAGGAAGAACTTTCACCCCAATTGAAGTTGAAGGAACAAAAGGATATTCAATCCGTCAGGTATTTGAATCTCCGGATGATGAGGCTTTCTATGGCCTTGGACAGCATCAGGCAGACGAATTCAACTACAAAGGAAAAAATGAAGAGTTGTTTCAGTATAATACCAAAGTTTCTGTTCCTTTCATTGTTTCCAATAAGAATTACGGAATTTTGCTCGACAGCTATTCATTGTGCCGCTTCGGTAATCCTAATGACTATTCCCAGCTGAACAGACTGTTCAAATTATATGACAAAGAAGGAAAAGAAGGAAGTCTGACAGGAACATATGTGCCGGCAAGCGGTAATCCTCTGGTAAGAAGCGAAGATTCCATATATTTCGAAAATCTTAAAACCATAAAGAATTTCCCGGAAAATTTCCCTTTGATGGGTTCGCATGTCACATACGAAGGTGAAATAGAACCATCGGAAAGCGGTGAATACAAATTCATCCTTTACTATGCAGGTTATACAAAAGTTTATATTGATGGAAAACTAGTTGTTCCTGAACGCTGGCGCACGGCATGGAACCCGAACAGCTATAAATTCTCTGTAAACCTGGAAGCAGGTAAAAGAGTTCCTCTCAAAATTGACTGGAAACCGGATGGCGGCGTTTCCTATTGCGGTTTGCGTGCTTTGGCTCCGGTTTCTGCTGAAGAACAGGGACAGCAGTCATGGTGGAGCGAAATGAGCAAGCAGCTTGACTATTACTTCGTTGCCGGTGAAAATATGGATGAGGTAATCAGTGGTTACAGAACTCTTACAGGAAAAGCTCAGGTAATGCCAAAATGGGCGATGGGTTTCTGGCAAAGCCGTGAGAAATATCAGTCTCAGGAGCAGATTCTGGATGTTATGAATGAATTCCGTGAACGTCGCATTCCAATTGACAATATCGTACAGGACTGGTTCTATTGGAAAGAAGACCAGTGGGGAAGTCATGAGTTTGACCCTACTCGTTTCCCGGACCCTAAAGCTATGATAGACTCAATCCATGCTATGAATGCTCATTATATGATTTCTGTATGGCCTAAGTTCTATATGAATACAGAGCATTACAAGGAATTCGACAAGAACGGATGGATGTATCAGCAGGCAATCAAAGACAGCATTCGCGACTGGGTTGGTCCTGGTTATGTGGGTTCTTTCTATGATGCATACAGTGCTGATGCCCGTAAATTGTTCTGGAATCAGATGTACGAACATCTTTATCCTCTTGGAATAGATGCATGGTGGATGGATGCCAGCGAACCTAATGTGCGTGACTGTACGGATATGGATTACAGAAAAGCACTTTGCGGCCCGACAGCACTTGGCTCGTCAACAGAATATTTCAATGCATATGCTCTTATGAATGCTGAGGCTATTTATGACGGACAGCGCAGCGTTGATGACAACAAGCGTGTGTTCCTGCTTACACGTTCAGGTTTTGCCGGTTTGCAGAGATATTCAACAGCAACATGGAGTGGCGATATCGGAACAAGATGGGAAGATATGAAAGCCCAGATTTCAGCCGGATTGAACTTTGCCGTCAGTGGAATTCCATATTGGACAATGGATATTGGCGGATTCTGTGTGGAAAACAGATATGTTGATGGTCAGAATCAATGGGATAAAAATAAGGTTGAAACAGCCGACTATAAAGAATGGCGCGAGCTCAACACACGCTGGTATCAGTTCGGTGCTTTCGCTCCATTGTTCAGAGCTCACGGTCAGTTCCCGTTGAGAGAAGTATGGAATATTGCACCAGAAAACCATCCGGCATATAAATCAATCGTATATTACAACAAGCTGAGATATAACCTTATGCCATACGTTTATACAATGGCGGGAATGACTCATTTCAACGATTATACGATTATGCGTCCTCTTGTAATGGACTATGGCAAAGATACGAATGTGAACAATGTCGGAGACCAGTTCATGTTCGGCCCTTCAATCATGGTTTGCCCTGTATATGAATATCAGGCACGTGAAAGAGAAGTTTATCTTCCGGAAACAACAGGATGGTTTGATTTCTACACTGGCAAGGCTGTTCCTTCAGGAAAACAGACTGTTGATGCGCCGTATGAAAAGATACCTCTGTTCGTTCCGGAAGGAGCAATCATTCCGTTTGGTCCGGATTTGCAGTATTCCGACGAAAAACAACCTGAAAACATAATTCTTTATGTATATCAGGGCGCTGACGGTTCGTTTACTCTTTATGAAGACGAAGGTGTGAACTATAATTACGAAAAAGGAAAATATGCACAGATACCGTTTGAATATAATGACGAATCTAAGACTCTGAAAATAGGAAAACGCACCGGAAAATTTGACGGAATGCTTGAAAACCGTACCTTTACGGTTGTCACAGTGAGCAAGGACAAACCTCAACCTTTCAACCTGGAGGCAAAAGGCGTGACCGTTCACTATGACGGAAACGAACAAGTAATAAATTTATAAATGTTATGACGAAATCACTTCTTAGAATTTCCGTCTGTCTGCTTATGATTCTTCTTCTTTCCGGATGCGGGAAAGAAGAAGGACGCGAGCGGATAAATTTCGACCGGGACTGGACATTCCATCTCGGTGATGTTACGGATGCGGCATCTCCTTCGTTTGATGATTCCGATTGGAGAAAACTCTCCCTGCCTCACGACTGGGCAATTGAGGGAGATTTCAGTAAAGACAATCCTTCAGGTACAGGCGGTGGAGCGCTACCCGGAGGAATTGGTTGGTACAGAAAGGTGTTTGAAATTCACAAACAGGACCAGAATCGTAAACTCTATATCGACTTCGATGGAGTTTATATGAATTCTGAAGTATTTATCAACGGAAAACCTCTCGGTAAACGTCCATATGGCTATATTTCTTTCCGTTATGACCTTACTCCTTATATCCTTTGGGGCGAGAAGAATGTAATTGCCGTAAGAGTTGACAACAGCGAACAGCCAAACTCCAGATGGTATTCCGGATGTGGAATTTATCGCCACGTATGGCTTACTAAAGTAAATCCTCTTCATTTCGATTTGTGGGGAACATATGCTGTTGCTGAAGATGTTTCTTCTTCGAAGGCAACCATATCCGTATCTACAACAATACGCAATGATTTCGGAAAGTCAAAAGATTTCCGTCTTCTTACCCGCGTATTATCGAAAGATGGAAAAGAAGTAGCTTCTGCAGAATCTTCAGTAAATATTCTTTCAGAGTCAGATTCCACATGGCAACAGAAACTTGTAGTTGAAAATCCTACATTGTGGTCAATCGACTATCCTTATTTGTATGATATAGAATCCCGTATATTGGCGGGCAACGACACTGTTGACGTTTATCACACTCCATTTGGCATAAGAACATTCCGTTTTGATGTATCCAACGGATTCTATCTTAACGGCGAACATATGAAAATCAATGGAGTTTGCATGCACCACGATTTGGGATGTCTCGGAGCTGCAGTAAACACTAGAGCTCTGGAGCGTCAGCTCGAGATATTGAAAGAAATGGGATGCAACGGTATAAGATGCTCTCATAATCCACCTGCGCCTGAATTGCTAGACTTGTGCGACAAAATGGGATTCATTGTTATGGACGAGGCATTTGATATGTGGAGAAAGAAAAAGACTTCGCATGACTATTCCCGCTATTTCGACGAATGGCATGAGCGTGACCTTACAGATTTGATAAAGCGCGACCGTAATCATCCGTCCATTTTTATGTGGAGCATAGGAAATGAAGTCCTCGAACAATGGTCGCATGCAGATGCTGACACTCTTTCACTTGAAGAAGCTAATCTTATCCTGAACTTTGGTCATGACGCCAAGCAGCTTGCAAGTGAAGAAGGAAAGATGAGCGTGAATTCTCTGCTGTGTGCTAAGCTTGCTGGAATGGTCAAGAAACTTGACCCTACACGCCCTGTTACATCCGGATGCAATGAGCCGAATCCGAATAATCATCTTTTCCGCTCAGGAGCTCTTGATATTATTGGATATAACTATCATGATTCTTGGTTTAAGGATGTGCCGGAAAAATTCCCAGGCAAACCATTCCTGGTAACGGAAAGTGTTTCCGGACTTATGACGCGCGGCTACTATCGCATGCCGTCCGACAAGATGTATATCTGGCCAGACCGTTGGGACAAGCCTTTCTATGATGAATCACTTTCATGCTCGTCATACGACAATTGTCATGTTCCATGGGGAAATCATCACGAAGGTACATGGCATCTTGTAAAAAACAATCCGTTTATCAGTGGTCAGTACATATGGACTGGGTTTGATTATATCGGCGAACCTACACCTTACGGATGGCCGGCACGAAGCTCATATTTCGGAGTTATTGACCTTGCCGGATTTCCTAAGGATGTATATTATATGTATCAGTCCGAATGGACAGACAAGGACGTTCTCCATCTGTTCCCGCACTGGAATTGGAAAGAAGGGCAGAGCATAGATATGTGGGCATACTATAATAATGCTGATGAGGTTGAGTTATTTGTTAACGGTAAATCTCAGGGCGTACGCAAAAAAGGCGGTGACAAATATCATGCAGCATGGCGTGTGAAATATCAGCCTGGAACGGTTGAAGTGGTGGCTCGCAAATCCGGTAAAATTGTCCGTAAGAAACAAATCAACACTGCCGGCGAACCTGCAAAAATACGTCTTGTGGCTGACCGCAAGAATATCAGTGCTGATGGATATGATTTGAGTTTCGTGACAGTTGAGATTGTCGATAAAGACGGAAACTTATGCCCTTGGGCAGATAATCTTGTTCACTTCAATGTTGAAGGACCAGCTTTCATAGCCGGTGTTGACAATGGATGCCAGACGTCAATGGAACGATTCAAGGACAATAAGCGTAAAGCTTTCTACGGAAAATGCCTTGTTGTTATTCAGAATAATGGAAAGAGTGGTAATATTCGTCTGACTGCAAGTTCTGAAGGACTGCCGGATACAACTTGCTTGTTGCAAGCGGATATTAATTAATATTCAAAAATATACTTCCTTAATTTAAAACTGAGCCTTAGTTTTTATAAATCAAGCTTTAGTTTTAAGAATAAATAGTTACTTTCCTGATAATAATACATTATTTATTGCTTCTTTCAGACTATGTTTTGGCATTGCGCCCTGCGCCATCTGAGGAGTTCCGCTCATTGGAACGAACAACAGGCTTGGTACGCTTCTGATGCCGAAAACTGATGCCAATTCTTCTTCCTGGTCAACATTTACCTTGTAGATATCAACTTTTCCGTCATACTCTTCAGCAAGCTCGTCAAGGACAGGAGCCAGCATTTTACAAGGTCCGCACCATGTCGCATAGAAATCAATCAAAGCAGGTTTGTCTCCCAGGAATTTCCATTCCGATGGATTAGCTTCATAATTAGCCACTTTATTCAAGAACTCTGATTTTGTCAATTGGATTGTTTTCATATTATATTCTCCTATTTTTATTATTATTCTTATTTTTATTTTTCCCGGATTTCTTTATTTACCGTTTGCTTTATATTCTTTTATTACATCTTTATATAGTTGCTTGTTTTCCTTTCCGGTATCACAGTTTCCACATGCGCAACATGACAGATTAAGAATTGCCTGAAGCATCAGCAAAGCGCCCGGAAGAGCCAGTATATATTCTTTGCTCCAAAAGGCATAGGCGCTGATTGCTATTCCCAATGCCATACGAATTATGCGGACTGAATCCCAGTTTTTCAATAAGCTTTCCATATCTTGTTTTGATTTTGTTACACTGCAAAATTATATAACCACTTAATTGTCAACAACAGCTTTTTTCTATCTTTGTATAGATAAAATCTATATTGCTTATGACGCTTCAACAGATGGAATATATATTGGCGTTGGACAAATACCGCCATTTTGTACTTGCTGCCGAATCTTGCGGAGTGACTCAGCCAACTCTGAGCGCTATGATACAGAAACTGGAGGAGGAACTGGACGTAAAGATATTCAACCGTGACAAGAAAGGCATAACGCCAACTTCGGTAGGAGAGAAAATAATCCGCCAGGCAAGGATTGCCCTCAATGAATCAAACAGAATAAAGGAAGTTGTTGCCGATGAGGTGGGCACAATGAGTGGTTCGCTGCATATCGGGATAATTCCGACAATTGCCCCATATATCGTTCCGGATTTTATCTATCATTTCCGTAATGATTATCCGGAAATGAAACTTGTGGTTGATGAAAGAGCCAATAACACGCTCTTGAATGAGCTGAAATTCGGAAATATAGACATGGCAATAACAACATCGCCGGGAAGCGGTTCCGAGTTCCTGGAAATACCTATTTATATAGAACATTTTGTTGCTTATTTTTCAGAGAAATGCAATTCCGGCAGAAATTTGTTTGACGACGGAAATATTCCGACTGAACACATGTGGATTCTGAAAGAAGGTCATTGCATACAAGGTGACAGCTTCAGTTTTTGCAAAAATAAGGAGGAAGGAAATCACATATATGAAGCAGGAAGTATTGACACATTGGTGAGAATTGTGGACAGAAACGGAGGCTACACGATTATTCCTGAGTTGCATTTGGCATTTCTTACGGAACAGCAGAAAAAGAATACCAAAGTTCTAAGCAATCTGAAACAACCGGCGCAACGGTGCGTTTCGATACTGATAAAGGAAGATTTTGTACGTGAGCGTGTTCTGAATGCCGTGCGCGAAGTGATATCCAAAATCATACCTTCGTATATGATGGAGGAGAGATTCAGGAAATATAACATCAAATTAAGATAAAAAAGGCAGGCAGATGGATTTATGCCATGAAAATCCATCTGTCTGCGTCTGACATTTCCGGGCGGAAATAGAAACCTTCCCATTCGAAGGCCTTGAGCAATTCCGGATCGGATATTTTGTTTTTTATAATGAAGCGGCTCATTTGTCCGCGAAGCATTTTGGCATAAATCACCACAGTTTTAGGCTTCCCGTTTTTGTTTACTAGAAACTCAGGAGTGATAACTCTCACTTCTTTACAAACTTTTTTCCAGTCGAACGAAGGCTGAACATCTTTGCTGGCAAGATTCACAAGAATACCATCGTCATTCTTTATCTCGTCGATAAAACAATCTGTCTGTCTGTTTTTCCAGAAATTATAAAGAGAATCATCTTCAAGTTCCGGAAGTTTAACGTCATATTCCAGGCGATAAGGTCTGATTCCATCTAATGCACGGAGAAGTCCGTATGCTACGGATACGATTCTCAGATTATCCTGCGCGAACAGGAAATCTTCAGCCGTAAGGTCTTTTGGAGACATATTCTTGAAAACAACTCCAGTGTAAGCAAGTATGGCAGGAATATCTGCAACGTCTGGCGAAAAGAAAGAACGCAGCCTTTCCATACTTTCAAGAGCGAGCTTCGGACTTAATTTCAAAACAGACTTCAGCTCTTCTGCCGGAAATTTCAGCAATTCGCGGATAATCATATCCGCTTCGTTCTTGAATTGTGGAATTGTCACCGTCGGAGTCGTAGCCGAAGGAACAGAACTCATTGTCTTTGCCGGAGAAATCAGGAATTTCATATTATTAAATATTTAAGTTTCGCAAGCTACTCAACTTAAAAGTTAACAAGGTTTCAGAGACAAGTTAACAAGGTCAATTAACTTATCATTTTGTCAACTTGTTATCTGTGGAAGTTGAGCTTGCGAAACTTGAGTTATGTATATTTAGGCAATGCCTAAAAGTTCCACTTCGAAAATAAGAGTTGAGAAACCGGGAATAGGACCGGAAGTCCTTGTGCCATATCCCAGAGTGTAAGGAATATAAATAATCCATTTGTCACCAATGTGCATTTGTTGCAAGGCTTGTTGCCAACCTTCAATAACCTGGTTCAGGCGGAAAGCCTCAGGGCAATTTCTTTTGTATGAGTTGTCGAATTCTCTGCCGTTGATTAATGTTCCGCGATAGTGCACCGAAAAAACACTGCTCAAGGTCGGTGATTTTGTTCCGTTTCCTTCGTTTATTACTTTATACAATACGCCGCATGGCAGACTTTTTATATCTTCATTTGCGGCCAGTTCAGCGAGGAATTCCTCGTTCTTCAATTTATATTCTTCTTTTCTTGACATATTATTTTCTGATTAGAACAGTTATTTTAAGTGCAAGGTCGAACAGCACTATTTTAGCGTTGACATTTTGAGTGATATGCATTTCGGCTTTTTCCAGTTCTTCCATCAATCCAAAGACATTTCTTTCGTTGACGAAAGGAGAGAACTTGACGGAAAAAGAAGCCTCTTCCATATTCAGATAATTCATTTCCGGTGCCTGGAAACGATAGATAAAGTTTTCTCTGATAAGATGCTGGCAATAGGCGAGGAAATTCTTTTGTTTTTCTCGTCCTATGGTTGCAAGCATTTCAGCCTGTTCTTTCATTCCTTTTACGTTTCTTGCCCATGAATTTCTCATTATGGTTTTGAATTGTTCGAGGTAGAACATATTCTCTTCGTTGGTGCTGATAAGTTCGGTAGCTTTCAGATAACTGCCTTGTGATAAATGTGCAATATATTCGGCATCGTTTTCCGAGAGCATATATTTGCTCATCAAAGTGCCTTTCAGACTTTCTTCTTTTAGAGGAGAAACATTTATCATTTGTGAGCGTGAAATAATAGTTCCCAACACCAAATCCGGGATTTCCGAAACCATCAGAATGATAGTGTTTGCCGGCGGTTCCTCAATTAGCTTCAGCAATTTGTTGGCACATGAGGGATGAAGTTTTTCAGGAAGCCATATCATCAGTATTCTGTATTTGGCTTCAGAAATTCTCAGACTGACCTTATGCATTATTTCATCGCTTTCGCGGGCATATATTATTGGCTGGGAATTTCCTGCGTCGATATATTCCATCCATTCATTTAGTCCGAAATAAATATTTTCTTTCAGGAAACATCTCCATTCCGGTAGATAATCATCGCATATTTCCTTTTTTTTGTCTTTTTTCTGGACAATAGGAAATACAAAATGCAAATCAGGATGTGCAAGCTGGTCAAATTTTATACAGGAAGAGCAATGTCCGCACGAATCATTATCTTTCCTGTCCAGGCAATTCAAATATCTTGCATAAGCCAAAGCCAAAGGAAAAGCTCCAGTTCCTCCTTTTTCGGTGAATATTTGTGAATGAGGGACAAATCCTATATTTGCAGATCTTATAAGTCTGGCTTTCAGTTCGTCCTGTCCTATGATATCCTTGAAATACATAAATTGTTGTTTAGTTGACAAACTCATTAAAATAAAATACAATGAGTTTATATCTATGAATGGGGAAAATACAAATCTTAATTCTGTATATCCATAAATTATAAGGACAAATATACAACAATAAAAATGAAAAACCTTTTCACTTGAGTTGATAGTTGTGTCAATGGGATTTATAAAAGGATTTTAGACGTATTACTTATATAAAACAAAAGTAGCTTTCTCACGAAAGCTACTTCCCATTGTGTGTGTGCAGACTTAATCAAAAAAAACCTCTTTAAACTTACTTTTTTATCTCTTTAAAAAACAACCTAAATCTTTAAGTTTCATCTACGGATAAATGTAGAAACACATTTTTAATCATTCTCACATATGTATGTGCTAAATCCGTGCCAAAACATTTGTTATTTTCATTGCGTTTGTATAAAAGGTTGTTTTGTAATTATTTATGTTATTCCAGCTATTTTGGTATTTCCCAAAATGTTGTGGATTGTTGTGGAATGTGTGTATTGTATTGTGGAATATTTCCACGTTTTAGTTCTACACCTTCCTTATTTTTCACAAACTTAACCATTTTATATGTATAAACAATAAATTCAGTATATTTGTTTAAACAAAAACAAAAAATAATATTATGAGAAATACACCTATTGATTATAATACCGCCAGCAAGGTCATTTCATCATATAATCTTGCTGATTTTGGAAAAGCAACTATTCGTGAGGTTGTCGCTATTTCGTCTCAATTGGAACAAGAGACTGGTGTTGAATTTATTCATATGGAAATGGGAATACCGGGATTGAAAGCATCTCAAGTTGGTGTTGATGCTGAAATAAAAGCATTGCAAAGTGGCGTTGCTTCAATATATCCTAATATTAATGGTATTCCGGAGTTGAAGAAAGAAGCTTCTCGTTTTATTAAAGCATTTATTGACATAGATATTGATGAGGAATGTTGCGTTCCGGTTACGGGCTCAATGCAGGGAACATTTGCTTCTTTCCTTACTTGCGGACAATGTGATGAGAAAAAAGACACAGTTCTGTTTATCGACCCAGGTTTCCCGGTTCAGAAACAGCAATTGGTTGTCATGGGATATAAATATGAATCCTTTGATGTTTACGAATATAGAGGAGAGAAGCTACGCGAGAAACTGGAAGAATATCTTTCAAAAGGTAATATTGCGGCAATGACATATTCAAATCCGAATAATCCTGCATGGTTCTGTCTGACAGAAGACGAACTGAAGATAATAGGAGAAATGGCAAATAAATATGATGTTATTGTAATTGAAGATTTGGCATATTTTGCTATGGATTTCCGCAAGGATTTGAGTAAACCGTTTGTTGCTCCATTCCAGGTGTCGGTAGCAAGATATACTGATAATTATATTATGCAGATTTCAGGCTCTAAAGCATTCAGTTATGCCGGACAGCGTATAGCAGTAACTGCAATTTCAAATAAGTTGTATCATCGTGCTTATCCTGGATTGACGAAGCGATATGGCGGAGGAACTTTCGGTACAGTTTATATTCATCGTGTATTGTATGCTCTTTCTTCCGGAACTTCACATTCAGCGCAGTATGCTTTGGCAGCAATGTTTAAGGCTGCGTCTGACGGAACATATGATTTTATTTCAGAAATAAAGGAATATGGAAGACGTGCCAACAAAATGAAATCTATATTCATAAACCACGGATTCAAGCTTGTTTATGATCATGATTTGTCGGAACCGGTTGCCGACGGATTCTATTTTACTATAACTTATCCGGGAATGGACAGCAGTACGCTGATGAAAGAGCTGATATATTATGGAATAAGCGCAATTTCTCTGAAAACCACAGGTAGTCATCAGGAAGGTTTACGTATTTGTACTTCCTTTATTAAGGATCATCAGTATGATTTGCTTGACGAACGTCTTGCTGCATTTGAAATGAATCATCCGATAGCCTGAATAGAAATAGATGTAGAGTTTTGCCATTTGGCTCAAATATTTAATAATAAGACAGTTTTGGTGTTATCTTTTTTAGGAAAATACCAAAACTGTTTCTTTTTGTACTATTTTTATTGTAAAATTTGCTTATATAGTTTTTTCTGTATATTTTTCATCCGATAAGACAAACCTTTATTAAGAATGTAAAGATGGCAATAGATAAAGACGTACATGCAATAAAACATAAAGGTATTTTGCCAAAGCAAGGCAGAATATTAATTTCTGAGCCTTTGCTCAGTAATCCTTATTTTCAACGTTCCGTTGTTTTACTGGTTGATCATTCTCAATCAGGAAGTATGGGATTTGTTGTAAATAAGAAATTAGATCTTACTGTAAATGAATTTTTTCCTGAGTTAGAGAATAAAGAAGAACTTCCTATATATATTGGAGGTCCGGTTTCTTCCAACCGATTGTTTTTTATTCATACACTGGGTGATTTGATAATACCTGATTCGGTAAAAATAACAGATAATTTGTATTTTGATGGAGATTTTGAGGTATTGAAGAAATTTATAATGTCCGGGAATTCAGTAGAAGGATGCGTACGTTTTTTCCTAGGATATTCCGGATGGGAAAAAGGTCAGCTGATGCAGGAAATAAAAGACGATTCATGGGTTGTTAATTATATGAAGGAGCCTAAGAATATATTTTTTGCAGAAGGTGAGGATTTCTGGAAAAATTCTGTGACAGAGCTGGGAAATAATTATAATGGATGGATCAGATTTCCAAAAGAAGCTAATTTGAATTGAATCTTAGATAATTGCATATATAGTTTTTTTGCTATAACTTAATGTTATGTCTTATTCCAAAATCTGATATACAGTATATTATATTCTTGCATATATTTGCTGGTGTAAAGGAATAAAATATAACGATTATTCCTGAACATATTTTATTTCATATTGTTCTATAAATAGACATAAATTAAAATTGTGATATTATGAAAGCATTGACAAATGAAAAGTTAACTATTGTTGGCGCAGCAGGTATGATCGGTTCAAACATGGCACAGACAGCATTGATGATGAATTTGACTTCTGAACTTTGTTTGTATGATCCATTTGCTCCGGCATTGGAAGGTGTAGCTGAAGAAATGTTCCATTGTGGATTTGACACAACTCATATTACATTTACTTCTGATATAAAAGAAGCGTTGACTGGTGCTAAATATGTTGTTTCTTCTGGTGGTGCTGCACGTAAGGCTGGCATGACTCGTGAGGACTTGCTTAAGGGAAATGCTTTGATTGCTGAGCAGTTTGGCCGTGATATTAAATCTTATTGTCCGGATGTAAAACATGTAGTTGTTATTTTCAATCCGGCAGATATTACAGGTTTGATCACTCTTCTATATTCAGGATTGAAACCTTCACAGGTAACAACTTTGGCTGCTTTGGATAGCACACGCTTGCAAAGTGCTTTGGCTAAACATTTTGGTATTCCACAGTGTGAAGTTAAGAATTGCCGTACATTTGGTGGCCATGGCGAACAGATGGCTGTATTTGCTTCAACTGCAACTGTAGCAGGAACTCCATTGCTTGATTTGATTGGAACAGATAAGTTGACAAACGAACAGTGGGAATCTATCCGTCATGATGTTGTTCAGGGAGGTAAGAAAATCATCGATTTGCGTGGACGTTCTTCATTCCAGAGCCCGGCATACATTTCTATTGAAATGATTCGTGCAGCAATGGGTGGTGAAGCATTCCGTTGGCCAGCTGGAACATATGTACATTCTAATGGTTTCGACCATATTATGATGGCAATGGAAACAACAATCGATGCTAATGGAGTAAGCTATGCAGACGTTAAGGGAACAGAAGCTGAAAAAGCTGAACTTCAGAAGAGCTATGAACATTTGTGCAAACTTCGTGATGAGGTTATAGAAATGGGTGTTCTTCCAGCTATTAGCGAATGGAATAAGCTTAATCCAAATATTAAATAAATATTGACAGAAATACATCCGAGTCTGACTTAGCTTAGGTTCGGATGTATATTTTTTCTTTGAACCAAATCTCATTTAATCCATATATATCGAAAAAAAAGATGCCGATGTTTTATTTGAAACATCGGCATCTTTTGTAAAAAACATCGGTAAATAATTCCATAACAATATTAGGAAACTATTTACCGATGTTTTTATAAATGTATATAACTACAGTTTATTAATCTTTTACAGTAGCCATCTGAAGAGTTTTGTAATCCCAAACTGGTTTATTATCCTTGAATTCTTTAACAAAATATACTCTAATCAGATAATAATCATTGTCTTCAGCCTTTTCAAGATAATTAATTCTGTCAATATATGCCTGAACATTAAATGCACATGGCATAAGAGTCAGAGTTTTGTCATCATCTGTTGGTGCGTTAACTTCAACTGCACGAAGGAACATTGAATAGCAATTCAAACCTTCTTCTTCATCGCATGCTTCGATTTTACTCATGTCAACATACAATTGCATCTGGGCTGTTTGGTTTTTCTGTAAGTTGATGCTAGGCCACAAGAACTGATGACCTCTTACATATGAATGCATATACTTTCCTTCAACAGAGTTGTTAATTGGAAGCTCGCCTGTCAACATCATTGTTGTATCTGTTGGTAAAGATAATGAGCGGAAATTATCTTTGTCAATCTTTTCGCATGCAGAGAAGCTTACATTGTAATATCCTTGAGTATTAGCTGTTGCATTTTCTGGAGAACTGTAATCTACTTCGAAACTTGTAACAACACAATCTCCTGGTAATAAATCACCTTTGTCAAGTGTTGCTGAATAAATAGGAAAACTACCTATATCTACTAATGTCTTATAACCACTCAGGGCATCACCTGTGTAAACAACTCCAGGCATGCCTGATAAACGCTGTGAGTTTGTTGTCTCACCCAAACAAGAAGTCAACAGCACTAATGCAGAACAAATAGCTGTTGCCAAAATTCCTCTTTTTTTCATTCTAAATTAAGTATTTGTTATTAATTATATTTCTTTAAAAACCAAGTCTGAGGCCAATACTCAAATTAACATTAAAAGGTTTGTCTGAATGTATTGTCTCTATTTCAGTTCCGTTATCAAAATAATAACTTGCTCCGACTTCAGCAAAAGCACTTACAAATTTTATTATAGGATAACTTATACCTGTGTTTGCATTAAGCGACCAATATACTTCTTTCATTCTGGTACGTTCAGTAAGCGTTCCCATTTTTTCTGTACCAGAATAAAGAGTTGTTTTAGTTTTTCCCGCCACATTTATCTCAGCCATGCCTCCGGCAGATGCATACCAACGGAATTTATTCCATTCGGCAATTTTATAAGACACGGATAGAGGCAAACCTATGAAATGTAATTTCTGGCGTGTTTCTCCATGATAAATACCGGAGCTAGCCCAGTCAGAAATAAGCATTGAATAATTCAGACCACTTTGAAGAGCCCATCTGTCGTTCAAGTAATAGCTGACACCTAATCCAAAAGATATTGGCATCTTATGACTTACATTTGTGCTCGGAACATTGGTTGAAAGAGAATTATTTGATGCTGCATTCAATCTGTCGAAATCAGTATCGTCAACCAGAGTATTTTTCAGAACGGATGATTGCAATGTGTTGTTTGAACCGGCAGTAATACTTCCACCGCCCATACCGAATCCCCATTTGCGAGATTTGGTTTTCTGGTTCTGTTCAATAGTTGCTGTCTCTCTAGTATTGTTATTTTGATTCTCTTCGGTATTATTCATAACCATAGCACTTCTTGCTACAGTCTTTTTATCGTTTGCTTTATTGTCAGAAACAGAATATTCGACAGGAGAAAGGTCTGAACTATAATCTTCATCCTCAGGAATATCAACCAAATAAGCCATAAGTGCAAGTTTTGGCTTTTGACTTTCCTTTTTTACAACAGCATTATTTGAACTAACTTCAGAAACTGAAGCAATATTGTTCTGATTTGGAATATTACTTTCTGATGGAGATTGAGTTTCTGTTGTATTTATTATAGTTTGAACTTGGATTTCTTTGTCAGGTACATCATTTCTTAACAAAAATACACCTGTTGAAACAGCAATAAGCAGAATTGCTGCGGCTGCACTCCAATATTTTATCATATTATGGAAAGACACAACCTTTCCCTGTTCCGGCAAACGGCTTTCAATAGCCATCCAGTCTGCCGGATCAGTTTCAGCTTCAAAGTTGTATAAACTGTCACGAAACAAATCATCTATTTGGTCTCTTTCCTTATCGTTCATGGTCTATCCAAATAATTCTTTTACTCTTTTTTGTAATAATTGTCGGGCTCGTGTATATTGAGAACGGGATGTGCTTTCTGTTATATTAAGCATATCTCCAATCTCTTTATGCGAATAACCTTCAATAGCAAATAAGTTGAAGACCATTCTGAAACCTGTTGGCAATTCCTGAACCAGTTTCATTAAATCAGAAGCAGAAAGCTCTGATATGACTGAACTTTCGGATGGCATAGGTTCCGTTATGTTATCCCAATCAGTAGCTTCACGCAATACATCTGATTTTCTTAGGAATTCCAATGCACAATTTACGAATATTCTTCGCAACCAGCCTTCGAATGAGCCGATTCCGGAAAATGAATCTAAGCTTGTAAAAACTTTTACAAAGCCATCCTGTAATATATCGCGGGCAGTTTCCTTTTCGTTGATATAACGAAGGCAAACACCCATCATTTTACGGGAGTATTTGTCATAAAGTTCTTTTTGAGCAAGACGATTTCCTTTTTTACACTCATTTATTAGCTGTTGTTCCTCCATCAGCGTATTACTTAGCTACACTCTTATGATCATCTACACATATTTACTACATATATATGATGAAATATTTCATAAAAATGCTGCACCGATTATTAAAAAAAACGCACAAATATATAAAAAGGCAAGCGCAGAGCAAAATAAAAACCTGTTTTTGATTCTGCTTTACATAACACCTTGCATCATTTATTATTTCAAATATTTAGATAGATAATAAAAAGCCTCTTCCGAATGTATACTTTCCTGATGATATCTGCTCGAAGCTGAAACAGAAAAGTTGAAAATTCTTTCTTTTGCCGTGTCAACAGGTAAATAAACAACAGTATCTCTCAATCCTGTTGATATGATTGATGCGGGAGATTCATAATCAATCGAATCAGAAGTGGAACAGTATATTGTATAACTTAAGTCCTGTTTTCCTTCTTTAGGTTTTGACCATGATAGCTTTAGCTCATTACCAATGCGTTCAACTAATAAATTTTCAGGAGCATTGGGCTTTACACTGTCCAGCCAGTTCAAAGGTGGCAACATTGCAGGATAGCGGAAATATTCGTTCTTCAATATGTCATATATACCTTTTTTATTGTCCAGTATATTTTCGCATCTGAAGAATGCACAACCGGCACCTCCATAATATCTTGAATAATCTATTTGGTCAGTTATATCATTCAATTCCCAATTACCTTCAGAAACTTCTGTTCTGTATGCACCCAGTCCTGGAACTATCAATCTGCCGTTTGAATTCTCTACCCAATTATCCAGGAAAGGAAAGAAATTGTCAAATTTATAATACATCATTGGGACAACCATATCATGTATGCCTTTCCCCATCCAGTATTTTGGATCCTGATAAACGCTTTCATAAGCAGTCCATACAGCATTTGGTACTTTAGGAATGCGGCTATATTTTCCCAAGGGAGCACTGCTAACTTGCACCCATGGTTTTACGGATTTAACATAACAATAAATCCGTTCCATTATTTTGTTGATATTATTTCTTCGCCAATCAGCAAGAGTTTGTTTTTTACCATTCTTTTTATACAATGTCTGGTCCGGAAATTTCTTAGCTTCTTCAGGATATCTTATATAGTCGAAATGAATACCATCGATATCATAATTATCTACGATTTCTCTTACTAGAGACAAAATATAGTCTGATGTTCCCGGAACACCAGGGTCAAGATACCATTCTCCTTTATGTTTTTTGCAAAGTTTTGGATGGCGTTTCACTACAGACTGTTTTCCTTGTTCAGCAACAGTTTTGTCTGTTCCTACAGGAAATGTTACAAACCATGCATGACATTCCATACCACGTTTATGACATTCTTCTATTGCAAATGAAAGCGGATCATAAGGTAGCGAACGGCCATATTTTCCTGTAAGTATTTTCGCCGAAGGCTCTATTGCCGAACGGTAAATTACATCTCCTCTCAATCTGGTTTGAAAGAACACAGTATTGAAGTTGGCATCCTGTAATTTATCCAATATTCTGCATAAAGAATCTTTCTGAGCCTTTATTGATTTATCATTAGTCGCATAGAAATGAGGCCAGTCCAGCCCATAAACCGTAGTTAGCCAAACTGCCCTTATTTCATGTTTTGGAATTTTTGCTGAATATAAAAATGAATTAGACAAAAACAATAGAGCTGTTAACAGCCAATAAAATCTTTTCATTTAATATGTTATAAATCATTTGGAATATGAATTAATAACTTTGACAGCTGTTTCAGGATGATCTGTTGTGATATAATCAACACCAAGATTCACCATTTCTTTCATAGTGTCAGAGTCATTGACAGTCCATACATTGACTTTCATTCCTAAATTATGTGCTTCCTTAATCCATTCTGGATTTTTTTGGACAACTTTATAGTGATAGTCAAATCCGGACATTTTCATTTCTTTAAGTTGTTCTGGGTTCAAGTCTCCGTTAAGATAATATACTTCTGCATTCGGGGCATATTTTCTTAAAGATTCTGCTGCATATTTGCTGAAAGCAATATATGTTGTTCTGTCTGCAAGTCCCATTTTCTCAACCATTTCGACTGAGAGTTTTGCAGCTTCATCATCACGTTTTGCTGATTCGTGTGATTTTAATTCGAATATCAGTTCTATATTATCCTGTTTTTTTGCTTTCTTCAGATATTTTTCCAAAGTTGGAAGTTTCTCTCCGTTGAATAATCGTATCTTAGTTAAATCCTTATAGTTACATTTCTGAATTTCTCGTCCATCAATTTTGTTGTCGTGATAAACAACAAGAACATTGTCTGCAGTAAGATGTACATCAAATTCTGAACCATAAACGCCTGCTTCAGCTGCTTTCCTGAATGAGGTCAGAGAGTTTTGTGATGAACCTTCTGTCTGCCAATATCCTCTGTGTGCGATAACTTCTGTTTTATTCTGTGCCTTGACTGTTGCCAGACTGAATAATATAAGGACAAATGCCATCAGACATTTGTTCACTTTTAATAAATTATTCTTATTCATAATAATACGGAGAAAATATGGTTATTTATTCAGAAAACAAGTTGACAAGGAGTTTTATTTATCTTGTCAACTTGTCTCTGAAACCTTGTCAACTTAAAAGTTGAGCAATTGGTAAAAATCAGTTGTTTATAAATTGGATAAATATCTTTCAGCTTCAATTGCAGCTTTACATCCGCTTGCTGCAGCTGTGATAGCCTGACGATAATGTGGATCAGCAACATCACCTGCCGCAAAAACTCCCGGAACTTTAGTCTTTGGAGTTCCGTCAATTGTTTTGATATATCCAACTTCATCAGTTTCAATCCATGGTTTGAAAATGTCAGAGTTTGGCTTGTGTCCGATTGCAAGGAAGAAACCGTCAATTGCAATATCAACCATTTCTTCGTCAGCTTCGCCTTTGCGTTTCACAAGGTGAGCGCCTTCAACACCGTTTTCACCAAACAAACCAACAGTGTTATGTTCAAACAAAACTGTGATATTTGGAGTGTTGAACACTCTTTCCTGCATAACTTTTGATGCTCTTAAATAATTCTTGCGGACAATCAGATAAACCTGCTTTGCCAATCCTGACAAATATAAAGCCTCTTCACAAGCTGTGTCGCCGCCACCGACAACAGCAACTGTCTTTTTACGATAGAAGAATCCGTCGCAAGTAGCACAAGCTGAAACTCCCATACCTGCATATTTCACTTCATCCTCCAAACCAAGATATTTTGCAGTTGCACCTGTTGAAATGATGATTGAATCAGCTTCAATAACTTTTTCGCCATCAATTGTAACTTTATATGGAGCAGCAGACAAATCAGTTGCAGTTGCTATACCTGAACGTATATCTGCTCCAAATCTCTGTGCTTGTTTCTTCAAGTCTTCCATCAGCTCAACACCTGTAACTCCTTCCGGATAGCCAGGGAAATTCTCTACTTCAGTAGTTGTTGTAAGCTGTCCGCCTGGTTGAATACCTTCATATAAAACCGGAGACAAGTTTGCTCTTGACGCATATATTGCTGCTGTAAAGCCTGCAGGTCCTGAACCTATAATCAGGCATCTTACCTTTTCGTTTGCTGTTTCGCTCATATTATTTGACTGATTAAAAATGTTATCGTATTTTATTTTGTTCAAAGAAATTACTTTTCGAAATTATCTTAAATCCACAACTTCAGCGTCAGGATAATCTTCTTCATTAAAAACAAAGAAATTATCCGGCTGGTTCATGTTTGTTTGCCATTTAGAAATAACAATTGTATTGCGTAGTCCGTTTTTTGCTTCAATATCAATTGAGGCAAGATTACCGGTATTCTTTTCAATCTGAATTGTTACCTTAGTTATATCACCTTTTTTCTTCGGTGTAAGCTCAATATCGTAAGCGCTTTTTCCTTGTCTTGTTGTGCTAGTTCCCTTCAGACTAGCCTTGAATCCTTTTTCGTATGAATTTATGAAAACAATAGGATTAGTGAACTGAAGTTCTGCTCCGTCCGGTTCAGTTACGTTCACTTCTTCCGTTCTGTCCATATAAGTCCACTGAGTCTTTCCGTCATACCAAGTTATCATGTCAGGTGTTTGAGATTTGAATTTTTCGTTCTTCATATCTATTACACCATCAAAACTTTCGCCGGATTTAGATTTTTCTGAATATGCTCTCAGCGTAAAATTTATTTTCACTCCATTTGAAGCCTCATATGCTTCGGCGGACTTTTTCAGAATTGAAGTTGCATCTTGTGAAAATGCTTGAATACTGACAAAGCATAAAAGCACTGAAAATGCCAGACGCAACTGTGATGACAATTTGAATAAATTCATTTGTTCTTGTTTTTTATTCTACAAATAAATATTTAGGGGAAATCTCCCTTAGTTTCTCTTCAGACCTTCCAATATCTGATCTAACGTATATTCATCCGGTACAAGCACCTGACGAGCCTTGCTTCCTTCAAAAGGACCTACAATACCTGCTGCCTCAAGCTGGTCCATAAGTCTGCCGGCACGGCTGTATCCAATGGAGAATTTACGCTGGATAAGAGATGTTGAACCTTGCTGCTGAATAACAATCAAACGGGCAGCATCGTCAAACAACACGTCGCGGTCTGATAAATCAACTGCTCCTCCAACAGCTTTCGCTCCGTCATTTTCTGCAACATATTCCGGTAGAAGATATGCAGTTGGGAAACCAACCTGACCACCGATATAATCAACCAAAGTCTCAACTTCAGGAGTATCAACAAACGCACACTGAACACGTACTGTGTCACTTCCGGCAACGACAATAAGCATATCACCGCGTCCGATAAGTCTGTTTGCACCAGGAGCATCAAGAATTGTTCGAGAGTCGATCATTGACGCAACCTTGAAGGCTATTCGGCTCGGGAAGTTACTCTTAATCGTACCAGTAATAACTTTTGCATCAGGGCGTTGAGTGGCAAGAATCATGTGAATACCGACGGCTCTGGCTTTTGCCGCAATTCTCGAAATAGGAATTTCTATTTCTCGTCCTGCCGTAACAATCAAGTCGGCGAACTCGTCCACGATAGCAACTATGTAAGGCAAGAAACGGTGTCCCTTTTCCGGATTCAGATTACGGCTAATGAATTTAGCGTTATATTCCTTGATATTTCTTGAGTTGGCACTTACAAGAAGTTTGTAACGGTTTTCCATCTCGACAACAAGAGAGTTCAAAGTTGCGACAGCATCTGCCGGCTCCGTAACAATCGGATTGTCCGAATTAGGAAGTTTGGCAAGATAATGGCGCTCAATCTTAGAATAAATGCTGAACTCAACCATCTTAGGATCCACCATCACGAACTTAAGTTCTGCAGGATGCTTCTTGTATAACAACGAAGTGATTATCGCATTCAAACCAACAGATTTACCCTGACCGGTAGCACCGGCAACAAGCAGGTGAGGAGTCTTGCAAAGGTCAAACATAAACACCTCATTAGTAATAGTTTTACCAATTGCAACAGGAAGGTCGTATTTGCATTCCTGGAATTTGCGTGAAGCAATTACAGACTGCATGGAAACCGTCTGAGGATTTCTGTTAGGCACTTCAATACCGATTGTTCCTTTACCCGGCATAGGGGCAATGATTCGAATTTGAAGAGCAGACAAACTCAAGGCAATGTCATCTTCCAATGTCTTGATTTTTGAGATACGAACACCTGCTGCGGGAACAATTTCATAAAGTGTTATAGTTGGTCCTACGCTAGTCTTGATAGAAGCAATACTGATACTGAAATCTTCCAAAGCCTGCTTGATAAGTTGCTGGTTTGCATACAAATCCTCCTGGCTGACCTGGCAGTTTGAAGTATCGTAGTCTCGCAATAAATCGATTGTCGGAAATACATATCTTGATAAGTCCAGACGTGGGTCATAATCACCCAATTCTTTTCCTTCGTAGTCTGTTTCTTCTTCCTTCATTATCTCGACATTGAAAGTCGGGTCATCAATAATTGATGCCTGTTTTTCTGTATTTTCTTCCTTTTGTTCTGTATCAGCTTCAACACTTTCTATATTCTCTTCAGGAATATTCTCTTCTGTATCCTCTTTGTTATATGTTTCTTCAGGGATAATGTCTTCTGATACAGGTTCCTCAGAAACTGTTTGGATGACAGGTTTAGAATCATTCTGCAACTCTTCAGTTTCTGTTTTCTTCTTGCTTATTTCTTCAGCTTCTTCTATTTCTTTCTGAGTGTCAAAAATATTCTGTGATTCGTCATTATTTTCTGCAGCAGGAACTGACTCTGCTTTTTTCTTTCTGAATTTAGGCAACCATCCGAATGACAAAAGATTCTGCAAAGCAGGTATAACTCTTTTGCTTGAGCAAACAGCTATGATAGCAACAATACCTAATAATATCAGTAATGTTCCTGGAACTCCAAGATTTGTAATCATAAATTCGGAAATCACATAACCATGTCGTCCTCCCAAATAAAGGAATGTATCTTCATATCCTTTTACGAATAGAAAGGCAAGAAGAATAGAACCGCAAATCATTGAAGAAGCACAGAAAAGGAAACGCTTCAGCAAAGGTATACGGCGCAGTCTCATCAGTCTAGCACCGACCGACGCGACAAAATATACCATAAATAAAGTTGATATTCCAAACCAACGGTTCATCAGAATATCTGAAATATACGCTCCGAGCGAACCTGTCCAGTTCTCAACAGCACCTTTGTTGAGAGCCAAATCTGGCCAGAACGGAACATTCTCTATCTTACTCTGGTCGGCTCCTCCCGTAAAAAGAAAAGATATAAGGCTAAGCCCCACATACAACGAAAATATGCACAAGAGCAGTCCTACAATAAAATTCGTTCTTTCCCCGGTGAAAAAAGATTTCAACAATCCTATTTTACTAACCTTATTTTCATCGCGCTTAGCGCTTACTGATTTCTTCGCCATAATTTAATTTAGTTAAGTTCCGAAAGTTGCTCGTATTAAAAGTTGACGAGGCTTCAGAGACAAGTTGACAAGGTTGAATACCTGTCAAGTAGCATTTGATTATCTGAGGATTCTTGTCAACCTGTTTTCTTGTTAACTCGTTAACTGCAAAGTTACACAGATTTATTTTAAAACATCCAACTTGACTTTATAAGAGTAAGTTTTTATTTCCTGCTGAAATCCGTGACTTTGGAATTTGAGTCTGTAATTTATTTTCTTACAGTGATATGGAAGCAGCCTTGTCGTCGTTCGTGTTTTACATAGCAGCGCTCATCACGCTTCAAATCTCGCAAAACCATTGCCAACACCATCTTCAGCCTGTCTTTATCTATGTTCAATGTGTCTTTTTCATCCACTTTTGTATATCTTACCCACGAGATGTCTAACGTAGTTCCATATTGGTGTGTGGAGTTTTTGGACGAGTTTGAATTTCTTTTCCTTAGTTTCTTGACATCATCAACAGTGCGTGTTACGCTTGTAACTTTGATTTTGTAAAGTGAAGCGTTTCTGTTAATTAAAGTATCTTGGAAATTCTTTCCTATATCTTCCAGCAAATCCGCAGCTTCCGGAACAAGAAAAGGTATGGAATGTGTCAGTTCTTCAACTTCATAGTAGTCGTTTGTCTTGATTTCAACCATATCTTTTGAAGCATGTAGTGCTTCTTCTCTGTTGGACACTGGCTCAATTCCCAGTTCTTTTGCTGCCTTAAGCTGCACATCGTTCAAGTCATTGAAGTCTCTGTTGTAACTTCCGTTATACCATATTTTCTTCAATTCTCCACGTTTTTCCTTGCACGATGGCAGTAGTAAACACATGGAAACTGTGCCTATAAGTGCAAACAGGCAAATCTTCTTTTTCGATTTTTTTATCAGCATCTCTGTTTTTTCAATTTTTGTGATGGCAAATTTAAGAAATTCCATCTAAAAACTACGTCTGTTTTATATATAATATGTATGCTCCAAACATAAACATGTTAGTTGTTTTTTAGCTATTGTTGATTCTCTAAACAGGTTTTGCCTTTTTCAAATAAAAAGAATTTTATTCTGATAGGGAAACATATTTTCTTGCAACTAAGACTTAGTTTTCAGAAACTAAGCTTCAGTTTGTAAAAACTAAGACTGAGATTATAAAAACTAAGGCTTAGTTTTGAACTTATATCAGATATTTTTGAATTTGCTTCGTTGCCTTTGAGGTTATATCTAGTATAAAACCGGCGCCACATTATTGTTAGATTGAATGGTCAGAATTTATGAATAATTGTGCTAAAAGTTATATCTCAAATGAATTATGGAAGTGAAATTTTTTAGTACGGAAAAGTTTGTGTAAGTTTGCATTTTTGAAAACAGACAAATAAAGCTATGTTTAAGAATAAAACAATCGTTTATACGTCAGGAACATTTGATATGTTCCATTACAATCATTTACGAATGATAAACTATGCCAGAAGTTTGGCTGATATACTTATTGTGGGTGTAAGTACAGATGAATTGGTATCTTCATATAAGCCTAAACCAATAATACCTTTCAACGAACGTTTGCAAATTATTGAGGCATTGAAGACACCGGATATCGTTATCCCTCAGCACACATTGGACCATTCAGAAATAGTCAAGAAACTAAATATTGATGCATTTGTCGTAGGTGATGACTGGTATGGAAAATACGATTATCTTAAGGATTTGGGAGTTCAGGTTTTCTATTTCCCTTATGGAACCGGAGTCTCTTCTTCAAATCTGAAGAAAACCATACATGATTCATATGAAAAGAATTTACAGTCTCAAAGACAATCAAAGCCGGATTCAGTGAAGGGCTTTGGCGAAAGATAAAAAATAGAGATGAAAAAGTTGGTGTTAATTACCGGAGGTACAAAGGGTATAGGCAAGGCTGTTGCTTTATGTTTGGCAAAGGCTGGTTATGACCTTATCCTGACTTATGCTTCGGATTATTCTGCTGCAGAGTCCAGTAAAAAGGAAATTGAAGCTGGTTCTGATTCTAATGTCAGATTATTGCAAGCTGATATCACAGACGATAAAACTATCGACCTCATAGACGGATATCTGGAAAAAGAATCTATTATCCTGGATTCAATAGTGTTTAATGCAGGGTTGACTTGCCGTGACTCTTTTGAATCTATATCTTTTGAGTCGTGGAACAAAGTGTTCTATGCAAATGTGCATTTCCCTGTATTTTTGCTTCAGCGCATAGTTAACAGAATTTCTAAAGGTGGTTCTGTTGTTTTCACTGGTTCGTTGATGGGAATAGAACCGCATTCTGTTTCATTGGCTTATGGAGTGACAAAGAGTGCTGTGCATTCTCTTGTGAAAAACTTGGTTAAGTTCCTTGCTCCATATAGTTTGAGAGTAAACGCTGTTGCTCCGGGATTTGTTGATACTGAATGGCAAAAGACAAAACCGGCAGAAATTCGCCGTAATATTGAGCGAAAAGTTTCGCTGGAAAGATTCTGTGAACCGGCGGAAGTAGCAGAAGTGTATAAAATGTTGATTGAAAACAACTATTTCAACGGGGAAATTGTTGTAATAGATGGAGGGTATTCTTATAAATAATAAAAATGGGAGAGCTGAATAAAGAATATGAGGCTTCGCTGAAGTCCATAGAAACTGAAAATTTTGTTGATAGAATTTTTTATCGTCCAATAGGTTTCCGTATAGCGAAGGCTTTGCGAAATACCGGAGTTACTCCGAATATGATTACTGTTATTTCTATTTTTGTAGGAGCGGCGGCCGGATTTTTCTTTTACAAGACTGATATTGTATATAATATAATAGGTATTTTATTCCTGATTATGGCTAATATTCTGGACTGTGTAGATGGTCAGTTGGCTCGTTTGACAGGTATAAAATCAAAGATAGGAAGAATACTCGATGGTTTTGCTGGTGATATTTGGTTTGCCAGCATTTACATAGGTTTTGCTTTGCGACTTTCAGAACAGACTGGCTGTTATTGGTTCTTTGCTTTGGCTGTTATGTCGGGAATGTCTCATTTGTTTCAGGCAAATATTACAGATTATTACAAAACATTACACCTTTATTTCATTAGCAAGGACAAAGGCGCAGAGTTTCAGTCAATAGAGCAAATTGAGGCCCAGCATAAGCAGCTTAAATATGGGGTGGCTAAATTCTTCTACTTTTTGTATCGCTGGTATTCTTTGTTGCAGGTAAAAGTAACACCTACATTACAGAATATGTTGAAACAGATGCATTCATTGTATGGTGATGACATACCTGAAAATATCAGGATAGAATTTAGAAAGAAAAGCAAGGCTTTGATGAAGTATATTGATTTGATGACATTCAACGGTCGTACTATAATAATGTTTGTAATTGTCCTGAGCGGAGAAGTTTACCTGTATTATTTGTATGAGATATTGGTGTTGAATGCAGTTCTGTTTTTCTGTATGAAAAAACACGAACAGATTTGTGCTTCATTTATTAAGCAATAAATATATATGAAAGAAACAGTTATAGATATTCAAGATTTGCAGGAAATGCTTCCTTTTTTCAGAAGTAAAATAGGAACATTTTTGGGTAAATATCTGATTAAATGGCTGTCTATAGATAAAGTAAATAAAGCTCATAAGAATAGTTGTCATTTACGAGGGGCAGACTTTACGACTGCATTGCTGAAGGATGAATTGATTGATGTGAAATATAAGATTCATAACGAGGAAGTACTTAATAGTCTTCCTGAAGGAGCTTTTATCACTGTGTCGAATCATCCTATCGGTTCGTTGGACGGAATAATATTAATAGATATTATGGCTTCGCGCCGTCCTGATTTCAAGGTTATGGTTAATGGAATCTTGAATAAGATTGGAGCAATGGAGGATAATTTCATTGCTGTAAGACCAGATACCAAAAGGGATGGTGCAAATGGTAATCCGGCTAATATCAATGGTGTCCGTTTGTCGTTGCAGCGCTTGAAAGAAGGACATCCGATGGGATTTTTCCCTGCCGGAGCCATGTCCTTTTACAACTTTAAAGCGAAGAAAATTCGTGATTTGACTTGGGCGCGCAGTGTGATTAGATTGATAAGGAAAGCTAATGTTCCGGTCTATCCGGTTTATTTTGATTTTCGCAATTCAAATTTCTTTTACATTCTGGGTGTCTTAAGTTGGAAAATAAGAACATTGAGGGTTCCTGCTGAGGCTTTTAACAAAAGAGGCCGAACAGTGGATGTATATATTGGTAAGCCGGTTTCGCCTGAAGATATAAAGAATATTCCAGATGATGAGAAATTGGCTGACTTCTTGTATAATAGAACATATTCATCAAACAAGTGATGTATGTGGTTTTATTTAAAACATTTCAAGTTTAAGTAACTTATTAATTTGATATTATCCAATGAGAACTGATATACAACAGGTTAAACAACGCTTTGGCGTGATTGGCAATTGCCCCGCCTTGAACAGGGCAATTGATATTGCTCTGCAGGTTGCTTCGACTGATTTGTCAGTCTTGATTACCGGTGAGAGCGGAGTGGGTAAAGAAATATTTCCTCAGATAATACATCAGAACAGTGCCAGAAAGCATGGTCAATATATTGCTGTGAACTGTGGTGCTATTCCTGAAGGAACAATAGATTCAGAACTGTTCGGACACGAAAAGGGTTCTTTTACCGGTGCGCTTGCTGATAGAAAAGGCTATTTTGAAGTTGCCGACGGCGGAACAATATTCTTGGACGAAGCAGGAGAGTTGCCTCTGCCAACCCAGGCTCGTCTTTTGCGTGTTCTTGAAACAGGTGAGTTTATAAAAGTAGGTTCTTCAAAAGTTCAGAAAACAAATGTAAGAATTGTCGCTGCTACAAATGTAAATTTGGAAAAGGCTGTTTCTGAAGGTAAATTCAGAGAGGACCTTTATTACAGATTGAATACTGTTCCAGTGAAAGTTCCTCCATTGCGAGACAGAAACGAAGATATTATCCTGCTATTCAGAAAATTTGCGGCTGATTGCGCAGAAAAATATCATATGCCGGCAATTCATCTGGAAGATGACGCTCGACAGATGTTGTTGTCTTATCGTTGGCCTGGAAATGTGCGTGAATTGAAAAATATTACAGAGCGACTTTCTGTGATTGAAGAAAGCCGTAATATAACAGCTGCTATTTTGGAGCAATATATTCCTGGTGCAGGAATTGACAAATTCCCTGTTGTTGTCAGCAATAAGGACAATGAGCAGAAAGTGTTCAATTCCGAGCGTGAAATATTATATCAGGTTTTGTTTGACATGAAAAAGGATGTCAATGATTTGAAGAAGCTGGTTCATGATATAATGAGTGGAAATATTCAGATGCAACCGGTTAATACAGATTCTCATCCGTATCCTGCTCATCCTATACAGACAGTAACAAATGTTTCTCCAATGTCTGCTGTTGCAGAAACTCAGATACAGGAAGCTGAGACTGTCGAAGAAAATGATACAATGTCTCTTGAGGATGTAGAAAAGGATATGATAAAAAAAGCTCTTGAACGTCATAATGGACGCAGAAAGAATGCAGCTGCTGACTTGAAGATTTCCGAAAGGACTTTATATCGTAAAATTAAAGAATACAATTTGGAATAAGAATGAGTTTGAAAAGAATATATCCATATTTGCTTATTGCATTTATTCTGTCTGCTTGTACCATATCTTATAAATTTAATGGTGCATCTATTGACTATACCAAGGTAAAGACTATATCTATAAAGGATTTTCCAAATCAGGCTCCTCTTGTTTATCCTCCATTGTCACAGCAATTCACTGAAGGACTGAAAGATATTTATATCAGACAGACGAGGTTGAATATGGTCCGTGATAACGGAGATTTGGATTTGGAAGGAGAAATCACAGGTTATGACTTGACTCAGCTCGCAGTCAAGGAGAACGCTTTTGCTTCGCAGTCAAAACTAACAATCACTGTTAAGGTAAGATATTCCAACAGAACTAATCCGGATGAAGATTTTGAGCAGACATTTTCGGCATATCGTGAATTTTCTAACACACAGATGTTGCAGGATGTGCAGGATGCTCTATGTGCTGAGATGATTAAGGAAATTGCGGATCAGATTTATAATGCAACAGTAGCAAATTGGTAATTATGTTGAGTGATGATTTCTACCGATATATACAGGAGCCTTCACGTCTTGCAGATGCTTCATTAGAGGAAATATCTGACGTGGTGGATAAATATCCGTATTTTCATGCGGCAAATATTCTGCTTCTGAAAAAGTTGTCGATAGATAAATCTCCGGATTTCCTGAGTAAACTACAGCAATTATCTTCCGTGTTGCCTGACAGGAAAAAGCTGTTTGTCCTGATTGAGGATTTAGTCAGTGAATTATCAATATCTGAAGGAGATGAAACTACTGCTGATGATAACAACTCTTTTACATTGATAGATGCTTTTCTTCAGAATTCCGGTATTCAGGAAGAAAGTGAAAGTTCTTTGGTTAATACTTTGATAGGCTCTTCTGTTGCGTCAAGTGATTATTTTAACTGGTCATCGTCTTCTTCTTCAGAAACAGAGAAACCAGAAGAATCAGATTCTGTACAGCCGGAACAGAATGTGCAGTTAAAGCATCAGAATCTTATTGATTCCTTTATTGAAGGAGGAGAGCGCAGACTGATTGCTCCTAAATCGCTCAAGAATAACAAATCTGAGGAAAAAACAGATAATACAGAATTACCTTTGCCAAAACAGCCGGAGAACTCATATTTTACAGAAACATTGGCAAGAATTTATGTTAAACAGAAAAGATATGATAAAGCTTTGCAAATTATTAAAAACTTAAGCTTGAAATATCCGGAAAAAAATGTTTACTTTGCAGACCAAATTAGGTTTTTGGAAAAATTGATTATTAACACTAAAAAATAAAGCAAAAATGTACGTATTTATTTCTATCTTAATTCTGATTGCATCAATTCTTTTGATATTGATCGTGTTGATTCAGAATTCAAAAGGAGGAGGATTGGCTTCCGGTTTTTCTTCTTCAAACCAGATTATGGGTGTGCGTAAAACTACAGACTTTTTGGAAAAAGCAACATGGACTTTGGCTGGTTCAGTTATTGTATTAAGTATTGTAATTACTGCATTTATTCCTCGCGAAGAAAATGGAAATCAATCTGAAATCAGAAAACAGGTAAATGAAGCTGTTACTATTGATCCTAACGCTGTTGCTCCTGATTTTGGTACAGCTCAGCAGTCTGCAGCACCAGCTGAAAATTCTGAAGCTGCTCCTGCAACAACAACTGAAGAAACTCCTAAAGCTGAATAATTTATTCGAATCAGTTTTAATCGAAAGATTTACTTATAAAATAAAACTGGAAACATTCTGTTAAAAGAAAGTTTCTTAAAAAATAAGATGGCATGTATAAATGATTGAGTTATCAATTTAAACATGCCATCTTATTTTTTTGTATATATAATAATGTATATAGACAGAAAATATAATTTATAATATTGTGGATATTGACTATTTTATTGGTGAATTCTTTTTGTAATAGTAATGTTATTTGTGCTTATTTGAAACTTCCTTTGCTACATCAGGAGACAGTAAGGCATTTTTTACTTTTATAGGACTTACTGAAATGTGGCTTCCTTTTTGTTTACATATTAGATAATTATGTCTTAGTTTATGTGTCCTGAAATTGAATACATAATTAGGATTAAAATGAATTCCATTGAATCTTACCTCAAAATGTAGGTGTTCTGTGGTTGCTCTTCCTGTTCTTCCTGTCAAAGCTATTGGCTCGCCAGCTTTTACTTTGTCTCCAGGTTTAACCATATTTTTCGAGTTATGACTATAAACAGTTTCCAATCCGTTATAATGTCTGATGACGATAACATTTCCATAAGCAGAATAAGGCTTGGACATTCTGACAATTCCGTCGAAAGCCGCAACAATTGTGTCGTTAGCTTTTGTTTTAATGTCATAACCTGAGTGATGTCTTCTTCTTCCTCCGTATGGTGATATCGTTTTTGCTCCTGGGAGAGGAAATGCATAATCTCCAGGTTGAATGGCTGAAAGATCAATTATTTCAGTATTGCCATCCGCAAATCTTTGTGGGTCTTTAACAGAAACATGGTTAATGTCGCGTGCAGAAAAAGATTCACTTATGCTTTTTCTTGGAGATTGTATAGTGTCCAGTAAACTTTCAGGAATAAAAGTAGTCAAATCAGAAATGCTGGGCAGAGGAATATTTGATTTCGGAAATTCGGCATTAGGAGTGACGAATTTTTGATTCTCGTTATCATTTTTGATATGAGAAGGCATACAAGCTTGTAACATTAAAGCCAAGCTTGCCGAAATGAAAATATAAATGCTTGCTGTTTTTGTTATTTTAGAATTCATGATATGCAAAGTTAGGAAAAATATAAATGATATGCTTGATTACACAGTTTTTAATAGTTTTTTTCAGGTTTAAAATCGTCGAAAATATTAGAGATTTTGACTAATGTTCTGTTATGATTTGATTATAAAAAGGGTGTATTTAAATGAATCTTCTCAATTAAGGTTAAAAATAAATTGAAATAAAGATACATCAATGCTTAATGTTGTAATTTTGCATAACATTTTAGTATTTATACCCAATCAGGCGTTAAACATATGTTTTGCTTTGCAGCAGAGATTTAATTTAACTAGTGATTAGAAATAGGTAATATAATATATGTTTTCGTTTGTCGCAGGAAAACAGACAAGCGTTTTTGAAATAGGCATAAAGAAAAAAGACAAAGGTTGAATATATTAATTTTTTATATATGGATAAACAAATATTGAAATTTGCGATTGCCCAATTGAGGCGAGGAGCCTTATGTGCAGTGAGTGTATCATTACTAACCGCATGTGGAGGTGGACAAAGTGGAATGAAGTTAGGTGATGATGAATTTGCGGTTATGCCGGTTTTATCAACATCAAGTAATCAAACGACTTCTTATCCGGCAACAATAAAAGGTACGCAGGATATTGAAATCCGTCCTCAGGTTTCAGGTTTTATTGTGAAGTTGTGTGTAGATGAGGGTGCTACAGTTCGTAAAGGTCAAGCTTTGTTTAAGATTGACGAAACGCAGTATGCTGCAGCTTATCGTCAGGCAAAAGCCTCTGTTAAGACAGCAGAAGCTAATGTAAATACGTTAAGTTTGACAGAGCAGAACAAGAAAATGCTGCATGAGAAGAAAATCATTAGTGATTTTGAATATCAGACAGCAGTGAATAACTTATTATCTGCAGAAGCAAACTTGGCTCAGGCAAAGGCCGCTTTGACAAGTGCTAAGCAGAATCTGGATTTTTGTACTGTAACTAGTCCTTCTGATGGCGTTATCGGTACTTTCCCTTACCGTGTAGGTAGTTTGGTTAGTCCTTCTGTTGCTGAACCGTTGACAACTGTCTCAGAAATCAAGAATATGTATGTGTATTTCTCAATGACAGAAAAGGAACTTTTAGGATTGACCAGAGCTGGTGGTACTTTGAAAGAACAATTGGAAAAGATGCCGGAAGTGCAACTTCAACTTTCTGATGGAACAATGTATGCCGAAAAAGGAAAAATAGATGCTGTTAGTGGTGTTATTGATCAGGCTACAGGTTCTGTAAGTATGCGTGCTATTTTCTCTAACTCTTCAAATATATTGAGAAGTGGTGGTATGGCAAATGTTATTTTCCCATACACAATAGATAATATTATTCTTATCCCTCAGTCTGCTACAGTTGAAATTCAGGATAAGAAATTCGTGTTTGTTCTTCAGCCTGATAGCACTTTGAAGTACACAGAAATTAATATCTCTGATTTGAATGATGGAGAAAAATATATTGTTACTAAAGGTTTGAACCCTAATGATAAAATAGTTATTGAAGGGGTGCAGACATTGCATAATGGTCAGAAGATTACTCCTATAACTCCTGAACAAAAGGAAGCTAAATATCAGAAAGCTTTGAAAGACCAGCGTGAAGGTAATATTGCAACTGCCTTTAGTTAATTAAACAATATCGTTTTATATAATTGAAAGGATTTTAGAGAATGAAACTAGATAGATTTATTAACCGTCCGGTGCTATCAACCGTTATTTCAATTTTGATAGTCATCTTGGGTATAATTGGTTTGGCCACTTTGCCAATTACTCAATATCCGGATATTGCTCCTCCTACTGTTTCCGTGAGGGCAACATATACTGGAGCAAATGCCACTGCCGTACTTAATTCTGTTATCGCTCCTTTGGAAGACCAGATTAACGGTGTGGAAAACATGATGTATATTTCATCTTCTGCAACGAACACAGGTTCTGCTGATATTAACGTTTACTTCAACCAGGGAACTGACCCTGATATGGCTGCTGTCAATGTTCAGAACCGTGTTTCAATGGCGCAAGGTCTTTTGCCTGCAGAGGTAACAAAAGTCGGTGTTACAACTCAGAAAAGACAGAACTCAATGTTGATGGTGTTTTCAATATATGATGAAACAGACCAGTATTCTTCAGAATTTATTGAAAACTATGCAAACATTAACCTTATCCCGGAAATCAAACGTGTAAAAGGTGTGGGTGATGCGAATGTGCTTGGTACTGACTATTCTATGCGTATTTGGCTTAAACCAGATATCATGGCACAGTATAATCTCGTTCCAAGTGATATTGCTGGTGTTCTGGCTGAACAGAATATCGAAGCTGCTCCTGGTCAATTTGGTGAGAGAGGTAATCAAACTTTCCAATATACAATTAAGTATAAAGGACGTTTGCAGAAACCTAGCGAATTTGAAAACATTGTAATCAAAGCTCTTCCTGATGGTAATTTGTTAAGATTGACAGATGTAGCTGAATTGGAACTTGGCCGTCTTACTTATTCATTTATCAATAGAGTAAACGGTCATAAGGCTGTATCTTGTATCGTTTATCAGATGGCTGGAACTAACGCAACCGAAACAATTTCTGATTTGGAAGTAGTTTTGGCAAATGCAGAAAAGTCTTTGCCGGAAGGTTTGGCTATAAATATTGCACAGAATGCTAATGACTTCTTGTTTGCTTCAATACATGAGGTTGTTAAGACTTTGATAGAGGCGTTTATTCTTGTATTTATTGTGGTGTATATCTTCTTGCAGGATATGCGTTCAACATTGATTCCGGCAATTGCAATTCCGGTTGCATTGATTGGTACGTTCTTTATGTTGAAGCTGATGGGATTCAGCTTGAACTTGTTGACTTTGTCTGCTATGGTGTTGGCGATTGCGATTGTTGTGGATGATGCCATAGTCGTCGTCGAAGGTGTGCATGCTAAGCTTGACCAAGGATATAAGTCAGTTAAACAGGCTTCAATTGACGCCATGAGTGAATTGGGTGGTGCTATCGTTTCAATTACACTTGTAATGATGTCCGTGTTTATTCCTGTAAGTTTCATGGGTGGTACGGCCGGTACATTCTACCGTCAGTTTGGTTTGACAATGGCTATCTCAATCGGATTCTCTGCATTGAACGCTTTGACATTGTCTCCAGCATTGTGTGCTATCTTCCTTAAACCACATGATGAACATGAAGAAGGAAAGAAGAAATCTTTTATTTCTCGTTTCCATACATCATTTAATGCTGCTTATGATACTTTGTTGGCAAGTTATAAGAAAAGAATCGTATTCTTTATCCAGAAGAAAGTGCTTTCTATCGGTATTGTTATAGCTTCAATAGTATTGCTTGTTGTATTTATGCAGCGAACACCGACAGGAATGGTTCCAAATGAAGATACCGGAACAATTATGGGTGCTGTTACATTGCCTCCTGGAACATCACAGGAAAGAGCTTTGGAAATACTTCAGCGTGTTGATAGCCTTGTAGCTGCTGAACCAGCAGTACAGTCTAGAACATTAGTTTCTGGTTTTAGTTTCATTGGTGGCCAAGGTCCTTCTTATGGTTCATTCATTATTAAATTGAAAGACTGGGAAGAACGTTCATTAATGCAGAATTCAGATGTTGTTGTTGGAACATTGTTTATGCGTTCTCAAAAAGTTGTAAAGGATGCACAGGTATTGTTCTTTGCTCCTCCAATGATTCCGGGTTATTCAGCTTCAAGTGATATTGAGTTGAATATGCAGGATAAAACCGGTGGTGATTTGAATAGATTTAATGAAATCGTTCATGAATATATGGATGCTTTGATGCGTCGTCCGGAAATTGGTCGTGCTCAAACAACATTTAACCCAAGTTTCCCTCAGTATATGCTTGATATAGATGCAGCTGCTTGTAAGAAAGCAGGAATCAGTCCAAGTGATATATTGTCTACTATGCAAGGTTATTACGGTGGTTTGTATGCTTCAAACTTTAATAGCTTCGGTAAAATGTATCGTGTAATGATTCAGGCAGAACCGGATGCTACGAAGAATATGGAGACACTTAAATCTATTAAGGTAAGAAATAGCCAGGGCGAAATGGCTCCTATTACTCAGTTCGTTTCTTTGACTAAAGTTTACGGACCTGATGTTATCAGTCGTTTTAACCTTTACACTTCAATTAAGGTGATGGTTGCTCCAGCTTCAGGTTATACATCAGGACAGGCTTTGCAGGCTATATCTGAGGTAGCGAAAGAGAATTTGCCAGCCGGTTTTGGTTACGAACTTGGTGGTATGGCACGTGAGGAAGCTCAGACTAGTGGTAGTTCAACAGCTATTATCTTTGTATTGTGTTTTGTCTTCGTTTATTTGTTGTTGAGTGCACAGTATGAAAGTTATATTTTGCCGCTGTCTGTATTGTTATCAATACCTTTTGGTTTGCTTGGTAGCTTCTTGTTTGTTAACGGTATGGGAGCTTTAGGAAGCATCCCAGCATTAAAGATGATATTGGGTTCAATGTCTAACGATATCTATATGCAGATTGCCTTGATTATGTTGATGGGTCTTTTGGCTAAGAATGCTATTCTTATCGTTGAGTTTGCCCTTGACCGTCGTAGAATGGGTATGAGTATTACATGGGCAGCAGTTCTTGGTGCTGCAGCTCGTTTACGTCCTATCCTTATGACATCTTTGGCAATGATTGTTGGTTTGATACCTTTGCTGATTGCTACAGGAGCTGGTGCTCATGGTAATAGAACTTTGGGTGCTTCTTCTATTGGTGGTATGTTGATAGGTATGATATTCCAGATATTTATTGTTCCGGTATTGTTTGTTATATTCCAGTATCTCCAGGAAAAGATTAAACCGATAGAATGGACAGATTTGGATAATAGCGATATGAATACGGAAATAGAACAATATGCTCACACTAAAGAATGATTAGGATGAAAAAAAGAAGTATAATTTATATGGTATGTGCAACTGCTCTTTTGAGTAGTTGCCATATCTACAAAGCATATGACCGTCCGGAAGATATTACAGCCGATGGTATTTACAGAGATCCTATATCTCAAACTGATACCTTGGCTGTTTCTGATACGGCAAATATTGGTAGTCTGCCTTGGAAAGAAGTGTTCCGCGATCCTATTCTTCAGTCGCTGATTGAAGAAGGTTTGGCAAATAATGTTGATATGCAGGCGGCAGTGCTGCGTGTTGAAGAAGCAAAAGTGCTGCTTACATCAGCTCGTTTATCTTTCTTGCCGTCAATAAATCTTGCTCCTCAGGGTTCACTTACAACAATTGGAAACTCTGATTATGCTAAAGCTTACACATTGCCGGCTGCGGCTTCGTGGGAAGTTGACTTGTTTGGTAAGCTGTTGAATGCCAGCAGAGGTCAGAAAGCAGCCTATTTGCAGAGTAAATATGCGCAGCAGGCGGTTCGTTCACAATTGATCTGCGGTATAGCAAATACTTATTTTACGCTGTTGATGCTTGACAAGCAGGTTGATATAACTTCTAAAACAGTTGATATCTATAAGGAGAATGTACGCGCAATGGAAGCTATGAAAATAGCAGGAATGACAACTGAAGCAGCTGTAGCTCAGATCCGCGCTGTTTATCATCAGGTTTCAGCTTCTTTGATTGAGCTCAACAGACAGGTGCGTGAAGTTGAGAATTCATTGTCTGTATTGTTGGCAAAAGCTCCTCAGAGAATTGAAAGAGGCACATTGGAAGAACAGGTTATGCCTGAAGATTTGACAACAGGTGTTCCTTTGCAACTCCTTGAAAATCGTCCGGATGTTAAGGTTGCTGAAATGACCTTGGCAAGTGCTTACTATACTACAAATAAGGCTAGAGCTGCATTTTATCCGGGACTTAATATTACTGCAACAGCCGGTTGGACAAATGGTTCAGGAATTACTGTTTCAAATCCTGGTCAGTTTATGTTCCAAGCTTTAGCTTCTTTGGCACAACCAATTTTCAATAACGGTAAACTTATTGCCAATTTGAAAGTATCAAAAGCTGAAGAGGAAATTGCTAAGATGAATTATCAGCAAACTATTCTTGAAGCTGGCAAAGAAGTGAGTGATGCTCTTCATCTTTATGATGCTACTAATAAAAAACTTGTTGAGGACAAAGCTCAGATTGAACAGTTGGAAAAAGCTGCTGTATATACAAAAGACCTTTTCCAGAGCGGAAGCGCAAGCTATCTTGAGATTTTGACAGCTCAACAGAGTTTGTTAAGTGCTCAATTAACAGAAGTTTCTGACAACATACAGCGAATGCAGGCTGTAATAAACCTGTATAGCGCATTAGGTGGTGGCAGAGAATAACCTTTAAAATAATAATGTTATGATTAGTCCATTAGCTTATGTTGATTCTAGCGCAAAAATTGGGGAGAATGTAAAAGTTCATCCTTTTGCCTATATCGATAAAAACGTTGAAATTGGAGATAATTGTGAGATTATGCCTTATGCCAGCGTTTTGAGTGGTACACGTTTGGGGAAAAACAACAGGGTTTTTCAGCATGCGGTGCTGGGAGCAGAACCTCAGGATTTCAGATACAAAGGTGATGACACTTTGCTTTGCATCGGAGACAATAATGTCATACGTGAGAATGTTGTTATCAATAGAGCAACCTTTGCAGAAGGTAAAACTCAAATAGGTAATAATAATTTTATTCATGAAGGAGTACATGTTTCGCATGATACTGTTGTAGGTAATAATTGTGTTATTGGCTATGGCAGTAAATTATCCGGAAATTGTGTACTTGAGGACTATGTTATCTTCTGCGGTAATGTGCTGATGAGTCAGGGATGTCGAGTAGGTTGCTGGTCAATGATTCAGACAGGATGCCGTTTCCGTCAGGACATTCCTCCTTATATAGTTGCGGCAAAAGAGCCAACATCATATTATGGTGTCAATGCTTATGTATTGCAGCACGAAGGATTTGATGAAAAGATTATCAAGCATATTGGTCATGCTTACAGAATTATTTATCAGAGTAATGCTAGTATATTTGATTCTCTTCTTATGATAAAGGATCAGGTTCCTTCAAGCGAGGAAATAGAACATATAGTTAAGTTTGTAGAGGAATCAAAACTTGGTATTATTAGAGAATAAAATACTGATATATTTATGTATGAGAGCTGGAGCTTGTTTTAGCAACAAGATTCCAGCTCTTGTTTTTTTGTTACATATATTTAAACTTTTGTTACCTGTAGTGTAATATTAGGAATATAATTAATAGTTTTAGAATTGAAGTTGTAATTTTTATTATTGTCATATATAATATCTTTGCATAGATTCTATTATATGATTTTTGAGTTTTATATGAATGATATTAAACGTTAATATTTTATCAGACTTGATTAAGTTGTATTGATAGTATATGTATTGTTATTATCTGACTTTGTTTCGTCTTATATTTATAAAAATAATAATATATGAAAAGACTGATATTTATTCTGCTTTGTTGTTTTGCCGATTATGTGTGTGCACAGACTGTTTCTGTGAAGAATGGGGAAACAGAAAAATTGTATGCCATGCTGAAGCAAATGGTTGATGAGAGAAAGATAATGTTTGGTATGGCAAATCCTACGACAATAGGATTTACAGAGGGACCATTGAACAGTAATTATAATACTTCCGACTGCAAGGATATTACTGGTGATCATCCGGCATTTCATGAAAGTGATTTTATGTGGTATGAGCAAGATACAGCTTTCCACAGATATGATGTTGTGGCTATGAAGGCTGCATGGGAAAGAGGTGCGGTGATAGGTTACTGCTGGCATTTGAAAGGCCCGCATTCAAATTCATTCTATGCAATGAAGAATGGGCAGAAAAGTGCGGATTATGATTTGGCTTCAGAAATTCTTTCAAATCCGGACAGAAATACAAACAAAATTCTGGATTGGTATCTCGACAGATATGATAAGTATGCTATACCTTTATTTAAAGAAATCGGTTGTCCGGTTGTGTTCAGACCATTTCACGAAATGACTGGAGAATGGTTTTGGTGGGGCGCGCAGATTGGCGCAGAAAATTATAAGAAACTGTTCAGACTGACTGTTGACTATTTGAGAAAGAATGGAGTTGACAATGTGTTGTATTGCTGGGCACCGGATAAGTATGCTGATTTTTCGTTTTATCCCGGTGATGATTACGTTGATATAATTGGTCTGGATATTTATGAGCCTGGATTGACAGATTATTACCCAAAAGAAAAATTAATTGAGAATCTTACAAAGATATGTAACTATGCGGCAGAGCATGATAAAGTTGCTGCATGGACGGAGGTAGGTTGCAGACCAACGGACGACGGTGTTCCACGTTATCCCCAGCTATATCCTGACTTTTGGACTAAGTATGTGTGGGATATATTGGTGGATAATCCGGAAGCAGGACGTGTGGCATGGGTTGCCAGTTGGTATAACTCAGACTGGAAAAATGACCTTTCAGGATCTCCATATATCCCATATAAGGGAATGAAAAAGGATAACAGTGATAAGGCTATCAAAGACTTTGTGAAGATGTATGATTATCCGTCAAGTGTTTTTGAAAGTGAAATGAAAGAATATAGAAAACGTTTCTTTGATTCACCTGAAAAAAGCAAAGTTTTTGATGTAAGAGATTTTGGAGCCAAAGGTGATGGAACTACACTGAATACTGAAGCCATACAGAAAGCTATTGATAAAGCTTCAGCTTCGAATGGTGGTATAGTTGTAATTCCGGAAGGTAAATTTCTGTCCGGCAGTTTGGTGATGAAAAATAATGTTCATCTTCGTCTGGAAGAGAATGCTGTATTGCTGGGCAGTGTTAACCCATATCACTATACTACTTTAGAACCTGAAGGAGCGCCGGTTTCACCAAACAGTACAGATAATTCCAAACTGGCTTTGCTTTTGGCTTATGGCGCAGAAAATTTTTCAATAACAGGTAAAGGAACTATTGACGGTCAGGGACGTGAGTTAGCTTTGTATGGTGACAGCCTTCATCATATTGGAGAAAGGGTTGACAGCAACTATTCCAGCAGGATGGGTGAAAGATTCAGACCGAAGATTATTAATTTCATGATGTGTAATAATGTTGAAGTGCGTGGAATCAACATAAAGAATTCGGCATGCTGGGTGCAGACATACGAGATATGCAGAAACTTGGTTCTTGATGGTTTGAAAGTAGAAAGCCGTGCTTACTGGAATAACGATGGAATGGATATAACAGATTGCCGGAATGTGAGGGTTACGAACTGCTATGTGAATACGGCTGATGACGGAATATGCCTTAAATCTTACTATCCGGGATATTATAATGATTCAATTTATATAGCAGATTGTGAGATTGTGACAAGCGCAAGTGCGGTGAAGTTCGGTACGGCTTCGTGGGGTGGTTTCAAAAATACGAAAATAGAAAGGATAAAGGTAAAAGACACATATCGTTCTGCTATAGCTATTGAAGCTGTTGACGGAGGATTCATTGATGGAGTTCATGTTGAGAATGTTGTTGCTGAAAATACAGGTAATGCAATATTTATACGTGTTGGTAACCGCAGAGGAAAACCTGGTTCAATAAAGAACGTATATATCGGAAAGATGAAAGTTGAAGTGCCTTATGAAGATGCAGACATAAACTATGATATGAAAGGTCCGAGATTGTCTTTCCCTCATAATCCGATACCTTCATCTATTACGGGAATACCGGGAAACTATGTTGAGAATGTTACTATCGAGGATATAGAGATTGTTTATCCGGGACGAGCTTCGAAGGGTATTGCTTATATACCTACATGGAGAGTTGAAAGTGTTCCTGAAAACATAAATCATTATCCGGAATATTCGATGTTTGGAGAACTTCCTTCATGGGCATTTTATGTTAGGCATACAAAGGGATTGAAGATGAAAAATATCAAAGTCTCATTGAAAGATAAAGATTTCAGACCTGCGTTTGTTTTTGATGATGTTCATGATGTTGAATTGGATAAAATAGACATTACACCTAAGGGTGATAATCAAATATTCTTCAATAAGTAAAATTGATTTTGGGGTTTTATATTTAGTTCATCAATTGACGGGTTGACACTGTTTTTAATTCATTAAAAAAACAGTTGTTGGCCCGTTTTTTAAGTATAAAGATATATACGCTTGCAAGTTATATGATTAAAAGTGTAACTTTGAATTCATAAATAATTAGAGATATTGGTTATGAATATATTTCGTCTTTTGTATATTTTTTTGTTTGCAATAATATTCCCCTGTTCAGAAGCATCTAATATTCGTTTTATACCTATTGGCGGGGAATTGTCGAATTGGAAAAGTGTGCATAATATATATCAGGATAGTAATAATTATATTTGGCTGTCAACGGATTATGGATTGAACCGTTTGTCCGGTAAATTAGGTAAATCATATATGCATTCTTATGCAGATAGTTTATCTATCCCCAACAATTATGTAATATCCTCTTTAGAAGACGGGAATGGACATTTTTGGATAATGGGAGGAGAGAAATTATCTCTATATGATAAACAGACAGAAAGTTTCAAAGAGTTTTCGTTGTCGAATGCCGAAAATAGAGGTTTGTCTTTGGTGGCTATGGTGGAAGACCGGGATAATGGTTCTTTATGGGTTTTGAGCAGACAAGGCTTTTATAAAATCAATACTTTAAATCTTCAGGTTGCTAATTGTTTCCGGGATGAAATATTTGATTGTGTTCCTCTGTGTTGCATGCTTGTGGGAGATAAATTATGGATAGGAGGGGACAATGGTGTTTTGCTTAGCTATAATGTTGATTCTAATGAAATTCGGGAATATTCCATTGAAGGATTTCGTGGAAAAAGAATTGTTTCAATGTGTAATGGCAGCAATGGGAAAATATGGCTTTCGGTTCTTGACGGCGGGATTTTTTCTTTCGATACATTAACTTATGAGTTTAATCAGATACATGTAGCAGGTGAGGCTCGCTCTGCAATAAAAATGTCTCATTCTATAATTAAGGACTCAAAGGGAAGAATATGGATTGGAACAGAAGGATATGGATTGTGGCAACTTGATGAGGACGAGGGTTCTATAGAACGGTTTGAGATAGGAAACACAGGTTTCAACCACAGAAAAGGCAAAATATCATGCCTTTTTGAAGATAAGAATGGTAATATATGGGTTCCTTATATAGAAAAGGGTTTAGTTGTTATACCAGGAAATGTTTCTGGTATAAGGACTATCGAAAATGATTATTTCTCTGACAAGCGTAATATCTCCGATAACAGTATTTTGTCTGTTATTGTTGATTCTGATAATAAATTATGGGTTGGAACAAATGGTGGTGGATTATACATTATGAAACAAGAACAGGGGAATTATAGTGTTGTGAAACGAATACTGCCTGACGAAAATGTCATTACCTCAATTCTTCAAGATTCGGAAGGTATGGTATATATTGGAACATATTTACATGGCGTATATGTTTACAACCCGGCTAAAGACCAATATAAACAGTTGCCAATGAAAAAAGATGGTTTTTTGCTTAATTATCATATAGTAGACATAGCTGAGGACAAGTATAAAAATATATGGTTTGCGACTCAGGGCGGTGGTTTGGTAAAGAAATGTGCCGATAGTGACCGCTTGATATTTTATGCTTCAGATTCAGAAAATGATGATTTCAGGATAAGCAATAACTTTATTAATAGCTTAGCTTTGGATAATGATAAATTGTGGATTGGTACGGGTTATGGTGTTAACTGCATTGACATTGAAACGGGAGTTGTTATTAATAACCCTATGTTCCACCAGTTTGTAAATAACCAAATAATGGTGGTTTGTTTTGATGGAAACGGGAAATTGTGGGCAGGAACCAGAAGTGGCTTGAATAGTTTGGATTTAGAGAAAAAAGAAATTAGATTTTACACGGATAAAGATGGTCTTCCTGATAATTTCATAATGAGTATGGAATATGATCCTTCTACAGGTCTTTGGATTAGCACAAATGGAGGATTGGCACGTTTTGATGTTTCGAAAGAAGAGTTTATTGACTATGATGAACGCCAGGGAGTGGAAAATATACAATATAAAGAGCGATCTTCTGTATTTGCCGATAATGGAATCATGTATTTTGGAGGAAATAAAGGAATAATATTCTTTAATCCTCAAAAATTAAAATATGAGAAAAAAGTTTCTGAGATTACGTTCTCCAATCTTTATCTGGCAGAAAAAAAGATTGGAATTAATGATACTGTTGCCGGAAACGTAATATTGAATAAATCGTTGAATGAAGTTGAAGAAATAGTTTTGTCGTATAAACAGAATAGTATTTCAATAGATTATGATGCATTCGTGTTTTCAAATCCGTCAATTGTAACTTACAAATATAAATTAGAGGGGTTTGATGAAACATGGAATACAACAATTGGAGATTTACAGAGATCTGTATATACTAATCTTCATCCCGGAGATTATGTTTTTAAAGTCAGAGCTTTCATTGGAGATGAATCTCTTGCTGTTGAGAAAAGTTTACATATATTGGTGAAACCTCCATTTTGGTTGTCTTTTTGGGCTAAAACCATATATTTTATTATCCTTATTCTTATTGTTGTTTTGGTATTTAAGATTATAAAATCCAGAATAAAGGAAAAAAGACAAATTTTGGAGCAACAGCAAAGGGAGAAAATTTCGCAGGCACGTTTGCAGATGTTTACAGATATTTCTCATGAAATCCGAACACCTCTTACATTAATACTTTCTCCATTAAAAAAATTAATGTCAAACGAGCATAATTCTCATACTGCAGTTTCATATCATATAATGTATAAGAATGGAATGCGTATTCTTCGAATGGTAAATCAGCTTTTGGATTTAAGGAAACTTGAGAAAGGGCAAATGTCATTGAAGGTTGAAAGAGTTAACCTTGATAATTTTATTTCAGATACTATTGATTCTTTCCGAGGTATGGTTGAAGATAAAGGTTTACAGCTTCATCTGGAGATGAATGATTTACCTGAATATTCTTATTTTGACATTGATATACTTGATAAGATAATATATAATCTAGTGTCGAATGCTGTAAAATATACGCCGGCAAAAGGAGAGGTTAATGTCAGAGTGTATAGAAAGGATGAGAATTTTATCAAATTTGAGATAGAAGACACGGGTATTGGCATTTCAAAGAAAAACATAAACAGTATTTTCAATCGTTTTTATAGGGTTGAGGATCAAACGGGCGTAGGAAATAATGGTTCAGGAATAGGACTACATCTTACGAAAAGTCTTGTTGAGATGCATCATGGAGAGATTTCTGTGCAAAGCGAATTGGGTAAAGGCTCATGTTTTATGTTTGTTTTACCTTTTAAAGAGGAATCTTACAACGAAAGCGAGAAAAAGCATAATGAAGAAAATGCAAGATTTGAAGAGTCTGTATTATTTTCGGAAAAGACAATGATTGAATCGGATATAGCTATTCCGTTTGATGAAAATACTATAGGAAGAAAGAAAAAATATAAGGTTCTGATTGTTGAAGACGATGAGGATATACGTTCTTATTTGAAACTTGAACTGGGGAAATATTATCAGGTTTTTACAGCGGTGAATGGTAAGATTGGATATGATATGGCTGTAAAAGAGCTGCCGGATATTATAATTTCAGATATCATGATGCCGGAAATAAACGGTTTGGAAATGATGAAGAAACTTAGAAGTAATCCTAATGTTTGTGATATTCCGGTTATTCTGTTGACGGCAAAGGCTTGTGTTGAGGATTTTGTAAGTGGTTTGCAGAAAGGTGCAGATGCTTATTTGGCTAAACCGTTTGAGCTGTCACATTTGATAGCTCAGATAAATAATTTGCTACAAAGAAGCATTCATTATAAAGTACAAAAATCAGAAGTTCAGAATAATCGCAAAATAGATGAAACATATGATGTGAAGAGTGCAGATGACAAGCTGATAGAAAAATTGAATGCGAAAATAAAGGAAAGAATTGGTGATTCTTCTCTTTCAATAGAAGAATTGAGCGCTGAGTGCGGAATAAGCAGAGTGCATCTTCACAGAAAATTGAAAGAATTGTATCAGCAATCTCCAAGTGTGTATTTGAGAAACATCAGGCTGGAACATGCTGCCTATTTGTTGCGTACTAAAAATATATCAATATCAGAAGTGGTATTTGCTGTAGGGTTTAATTCGCAGCAATATTTTACCAATTGTTTCAAGGAAACTTATGGAGTTTCGCCTAGTGTATATGCCTCTAAAGAGAATTCAGAAAAAATGTAACATAGTATAATTTTATAAGTAACATAAGTGTTAAGCGTTTTTTGTTGAAAGCCATACCTTTGCTCTCGGACTTTTAACTTAAATGAATAAGGTATCAAAAAGTTGAGATTTGTTTATTCATCTTTTTAAACAGATGCAGACCGGATTTTAATAGTTCTTTTTCATGATAAAACTGATCCGGTTTGCAATGTTTAAAAATAAAACAATGTTACTTTAAAATGAAACGTAATCTTTTACTATTAGCTTTATTTTGTGTGGGAGCTGTTTACGGACAGAATCCGGTATTTACACATTTATATACTGCAGACCCTTCAGCTCACGTTTGGGAAGGAGACAATAGGTTATGGTTGTACACCTCGCATGATGAACCTGGAACTAATTCACATTATACAATGTCGGATTATCATGTTTTTTCAACAACAGACCTTGTAAATTGGGTTGATTATGGACGTGTGTTACATTTCAAAGATGTAAGTTGGGCTGAGAATCATGCTTGGGCTATTGATGCTGTTCAATACAGAAACAAGTTTTATCTGGTTTATTGTATGAAAGAAAAGGGTTCAGGTATATTCCGAACAGGAATGGCTATTAGTGATAAACCTCAAGGTCCGTTTGAAGATATAGGGTATATCAAAGGTGTTGACTGGGGACAGGACCCATCTCTGTTTATAGATGATGATGGCAAACCTTACTTGTTTTGGGGATGCGGAGGAAAAGGTTATGGTGCTGAGTTGAATGACGATTTGATGTCGATCAAATCAGAAACAATGGTTGAGCTTACATCACAGCTGAAGGATGTATTCGAAGGTTTGTGGTGTCATAAATATAATGGAAAATACTATATGACATATCCGGGACTTCCGGGTGGTGAATGGCCGGAGGTTATGTATTATGCGATTGCAGACAAACCACTGGGCCCTTATGAATTCCAAGGAGAATATATCGGAAAATTTGATGGACAGGCTGGAACTAACCATGGTTCTGTTATAAAATATGGTGATAAATGGCTGGCTTTTTATCATTCTTCATGGTTGTCTGAAGGTAACAGCACATGCCGAAGTGTGATGATGGATTATCTGGAGTATGATAAAGATGGTAAAATCAAAAAAATAATACCCACAGAAAAAGGTTTAGGTTTGGCTCCAAAGACAAATGTTACGATTTGGCTTGAAGCTGAAAATGGAAGAGCAGCAGGAGGAACTCTTAATCGTACCTACGTTGATAACTATAGGAAAGGTTTTTCAGGTGATGGGTATGTGACTGGTTTTGATGGTAAAAATGATTATGTAGAAGTTCTTGCACAAGTTGCAAAGAAAGGTAAGTACAGATTGAAAGTTTCTTATGCTGCTCCTCATAAAGACGAAAAACATAATCTTTTGATTGGGTTTAGAACAGAAATTAAAGATATAGTTTTCCCTCAGTCATCAGAATTTAAAGAACTTGATTTAGGTATTATCGAACTTCAAGAAGGTGATAATGAAATAAGAATTTATAATGGAACCGGAGGATTAGATATAGACTATTTTAAAATTGAACAATTATAGTAAGAAAGTGACTTTCCATTTTGTGTGTGCTATCTTAGTAAGTTTATTATTATAACAAAGTAATGTATAGATTAAAGGAAGTTGCTGAGTAGTTTTGTGGTTTTGGGTTAAGGTCGATGTGATTATCGATTTTAACCCTTTTTTCAAAATTGTATTATTTAAAACAGAATAAGACATGAAAAATATATTTTTACTTTCGATATTAATGGCTTTCTCAAGCTGTGTACAAAAAAATACATCTCCGTCATGGACATCAGATATGGAAACCCGGTTGGAGAATATGGCTGACAGTCTGACTTGTAATTTAAAACCATGGAATGTGCCGGATTCAGTATTTCCGGTTGAGACGTATGGTGCAAAAGCTGATGGTGTTACTTTGAATACAGCTCAGATTCAGTCAGCAATTGATGCTTGTTCAAATAGCGGAGGAGGAACAGTTCTTCTTTCGAAAGGAGATTATGTAACAGGAACAATAATCATAAAATCAGGTGTAATGCTTGAAGTTTCAGAGAACTCCCGATTGTTGGGAAGCACTGATATAAAAGATTATCCGGATATGATCGAAGATTTCAAAAGTGTGATGAGTGAAAATCACCGTTTCAGACAATCTTTGATTTTTGCAGAGAAAGCTAATAATATTGGAATTTGTGGAAAAGGTGAAATCTATTTCCGAGGAGAAAAGAAACATTTCTCAAGCCCTCAAACTGTAGGTCCCATCAAAGACCGTCCGATGGGAATAAGAATGGTTGAATGTGAAAATATTGTTGTTAAAGATATATTTTTGCATAATTCAGCTTCGTGGATGCAGAATTATATAGCTTGTAATAATTTGATTTTTGATGGCATAAAAGTAATCAATCAGGCAAATTTTAATAATGATGGTCTTGATCCTGATGGATGTCGAAACGTAATAGTCCGTAATTGCTTTATCAATTCAGAAGATGATGCAATGTGTTTGAAAGGAGGCAGTGGTTTGCCGACAGAAAATGTTCTTATCGAAAATTCTACTTTTGTATCAACATGCAATGCTTTTAAGCTGGGAACTGACACTCAGGGCGATTTCAGAAATGTTGTTATTAGAAATGTTACACTTGGTGGTGTTCCTGATGATATGGTGTCTATTTCCGGTCACGAATCCAGTACAGGTCTTACTTTAGCAACAGTTGATGGAGGAAATGCGGAAAATATATTGATTGAGGATATAAGAATCAATCAGTCAAGATGCCCGATATTTATCAGGATAGGTGACAGATGCCGTGTGATGCCCGGACAGAGCAAACCTTCTCCCGGATATTTGAAGAATATAATTATTAAATCAGTTGATGGCAGCAGAAATCTGCGCCAAGGTTCTATGATTTCAGGAATACCGGGACATAGAATAAAAGATGTATATCTGAAAGATATTGCTTTGGGTATGATTGGTGGAGGAATTGAAGAAATGGCAAAACGTGAAGTCCCGGAGAATACAGCAGGATATCCGGATGCTCATCAGTTTAATGTTGATGGTCTGCCTGCTTTTGGTTTTTTTATTAGACATTCTGAAAATATCTGTTTTGATAATGTGAAAGTCAATGCAGAAAATACAGAAGAAAGAAAAGAATTTGTTTTAGATGTTGATAATGCTAATATTATTATAAAATAATAGAATACCATGAATAGGCGAGATTTTATTTTTAAAGGTTCAGCAGTTGCTTTTTCAGCTGTCGGAACTTCAGCTTTGAATGCTACTCAGCAAATAGCATCAAACGATAATTTTAAAGAAACATTGGCGCGGGTTCGTCCTAGGGCAATAACAATGTGGGATTTCTCATGGCTTGAAAGAAGATGGGACGGCGCAGGATTTGAAGATTGGGACTCTGTACTAGACGAACTTGTGGTAAGGGGGTATAATGCAGTCCGAATAGATGCATATCCTCATTTGGTTGCCGCCGGTCCGACAAAGAAATGGACATTGAACGAGGTTTGGAATCAGCAAATGTGGGGAAGTCCGGACTTGAATATTGTTCAGGTTCAGCCAATGTTGAATCAATTTCTTGAGAAATGCCGTGAACGTGATATTAAAGTAGGTTTGTCTTCCTGGTATAGACAAGATACAGAAGGCACGGTGATGAAAATTGATTCACCGGAAAAGATGGCAGACAATTGGCTCAAGACTCTGAAATCTATAGAGGAAGGAGGTCTGTTGGATACGGTTCTGTATGTTGATTTATGCAATGAGTGGCCGGGAAACATCTGGGCTCCTTATTTCGAAAAATTACATCCGGATGTATATTGGGGTCAATGGCATAAAGAAGCGTCCTGGAAATGGATTAAGAGTGCTTTGAAAATGATGAAAGAGTCATATCCAGATATACCATTTTTGTTTTCGTTCGATAATGCTGATGTTGATAAATATGAAGAAATGTTTGCAAAAGATTATCTCGACTTGTTTGAACATCATATTTGGATGGTACAGCAAAATGGTAATGAATTCTATAAAGAAGTTGACTATCGTGACGGGCGTTTCTCTCCGGAAGCATATAAAAAGGTTGTTAGGAAAGCAGAACCTTTGTATCGCGAAAAACCTGAATATTGGCAGAAATTGCTTACAGATAAGATTGAGCTCGTTGCAGATATTGCAAAAAAACTGAAGCGTCCGTTAGCTACAACAGAATGTTGGGGTATTGTTGATTATAAAGATTGGCCTTTGCTTGGATGGGATTGGGTAAAGGAACTTTGTGAGATTGGAACAATAAAGGCTTCGCAAACAGGAGCATGGGGAGCAATAGCTACGAGCAATTTTTGTGCTCCTCAGTTTGTTGGGATGTGGCGTGATATTAAATGGCATCAGCGTATGACAAGGATAATTAAAGATTCTGTTATAGATGAATCTATCTTGTCGGATCCTATTGCACAGAAGTTCCTTCGACGCTTATAGCATATAATTGTCAAAAAAAAATACTTATATATCAGCTTTCAGATATATATAGAAGTAATCTAAAATACGTCCGTATATATTTATCAATATTTACGGACGTATTTTGTTTTTGATACTGTTCTAAATTTATGTAAAGGGAACAAGATTCATTTGAAAATTCCTTCTTATATCTGGATTCTGTTTTCATACATAAGTATAAATGATTTATAATCAGTCGTGAATATGTAATACTTTATTTCTTCCAATTTTCATAAAAGAAATATTCATGTTTCCATAAAATAAAATTATACACGAAATCATAGTGAAACAGAGTGATTCCGTGTATATGTTTTTTATTTATTCATCAATCAATTACAACTCACCGCCTTATTATACTGAGCCAATGCAGCTTTTTGCTGATACCATGTCTGGATCAGGCTGCTGTATGACTGAATCCATGAGAGCTGTGCCGAGAGGACATCAAGGATAGGGAGTTTTCCTTCGTTGTAGCTGAAGGTGTTCAGTTCGAGGTTCTCTTCAGCAATCTGGCAGGCTTCTTTAGCCAGGGTAATTTGCTTGGTGTTTTCGCTCAGGCTTGTCCATGCATTTGCTACTTCCTGTGAGATTCTGTCCCTTGTCTGGTCGAGAGCATATTCCTTGCTTCGGAGAATTGCTCTTTGTGAGTTCACTTCCTTTGAACGAGCACCCCAGTGGAAAATAGGAATCTTGAGGGTTGCCATAAGGGTTGGAGTCCATATTTGCTCGGAACCTTTGACGTTGAGCATAGGAGTTCCCCATGATCCCTGGAAACCTATGGAGAGCGAAGGATTGTATTTTGATTTTGCAATGTTTACCATTCTTTTCTGATATTCAATCTCGAGCTGTGAAATGCTGTAGTCCGGACGGTTGGACAGTATGTTTTCGGCATCGTCCTTAACCGAAGGGAGACTTATCACCTGGGTTATTGAGTCGGCAAGACTAACCGGCTCCATTGGAGATTTTCCCATAAGAATATTCATGTTTTGCAGGGCAATCTGATATTCCTTGTAGGCATTGCTTTTGTTGAGCTCAGCCTCTTTCAGACGGGAACGCACCTGGAGAAGGTCTGTTTTGCTTATCTGACCGTCGTTGAATCTCATCTCAAGCACTTTTTCCAGCTCTTTGACGATGTCAACAAATTGGCACATGACGTCGTACATTCCTTTGCGTGCAGCGGCAGACCAGTAGTTCATGTCTGCGGAATATATGATGTTATCCACTGTCAGCTCTTCTGATTTGCCTGCAATCTCGCTCTGTATCTGTGCAGCCTTGTAGTTGTTGTAGATTTTGCCTCCCATGTAAATCGGCTGGCTCACTGTGGCTCCGAGGTTGTAGGTGTTATGGTCCATTTCGATGCCGGTGCTGCCGAGGGCAAGGTCGTATTTGTTTATCCTGTACTGATAGTTTCCTGAGAAATCAATTGCAGGGAAGAAGGCTGTCTTTGCCGTGCGCATAGCTTCCTGCATTGCAACACGCTGTTCGGAACTCTGCTTTATCTGGCGGCTATAGTCCAGAACTTTTTCCTTATATGAATCCAGAGTGACGGGAGCTTCCTGCGCAAAGGCAGAAAGACTTCCCAGTATCATACATCCGGCAATTATATTGAGTTTCATATTTATGAGATTTTAATTTTAAAGAATATACAATAAGCCACTGGCAATACGAATATTGTCAATATTGTGGATATGAGCAGTCCGCCCATTATGGTAGCAGCCATTCCGGCAAACATTGCGTCGCCAAGCAAAGGAAGCATACCGAGGATGGTTGTTCCTGAAGCCATCGTAACGGGGACGATTCTCGTTTTGGTAGCTTCAATTACAGCCTTGAGAGGTTCCATTCCTCCTGATTGCAGCAGGCCAATCTCATCGACAAGGACTATGGCATTCTTTATATTCATACCTATAAGTCCGAGGAGACCGAGCATGGCAAAGAAATCGAGAGACTTGCCGAACACTATCAGACCGAATACGACGCCTATGAATATCAGAGGCAACATCAGCATGATAAGAACTGGCTTGCGATAGTGCTGAGGGAAAAGCAACAGCAAGGTTACATAAATCAGACCGAACATCAGAGGTATGTTTGCTGCTATGGCATTGTTTCCCTTGTCCTGCTCCAGCTGTTCTCCGAAATACTGGAGTTTGTATCCTTCGGGAACTTTCACATTTTCCTGGATTTCTTTCCACAGATGTGAGAAGGCTTCCATTGTGTTTGCTCCGCGTTTGGCTTCGCATTGCATCATCATCGCACGCTGTCTGTTGTAACGCTTCACAACATTGAAGTCGTATTCAAGAGGGAAATTGTCTATTACCTGCTCAACTTTTACACTCTTTCCCTTTGCGCTATATACCGGGAGAGTTTTCACGTCGTTAAGGTTCATTGAATCCAGTTCTGCATCTTTCATCAGAATTGGCATGAACAAATCACCTTCACGATATTCTCCAAGAGGTATTCCGTTGGTTGCGGAACGAAGCGAATAGGCTACCTGCTGGCGTGTGATTCCCAGTCTCAGACCTTTTTCCTGAGAGAAGTTTGGCTTCCATACCGGGACTTTGTTTCCCCAGCTGTCGCGCACTTCCATCACCATGTCGTATTTGCGGGCAATCGCTTTTGCCTGTTCGGTGAGTGAGACAAGAGTGTCGATGTTGTCGCCTATGAAACCTATTTCTATTGCTGCATCAGGGACAGGTGACAAGGCGAATAGAGACGAACGGGTGAGGATATCCGGATAATTCTCGACCATATAATCGTAGAACTTTGATTCCTCTGCCGGAGCATCTTCAGCTTCTTTAGTCTCAATCAGGATGTTGGCGAAATTCGGTTTCGGACCCATTGCCGAGCTGGCCAGATAATATCTGACAGGAGAACCGCCCATAGTAACTGAATAAGACTTTATATTTTCGTTGTTCTTCAGATATTCTTCGATTTTCAGAACATTCTTCTCAACCTCTCTGATGCTGTATCCTTCAGGGAAAATCAGGTCGGCACGGAAATATGGCTTGTTCATTATCGGGAAGAAGCTCTGAGGCATCAGTGCCATTACTACGAACGAGATAACCAGAGTTGTTATGACCGTTGTAAGTGTGACAAATCTGCGTTTGATAAGCTTCTGTATGAACAACTCAAACTTATGATAAAGCTTGGTGTCGTAAGGATTCTTTGTTTCGCCTGGAGAAGCTTCTTTCAGTATGAAATTACCGAAAGTTGTAGTCTGGGTGAGGGCAAGAATCCAGCTAAGCCCGAGTGACACTGCAAGAACAATAAACAACGGCTTTACGATTTCAGCCACCGAAGCAGGAGCCATATACATCGGAAGGAACGAACATACGGCGATAAACGTAGCTCCAAGCAAAGCCCATTGAGGTTTTGTTGCCCCGTCGATCAGCGCCTGATAACGGCTCATACCTCGCTTTATTCCTATTTGAGCGTTATCGGTTACAACAATAGCATTGTCCACAAGCATACCCATTGCGATGATGAAGGCAGCGAGTGAGGTTCTGTTAAGTCCAACGCCCATAACAAGCATTATGAGCAATGTCCCGCCAACGGAGAAGAGCAGGGAGCTGCCGACAAGCATTCCGGCACGTGTTCCCATCACCATGAATATAATGACGATAACGATAAGCAGGGATTCGATAAGGTTTATGATGAATCCGTTGTTTGCATCGTGAGCAATTCGGTTTTCAGGATAGATAGACTCCAGTTCCATGCCGACAGGGAAAAGAGATTTCATTTCTCCCAACCGTTCTTCAACTGCATTACCTACGGCTACGACATCATCTTTTGCTCCTGTGGCAACACCTATACCTATGGCACGCATACCGTTCACACGCATAAGGTTGTTAGGAGGATTAAGGTAACCTCGTTCAATTTCGGCAATGTCGCCAAGGCGGACTTCATTACCGTTTTTAGTGACTATAAGCTGGTTGCGAATGTCGTCGATACTGTTGTATGTGCCTTCGGTGCGGACTCTTAGCTGATATGCTCCGGTTGTTATCTCGCCGGTGTTGACAAGCAGATTCTGTGTCTGGAGTGTCTGCTGAATCATATTTGGGTCGATACCGAGGTTGGCAAGTTTTGGAACGGAAATGGAAACATTCACCACTTCAGTCTGTTCGCCATAAAGGAACACCTTCTGCACTCCGTTGATAGGAGTAAGCTCTGTCTTTATCTTCTGAGCCCAGTCTCTCATCTCCCTGAAGGAGAAACCGTCATCGGCGGTGAGAGCGTAGTAGATACCGAACACGTCACCGAAATCATCACTCACACTGATTGACGAAGCTCCTGAAGGAAGCTTTGGCTGGATGTTGCTGACTTTTCTTCGCAATTCATCCCATTTAACAGGCATATTTTCCGGTGGGATAGTAGGGTCAAGTTCGATAGTAATCTTTGACATACCGAAATATGATTCGGATTTAATCTGGAAAACGTCAGACATTGACTGGATTTCCCTTTCGATAGGCTCGGTTACCAGTTTCTCTACTTCCAGAGGGTCAGCTCCAGGGTATTGTGTCATCAGCACAGCCTGTTTGATAACGAAAGGAGAGTCTTCTTTCTTAGGCAGCTTAAAGAAGGCGATGACGCCACCTATAAGCATTATGGCAAGGAAGAAGTATATGACCTTTTTGTTCTCAAGAGAATATTTAGGTATATTCATTTCTTTATGATTTTAGTCTGTTAGTAATTTAACCTGCTGTTCGTCCACCAGTCTTGTAGCACCGGCAACAACAACTTTCTCTCCGGCTTTTACGCCTTCGGCAACGATTACGTTGTCTCTGGATACAAGTCCGCCATCTTTGATTTTACGTTTCTCAACTTTCTGAGTTCCCTGGTTGTAGATGAATACAAACTTGTCATTGCTCTTTGTATCTGCCACGACTGCCGATAATGGAACAAGCACAGTGTTGCTGTCGAAAGTTCCCTCCTTGATATTCAGTATAACACGGCAGGAGAAACCTACGGCAACCTTATATTTCTCAAGGTCGAAATCTTTATCGTCAATTGTCAGATAAACAGGAAGACCGGAACCGTCAGGCGAAGCCTCTACGAAATCCTTTACGCTAGCCTTGAATTTCTTCCCCTTGTAGTTGTCGAACTCTACAAACAGTTCGTGTGGGGTGGAGAAATAGACCATATTTGTCTCAGGCATGGTGAATTGTACAAGCAATTTGTTAGGATTGATAAGGCAAACGATTCCCTGACCTGCCTGAACCTTCTGATAATTCTCTACATATTTTTTCTGTATGAAGCCTTCGAAAGGAGCTTTAAGCTTTGTCTGTTCCAGCATATTCCCGGCATAGTTGAATGCAGCTTCGGCATTGGAGAATGCAGCTTCGGTTGACTCGTATTCCTGTTTTGATATTGCCTGTTTTGCAAGAAGTCGTTTTGCTCTTTCCAACTGAGCTTTGGCTGTCTGGAAAGAAGATTTCTTTGCTTCATATTCCCATTTGAAATCCTGTGGGTCTATTTCGGCAATTACCTGTCCTGCTTTTACCTTTTCTCCTTCATCAACATTGAGGGAAACTAGCGGGCCGGACATCTTGAATGCTAAGTCGCTTAATTGGTCTGACGAAACAACTCCACTGAATGATTTTTCGACTATTCCAAGAGAAACGGCTTCGGTTACTTTCACCGGTCTTGGGTTATGGTCTTTTACCTGAGGCTGGCTGCATGACACCAGACTGCCGGCAACAAGCACACAAATCAATTTTCCTTGTTTCAAGAACTGAGGTAAGATTTCTTTTTTCATTTTATTATTGAAATTATAGTTATAAATTCTAGTCTTTATTTCTTTTTCGATGCAAATAAAGGAGATTTGGAACAATATATGGCTACACGATTTTCCATATAAGTGTTCTCTTTTTCTTCTGTATTTCTAAAAAGGAAATACAGGACAATAATGAGGTGATTTGTAACACTGTGTTTTGGCTTTTTATTCGTTATTTCGCAACAGGAAAAAGAAAAACTGATATGAAAGAGGAAATAATGACAAAAGTGCTTTCTTTTATGGACAACAGACTTGCCATAATTGAGGATTTGCAAAGTTTGAATTCTGAAGACGTAGTTAAACTTGAGTCGCATGTGACTGTTCTTTGCCTTCGTGGAAAAGCTTCGTTATATATAAATGGTGAGGCTCATGAGATTAAAGCAAACGATTTGCTTATTTGCCATCCTAATATAATATTGGAGAAAAGTATGGTGAGTTTTGATTTCTTTTGCCGGTGCATTATTATGTCTCCTGAGTATATACGTCAGTGGGCTATGCTGTCAAACGATTCGTGGGAAGTGAAGAAGTTTCTGGAAAATACTCCGGTCTTGTCGCTGTCAGAAGAAGAGGTTGGTTTGCTCTGTCATTATTATGATCTTCTTTACTCAAAACTTGTAGGGAAGAAGCGCACGCACCAGCGTGAGCTGATAGATGCATTGTTTCAGGCTTTCCTGTATGAGTTTACCGATATATTGGAACGCTTCATAAGTGTTTCCGCTCCTACTTATACAACTTCTGAAACTATTTTCCGTGATTTCATAGATTTGCTTATGGCTACTTATCCAAAAGAAAGGCGTGTATCGTTTTATGCCGACAAGCTGAATATAACACCGAAATATTTATCAGTGATATGTAAGAAAGTGGCAGGTCAGACTGCTTCTGACCTGATAGACAAATATGTTATGAATGATATCCAATATTTGCTGAAGAAACAGAATGTAAGTATAAAGGAAATAGTGAACGAACAGAATTTCCCCAATATCTCATTTTTCGGAAAATATGTGAAGAAACATCTCGGTGTGTCTCCAAAGATGTATAGGGAACAGTTAGCCGATATGAAATTATCAGTTGTTGACGGAGTTGCTTCAGAAAGAATCGAAAGAGAAAGGCAGCAGTGAAGAAACTGATTTCAATATTTTTGTTTCCTCTTTACCGCATAGGAGAATTCTTATTTCCTGTTTGAAGCGCTGTTCTGTCTCTAGCAAAACCTGGCAGCAGGAACCGCAAGGAGAAATAGTATCAGTTATCGTATCATTATATACTGCAGCTATGGCAATGGCAATGACTGCTTTGTCCGGATATTGCGCGCTGGCAGAAAAAAGAGCCACTCTTTCCGCGCATAGTCCGGAAGGATATGCTATATTTTCCTGATTGTTTCCGCATACAATTGTACCGTCGGATAACAATACGGCTGCTCCAACGTGGAATTTGGAATAAGGAGCGTATGCTTTCTTTGCTGCATCAACAGCCAAGTCAAACAGTTGTTTGTCTGATTTGCCCAATTCGCTGTTATGGAGCTGTTCATATTGGATTTGAATGGTATTTGATTTCATATCTATAATAAATAAGCTTAACTTCCAGATAACAAGTTGACAAGAGTTTTTGGATAATAAATTGTAAAGTTACAGGTGTTTTGCCCTTGTCAACTTGTCTCTGAAGCCTTGTTGACTTTTAAGTAGAGCAACTTGCGAAACTTTAATAAATAAAAAAGAGTTTTTGAGATGCATGGTTGCATATACAACTCATACAATTTCAAAAACTCCTAAAAATTTATGGGCTTAAATTCCTAGAGAAGCCTTGATTGCTTCAATCTTTTCGTTTGCAGCCTTTTCAGCAGCTTCAAGTTCGTCAACGCTGTTTACTTTAGAGTGAACTTCGCAATAGAACTTGATTTTTGGCTCAGTTCCTGAAGGACGGATTGAAACCTTTGTGTTGTCTTCAGTAAAATACTGGATAACATTTGAAGTTGTAGGCATATCCAATGAAATAACTTCATTTTCAACATAATCCTTACCTTTCAAAGTTGCAAAGTCATACATATATGTAACTTTTGAACCAGCGATTTCAGTAAGAGGATTTTCACGGAAATGTTTCATCATAGCTTCAATTTCTTCAGCACCGCTCTTACCTTTCTTAACTACAGAAATACCTTTTTCTTTTGAGAAGCCATATTCAACATAAATCTTCTGCAAAAGCTGATACATTGTGATGCCCTGGTCCTTAGCCCAAGCAGCGATTTCTGCTAGGATAGCACATGCAGAAACAGCATCTTTATCACGAACGAAGTCTTCGCACAAGAAACCGTAGCTTTCTTCGCCACCGCCGATGTAATTCTTCTTGCCTTCGTTCTGTTTCATTACGTTAGCAATCCATTTGAAGCCAGTGTAAACGTCATACATTTCAACACCGTTGCGTTCAGCGATAGTGCGGATAGTTTCAGTAGTAACGATAGTTTTTACGATATATTCTTTACCCTGAACTTTGCCAAGTTCTTTCCAGCGAGTGATCAAATAGTAAACGAACATCAAAGCAGTCTGGTTACCGTTCAAAAGAACCCATTCGCCTTCGTTGTTCTTAACAGCAGCACCAACGCGGTCTGCATCAGGGTCTGAAGCAAGAACCAATTCAGCATCAGTTTCTTTTGCTTTCTCAACAGCCATTGCCAAAGCTGCAGGTTCTTCAGGATTTGGAGAAACTACAGTTGGGAAGTCGCCGCTTACAACGTCCTGTTCCGGAACATGGATAATGTTAGTGAAACCATAAGCAGCCAAAGCCTGAGGAACAAGTTTCACACCTGTACCGTGGATAGGAGTGTAGACAATCTTCATGTCTTTATGACGTGAGATAGCTTCAGGTGACAAAGAAATTGTTTTCAAATCGTTGACATACATGTTGTCAATTTCCTCACCAATAACTTCGATAAGCTTTTTGTTACCTTCGAATTTGATATCGCTTGCGTTACGGATTTTGTTTACTTCAGCAATAGTATTTTTGTCGTGAGGAGCAATCATCTGAGCACCATCGTTCCAGTATGCCTTATATCCGTTATATTCTTTAGGATTGTGAGATGCAGTAAGGATAATACCGCTCTGGCATCCAAGTTTACGGATAGCGTATGACATTTCAGGAGTTGGACGAAGGCTTTCGAAAATATAAACCTTGATTCCGTTTGCAGAGAAAATATCTGCAGAAATTTCAGCAAACTTACGGCTATTGTTGCGGCAGTCGTGACCGATAACAACTTTTATTTCGTCTAATTCAGAAAATTCCTGTTTCAAATAGTTTGAAAGACCTTGTGTTGCAGCACCAACAGTATAGATATTCATACGGTTAGAACCAACACCCATAATACCACGCAAACCACCTGTACCGAATTCCAAGTCCTTATAGAAGCATTCGATTAGTTCTGTCGGGTCTTCATTGTCCAGCAATGCTTGAACTTGAGCACGAGTTTCTGCGTCATAACTTTCAGTAAGCCATCCTTGTGCCTTACTTCTTACCATTTCTAAAAGTTCGTTGTTTTCCATGTTTTTATTATATTGTGTTTTATTGTTGTCCAATAAGTTTTATTACAATAACAAATTTACGAAAAAATATTAATAACAAAAGCTTTATCTACTTTTTTTGACTTTTGTAAGTGTCTCAGAATTATTACTGAATGTATATTCATATACAGATTCGTTGTCGCAGGCATCTTTAACATATAATTTCAGATGATGTTTTCCTGGTTTGAGACGTTTGCTGTCGTAGGTATATGTTATCACAGATTTATTGTTCATTGTGAACAGAGCATATTTCCCGTCAATTTCTCCTCTGTATGTTTCCACACCGCTGAGGTCGTCCGTAAGGCGGAAAACTATTTTCTTTTTCTGGTTCCATGTTTCCTTGCCGACAGGGATAATTGAAGGCTTCTTAGTGTCTTTCCTTACTGTGTATGCTCCCAGTTCCCTTATTTCTCCATTTACCCAACCGTTCTTATATGTTCCGCCAATCCATCTTTGTTTACTCTTGTTCCATTGCACGATACCGTATTGCTTTTTATTTTTCAAAGTATCGGCATCAGAATTTATTTTCAGAGACAACATTGCCTTTTTGTGCAGTGCCACAGGCTCGTCGTTCAGATAATGGGTTGGAGCCATCAGAGTTGTATCGTCGCGGACAGAGTATTTTATGTAAACACTCTGGTATAAGTTTCCTTTAGGAATATGCATACGCACACCTTTTGCTCCGAAACGGTTGTCCTTGCTCCATATAAATAATTCTCTTCCTTCTGTTTCTGCCGTTGGAATATCTTGTTTTTTCCCTTTTACCGGAATCTTCAGAGTAGTCGTATTTCCAAAATAATCTTTCAGCGTATATACGAAGTTATATGTCCTTTCTTCATTAATATTTACTATTCCCCTGTTTCTTGCAGATAAGAATCTCAACTTGTTTCCTGGGTCAACAAAACTTTTAATATAGAAAGAATTGTTGTTCTTCCAGTCTGCATAATCAATCAGGCTGTTCAGATATCTTGTCTCGCTGAATGCAAAACGGTCAATCTCGCTGTTGAAAATTTCTTCTCCGTCCACTGAAAGAGAAATGGAGCGAACTCCATATATATTGGGCGTTCCATCCATTTTGTCGTAGCATTTTATGGCAAAACCAATTTCACCCCATGCTTCAACAGCTTCAGCCTTTTGTTTCTTTGACTTTGCGTCGTTTATGATTTTAATATTCTGCTTCTTGGACGAACTGTTTACAATTCCACCTCCTTCAACGGGATATACCCTTATTCCTCTTATCTGCGGTGCAGTCTTATCTTTTATCGACTTGCTGAAATAAGGAATCGGGTCCATTACATCTTCAGTTTTTGTATCTCTCACTTCAAAATGCAGGTGAGGACCACCGGAACTTCCAGTATTTCCAGAATAAGCAACTATTTCTCCCTTCTTCACCGGAAACATATCTGATTTGGGAAAAAGATTTACAGAGAATGATTCCTTGGCGTATTGCTGCTCCTTGATATATTTCTCAACTTTGGCAGGAAACTTTTTCAGATGTCCATAGACGGTTGTAGTTCCATCCGGATGGTCGATATACAGACAATTCCCGTATCCTGTGGGGCTTACTGAAATCCTTGAAACATATCCATCCTGGATTGCCTTTATTGGTTTCCCTTCAGCTCCTTGAGTTTTGAAATCAATTCCTGAGTGGAAATGATTTGCACGCAATTCTCCGAAATTGCCACTCAGCAATATTGGAAAATCAAAAGGGTTGGGCAATTGTTTTTTTGTCTGTGCCGTAGCATCTGCACCTACACTTGCCGAAAGTAATATTGAAATAGCTAGTATTTGTTTTAGTTTCATTATAATCTTAGTTTGTGATAACAAAGGTAATGTTTAGATTTTATAAGTCAAATGATTTTTCTCAGCCATGAACTTATCATTGACGCTATGAAAATATTTGACATTTCGTTTAAAACAACAGATATTTCAGAAGAAACACTATTATGTATTTACAGGAATATCGCATTAACCGGTTATGGAACGATTACAAAATCAGCCATGACAGGAAGATGGTCGCTGAATCCTCCTTCATATTTATATCCATAATAAGTTCTGAAAGGTCTTTTCCCTTTCCATGTCCTGTCTGCTTTTAACAGGAATGATGGAGAATGGACTCTGTTACTACCTTCAATAAACTTTATCCGGCTTTTACCATATATAATATTAGTGTTTACAATTATATGGTCAATCTGGCTCCAGTTTCCCTGATATTTGTGCGTTCCTCCGGCATTAGTGAAAAGATTGTATAAACTGTTACCTTCGATGTTGCTGTCTGAAACTTTTTCCGGCATATCTTTTGCCTTCAGACCTTCTGTAAGAGTGCGGCTTTGAGGCGTGTCGTTGAAGTCGCCCATTATAATAATGTTAGACTCCTTATTGTTATTCATAATTGAATCCGCCTTTTCTTTTATCATGGATGCTGCATTAAGCCTTGCGTCTTCCGTTTCTTTCTCTCCTCCATATTTCGAAGGAAAATGAACTGTGAAAATATCCATTGAAGCTGAATGTAAAGTTTGTGCATTCAGGTAGAGAATCTTCCTAGTAGGTCTTTGTCTTTTTCCCGTGAATACATCAATATTCTCCTGATTCAGGACTCTTATAATATCTCTTCTGTACAGGATAGCAACATTTATTCCTCTAACGTCGTTTCCGTCTGTTATCCTGTATTCATACATGAAATTCCTTAATGGTGTTTTTTCTGTAAGGTCCTTAAGTATGCTTTCGTTCTCAACTTCGCACAGCCCGATTATAGCCGGGGGATTCCAGTCGGAAGCCGACAAAATAACTTTGGCAATTTGCTGAAGCTTGAGGTTGTATCTTTTGTTGGTCCAATGCCTTATTCCTTCAGGAGTGAAATCATCGTCAGACTTTTCCGGATTATTTTCCGTATCGAAGAAATTCTCCACATTATAGAATAAAACACGAAAGACTTCTTGTCCTTTCGCAATGTCGGGGACAAGAAGTCTTATGATAAATATAAAAATAATGGAGTGAAATTTCATGCTATAATTACTTTTCTTCCTCCGGAACATACTCATATGCTCCGATAGTCGGTCCGGCAACACTCTCAAGCCTTTTTACGCCCAGTCTGTCGATAGGATAGGAGGCTGAAACAGCAGGGTCAGCTTTTCCTACACCAACAGATGTTTCCTCGGCAATGCGGAAATCATATTGATACTTATTCTTTTCTCCGCCTTTAAGTTTATATACAGGTCTGCTTTCGTCGTTAGCGAAAATTACGGATTTGAAATGTTCGTTGTTTTCGCCGTTAGTTGTCACAACGCAGTGATTGAACAAATAATTGAATTGTGCCGCGTCATTCTCCGACATAGCTATTTCACCATTTAATTTATCAGTTCCTGCACCATAACTACCGTCAATTATACAATTGTCGAAGTTTGCATTCAAGTCGGCATTCACCGTGTTGCCGTCTTTGCTGTAATTATTTGCCAATGCCAGACAAACTGTTGTGCGCTGAACCAGAGTGATGAAATTAGCCAATGTGCAGTGTGCAAAATTGTAATCACCTGAAACAAGAGCTACAACACTGCCCCCGGCATTTGTGATTTCAGAATTATATACCACCATTTTACAGTTGATTGCACTGAAAGCATTCTCGCTCATATTTGTTATTTGCGAATTGCTCACTGTCAGTTTCAGATTGTCTGGATTTGATGCTTCGGCGGTTACACCTGTAGTTCCGTTTCTGATAATCGTATGACTCAGAGAGTTGTTGAAACTTGAGTTTTTAAGGAAAATACCTCCCCATTGTCCTGGTGTCCTGTCATAAGGAAGCACATCGTTGAGGATGAAATCCAGGCGGTCACCTCGGATTATAACGGGATTCTCCATAGTTCCGCAAGACTTCAATGTTCCATATGAAATTATGTTTGCCTTGTCGTGCATATACATTGAAACACCTTTCTCCAATTGCAGAGTGGCGCCGTTATTTATCACAATGCTGTCATACACCAGATAAGGTTTGTCTGCCTTGAAAACAGTGTCTTTATTTATATGTACTCCACCTTTCATAAGGTGAACATCCTGTCCGAATGCTTCAAGATTTACAACTTGTTTTATACCGTTTGTGACAAACACAACTGAATCTTCGACAAGCATAGGCTGGTTCTTGCCGTTCGGATCAACCGTAACTTCAACAAGAACAAACAAGCTGTCTTCTTCAAGAATAGGAATATTATTGAAGTAGTCACCCTTTCTTCCATCTACATTTATTCTGAATCCGGTAGTTTCAGCTCCGGCAAGCATGATAGTTTCAATATTCAGTGGCTCTTTGTTTTTATTATATATCATGAATTGTTTTGTGGCTGAGCCAATGCTGGTAAACACCGTGTCGAAAGATAAGGTATCAGTAGAGAATGACAAACGATGGTTAGGATTGGTTGAGAAGTTGTCATCCAATCTGTTGCAAGCTGAAAATATTGCTGAACAAATAATCAGTGCAATTAGTATCAATGGAGATATTATACGTTTCATACAACTTGTAAATTGAAAAAATATCTTTTGTTTTGGTTTTATTAATACAAAAATACAAAACAAAAGTTTTTTATACAAATTTAAAGGGAATAAAGTTAAGAAAATCTTATAAATTTTGATTTCACTAACTTTACTCCCTTTATTATAACGTATGTATCCTCAAATTATTTTGCAGGAATATTTTTTAACAGTTCCAAAAGATGGCTCCACCACAAACCAACAGTTGAGATTTCAATTCTTTCGTTAGGAGAGTGGACGTCACGCAATGTAGGACCGAATGAAATCATATCCAGATGAGGATATTTTTCAAGGAACAGACCGCATTCCAAACCCGCATGGATGGCCATAATTTCAGCATCTTTGTTGAACAGTTTTCTGTATGTTTCCTGTGCAACCTTAAGAATGCTTGAGTTTGGATTAGGAGCCCAACCAGGATAGCCGTCGCCATGAGAAACTTCAGCACCAGCCAACAGGAATGTGCTTGCAACCTGATTTGCAACAGCAATCTTGCATGATTCGATAGAACTTCTCTGGCTTGTTCCAACAACAATAGTATTGTTTTCTTTCATCTTGATAGATGCAAGGTTTGTTGATGTTTCAACCAAGCCTTCGATGTCGTGACTCATACCGATAACACCGTGAGGACAAGCATGCATTGCATAGATAACCTTAGTTGCAGTTTCGTTGTCAATGATGAATGAAGGTTTGTCTTCTGATTCCATAGTCAGACGAACATTCTTGTCAACGTGTTTCAATTCATTTTCAATATCAGCTGCAAAGTGGTTAAGCAAAATGCGAACAGGTTCTTTGTCTGCCGGTTTTACACCGATAACTGCATGAGCTTCACGTGCGATAGCATTTCTCAAATTACCGCCGTCGATTGATGCAAGAACAAATTCAGACTGCTTTTTAAGCAGATAAAGGAAGCGGACAAGAATCTTGTTGGCATTTCCAAGTCCTTTATGGATTTCACCACCTGAGTGACCACCGTTAAGACCTTTTACATCAATTCTGAAATACTGATAGTCTGCTGGAGCTTTCTCAGCATTGTAATGGAATACAGCCTGAGTGTCTTTTCCTCCGGCACAACCCATGAAAATCTGGCCTTCGTCCTCACTGTCGAGGTTCAAAAGAATTCCTCCAGTCATAAATCCTGCCTGTAAAGCCTTTGCACCTGTCAGTCCTGTTTCTTCATCAACAGTGAACAAACATTCAATCGGACCATGCTCAATATCATTTGAAGCAAGCAAAGCAAGTTCAGCAGCCATACCGATACCGTTGTCTGCACCGAGAGTAGTACCTTTTGCGCACAACCAGTCGCCGTCAACAACAGTTTCGATTGGGTCATTTTCAAAATCATGCACAGTGTCATTATTCTTTTCGCACACCATATCCATGTGTGACTGAAGAATAACAGTTGGCAGATTTTCAAAACCTTTTGTTGCAGGCTTGCTCATTAAGATATTTCCTGCTTCGTCCTTTTTAATATCTACATTATATTTTTTAGCGAAAGATTCCAGGTACGCTATAATTTTTCCCTCTTTCTTTGATGGGCGAGGAACTTGAGTGATTTCATGGAAAAACTTCCATACGATTTCCGGTTTTAATTCTGTAATGTTCATATCCTTTTTTGTGTTAAAATATGATTATAATAAGTGTCAATAAAGAGCGAAAACAAGAATTCTAGCAAAAAAAGTAGAATTATACGTGTAAAATCTACTTTGTAATCACTTAAACTCTTATCTTTGCGTCCACAAATATAGTGAAAGGCGAGTGCAGAGCAAAATAAAAAACTTGTTTTTGATTTTGATATGCCGAGCCGCATCCTATATTATCCAAATATAGTGAAAGGCGAGTGCAGAGCAAAATAAAACTTGTTTTTGATTTTGATATGCCAGTCGCATCTAAATTAATATTGTAATGTTGAAAGTATTATTCATAACAGTCATTATAATTCTAATATGCGTTGTTCTTTTGTCTGTCAAAGTTATATTCAAAAAGAACGGTAGATTTCCTAATACACATATTGAAGGAAACAAAGAGCTGGCAAAAAAAGGAATATATTGCGCAAAGACGGAAGACCGTTTGCAACGCAAGCAGCAGAATTTGATTGACAGACTGAATGAGCAAATAAAATAAAAAATAATAATAAACACTTTATGAAGAACATTAACTACGTCGTTAACGGAGTGCTGGCTATTGCGGTTATCATTCTGTTTGTTATGCAGTTCTCAGGTAAGAATGAAACTAAGGCCGTAAAGAGCATTTCTTCAGGAGAAGCGTCTAACGGAACTATGCCTGTTGCTTATGTAAATGTGGATTCTCTGCTTGAGAACTACAATTATGCAAAAGATTTGAATGAAATTATTTTAAAGAAATCTGAAAACTCCCGTGCTAGCGTAAACCAGAAAGCAAACAGCTTACGCACTGAAATGCAGGAATTTCAGAGAAAAATTGAGAATAACGCTTTTCTAACTCGTGAAAGAGCAGAACAGGAACAGCAGCGTCTGTTGCAGAAACAGCAGGAATTGCAGGAACTTGATGCTCGTTTGTCTCAGGAATTGCTTACAGAGCAGCAGAAACTGAACGAACAGCTTCGTGATACAGTTGTTGCTCAGTTGAAAGTCTATAACAAAGATAAAGGATACCATATTATATATAGTAATACAATGGGCGATAATATCCTTTATGCTCAGGACGGATATGATATCACTGCCGAATTGCTTGAATATTTGAATAAGAACTATTCAAATGCTTCAAAGTAAGTAATAGACAAGGATTGGAAAATAATTTTACAGGAAACTAAAACCTGAATAACTTTATAATATATTAATAGTTTAAGTTGGGGCGTGCCGGAATTATATTTCGGCACGCCTTTTTTATACCTGAAAATAGCTATAAAAAGAATATTTACTGGGTGTAGAATACCTTGTTATGGTTATTGCATACTATTACTAATGTGGATAATTTTGCGATGTAATCAAAAACAAGAATAAGTATGAAAATTGAAAAGATAATCGGACGCGAAGTCTTGGACTCACGTGGAAACCCGACAGTAGAAGTAGATGTGATTTTGGAGTCAGGTGTTATGGGACGTGCTTCTGTTCCTTCAGGAGCATCAACCGGCGAAAACGAGGCTTTGGAACTTCGTGATGGCGACAAATCACGCTATTGCGGTAAAGGTGTGCTGAAGGCAGTTGAAAATGTCAACACAAAGATTGCTCCAGCTTTGAAAGGAATGTCTGCCCTCGACCAGGTCGGTGTTGATAATGCTATGCTGAAACTGGACGGAACAAAAACCAAATCTAATTTGGGTGCAAATGCTATCCTAGGAGTTTCTCTGGCAGTGGCAAAGGCAGCAGCCAACTATCTTGATATTCCTCTTTACAGATATATTGGCGGAACTAACACTTACGTAATGCCTGTTCCGATGATGAACATTATCAATGGTGGCTCTCACAGCGACGCTCCGATTGCTTTCCAGGAATTTATGATTCGTCCGGTCGGCGCTTCTTCTTTCCGTGAAGGATTGCGTATGGGTGCAGAAGTGTTCCATGCATTGAAAAAAGTGTTGCACGACCGCGGACTTAGCACAGCTGTAGGTGATGAAGGTGGTTTTGCTCCATCTCTCGACGGTACAGAAGATGCTTTGAACTCAATCATTGCAGCAATCAAGGCGGCAGGTTATGTTCCTGGAAAAGACGTGATGATTGGAATGGACTGTGCTTCTTCTGAATTCTATTCAGACGGAATCTATGACTATACAAAATTTGAAGGAGCAAAAGGTGTAAAACGTACTTCGGATGAGCAGGTAGATTATCTTGAAAAACTTATCAACGAATATCCTATCGATTCAATCGAAGACGGAATGAGCGAAAACGACTGGGAAGGATGGAAAAAACTTACTGACAGAATCGGAAACCGCTGCCAGCTGGTTGGCGACGATTTGTTTGTGACAAATGTTGAATTCCTTTCACGCGGTATTCAGGAAGGTTGTGCCAATTCAATCCTTATCAAAGTTAACCAGATTGGTTCTTTGACAGAAACATTGAATGCTATTGAAATGGCTCACCGCCATGGATACACAACGGTTACTTCTCATCGTTCCGGTGAGACTGAGGATGCTACGATTGCAGATATCGCAGTGGCAACCAACAGCGGACAAATCAAGACAGGTTCGTTGAGCCGCTCAGACCGTATGGCAAAATATAACCAGTTGCTTCGCATCGAAGAAGAATTGGGTGAAAGAGCTGTATATGGCTATAAACGTTTAAAATAACTTGACTGTTAGATACATTATAATCGCTAATTTATGTAAGATATGAAAGGGAAGGCTTTTCCGGGAGGAAGAGCCTTTCTTGTTTTCGTGACAATAGTAAATTGAACGTTGAACTGGTATATCTTGAATTCTTAATAATACCTTTTAATAAATGCATTCTTCACTATTTAAGTTTAAAACTAAGACTTAGTTTCTACAATCTTAGTCTTAGTTTATAAAAACTAAAGCTAAGTTTTTACAAACTAAGGCTTAGTTGCAAGAAAATATACTACCCTTTCGATTTATGCACTTAGCTTAGCAGATATTGGATAAGATGAATATAGGAAAAGATTGCGTTGAACAGAATATTTCTTTTTCATATCTTTGCCGGAAAAAACAAATGATAGATTTCATAACTTTATGTGATTATGTCGGAACATTTGCCTTTGCCATAAGTGGTATACGCTTGGCTTCAGCAAAGAAATTCGACTGGTTCGGAGCCTATGTGGTGGGCGGTGTGACAGCTGTTGGTGGTGGAACAATGAGAGATGTATTTTTGGGAGCCACACCGTTTTGGATGACACAATCTTCTTATCTTATTGTGACAGGTCTTGCCCTTTTGTTCGTAATCATTTTCAGGAAATACGTTATCAGGCTGAATAATACCATATTTATTTTCGACGCCATAGGATTGGGCTTGTTTACTGTCGTGGGAGTTGCAAAAACTCTTGAATATGGATTCCCGATTTGGGCAGCTATAATAATGGGCACTGTTACCGGTGCTTTTGGTGGTATGCTACGTGATACGCTGATAAACGAAGTACCGTTGATTTTCCGAAAAGATATATATGCTTCGGCATGCGTGATAGGCGGTATTATATATTATATATGTTTACAGATAAATATTTCTCTTCCGGTAACACAGTTCATATCGGCCGCCACGGTGTTTGTAACCCGTGCCATTGCTGTGAAGTATCATATAAGTCTGCCGGTTTTAAAAGGAGAATAACTTGTCAAAACAGAGCTAATCATTTATCTTTGTATTTTCCGAATTAGTGGTTGAAACCAGTGTCTGCAAGACATAAATATTAATAATGTATACAAGGAAATGAACACTACGCAAGATAAAGCATCCATTCTGTTGATATACACCGGTGGAACAATAGGAATGACGGAGAATCCGGAAACAGGAGTTCTTGAATCTTTCAATTTCCAGCATTTGGCTGAGAATGTCCCGGAATTGAAGAAACTAGGTCACCATGTTGAGACCATACAGTTTGAACCACCGATGGATTCGTCTGCAATGGGACCGGATTCGTGGATGAAAATAGTACGGATAATTTCTGACAATTACTCCAAATTTGACGGATTTGTTGTTTTGCACGGAACGGATACTATGTCCTATACAGCTTCGGCTCTCAGCTTTATGCTTGAGAATCTGAGCAAGCCTGTGATTCTTACCGGTTCACAGCTCCCGATAGGTATGTTGCGTACGGATGGAAAGGAAAATCTTATAACAGCTATTGAAATTGCGGCTGCTAAGGAAAACGGCATACCTATTGTTCCTGAGGTTTGCGTATTCTTTGAGAACGAGCTTATGCGCGGAAACAGAACATGCAAGGCTAATGCTGATAACTTCAATGCTTTCCGTTCATATAATTATCCTTCGCTGGCAAAAGCCGGAATACATATTAAATATGACCAGTCGCAGATATACAGGCCGATTTCACGCAAGCCTTTGAAACCTCATTATCTGCTTGACAGAAATATTGCCATATTGAAACTTTTCCCTGGAATTTCACCTCAGGTGGTGGAAAGCATACTTAATATTCCTGGAATAAAGGGTGTGGTGATGGAAACTTTCGGAAGCGGGAATGCTCCAATGGACGAGTGGTTCCTTTCTATGCTGAAAGATGCGGTTGACAGAGGAATTGTGATTGTCAATGTCACACAATGCCGTGCCGGTAGCGTTGAGATGCACCGTTATGAAACGGGACACAAGCTGCTCGAAATCGGAGTTGTTTCGGGATATGACAGCACAACCGAAAGTGCTGTGACAAAACTAATGTTCCTGTTCGGACACGGTTTGACTCCTGATGAGGTGAAAGAGCATATGAATTGCTCATTGATTGGTGAAATTACGCTACCGGCAGCCTTGCGATAGGTTGTTGCGCATAGCTAAAAATATGAGAGGATAATAATGAAATTGTTATTTTTTAGTTTGGCGAGTGGAAGCAGTGGAAACTGCTATTATCTTGGCACATCTGAATATGGAATACTGATTGATGCCGGTATAGGCTTCAGAACTATAAAGAAGTCTCTTAAAGATAAAGGTATCGAAATTGAAAAAATAATAGCCGTGCTGGTCACTCACGACCATGCCGACCACATAAAAACTGTAGGAATCCTTGGTGAAAGAATGAATATCCCTGTATATTCAACCGAAGGAGTGCATTTCGGTATCAACAGAAGCCGCTATGTGGAAGATAAGCTTTATACGTCGAGAAGGGTTATCGAGAAGGAAACACCGTTTATGATAAAGGATTTCAGGATAACTGCGTTTCAGGTGCCTCACGACAGTGTTGACAGTGTCGGTTATTTTATTGAATATGCAAATCACAAATTCACCATAGCAACAGATGTTGGACATATCACTGATACTGTAGGTAAATATATAGCCCAGGCAAATCATCTTGTCATTGAGGCAAACTATGATGAAACAATGCTTGTTCAAGGCTCTTATCCGGCGTTTCTTAAGGAACGTGTGGCAAGCCCGATTGGTCATCTGAGCAACAGGGAAGCTGCTGAATTTATTGCTACGCATTATACTCCGGAACTTAAAAATATTTGGCTTTGTCATCTTAGCCGCGACAACAACCATCCGGAACTTGCCTACAAGACTGTGGATACACGTCTGTATCAGGAAGGTATCAGAGTGGGGAAGGATGTTTCTCTGGTTGCATTGAAGAGGACAAACCCTTCTGATATGTATGAACTGGAGTAATGATAGAAATTTTTTTAGTAAAAAGTTTGGGAAAAGTTTGCAGAGAAAAATAAAAGTCGTATCTTTGCACCCGCAATCGAGAACGAAACGGTTGTTAAGAATGACTTCGTAGCTCAGTTGGTAGAGCAAATGACTCTTAATCATTGGGTCGAGGGTTCGAGCCCCTCCGAGGTCACCAAACTTAATAATTATGAAATACTGACTTCGTAGCTCAGTTGGTAGAGCAAATGACTCTTAATCATTGGGTCGAGGGTTCGAGCCCCTCCGAGGTCACGAAAGGGAATATGCCGGAAGCGTATTCCTTTTTTCGTTTATTAATGTTGAAAAATTGCTTATTTTTGTGTACGCCTTAAAACTAGATTAATTGTTTAATGCAGCTAGTCTGCTAAAATAACTTTTTATGAAAATAATGCGAAGTATATTGACGGTAACATCTTCTGTGTTGTTATTGTCTTCTGCAGCCAATGCAGAAAAACTTACCGAGTATGTGAATCCTTTTGTTGGTACTGACGGTTATGGAAATGTATATCCGGGAGCTCAGATTCCTTTTGGTGGTATACAGATAAGTCCGGATACAGATGCAAAATTTTATGATGCTGCTTCCGGATACAAGTATAATCATACTTCTTTACTAGGATTCAGCCTTAACCATCTTAGCGGAACGGGAATCCCTGATTTGGGAGACTTCCTGTTTATTCCCGGAACAGGAGAGATGAAGCTTGAGCCTGGAACGCGGGAAAATCCTGATGCCGGTTACAGATCCAGATATTCTCATGATAAGGAATATGCTGAACCAAACTATTATACTGTAGATTTGCTGGATTATGGTTTGAAAGCTGAAATGACTTCCGGCTTGCGAAGCGGAATGTTCAGATTTACTTATCCTAAATCAGAGAAAGCATTCATAATGATAGATATGAACCATACTTTGTGGCAAAATTGTGAATGGGCAAATCTGAGAATGGAGAATGATTCAACTATTACAGGCTACAAGCTTGTCAAAGGTTGGGGACCGGAAAGACATGTTTATTTCACGGCTGTTTTCTCAAAAAAACTGAAGAATTTCAGAATAATGCAGGACAAGAAACCTGTAATTTATAATACTAGCAGATTCCGCAGCAGCAATGAGGCTTGGGGAAAGAATCTGATGGCCTGTATATCTTTTGAGACAGAAGCCGGCGAAGAGGTTACTGTAAAGACTGCAATTTCTGCTGTCAGCACTAATGGCGCAAAGAACAATCTTAAGGAATTGGATGGAATGACATTTGATGCTTTGAGAAAGAAAGGTGCAGATTTATGGGAAAAAGAACTTGGCAAATATAAAGTGGAAGGAAGCCATGACGACAAAGTTACTTTCTATACTTCGGCATATCGTGCAGCTATGCATCCGTTCCTGTTCCAGGATGCTGACGGAAGTTTCAGAGGTTTGGATAAGAACATCGAGAAGGCTGAAGGTTTTACAAACTATACGGTTTTCTCATTGTGGGACACATACAGGGCTTTCCATCCGTGGTTGAATCTTGTGAATCAGGAGTTGAATGCCAACCTTGCAAATTCAATGCTTGCGCATTATGACAAGAGTGTTGAGAAAATGCTTCCTATATGGTCGTTCTATGGAAATGAAACATGGTGTATGATTGGTTATCATGCCGTGTCTGTCCTTGCTGATATGATTGTGAAAGGAGTGAAAGGCTTCGATTACGAAAGAGCTTATGAGGCTATGAAAACTACGGCAATGAACGAGCATTATGACTGTTTGCCGGAATACCGTGAGAACGGATGGGTTCCTTTTGACCGTGAGGCTGAGTCTGTTTCCAAAACTCTGGAATATGCATATGATGATTATTGCATTGCACAAGCAGCCAAAGCTTTGGGAAAAACAGATGATTATGAATATTTCCTTAATCGTTCCATGGGATATCAGACTCTTATCGACCCGGAAACGAAGTTTATGAGAGGACGTGACTATGAAGGAAACTGGCGTACTCCTTTTGCTCCGATAGCATATCAAGGACCTGGCTCCGTAAACGGTTGGGGTGATATAACAGAAGGTTTCACCATGCAATATACATGGACTGTGCCTCATGACGTGCAAGGTTATATTAATATTGCCGGAAAAAAGACTTTCAAGAAGAATCTGGATGAGTTGTTTACTCTTTAATTGCCGGAAGATATTCCAGGTGCGCATGATATTCAGGGACGTATCGGCGGATATTGGCATGGCAACGAACCTTGTCATCATGTAACATATTTGTATAACTATCTGGGCGAGCCATGGAATTGCCAAAAATGGGTAAGAGAAATTGCCAAACGTTTTTATGGAACTGAGCCCGGATCTTTGAGCGGAAACGATGATTGCGGACAAATGTCGGCATGGTATATGTTCAATTGTCTTGGTATATATCCGGTAGCTCCGTCTAGCAATGTATATAATATAGGTTCTCCTTGTCTTAAAGGTCTTACTGTGAGATTGAGCAATGGAAAATATATTGAGATGACGACTGACAACTGGTCTGAAGAGAATGTATATATAAAGGAAATGTATCTCAACGGTGAAAAATATACTAAGTCTTATATTAATTATGATGATATAAAGAATGGTGTAAAAATTCATTTTGTGATGAGCAATAAGCCTAATTACAAGAGAGGAACAAAGGCTTCGGATATTCCTGCGTCAGTTTCTGAAAAAGGAAAAACTAAAGTTTTTGTGGCAAATAAATAGAATTTATAGTTGATAGGAATTGAAGGTGTGTCATGGAATTGGCACACCTTCGGTTTTTTATGAGGATTTTTGTTTTTGGTCTTTATAATATTTAAATAAAGTCTATCTTTGTCTCAGTATGCAGACATATTCAAAAACATACAGTTGCACATTATTGCTGTTTCTGATTTCTATTTTCTTTAGTTGCCAAAAAGATATCCCAGAAGATTTGTCGAAATTGGAACAGGCGGAACGGTTGTATAAAACTGCTCCGGAGAAAGCTTATGCCTTGTTGGATAGTCTTGGTAGTTCTGTTACTTTGAGTGCCGGCAGTTCTGCACGTCGTTGCATGCTTATGGGGTTGCTGTCAGACTCCATACAAACTGATTTGCCATATAGCTTCCAACTTGAGCGTGCTGCTCGATATTATCATCGTCATGGTTCAGATTCCGATGAAGCTCGGATTTTACTTTATCTTGGCCGTGCTTATATGGAAGACAAGAATCCGGAAAAGGCTTTGTCAACTTATTTACAGGCTCAGGAGTTGGCGTTAAAAGATTGTAATTGGGGATTGTTAGGCTATATCTCAGGTTATATAGCTGATACTTATCATTATCAAGGAACTCAATCTTTGGCAATAGAAAAATATAGAATAGCAGCAAACTATTTTCATAGAGCTAAAAATTTTCGTAGTGAAGGTATTTCTTTTCTTGAATTGAGTAGAAGTTATGCCTTTGCAGATTCGTTAGATTTAGCTTTGTACTATGTACAAAAAGCTGATTCTTTAATTGTTTTGTATGGGAAAGTGAAAGATAAACAGGCAGTTCTGAATGCTTATGGAAATATTTATACAAAGAAAAACGATTATAAGTTAGCAGAAAGTTATTTGAAGAAAAGTAAAGATTTTTTATCTTTAAAAGATGCATCTAGCTACTTGGCTTTGAGTAATTTGTACTTATTACAAGGTAAGTTGGATTTGGCAAAGATGTATTTGACTGAATCTATAGAGATTCCTTCTTTGAATAAAGAAGTCCCTATAGCTCAACTTTATTTACTATTCAATTTGGAAAAACAGTTGGGAAATACAGAGGCTGCACTATCAGCTTTGGAACGATTTGTTGATGTTTTTACTTCTTCAAGGGATATAAAAAATAAGACAGAAGTTTTAAGTTTGGAGAAGAAGTATAATTATATCAATATAGAAAAAGAACACTTCCGCTTAAAATTAAAATACCGACGTTCTTTTACTTTGGTTATTATCTTATTTTCAGGTTTAATAATAGTAGTTGTATTATATCGTTTACGATTAAAGTCTCGTCAGTTACAATTAAAGGAACGGGAAAATGAATTATATCAGTTGAGAAGTTTATTATATAATAGAGAAAAAGAACTTTCGGATTTGGTAGCTAGGCAGGAAGCGCAACAGGATTTGTTGAACCGTAAAGTGCAGGAACTTTATAATCAGAAAATAAAAGAGGTAGATCAAATACGCAGTCAGATTCAGCAAAAGAATCGTGAGATGATGCAGAACGCTGCTATAACTAAACGGTTGCAAAAACTTGCTGCAAAGATTATACCTAATTCTACAAAATCACCATTGAGTGCCAAAGATTGGGAGGTGGCAGTTGAATTAGTTAATTGGGTTTATCCGATAGTTCCGTCATTAGTGGAATCGTGTAAACTGAGTGAGAAGGAAACCACGGTTTGTTACCTTTCCATGTTCGAGCTGTCAGCAAATGAAGAAGCCATATTGATGAATCAGCCTATCGGTTCCATCAATAAATACCGCCAAACCTTACGTAAAAAGCTTCAAATAAATGATAGAAATACGGAAATTTATGAGTTTATAGCATCTTTGTGTTAAGGAGTTTATAAACAGATGGTTGTGTTGTTTGTCGCTTTGATTTTTATCCTATTGGTCGTTTTGTAATTGATTGATAATCAGAGTTGGGCTATCCTATTGAAAAGAGTATAATTTTATTGGATATATGGGCTATATATTTACTTTTGCACTAATTCAAAAGTCAAACAAATACATACAATTATGAAAAAGATTATATTCTTATTCTTATTATTGATTTCTTCTGAAGTATTTGCGCAGAAGGTTGAGCATGGAGTTTTAGTTGGTGCAGGAGTAGGTTATGTTACTCGAAATAAGCCGGAGTTTACTATTGAGGAACGTTTCGGATATGAGTATTTTGCAAGACCTATCGGTAAATTGGGTTATCGTTTCCGTTTTATGCCAGAGAAGGTAAACTTTATAGATTTGGATGCGAATGTGGATTTTCAGGCAATGAAAGTATATGAATATAAAGTCCCGGCTCTGGAAGATATAGATAAGATACCGGAAGGCGGTTATGGTATCGCTCCAGGGAAAAGCCGCATAGAGTTTGTTCTCCCTATTTCTGTTTCAGCCAGCTGGAATTACAGGGTCACAGACAGGTTTCATGTCGGATTGGGCGTATCACCAACATTGTATGTTACTCCTAATGCAGCATTTGATTTGGGTGTATTAGCAAAATTGGGATATCGGATAAGTAACCGTTGTGAATTGGGCTTGTTATATAAATATGGATGTCTTAATACTATGAAATATTTTAATGATGGCCCTGCTATGGGACGACGTGGAAGTTTGTCGGATGTAGTGTTGTCTGTTTATATTCCGTTTTCATTGAAGTAAATTATTGTAGAATAGAAATAATATAACACCTTGTCTTTCGTTTGTAATTTGTAAATGAATCAATATTACTAAAAAGAAAAGAAGATGAAGAGATTTGTTATTTTATTCTCAACAGTGTTGTTTGCAGCTGCGTCGTTTAAAGCGTCGGCAATTAAGAGAGTGGAGATTGAACCTCGTATGGGTTATAGCCTTTCTGTGGAGAGTGGAACTCATGCCGCAATGTTGGTAGGTTTGCCATTATCTGAAAAATTTTCCTTGCGTGGAGGTCTTTATTATTCAAAGACAGATTTTCTGGATTTGTTAGTACCAATATATGCCTCTTTCCAAATCCCATTATCTCCGGATAAACTTGCTTTAAGACTTGAAGGTGGAGTTTTCTCAGGTTCAAGGACTGGTTTGACAGCCACAGCAGGTTTCGATATCAGTAATGTTTTTGTTGGAGCGTCATATTTTCATAATATGGTAAATAACAATAAAGAAAATGGATATTTGGGAGTTTCTTTGGGATATCGTTTTAAGTTGTGAATATAGAATAATCAATAAATGAAAGATTATCCTTTCTCCATATTTTTATATTCAACAGGCGAAACCCCCATTACCTTTTTGAATAGTCTGGAGAAATAATATGGATCATCTATTCCTATTTTGAAACAAACTTGGTTAATTTTCATATCTGTAAAATCCAACAGGCGACAAGCTTGTTGGATTTTTAATTGATTGAAATAATTTATGGGTGAATAACCTGTTTTGTCTTTAAACAGAACGGAAAAATGCGTAGGAGGTTTTACTTAAATAATATCACTTACCCTTAAACACAAAAAACTTATTAAGCACAAAATTTATCACCGTATAAAATGCCATTGCAATAAGCTGATTGTAATATGGATCAATGGAAAGTGTCTTGTTAAGATAAATAAGAAGGAAATATTGTGGAATATAACTTAATGCGAAAGCAAAAGCGAAGCGGACAGCACTTTTTAGCCATGCAGCATCAGAGCGGAAAGTCCATTGTTTGTTCCACACGAAGCTGTTCACAAGGCCTGCGATATAACCTGTGAAATTTGATGTAGTCTCTGATATTCCAAAACATTTGGTAAGAATCCAGATTGTTATTGCTGTAACAGCTGTGTTGCTTAATCCAACAATGGCGTATTTAATTATCTCCGTTTTTGTCTTCATTCTTGTTGATTATTTCTTCAATCTCTTCGTCAGTAAATTCTTTCACATTGGTTATAGTGAATATATTTGATAGGAAATTTCCATACTGGTTACATTCAACAATAAGATTTTCAACCAACGTTTTTATGTTTACCTTATATGAAACCAGAGCCATGATAAGAATATATTTTTGTCCGTTTCTTATATATTCGATTTCCGACTCAGCGTGGTTCATTGCAAAAGAAGCTTCACGTTCCACAATCTGTATTTCGTAATCCTGTAAATCTTTTTTGTCGGCAGACATAAGTAATATACAGAAGCGGAGGCTTTTGCCTCGTCCGCCCAGTCCTGTTGATATGTACACTTGTTTTTCTCCGGTCAAGTCAGATGCCAGATTTATTTTACATTCCATCAAGGCAAGAGAACCCCAGTCCAGAATTTCATCGTCATCAGTATGTTTAAGAAATTCTTTGATAAAATTATATGCCAAAGGATTTTTGGATATGGCAAGCTCCGATAAGATACATTTTATGTATTCTTGATCTATTTCTGTATATGGAGGTTTTATTTCAAGCTCATCATACAACTCTTTATTCAACTCTTCGCATTGGCTGTCGGGAAAAGGAATTTTTTTTGCCTCAATTCTGGTAATCTCTGAATGCTTGAAATAATCCATTTGTGTCTCCAAAGAAACACGACGCTCCAGTATGTGTATATGCTTCTCTTTTGAGAATAGTTCGTTGAAACGTTTGAAAGAATATTCCTGGTCTGACATATATATTATTATATTAAGTTCTGCATATTATATGACATGCAGCAGTTATATTAGAAGTTAACTTAATTTTCGCAAGTTACTTGATTCAAAAGTTGACAAGGTAAACACTTATTACTCCTTACATAATTATATAAGAAATATAGTAAACTTGTAATCTTGCCAACTCGTTAGCTGTAAGTAGAGCTTACGAAACTTCAGTTATAGTATAATTATTCATAACAAAGATACGTTTTTCTTTGGAATTAGATAAAAATCATAGAAAATACGTGTTTTTTTATTCAAGTGTAATGTATATTGTATCTAAGCTAAAATCAGCTTGTTTATGTATTTACTACTGTATCGTTGGCTCGTGATGTTGTGAAAATAATGCTCTAAAACATGATTTTTAATTGTTGCATAATCGAGGAAGTTATTAATTTTACACACAATTTTAGAAATAACTTAAGGTAATATACATGGAAAACGAATATACAAACTCAGGTTTGTCATTGGCAAATTATGAGAAACATATTGATGGCAAGGATACCAGATTATGTGTTTTGGTAAATAAAGCCGGGGCTGAAGTCGCAGTCCTTAACTATGGCGCAAAGATAGTGTCTTTGATGGTTCCGGACAAAAATGGTAAAATGGTTGATGTCGTTACAGGACATGCTTCAATTGACGACTATCTTACATCAGAAGAACCTTATTTCGGTGCGATTTGCGGAAGATATGGTAACCGTATTGCAAAAGGACGTTTTGAAATAGATGGTGTTGTGTATGATAAGCTGGCCATAAACAACGGTCCTAACAGTCTGCATGGTGGATTGAAAGGTTTCAACGCCGTGGTATGGGATATGAAACAGATTGATGCACAGACAGTAGAACTTAATTATGTCTCTGCTGATGGTGAAGAGGGTTTTCCTGGTGAGCTTTCTGTAACTGTTGTATATCATCTCTCAGATGATAACGAAGTTTATATACGTTATAAGGCAACTACTACTAAGAATCTGTTTAAATTTATTTATAATTAGTTGTAAATCAGTAGGTTAATTGGAATTTTTTTCGTAACTTTATGATTATCAAGACATTAAAGTTATGCATAAGTACCCAACCAACCTGACTGATAAACAGTGGCAAGTTATAAAAAATATGTTAGACCCCAAAGAAAGATTCAGAAAATATTCACTGCGCTCTGTTTTTGACGGCATCCTGTACATCGTGAAGACCGGCGTGCAGTGGAGAATGCTCCCATCGGATTTCGCTCCGTGGCAGACAGTGTATTACTATTTCAGCAAGTGGAAGAACGAGGGCCTGCTTGAAGAGATCTTCGACACCCTCCGCGGCATTGTCCGCCGTCTTTCGGGCAGGGCGGAGAGTCCCAGCCTTGGGATCATCGACTCAAGGAGTGTCAGGACCTCCCATCATATTGATGGTCAAAGGGGAATAGACGGAAACAAAAAGATAAAGGGCAGGAAGGAGCACATAGTGGTTGACACACTGGGGCTGCCCATGTCAGTGAGAGTCCATCCGGCAAATGTCCATGACAGCGTAGGGGCGGAAGAGGTGTTCGAATCCATGAGATACAAATTCCCGGGGCTGAAACGGATTCTGGCGGACGGAGGTTACAGGGGCGAGACTGTCAGGAACACGGTCAAGAGACTGCTGCATTGCGACCTGGATGTCGTACTCAGGTCCGACAAACGGACGGACAGATTTGTCCCCATGCCAAAAAGATGGATTGTCGAGCGCACTTTCTCATGGCTCGAGAACTTCAGGAGACTGACCATTGACTATGAATACAGGGCCGATACGCACGAAGCCATGATGCATATCGCTGCCATAAAATTATTTTTGAATAAAATTTAAACAGTTTCTAAACCTACAGTTCTGAATCTTACAAATCATTCATATTTTAATCTGTCTGGTGCCGGTGATCCATATATTGGCGACCACCTGCTGACTATTAATGCAGATTATTATCTCCCGACTGATGATGTGGCAATTCCTTACGGACCAAAAGAAAAGGTGGAAGGAACTCCTATGGATTTCCGTACTCCACATACTGTAGGTGAGAGAATAAATGATTCTTTCGAACAGCTTGTTTTTGGAAAAGGATATGACCATACATATATATTAAATAAGAAAGGAAATGAATTTTCTTTCTGCGCTCGTTGTGAGTCTCCGAAAACAGGTATTGTTATGGAAACATATACAACTGAGCCAGGTGTTCAGTTATATACAGGAAACTGGATGACAGGAAACTTCGAGGGAAAGAATGGACAGCGTTATCCTGAACGTGCGGCATTGTGTCTTGAAACACAGCATTTCCCGGATAGCCCTAACAAACCTGAATATCCTTCTACAATTTTGCGTCCGGGCGAAGAATTTGAAAGCCAGACAGTGTATAAGTTTTCGGTTAACGAAGCGTAAGCGTAAGTTGACGGTTAACTATAGTAAAGAATAAGTAATTATAAATATAAACATAAAACAACCTAAAAACATGGAATCAACAAATCAGAAAAATTACACATTGCCTATCATTATGATGGTGGCATTGTTTTTCATGATCTCTTTCGTAACGGGTTTGCAGAACCCAATGGGGGTCATTGTTAAGAATCAGTTTGCAGCCAGCAACTTTATGTCTCAGTTGGGTAATGCTGCTAACTTCATTGCTTATGCATTTATGGGTATGCCTGCAGGTATGCTTTTGCAGAAGATTGGTTACAAGAAAACAGCTTTGGCTGCTATTATTGTAGGTTTTGTTGGCGTGGCAATTTCTTATTTGTCAGGTCAGGTAGGTAGCTATGCTGTTTATCTTGCAGGTGCATTTATCTCAGGTTTCTCAATGTGTATGTTGAATACAGTTGTAAACCCAATGTTGAACACTCTTGGTGGTGGTGGTAACAAAGGTAACCAGCTTATCCAGATTGCAGGTTCTGTAAACTCAATCGGTGCAACAATCGTTCCTGTATTGGTTGGTTATTTGATGGGTGATGCTGCAAAAGCAACTATTAATGACGCTAGTCCAGCATTGTTCCTTGCAATGGGTATCTTCGCAGTGGTATTTGTTGTTTTGTTTGCAATGGAAATTCCGGAACCTCACATGGTTAAGGAAGAAAAATCAGCTACACCAGATACACACAGTGCTTTCTCATTCCGTCACTTCATCTTGGGTACAATCGGTATCTTTATCTATGTAGGTGTTGAAGTTGGTATTCCTAACTTTATGAACTTGTTTGCAACATCAGATTTGGGTATTGACCCGACAATTGCTGGTAGTTTGGTTGGTACATACTGGTTCTTGATGATGATTGGCCGTTTGTGCGGTGCTTCAATTGGTGCTAAGGTTTCAAGCCGTACAATGTTGACTTCTGCTTCAACAGTAGGTTTGATCTTTATTCTTATCGCAATTTTCGCTCCAACAGATGTTACAGTAAGTATGCCTGTGTTCTTGGCTAGCCTTTCATTCGGTATGGTTGAAGTTCCTGTATCAATCATGTTCATGGCACTTTGCGGTTTGTGTACATCAATTATGTGGGGTGGTATTTTCAACCTTGCAGTTGAAGGTTTGGGTAAATACACTGCTGCTGCATCAGGTTTCTTCATGGTGATGGTTTGCGGTGGTGGTATTCTACCATTGATTCAGGGTGCTGTTGCAGATGCTGCAGGTTTCCAGAACAGCTACTTCGTAGTATTGTTGGGTTTGGCTTACCTGTTGTATTATGCATTGGTAGGAAGCCGCAATGTAAACAAGGATATTCCTGTTGAATAATATTCTGATAGTTGGAAGTTCTCAGAGATAAATAATTATTTCAACTTTAAATTACTAAAAATCCGGTAACACAAAAAGTTACCGGATTTTTTTATGTTTATAATTCAACAGTTGTCTTCGAGTGTTAATTTTACATATTATATTATTTGAAAATCAAAACACTTTCTTATCTTTGCCAATATGTTTAATCTTAAAAATGTAGAAAAACACCATGGAGAAGAAAATAAGAAATAAATTCCAGGAGTTATTTAATTGTGAAGGAAGTGTATATGCTTCACCAGGTCGAATTAACCTAATCGGTGAGCATACTGATTATAATGGCGGTTTTGTTTTCCCTGGAGCAATTGACAAGGGTATGATTGCCGAAATCAAACTTAATGGAACAGACAAGGTTCGTGCTTTTTCAGTAGATTTGAATGATTATGCAGAATTTGGCCTTAATGAAGAAGATGCGCCAAAGGCAAGTTGGGCAAGATATATATTCGGAGTTTGTCGTGAAATAATTAAACGCGGGGGAAAAATTTCAGGATTCGATACTGTTTTTGCCGGTGATGTTCCACTTGGCGCAGGAATGTCATCTTCAGCAGCTTTGGAAAGCACATATGCTTTTGCTTTGAATGATTTGTTCTCATTAAATATAGATAAATTCGAACTGGCAAAAATAGGTCAGTCAACAGAACATAATTATGTAGGTGTGAACTGTGGAATTATGGACCAGTTCGCTTCTGTGTTCGGAAAGACTGGTAGCCTTATCCGTTTGGATTGTCGTTCTTTGGAATACAAATATTTCCCATTTAATCCTGAAGCTGCAGGATATAAGCTTGTCCTTCTGGATTCTGTTGTTAAACACGAATTGGCTTCTTCTGCCTATAACAAACGTCGCCAGTCATGTGAACACGTTGTTGCAGCAATCAAGAAAAGACATCCGGAAGTAGAATTCCTTCGTGACGCAACAATGGAAATGCTTGCAGAAGTCAAGGCTGAAGTAAGCGAAGAAGATTACATGCGTGCAGAATATGTGATTGAAGAAGTTCAGCGAGTTCTCGACGTTTGTGACGCTTTGGAAAAAGGTGATTACGAAACAGTCGGCGAAAAGATGTATGGCACTCATTATGGTATGAGTAAGCTTTACGAAGTTAGCTGTGAAGAATTGGACTTCTTGAACGATATCGCAAAAGAGTGTGGAGTTACAGGCTCACGAGTGATGGGTGGAGGCTTTGGCGGATGCACAATCAACCTCGTTAAGAACGACAAATATGAGGCATTCATCGAAAAAGCATTCAGTGCATATAAAGAAAAATTCGGTCATGAACCAAAATTATATAATGTGGTAATTAGCGACGGTGCTAGAAAACTACATTAAATTAAAACAATACAAGGCTTCAGGGTGCCTTTTTGAGAGAAGCACACTGAAGCCTCTTTTTTTAGTTGATAGAGATTTTGAGACATCAATTTGTCAGCTCGTCAACTTAATCTCTAGTCATCATCTCAAACTTAAAACTTAAAAACTTAAATTTAAACCTATTAAGTATGTCAGCAGCGTTTTATCAAGGTGAAGAAAAATTTCATGTAGCAATAGACTGTATTATTCTCGGATTTAGCGGTAAAGATTTGAATGTGCTGTTGTATAAAAGAAAATTTGAACCTATGCAGGGCCAGTGGTCGCTAATGGGAGGATTTGTTAAGGCAGACGAAAGTGTAAATGATGCAGCAATAAGAGTGTTGAATGATTGTTCCGGAATACATGATTTGTATATGGAACAGGTAGGAGCATATGGCGAAGTAAACAGAGACTTAGGCGAACGAGTAATATCGGTAGCTTATTATGCATTGGTAGATATGGTCGATTTCAATGAAGAATTATTGAAAGAACACAATGCACAATGGGTTAAGATAACAGAATTGCCTGAACTGATTTTCGACCATAAGAATATGATAGAAGATGCTCTTGCTATATTGCGTCGAAAAGCAGCAACACTTCCAATAGGATTCCGTTTGCTTCCTGAAAAATTTACTTTACCACAATTACAAAGTCTTTACGAAGTGATTTATCAGACTCCATTGGACAAACGTAATTTCAGAAAGAAATTATATGCGATGGATATTTTGGAAAAACTGGATGAAAAAGATAGAACAGGTTCAAAACGAGGAGCTTACTACTATACGTTTAATGTGGATAAATACCAGAAACTGCTTAAGCAAGGATATTATTTTTCACTTTGATAGGCTAATTCTGATATAATCGTTTTGCTAAACACACGAATTATCCCTATTTTTGCAAAAGAAAACAACATATTAGCAAGATGAACGACATTAAAGTAATGAACAAAGCAGCTGATAACATTCGTATTTTGGCTGCATCAATGGTAGAAAAAGCAAAATCCGGACATCCGGGCGGTGCTATGGGTGGAGCAGATTTCGTAAATGTTCTGTTTTCAGAATTTATGATCTACGACCCAAAGAATCCTAAGTGGGAAGGACGTGACCGTTTTTTCTTGGATCCGGGTCACATGTCTCCTATGCTTTATTCTGTTCTTGCATTGACAGGTAAATTCTCGTTGGAAGAACTGGCGCAGTTCCGTCAGTGGGGAAGTGTCACTCCAGGACATCCTGAAGTTGATGTTATGCGTGGTATCGAAAACACTTCCGGTCCGTTGGGACAAGGTCATACTTATGCTGTTGGTGCTGCAATTGCCGCAAAATTCCTTGAAGCACGTTTGGGTAAAGAAGTGATGGGTCAGACTATCTATGCCTATATCTCAGATGGTGGAGTTCAGGAAGAAATCTCACAAGGTGCCGGTCGTGTTGCTGGAACATTAGGGTTGGATAACCTTATTATGTTCTATGACGCTAATAATATTCAGTTATCTACAACTGTTGAAGAAATTACTACAGAAAATGTAGCATTAAAATATGAAGCTTGGGGTTGGAAGGTAATCACAATCAACGGTAATGATGTCGCTGAAATCCGCCAGGCTCTTACTGAAGCAAAAGCTGAAAAAGAAAGACCAACTCTTATCATCGGTAACACTTTGATGGGTAAAGGTGCTCTTGGCGCTGATGGTAGTAGCTACGAAAATAAGGTTTCTACACACGGACAGCCTCTTTCAGCTGCTGGTGTTTCTATTGAGGAAACTATCAAAAATCTTGGAGGAAATCCTGAAGCTCCATTCACTATTTTCCCTGAAGTTGCAGAGTTGTATGCTGCAAGAGAAAAAGAACTCGAAGCAATCGTTGCTGAACGTTATGCAGCAAAAGCTGAATGGGCGAAGGCTAATCCTGAAAAAGCTGCAAAACTTGAAGCTTGGTTCTCTGGCAAGTTACCTGACATTGATTGGTCAAAGATTGAAACAAAAGCAAATGCTGCAACTCGTGTAGCTTCTGCTTCTGCTTTGGGCGTTCTTGCAGAACAGGTAGAAAACATGATTTGTTCTTCTGCTGACTTGTCAAATTCTGATAAGACAGATGGTTTCTTGAAAAAAACTCATGCTTTCACAAAAGGTGATTTCTCTGGAGCATTCTTCCAGGCAGGTGTAGCCGAACTTACAATGGCTTGTATTTGTATCGGTATGACATTGCATGGTGGTGTTATTGCCGCTTGCGGAACATTCTTTGTATTCTCTGATTATATGAAGCCTGCTATCCGTATGGCTGCATTGATGGAATTGCCTGTTAAATTTATTTGGACTCACGATGCTTTCCGTGTAGGTGAAGATGGTCCTACTCACGAACCAGTTGAACAGGAAGCTCAGGTTCGTCTGATGGAAAAACTTAAGAATCATAAGGGACATAACTCAATGCTGGTTCTTCGTCCTGCTGATGGAAAAGAAACAATTGTTGCATGGAAAATGGCAATGGAAAATATGTCAACTCCAACAGGTTTGATTCTTTCACGACAGAACGTAAACGACCTTCCTTGCGAAGGCGACAGATATGCAGAAGCATTGAAAGCCGAAAAAGGAGCTTATGTTGTTAGCGATGATGCAAATCCTGATGTAGTTTTGGTTGCTTCTGGCTCAGAAGTATCAACATTGTTCGAAGGTGCAGCTTTGTTGCGTGCCGAAGGTGTTAAGTTGCGTATTGTTTCAGTTCCTTCAGAAGGTTTGTTCCGCAGCCAGAGCAAGGAATACCAGGAATCAATCATTCCGTCAGGAGCCAAAGTATTTGGTTTGACAGCCGGATTGCCAATGAATATGGAAGGTTTGGTTGGACCTAACGGAAAAGTTTGGGGATTGGATTCTTTCGGTTTCTCAGCTCCTTATAAAGTTTTGGATGAGAAACTTGGATTCACAGCTGCAAATGTTTATAAACAAGTAAAAGAAATGTTGTAATGAAGAAAATAGGTTTGTGTTGTGACCATGCAGGTTTCGAACTGAAGGAATATGTAAAGCAGTTGCTTTTGGACAGAGGTCTAGAAGTTGAAGATTTTGGAACACATTCTACAGAAAGTTGTGATTATCCTGATTTCGCACATCCTCTTGGCTTTGCAATCGAGGCAGGAGAAGTGTATCCGGGAATTGCAATCTGTGGTTCAGGTAATGGAATCAGCATGACTCTGAACAAGCATCAGGGAGTTCGTGCGGCTCTTTGCTGGAATGCAGAAATTGCGGGATTGGCGCGTGCACATAACGATGCTAACGTGTTGGTTATGCCTGGTCGCTTTATTTCCAACGAAGAGGCTGTAAAAGCTGTCGACGCATTTTTCCAGACTCCTTATGAAGGCGGAAGACACCAGAGAAGAATTGATAAGATACCTGTAAAATAAAAAGGTCTTGATATAATTTGTGCCGTTTTGGGCATAAATCAATATTTCAGAAAACACATACATTTAATGGCTTTGCCTTGAATGTGTGTGTTTTTTTATTTTTAAACTTGTTAAGCTTATATATTGTAACTCTTATATTTAACTTGTATTATTGAAAAGTTTATTAAAAAAACGATATAAAAGTTTTGTCCATATATAATAATTTCGCTAATATTGCGGCATCAAAAAAGAGTGCAGCATTTATGCTGTGAAAATACCTTAAATTTTTAAGTTAATCCAAATCTAATTTTTTAGTAAGAGAATGGAAAATTATTGTAAAAAAGAGAGTGGACGTAAAGTATTACTAGCAACAAATGCTGTCTTGCTAACCTCAGGATTGTTGTTAACTACGTCTTTAAGTACTTTTGCCTCAGAATCAAATCGGGGGGGGTATTTTGTTGTAAATGAGTCTGTTACGCAGAAGAACAAAGCCATTCAGGTCGTTGTCTCTGATGAAGCTGGACCGTTGATTGGTGCTAATGTAATTGTAAAGGGGACAACGAATGGAAATGTGACAGATATGAATGGTATGGTCACTTTACAGGATGTTCCAGCGAATGCAATTCTTGAAATTTCTTATATTGGTTACCAGACAAAAGAAGTTCCAGTTGGAAATAAATCAATTTTGAATGTTTCTTTGGCAGAAGATTCACAGTCTTTGGAAGAAGTTGTAGTTGTTGGTTATGGTACAATGGAAAAGAAACAGGTTACAAGTGCCGTAACTTCACTTTCTGCTGGAGATATGATGAAAGGTGTTGGAGGCTCAGATGTTACTGCTTCCTTGCAAGGTCGTATCAGCGGTTTGCTAATTCAGAATAATGGTAGTGCCAATGCTGGTACAACAATTCAGCTTCGTGGTATGACTTCAATCAATGCCGGAAAATCTCCTCTTATTGTAATTGATGGTTTCCCTGGAGGTGATATTCGTTCACTTAATCAGGATGATATTAAGTCTATTGATGTATTGAAGGATGCTTCTGCAGGAGCAATCTATGGTACACGTGCTGCTTCAGGTGTGATTTTGATTACTACAAAAAGTGGATCAAATACTAACGGAAAAGTTAAGCTTACTTATAGTACAGAATTGCGTAAAAAACAGGATTATGGTAAACCTGAAATGTTGTCACCTGATGAATATCGCCAATATAAGGTCGGTAAGGATTATGGAGATAATGTTGACTGGTGGGATGAAATGATCAATCATAACAATTTCTCTCACAAACATCACCTGGCATTGGAAGCTGGTACTGAGAATGCACAGATTTATACTTCTTTCTTTTATGAAGACAACCAGGGTATAGCAATTGAAGATTCACGACAGGATTATGGGGGTCGTGTAAATGCAAACTTTAAGCTATTTGATGGTTGGTTGGAAATCCGTCCAAATATTGATTATCGTCAGGCATGGAGAAATGATAACTATCCTAATTTCCAGCAGGCACTAAGAAATAATCCAACACGTTCTCCATATGATCCTGATAGTGAAAGCGGATATAACGTTTGGACTGGTGAAACTTTGGACTATAACGTTGTAGCTAATTCAAAACTTACAACAAATGAAGCGCTTGACAAATGGTTCAAACCGGAAGTTTCAATGAAATTAAATATCAAACCTATTGAAGGTTTAACATATACTCAAGTATTGGGTTATGAAAACAGGCAATGGGAATATCATGGATTCCGTTCAAGATACCACCTTGATGAAGTTAATAATAAGCGTAATGGCTGGGCAAAACTTGCTTTCAGCAAGACTGAAAACCTTACTTCAGAAGGATATTTTTCATATTTGAAAACATTCTCGGAAGATCATAGTTTGAATGCAACAGCTGGTTATTCTTATTTTGAAACAAATGGAGAGAATTTCTTTGCAGAAAACTATAATTTCGAAGTAGAAGGTGTAAAATTCTGGGATTTGGGTAAGGGTTCTTATTTGAGTGATGGTAAGGCAAGTATGGGCTCTGGTAAGAACATTACTGAACGTTTGCTATCATTCTTTGCACGTGCAAATTACTCATATAAAGATAAATATATGGTGACAGCTTCAATCCGTCACGAAGGTTCTTCAAAGTTTGCTGCCGATAACCGTTGGGCAAACTTCTGGTCTTTGTCTGGTGGTTGGCGTATTTCCAACGAAGAGTTTATGAAAGATATTTCATGGGTAAATGACTTGAAACTTCGTTTTGGTTATGGTGTTACCGGTAACAATAACTTCAGCTCGTCATATATGGCTAATACTTTAGGCTCTGATGTTTATTGGATGTTGCCTGATGGTACATGGGCATATTCATATGGCAAGAGCCAAAATATCAATCCTAATTTAGGATGGGAGGAGAAGAAAGAGTGGAATGTCGGTATTGATTATTCTTTGTTTGACAACAGAGTTTATGGTAAGTTCGACTATTATCGCCGTAAAATCGATAATATGATTTATAGCGTTAAAGTTCCGCAGCCACCTCATACTATTGATACACAATGGCAGAATATTGGTGCTATGGAAAGTAAAGGTTGGGAATTTGAAATCGGTGCTAATATAATTCAGACTAAAGATTTCACATGGACATCAAATCTGAACTTAAGCCACAACACAGGTAAGATTCTTACATTGTGGGGTAACAATACTTATTACAATGGTAATGGTCTTCCTGCTCCTGGTAGCCCTGGTGATATTGCCCGTATGGAAGAAGGTTCTACTATTGGATCTTTCTATATTTGGAAATTTGCAGGATTTGATGAAGACGGAAACTTCTTGCTTTATAATAAGGATGGCGAAGTAATTCCTGCAGATGAAAAGACTGAAGCCGACAAGCAGTATATGGGTAATTATGTGCCTAAAATAATGTTGGGATGGAATAATACTTTCACATACAAGAACTGGGATTTAGGTATCAACATGCGTAGCTGGATCGACTTCGATGTATACAATACTATCAATATGTATTTCGGTATTCAGGGTGTTGACGAATGTAACGTGTTGAAGGATGCTTATGGAAAATTCAATGAAGTTCGTGGAGAAAAACAGTCTTGCGACTATTATTTGGAAGATGGAACATTCTTGAAGATTGATGCTATCACTCTTGGATATTCTTTAAATATGAGTAAATATACCAAGTGGGTAAATAACTTGAGAGTTTATGGAACAGTAGGTAATGTTTGTACATTGACAGGTTATAGTGGTGTTAATCCGGAAGTAGATATTGCTGGATGGGATAGAGGAACTGAAAAGTTCTGGAGTATATATCCTCAGGTACGTACTTACACATTAGGTCTTCAAGTAACATTTTAAATCTTAAACTGAAATGAAAACAAACAAAATAAAAGAATTATTATTAGCAGGTATATCTTTAGTGGCAGTAGCTACTTCTTGCTCTGTTGAGCCTGATTTTTATTCTCAAGTTGTACCTGAAACTTTTTATACATCGCAGGATGCAGTTTGGGAACGCTTCAACCGTCCTTTCACTCACTGGCGTTGGTGGATTGGACAGGATGCTCCAAGATGGGAGCTTCAGGAGTTAGGTACAGATGAGTTTTGTGTTCCTACACGTGGTAGTGACTGGTATAATGGTGCTGTTTATCAGAAATTCCATCACCATCAGTACACTGAAGATATGACTTCTATCGAAAGAGGTTGGACAAACTTTTCAATGGGTATAGCTTTGGCATGGGATGCAAAAGAAGATTTGGAAAGTGTTGATTTTGATAAATTGGGATTCGAAGAGGGAACTCGCGAATCTATGATGAATCAGTTGAATACATTGGTGGCAAGTTTCTATTTAGATGGTCTTGACTTTTTCGGAGGCGTTCCTTTGTACAAAACAACAAAAAGTGATGTTTTGCCTCGTTCAACAGATGTGGAAACTTTCAATTTTATTGATTCTTTGCTTACAGCTTCAATTCCTCTTCTTCCTGTAAAAACAGAGTTAGGAGGTATGGAAACTAACGTAATACATCAGGCTGTAGGTGCTGCTTTAAAAGCTAAATTATATTTTAATGCAGAAGCCTATATCAAAAAGCCTATGTATGCTGAGGCTGCTGAAATCTGTCAGGATATTATTGATGGTAAATACGGACAGTATGCATTGGCTAAGGATTGGACTGATATTTTCGGATTTAGAAACGAGACATGTACTGAAATATTATGGACTTTACCTAGCGAAAATGCTAAACTTGAAACTGACGGAGCTTATTGGGCATTCTCTATGCCTTATAACTTTAAGGATTTCTTGGGTGGATTGAAGGATTCTGGAGCAAACAATGGTTGTTGTTTGTTGCCTGGACGTGACCCTGAAGGAAATCTTTATGATTATAATCTTGGAAATAATTATGAAGGATTCAATGACAAGGATGTACGTAAACAGCAATATGTATATGAAAGTGGTGCTAAATACAGAGGTATGTTCTTGGTTGGTGAGCTTGTAAATCCGGATAATGAGAATTTCGTTTGTACTGGTGCTCGTGAATATATTGGTGAACCATTGGTTATTAGAGATCAGATTGCATATTTCGCAAAGGTCGGAACAGAGTTTGAGAGCGTTAAAGATTTGAAATCAACTATTGCAAATGCAGAAGAAAACTCTGGTGTACGTCTTGTAAAACGCAGTCCTCGTCCTAACCAGGATGAATATAAGGAAATGTTCAACCCTGATATTCCTGTTATCCGATTGGCTGAAATATATTATACTCTTGCAGAATGTAAGATGAGAGCTGGAGACAAGGAAGGTGCGGCTAAATTAATCAACGAAGTGCGTAAACGTTATTTCGAAGGTGGTGTTGACCCAGACCCTGTAACAGCAACAAATCTGGATAAATACAGAATGCTTAAGGAATGGAAACTTGAGTTCATTGGCGAAGCTCGCCGTCGCACAGACTTGGTTCGCTGGAATGCATATGTAACTGAAGACTGGTGGGATCACAAGGCTACAAACGATGCTAACTTGAATCGTTTTCCAATTCACTATAGTGTAATTGGTGCAAACAACCTTTTGGAACAGAACCCAGGTTATGGTGGAAAATAATTGAATTTTTAGTTTCGCAAGCTCTTCTTGTAAGGGCTTGCGAAATATTTATAATTTAAGTTTCGCAAGTCTCTTGTTAACTGGAAATTGAGCTTGCGAAACTTCATTATTTTAAGTAAATGAACTGGAAACAAAAATCTGTCTGGCTTATTGCCTCGTTGCTGGTGTTTTATTATTTCCTGGTTTTTGGAGTGTTTGTTTTCCGTTATCAGGAGGAAAGCCAGCTGTTTATTCCTGCATTGTGGAATATCAGTGAACAATATCTGGTGCCCGGAGGCTTCATTGCCTTTGTTGGTCAGTTTCTGATACAATGTTATCATTTACCGATGTTTTCAGTATTAGTCAATACGGCTCTGCTAATATCTGTCAGCGCTGTAATAAACCGTCTGCTGCAGGAATACAATAACTATTGCTACAATTTCCCTCTGTCGCTTATCCCCGTATGTTGGCTGATGAACGTAGGTATAAGAAATAATTATCTGATTGATGGGAATGTAGCCTTGTTGTTTATGCTGCTATCAGTTATCCCTTTGCTGTATATGAAAGACAGAATAATGATAACACTGTATTCTTTGTTTTCTACAGTATTGTTATTTGTTCTGGGTGGAAACATAGCCATATATTATTCTATATTCCTGTCAGTTTATTCTATTACGCTTCACGCAAAAAGTAATCTTCGCTTTTATCCGTTGGCAAGTCTTTTCCCTGCTTTGATAGTTTTATTGTTTCCCGTAGAATTAGGATTATATGTGCCTTTCACCGAAGCATTCAAACCGGAAGAATATCTTGAGATACAGCTCTTGCCCGATTATTATATCAATTACGCATGGATGATTTTCTGCGTTATTTTGCTAGTGGTTGTTTTTATTTCCTTCGCATTAAGTTTTCTCAATTCCAAAACCAAAAAAGATATAGCTTCAGTCCTTTGTTTCGGAGCATTGTTTTTCACACTTTCATGCAATATGCCGGACAATACGGACAAGCAGAACAGAATGCTCAATGAGCTGTCGTTCCTCTCTGACGAAGAACAGTGGGATGCCATAATAAACAAATATAAGAATAGGAACATAAATGATTATATAAGCCTCAATTATTTGAATATGGCTTTGGCTGAGAAAGGTATGTTGGCAGAGAATATGTTTGCCTTTGACCAGAAAGGTCCCAAAAGCCTGGTTGCTCCATGGAACAGGACTTTGTATATGGACAATCTTCTTTGCGACATACATTTTATGACCGGCGATTTGGCAATGTCCGAAAGCTATGCCCTCGATGCTATGACTCAGTCCAAAAGAGGAGGTAACACAAGAGCCTTGCGCCGCCTGGTGCAAATAAATCTGCTTCGTGGAGAGTATGCCCTCGCTGGTAAATATATTGCTTTATTGGAACAAATGCCGTTTTATAAAGAATGGGCAGACGAATATTCCGGATATTTGTCTGAACCGGAGCGAATAGCTGATAATCCTGAATTGAAAGGAAAAATCATACCGCCCGATTCATTGGATAATCTGATGTCGTTGATGACTACAGAGAAACTTTGGAATGTCCACACCGCTGAAAACAGAATAGGGTGGGAATATCTCGGATGTTATTATCTGTTGGATAAGAACCTGAGTAAATTCAACAGTTATATTGAAGAATCCGGAGTAGAACATTTGCCTCGTCATTTCCAGGAAGCTCTTTTGATTGAAGGCAGTGATTCTGTTTCCAACAATCTGGTATCTGATAAAACAAGGCAAAGATTCGAGTCTTTCCGCAAGGTCATGGCTCATTTTTCGAAAAATAACGGAGACGTGTCAGCAATTTATAATGAATTTGGAGACACATACTGGTTTTATTATTATTTCAAAATATTCAAGAACAAAGGGAAATGATGAAAATATATTATATACTTTTCGCAGCATTCTGCCTGCTTTTCGCCTCATGCAAGCCTAATGTTCCTTCTGATGCTCAGGAAACTGATGTGGAAATGTTTCCGGACTATCAGGATGTGACTGTTCCTGTAAATATCTCACCGTTGAATTTCCGTCTAAAATCAGAGCTGGAAGAAGGAGTAGCTGTTTTTAAGTCCGTATCTTTAGAGGAGACGGTGACAGCAGATGGTGGATGCTTCTCTATGTCTTTGTCTCGTTGGCACAAGCTTGCGGCATCTGCTGCAGGAAGTAGCATTTCTGCTGTTGTATATTTCAAAGCTCCCAATCAATCATGGAAGAAAAAGACATTTGAAATACATGTTTCTCCGGATTCCATAGATTCATATCTCACATACCGACGCATATTCCCCGGATACCGTATGTGGAACGAAATGGGAATCTATCAGAGATGTCTTGAAAATTTTGAGGAAAAAACATTGCTTACAAACAAACTCACCAATAACAATTGTGTGAATTGCCATTCCTTCTGTGCAAACGACGGAAAGAAAGTGCTTTTCCATCAGAGAATGTATTATGCAGGGACCTATGTCAGCAACGGTGAAAAACTGGAGAAAATAAGCTATAATAAAAATGGCGAAGAGATAACTTTGGTCTATCCTTACTGGCACCCTTCAGGAGAATGGATAGCCTTTTCGACCAATGAGACTCACCAGGACTTTCATTTCTCGGATGCAAACCGTATTGAGGTGTATGATGTGAAGTCGGATGTCGTGCTATATAATATGAAAACTAAAAAAGTTATTTCCCCGGATATTATATCAGCTGCGGATAAGTTTGAAACATTCCCCGCATTCAGTCCGGATGGCAGAAAACTGATTTTCTGCAGTGCCGATTCAGTCGCTATGCCGGAAAGATACAAAGACGTAAAATATAATCTTCTGGAAATAGATTTCAATCCTGAAACAGGGGCTCTTGGAAATAAAATCGACACATTATACAATGCTGCCGCAAACGGTTGCAGCGTTAAGTTCCCAAGAGTTTCTCCAAACGGAAAATACCTTCTTTTCACCACTTCCGCCTATGGTAATTTCTCCATTTGGCATAAGGATGCGGACTTGAAGATGATGGATATGGAATCAAAAGAATTTCTTGATATAAAAATGGCTAATAGCAATGATGTTGAGAGCTATCATTCCTGGAGCAGTAACTCCCGGTGGATTGTATTCTCTTCCCGCCGCCTCGATGGACAGTTCACCCGCCCATTTATTGCCCATGTTGATGAGAATGGAATGATTTCCAAACCATTCTTATTGCCTCAGGAGTCAGCATATTATTATGACCGTTCAATGTTCTCTTTTAATATTCCGGAATTGTCCTTTTCTGAGTCCGAACCTTTCAAAGGATTTTGAGAGGAGAAGTTGAGAAGGTATCGTGAAAGCCTTATGTGCAAAAGCATGGATTATATTCGGGGGAAATGTGATTTTTACAGCCAAATACAAAGGGAAAATGTGAAAAATAAATGGTAATTCATCTGGAAAATGTGAAATTGTTTATATTTTGTGGTATTGGTTATGTGAAAATCAATATTTGTTATTGTTTGAATCAACTGGAACTTCCCATTAAGGGCAATTATGATCCTAAACTATATAAGATTTATTACAAAGATACAGGACTTTTGATTGCGTCACTCGATGAAGAAGCGCAAGAAGATTTGAGAGTCAATAAAAATCTGGGTACATATAAAGGAGCTATATATGAGAATATAGTTGGGGATATGTTGGTAAAGCAAGGATATAATCTCTACTATTATAGTAGCGACAAGCCCTCTCTTGAAATGGATTTCTTTGTGCGCGATGCTGATTCCCTTATTCCTGTGGAAGTAAAAGCTAATGATGGCGCCACAGCATCATTGAACAAGCTGCTAAGTGATGATAAATATCCTGATGTTAAATATGGCATCAAGTTAGGATATAAGAATATAGGTTTCAACGGTAAGTTCTATACTTTCCCTTATTTCTTGACTTTTTTATTGAAGAGGTTTGTGTCGGAGAGGAAGGCTCTGAATGGGTGAACTTCCATCAGTTATGCCCATTCAGGGCTTCCTTCGTCCCAACCATTTACAACCTCAGACCACCACGAACATCTTTTGCTCTTTCCATTGGATTTGTAATCCAATGTTGATTAAATTCGGGATTTGCAATCCCGTTCCAATTAATGTGGATTACAAATCCACCAAAACCAACCAACGGATTGCAAATCCGTTGGAACAGAAAATAGCAATTACTACCCCATACACTTCATGTCTAAATATTGAAATAAAAACCTGATTTTATTTACTTAAAATTTTGATATTTAATAAATTATCCTTATTTTTAAGAAAACAAAAAACAATAATATCATGGAAAATAAATTAATCAAAAGTTATGGAGTGAGCGAATTCGCCATGCTCTATTTCCCACATCAACCCCCTACTGCGGCATACAAAACAATGCGGAGATGGATAAACCTTGCACCCGGACTGAAAGAACGCCTTGCCGAAGCCGGATACAGGCAGTTCAACAAGTATTATACGCCGAAACAGGTTAAGATTCTTATAGACCATTTTGGGGAGCCGTGAGAGGAGGGGATAATTTGACAAGGGGTTTAAAGAAGAGGAGGACGTAATTAAGGCTGAAAGCCTTTTTTATAGCCCAGGGCGTGAGCCCTGGGTCACAGACACATAATAAACAAAAGCCCTGAAGGGGCGACACAATGTTCTGTTCCAACGGATTTGCAATCCGTTGGTTATTTGGGGTGTATTTGTAATCCAATGGAACGGAGAGTGTCGCTTTTACCCAGGGCTCACGCCCTGGGCTATACAAATCAGGCATTTGCCTGATTTGACAAGGCTTTCAGCCTTGATAGATAGTTCAGAATTCGTCGAACTCACTTTAATATAAATTATCAGTAATGAAAAATCAAGTCAAACCAGTGGAAAACAGATTCATTTATGTTAAAAACATTTATGAAAAAACCGGTTGCCGGAGCATGACGTCCGGCGAAGTGTACAACCTTATAACCGGAGGAAGTCTCCGGCAGCAGACGGAGTATATCCGGCAGCTGCAAGCCGGGGAGAACAAAAAGGAAGAAGTAGATGCCGCAAAGCGGCGGTTGGGTGGAATATTGCCCCATGCCGTATTCAGCGGCGGTCGTGTAGGTCAGAATGCCGAATCGCACACGGGCTGCCTGATGTTCGACATCGACCATTGCAAAACACCCGCCCGTGAGGTGGTTCGCCGCGCGTCGCAACTTCCTTACGTATTGCTTGCCACGGTCAGCGTCCGTGGCGAGGGTGTTCATGTAATTGTCAGGGCAGACGTATGCCTTGCCAATCACACGGAAGTGTATAAGCATGTGGCAAAGATAATCACCGCCGCCCTAGGCGAGGAAATCGACCCCGCATGCAAGGACCTCTCGCGCGTGATGTTTCTCAGTCACGACGCGGAGGCTTATTACAATCCCAACGCCAGCATCCTACACTTACCCCACACTTTAACCAAAGATCAGAAAAACAACAGTTCAGACAACCGCACCTTGACAACCGACATCTCCCGCTATCTCGACGCCGCCTCAATCACCATGACTAGCGGCAGCCGCCACACGCAGCTGACATCCCTTGTCGGCTGCCTGGTGAATGCCGGCTTCGATATGGACGATGCGATTAGCGAGTGCGTCCGCCGCTATGCCGAACCGGATTTCGGGGAGAAAGAAATCGAAAATGCAATCCGCGGAATATACAATAAGGGTAGGGCGGATTTCGGGAAAAACAGGAAGGATTTGGCAAGAAAGGAATATAACAAAACCGCCGAAACCGCCAAAACCGCCAATACGTCCCGCAATGGAAACAACACCGGGGATGATGAAGCGAAAGAGGTTGATATTGAGGAAAGTGAGCTATTTTTGGAGACTTTCCCGAAGTCCGTCTATGAGGAGCTTCCGGGGAGTGTTAAAAAACTCCTTCCGCAGCGTGCCTCTCCGGCATTGGATGACATATCCCTGCTTACGGTTTTTACACTATTAGGCTCCGTTATGCCTGATGTTTACGGCGTGATGCGCGATTCGGTTTATTATCCTACCCTCTATGTTTCCATCATCGGCGAGTCAGCCAGCGGCAAGGGTTCGATAGCGTCGCTCCATAAGATAGTGGAGAAATACCAGGCAAAGATTTATGACGGATCGAAGAGGGAGGTGGATGATTATAATTCCCGCCTTGAGGATTATGAATGCCTTCGCCAGCAACACCGCAAGCAGCTTATCCAGAATACATCCGGTACGGCAAAGTTCACAATGCAGCCCCCTCGTGAGGTTTTCCAGAAAGAATTGAATCTTTCCGGCTATGTCACTTCGGCAAAGATGGAGGAGATGCTTTCGGTGAATGCTCCTTTCACCACGCTGTTTTTCGAAACCGAGCTGGAAACGGTGATAAAGCTGAACTCTTCGGAATATGGAATGTATAACGACACAATCAACAAGACATTCCATCACGAAACACTCAGCAACCACACCATCACCCGCGGGAACCAGATAGTGAAAGAGCCGAAAATGAGTTTCGTTGTTACCGGCACCCCGGGAATGCTCCGCAAATTTGTTCCTGATGTTGAAAACGGCACATACCCACGTCTGTTGGTGTATCGCCTGAGGCAGGCGGACCATTATATCCCATTGACCGACGATGACGACCGTCACGACATTGTGGAATCGATGGACAGCCGTGCCGACCTTGTTCTCAGCATTGCCGAATTCCTTGCCAAATCACGCACCCGGGTGCGTTTCACGCCACGCCAGCGTGCGATACTCAATGCTTTTGGCAGCAAGGAATATACCAAAAATATCGCATTCGACCACTCCGGACGCAACAGCACGATGCTCCGCGCCCAGGTGTCGCTCTTCCGAATGTGTATGATTCTGACCGCCATACGCAAGTATGAGGCAGGATGGGAGATGAACGAGCTTTGTGTGGACGACCGTGATTTTGAAACGGCACTGAGCATCACAAAAGTATGCCTGCGCCATTCATATTTCGTTGCCACATCACTGCCCCGTACCGACGAGTCGCTGCGCTACACATTGCCTGATGATTTGCTTGGGGTTTTTGTAAAACTTCCTGTATCTTTCACATGCAAGGAAGCCCTGGACAAGGCAGCCGCCGAAGGTATCTCCGCCTCACGTATCGAAAAAATGCTCCGGCGTTGTCAGAAACATCGCCTAATCGACAGAGTGTCACATGGTTGTTATCAGAAAACAGATATGGGCAAAGAGCTGGTCGTACCTAAATCGGCGGTATAGGCGGTTTTGGCGGTTTCGGCGGTTTTGCCGCTTCGGAATATGCCTTTTTTAGCTGAAAAACGTCGGTACTTATTGTAAAAAACGTCGCAATGTTTCCGGCGGAACATGGTAGTGTTTTTTTCGGAACATCGCAGTGTTTTTCTTGAAAAACTATTATGGAAATATCTGATTTTACTCCCTTGGGTGGTAAGAAAAAACGGTCGTTTTTTTTACCACCCTAAAGAGGGGGAAATCGACAAAAAATGTTTTTTTGAAAAAATTTCAGAATTAGCACTTTAACTATTAAAAAGTTTTTTAGATTTGTGGTAAATGAAGAGGATAACCTTGGTAAAAACAAACGACCGTTTTTTCTTACCATCTGATAACTTAATTGTAAGAAGACCTTGTGCTTACGAGATTCGTGTGAATGATATTTTTGAAAATCTTTCCCTTTTTAATGTATGAAATTTTTTCTTGGACAAATAATAAAAATTGAATAGTATATGAAGAAAATCTTTACTTTATTAATCCTGATGATGATGCTGCCTGTTACGGTGCTGGCGGCGGAGACGAATACCGTTTATGTGGGAGGCGTGGCGCTTACCGGAAGTTCTGACGGTATCGTTTACGCCACAACAAACGGAAACGGCGAAGTGATAACGGAAGGTGCAACTACCGACAACTACAACATCAAGTGGGACGGCAGTACGCTGACTCTGTGCAAAGCAACCATCAAAAAAGAATTGTATGCTAGCGACCTCCCCCTTAGTAATATTGCCGGAGCGGCCATTGGCGTGATCAATCAAAGCGGGGATGCAGGGTTGACCGTCCAGCTAGAGGGCAACAATAAGATCGAAGGAGTCAGCACAGGGATTCGTGTTCGTTTCTCAGGGGGCAATACCGCCTTGAACATCACGGGCAACGGCACCTTGGTTGTCAACTCAAATTATCCAACAATCCAGGTTATCAGCATAGGCGGTAATGCTGCCCTGAGCATCGAGAACGCAAAGGTCACAGCCACAAGTTCCTATAGCAATGTCGTTACCGTAGAGAGCAATAGTAGTGAAAACTCAACACTCACCGTGAATGGTGGCGGTCTGATCGCTACAGCACAGTCAAACAATGTTTCGGGAATTCGCCTCCGTGGCACCGGCGAAACCGGCGGCAGCTCGCCCACAGTCACCGTCAGCAACAACGCCATCGTGCGGGCCAACGGCAGTGCCGGTGGAATTACAAGTGATTCTTCTACTGGGGTTCAGTACGGAACAGGTAGCGATAGTACCGGCGGCATCGTCTTTGACGGCACGAAAGGCACCGTGTACGGCGATGTGACCTTACAGGAGAACATCACCATTTGTGAGGGCGAGAGCCTGACTATCGGAAAGGACGCCAGCCTGACCGTGCCGGAGGAAACAACTTTGATCAACAACGGCACCGTGACCACCGAAGAAGGCGGCACCCTGACGGGAAACATTACTAATGCGCCGCCCAAGATCACCACAGAAAGCCTGAACGAAGGCACGGTGAACGCAGCATACAACCAGACCCTTGCGGCGGACAATAATCCTACAAGTTGGAGCGTCACCAACGGTGCCCTGCCCAAAGGGTTAACGCTGGAAAATGGCACGATCTCCGGTACCCCGACTGCGGCGGGCACTTCGATCCTTACCGTAAAGGCTGAAAACACCGCCGGTAGCGACAGCAAGGAATATAAACTGACCATCAAGTCCGTTTCTGTCACCGACGTGAAGTTGGACAAGACCGAACTGTCACTTTATACCGGCGAAAGTGCAACCCTGAACGCTACGGTAGAGCCCGATAATGCCACCAACAAAAATGTGACTTGGGAAAGCAGCAATCCCAATGTCGCTACGGTAGATAACGGCAAAGTCACCGCCATGAGTGTGGGCGATGCCATTATTACTGCCACGGCAGGAGATATGAAAGCTACCTGCAAAGTGAAAGTCAGGAATCCCCCTGTGATAATCACCTATCACGACCTTCATATCACGGAAAGCACTGGTGCTAAACTTGTGTCCCGCTACGACAAGAAGCGCACACCGGACGGCGGCTCATTCACCTTGTCTTTGGAAAAAGAAGAAGGTTATGAAGATTGCGAACCTACAGTATATTACAGACGTGGACGCTTCGGAGAATGGAAAGAATTGAAATTGGATGAAGTAAGCGGTTATTATCAGATTCGCAGCGTATATACAGATATCTATGTTAAGGTATCTGGCGACGGTATCTGGCCTGTAAGCAATGAAAAAGTAGAGGCTCAGGAAGTGAAAGTATATACTCAGAATGGTGCGATAATAGTCTCAACTCCATCATTGATGGATGTTCAGATTATCTCTATGACCGGCTCTGTGGTTGCTGCAGATAAGGTTGCCGGACAGCGTGAATTCCGTAATCTTGCAGAAGGAATCTACGTGGTGAGGGTAGGCGAGGATATTGTAAAAGTAAGATTGTAATACGTCAGTTGACGAGGTGAAACAGGGAGACACTGAGTCACAGAGAAGTAAAAACTCTGTGTCTCAGTGTCTCTGTGTTTAAATAATTTGTTGTTATCAAATTAATTCCTTAAACTTGCAAAGTAACCATTAAAAGAGCCTTTCTATGAAACAAAGTATATTTATCAGTCCGTTTGTTGACCTAGTGTTTTTACAACCAGCCTTATTTATGAGCGTGGACTTTACTATAATAGCCGTGCCGGAGCCGGTCAGGACAATATTGGCTACGGATGGAATTTCGAGATAACTACTCTACGTGTATGGAATATTCAGAACAAATCTTCAACAAAATGGAACAAGGAGAAATAGTATTGTATCAGCCGGATGAGACCGTCAAGCTGGAGGTTAGGATGGAAGATGAAACAGTATGGCTTACGCAGGCACAAATGGTTGAATTGTTCTGTTCTACAAAACAGAATATAAGTTTGCATATTAATAACATATTCAAAGAGAAAGAGTTAGTTAAAGATTCAGTTGTCAAGAATTCCTTGACAACTGCTTCAGATGGCAAAAAATACCGTACTAACTTTTACAATCTAGATGTTATTATCTCAGTGGGATATAGAGTTAAGAGTTTCAGGGGTACACAATTTAGAATATGGGCGAACAGCGTACTGAAGGAATATCTATTAAAAGGATATTCCATAAACCAACGTCTTTCAGAGTTGGAGAAAACAGTAGCCTTACATTCAGAAAAGATAGACTTCTTTGTCCGTACCTCACTGCCTCCGGTTGAAGGAATCTTCTTTGACGGACAAATATTCGATGCCTACAAGTTTGCGACAGATCTTATCAGGTCTGCCAGAAACTCCCTTCTTCTGATAGACAACTATGTTGATGAATCTGTGTTGCTTATGTTGAGCAAGCGAAATCCTGGAGTGTATGCCACTATATATACGCAGAAGATTACACCACAGCTGCAGCTTGACCTTGAGAAGCATAATGACCAGTATCCGCCAATCAATGTCAGAACCTATAGGAACAGCCATGACCGTTTCCTTATAGTTGACGATAAGGAAGTGTATCATATCGGAGCTTCGCTGAAAGATTTGGGTAAGAAAATGTTTGCTTTCTCTAAGCTACAGATGGATCCCGGTCTTATAACTGACAAACTGTAGGAGTTATCAGTAGATAATAAAAAACTCTGTGACTCTATGCCCTTTGTATTTAAGAGTGTGGACTTTACGATATTTGCCGTGCTATAGCCAGTCTAGATAAGATTGGCTACGGTTGTAATTTCGAGATAACTACCCCAGTGTATGGATATTCAGAATAAATTTTCAACAAAATGGAACAAGGAGAAATAATACTATACCAGCCGGATGAAACAACTAGGTTGGAGGTGCGAATGGAAAATGAAACCGTTTGGCTAAATCGTCAACAATTATCCGAGTTGTTTGACCGTGATATAAAAACAATCGGTAAACATATTATTAATAATGCCTTAAAAGAAGAATTGAAAGATATGGCAAGTGTCGCAAAATTTGCGACAGTTCAAAAAGAGGGTGATAGATATGTTACTCGACAAGTTGAATATTATAATCTTGATTTAATTTTGTCTGTAGGATATAGGGTAAAAAGTTACAGAGGAGTTCTGTTTCGGAGGTGGTCAAATACTGTATTGAAAGATTATCTTTTAAAAGGTTATTCCGTCAATCAGCGATTACATGACATCGAGCAGAGAATAGATAACAGGTTTTCCCAAATAGAGAAAACTCTTGCCGGACATTCTGAAAAGATAGACTTCTTTGTCCGTACCTCACTGCCTCCGGTTGAAGGTATCTTCTTTGATGGACAAATATTCGATGCCTACAAGTTTGCAATGGATCTTATTAGGTCTGCCAGAAAATCCCTTCTTCTGATAGACAACTATGTTGATGAATCTGTGTTACTTATGCTGAGCAAGCGAAATCCCGGTGTATCTGCCACTATATATATGCAGAAGATTACACCACAGCTGCAGCTTGACCTTGAGAAGCATAATGACCAGTATCCGCCAATCAATATCAGAACCTACAGGAACAGCCATGACCGTTTCCTTATAGTTGATGATAAGGAAGTGTATCATATCGGAGCTTCGCTGAAAGATTTGGGTAAGAAAATGTTTGCTTTCTCTAAGCTGCAGATAGATCCCGGTCTTATAATTGACAAACTGTAGGAGTTATCAGTAGATAATAAAAAACTCAGTGACTCCATGCCCTTTGTATTTAAGAGTGTGGACTTTACGATATTTGCCGTGCTATAGCCAGTCTAGATAAGATTGGCTACGGATGTAATTTCGAGATAACTACCCCAGTGTATGGATATTCAGAATAAATTCTCAACAAAATGGAACAAGGAGAAATAATATTATACCAACCTGATGAAGCGATCAGACTTGAAGTGCGCATGGAGAATGAAACAGTTTGGTTAACACAAGAACAGATAGCTAGCCTATTCGGAACAAAACGACCTGCCATTACCAAGCATCTTAATAACATCTACAACAGTGGTGAACTTGATGTAGATAGCACATGTTCCATTTTGGAACATATGGGTAATGATGGAAAACAAAAATACACTACAAAGTATTACAATCTTGATGCTATTCTGTCTGTAGGATATCGCGTAAACAGTAGAAACGCAACGCTTTTCAGGAGGTGGGCGACTAGTGTGTTGAAAGAATATCTATTAAAAGGATATTCCATAAACCAACGTCTTTCAGAGTTGGAGAAAACAGTAGCCTTACATTCAGAAAAGATAGACTTCTTTGTCCGTACCTCACTGCCTCCGGTTGAAGGAATCTTCTTTGACGGACAAATATTCGATGCCTACAAGTTTGCGACAGATCTTATCAGGTCTGCCAGAAAATCCCTTCTTCTGATAGATAACTATGTTGATGAATCTGTGTTACTTATGCTGAGCAAGCGAAATCCCGGTGTATTTGCCACTATATATACGCAGAAGATTACATCGCAGCTACAGCTTGACCTTGAGAAGCATAATGACCAGTATCCGCCAATCAATATCAGAACCTACAGGAACAGCCATGACCGTTTCCTTATAGTTGACGATAAGGAAGTGTATCATATTGGAGCTTCGCTGAAAGATTTGGGTAAGAAAATGTTCGCTTTCTCTAAGCTGCAGATAGATCCCGGTCTTATAATTGACAAACTGTAGGAGTTATCAGTAGATAATAAAAAACTCTGTGACTCTATGCCCTTTGTATTTAAATGACTTGTTATTATCAAATTATTTTCCTAAACTTGCTAAGTAACCATTAAAAAAATCTTTCTATGAAACAAGGTGTATTTAACAGTCCGTTTGTGGACTTAGTGCTTTTGCAACCATCCTTATTTATGAGCGTGGACTTTACTGTATTAGCCGTGCCCTTGCCGGTCAAGACAAGATTGGTTACGGATGTAATTTCGAGATAACTACCCCAGTGTATGGAATATTTAGAATAAATCTTCAATAAAATGGAAAAAGGAGAAATAGTATTGTATCAGCCAGATGAAACGGTCAAGCTGGAGGTACTTATGGAAAATGAAACAGTATGGCTTACGCAAGCTCAGATTGCAGAACTATTTGAACGTGATAGAACTGTTATAACAAAACATATAAACAATGTATTTAAAGAAAAAGAACTGGAAGAAAAAAGCAATGTGCAATTTTTGCACATTGCAAATTCCGATAAGCCTGTAAAGTATTTCAGTTTAGATGTAATTATTTCTGTAGGATATAGAGTAAAGAGCATCAGAGGTACACAGTTCAGGCAATGGGCGAACAGTGTATTAAAAGATTATCTTTTAAAAGGCTATTCCGTCAATCAACGGCTTAATGACATGGGAAAAGAGCTTGCTGAAATAAAGGAAACTCTCTATGAGCATTCGAAAAAGATAGACTTCTTTGTCCGTACCTCACTGCCTCCGGTTGAAGGAATCTTCTTTGACGGACAAATATTCGATGCCTACAAGTTTGCGACAGATCTTATCAGGTCTGCCAGAAAATCCCTTCTTCTGATAGATAACTATGTTGATGAATCTGTGTTACTTATGCTGAGCAAGCGAAATCCCGGTGTATCTGCCACTATATATACGCAGAAGATTACATCGTAGCTACAGCTTGACCTTGAGAAGCATAATGACCAGTATCCTCCAATCAATATCAGAACCTACAGGAACAGCCATGACCGTTTCCTTATAGTTGATGATAAGGAAGTGTACCATATCGGAGCTTCGCTGAAAGATTTGGGTAAGAAAATGTTTGCTTTCTCTAAGCTGCAGATGGATCCCGGTCTTATAACTGACAAACTGTAGGAGTTATCAGTGTCGCTCCTTCAAAGCTGTTAACTCCATGCTCTCTGTGTTTATTGAGGTAATTCCCCGTCAACCAGCCAACAACTCTTGTTAACTTATCTTCTTGTCAACTTGTTATCTCGAAATTGAGCTTGCGAAAGTTGAGTAAATGAATTATATTTGCACCTTTCAAGAAAAAAGGAAATAATAAAATATATATAGAATTATGTTTGATAATCTTAGCGAACGCTTAGAACGCTCGTTCAAATTGTTGAAAGGTGAGGGTAAAATCACCGAGATTAATGTAGCGGAAACATTGAAAGATGTGCGTCGTGCATTGTTGGATGCCGATGTTAACTATAAAGTTGCCAAGAGCTTTACCGACACGGTGAAGGAAAAGGCGCTTGGACAGAATGTGCTTACTTCTGTTAAGCCTAGCCAGTTGATGGTGAAGATTGTGCACGATGAGTTGGCACAGCTGATGGGTGGCACAGCAACTGAACTTAATCTTGAGGGAAAACCTGCGGTTGTTTTGATGTCTGGTTTGCAGGGTTCCGGTAAGACTACATTTACAGGAAAGCTTGCCAATATGCTGAAGACAAAGAAGAACAAGAAGCCGCTGCTTGTTGCCTGCGACGTTTATCGTCCTGCTGCTATCGAGCAGTTGCGTATTCTTGCTGAGCAGATAGGTGTTCCTGTATATTTGGAAGAGGGCAACAAGAATCCGGTTGAAATTGCTCTTAATGCGATAAAGGAAGCGAAGGCTAAGGGTAATGACCTGGTAATTGTCGATACTGCCGGACGTCTTGCTATCGACGAGCAGATGATGAACGAAATAACTGCAATAAAGGCTGCTATTAATCCGAACGAAACTCTGTTCGTGGTGGATGCGATGACAGGTCAGGATGCAGTGAATACGGCAAAGGAATTCAACGACAGATTGGATTTTGACGGTGTTGTTCTTACTAAGTTGGACGGTGATACTCGTGGTGGTGCTGCCTTGTCAATCCGCACAGTCGTAAACAAACCTATCAAGTTTGTGGGTACTGGCGAGAAGATGGATGCATTGGATGTTTTCCATCCTGAACGTATGGCAGACCGTATTTTGGGTATGGGTGATATCGTTTCGTTGGTTGAACGTGCCCAGGAGCAGTATGACGAAGAAGAAGCAAAACGCCTGCAGAAGAAGATTGCCAAAAACCAGTTTGACTTCAATGACTTTATTACTCAGATTCAGCAGATAAAGAAGATGGGTAACTTGAAAGAGCTTGCATCTATGATTCCTGGTGTTGGCAAAGCTTTGAAAAATGTTGATATCGACGACAATGCCTTCAAGAGCATTGAGGCTATCATATATTCAATGACTCCGGAGGAAAGAACTAATCCAGCAATTCTGAACGGTTCTCGCCGTCAGCGTATTGCGAAAGGTAGTGGTACTTCAATCCAGGAGGTGAACAAACTTATCAAGCAGTTCGACGAAACCCGTAAGATGATGAAGATGCTTACTTCAATGAAGTCGGGTAAGGGATTGCCTAAGTTGCCGATGTTCAGAAAGTAATAATAGGGAACAAGGCTTCTAATACAAGTTGACAAGGTGGATTCCCTTCCTCGTCAACTTGTCAACTCGTTTCCTCGTCAACTTTAATTTTATCAAGAACTTAAAAACCTAAGATCATGGAACCATATAAATTATTAGACGGAAAGGCAACATCCGCACAGATGAAGGCGGAAATGGCCGAAGAAGTTGCCCGTATAAAGGCAGAAGGTGGAAAGATTCCACATTTGGCAGCGATATTGGTGGGTCACGATGGTGGCAGCGAAACCTATGTGGCAAGCAAGGTTAAGACTTGTGAGGAGATAGGTTTTAAATCAACGCTGATCAGATATGAGGCAGATGTTACGGAAGAGGAGCTTCTTGCCAAGGTTGATGAGTTGAATAATGATCCGGATGTTGACGGTTTCATCGTTCAGCTGCCTTTGCCAAAGCATATTTCGGAGCAGAAAGTTATTGAGGCTATAGATTATCGCAAGGATGTTGACGGTTTCCATCCTATAAATGTTGGAAGAATGTCTATTGGTTTGCCATGTTTTGTGTCTGCAACTCCTGCTGGAATACTTGAGTTGCTGAAACGCAACAATATTGAAACACAGGGAAAACATTGTGTTGTTCTTGGTAGAAGCAATATCGTGGGTAAGCCTATGGCTACGCTTATGATGCAGAAGGCTTATCCTGGTGACTGCACAGTGACTGTATGTCACAGCCGTTCAAAGAATCTTAAGGAAATGTGCCTTCAGGCTGATATAATAATTGCTGCTCTTGGTGTTCCGGGATTTGTAACAGCAGATATGGTTAAAGAAGGTGCAGTGATTGTTGATGTTGGAACAACAAGAGTTCCGGACGCTACACGTAAGAGTGGTTTCCGTCTTTCGGGAGATGTGAAGTTCGACGAGGTGGCTCCGAAATGTTCTTATATAACTCCTGTTCCTGGCGGGGTTGGTCCAATGACGATTATTTCGTTGATGCGCAATACGTTGCTGGCAGGAAAGAAAGAGATTTATAAGTGATAAGGTTGGCGAGTTGGTAAAGGGAAGGTCCTTTTGCCAACTCGTTTTTTTAGGAGTCAAGTAGTTAAGAAGTCAAGTAGTTAAGTAGTTAAGAAGGTTCTGATAGAAATTTTGACCTTGTCCCCTGAAGTCTTGTCCCCTTGTCTAAACTTTAATCAATTCTAATAACATGGAAACAAAGGCATTGCTTCTGCAGATAGAAAAAAGAAAGAAGCGTCTGCTAAGGCAGATTGAATACCGCAGATTAAGACGTGTGCGTCGTAAGCGGACTCCTCAATATACTTATTGCAAGAATTGCGGCACAAAGCTCGATGGAATGTACTGTTACCAATGCGGACAGTATGCTTTGGACATAGAGCAGCCGTTTTGGAAATATATATTACAGTATTTCGAGAATGTATATCAGTTTGACGGCAAGGTGTGGCTCACCTTGTATTATCTTTTCCGCCGTCCGGGATTTCTTACCTGTGAGTTTAATGCTGGTAAGATAAATTCGTATGTTCATCCTTTGAGGTTGTTCATGTTCCTGTCGTGTCTGTTTTTCCTGTTTTTCTTTTCATTGATACCTTCCAATCCTAGTGAAATTGGTTTGTCAATGACTGACGACAAGGCAGATTCAGCAAAAGTGACAGTCGGTGATGTTATGGTGAATGTGCAATTATCGGAGGATATGCTGGACTACTGGTATGATGATTTAAGTGAAGAAGAGCGTAAAGCTGCTGCAGCCATAGATACGTTGATAACTTTTTGTGGAGATTCTGTTGCACGCAAGGAACTTGGATATATCGGTAAACAAAGTCCGTCGGCAGAAGGAGATACTATGGTGCAGTTTACTGTTCCCAAAATATTGCTGGAAGAAGGATATCTGAAACCTTTGCCGGGGGATAGCAATGCATATGCATTGTCGGACGACAATAATTATTTCGAGACCGGACCGAAGGGAGTGGATAAAGAAATAAGGAAAATAGAAAATGAGCTTAATTTCGGAGCTTTGATTTCGTGGTATTCTTCATATTTTCCTATTATATTATTGTTGCTGATACCGGTATTTGCCTTCCTTATGATGCTTTTCTTCAGGAAGGAAAAGATGGCATATATGAAGCATTATGCTTTTGCGCTGCATCTTCATTCTGTTCTTTTGCTTCTTGTGGCAATTAATCTGCTGTGGGTGTATTACACCAAAACTCCATACAACAAGGAGGTTACGCTTGTGCTTATAAATCTGTTCTTGGTTTATATGTGGCTAGCCATACACCGGGTTTATGAGCGGACGGGATGGATAAAATCGTTTATCAAGACTGGTTTGCTTTATGTTATTTATATGATAATCCTGTTTGCTACCATTATAGGGACTTTTGTCTGGTGTGCAGTGCATTTGTTTGGTGTAGATTTTTCAAAGTATATGTAATTGCCGGGAGGAAACGATATGTTAGAAGGATATAAGGAAAAACTGTTGAAGCAAAAGAATAAAATATCACGACATATAGAATATCGCCGTTTGAAGCGTGTTCGTCGTAAGCACACTCCTGCATATTCGTATTGCAAGAATTGCGGAAAGAAGCTGAAAGGAATGTATTGTTCGCAATGCGGGCAGTATGCTTTGGATATAGAGCAGCCGTTCTGGAAATATTTGCTGCAATATATTGAGAATGTATATCAGTTTGACGGCAAGGTGTGGCTTACGTTGTATTATCTTTTCCGCCGTCCGGGATTTCTGACCAGGGAATTCAATGCGGGTAAGATAAATTCGTATGTTCATCCTTTGAGATTGTTCATGTTCCTGTCGTGCTTGTTCTTTATTTTCGCATTTTCTCTGATTTCGGATTTTAATGATTTGAAGTCACGTACGGAAATGATGGATAACATTGAAATTGTAAGTACATCTGATGAAGAGGAATATCATGAGGTGGCAGACATTCACGGGTTGGAAGATACTGTTGTATGGAGTGTTACGGACACATCAATGCTATCGGAATATAAACCTACTCTGAGAATACTGGAGTCGCCATATTCGGATACTTTTCGCGTAAAGGTGACGAAAATAGTATTTGAAGATATTTTTTCGCGCTGGGAGAAATCTGATTCAATTTATGTGCTGACAGAAGATTCCTTGCATAAGGCTGTTGTGGACGAGACGCAAATTAAGAATAGAGAACTGAAGGATCTTCGTTCGGAGGTGGAATATAACAAGCTTGTGTCGTGGTATTCGTCGAACTGGCCATTGATAGCATTGCTTTTGATTCCGATTTTTGCTGTATTGCTTAAGTTTCTTTTCCGTAAAGAGAAACTTGGATATATGATGCATTTGGTTTTTGCATTGCATATGCACTCCGTTTTACTGATAATTTTGGCAGTTATGCTTATTCTTTTGTGGAATGGGGTAAATATTTCTTTGTTGTATAGTCTGTCGCTGGTATATTTCTTTATTTACAGTGTTGTTGCTGTCAGAAGAGTCTATTCCAGAAATAGTTGGCTTAAGGCAATAGTGAAAACTGTGTTGCTTTACGGATGTTATTTGATTATATGGATAGCGGTTTTTGTTCTATCTTTATTATGGATTTCAGAAAATATATTAGAATAAAAGTGCCAAAATATTTGCAGAATTAAAAATTATCCTTACCTTTGCACCGTCTTAAAGAAACAGCGCCTGCTGAAAGACGAAACATGGTGAATGTAGCTCAGTTGGTTAGAGCGTCGGATTGTGGTTCCGAAGGTCGTGGGTTCGAGCCCCATCTTTCACCCTCTTCGTTGAGAAGCGTTGATTTTGAGATTATATGGTGAATGTAGCTCAGTTGGTTAGAGCGTCGGATTGTGGTTCCGAAGGTCGTGGGTTCGAGCCCCATCTTTCACCCCTCTTTGTTGAAAAGGCTTTGTGTTTAGGCACAAAGCCTTTTTTGTTTAAAATACCTGTCAACTTTAATTAATCATATTTTCTCAAAACAATTAATTTTATATCTTTGTTTTTATATAATAGAAAAAAGACTGTCAGTGATTTTTCTTGAAAGGAAAAACACGAATCAGTTCCTACTAAATAATAATATATATGAAAACAAACTTAAGCTCACAAATCACGCTTACGCGTATTCCCCAGAAATACTATCGTCCGGAGAATGCTTATGAGCATTCAGTGTTGACTCGTTTGGAAAAAGTTCCTACAACAATTTATGAATCTTTGGAAGAAGGTTCTTTTGCTGTAGCAAAGGAAATAGCTTCACAGATTCGTAAAAAACAAAGTGCAGGAGAAAAATATGTTTTGGCATTGCCTGGTGGACTCTCTCCATTGAATGTCTATAACGAGTTGATTCGTATGCATAAAGAAGAACAGCTAAGCTTTAAGAATGTTGTTGTTTTTCTTGAATATGAATTCTATCCTCTGTCTGCTTCTGATGCAGGAGTTTTGGGTAAGGTGAAAGAAGACTTCCTTAATCATGTAGATATTTGTCCTGAAAATATTTATGCACCGGATGGCATGATGCCAAAAGACGCAATATTTGATTTCTGCAACCAGTATGAAGAACATATTCAGCAGTTGGGTGGTATCGACTGTATGTTGCTGGGAATAGGTCAGTATAGTAATATTATGTTTAATGGAGCAGGAACTACTCCAAGTTCACGCATCCGTCTTGTGCTTTTGGAAGGTGCTGCCCGTAAAGAGGCTTCACGCCGTTTCTCTTCTTCAGAAGCTATTCCTTCAAGTGTTATTACAATGGGTGTATCAAACATGATGAAGGCTAAGAGCGTTGTTCTTCTTGCTTGGGGCGACGACAAGGCTGATGTAATTGCCAAGACTGTTGAGGAGAGAATCACAGATAATGTTCCTTCTTCTTATTTGCAGACACATATCAATGCTAAAATCGTTGTGGATTTGTCTGCTGCTTATAGCCTGACTCGTATCAGTCATCCTTGGCTTGTTACAAGCTGCGAATGGGACAACAAGCTTATCCGCCGTGCAATAGTATGGTTGTGCTTGAAGACTGGAAAACCTATCCTTAAGTTGACAAACAAGGATTATAGTGAAAATGGATTGGGCGAGTTGTTGGCATTGTATGGCTCTGCTTATAATGTAAATATCAAGATATTCAATGATATTCAGCATACAATTACAGGCTGGCCTGGAGGTAAGCCTAATGCTGATGATTCAAGCCGTCCGGAAAGAGCGACTCCATATCCTAAGAAAGTCATTGTGTTCAGTCCGCATCCGGATGATGATGTTATTTCAATGGGTGGAACTCTCCGTCGCTTGTGTGACCAGAATCATGACGTGCATGTCGCTTATGAAACATCAGGAAATATTGCAGTTGGCGATGAAGAAGTAATCCGCTATTGTGAGTATTTGCGTGACGTATGTGAAAAATATTCACCTAACGACACAACAGTTAAGGACAAGGCAGAAGAGATTATCAAATATTTGCGTTATGAAAAGGTTGAGAATGGCGAACCTGAAAGAAAAGATGTTCTTTTCATGAAAGGTACTATCCGCAGGGAAGAAGCTCGCCATGGTTGCAGATATTCAGGTGTGAAAGATGACCATGTTCATTTCCTAGATTTGCCTTTCTATGAAACAGGTATGGTTCAGAAGAATCCTCTTGGAGAGGCTGACAAGGATATTGTGAAAGCATTGATTCAGGAAATCAAGCCGGACCAGATGTTTGTTGCTGGTGACTTGGCTGACCCTCATGGAACTCACAAGGTTTGTCTGGATGCTGTGCTTGCTGCTATCGACGAGGTTAAGAACGAGGAATGGATGAAGAATTGCCGCGTATGGATGTATCGTGGAGCATGGGCTGAATGGGAAATGGACCACGTTGAAATGGCTGTTCCTATTTCACCAGAAGAATTGCGCCATAAGAGAAATGCTATTCTGAAACATCAGTCTCAGGCTGAAAGCGCTCCGTTCCTTGGCGATGATGAAAGATTGTTCTGGCAGCGTGCTGAAGACCGTAACCGTGCAACTGCTGAATTATATCGTCAGCTTGGTTTGGCTTCATATGAGGCGATGGAAGCATTTGTTCAGTATATTCCGCTATAATATATATTTGAGTTTCATTAGTCGCCAATTTGAGATAAGTTGGCATGAAATTTTAAATATCTTATAAATATAGCCGGGAAACAGATTTGCTAATTTGGTTTGAAAAAACTGAATGTGTATTGCAATCTGTTTCCCGGTTTATTTATTAATAATTCTGACAAAATTTACAGTTTTTGATATATTCCCTTATCTTTTGTTGTTTTTTTGAAAAATAATATATAATATTGCTGTCGTCTATAAAAAGAATAATGCAAAAGCAATGACAATAATAGGTTTATCATATTATACTTGGGCATTGATGATGACCCCTTGGGGGGTTAGATAATAAATACTTCGCGTGTGTTTCATGTGTTGGGCTGTGTGCTCTGCATGAAAGTCTTTTTTTATTCATATTAATTTTTTTTGTTTGAGCTTTATGCTGTTTGCTGTTTAAGTAAACATGCATGGATAATTGTTGGGCTTAAGCATATTGTATAATCAATGTTGGCTGTTTTTTATAACAGCATCTTAGAAAAATCAACAAAACAAATTATGAAAGTATTGAAATTTGGCGGAACATCTGTTGGTTCTGTTGAGAGTATTTTGACAGTAAAAAAGATAGTTGAATCCATAGAAGAACCTGTAATTGTTGTTGTATCGGCTTTAGGTGGAATCACAGATAAGTTGTTGAATACATCTGCACTGGCTGCTAAGGGTGATTTGGGTTATGAAAAGGAACTTTTGGAAATAGTTACCCGTCACCTTAATGTCATCGAAGGAGTGATTCCTGAACAGGAGCAGCGTTTTGACGCTCAGAAAAAAGTCATGGCATTATTGGATGAACTTGGAAATATCTTCAAAGGAGTTTATCTGATTAACGACCTTTCTGCAAAAACTTCGGATACGATTGTAAGTTACGGCGAAAGATTGTCATCATTGATTATCTCTTATGTGATAAAGGATGTATGTCTTTTCGACTCCCGTAAATTTATTAAAACCAGAAAGCAGTTCAATAAGCATATAGTAGATTTTGATGTTACCAACAGATTGATAAAGGAAACATTCAGTCCGCTGCCAAAGGTTTCTCTGGTTCCGGGATTTATTTCATCTAATGTTGAAAACGGTGAAGTTACTAACCTTGGAAGAGGTGGTTCGGATTATACTGCTTCAATCCTTGCTACTGCACTTGATGCTTCAATCCTGGAGATATGGACTGATGTGGATGGATTTATGACTGCCGACCCTCGTGTTATCAGTACAGCATACGTTATTGACCATCTGAGCTTTACTGAGGCTATGGAGTTGTGTAACTTCGGTGCTAAGGTTATATATCCGCCAACAATATATCCGGTTTATCATAAGAATATTCCGATAAGAATATTGAATACTTTCAATCCTGAAGCTAAAGGAACATACATCTCAAGAGAGAAAGTTGAAGATGGAAGAGCTATGATTAAAGGTATCTCTTCTATCAATGATACTTGTCTAATTACTGTTCAAGGTCTGGGTATGGTCGGTGTTATTGGTGTCAATTACCGAATATTCAAGACTCTTGCAGAAAATGGAATTAGCGTGTTTATGGTTTCTCAGGCAAGTTCGGAGAACAACACGACTTTTGCCGTTAGAAATGCTGACGCAGACTTGGCTGTGAAAGTTCTGGATGAGGAGTTTGCTCTGGAACGTGCTCAGGGTGACATGAATGATACAGTAGCTGAGAAGGACCTTGCCACAGTAGCGATTGTCGGTGAGAACATGAAACGTACTCCTGGTATCGCAGGAAAATTGTTCGGCACATTGGGTAGGGCAGGTATCAGTGTGATAGCTTGTGCTCAGGGAGCTTCTGAAACAAATATATCATTTGTAATCAGACGTGAATATTTGCGTAAGGCTCTGAACTCAATACATGACTCCTTTTTCCTTTCTGAATACAAGGTGTTGAACTTGTTTATTGCCGGAATTGGTACTGTAGGAGGAAATTTGCTTGAACAGATTCGTCAGCAGCAACCTAAGCTGATGGAGCAGAATGGTCTGAAATTGAAAATTGTCGGTATAGCTAATTCAAAGAAAGGAATTTTCAATAGAAGTGGAATTGATTTGAATTCATATAAGGAGAACCTTAAGGAGAATGGTATTGACTGCAATCCGGAGATTCTTTGTGAGGAAATTCTTAAAATGAATATTTACAACTCTGTGTTTGTTGACTGTACTGCTAGTCCTGATGTTGCACGATTGTATAAGAAATTGTTGAGCCGCAACGTCTCTGTTGTTGCAGCAAATAAGGAAGCAGCATCTTCAGAGTATGAGAATTATATTTCACTGAAAGAAACAGCTCGTCATCGTGGCATAAAATTCCTGTTCGAAACAAATGTCGGTGCAGGTCTGCCTATTATCAACACAATGAATGATTTGATGAATAGTGGAGACCATATTCTTAAGCTCGAAGCTGTTCTTTCAGGAACATTGAATTATATATTCAATACAATCAGTGCCGATATTCCATTCAGCAAGGCTGTACAGATGGCTAAGGAAGCAGGATATGCTGAGCCTGACCCACGTATAGATTTGAGTGGAAAGGATGTCTTGAGAAAGCTGGTTATTCTTGCACGCGAAGCCGGATACAAGGTTGAGCAACAGGATGTGAATATCAATCTGTTTATACCGGAAAATCTTTTCACAGGAACATTGGATGAATTCTGGAAGAATATTCCGGAACTTGACGAAAGCTTCGAGAAAAAGAGAAAACAGCTTGAAGCAGAAAACAAGCGTCTGAGGTTTGTTGCTAAGATGGATAATGGAGCTTGTGAGATTGGATTGCAGGAAGTTGACAGCCGTCATCCGTTCTATGAACTCGAAGGCAGCAATAACATTATCATGATTTCCACAGAGCGTTATCATGAATTCCCTATGATAATAAAAGGATATGGCGCTGGTGCAGATGTTACAGCTGCCGGTGTTTTTGCTGATATAATATCTATTGCAAATATCCGATAACGCTCTAAGTGGCAACTATATAAAGTTAATAATGTCTGACATTTTCTTAAAACTAAGCCTCAGTTTGTAAAAACTTAGTCTTAGATTATAAAAACTAAAGCTCAGTTTATAAAAACTAAGTCTTAGTTTTAAGAAAATATAGTTATATATCTACTTTTTTTCTGGCTCTTGTGAAACTAAAATCAGGAACTTTAAACCAATTTAAAAGGAGGAATATTGTGAAACATCTTATAATTCTTGGAGACGGCATGGCTGATGAGCCACTTGATGTATTGGATGGAAAGACTCCGTTGCAGTATGCCTCTACTCCTAATTTAGACCAATTGGCAAAAATGGGTGTAAGCGGCTATTTGAAAACCGTTGAAGATGGTTTCCATCCCGGAAGTGAAGTGGCTAATATGTCTGTGCTTGGATATGATTTGCCTTCAGTTTATGAAGGACGTGGCGTTTTGGAGGCAGCGAGTATAGGCGTTGACCTTCATCCCGGAGAAATAGCTATGAGATGTAATTTGGTTTGTATCGAAGGTGATATATTGAAAAATCACTCTGCAGGCCATATCTCAACTGAAGAAGCTGACGAACTTATAAAAACATTGAATGAAGAGCTGGGTTCTGATATGGTGCATTTCTATACCGGAGTTTCCTATCGTCATTTGTTGGTGATAAAGTCCGGAAGTAAAGAGCTTGATTGCACTCCGCCTCATGATGTGCCTTTGCAGCCTTATCGTCCTTTGATGATAAAGCCTCGTAATCACTCTGCGGAAAAGACTGCCGATATGCTGAATGAGTTGATTTTTAGATCAATGGAAGTGTTGGAAAATCATCCGATAAATCTTAAGAGAGCAGCTCAGGGAAAGGACAAGGCTAATTGTATCTGGCCATGGTCGCCGGGTGAAAGACCTGCGATGAAGACTTTGAATCAGCTTTATGGCATCGGTAAATCATCCGTAATTTCAGCAGTTGACCTTATTCGTGGAATAGGAGTTTATGCCGGAATGAAAGTAATTATGGTCGAAGGTGCTACGGGGCTTTATGACACAAATTACGAAGGTAAAGTTACAGCAGCGCTTGATGCTTTGAAAACAGATGACTTTGTTTATCTTCATATTGAAGCAAGCGATGAGGCTGGACATGAAGGTGATGTCAACCTGAAAATCAAAACAATTGAGAACCTTGACAGCCGTGTTGTCGGACCTGTTATGAAGGCTTTGTCTTCTTTTGGTGAAGACGTAGCAGTGGCTGTATTGCCGGATCATCCTACACCTTGTGCAGTGCGAACACACACATCAAAGCCTGTCCCATTTGTCTTTTACAAACCAGGTGAAACACCTGACGCAGTTGAAGTTTATGATGAATTTTCTGTTGCAGAAGGTAAATACGGAATATTGGAAAAAGATCAATTTATTAAAGAATTCTTGAAATGAAATACTATAGTACAAATCACAGTGCAGACATGGCATCTTTGGAATATGCCGTAGTCAAAGGACTTGCTCCTGATAAAGGCTTGTTTATGCCCGAAAAAATAAATATGATATCTCCGGATGTAATTGCCAATATGAAGAATCTTTCGTTCAGCGAAATAGCTTGCCTGGTTGCAGAAAATTTGTTTGACGAAGATATTGAGAAAGATGTTTTGGACAAAATCGTTTGTGATACGCTGTCTTTTGATGTTCCGGCTGTTTCTGTAAAGGACGATATATATAGCCTTGAGTTGTTCCACGGCCCGACTTTGGCATTTAAGGATGTAGGAGCACGTTTTATGGCTCGTCTTTCCGGATATTTTACAAGAAAAGAGGGAATGGACAGAGTGAATGTTCTTGCAGCTACTTCAGGCGATACAGGAAGCGCGGTGGCAAATGGTTTTCTTGATGTTCCGGGTGTTCATGTGTATGTCCTTTATCCAAAAGGAAAAGTCAGCCCTATTCAGGAATGTCAGTTCACTACATTGGGCAAAAATATCACTGCCTTGGAAATTGACGGAACATTCGATGACTGCCAGGCTTTGGTTAAAAGTGCTTTCCTTGATGAGGAATTGAATTCTGCGATGACACTTACTTCTGCTAATTCCATAAATGTGGCAAGATTGCTTCCTCAATCGTTTTATTATTTTTATGCTTATGCGCAGTTGGACAAACTGGGTAAGGCTGATAATTTGGTGTTCTGTGTTCCAAGTGGAAACTTTGGTAATATCACAGCCGGATTATTTGCGCAAAGAATGGGATTGCCGGTCAAGAGGTTTATTGCAGCCAATAACCGCAATGATGTTTTTCTGGAATATCTTAATACCGGAAAGTATAATCCAAGACCTTCTGTAGCTACTATTGCAAATGCCATGGACGTTGGCGCACCAAGTAATTTTGCCAGAATATTGGATTTGTTTGGTGACAATGCTTGGGAAAATATAAGAAAACAAATTAGCGGTTTCCGTTATACTGACGAGCAAATTGCTGACACAATGCGAAGAGTATATAAAGAAACTGGATATATTCTCGATCCTCATGGCGCTTGTGGATTTGCTGCATTGGAGCAATCAATAGAATCAGGAGAAACAGGCGTTTTCCTCGAAACAGCTCATCCTGCAAAATTCAAGGACACTGTTGATGGAATACTTGGTATAGATACTGAAATACCTGAAAAGTTGCGTGCTTTTATGCGAGGAGAAAAGAAAAGCATAGAACTACCGAAAGATTTTGATAATTTCAAGGCATTTCTGTTGGGAGAGTAATCTCTTCAACTTGTTGACTGAAAGTTGAGCTTGTGAAACTTTCATTATATATAAAATGTCAAAACTGCTCATTCCTATAAATAAGGGAAAGCAGTTTTGACATTTTGTGTTTTTAGAATTCTACTTTAACAACAACAGGGAAGTGGTCTGAAGGGAAATGACCATATTGCATATCATTCAAAACAGCATATTTCTCAACTGTTACATCTTTTGTTACCCAGATATAATCAATTCTGTTTTTCATTGAAGCTTCTAGTTTGAAACCGTTAGTTGTACCTTCTGTTCCGTATCTTGGAGTTTTACATATTTCATGAGAGTCAGATAGAAGTCCGTTTGCTGCAATTATTTTGATAGGCTCGTCAGTTGGAACGGCATTGAAATCGCCAGTTACGAAAATTGTATTTCCACTTGTTGCAATTTCTTTTATCTTTTTCAGCAAAAGGTGAGAAGATTCACGTCGTGCCACTTTGCCTTGGTGGTCGTAATGCACATTAAAGAAATAGAAAACTTTGCCATTTTCTTTATCTTTGAACTTTCCCCAAGAGCAGATACGATTGCAGCATGTTGCATCCCAACCTTTTCCCGGAGTATTCGGCGTTTCTGAAAACCAGAAATCTCCTTTGTCGAGCACTTCAAATCTGTCTTTCTTATAGAAAATGGCAGAATGTTCGCCGGCTTCTTCTCCGTCATCACGTCCGTGACCGATATAAGCATAACCTTTAAGTTCGAGAATGTTGTCCAGCTGATGTTTGAAACCTTCCTGAGTTCCGAATATATCGAAATCGTGATACATGATTAAGCCTTGAACTTTTTGAATTCTGTGAGGCCATGCATCATCTCCGTCATTCGGATTGTCTTGTCTTAGGTTAAATGTTGCTACATTCATTTGTGTTTTGTTTTCACTGTTATTCTCTGCCATAGCTTTAAAGTTTCCTATAAGCATCAAGGCTGAGATAAGGAAAATGTACATTTTTTTCATGACTGAAAATATTTTTTTATTGTTATTTGCGGGGCAAAGGAACATAAAAAACACAGATAATATGTTTATATGATATATCATTGTTGTTACATTATTGTTTCAGTTTTTTTATCAGTTCTGTATGTAAATGTATGCAAATGAGAATGAGAATACTAATTTGATACACATTTTTCCTGAATTGTAACATAAAGTTCCAATTTTGAAACAGTTATTATGTTGTATGGAATTATATTTGTCTCTGTGTAATATACAGTGCTAAATACTATGACAAACCTGGATAATGAAATAAGGATAAACAAGCTTATTAGTAGTTTGCAAAACCTGATGGAATCGGAAAAACTATACTTACAACCAAAATTAAATCGGAAAGCGTTAGCTGCAAAACTAAATACCAATGAACGTTATTTGGCTGATGCTATTCAGATAGTCATTGGTGTGACTGTTTCAGCTTTTATAAACCAATATCGCCTTAAACATTCTATGGATTTGCTAATATCTAATCCGTTGATGAAAATAGAAGATGTGGCTATAGAATCTGGTTTTACGTCAAGAGTTTCGTATTTTCGTGTCTTTATACGTGAATATGGCTTTTCTCCAACAGATTTCAGATATAATTATTTTGAGGGGAAAAGGAAGTAATAATTTTTCAGAGTTTATGGTATATTTTACAGAAAAAACTGCCGATGTTTTTCCAGAAACATCGGCAGTTTTCTTTTAAGATAACGGATATTATTTTAGAACGAAAAATCTATACCGCCCATAACAACTGCTTTCGGCATTGGGAAGCCGTCGTTGATGCTATATCTTGTAGCTGTCAGGTTTTCTCCTTTGACAAATAGAGTCAAGCCTTTTTCTTTCGAACCGAATCGGTAGGCTACTTTAGCATTCAGAAGCGCGTAGTCTTCTTTCTTTGTGCATGCTGCATCTGTATATAAATCCCAAATTGACTGCATATACACATCGAAAGTAAAACGTCCCGGTGAATAAGTTACACCTGTATATAGTTTATGTGCCGGAGCTCCATTGATAGGATTGCTCTGATGCAGATAACTATAGTTCATATCAAAATCCAAATTCTGCAGAATCTGATATCTTGCTTCAAATTCCAGACCTTTATTTATGAATTCACCGGTATTCATGTTCAATGGAGGTCGTCCTTCCTGAGGAACGGTCTTAATCATATTCTTACCGTCAATATAGAATCCTGTCAATTCAGCGAACAATTTTCCATCCAGAAATGTCTGTCCGATTGAAAGCTCATAGTTTATCATGCTTTCCGGTTTCAAATCAGGATTCTGAGGAGGGAACATATACATTTCTCGGATATTAGGGCTTCTGAAACCTTTACCGACAGAAGCTTTGATTACGTTTCCTTCAAATGGACGGACTGTTACACCACCTTGCGGAACCCATTCGCCACCGAACACGCTGTTGTTTTCGTATCTGATACCTGCATTAAGGCTTATCATATCCAGGAAGTCCTGTTGCATTACAACATATCCGGCAGTTTCGTTTACGTTCTTGTCAACCATTGGTTCGCCTTTCCATGCTTTTCCACCCCAGTTCTTATAGTCCAGACCAAGAGTGAAATTATTTCCAGGGAACAGACGGAATGATTGGTAAACCATCAACCCTACATTGTGGTCATCTGATATGAACTGATATTGCTGAGGCTCTTCGCCGGCATAATATCCGTCGTTGATGTCATGATGTCCCCAGTTGTAGAAAAGTCTCACCGCACCACTAGTTTTCTCGAAATTGTTTTCAAAGGCAAGCGAGCTTGTTCCACGCAATATATCCATTATATTGTCATAGATTGGCTTGTCAATCATACCAGGATTTTGGTTCCATGATTTTGCAAGACTTAAATTACCTGTCGCCTTGTAATGTTCGTTGAAGCGATAACCAAGGTTCAGGAATCCGTTGGTGATATGGAATTTTGAGTCCGGTCTGTGTCCGTCAGTTCTGTCGTGATTAATGGAAACAAAACTGCTGAAGTTGCCAATATTATATCCGTTGTTGATCATATACTTCTGTGTGTTATATGATCCATACATTATTCTTGCCTGAGTTCTTCGTCCTTCCTGCTGATGGCGGCGTGTAATAATATTCACAACTCCACCCATAGCGTTTGAACCGTAAAGAAGTGAACCAGGACCACGGATTACTTCAACTTTGTCAACATCAGACGCAACATATGTATCCGGTAATGAATGTCCGAACAAACCTGCCCATTGAGGCTGACCGTCAAAAAGAACCAACACCTTATTTCCGCTACCGACACCACGAATATTTATCGTTCCTGCCGAACCTTCGGACACACCAAAACCGGTGATACCTTTCTGAGTAACAAACAAGCCCGGAACGCGATGCGACAGAACCGGAAGCAGAGCCGATTCGCTTGTCTTCTCTATTTCATCCCTTGTTATTACTGATATTGACAGAGGAACACTGTTCCTGTTTACCTCAATTTTATTTGCCGAGATAACAACACCCTTCAAATTAATCAAACTATCTGCTTCAATAACATTATTTTCTGCATATCCGCTTGCAGTAAGCAGTGCAGTTGAAGCAAGTAGGAAAAATTTCTTCATATACTTTTTTATTGATTAGCTGTAATTTCGAGGCAAAAGTAACACCTTTTTTATAATTAGTAGCACTAATTGCTGAAAAAGTAACACGAAGATTTAAAAAGGTAGCACGAATTTATGGGATTTTATTAATTAATCAGCCCTGCTCATCACCAGTTTTCCGTGCTTTATACCTTTTATTCCTATCAGATGGTCAGCAAGTTCCGTCAGACGGAATGCTTCTCCCATAACTGTTGTAATGTGCAGACAGAAATTCTTATTTATATAATATTGTGAAGACGATAGAATAACTTGCTGATATTCCTGCTGTATTGCTGATATGCGTGATGTAATGTCTTTCTTTACCTGGTCATACATTATAATTATGGTTCCCGCAACCACATGATTGCACTGCCATTTTGTTTCAGCCGTATTTTTTTCTATCAAAAAACGAATAGCCTGAGAGCGATTCGCAAAAGCATTCTCCTGAACATATTTGTCAAGAGCTTCCAATAAATCTTCTTCTAATGATACACCAAAACGCTTTAGTGACATATTACTTATAAGTTTTTGTTATTCAGTTGTCTAAGTAGAGTTAAAACGGAATTGTTAGTTTTAACAGCTGTAAAAATTGAGTTAAAGATAAAGAAAAAGATTATTTCCTATTGCAGTTTCATAATTAATTACTACTTTTGTGTTGTAAAACATAACCGAAGGATATGTTTTTTGGTGAAAAGATTGTTAGGTGTTTAATTTACTGTATTTGTTTTTAGGTTATTTATGTTTCTAAGCCCTTAGGGGCAAATATTATGAAACAATAGTTTTTAAGGTTATGTTTTAATAGTTTTTGAACGGACAGATCCGAGAGGATTAGGCCGTTTTTTTATGCCCGTACGTTTCCTTCCTCCCGTATCTGTATATGTTACAGTTGCTTGTTATCAGTCGCTTTTATAAGTATTTCAGAAAATGAAATTGCAGATTTCTTTCTATATCTATCTTTTGGCCAGAAAAGGAAACCTTTTGATGACAGATTCTCAGCGCATAAAATAGGAATCTGAACTAAATCCGCTTCTCCTCTGGTTGCAGCTTTAGTCAGTATTGTTGCCCATTTCCCTTTTCTCAGAGCATGAAGAATAGTGTGTACATCATTGATCTCAATATTAGCTTTCAGGCATATATTACCATTGTTGTGGCAGAGCTGGTCAATTCTTTTTCTTGTAGCAAACCCTTTTTCCGGTAAAATCAGAGGAATTTCCGAAAGTCTTTTCAGGCTGATTGAAGACACTCCGGCTAAAGGATGCGATTTATGTACAACTGCACACAGTCTGGATGTAAACAAATGTACGGTTTCAAAAGATTCATCGCTAATTCCTTGAGGTTTGAACGACAGAACAAAATCCAGTTTGTTGTCCTCCAGCTTGTCTAGCAATTCCTCCGAAGTAGCAAACGTAATGTTTACCTTTATTTTAGGATACTTCTCTGTGAAAATATCCAAAGCATAAAGCAGCAAAGCATTAAGGCTGAAAGTTGAGCCAATATTCAACTCTCCGGATTCCAGTCCTTTAATGTCACGAATAATTTGCTTTCCGCTTTCCGCATCAGCAATAGCTTTGTTTACATAAGGCAGAAAAGCATTTCCGGCTTCAGTAGGAACTATACGTTTGCCGATTCTGTCGAACAGAAGTATTCCTAGCTCATCCTCCAATTGTTTGATTTGTTGGGATAATGTGCTTTGCGAAATATATAAAGCACGTGCTGCTTCCGAAAAATTCTTCAGTTCGCAAGCCTTCTGAAAGTATCTTAACTGTCTTAACTCCATTCTCTGTAATTGATTTTATCGATAGATGTCATCGGAAATATGCTTATTGCAAATATAGAGCAAATTTTTAATTCAATTTATTTTTGTAAAAGAAATCGGATGATTCCGATTAGTAGTAAGATAAACTTGATATAACGGTAAATAATATAGAATATGAAAAAGATTTTAACTCTATCCCTGGCATTATTATCAGCAACAGCTTTCTCTCAGTCAGTAGAAATAGAAAAAGAAGGAATCCGTTTTTGTGAGAGCACATATCCATATAATAATGGAATTCTTGTAGCAAACTTCGGAACGGAAGCTCTTAATCCTTTGAACACTGAAGGTAAAGGATACATATTGTTTGTGAAAGACGGAAAGAGTGAAGTTGTTGTTCCGGCAGATGGAAATCTTTCTGCTCCAAAAGGAATGTTTTTGCGAGATGGCTATCTTTATATATGTGATGTAAATAAGGTTGTTGTCTATAATATTGGCAAAAAAGGCGCCCAGCCGGTGACAATCCAATTCCCTGAAGGAAACCTTTTCGTTAACGACCTTGTTGCCGATAAGAATTACCTTTATGCATCAGTTACTAATACTGACAAGATTTTCCGTATCGACATAAGCAATCCTGCTGCTCCCGGAAAACCTCAGGAATGGGCAACTGTGGCAGGTCCTAACGGTTTGCTGATGATTGATGGCGAAATGTATGTAGCTTCTTATCCGGCAGATGGCGTTACAAAAGATGTAAACGTAGTTTATAGAATAAAAAATCTGAGCAATCCGAGTCCGGAAAAATTCATTGAAGTTTCCGGTCAATACGACGGCATCGCATTGTCGAAAGACAGAAAAAGCATTTATCTGACAAACTGGACTCCGGCTCAGATTAGCCGTCTGAATCTTTCTGACAAATCTCTTGTTCCATTGAAAATCAACTTGCAGGAACCTTTGATTGGCCCAGCTGATATAACAGTAGCAAACGGTAAAATCTATATTCCGGATTTGCCAAACAGCAGAGTTGTGATTGTTGATGAGGAATAATATTTTGAGGAAAATTAAAATAGCTGCTTAGTGAATCAAGTAAAGAATAAGTATCTTTGCGTCGCTCCAGTGTTGGAGGAATATTCGCCGGACTCAATTTTGGGGTTAACGAGTTGATAAGAAAACGAGTTGACAAGAGTTTTTCCCTCCTTGTCAACTTGTCTCTGTGACCTTGTCAACTTCCTTAAGCTGAGCAACCAGCGAAAATTAACTCAATAACTTACGAACTCAAAAACTTAATACTTATTGTAATGGCTTGTATATTAACTATAGAAACATCTACAAATGTTTGCTCTGCAGCTTTGATTCTGGATGGAAAAGTTGTTTGTGAAAAAGTATCATACGACGGACCGTCACACGCTTCGCTAACAGGAGTATATGTTGAGGACTGCATAAAAGTGATGAAAGAAAAAGGATTGAAACTCGATGCTGTTGCAGTCAGCAGTGGTCCGGGTTCATACACCGGATTGAGAATCGGAGTTTCAGTGGCAAAAGGTCTTTGCTTCGGATACGGCATTCCGTTGATTGCCATTCATTCACTTGATATTATGGCTCATACAGCGATTAACCGAAATAATAATGAAGATTGCTTGTATTGCGCAATGATTGATGCCCGCAGAATGGAAGTATATTCTTCTTTGTATGACAATACAGGCAAGGAAGTCCGTAAAGTTCAGGCGGATATTGTTGACGGAGATACATATTCATCTTTCTTGTCAGCTGGAAAAGTTTGTTTCTTCGGTAACGGAGCTTCAAAGTGTAAGTCGGTAATTACAGATTCAAACGCCTTTTTCCTTGATGAAATTCATCCTTTGGCTTCAGAAATGGCAACTCTTGCTGAAAAGGCTTATTCAGAAAAGAAATTTGAAGATGTTGCATATTTCGAACCGTTCTATTTGAAAGAATTCCAGGCAACTATCGCCAAGAATAAGGTTTTGGGAAATACAAATTCGTAAATAAGATACGAGTTGACAAGGGAACAAGTTGACAAGGGGAGAAACTCTGGTTAACTTGTTTTCTTGTCAATGTTCTATAAATACTTTACAAATAAAGCATTTATTCTCAAAACTAAGCTTTAGTTTTTATAAACTCAGTCTTAGTTTGTAAAAACTGAACCTTAATTTGTAAAAACTAAGACTTAGTTTTGAAGAAAATATATTACTTTCCGCATTTTTCTGTATATAAATCAAACTAAGTAGATGAAACCTTACACCAGAAAATTCCTGATTTTAGAGATTCTACTATTGCTCTTTGTTTGGGCATTGATGCTGATTCCCGGAGCAGGAGAGTGGTATGCGCTTAATTTATATCCCGGATTTTCTGATATTCTCTCGTTTCTGTCGTCAGTCTTCCCGTTTTCGTTGAGTGATGTTTTTATATATGGAAGTATTATATTCCTGCTGATATATCTCATTTTAAATGTTCGCCGTTCGGCATCAAAGACTTTTGGTTTCATTTTCCGCTATCTGCTCTTTGCCTACGTATGGTTTTATCTTGCCTGGGGAATGAACTATTACAGAGATGATTTCTATACCCGTTCGGAAATCACTCCGGCAAAATATGACGAGGCAATATTCAAGGATTTAAGGGGGGATAAACGAAATGTGTAAAGCAAGGGAAAGAAGAAAAACAAGGATATAATAAGAATATCAACGAGTTACGGAGTAAAGGCAAGAATGGATGTGAAAAACGAGAAGTAACACAGGCTTTACACTGGGCTTACATCGGCGGGCTGTTTTGAACGATGTTTTAATACCTGACTTTACACAAGGTTTACATAGGTTTAATATCGGGCTAAATGAGGTACAAATGGGGCGCACACAGGCGTTTTTATTATGCGGTGGGCGGGATTGTTCGCCAGATATGGGAAGAGGCTTTAAAACGGCCTCTTTTCTTTTGTCCTATTCCGGCTGTGATTATGAAAAATATTTCTCCAATTATTCCATATAATTATTATTTAGTATATTTGCAGAGGATAATCAAAAAACTTATATCTGATTGAGTATCAGATTAGAATGAAGGAGTTGCGGATTTATGGTAACGATTTAGCGAAAGTGCAAGTGCACTGATATTCTGTGATTTACTTCGCCTCACAACTCTGTATGCAAAGGTACACTTTTTATTCGGGTACTCCAAGGAATTGCTCATTTTTCTGTGTTTTGAGCGTGATTTCTTGACCTGTTCGTTACTGTTCTTCCGTAAAAGTGAGTTTTCATGTAGGAAAGGCGTTGGCTGAAACGAGTTCAGACAACCTCTTTCCTACTATGGCATATCCGAAAGGAATGTCCGCTTTTGAAGCCTAAACTCTCGTTTAGACAATCGGCAAGCGGACAACCCTTTCATGGCTATGCGAGAGAGGTACTTTTACGGGGTCTTGCCGCTTATTCTTTTTTGTAGTTCCTCTTGTCGCAAGTGAAACCGTGCTGATGATTCACCCTTACATGGTGTAAATACTCACTGAAAAGTGGGCCAGGGCTCTCATTCAAAAATGGGCCACCACGGGGAGCTTAACCGCCGGTGTTTTTCTTATATTATGAGAAAAATATACCGACACAAAAATGTTAACCGTGGTAGACATACAAACAATCGTACATCTTTATCGGAGCGGCGACTACAGCCGCCGAGGGATTGCCCGCAAGCTCGGCATATCCCGCACAACCGTCGACAAGGTGCTGGCCCAGTACGAGGCCACGCAGGAGACATCGGACAACGAGGCTCTGGACAACCTGCTGACGCTTCAGCCGGCCTACAACAGCCGGGGCCGCAAGCCCCGCAAGCTGTCCCGGTCCATCGCGGCTGAGATAGACAGGTATCTGGAGCTTAACGCCCAACGGCGTCGTCAGGGGATGCGCAAGCAACAGCTTAAAAAGATCGACATCTGGCAGATTCTGTCGGGTCAGGGAGTTCAGATAAGCTACCAGACCGTCTGCCGTTATGTCACAAACAAAGAAAAAGCGGGACGGCCGGGTGACACAAAGGCCTATGTGCGGCAGGCCTATGCTCCGGGAGAGGAGTGTGAGTTCGATTGGGGCGAGGTCAAGATTACCATAGGAGGCGTGTTCCGTAAACTGTACCTGGCCGTGTTCACCACCTGTCATGGCAATCTGCGCCGGGCATGGCTGTTCTCGCGCCAGGACACGCTGGCCTTCATGGAGTCGCACCGCAATTTCTTCCGTCAGATACAGGGTGTTCCACGCACTATGGTCTATGACAATATGCGTGTGGCTGTCAAGGAGTTCGTGGGTGCCAACGAGAAGACTCCGACCGAGGCTCTGAGCCGTCTGTCGGCCCACTATGTGTTCAACTTCCGCTTCTGCAACGCACGTGCCGGGTGGGAGAAGGGACATGTGGAGCGGTCTGTGGAATACGTTCGCCGCAAGGCCTTTTCGCTGTCATGTCATTATGCGTCTCTGGCCGAGGCTCAGGCCCATCTCGATGCGGTATGCCGGCAGATGGACGCCGAGGTCTCTTTCGGCAGCGCCTCCGAGAAACAGCTGAAGATCAGCGCCGACCTTGGCGCGATGCGCCCCTGGCCCGGAGACATCGGATGCTTCGAGGCCATGGAATATGCCGTCGACAAATGGTCGACGGTATGCGTCAAAGGCAACCGCTACTCCGTTCCCGACCGCCTGGTGGGATGCAAGGTCACCGTAAAGCTCTATTCCGACAGGCTTGCTATGGTACTCAACCGGGAGAAGCTTGCCGTCCATGAGCGGCTTAACGGGCAGGGCAACTGGTCGCTCAAACTCGAGCACTACCTCACGACACTGCTACGCAAGCCCGGGGCGCTTGCAGGCTCTGTCGCCCTGCAGCAGGTGCCTCACCTTATCCGGCAGCTTTTCGAGCGCCATTTCACGCACTGTCCCAGGGAGTTCCTTGAACTGCTGCTATATGCCCGGGAGCACGGATACTGCTTCCGCGATATAACCGATGCCTCGGGCCGGCTTGCACACCGCGGACTCAACGTCCTGAGCGCCGACCAGATCAAAGCCGAGCTGCACTCCGCCGACAACGCCCACTCCGCCGACAACGCCGCAGCCACGACAATGGCGCAGGATCTCATCCCCGGACAATGCCGGCAAATAGAGCAACGCGCATCCGAGGCCGTGTTCACCACCGATACACTTCTTAACATAACTCCAACCCACACAATCACAGCAATATGACAATGACTGACAATCATCCGCTGTCCGACATCGAGCGCATCACCGCCACCTGCCGGAAACTCTCGATGTTCGCCATGTGCGAATCTCTTGCCGACACCCTCAGGGACGCAGCTGCCGACAACCTCTCCCACGCCGCCGTACTGGCCCGGCTGCTTGATGCCGAGCTCGAAAGCCGCACTGTGGCGGCGCAGCGACGGCGAATACGCGCCGCCACATTCCCACAGCTGAAATATCTCCACGACCTCGTCCGCGAAGAACTCCCGACCGAGGCCAGGGCCGCGCTGCCCGAACTTGAGACACTCGACTTCGTCAAAAACGGCCGTAACCTCGTGCTATATGGCAATCCAGGCACAGGCAAGACACACCTGGCCACCGCACTGGGCATCGCCGCATGCCAGCGCGGGAACTCCGTGCTGTTCACCTCCGTACCGAGGCTGCTCACCATGGTCAGAGAAGCCAGAAGCCAGCACAAACTCACCCAGCTGCAGAACCGCTTTGAGAAATACGACCTTGTCATCTGCGACGAGTTCGGGTATGTCTCATGCGACAAGGAAGGTGCCGAACTGCTCTTCAACCACCTGTCGCTCAGAGCCGAAACCCGTTCTACAATCATCACAACCAATCTCGCTTTCAGCAGATGGAACGAGATCATACCTGACAAGGTCCTGGTCAACGCCCTTGTGGACAGACTCACACACAAAGCCAGAATCATCAACATGACCGGTACCTCATACCGGCTCAAACAGACTCAGCAAATGATTAAAAACCAAATCTGAGCAATGACATCTTCTCATTATTTTATTAACTTTGTACGCTCTCTCGGGTGGCCCATTTTTGAATGAGAGACCGGCCCACTTTTCAGTGAGTATATACACCCTTACATGGTAAGGGTCGGCCATCGGCACTGGCGGCATGGCAGAAAGAAAGTCCGCATATCCGCATCAAACCGAGGGTTTGACGATGGATGTGCGGATTCTCTTTCTTACGGCACAACCGCCTTTACCACTTGCGCCTTTTGTTTCTTGTTGAAAGCGGAACTGGGATAGGTACAGCCAACCACTTGCCACTCACGAGTGAGCCACAAAAGGTTGTCCGTACAGCCGAAGCCTGAGAAGAATGTCCGTATGTGTCTGTCCGAGCAAGTCGGATAGGCATATACGGACACACTTCTTTTGTGGGGCTTCGGCTTTTCACGCTTTCATGCTGTTCCCTCCGTGCCTTTTCTTTTTGTTGAAAGCGGAACAGGGATAGGTACAGCCAACCACTTGCCGCTCACGGGTAAGCCACAAAAGATTGTCTGCACCGCCGAAGCCGGAGAAGAATGTCCGTATGTGTCTGTCCGAACAAGTCGGATAGGCATATACGGGCATACTTCTTTTGTAGGGCTTCGGCTTGTTCACGCTTTCAAGCGAGTCTCCAAGTTAGAGGGCGTTTTCTTATCTCATGCAGTTCCGCATTTTGGAGATGTTCCATTCAATCTGCCTCTTGTTACGCTTACCTCCATTTTTGCGACTTCCAGATGACGCATCAGGTGGTCATTCTCGTTCGGCTGCAAAGGTAACTCCGGGATTTGCCGGAAAAGCAAGGTCAAGCCTCCTGTTTTGCGAGAAAAATCTCCAGCCCTACGGGTAGTATTTTTCCCGAAAAACCTTGCATTTCCGAATCCCTACCTTGATGGGGCAACCGAAACGAAAACGACCGATGCGACAGGAAGACGCATAAAAAAAATGTCGGATAACCGAGAGGCAGATAAGAAGTTTTGAAACTCAACTCCCTCAGCTCTTGGATCCGCATATAAAAATTAAAAACAGAACAGATATGACAACAACAATGGCAACAAAATTCGTCGAATGGGAAGTTCCAGAACTGGACACCCTACAAGACAGCAAGGTTTACAGACTCCGCCACAAACTCAACAACGGAGGCAAGATGAACCGAGAGGAGAAGGATTGGCTCACGCAAAACGTGAACTTCAACACCTACTTCACGACCGCAATACCCCTTATGGGGTGGAAATTCGACTTCTCCGATGTGCTCCGACCCTACCTTGTGTGCCAATACGGAAAGTGGAGCGAGTATCAGGCAGCGGACAAGACGGCACTGAGAAACGTGATTTACGGCAGGATAGACAACATCGTGGAACTTCAAAACGGCAACAGACAATGACAGCAGCAATGGACATCAGACAGACGGCACACTATATGGCGGTGGCGATATGCACCCTCATCGTGCAGGCGTTCCTTTGGCTCATCGGCATCCTTTGGAACGTCATCAGAGAGATTGTGAACGGAGTGTTCCGAGTAGTGGTAAGCGTGATAGTGCTCATGCTCTCCCTCATCACCTTCTTCGGACTTCTCCTTTGGTTACTCACCCTTTAACACCCTACGGCAATGGCAAAGAGAACAAGCAAGACGGCAGCGCAGCAGTGCAGGTATTACGAGGTGGACAACATCTTCGAGTACATGGTGGAAACCTACATCAACGGCAACCACAGCACGTTCAGCGAATTATACCACGAACTGAACAAGGAGGCACGGCAGGACTTCGTGGAGTTCCTTTTCAACGAGGTCAATCCGCAGTACCACAGAGAGATTATCAAGCAAATGTTATAACCCCAACAAATTGACAGCGATATGAACAGGACAACAGAGAAGATACCCACATGGAGTTTGTGCTACCTCATCAATGGCGATGCAACGGCACTGACAGATGATGAAATCCGAATGGTGGACGAGTGGGTCAGCCAATGGCAGGTGGAAATCGTTTCGCCCCTCATGGACGAGGACGGCAGCACGCACCCCTATTTCAGCCACTACCCCCTCTTCGGACTGCCCACCGAGGTGGAGGACTGCGAGATACTTTACAAGAACAATAACCTATAAAACAGCAAGCGACATGAAAGGAACAGACCATTTCAAGAGAACGATACAGATGTACTTGGAGCAGCGTGCAGCGGAGGACGAACTCTTCGCCAAGAACTACCACAACCCAGCCAAGAACATCGACGACTGCATCACCTACATTCTGAACTACGTGCAGAAGAGCGGCTGCAACGGCTTTTCGGACGGAGAGATTTACGGACAAGCCGTACACTACTATGACGAGAACGAGATAGAGGTAGGCAAACCCCTGCAATGTCAGATAGCCGTGAACCATGTGGTGGAACTCACCGCAGAGGAGAAGGCGGAAGCACGGCAAAAGGCAATCCGCCAATACCAAGACGAGGAACTGCGCAAGATGCAGAACCGACAGAGAGCAAGGGCAGCCAAGCCACAGAAACCCCAAGTTGAACCCTCCTTATTCGATTTTGAAGTATGAGACCGAGAAACAAGTTTGAGAAAGCGGTGCTTGCCGAGAGCAGGTACCTGCGCCCCATCAGCAAGCGACAACTGAAATGGGCATTCCGTGAATGTGTGGACCACTATGCCTACCGGCTACCCAAGGGACGAACCACCTGCATGGACTGCGGACACACATGGCAGACAGACGGCACAGCACGCACCTGCACCTGCCCCCACTGCAAGGCACGCCTGCAGATGAAGAACACCTTGGAGCGCAAGTTGCAGCAGAAGCAGTATTTCACCCTACTCACCACCTGCGGAGAGTATCAAGTGCTGCGCATGTACCTCCTCATCGTGGAAATGGAGAAAGGCTGCAAGGCTACTCCCACCGCCCTTGAAATAGGCGGCTATTGGTGGAACAGGCAGGGCAAGCGCACCATCGTAGCCATACAGCGCACGTTAGGCAGGTACATAGACACCTTCACCTTTGCCTCCCCCATGGCAATCCGTGGCGACAACCTTGCCTACCAGCATATCGCCCACATGCCCATCTGCCCCGAATACAAGGCGGTGGACGAGCTGCGCAGGAACGGCTTCCGTGGCGACTTCCACGACATAGTACCCACGAAACTTATTCCTGCACTCTTGTCCGACAGCCGTGCGGAAACGCTGATAAAGGCAGGGCAACACCCCATGCTGCGTCACTATCTCAACTCCTCCTGCAACATCGAAAACTATTGGGCATCCGTGAAAATCTGCATCCGCAACGGCTACACCATTCCCGACGGCTCTCTATGGTGCGACACGATAGACCTCCTGCGCCACTTCGGCAAGGACATCCGTCAGCCGAAGTACGTCTGCCCGACCGACCTCAAAGCCCTCCACGACAAGTTGGCTGCAAAGAGGCAGGAGCAGTTGCAGCGAGAGCGGACAGCGGAGGAACGAGAGCAGGCTATCAAGGACGAGAAGAAGTTCCTTAAAGAGAAAGGCATGTTCTTCGGACTTGTGTTTGCCGATGAACTCATCTCCGTCAAGGTAATAGAGAGCGTAGAAGAAATGATATTGGAGGGCAAGGCGATGCACCACTGCGTAGGCACTTACTACAAGCGAGCCGACTCCCTCATACTTTCAGCCACCATTGACGGCAAGCGCATCGAGACAATAGAGGTGTCGCTGAAGACCCTACAAGTGGTTCAGAGCCGAGGAGCGTGCAATGCCAACACCGAGTATCACGACCGCATCATCAATCTTGTAAACAACAACATCAACCTTATCCGTCAGCGGATGAAGGCAGCGTAACGGACAATCCAATAACAGCAAAGCAATATGGAAGTAAGATTTGAAAGTATGGTATTCTTTTGGGACGGACAAATTCCCGAAATGCTCCTCAACCTTGTCAACGTTCTCACGTTGGCAAGGAACGAGGAGGAACTGAGACAGAGCGTAAAGACGTTTGCCGAGAAGCACGAACTTGACAAGTTCTTCGCTTACGGCTATGGCTCACACCATTTCTACCTGCATCAACGCTACACGAGTAACCCCGAAATGGTGATGCAGAACAGAGTGCTTTCAGTACATTTCTAACAGATAAACAATGCGATTATGACGACACAAATGACCATCAACGGACTCAGTACCTGCCGCTGCGCAGGTACTGAGAAGTACGAGAGATTTCAATCGGGTATCGGCAGACGCAAGCGTACCCTTGTGCAATACGACTACCGCCACACGGACGGAGAACTATTCTCCTGCGTGAAGCCCACGTTGGACGAGTGCCGACAGAAACGTGACGAGTGGCTGAAAAGGAAGGAGAAGAGACTATGAGCGAAGCCTATCAAACACTGATTGTCAAGTTCAATGAGCCAATCACAACATTGGACGGAATGTTTGACGATGCCGAAGCATGGGGAGTTTCCACCTTGAAAGGGTGGATAGACAACTACGAGAGCAGCCGTTTCACCGCTATTGACAGCCACACGGCAGTCATCACGAGCGAGTACAACATGGAGTGTCTGAAAGAGTGGTTGGAGAAGTACACACCCATCACTGAGAGATTAGAGTATTGAGAAATTTACTTGCGTTTAGGCGGTGTCCGCACCGCCTAAACCTAAAACCAAAAGGCAATGAATACGATAGCACGGACTATATTGGAGCAGATAGGCGGCAAGCGTTTTACCGTCATGACAGGCAGCAGGGACTATGTGGATATGGGGAACGGACTGCGCATGAGCCTTGCGAGGAACAAGACCAGTGCCAACCGCCTTGACATCATCTACGATGCAGGGACTGACCTCTACAATATGCGTTTCTACCGAAAGACGTTCAGTAAGAAGACCTTCGAGAGCAAGGCGAAAGACATCGAAATGCACGAAGGCATCTTCTTCGATATGTTGGAAGAGGTCTTTACGCAAGTGACGGGACTCTATACACACTTTTGATATGTGGGCGGCGCAAGCCGCCTACTTTCTTTCATGAGCAGAACAAGCGGAAAAAGAAAGTAGCAAAGAAACCTTTGTGCCAATCTACGATAGTATTCACAAAAACAAATTTTAATCATGGAAACAATCAGACAGAACGAAAAAATTGGAAAATATAAAGTCACTTGACCCACTATTATACTCTAAATTGACCCATCAAAAAAATATTAGAATTAAGTAGAGAAAAATGCATTTTAACCCGGGTCAGTTTCAATTATAATTCTTTATAGCAGATACTACTTCTTTTTAGCATTAATCTTTCTTACAGAATCTCCCGTTAGTTCAATTTTGTGTGCCGTATGTACAATTCTGTCCAGGATTGCATCAGCTAAAGTAGGATCTCCAATTGCATCATACCAGCTTTCAACTGGAAGTTGTGATGTTATTATGATTGATTTTATTCCGTGTCTGTCTTCTATTATTTCCATAAGTATTGACCTTTCCCTGGCATCCAGTCCTATAAGAAAGAGATCGTCTAAAATAAGCAGTGAACACTTTTCAATTTTTTTCATCTCAGATTCTATAGTTCCCTTGTTTTTGGCCATTTTAAGCTGTCCCATAAGCTTTGACGCATTGGAGTATAAAGTTCTGACTCCATTTTTGCATGCTTCATATCCTATTGCTGAAGCTATATAGCTTTTACCTGTTCCGGAGCTTCCTGTGATAAAAATATTCTGTCCGTCTCTTATAAAATCAAGAGAAGCAAGTCTCTCGAGCTGGTTCCGGTCAAGGTTCCGTTTTATTGTATAGTCTATTTTTTCCATATATGCCTTATATCTGAAGTTTGCAGATCTTATCAGTCGCTCAATGCTTACATTGCGTCTGTAATCATACTCGCTTTCAAGAAGCCATTTCAGGAACTCATCGTTTGTCATACCATCAGAGGATGTTGTCCTGCAGTCATTCCTGTATGTTTCAAGCATACCGTAAAAACGTAATTTGGAGAGTAACTCCATTATTCTGTCCATATTTTTTCCGACAGTTCTGTTTGTTTTATTATTACTTGTCATTTTTATCCATATTTTTAGAGTTAAAATAATCCTTACCTCTGAGATTTCTGTGTTTAGGGGTAAGTTCAGGAGCAAGCCCCTCCATTTGTATATGATACTTTTCATCTTCCCTGTTTACCAGAAGGCTTTCAAGTTCGTTGAACCCGAACATGCAGGATTCCATTGCTATCTGGCATGCAAGAACCACTCTGTCGTGTCCGAAACATTCCACAAGACATAATATACCATCAGCTGAACGTATAGCCTGAACAGGATATTTTTTGGCAACAGCCACCAACTTTATATACTCTTCCACTACCGGGTCTATTTCACGTGCCTTGCGGTATATATCATCCATTCTGATTCTGTATTCATGTAGTACTCCGGGAAGTTTATGGGAAGGTTTTTCTGAATAAGTGAAAGGTGTATCATCCCTGCGATGTGTCGTTATGTGTCTGAATTTATGATATATCTTCACTGTGTCCCCATCATACAGTAATTCTACAGCATCGCCTATATACTCTTTAGGAACACTGTAATAGTGATTGTTAAGCGATACATAACTGTTTTTCATGACAGTTGCCGTTTTCCGGTTTTTTGATATAAATCTTGTTGCCGGCAATATATGTAGCCTGTCTTTCTCGACCTCGAGGAAACGCTCCCTACGGCTGTAGCTGCGGTTGTACATCTTTCGGCTGTTCAATGCGTCAGTATGTTTCATTATTTCTATGTTCAAGGCTTCAATATCATTGAATTTCAATCCTGTCATCTTTGAATATACCTCCCTGTAAAGCAGTCTTACAGCATTTTCAACCAAAGCCTTGTCTTTGGGTTTGCGCACTCTTGCCGGAAAGACAACACAACCATAATGGTCTGCAAATGCCGCAAAGTCATCATTTATTACAGGCTCTATTCCACCGGGCCTTGTTACGGCAGATTTGAGGTTGTCGGGAACTATGGCATTTGGTACACCTCCAAAATAATGGAAAGCATTTTCACATGCCTGGATAAGATATTCTTTCTTTTGCGATGGTACAGCCTCGTAATAAGTAATCTGACTGCATGGAAGTATCGCAGCAAAGACTTCTACGGGAACCTTATCACCCGTATTCCTGTCTGAAATATAAAGTTTGTCACCGGCAAAATCCACATACATCTGATCACCAGCTATATGATCTATGCGTCCAACCGGTATTTTTACCTCCCTTTCACGTCTGAGATACAGGCAGAATGAACAATAACTGTAACCTTGGGGACGGTTTCTCAGATACTCCTCATACAAGGACCTTCTTGTTGTTCCACGGGATTTAAGTCGTTTAATGTACTCAGGTATATGTTCTTGAAGATACTTATACTCTGCAGATCCTGTTGATTCGTTGTCAGTCTCCGTACCGAAAAGTTCATGCAGATGATGCTCGTCCATTTTCAACAGGCGTTCCAGCTCTATACCCATATCCTCGTATATTCGGATATACCGTTTACTGTATTACGTGAAATCAGAAGAGAAGAACTGATACTACGGATACTCATTCCTGACTGGTAGCACCGCAGTATGTGCTTGATTCTTATTTTCATTCTTTAAAATTTTTATTCGGTTAATGATACCGGGTTAAAATGCTTTTTAAAGTACAAAAACAAGACTGAAATGTGGTAATTCTATAGGGTCAATTTTTATTATAATCTAAGTGGGTCAGTTTCGGTTATAAAGGTGGGTCAGGTGATTTTTATAATAGTGGGTCAAGTGACTTTATATTTTCCAAAAAATCATCTTGCACAGCAATGACGGAATAAGCATAAAGATGATTTTCAGAAACCTCACGGGAAAGAATTTTCAAGGTCAGAAATATTTGGAGTATATCCGGTATATCGCAATCAGGGACATGGGATTTTCGCCCGGTATCATTGAGCATTGCAGGAACGGTGATGTAATCGACATGGGAACAATCCCGAATGTATGAAAGCGGAAACTCCGATGAAGTTGCGGCTTCATCGGAGTTTCTTTTGGGGATATGGACTGAGCGTGTCTAATCTAACCCTTTCGCTTCTCGCTCTTCATCTCGTTCTTGTGCGTACTTCATTCCATTGAATGACTCTGCATCCATTCCTTCCATTAGATTGCTTTTAATCCACCTGGGCAAAATCTTTGCTGCGTCTGGTGTTAATCTTAGAGCATAATTCATCGGCTCATGTACAATCATGGTATCTTCGCTACCATTTGCTGGCTCCACTCTGAAAAAAAAGATTGATTCTGTATTGCCAACAGACGCTTGATAAAATTCGTATATCTCATGATAATTCATATCAATCGAATCAACGAAGCCTTGAAAATCTTTTGTTACGTTTGAATATGACATAAGTTGAGTTTTTAACGGTTTTCTTAAAAGAAGTGCAAAAAACGTGCCAATAGGAATTTGACACGTCTTTTGTCAGTTTGTCAGTTCTATTACGGAATATACAGCAGTGCAAACTCTGCTTTCCTGCGTTTGAGCAGCATCTTGTGCCGTTTCCCCTTGTAGTTGCAGAAAGCGATGTACTCCTGATAGATGTTGCGGTCGCCTGCCTCTAACTTCCTTATCAGCGTGCTTTTGGGTATCTTGTCGCTTCCCAAAAGCCGATATGGGCCGACATTGTAGGCCAGTGTGGCAAGCAAAAGAGAATCTTTCCCGAACTTGCGGAACATGGCACAGAACTTTTGCAAATCCTTCCGCAGCAACGCCTCGCCCTGCTTGCGTGTCATAGTCCTTGCAGAATACCTTTCGCCTGGCTGCAACTGATGGCCATATGCTACATACGGATGGTGCCTTTCGGTATGCCAGCCCTCGAAGAACTTGATGCAGCGCACCGCCCGCTCAAACCGTGGCAGGCGATAAATCCTTGCCGCCTCTGTGCGGTCGCCCTGTGCAAGCAGAGGGCAGACCGTCAGGAGCGCACAGCAGATTGCCATGAATATCCGCATCATCACGACAAGGGCTTGAAGTTACCGATGGGGACTACGGACAGCGTCTCGTCCTTCACATTCTGGTTGTTGAAGTCAAACTCCAGCTCGTAGGCATTCCCGAAATTGTCCTCCACCACCACGATGAAGTTTTGCGCCTCACTGCATCCCGATGTGTAATATAGGCGGAACTTTTCGTTTTCGAGCAGGTAGCGGTCGTTGGGCAGGAACGTAATGCCGTTGTCCATCTTCAGCGTGCCCTCACCCTCAAACTGGAAATAGCGAATGGTGTAGAGCGCATTGTCATAGTTGCCCTCCTTCTTCATCTCGCAGCGGATTTCTACTGTCTGCCCCTTCGTCACCTTGTTGGGCACGGGCATCGTCTCCACCGTGAACGGATAGGACTGCTGGATGTCCAGATTGTCGTCGCAGGAGGCGAGGAAACACCCCATCAGCCCCACGAACAGGACGGTTGCCATACTCATAAGTTTCACTCTCAGGTTCTTGATATTCTTGATGTTCATTGTCATTCTTTGTTTTGATGGTTACTGATTTTCTGTTTGGCCACAAGGTACTCGTTCAAGTCCTTGTAGCCCGAATAGAGTCCGGAATGGTCTGTCACACGCTCCCCAAAACGCTTGCGCAAGACTTCCACCGTCCTGCGTCCGGCATCGTCATGGTCGAGGTGGCAGACTATCTCTTGGTAATCCTCCAAGGCAGGTATTGCCTTGTCCACATTGGCTACGGAGTTCAGCACAAGGCTGTCCTCCGTAGTTCCAATGCCCAAAGTCAGCGCAGAAAGCCAATCCATAAAGCCCTCGTAGAGGTGGCAGCGACTGCTTCCCTGTCTGAATGAAGAAAAGTCCTTTGGCGGTATGCAGCCCTTGAAGAAGCGGTTGCGCAGCTCAAATCCACCGCAACGATTTCCGTAACCGATGGCAAAATACCGCTTGCCGTAGAGCCAGAAATGGATTTCCTTGCAATGTTGTTTGGCAATCGCCAGAGCAATTCCACGCTCTTCCAAATACGAGAGCAATGCCCGATGATTTAACGGCCTTATCTCCACCTCCTCAAAGGCAGGCTTCTTTTCCACGGTCTTATGAGGACGAGATTCTATCTGCGGAAGCGGAACGATACCCGCTTCCGTGATAAATCTTGCCTGCTCCATGAAGTCGCTGCTACGCACAAACTCGCCTGCCAGCGTGAAGATGTCACCGCCCTTGCCCAGACCGAAGTCATACCAGAGTTGCTTGTCCACGTTCACACGTAACGAGGGAGTGCGCTCCGTGCGGTAAGGTGCAGCATACCACCATTCATTGCCTCGCATCCTCAGCGGCTCGTGTCCGAGCCTTGCAAGAAAGTCCGCCAGCGGTATCTGCCTCAATGCGTCAATCTCCATGCGCTCCGTCAGTTGCCTTTGGCTTCTTCCGTCACGATTCGGAATAGCCCGAATAAATTCGGTCTCTTCTCTCACTGCTCCGTCAGTTAATGATGAACTTCACGCCCACGCCGAACTGCGTATGGAAATGTCCTGTGGAGTTGCCCCAGAGACACCGTTCCCGAAGGTTGGCGAGCAGGGCTACACGGTCGGCCACATAAAACTCCACATCGAGTGTCAGCGCACCGCCATAGATGAAGGAATCTTTATCGTGGAGCATCGCCCCCTCGTACAGCACCTTGTCGCCCCAGTTCACCGTCTCATAGCCTGCGAGAGCCGAAGTCCCAGCATAGACAAAGAGCACCTTCCTTGCGTCCGACAGCACTTTCAGATAGTAGCCACCCTCCGCCGTAAACTGCGCCACGGGTATCTTCTTCTCCTTGTAGGGCTGGTTCTTCAGCAGGTATTCGCCACCGAACACCCACTTGTTGCCACCCTTGGTATAGGTGGAGAGAATTGCACCAAGACTGTACCCGCCATCGTTGCCACCAAGTTTGAAGCCGTCCGCCATGTTCGCCTTCACCTCGATGCCCTGCATTTTCGGGAGGCATCGCTGGGCGTGCGCCTGCCCCGTGAAAAGGGCAAGCGACGCGATGATTATTACGATGTACTTTCTCATGGTCAGCGCACTTGAAGTTCGTTGATGGTATTGGCACGCACCAAATCCTCGTTCTCAATCACGAAGGATTGGTGACGGCCACCGTTCTTCTCGTTCAGTTCCACCACGAGGTACTTGTCATCAGGTATGGTGAACTTCGCCATTGTGAACACGGTGCGCTCGCTCTTCTTGCCCGGCACGCAAGTGGTGTAGTTCTGCGCACGGAGCGGCAGGATAACCTGCTCCTGCACGGCGGTGCGCTTCGCTACCTTCTTGTCCACAATCTTCCATGTCACGTAGTCCACATCAAACGGCACGTTGCTCTGGTTCTTGATTTCCGTGTGGAAATACAGCAGTCCGTTGTGCGTATAGATTCCTTTCAGTAGGTACTGTATGCCGAAACGCTTGCAGCCGATGTGCTTCACCTCACGCTTGTTCTGCTTGTGGATGGACTTCATGATAAGTCGCACCAGCATCGGACTCTCGCTGCCCAGTTCCTTCAGGTAAATCTCCTGCGCATTGTTCGGACGGTTCACCGCCTCGCCGTCGTGGATGAAGTCGCACATCTCCACGTTGAGCAGCAGCGGCTCCTTGGCATACTTCACATTAAAAGTATAGAAACTGCCGTCCTCCGTGATGACGCTCATGTTCGTCTCGTTCTTGAAGTTCTTCACGGTCGCCTTCACACGGATCACGTTCTCCGCACCGTCCGCCTTGCCCGCTATCAGGTTGGGCGAACCCAAATCCACATAGCGCACCTCTGCCGGGAAGATGATGTGGACGGTCTTGTCGTACGTCACCTCCAGCCCGTGGGGCGGAATCATGCGGTCGAAGGTCAGCTTCTTCGTCAGCCCGTGATACAGGTCGCCCTCCGTCTCCTTCTGCGGATAAACCTCCTTGGTCAGGGTCGGTTGTCCGTCACTCCCGTTACTTTCCTTCACGGTCTTGTTCTCCTGCGCATTGGCAGTTACGATGCCCACCAGGAGGGCAAAAATCATGATTGCTTTTCTCATTTTACTTTGGATTTTAGTGGTGAATAAAAAATGGATTGTTGTTATTTATTCTGTTTTCAATATCTATCTTGATACAGCATCACCTTGTAGCCCGCCTTCAGATGCACCTTCACGGTACGCATCTTCTTGGCGATATACTGACTTGTGCCCTGTATCAGCTCCTTGCCGAGGTCGGAGGCCAACTGTGCCCCCGCATTGGTGGAGATGTTGATGCTGCTGCCGAGCGAGCCGCCCATGTTGGCGGCAACCTCCCGCACCGCATCCATCTCCATCGAGCCGGGGATGAAGATACCCTGCTGCCCGTCCGTGTCATAGACCGAAAGCTCCACAGGCAAGATAGTCCCCTCATGCTCTATCGAGGTGATTTCGATGCCAAGGCGTTCGCCCTGCACACGTGCCGCACCTACCACCACGGAATTTCGGGGGATAATCCGTTCGGCCACGGCCATCGGCTCCAACAGGCGCAGCTTCACCGCCTGCCCGTCCGTCACGCTCTGCGCTCCATAGACACACGCCGATATGGTGTTCTTGTCCGATACCCCGACCTTGCCCACAGCGGTGTTGAAACCATAGTTTCGCTCCTGCGTATGGGCGGTGATGAAATCCTCGTTGCTCATCGGCTGTCCGAGAGCGGTCACCACCTGCTTCGTCACCTGTTTCACAGGAGTGACGGTGTTCTTCCCGGTCTTGCTCACAGTGGCATGCATTGCCTCCTGTTTTGGCTGTCCTCCATTCTGACCGCCCATATACTTTGCCGCCAGTTCGTATGATTTCTCCATGAGTGCCACTTGGTCGTCCATATTGGAAGCCTTGCCTTTCTCGCTTTCAAGTTCTGATTCCAGCGAGGCAATGCGCTCCAGCAGTTCCTCCATGTCCGCATTTTCCTCCTTTGGCTGCTCATAAAAACTGCCAAGTGTGGTGTTCAAGTCACGGTAGGCGGTGGCAGACGAACGGATGCTTTGCGGCGTTACGGGCTTGCTCTTTTCCACACTGTCATTGGCTGTCAAGCTGAAATCTGCTGATGATTCGTTTCCAGCCACTTCACGGTCGAACATATCGCCCAGCTCCATCATCGAGCGGTTGCGGTTCTCCTTGCGTTCCTCCATCGCTCCCTGCTCATAGGCTTTCGCCTTGTCACCGATAATCTGCCTGTCCGCCTTGTCGGCATCCGGCATCTCCATGTTGTAGCCGTCCATGCCCGGCTCTTTCGTTCCGTCAGACGATGGGGCTAAAATCAGCCACATCGCACCGAGGAACACCAGCACCATGGCAGGCAGCACAATCATCTTCTGCCGTCTCAGCCGTTCCGCCTCCGTGAGTGGTGTGCGCTCCTGCTTGGGCTTTTCCTTGCCTTTCTCCTTGTCGGGAGTCTTGTCCTGTACTTCAATCTTCGTCTGTTCCATATAAACAATAAGGTGTTGTGTGATTACTAACTGTGGGCTTGATGGACAGATCCACCTGCCCAGCATGGTCTATCTCCATCTTCCGGCTTTCGTCCCTTCCGATGTCATAGACGGCTTTGCCGAAAGTGTAGAGGGTAAGCACCGCAAAGACGGCGAGCATTCCCAATACGATGCGTCTCTTCGTCCGATGTGGCAGACTCTCCAGCCGGTCTTTCGCCGACTTTGTCATCTGCTTTCTTTTGTCGCGGAGACCCCAGAAGAGCCTCCACGCCGTTTTTCTGATACGATACCTTGTCATTGTTTTTATCTTTTAATCGTTTGTAAATCCTTATTCTCAATGATGGTGAACCCTTCGATGGTGAAGCCGTTGGGATTGTCGTCCGAGCGCGAGGCGTTCAGCAGGCGGCACGTCGTCACGAGGCTGCGCTCCGTAATGTTACTCTGACGGATAATCTGCTGCCGTGCGTAGGTGGTGGCACGGTAGGGATAGCCGTTGAAGTCGCATACCACGCTGTCCACCTTCAGCACCTGGTTGATGTTGCCTGCGATGATGCGGTTGTAGTAACCCTTCTCCGCAAAGTCTGAGTAGTAGTTGTACACACTACGGTCGGCCAGCAGTAGTGCCCGCTTCACGTTGTGCTCAATCGCACTCTTTTCTGGCGAGAGCGTGAAGAATAATTCGTGGAAGCGGCGCACATGTTCCCTCGCCTCCGCCGGACGGTTCTGCGACAGGTCCTGCGAGAGTGCCAGCATCAGCGACTTTCCGTTGTCCAGCACATAGATTTTCTCCCGCTGCTTCTCCGCAAAACGGTAGGAACTCCACACGCTCCACACCGTCACCACGGCACACAAGGCGAGGAACACCATGCTGAACAGGCGAATCTGCCTGAACGATGTCTCAATGTTCTTTAATGACTTGAATTCCATTTTCTTGTTTTCTCCTTGTTTTGATGTTACACATACTTTTCTTTATCTCAGCAGTTTCCCGACACGTCCGGCCACATTGCCAGCGGTTGCACCCGCCACACTGCCGGCGAAGCCGCCAGCCTTGCCAGCCGTCTGGTTCACGTTGCGCCCATAGTTGCCCATGCCTCCGGCCTGGATAATCCAGCCCGACACGGTGGGGATAGTGAAGTAGCCGATGATGCCGATGATCATGAACACGATATACACCCCGTCGCTCGAATCCAGCGAGAAGTTGGGGTCGGCCTGCATCCGCTCGATGTCGCTCTGCAGCATCAGTACCTGTATCTTGGCCAGTATGGTGCTGAACATGTCCGACGCGGGCAGCCACAGATACACCTGCACATAGCGGCATATCCACTGCGTCAGCGTGCTCTGGAAACCGTCCCACACCGAGATGGCGAAGGCTATAGGCCCCAGTATTGACAGCACCACGAGGAAGAACGTCCTCAGCGTGTCTATCACGAGGGCAGCGGCCTGAAACAGCAGTTCCAGCAACTCGCGGAAGAAGTCGCGCACGCCCTTCTTCATCTGGTACATGCTCCGCTCGATGTACATCCCCGTCATGGTGACAAGGTCGTCGGGCGACCAACCCAGTTCCTCCAGCTGCTTGTCGAACTCCTCGTTGCTCACAAGGTAGGCCGTTTCGGGATTGCGCTTCATCGCCTCGTACTCCAGCTTGTCCTTCTGCTCCCGGTACTCGTTCATGTCCAGCGTCTCCGCCTCCAGCATCTTGGCCGTGCCCTGCACAATCGGCGAGAGCACTCCGCTGAGCGTGCCCAGTACCACCGTGGGGAAGAACATGATGCACAGCCCTATGGCAAACGGACGGAGCATCGGGAACACGTCTATCGGTTCGGCACGCGCCAGCGACTGCCATACCCGGTAGGCCACATAGAAGAGTGCGCCCAGTCCGGCGATTCCTTTCGCCACGCCCGCCATGTCCTCGCACAGCGGCATCATCTCGTCGTAGAGCGACCGCAGTATCTGGTGAAGATTCTCGAAGTCCATAGGCTACCAGTATCTTTCGTTGGCACTGCCGTAGAGCCCCATCACACGGTCGAGGTCGTTCTTCTTCTTCGCCCGCAGGTAGCTCACGCTGATGTTCTTGTTGGTGTAGTAGCTCACGAGGTTGCGGTACCGCTTCATCTTCTGGTAGCAGCCCTCCACCACGTCCATGCGGTCCTTGTCCGTCATGGAGAGCGTGGTGATGTTCACCACGTTCTTCAGCTCCGTCAGCACGTCGCCCGTCTCCTCCAGCAGCTTGGTGTAGCCGAAGGCGATGGCTGACAGCTCCTCCACCGTGAAGTTCTCGTCGCGCATCATCTTCTGGAAACTGTTCACGTAGATGTCCGTGATGTCGCCCACCATCAAGATGGTCTGCTGCACCTTGCGGGCATCCTTGACGAGATTGTTCACCGACTTCAGGGCATCGTAATACTTCTTGCCCTGCTCGTAGATTTTCACCGTCTCCTGAAAATTTTTGACCATGTGGGTCGCCGTTGTGGATGTGTGCGCCACGTTCTTGGAGGTGTTCACGATGCTTTGCGCAATGTTGGACGGGTCGATGACCGTCCACTGTGCGCTCGCCTTGCCCGCCGTCAGCAGGCACAGGCAGATAAGGATTGTCATTCTTGCTTTCATTGCTCGCTATTGTTTGGTCGGTTCCTGTCTTACTCTTACATAGTCCCCGTTGGGCGAGAAGGTCAGCACGTCCGTCTCCTCGTTGTAGGCCACGTCGATGCGGAATCCCGTATTCATGAAGAGGTTGCCGTTCTCCATCTGCAGGAGGTAGGTCTGCGGTTTCAGCTCGCGTCCCAGCCCCTTGCGCTTGAACACCGTCACCTTGTATGCCTTACCCTCCTTGTAGATGAGCACGTCGGGCTTGCCCTCCACGCTCTCCCAGTTGCCGCAGAGGGCGGGACGGTCGTCCCTCGCCGCCTCACTGCATGACTGCATGGCCATACTCGCCATTCCCAGCACGATGCCGCACAGGAGCAGCATCTGCCTGCTTGTAGTCTTCAATCTTCTTCCCATGTTCTGAATCATTGTTGAATGTGATAAAATCTGGTTGTGATAAACATTATGTCTCGCTTGTCCTTCTTTTCTCTGCCAGCTGCCGGATAGCGGCTTCGATGTCGCCGCCCAGTTGCTCTGCCAGCCGATAGACCTCCACCTTCTCCGTTTCCTCGGTGGTGTAGGCAAGGTATTCCTCCGCGCTCACCTCGGTGGCATAGACCGCCGACTGCGTGCCGCCCAGCCCGACCCACACCTCCTTGTAGAGCCGTGACGGGTGGTTGGCCATGTTGATGGAGAGAATCTGTGACTTCTCCTTCTCCGTCAGTCCGAGCAATGCCTGTATCTGGTCGAACTTGTTCATGTACTTCCGTTGGTCGAGGAGTATCTTGCAGTCGGAGTTGTTGATGATGCTCTCCTTGACCACGGGCGAGGAGATGATGTCGTCCACCTCCTGTGTCACCACGATGGCCTCGCCGTAATACTTGCGCACGGTCTTGTACATGTACCTCAGGTATTCCGCCATGTTTGCCGACGACAATGCCTTCCATGCCTCCTCCACAATCAGCTGCTTGCGCACGCCTTTCAATCGGCGCATCTTGTTGATGAAGGCCTCCATGATGATGATGGTCACCACGGGGAACAGCTCACGGTTCTCCTTGATGCTGTCAATCTCGAAGACAATGAACCGTTTGCCGAGCAGGTCGATGTTCTCCGTGGAGTTGAGCAGGAAGTCGTAGCGACCGCCCCGGTAATACTGCCGCATGGTGGTGAGCATGTTGTCGATGTTGAAGTCGGACTTCTCCACCTTTATCTCCCGTTCCGCCAGTTCGCGGCGGTAGTCGTCGCGCATGTATTCGTAGAAGGTGTTGAACGAGGGCGTGATGCTCCGGTCTGCCCTGATGCGCTCGATGTAGGCGTTCACCGCACTGCCCAGCTCGCCGCTCTCCGTCTTCGTCACCTTGTCGTCCTCCGACTTCCAGAGCGTCAGCAGCAGCGTCTTGATGCTGTCCTTCTTCTCCACATCGAACACATAGTCGTCGGTATAGAACGGGTTGAACGAGATAGGCTTCTCCTCCGTGTAGGTGAAATACACGCCGTCCTCGCCGTGCGTCTTGCGCCGGATCATCTCGCACAGTCCCTGATAGGAGTTTCCCGTGTCCACCAGCACCACGTGCGTGCCCTGCTCGTAGTACTGGCGCACGAGGTGGTTCATGAAGAACGACTTTCCGCTGCCCGACGGACCCAGCACGAACTTGTTGCGGTTGGTGGTGATGCCCCGCTTCATCGGCAGGTCGCTGATGTCGAGGTGCAACGGTTTTCCCGTGAGCCTGTCCACCATCTTGATGCCGAAGGGAGAGAGCGAGCTGCGGTAGTTGGTCTCCTCCGTGAAGAGGCACACGGCTTGTTCGGTGAAGGTGTAGAACGACTCCTCCGCTGGGAAGTCCGCCGCATTGCCGGGCATCGCCGCCCAGTAGAGCGTGGGGCAGTCGATGGTGTTGTGGCGCGGCATGCACTCCATGCTTGCTAGCTGACTGCCCACGTCGTTCTTGATGTGGCGCAGCTCCTCCGCATCGTCGCTCCATGCCATGACGTTGAAGTGCGCCCTCACTGAGGTCAGCCCGTAGGAATGCGCCTCGTTCAGGTATTGCTCTATCCACTCACGGTTGATGCTGTTGCTTCTACTGTATCGGGAGAGCGACTGCATGTTACGGGCGGACTTCTCGAACTTCTGCAGGTTCTCCTCGCTGTTGTCCAGAATCACATACTGGTTGTAGATGTGGTTGCAGGGCAGCAGCAGTCCCACGGGACTGGCGAAGGAGAGGCGGCAGTCAGAGCGGTCGGTGGAGAGTTTCTCGTAGCGAATGTCGGTTGCCACCTTTCCGGGCAGGTCTTCCGCATCGGAAAGGGTGTGCAGGCACAGGCGGTTGTCGCCGATGCGCATCTCCCTTGCCGAGAGGTCGATGTCCTGCAAAGTGCGGTCGCCTTCGGGCATGAGGGAGAAGTAACGCTCTATGAGTCCGGCCTTGTCCTCTGTACCGACAATCTCATCGGTGGTGAGGCGGCGCAGCCTGATGAAGCCGCTGTCGTTCATGATGCGGGCGAACTGTTCCGTAGCCTCCATGAATTTCTCCGCCGTCTCCCTGTCCAGCTCCTTCGGGATGATATGCCCACGGCACAACGTGCTGAAGTTGCTCTGCATACGGTTGCGCTCCTTCGTGGTCTTCGTCAGGAAGAGGTAGCAGGTGTGTTTCAGGTAGGGACGCTCATTGAAGTGACGCTCAAACGAGCGGCTCAGGAAACTCATGTCGTCCTTGTGCAACTCCGGCTTGTACTGTTCCTTGATGAACCAGTCCTGCTTGTGGACGATGGAGTAGTCGGGCAGCACCTTGATGGCCTTGCACCAGCAGCCGTGTATCGCCTCGTATTCCGCACCCGTTACGGTGTAGAGTTCCGGCAGCTCCACCTCATAGGCGACCGTGAGGTCGGCATCCTTCGAGACGATGCAGCCGTGCTCCACCGCCAGCAGGGGAAACTTGTTTTCCAGTGTTGTAATTTTGGATATGTTCCTCATTCTTGTTCCGTTTTCTGTTTGTTCTTGAATAATCGGGTTATCCGCCGTCGGTTGATAAGGTATCGGGGATGGTTGCGTGCCGCTCCCAGCTTCATCAGTCCGTGCTCGCCGTACCGGGCGTTCAGTGCGAAGGTCTGCCATACGAGGATGGACGACGACACCGCACCGAAGCCGATACATATCCACTGGCCGATACCGACCATGTAGAGGATGACGAAGAGGATGAAGAGAGCCAGCAGCCCACCTGCGAAGATGAAGAGGTATTGCGCCTTCAGACCCTTGAACTCAACCGGACGGCCGATGCCCTTGTTGATGGGGTATTCAGCCATACATTATTATATTATAGGAAGAACGAGCGCAGGATGGTGGCTGCCACGATGAGGAAGATACATGCTCCGAACCAGCTTGCGGCGGTCTTGGAGGTGTCGGGGTCGCCCGACGAGAACTTGCCATAGACCTTCACGCCGCCGATGAGTCCGACCACTGCGCCGATGGCGTAGATGAGTTTCGTGCCTGGGTCGAAATACGAGGTGACCATGGAGGTGGCTTCGTTGATGCCTGCCAGTCCGTTGCCCTGTGCGAATGCGGTTGCGCTTGCAGCGATGAGGAGTGCTGCCGAGAGGATTGTTCTGATACTGTTGTTCTTGTTCATATTGATGTTCTGTTTTGTGCCCTCGAAGGGTGGATAGTCCTTGTCGGGCGGGTTGATAATGATTTACTTTATTCGGATATAGTGGTGTCGCCCTTTTGTTTCTACGGACTTAGGCTGTCCGTTTGCGGGCTTGCTGTACCTTGTACTGCCGTGCCGCTTTGCTATCATATTACTATCTGCTCATTCTTTCTCATTTATATTGTTATACATAGTCCCGGATGTTGAAATCCTCCAGTTTGTCGGGGATGACGAACGGTTTCCTTGCCTGTTTCACGGCATTGCCGATACTATCCACGTAAGCCGTGATGGCACTTGCCAGCCGTTCCGCTAAAACCTCATCCGTCATGATGCTCGTAATCTTCTCGAACAACTCCGTACCGTCCAGTTCAGTCATGACCTCTCCGGCCTTTGTCAGTTCCTGTTGGGTCGGCTCGTCTTTCTTGATGGTCTGTACGGCATCGGCTATCTCGTCGAAACTGCATCCCGAAGCATGGGGCTTGTATTCCTCCTTCAGTTCTTCCTCAGAATATCCAAGTTCATCCGGTGTCAGGCTGCTGAACGTTTCATCCAGTTTTTCTGCCGGAACTTGGGCGGACTGATTGCCTTTTTCCTGATTTCCGACATCAAAGGTAGTGTCGTTTTCTGATATGGCATCGCCTTTTTCAGAAGTGGAATCCTTTGGCACAGGGGTGGCAGCGGTTGACTTCGCGACACTCATCTTGAACTTGCTTTTGCCGATAACATCGGGGATTTCCTTACTGATTTCTGTCTCTTCTTTTTGTGGGGAAGGCGGATTGCCTGCCATCGACTTCCACAGCTCGGAGATACCGCACAAGAATCGGACAAGTTTGGTTTCCTTGATCTGCTCTTGCAGCAACAGGAGTATGAACCATACGTTGCAGAGAAGCGACACGGTCAGAATGATTCCTTTCAGTTCCATCTTCAAAACAGTTTGGCATTCTGGATACTCTGGTAGTAAGCCTCCTGCAGTTCATTCTGGTATTGGCGCAGGTGCTCATTCAGCACGTTGTCGATGTAACGTCCAAGGGTGATTCCGTTACCCATGTATCTGATAATGTTGGCATACTTGTCGTGTGTCTCCTTGTCGATATAGACACATTGGCGCACTTTAATTTCCGATGCCTCCATAAAGGCGGACAAGGGTTTGCGCATTGTTCTTTGTTTTCCTGCTTGCAGGTTGTCAGCATTGCCGTTGTTCTTCTGATTCTTCTTCATGATTTCTTGTTTTTGAAATGTTGATAAAATGTGATTGCTGTCTCAATTATAATTTCTCGATTTCTGGACAAACGATGCCTCGGCTCTTGAACTCGTTTCCGATAGTCTCCTTGTATTGAGCAAGATGTTCGCGGAGGATGCCATCCACGCAGAAACAAACCGTCCCATCGTTTGATGACTGGGGAGCGTGTTCTGCAAGCATATCGTAGGCTTCCGAACTGACATATACCAGTTTCACACCGCTCTCCTCAATCTTTCGGTCTATCTCCTTGCCGTAAAGGGCACAGTGGTTGGCAAGCACATTGTCAATGTACTGCTGCACTGTCATGCCGTTGCCCACGTGTTCCACGAGTGCCGATATTCTATCGTGGAAATCCTTGTCAATGAGGACGGGCATACCGCGACCTTCGCTGCCTTTCGGCTTGTTCAGGAAACCTTCCTTGCGGAGTTTGTTCACTGCTTTCTGAAACTTACTCATACCGTTGTTCTTCTGATTTTTCTTCATAATGTCTTGTTTTTGAAATGTTGATAAAATGTGATTGTTATGATATTAAAGATTGTATGATTTGAGATGACGGTTGAACGCTTCCACAATATCATCCTGAAACTGCTCGAAATGATATGTAAGGACATTGTTCAGATAGCTTGCTATGGTCACCTCGTTGCCTCCGACTACATGGAGTATCTTCTGTATGCGGTCGTGAAACTCCTTCTTGATATATACCTGCTTGCCAAGTCTGGCGGTAACATTGGACTCGCATACGAAGGTACTCTCATAGTCAGGCTTGCCATTGCCGTCCATACCTTTCTTCGTTGAGGTGGCGGACGTGGCAGTCTGCTGCCCAGGCTCTTTTGTCTTCGGCTGGCGGCTGCTCTCCGTGCTTCTCGCCTCCAAGGGAAGGCTGGTATCGTCCAGACGGAATGAGTTGATGACTGCCGCACTGTCAATATCGTCGATTCGTGTCTTTTTTGCCATACCATTCAGTTTTTGATTATTTCAAGTATCTCGTCCGCAAGTTTGTCGAGGTTGCTGCCTCGCACCAGTGTCTTGTCTGCAGGAAACGCCGTAGAACGGAATACGGTCTTTCGCTCTGTGCCTGTCTCCTTGCGGAAGCGTTTGCTGTCGGGGAGGAACGTGTTGAGTATAGGAAGGGCGAACTCCGCACATACCTTGTCGTAAGCCTTGTACAACTCCGACTTCTCACGTCCGTCCACCATGTTCCACACAAGGTACAGTCCCTTGATGCAGGACTTGCCCGTGCTTATCATCTGTTCGTTGATGACAGTGGCAAACTTGATGGAGCTTTCCATCACTACACGGTCTGCGATGATTGGAGTGAAGATGTAGTCCATCTTGGCTATGGTTGTCACCACATCCACATTGTTGATGGTTCCCGGCAGGTCGAAGAACACGAAGTCGAGGTTCGGATGGCTCTCGCAGAGCTGCTCCGCCGTCTTGATGGCATCCTCGGCACGGCTGCACTTGATGGGATAAGGATTCTTCTCCAACCGTTTCAGCTGTTCGTAGGCCATGGACTTGTAATACTCATCCTCCATGATGGCTTTCAGGTCACGCTTGCGCATGTCGTGGACGCTGTACTGCGGAAAGTCGCAGTCCACCACCGCTACATTGTAGCCTTTCACGTAATGCAGGTAACTTGCCACCAGCACCGTGAGGGTTGTCTTCCCGGCTCCTCCCTTTTGTGTGGAGATAGCCACATACTTGGTTTCATTCATACTTTTGATAATTATTATTGTTATACATAAGTCGGATTACGGAAGCGTATTGTTAATCACACGTACGTATATCCGTTTTCATTCTCATTCGTGACTTCATCCGTTGGTCTGGCTTCAAGTGCGTCCGCAGTTTCAAGTGTTCAAGCAGATAACCAGCTCTGCCTGCCAATGACTGTGAAGACGTATCTGGGCAACCTTGAATGGTCCTTCATTCCTATGTAAAACCAGTCCCGTTTACAGTCTTTCAAAAGCACCTGTTTTCAGTCCTTCATCTGAATCACGATGCAAAAGTATAGGCATTTTTTCATATCCGTATCACTTTCGGAATGAGTGGCAGCGAGTGGCACAGGGTGGTAGCGGTTGGCACAGCAAAAACGCTGATTCAGAGGCGGAAATAGCCGTAATTTTGCACCCAAGCGACAGGGCTTGCCCTTGGACACTGCCACCAGGGTTATCAGGCAACACACCAATCCGTCCGAAGGCGGATTTTTATTGGCATTAGCCAATAGCAAGATGTCTTTTCAGTTACTCAAAAGGATTTGAGTTACCCGAAAAGCTCTTGCCCCACTGGCGGGGGACGGGCTCTTCCTCCGAAGTCGGGAAGCCTGATGAAAACCGATGGTTGGAGTTGGGAAAGGGGGCCTTGGCGCATAACCACTAAATCCAATCAATGATGCAGAAAGAGAAAAGAAGGACGGGGCGATGCCCCAAGTTAGACACGAAGACGCACTGCGTGATGGTGCGTTTCGACGACGGCGAGTGGAACAGGTTCCTCGCCATGCACGAGAAATCGGGTGTCTATGCCAAGGCGGTGTTCCTGAAGGAGCAGTTCTTCGGCAGGACGTTCAGGGTCGTTACGGTGGACAAGGGCTTGGTGGATTACTACACCAAGCTATCGGATTTCCATGCGCAGTTCCGTGCCATCGGCACGAACTACAACCAAGTCGTGAAGGAATTGCGGTCGCATTTCTCCGAGAAAAAGGCGATGGCGTTGCTCTACAAACTGGAGAAATGCACGGAGGAACTGGCGGCGTTGAGCCGCCGAATTGTAGAACTCTCAAAAAGTATGGAGGAAAAATGGTCACCAAAATCAGTTTAGGAAAGTCGCTCTACGGTGCGCTCGCCTACAACGGGGAGAAGATCAACAAGGAGCAGGGACGGCTGTTGGCTACCAACCGCATCTTCAACGATGGGAGCGGCACGGTGGATATTGCCAAGGCGATGGAGGGCTTTCTCGCCTTCATTCCCGCCACGGTGCGCACGGAGAAGCCTGTGCTGCACATCTCCATCAATCCGCATCCCGACGATGTGCTGACGGACACGGAACTGCAGGAGATAGCACGGGAATACCTCGACCGTATGGGCTACGGCAACCAGCCTTATATGGTCTATAAGCACGAGGACATCGACCGCCACCACCTGCACATCGTCACCATCAATGTGGATGAAAGCGGCAGGCGGCTCAACCAGGACTTCCTTTTCCGCAGGAGCGAGCGCATACGCAAGGACTTGGAGCGGAAGTATGGACTACATCCGGCAGAACGGCGAGGCGAGCGCATAGAGCGTCCGCTGCGCAAGGTGGACACTTCGGCAGGCAACATCAAGAAGCAGGTGAGTAACATCGTGAAGGCGGTGAACAGGCTGTACCGCATCCAGTCGCTGGGCGAATACCGTGCGCTGCTGTCGCTGTACAATGTGACGGTGGAGGAAGCGCGGGGCATCGTGCGTGGACGGGAATACCACGGGCTGGTGTTCTCCGCCACGGATGATGCGGGCAACAAGACGGGCAACCCGTTCAAATCCTCGCTCTTCGGCAAGTCAGCCGGATATGATGCGCTGCAAAACAAGTTTGCACGCTCCAAGAAAGAGATAACGGACCGGAAACTCGCTGACATGACGAAACGCACCGTATTGGCGGCTTTGGAGGCAACGCACCACCAAGACCGCTTCATCGCCCTGCTCAGGGAGAAGGGCATCGACACGGTGCTGCGCCATACGGAGGACGGGCGCATCTACGGCGCAACCTTTATTGACCACCGCACGGGTTGCGTGCTCAACGGCTCACGCATGGGCTGGGAACTTTCGGCCAATGCCTTGCAGGAACACTTCACGCTGCCATACGCCAACGAGGAGCCGATAACGATGACTGTACCTTCTGAAGATAGAAACGCTGTCACGCCAAAGGCGGAGGAATACACCGCTGACGACTTCCATATCTCAGGTGCAGGGCTTTTTTCGCCTGACGGCTTTGGTATCGCCCCCGAAGAGGAGGCGTTTATCCGTGCCATGCAGCGGAAGAAGAAAAAGAAGAAGCGCAAGGGACTGGGAATGTAACATCGTATTTTTTATTCACTTCAAAACAAAGGAACAATGTCACAAGAAGACGATTTGAGGGCACTGGCGAAAATCATGGATTTTCTGCGTGCCGTGAGTATAATACTGGTAGTGATGAACGTGTATTGGTACTGCTATAGTGCCATACGGCTGTGGGGCGTGGACATCGGTGTGGTGGACAGGATTCTGATGAACTTCAACCGCACGGCGGGACTGTTCCATTCCATCCTCTACACAAAGCTGTTCGCCGTACTCCTGCTTGCCCTTTCCTGCCTCGGCACGAAGGGCGTGAAGGGCGAGAAAATCACTTGGAGCAGGATTTGGACGGCACTGGCCGCAGGCAGCGTGCTGTTCTTCCTCAACTGGTGGGTATTGGCACTGCCATTGCCCACGGAGGCTGTGGCAGGACTGTACATCGCCACCATCGGCGCAGGCTATGTCTGCCTGCTGATGGGCGGGCTGTGGATGAGCCGTCTGCTGAAGCACAATCTGATGGAGGATGTGTTCAACACGGAAAACGAGAGTTTCATGCAGGAGACAAGGCTGCTGGAGAACGACTATTCCGTGAACCTGCCCACACGCTTCTACTACCGCAAGCGGTGGAACAGGGGCTGGATCAACGTGGTCAATCCCTTCCGTGCCTCCATCGTGCTGGGCACGCCGGGCAGTGGTAAGTCGTATGCCGTGGTGAACAACTTCATCAAGCAGCAGATAGAGAAGGGTTACTCGATGTATGTGTACGACTTCAAGTTTCCCGACCTCTCCATGATTGCCTACAACCATCTTTTGAACCACCCGGAGGGTTACAAGGTGAAACCGCAGTTCTATGTCATCAACTTCGATGACCCTCGCCGCAGCCACCGCTGCAACCCCATCCACCCGGACTTCATGACCGACATTTCGGATGCCTACGAGAGTGCCTATACCATCATGCTCAACCTCAACCGCACGTGGGTGCAGAAGCAGGGCGACTTCTTCGTGGAATCGCCCATCATCCTCTTCGCTGCCATCATCTGGTTCCTGCGCATCTACGAAGGCGGCAGGTATTGCACCTTTCCCCATACCATCGAACTGCTCAACCGTCGCTACGAGGATGTGTTTCCCATCCTGACGAGCTATCCCGAACTGGAGAACTACCTTTCGCCCTTCATGGACGCTTGGCAAGGAGGAGCGATGGAACAGTTGCAGGGACAGATTGCCAGTGCGAAGATTCCGCTCTCTCGCATGATTTCGCCGCAGCTCTACTGGGTGATGTCGGACAGCGAGTTTACCCTCGACATCAACAACCCCGAAGAGCCGAAGATTCTCTGCGTGGGCAACAACCCCGACCGCCAGAACATCTACGGGGCGGCCCTCGGCCTCTACAACTCCCGCATCGTGAAACTCATCAACAAGAAGGGGATGCTGAAATCGTCGGTCATCATCGACGAGTTGCCCACCATCTATTTCAAGGGACTGGACAACCTCATCGCCACGGCACGAAGCAACAAGGTGGCGGTGTGTCTGGGCTTTCAGGACTTCTCGCAGCTGGTGCGCGACTATGGCGACAAGGAGGCGAAGGTGGTGATGAACACCGTAGGCAACATCTTCTCCGGGCAGGTGGTGGGCGAGACTGCCAAGACGCTTTCGGAGCGTTTCGGCAAGGTGTTGCAGAAGCGGCAGTCCATCTCCATCAACCGTCAGGACGTTTCCACTTCCATCAACACGCAGATGGACTCGCTCATCCCGCCCAGCAAGATTTCCGGCCTCACGCAGGGCATGTTCGTGGGTGCGGTCTCCGACAACTTCGACGAGCGCATCGAGCAGAAGATTTTCCATGCGGAGATTGTGGTGGACAATGCGAAGGTCGCCGCCGAGACGAAAGCCTACAAGCCCATTCCCGTCATCACGGACTTCACGGACGAGCACGGCAACGACTGCATGAAGGAGAAGGTGCAGGAAAACTACAACCGCATCAAGGACGAGGTGAAGCAGATTGTCAAGGACGAGCTGGAGCGCATTGCCAGCGATGAAAGCCTGAAGCATCTGCTGCAGAACAAGTAAGAACGATTAAGGGAGAGCCAATCCTGCGTTGACTCTCCCTTAATCTGTATATTTAGAGGGTTCCCTTATCCCATTCCGTTGATTCGTTCATTCAGCTTCCGAATCTTTTCTATCAGTTGGCTGAACGGCAATGAATCCCCGTAAATCATGGTTTCCTGCATCACCTCGTAGTCCTTCTTCCATTCCTCCACAATGCTTTCCGGCGGCACTATCCGCAAAGTGGCAGGCTGCAAAGTGTCATAGTCGAAGCCTCGCAGACCGATAAAGGTGCGGCGATGGTCGATGACCGACTGATAGAGTGCTTTGTCCTGCAAGGCTTCCTCTGCAATCGGTGTATCCATCATCTGGCCGATGTCGTAGAGGTGTCTCGACATACGTTCGGTACGAATGTTCTCTTTCGGCTTAGCAAATTCCTCGTGCAGCAGGAACACCTTTTCAAGGAAAGTACGTTGCGGCAGCACGGCACGGACTTCAAACTCTTTTTCCGTGAATGGAGCCTTTGTGAAGACCTCGTCGATGAACGACCGCAGTTTGACAGGAGTGACCGGCTCGCTCATGGAACGACCACTGACCTCAATGATAACTTTGGGACGGATATAGGTATTGTCGTCAAAAGCGGGATGATAGGCCACCTCGATGATTTCAGGGTCGGTCGTTGTCACGGGGGTGATGTTCACGGACACCGTAAACGCATCCTTGGAAATGCCGTCCCGGACGAGTTGCTCCGCCAAGTCATATTGCAGCCTTTCCCTGACAAACGAGCAGGAGGCACGGCGCAGTTTGTCGCTTATCTGAGTCTTTGACAACTTGCCGCTGAAACCAAGATATTCACGGTCTATGGCAATGTCGGCATCCTCGGACATTCGGCTGATGAGATGCCAGCACTTGCTCAGATTGGTACCGCCCTTGAAGGAGATGTGCTCCGCATAGGGCAAAGCGAACAATGCCCGCAAGACTGCCGTCACCCACCAGTCTTTTTCGATTATCTGAAGGTGCAACCCGTTCTCGGCTTGCACACGGCGTATGATTTCCTGTCGGTCTTTTACGGATAAATCTGCAAATTTCATAGCTATGAGAGTTTTTTGCGCACCCATATCGGTGCAAGTTGGATGTCTTTCTGATAGTCTTCCTCAGTCACATGTTCAAGATGTTGCCTGATGATGGCCATCTGTTCTTCGGTCACATTCTGTTCGCCAATCTCGCGTAGAGCAGTCACGATAAGCTGCATCAGGGTGGAGCGGAAAGCGAAAATTCGCATTTCCGACGTATGCTTGAACAGGATGCCCTTGCCCTTCCCGATGGACACGCGACGTCCGGAACCATCCGTGACAAACACGACATTGGCCGGAATCTGGGTGGATAGTCCCAACTTGTTCAATACGTATGCTCCGGTAGGGGCAATCCTCACCTTGTCGCGCTTGGCGATAGCTTCGGCAATCTCTTCAATGGAGGGCGGTATGATGCCGCTGCCCCATTTCCTGTCCACTTTCGGATAGCAATAGATGCCCTGGGCCACACGCATAAGGTCGCCCGCACGGCACAGACGAACCAAGGCCGACCGTACCGCATCAGAAGATGCCGGGTGAAAGTCATCGGGAAAGAAGAGTCTTCCCCTTTTGGATTTCTCCACCCTTCTTTTTATCTCATTATAAACACTTTGCGCTGCCATTTCTTCTTTAATTTTGCCACAAATGTATAACAAATTTGTGACATAGCAAAATAGATAGACCGTTTTCATTCAAGAACATACGTTTTTCTTGTCCTAAAACAATTTTCAGCATAGAAAAAGCCGCTTTTTATGTCCTTTTACCTCCTCATCTGCTCCAATTCCTCATCCCTGCGAATCTTTTCGTTGAGTTTCTTCTGCATCTTGTCGATGAAGTAGGTACGGCTGGGATTCTTGCGCAGTTTGATGGCGGAGTAGTAGCGGTAGCACTCCTTGGTGTCGAGCCCAAAGAACTCGTAGAGGGCAGGGGCGAGTACCTTCAGGGGTGTCTCGCCGTTGTCGATGCAGCCCATCTCACTCAACCCGTAAATCAGTTCTACGAGGTCGAGGGTGTTGCCCGTCCATTGCAAGGACTTCTGCGTTTCGCTTTTGACAGAGGGAACATTTGTGGGATGGATGTTGGATGTAAGTGGTGGCACTTCGGTGTGAAGTTGGCTGGCGAGCTGCATCATCTTGCGGATGAAGGCAATCGCCTTCTTGGCATGGATGCGCAACTCTTCCTCTACGATGTCTATCAAGAAACGAAGCTCTATCTCGGCGAATGCCAGAGCGACATGCACGTTTTCCACCGCACGCCTGCCCATGCAGCACTCGATGATGTGTTCCACGAAATCATGGTATGCCTTGTGGATACATTCGCTTGCCAGTTCCGAGTCACCGTTGAGAATCCCGAAGAAGTCTGTCCTTGTCAGTATGGAGTATTCTTTCATTCTGTTTGTTGTTATGAGTTTGACACTTGATTGTTTATGTGATCACACTCTATATTGTGTCAAATCAAGTGCCAACGGATGCCAAACGGTGAAACGAAGAGCGTAACAAGCTGATTATCATTAAGGAATAAGAATCATCATTTCCAGAGTAAACAAAAAGAGGTGTAAGGTTTCCTTACATTCCGTAAGTTGGCCTTACACCTCCCGTATTACATTTCTTTCCATTTCAGGTTTTCCCCAGGTCGTATTTCTCTATCTTCTCATAGAGTGTCGGACGACTGATGCCCAGCAGTTCCGCCGCCTTGCTCTTGTTCCATCTTGCCCGTTCCAATGCAGCCAAGATGCGCTGACGCTCCTCCCAGCCGTTCTTCAACGTCAAGGGATTGTTCTGGTTCTTCAAGGACACGTCCAACTCCAGCAAATCGGGCGTGATTTCTCCACCATCCGCCATCAGCACGGCTTTCCTGATGCAGTTGCGCAGCTCACGTACATTGCCCGGCCAGCTGTAAGAAAGCAACATCCTTTTGGCCTCTTCGGTAAAACCGCCAGCCTCGCATTCCGTCTCCTCGTGGAAGGATTCCTTGAAGAACTCCGCCAAGGGCAGAATGTCATCAAGACAATCTCGCAAGGGCGGCAGGTGAATGTCGAACTCATTCAGTCGATAAAAGAGGTCCTGACGAAAACGACCTTCCTCTATCGCCTTCTTCAAGTCTTCATTGGTGGCGGCTATGACACGCACGTTGCAATGCTCATCACGCTCGCTGCCTACAGGGCGGTAAGTCTGCTCCTGCAAGGCACGGAGCAGCATCACCTGCGCCTCCATGGACAGGTTGCCTATCTCGTCCAGAAAGAGCGTGCCGCCATTGGCCTGCCCGAAGAAGCCGACCTTATCCTCCGTGGCTCCCGTAAACGCTCCCTTCTTGTGTCCGAACAGGGCGGATGCAGACAACTCCTTTGGGAGAGTCCCACAATCCACCGCAATGAACGGCTTGGAAGAGCGGTTGCCGTGCTCATGGATGGCCTGCGCCACATGTTCCTTGCCACTACCGTTCTCACCCGTTATAAGAACAGAGATAGAAATGGACGAAACCATTCTGACCTTCTTCATCATGACCGTATAGGCATGGCTGTTGCGCTTGTAGATGACCGTCTTTTTCCGTCTTATCTCGCCAATGGCATCTTCTATAGTTTTGAGCAGACTCTCCTCGTCAATCAGTTTCTTGGGCAGATAGTCTTTCGCTCCCAGCTTCATTGCCTTCACCGCCGATGTCACGTCCTCATTCTGTGTCATTACAATATAGGGAATGGCGATTCCATGCTTGCGCATCCATGCCAGAATCTCCACGCCGTCACCGTCCGGCAGACGTATGTCGGCCAGCACGCATACATACGGGTTCTCGCTGCCCAGCATCTTCTTGGCAGAAACACTGTGACAGGCAGTCTCTACCTCATATCCGTGGGGACGCAGCCAGTTACCCAGATAGCGGGCGTATGGGGCGTTGTCTTCAATGATTAGTATCTTACCTTTCTTCTCCATTCTTCTCCATACGTTTCGATTCCTTTCTCTGCCTGTGCGACCAGTTGCTCGCCAGTCGCTATCACCTTGTCTATATATCGGGCTACATCTGCCCAGCCCGCAGAATCCTTGCGGTAGGCGTTTCTCAATGCTTGCAGACAAGTGTCTATCCTGAGCATCGTCCACACGGGCAGCAGATGATGGGTGAGGTCTGCCAACGCCTCCCTGTCATGACTATCATGCACACGCCGCAGGCTCTCCATGTCTTTCCTCGTCTGCTCCGCCAATAACGCCAGCATATCCCGCCCGTTCTCCTCGTTGGCAAGGAGCGGGGTGAAGTCTATGGCTTCCATGTCGTCCATGTCGCTTTTCACTTGTTTCCTCTTTTCACGCAGGGCATGGCGCACGGCGGCATAGAGCTCATCGCACGAGAACGGCTTGTAGAGGCACCCGGCAAAGCCTGCCTTCACCAGTTCCTCTTCCTTACGTGAGATATGAGCGGTCACTGCCAATACGGGAATGTTCTTCGAGTTGCCGATGTTGGAGCAGCGCAGCAGGTCGAGCAGCTCATAGCCGTTCATGCCCGGCATCTTGATGTCGGTGAGCAGCAGGTCGTACTCCCTTTTGCGCAGTCTTTCCATCAGTTCCTCCACATTCTGGCAGGTGTCGCACTCCAGCCCCACACGCTCCAGTTGCCGCTGGGTCAGTTTCAGCACCACGGCATCATCGTCCACGGCAATCATCCTCATATCTTTGGAGAAGTGGAATGATTCTTGGTGGCTTTCATTCTCGGTTTCCGTTGCAAGGGAGAGGGGGAGGGTGACACGGAAGGTTGTCCCTTGGCAGACCTCGCTTTCCAACGAGATGTCACCGTTCAGCAATGCCACCAGCTTACGGGTAATGCTCAGCCCAAGTCCGAAGCCGTCCTTTACGTCTGCATTGGCCAGTCGGCTGAACGGCTCATAGATGGCATTCTGCTCTTCCTTGCTGATGCCTGTTCCCGTATCGCACACTTCCAGCAGCAATGTTCCTTCTGCATATCTTACCAAAAGCGAGACACCGCCCTCTTCTGTAAACTTGACGGCGTTGCTCATCAGGTTCTGGCCGATTTGCAATATCCGTTCCTTGTCGCCCGATACGAGTACGTTCTCTCCCTCGAAATCGGCGTGCAGGTCTATTCCTTTTTCCTCCGCTGCCAGCAGGAACATGCTTTCCAACTCGTCGGCAATACTCTTGGGCAGGAACAACGTCTCATTGACCCTGTCCTTCCCTGAAGAGAGACGATAATAATAGAGTAAAGAGTTGAGCAGTCCCTGCATCATCCTTGCAGCCCGCAGGATGTTCCGTTTTGCAGTTGAGATGGTTGTGTCATTTGTATCTTGCATCAGTTCCGCATACCCCATGACTGCGGCAAGAGGTGAGCGTAATTCATGGCTCAGTATCATCATCATACGCTCCTTCTGCTCCAGCATTTCCTGTTTTTCCTCGTTCCAGGCTATCAGTTTCAGTCTTTCCCTATAACGTCTGCGGATGTCCCTATGGATAATATTGTAAAGCACAAAACTGAGTAGCATACCGAACAAGGTCAATCCTGCAATATAAAAGAACGAATGTCGGCGCATGGAAAGCATCTCTTCCATTTCTGCGGCTCGCTGTTCGGTGGATGCCTGCTGGAACTCGTGCATCAGTCGGGCGAAATTCTTGTTCAGGTACTCGTTACGGAGGCGTAGGCTGTCCGTCTGCATTTCCATCCGGAGGCGTAAGTCCTCATTCCTTTCACTAATTTCTTTCCTTAATTTTGTCAGTCTTCCTACGGCTTGCGTCCTCGACTCCGTTGCCTGTTCAACGGGCTCCTGCTTCTTGCTTTTTTTCTTGAAGAGGCGTCCTATCCACGAGTCTTTCTTCTGTTCCGAATTCTTTTTCAGCTCCCGTATGGCTTTTTGCTCAACAAGGGTCATTTCCCGAATTTGGCATTCTATGAGGCTGTCCGTATGGGCAAGGTCATTGAAAGTCCTCATCATGCAGAGCACCTGCAGGCTTTTTTCTGCCAATATGGATTTGGCTGAGTCAATCCGTTCCAGTTGCTTCTCTTCCGGATAAAGCCGTTTTAGGGAATCAAGCATCTGTTGTGCGGCAAGGTTCTTCAGTTCATATTCCTCATAGTCTTCCTTATCTGCCGTGAAGGTATGCAGTTCAGACATGGCAAGGTCGTACATGGTTTCAAATGTCCTGTTCGCCTGTTTCCAACGTTCCGCCGTCTGTTCTTCTTCCTGTACGGCACACTCTATGTTGCGATATTCCATATAGACAAGGGCTGCCGCAGTCAGCACCAGCCCTATCAACAAAAAATACCCCACAAAGATCTTCATATACAACCTTTGTGGGGGCTTGTGGTCATATTTTATCTTCATCTATGTCTTTTCTCTTTCATTTTTTTGGGGCTGCAAAGTTACTAATTTTTATACTTTTGAAATACATGTTTGCAGTATATGCCTCCCAAAAATTGTCAAGATTGAATATTTATCTTCCATTTTTGATGTTTCCTTTATATTTTTGGCAGGCAGACGTGTCATTTCTCTGTTTCATCACTGGCATGCCTGATTTCGTAAACCGTCCATAAAACTAACACACACTCAACCGCTATTACGGCAATGGCTACCTTTATTCCCAACCAGTGGGCAATGAGCATAAAAATACCGACCTCTATGCACAAGGCGACGAGGATGGTAAAAGCTAAAGACAAAATTCTTTTCATTCTACGGTAACTGATTTTTCAAAGGTTCTTAGCTGGTCAACATTATGGGTTTTACATTACTGATTATCTTGCCATACAACGAATCAGTGGGAACGATAACTAAGGGGTATCGCAGATGCATACAGGAAAATGAGACCTGCCATTTCACGAACGGCAGGTCCCTAATCAATGGTTTTTCTGTGAATATCCATTAAAGGATGGTGAGGCTTCTTTAATTATCTGTCAAAGAACCAGGACTTACGACACGGCCAACCTTTTCATTGAGAGGTGTTGCACCGTTATTGATAACAGTGTTACCACTTACAGTCACATTGTCAAACGTAGTTGCTCCCATTATGGTACCAATTATACCTCCAGCAATAGCTGCCTTTGTACTTCTATCTTCAGTGGACTCAATAGTTGATTTTTCTACTTTAGAACCTGAAATAGAAACAGTGGTCTGTGTGTGGGCAACGATACCTCCAGTGCTACCAGTAGCTTTGATGGTACAACCCTCAACCGTGCAATTTGTGACTGTTAACTGATTGCCTGAAGTATAACCAATCAAACCGGCTGCACGTTCATTACCGTTCACTGTAGAATTTTTAAGATGGCAGTTGTTGAATGTTGCCGTTCCGGCATAATCCATATAGCTGATAAATCCACCTACACCCAAAGCTGTTTCATTTGCATCTGAGGCAGAATAGCTAATATTGGATTTTGCAATAGTCAAATCGTTAATACTTATATTAACTCCATTTGCTCTAAGAACCAAAGCTTTGTCAAGACCTTGGATAGTATGACCGTTACCGTTGATGGTAATGTTTTCAGAAAATACAAGAGGAGTCCAATTACCTGTTACGACATAATCCCTGGTCAAAGTGATAACGCCACTGACAGGGATCATCTCTTGTACCAGTTCTTCAGCTGAAACCACCACAAAATGATCAGGCGTTTTAAAGTTCTCATCAATAGTGATGTTGAATTCAGCAGGATTGGTCAGCAAGTAACCCACGATGTTTGTGCGGTAGTTGGTTTGCACAGGCACATTCTTGAATTCTGTCGCAGGGTCGTTGGTCTTGCTATTTGCTGTCTTCCATACAAATGTAACGTCTGTTGTTGCCTTCGGGCTACCTGCACCACCTACGAGCAGGTAGTTCAGTGCAAGATAGTCAAATTCTTCATCTGAGCCATTACCATCAACATCTGCTTTCAGCTTCTCTGAAAGGAGTCCGTTAAAGTCAAAAGTCATATCTCCTGTAGTTCCGGCAACGTTGTTTTCAAATGCGTTAAAGGCTTTATAAACACCTGTTACCTTGATTTTGCTCTTTTCTACCACAATACCTGCTTGACGTGCAGCCTCTATATCTGCTGCATAGGCGCCCAGGTTAAGCTGAGCGAACGGACGCTTCAGTGTTACATCTTTATTGACAGCTACCGTCGTCTCTGAGGCTGAAACATCCACATAGTTGGTAAATGCGTCGCGAGCCTCAATGTTTGAAACAGCATCCTTGATTTTAATGTTTTTCAAATCAGTCATGTCATAATAGTCGGAACTACCATCAGCTTGACCATTGTAAGCAAAGAATGCTACACGATAAGCCTGACCCTTGACCAAACGAACGGAATATGTGGCCTTCTTGTCTGACAGTGATACATACTGACGCAATCCTGTCATTTCTTCGTTTGCTGCATTATAAACAGCACAGGCAACATAGTTTACAGTTGTACCATCACCTACTACGGCACGTGTTTCAATGCCAGCAGATGTAGAGACGGTAAACGTTGCATTAACGAAATCGTCTGTTGCAGACTCGTTAAGCACTTCATCTTGCGAACAAGAAGTCGCAAAAAGCATACTTGCCATCGCAAGCATACTCATGAATAAATTTTTCTTTTTCATTTTTTAATCTCAAATAGTTATTACATAAAAGAATTTTTACGTTTTTTGTTTTTATGCTTTTCCGCACTTCTGAGAGTAAACGGAATCACGTTCAATATTCTGAAGAATTTCTTCTCCGGGCCGATCCAATCCTTAGCAGATGTCTGCTATCAATTTGAGGGAGTCTCTAAGAAAATGACTTAGAAGTGCAATTTCTCGACAAGGCAAAATAGATAAGACCTATTTGTCCTTTTGTCTTGACGAAATCGTTCCCTAATGCATGTTTGATTTCTTATTCTTTCATTTTCTAATTCTTAGGATTAATGGGTTAAACACTGTTATATCTCTCACTAATTATTATTTGAAGCAAAGTTTTCCTCAAATGTGATAGTATATGTTATCGTTCCAGTCAGCAGTCCACCAACGATATTTGTACGATAGTTTGCCTGCAATGGAACATTCTGAATGGTCACGTCTTTACGAATGACCCTATCGTCTTCGGTGGAGATGGTGTATGAAACATCAAAGTTGCCCTGACTCGATTCCGGATATATATAGCACATGGCAATGCTTTTGTAAGTGGTTTCTCCAACCGAAAGATCACTACCCGAAACATCCAGATTTCGTATGATGTCTGCATCGTCGCCTGTGACTGTTCCTTTCAAAGCATTGAAAGTATCCTTGCCACTCGTTTTGATGACCATCTTTTTAGGGGTCATATTGAATGTGTTCTCGTTGGCCACAGCATTCCAATCATCTGCCGTCACGCCAAGATTAAGCTGGGCATACGGGCGTTTCAGTGTGACCGTTTCCGACTTTGAGCCTGTTACTTCAATTTCTACACTTTCTGTAAATGACTCAAATTCAGCTTCAGAAGAAGTTCCTCCTGAGACACGTGTGATGGCGGTCATATCGCTCACATCGTAACAACCATCTTTCATCGCCCAAAAGACGACATCATATGTGCGCCCTTTGATCAGGCGAGGTGAGAACTCAATGGATCCGGCCTCTGTAATGTCAATCACTTCACGAAGATTCTTAATCTCAGTGTCGTTCTCAAACACAGCGCACACCACTTTGTTGACATTCAATGTGGATGCTGCGCGTGTGCCGATACGTCCCGGCAATTCTGTACTGAAGCTTACCTGAACGGTCTCTTCACTTGCCACCTCTTCGTCATTGCTGCACGAGGCTAATAACAGCGGTGTTGCCAATAGTAGGTAAAACAACTTTTTCATATTGCTTGATGATTTTAGATTTTATCAAAGTATGTTCGTCCCGTCTATATAAACAGAACCTTTCTTATCCAGAATGGGCACAGAATAGCATTGCCCTACAAGAGGGTAATATGTGTAAACAGGATTGAAAATTGACCCTCCTGTTTTTTTCTTATGTTGGTCAAAAGTGGCAGCTGCTCCTGTAGAAGCATTCGTATAAGTATTGATTCCTTGAATACTGCAACTTGTGATATTCACCCGACCGGCTTTGCTTGTACGGATATCCCCGATAAAAGGAGCAACGCTTCTGTCCCAAGCTGAAGCACTATAAGTAACGCAGTTGAACGAATTTTCCTTCACATAGCAATTGGAGATGGTATTCACCGTTGACGCATCATTAACTTGAATGAATCCGATAAGTCCTCCAATCTCGCCATTCGCCTTGAATCCTCCACTTACGACCTCAGAATCATAATTCTCAAAATGATAATTCTGCACGGAACTGTTTGAACAAGTGACCGTACTGAAGATGCCACCACACAGACCACCCATCTTGTTCACTCCGTAAAGGTAACCATTGCGCACATGTACATTTTCAATGGTTGTGTTGGCGTATGCAAAGCCCCTCAGTGTTCCAACATAGGCATCTCCCTCGCTTCCGTGGGTCACGCGGATGTCGGCACCATCGAAGTTAACGTTTTTGAAGGCAGTGGCACAACCCTCACTATAGACGAATCCACTGTAGTAATTACCTGTGATAGTGATATTGTAGATTGTATTGCCATTGCCCTCCAAAGAGTTTAAAGTGCTCAGTGGGGTGAAATTGTGATTTCGCACGCCTTCTTTTGACGCGCCATCCAAGTCGTACTCCATGCACACATTCTCCATCAACTTGATGTCGCCTGCAGCAGTGCCCTGCAAAGCGGCCAGGTCGAATGCCGAATAAATCAGTTTGGTGGAGCCATCAGTCAAAGGAGTAATCTTGGTAGAGCCATCCCAACAAGGTATAAACCGGTTGGCTCCATACATCACTTTTCCCCGATAGCACTCCTCGTTACCCAACCATCCGTTATAATTCGAATAGTCGTTTGCAGCCAGCCAGACACCTTCATTGCCTTCCCGATAGGGAGAAACATAGTTGTTGATTAGAATTGTCCCCGTGGAAACCGTGCAATTGGTGTTGAACTGCAAGGTTTCTGCATTGTCATACCCACGAAGCAACCCCACCAGGTAGCCTTCGCTGAGTGTTCCTGAAATTTTCGTTTCCTCTATATGGCAATCATCAAAGGTGACAGTCAATGTTTCATCACGGTTGTCAGATTCTTTACGCGAAACATATCCAACAATGCCGCCTGCTGCCCCGTTTTGCGTGCTTACCGAAGCCTTATTAATGTAGATATTACTGAACATACTAGTGCCTTTGACGCTATTGGCCAGTACCCCTACATGGGTTTTATCTGAAGAACTATTGGCAACGGTTACCTCCTCCACATTCAAATTCTTCACTGTTATCTGCGTGGCATCACCCAGCAGCCCATCAGTCAGTATCAATCCCTTGATAGTGTGTCCACCACCATCCAATGTGCTTCCCTGTGGCAGTTGAATGGCTGAAAGCCCTGGCAAATTGGCCATATCAATATCCTTGGTCATCACAAAGGTTCCGCCTGTGGCAAGAGTATTGGCATTTGCTCCCAACCAAGCAATGTCGGCAGCTTCGTCAATGATGTAGCGGTTCTGATCGTCTTTTGTCATTGTGGAGGCAGAAGGAATTGTTCCGTCCCAGACACTCCATGTTTCGGGTTCCTGAACAATAGCACCCAGAATATTGGTTCTGTTGTTTAGTTCAATCCCTATGTTGCCCAACGTCACTTGTTTTATAGTGTTGCCCTCCGCGTCTTGCAGGTCAAGGGTTGCCTTGAGAGATGCCGTTCCTGTCTTCGGTGCAAACACATAATTGCTTGATATATAATAATAGGTTGAGCCATCCACGGATAAATGCTCCTCAGGAAAGTCTGTAAACGTGAAACATACATCGTCTTCGGACATTACAATCTCACCTGTGAACGGATTGAATGATGACGGAATTCCATGAAATGTCACCAATGCCTTATGGCTTCCGGCAACAGGCTGTGTGGTCTTGTCCGCAAAGTTGATTTGAGCCAATGGACGGGACAACCTGACTTCTCCCTTGTTTTCCACCTGCTGTGTTCCTACAGTGACCGTTGTGGTCTGGCAGAAAGCGTCCAGCTTCTCCATATCCCCAAAGCCGCCACGAAGATAGCCGTTATAATTCACTGTGATATTCCCGTCATCGGTCAGGGTATATGCCCCATTCCCTTTGTGCTCTGCCCAAAAGAGAATCTGATAGGTACGCCCTTCAATCAATGTGAGTGAGACCCCGCTGCTTTGCACCGAAGTCCAATCATACGTTTGTGAGAATACCTTTGATTTGGTTTCACCACCTTCATACACCGTTACGACAAGTTGGTCTATACTGGTAGCGTCGCCGATGGCACGGGTGTTCAACACACCATTTAAGGTAGGTTGAAACGTAACAGAAACTTTTTCTCCGTCTGTTTGCAGCCAATCATCTCCAGAACAGGCAGAGAGCGACAATATAACTAATGCCAAAATCAGACCTTGAATATGTATATACGATTTCATCATCATTCATTTAAGATATTATTCAATTACGATGTTATGGTTCCCGTCAAAATCAGAGTCTATGGTGATACCTCCCGAAGCCTGTTGCATCAGGAACGAACCTTTCACCACGGTGTGGCGATTTCTGCGCAATGGAACGTTTATGGGCTCGGAAAAAGCCACTTGTCTGTTTTCACTGTCGTATAATCCAATTTGAACAGAAACGCCTGCTTCCTTACCGTTTACGAACACATAGTCGAAACCTAATGATGCCTCATTTTCATTTAAGGCATTCAGTTCTGATTCGAAGAATACCCCCATAGACGAATCAATGGGTTTGTCTGTATTCATATTGTATGTGTCGGGCATAAAACCTGAATAAAGGACTATAACTTTATAATCATTTATGTCAACTCTGGTCGGATTGTCATGTCCTCTTGTTTCCGTTTCTTTTTTGAGGATTTCCATTTCTTTGTCTATGAACTTTTGCAGGTCCGTGGTGATGAACTCAAACTTGGCAAGCGGTCTTTGCATTGCAACATCGAGAGTGTCTGGTTGGTGTTCTTCGATATCCGCTACAAGGGAAACACTGCTTGTTCCTCTGAAAGCGTCCCGATGGTCGGCATTTCCTTGATGTTCACCCTGTAGCTTAATTTCAGCGAAATTATCTGCATCGTAGAAATAACTATCGCCACTTGTCTCTATCAAATCCGACCACACCATAATATAGTAGTTCCCCGGCAGAACATCAAGCGTAACCTCGTGGTTGTAGCCTTCGGTTATATCCTTTGTGAAGACGAACTCCTGTGAGTAGTTTTGGGAAGCGCGCTGTTTCTCCGATATGGGATAGGTTCGGATGATGTAACGTATCTTTCCATACTTCTGATGGTTGTCGTATGTATCGCTCAATTCCTGTTCTTCAACTGACACACCATCGTAAAGATGTTCCCATTTGGTCATGTCCGTTTCGTAATTTAACCGCAAGTGCAGTTTTACAGATCTGGATGTCTCTGGCCATTCGTAAACATCACAAGAGTTAAGGAACAATACCAACATGCATATCATATAGCATAATAACTTTCTCATCGCTTGCCTCCTTTCTTCTTGAGGTCAAACATATATGAGAATGATACCGCTATTTGGTCAACTCCCCAATAGGTCTTTCTAATGCTCTCAATCAAAAGTCCGTCCTTTGTGTTCGGGGTGTTGCGGAACTTATCATAATGTAATGGATATATACCTGTACCGAGTGAGAACTCCACACGCCAACGGTTGTCTTTACTGATGGGCATACGATATCCGATGCCCACACCTCCGCCAAAAGCTGGTATATCACGGTGATGGCGTTGGTAGCGATAATCACCGTTAAAAGCAAAATTGTAGAATACCGCTCCAAAATGAATCCCTGCAAATAGTCCGTCGTTGTCTTCTGACAGCCAATAGCGAAATTCAGGGTAAACAGAAAATACACGAAACTTGATGGTGGATTTGAAATAGTTCCAGGCGCAGTGATATACAGGCAAGGAGAATGACCAGTGTTTAGACAAGTCTATTTCTGCGGCAATATTGGCGATAGCCATTCCAAGACCTATGGCATTGGTCTTGATATGTACTTTACGACTCCACCCTTCCACTTTGGCAACAAAGGTATCCACGGCTGTCGTATCCGGTAAAACCTCCACGAGATTAATGGCCGAGTCAACAGCAGTGGTGTCGCAAATGATGAAAGGCTTTTGTTCTGCAGGAAGTTCCTGCCTATAAGTCACGAATACAACACAGGCATTTCGCATACGCTCGAAGAAGAGTTCGTTCATCTGTAACCATACCTTACCACCGTCCAAAGCCTTCAATTTCACGATACGGTTGTCAATATATGTATCGGGATGTCGGTGATCCACTAACGAGGACTCTTCCTCCAAGATGGCGAGCACCTCATCTTTACGAAGCCAATCCGAAGCTTCAATCTGTGATTTAAGATATTCCCACGGTATATAGCAGTCGCTACGGGTAATCAGGCTGTCGGGAATATCCACTTCCTTGCGGACAAACTTTTCAAGAGCTGAGAGACGCCCTTTTGCCAACCTGCGATTAAGTTGGTCACTGCCCTCAGGTGAAGCAGCACCACGGAATGAGACTTCCACGATGTTAATTGTCTGGTTTTCATGAATATTCCGGAGAAAATCTATTATTTCTTGAATGCGAGTAGCATTGGCCGAGTATGTGGAATCTACAACCATGCTGTTTACACGGAAATCAATATAGATTTCCGTGCGGCTCTCTTGCGAATGTACAACCCCTGCACCCAATAGCAAAAGAATCAGTATTACACAATATATATCTATGCGCATAAATCTTTTAATTTGGTCACATCAAACGTGTTTCTCTCTTTAAGAGAAACTCTTTTTTACAAACCCCTTGATTTATAGGTGTCATTTCTTGCGTAAAGCCCTTTTTGCTCAACAATAGGTTGATTAAAATCAACAATTTTCGGTTTTTCAGTCAAAAAATCCTTCAATAATTAGGTGATTTGCAATAATTTTCATAATTTTGCAGCGGAAAGAGTTTCTCTTAAAGAGAGAATCCTCTTTTTGCTCAACATTCGAAGACAAAGACAACAGACATACAAGAGAAAACCGCAACTCCGTAACAATTACATCAGTCACGGAATTGCGGGCTTTTTATGTGACGGCATGATGATTTGTATTTTACAGGGAATTGATGATTAGATTGTTTGCCCTGTCAACGACAGAGGTGTCCAATGATGAAAGATAAATCCGTGTTGTCTTCTCAGAATCGTGTCCCAATCCCTCGCTGATGGTGGAAAGTGCCACGTTTTTGCTTTTGGCTGCACTTGCCCAGGAGTGACGTGCAACGTAAGTGGTCAACGGAATGGATAGTCCCATCATCTCGCCGATTTTCTTCAATTGCTTGGTGATGCGGTTGTAGGAGTTCTTGTATTTTTTCCAGAATGAGGTTCCTTCTCCGGTCGCAATGGGAAGAAGATAGGGAGAGCCGTCTATCTGGTATTTCGTGACAATCTTCTGCATGGGTTCTACCCATTTGATGTGTAGCTGTTGCGATGTCTTCTGACGGCGGTAAGTGAGCATACCGCCCTGCAAATTGCTTTGAGTTAGTTGTGCCATGTCAACGAAGGACATTCCACGGGTATAGAAACTGAACAGGAACATATCCCTTGCAAACTCCATTCTTGGGTACAGACTCAGGTCCAGCTCTTTCAGTTGCTTGATGATTTCCAAAGGAAGGGCTCGTTTGACAGTCTTGTCAATGCCGGTATATACATGTTTGAACGGCGAGGAAGAAACCACCAGCTTTTCCTCCACGGCATGGTTGTAGATGGTACGCAGGTTGCGTAGATAGAAAGAGGTGGTATTGCGACAAAGTCCGCGCTCTTTCAGCCACTGTTCATATCCCAGCACCATCGTTCCATCCACATCCTCCAATGGCACATCGTTTCCTTTCAGGTAATTCCGCAGACTGTTGATGGTCGTGGTGAACCTGTCCGCCATGCGCCTCTTGCCGATTTTTCGCAACTTGTCATTCAGTTCCAACGTGTAGCCGATGATACCATGTAGTACCTTCCCTTCCCGGAAATATTCGACCACTTTGTCTGAGGTATAGGGTTGCGCCTCCTTGTCCAACCGTGCAATAACCAGCAGCAGTTTCTTCCTGTCCGCCTCCAATGTGTCCTGCAGGGAAAGAAGATACGAATAGCGTTGCGGAGTGGAGGAAGACGGCAGGACAATGGACGAGCGTGCCGCGTCCCACTCCGAGGGATAAAGTCTGTACTCAGTATGGATTTGTCTTGCCACACGGTTGTGTATCACCTGATAATAGAGCGTGCCCTCCTTCATCCCGACAGAAGAGGCACGAAACTTGATTTTTGTTTTTGCCATATATGAATGATTGGTAATGTCGGATAAAAGAAGGGCGACCGTTCAGTAATCACCCTCCTTTATTATAATATATAATAGGATACGTCAGCCTATCTTGAACCTTCCAGCCATGCGGTTGCCGGATGGCAGCACGGAGACTATCTGTACCTCTTCTGTCTGATGAGGGCTTGTAAGGACAGGACGGGCTGAAACCTCTTGCTTTTCTTCTTGCAGTTTCACCTCAGGAACAGGAGGCGCAAGCTCCAACTGGATTTTTCGGTCCAATGCGGCCAGTTCGGACTTCAACTGCTTCAGCTCGTCCTCTTTTTTCCACACCTTGCCCACAATCTCCTGCAACTGCGGTATGTCACGTTCCAGTGCCTTGTTCTTCTCCTTGTACTGCTCCACCATGGAGGGGATTCTCTCCAAAGCGTTCAGGAAGTTGCGTGCTGCCGCTATCGGGTCGGCCATCGCCAGATGCCCGTTGTTGTAGGTATATTTGTAGTTCCCTTCCACCACAAAGCGGTTATCGGTAAACTCCAGTCCCTCCTTGAACACCCGCTCGCTGACCACCTTGACGGGGAAGCCGTACAGTTCGCCGACAGGCTGGTAAAGTCCGCCAGTGGTGGCGTTCTTGGCTATCTCCTGCAAACGCTTGCCGAGGATTTTCTCGTCGGTGGCATCCACACCCTCTATGCGAAGTGCGTTCAGGCGGTTGCCCTCCTTGTCGGTCTTGGCTGTGGCGGTGAACTTCTCCCAGTCCTCCGTCATGGCAGTGATGACCGCCTGGTTGTTCCGCTGCTCGCTTGTCTTGGACTCCAGCTTGAACTCCGATTCACGCCTGCCCTTGTTGAACGACTTGCGTTCCCCTTCGAGCGAGGCGATGCGCTTCTCTAATTTCGCCTTTTCAAGCAGGTCGGTATTGCCGGACAGGATGGCCATGTATTCCGAGAAATTCATGCCCGACTTCTCGTCCATCGCTCCCTCGTCAATGGTACGTGCGCCCATTGCTCCGCTTTTCAGCTGACTGATGAAGGTCTGCTTGCAGTGCAGGAGGTTGAACTTGTAGCTGTCCAACGATTTCTCCACGGCATAGATGATGACATCCACGTTATTCCCTGCAAAATGTTTGGCAATCTCGTTACCGGCACGCACACCACGTCCGTCCCGCTGTTGCAGATCGGACGGTCGCCAAGGGGTATCCAAATGATGGATGGCCACACACCGCCTCTGCGCATTGACACCTGTGCCCAACATGGAGGTAGAACCGAAGAGCACACGCACCGTCCCTTCATTCATGGCGGCTATCACCGCCTTGCGTGCCTTGTCCGTCTTGCACTCCTGTATGAAGCGCACCTCATGGCCGGGGATGCCGTAGTCTTCCATCAGCTTGCGTTTGATTTCGGAATAGACGTTCCAGCCGTCGCCCGGCTGATAGGTGCCAAGGTCAGAAAAGACGAACTGCGTACCTTTCTGTGCATCGTACCTGCGATAATACTCCGCTATTGTCTTGGCGCAGTGGCTCGCCTTGTTGTCGGGATGGTCCTCATAGGCAGGGTCTATCATGCGCATGTCGAGAGCCATCTTGCGGGCATAGTCGGTAGCGATGAGCATCTTCGCCTTCTCCTCCGTTTCTGAGAGTGCCGCCCTGCCCAGCAGCGTGGCGTCGCCCGTCTTGGCGAACTGCATCAGCTTCTCAATGAAGTCCTCCTGTTCGGGCGTGGGCGGTATGTGGTGCAGTACCTCGTTCTTGTGCGGACGATCCACACCTACGTCCTCCGCCGTGCGGTAGTCGGTAATCTCGTTATAGAAGGCGGCAAGCTCCGGCACCTTGATGAAGTAGCGGAAACGCTCCTTCTGCACCACGTTGTTCGTCACGTTGAACTCGAAGTCGGTGGTCTTCTTGGCGAAGATAGCCGCCCAGGCATCGAAGCAGCGGATGTCCTGCCGCTCCAGCTCCTTCGGGCGCAGGTACTTGAAGAGCAGGTACAGCTCCGTCAGCGAGTTGCTGATGGTGGTGCCGGAGAGGAACGTCGCCCCAAGGTCCTTGCCCGTGCGCTCCTGTATGGTGCGGATGGCGAAGAGCATGTTCAGGGCCTTCTGGCTTCCCTCCGAGTTGCCCAAGCCCGCCACCCGGTCGTGACGGGTGTTGAAGGTGAGGTTCTTGAACTGGTGGCTCTCATCGACAAACAGGTGGTCGATGCCCATCTGGCGGAAATCCACCACGTCGTCCGTGCGCGAGCTGATGGCGTGCTCCACCTTCTGCAGCTTCGCCTCTAAGTTGAACTTGCGCTTCTCCAGCCCTTTGAGCATGGCGCGGGAGATGTCCTTGCCCTGTGCCCGGAGCACTTCGAGGCTCTCCTCCACGGAGTCCAGCTCTGCCTGCAGGATGCGCTGCTGCAACTCGGGCGACTGGGGTATCTTGCCGAACTGGTCGTGCGACATGATGACGCAGTCGTAGTCGTTGTTCTTGATGTTGTTGAAGAAACGCACGCGGTTGGCGGTGGAGAAGTCCTTCTCGGAGGCATAGAGGATGCGGGCATTGGGATAGGCCGCCTGATAGGTGGCGGCTATCTCCGCCACATTGGCTTTCAGCCCGATAATCATCGGCTTGTGGGCGAGGCCCAGCCGTTTCATCTCATGCGCTGCCATGCACATTATCAGCGTTTTACCAGTTCCAACCTCGTGGTCGCATATCCCGCCACCGTTCTGTTTGAGCATCCACACGCAATCCTTCTGCGAGGGATAGATGTCCTTCACGCCTCGGCTGGCCAGCCCCTTGAGGTCGAGGGCGGGGAAGGTCTGGTGAGAGCCGTCGTACTTCGGGCGCACGAAACAGTTGAACTTGCGGTTGTACATCGTCACGAGCCGTTCCTTGAACTCCGGTGACTGCTCTTCGAGCCATTCGGAGAAGCCGTTTCGTATCTCGTCAATCTTGGCGTTGGCAAGCTGTATGCCCTCGGCATCGCGCACCTTGATGTCGTTGCCGTTCTCGTCCTGGCCGATGCACTTCATCATGTCGGGGCAGGTGTTGTGCAGGGCGTGCTTCAGCAGGCTCATGCCGTCGTAGTGACGGTAGTAACCCTTCACACAGAACTCGTCCCATATCTTGATGTTCTTGCGGTCGCATACGGCGGAGAACTCGTCCATGGCGGGGGCGTAGGCGATGCGGACATCGGTCTCGTAGAGGTGGCTCATGTAGGCGGAGTAGATGCCCGTGGGTATCCACCGCTCGCCGAAGTTGAAGTCGAGCTCCTCGAAGGTGATGCGCTGCGGGGCGGCATCCTGCAATGCCTGCAACGCCTCTTTCGCCTCCGCCAGATGCTCATGCTCCCCATTGTCGGCAATCCATGCCCCGATGCGCTCCGCCTTGTCGATGACGTTTCCAGCTATGAAGCGGTCGCTGATTTCGTAATTGTCAGCCAAGGGATTGAAATAGACTCTGCCGTGGAGGGCTGCGAGCAGTTCCTCTGCGGTGGTGTCGGTGAGCGAGCGCATATAGTCGAGATGGACCGTGCCGTACTTGTTGAGTGAGGCGGACAGGGCTTCCTCAGGAGAGTCTGCCTGTACAACCTCGTCTATAGAGAAGGACACGGGACGCTCGAAGATGTCGGCCTTGACGAACTGCCCGTTCTCCTCACGCTCCAAGGAGAGGATGTCGCGTCCTGCGGCATCCATCAGCAGCAGCTTCACGTTCTGCTTGGCGTTGAGGTTGCCGTAGCGCAGGACAAACTCGTCGTAGTAGGTGTTGAGGTAGCCTCTCTGCGGTTTGTTCCCCTCGTGGTTCTCCGCCTCATAGCTGTACAGACGCTCATAGGCATCGCGCAGGGAGATGTAGAGCATCAGTTTCTCTTTCTGGAAACCGTTGAGGTCGGCGGGATGGAACATCGCTCCGTATGGCGTGAGGTCTTTCAAATAGCCCACGTTCCTTGCCGCATCGAGCACAATGGAGCCTTCACGGTGATGGGGTTCCAGCGTGCGGTCGTAGGGATGCGGAGTGAGGTCAAGCGGTGGCTGCTTCTGTTTGGCAGGAGCATTGGCTGTACCTTGGAACAATCCATTTCCTTCGGTTTGCGCAGTTTTATCCACTGTCTGCTCTGCCTCAACATGTGTCGGCTCTGCTTCAGACAGCGGCTTTATCTCTCCCATAGGAGGGATGAAGGCGGGATTGAGCGTATCTTTCACGCCCAATCTTTTCAACTGCTCCTGACGATGGCGCTCCGCTTCCTGCCGCAGTGCCACACGCCGTTCGGGTGTCAGCGTCATCATGGCCTCATAGAATCCGTTGATGGGCGGATTGTCTTCCCAGTTGATGTCCGCATAGATGTCGCCCGGCAGGGTTTTCTTTTCTTCTTTTGGGGCATCGTCTGCTTTTTTCTGTGAAGACTGCAATGATTCGCCGTCCTGCTTCTTCGGCTTCTCCGCACGGGCAGGTGTGGGATTGTTTCCCTTTTGTGCCTGTTTGGCGACAGCGGACTTCTTCTTGTTTTTCGGGGCAGGCTTCTCTTGCGGAACGGTGTACTCCCATAAGTCAAAGAGGGTAAGTTGTACCGCCTTCCCTTCTGCAAAAAAATCTGTCGAAGGTTGTTCTTTCGGTTCTTCTTTGATCTGCGGGACTTCTTCCGCTATTTTGATTTCCTTGGTTGCAGACGGAATGGCTTGGACAGGTATCTCTTCTGTCACACCCTTATAGCATGCCACATCCAATCGTGCAGCCAAATCAGCATCTATTCGCTTACGCAAGTCCTCGGCGATTCCTGCTACACCGCCCTCGTGCAGATAGACCATAGCAGGCTTCCCATATGGGTCGGTGTCCAGTTTGGCACTGGTATGTATGACCAGCTCGGGATGCGCCAGCAGGTAGCGGTTGATCGTCACATGGGTATGGTTGTCCTTCACCGTCTGCGTCAACAGTTGGTCATCTTCCGACAGTTCTTCCTTGCTGCTGTTCTTCTGGAGGATGATCAGGTCGCAGCCTACCTCGGTGTTGGCATTCTCCGTGAAGAGGTTGTTGGGCATACGCACCACCGACAGCAGGTCGGCATTCCTCATCATCAGGAAGCGAGTGCCGTTGTTGCTCTCGCTGTCCAGCACGCCCTGCGAGGTGAGGAAGGCGACGATGCCGCCGTCACGTACGGCATCGAGTCCTTTCAGGAAGAAGTAGTTGTGAATCTTCTTCGCCGCTGTCCGGTGCATGAGGGAACGCTTCTCGTACTCTGCGTCGAACACGGCGATGTCGCCGAAGGGTATGTTAGACAGGGCAAGGTCGAAATGGCCGTTGAAGGGCTTTTCTATCTTCTCGAATCCCTCTACACGCACTTTCCGGTCGGGATGAAGGTGGCGGAGCATCCTGCCCGTCAGCAGGTCCTTCTCGAAAGCCATCACATCGGCTTGGGGGGCATAGCGCAACATGGAGTCCACGAAAGCGCCCATGCCTGCCGACGGCTCCAGCAACCGTGCAGGCACGACACCATGCCCCGCAAGCACGCCTGCGAGGGTGTCGGTGATTTCCTTCGGGGTATAGAAGGCCGTGAGCACGGAGCCTTTCAGCGAATCGACATAACGCTTGTACTCCGTCTCGTCACGGCTGTTCTCACGGATAAGGCGGTGGAGTTCCGCCGTGGGGGCAAAGAGTTCGAGGTCGGATTTCGCCCAGTGGACGGCATCCGTCAGTTCCTTGGCGGGATTCAGGATGCACTTCAAGCCGCCGAAGCCGCAGTAGCTGTGCAGTATGTCGCGCTCGGCCTCGGTGGGGGTGCGCCCTTCCCGGTCAAGGAGGAAGGCCGTCCGTATCGCCTCGATGTTGTCCCTCAGTCGCTGCTTGCGGTTAAACGCCATACTCGGCCAGATAGAGTACGACAGCTCCCGTCAGTTCGCTGTACAGCAGGTCATAGTCCAACGACTGGGCGAAATGGTCGTCGGACAGGTCGTAGATGGAATACACGTTGTCCACCAAGGGCAGCAGCTTCGCGGTAAAGGCTTCCTGCTGCGTTTCTGGGATTTCGTAGGCAAACTCGTTCGTGATGACCTCACGCAGGATGGCGTATTTGGAGTGGTGCAGCCCTTTCAGCAGGGTCTGCATCGCCAGTTCCTGCGCTCCCTCTATGGGATAGCCCTCACGGCGTGCCTGCTCGTAGGCGGTTGCGGCAAGGTCGGCACGGGTCTCGATGAAGGAGGCATCACCGGCCTGCTCAAAACGGTTCTCTTGAAGGTGCTTTTGCAGATAGAGGTGGTAGTACGACAGCTCCTCCTGCTTCTTTTCGTTCTTGTTCATATATATTCTGGATTATAGTGGTAAATACTAATGTCGGGATAGAAGAAAAAAAGCACTCCGGGTATCCCTCCCGAAGTGCCACCACTAAATCCAAAGTAAATCAGTCCGGTCTTAGAAGAACAAGAACGATTCGACTTTGATTCAGTGGCGAAGGTACTCATTTATTTCCTCTTCGGGGAATGTTTTCCCTTGTTTTTCACTTCGGGGAAGACAAATACCGTGTTGTAGTCGGCATCAAAGGCGATAATGGCATCGAAACTCTTGCCCTGCTTGCTCTTGAAGCCCTTCAGTAGGGCGGTCTTCCCGGTGGTGAGCAGTTCCTTGATTTCCTCGTCCTTCAGGTCGCGGTTGGCTTTCTGGCGGAACACGGGCAGACCGCATTCGGGATTGTCGCAGCGCACCACCTTGCCGTAGAACTGCATCTGCCCCTTTCCGCACTTGGGGCAGGTGCAGCCGGAGGGCTTGTGCCCGAAGATCTTGTCGCAGGAGAGCAGTTCGGCGGTGATTTCCGTGGTGTATCGTTCTATCTCCTCATGGAAGGCGGAGGCTTCCTTCTCTCCACGCTCGATACGTGCCAGCTCACGTTCCCACTCTCCCGTGAGGGCGGCATCGGCGATGCGCATCCCTTTCACTACGGAGTAGAGAGCCAGCCCCTTCTCGGTGGGCACGAGCGACTTCTTGCAACGCTGCACGTAGCCACGGGCAAAGAGGGTCTCGATGATGGCGGCACGGGTGGCGGGAGTGCCTATTCCACATTCCTTCATGGCCTGACGCACTTCCTCGTCCTCCACGTCCTTGCCTGCCGTCTCCATCGCCGAGAGCAGAGTGGCTTCGGTATGCAGGGGCTTCGGCTTGGTCTTGCCCTCGGTGAGGCTGATGCCGCATACGGCAAGGGGGTCGCCGCTCTTCCAAGGCGGAAGTACTTGTTCATCGTTCTCTTCGCCCAGCACGGCACGCCATCCCGCCTGACGGATGACGCAGCCCTTGGCGGCAAACTCCGCCTCACCGCTGAGGGCGGTGACGGTGGTGAGTTCCTTGACGCACTTGTCGGAGAAGGCTTCCACCATGCGCCCGGCTATCATCTGATAGACGGTGTTGTCCTCTTTAGAGAGGAACAGCGGTTTCTCGCCTGTGATGAGCAGGGCGTGGTGGTCGGTCACCTTGCTGTCATCCACGCTGCGGCGGGTCAGCCTGTCCCTGTGGGGTACCTTGCCAATCCATTCGGGATAGCCACCAAGGAAGGCGAGCAGCTTGGGAATTTCGGCAAAGACATCTTCGGGGATGTAGCGGCTGCCGGTGCGCGGATAAGTGATGAGCTTCTTCTCGTAGAGCTTCTGCGCTATCTCCAGTGTCTTCTCCGCCGTGAAGCCGTGCTTGGCGTTGGCTTCCTTCTGCAGGGTGGTGAGGTCGTAGAGCAGCGGCGTTTCCTCCACCTTCTCCTTGCACTCCACCTTGGTGACGAGCATGGAGGGCTGCGCCTTTACCTTATTATATATGTGCTCCGCAGGGGATTTCTCCTTCCATTTCTCTAAGGAAGAGAACTTCACTGTCTGTTCCCCTGTGCCTTCCACAGACAGATGTACCTGCCAGAAGGCTTCGGGCGTGAAGCGTTTGTGCTCCCAGTAGCGGGCGCACACCATGGCCAGCGTGGGTGTCTGCACACGTCCGAGGGAGTAGGTGCCCCTGCCTGCGGCGATGGTCATGGCCTGCGTGGCGTTGATGCCCACCAGCCAGTCGGCCTCACTGCGTGCCTTGGCGGCATGGTAGAGGCGGTCGTAGCGGTTGCCCTCTTCAAGGTGGCGCACCCCTTCGCGGATGGCCTTGTCGGTGAGGGAGCTAATCCAGAGGCGAACGAAGGGCGTGCGGCAGTTCAGGTAGCTGTAGAGGTAGCGGAAGATGAGCTCGCCCTCGCGTCCGGCATCGGTGGCCACTACAATCTGTTCGCTCTCGCTGAAGAGCCTGCCCACGATGCGTATCTGCGTAACTACGCTGGGTTCGGGCTTGTAGCCCTTCTCCGTCTTGGTGTGACGGGGCTGCAGGGTGAAGGTTTCGGGCAGGATGGGCAGGTGCTCACGGGCGAAACCGTGGATGCCGTAGCCTTCTGGCATGGTGAGTTGAACCAGGTGCCCGTAGGCCCAGGTGACGGCATAGCCGTTGCCGGAAAAATAACCTTCTTCTCTCTTGGTCGCGCCCACGATGCGGGCTATTTCACGTGCCACGGAGGGCTTCTCTGCGATAATCGTCTTCATACTGATTTACTTTTTTCTGTTTTTACCTATTGTTTCTGTTCTCATGTTTGGGATAATGATGGATTTAGTGGTGGCACTCCGGCTCATACTTTCATGCCTTTGCTCTTGCGTTTCTCCTGCTTCTGCTGGATGTCGTCCTTCGGGGCAGTCTGTCCCTTCTGCAGCGGCTCGTTGACATTCTTGGTCGCTTCGTTGGTCTTACCCTGACTGTTGACGGCCACCTGCGTGCGGCTCTCGTTTGCCGGAGCCACCTTCTGGGCGTTGTCGGGATTGGTGTCGTAACGGTAGGGACGGCCCTTGTCGGGATTGAAGCGGAGGTACATGGTGGAGGGTACACCCTTGTCGTCGGGCACATTCTCCAGCTTGACGGTCTTGCCCGCCACGTAGTCGGCTTTCTGCTCCTCGGTGAAGGGCACGCCCTTCCATTTGGTGATGGGGCGGATGCTGCCGTCCTCGTTGGTCCATGTGTTGCGGCGTTGCTTGCCGGGTTCCTGCTGCGGTGCTGCCTGCGCCACTTTCGTGGATTCCTTGTTGCTCTGTTCTTCTACGGTACGGGGCGACTTGCCTGTGCCGGGTACGAACTCCACTCCACGCTGCTCCACGTTCACCTGAAGGGTGGTGACGAACTTCCGGCCGTCGTTGCGCTCGATGAGCTTGTCCTTGACGGGGAGTCCGGCACGGAGCATCTCACGCTCCTGCGGGGTGATTTCCGTCTTGCCGATCCGTTCGGGAATGCGGATGCGGGCGGCGGGCATGTCGGTAATCTCGTTGGTCTTGCGGTCGATGCTGATGAAGGAGGGGGTTATCTCGCCCGTGGCCTTGTCCACCAAATCCACGATCCTGCCGAGGTTGCCTGTCTCATTCAGGGCTTTCTTCTCTTCCGGGGTGAACTTGTGGCCCTTGTACTCGTCGAGCTTCTGCTCCTTGCGGATGAAGTGGGGAACGAGGCGCACGTTGCCGTCATCGTCCTTGCGGAAGGAGAGGCGGGCATCGAGACTGAACGACTCGCCGCCGAAGTTGGGCGTGACACGCACGAGGTCGGACTTGCCGTAGTTGAGCATCTTTTGCAGGTCGCCGGACTGCTCCAACTCCTCACGCTTCACGCCCCAGTTCTTTTCCAGTGCCTGCCAGTCGATGCGGCTTTCGTCGATGGGCTGGTAACCTTGCCTTTGCTTGTTCTCCTGTTTGTTCTCCTGTGCATTCTGCTGCACGTTTCCCTGTTTTTGTTCCATGTTCTCTTGTTTTTGGGGTTCTACATTGTTTGTCTGATTCTGTTCCTGCTTCTGGTCTTTCTGCGTCTTCTGCTCCTGCGCCACCTGTTTTTCGTAGGCAGAGGTGTCCACCTTGTGAGGCGCAAGCAGTTCGGCATTGGCCGCAGGGTCTTTCAGCAGTTCCTTCATCACGCCGAGCAGGTTCTCCGCCTGGTCTGCCGCGATGCGGTAGAAGCCGAAGCGGCTGGGTTCCTTGCACTGCCGGAAGAAATTGCGGAAGAAGTTGTCGAGCACGTCGCCGTTCTTGTCGAACTGGAGGAAGTCCTGTGCGTTCTCCATCTTTGGCGGTGTGCGTCTGGGAGTGCCGTCCGCCTGTAATCCGGCCACCACGCTGATTTCGCCCGTCTTCTCGTCACGGACTATCAGCACGTCTTTTTCGTCTTTTTTCTTTGCCATCTTGATTGACTTTTAATTGTGAAACATTGATTGTTATCGGATGCGGGCCTTGTAGTCCGCCATCTTCTCTTTCTGAAAGCAGTCGATATGCTCCGCAAGGAACTTCTCCACGTCCGACTCTTTGTAGTAGGTCTTCTGCCGGAGCATGAGGTAGGGCAGGATGCCCAGTGTACGGTAACGTTGGAAAATATAAAGTCACTTGACCCACTATTATAAAAATCACCTGACCCACCTTTATAACCGAAACTGACCCACTTAGATTATAATAAAAATTGACCCTATAGAATTACCACATTTCAGTCTTGTTTTTGTACTTTAAAAAGCATTTTAACCCGGTATCATTAACCGAATAAAAATTTTAAAGAATGAAAATAAGAATCAAGCACATACTGCGGTGCTACCAGTCAGGAATGAGTATCCGTAGTATCAGTTCTTCTCTTCTGATTTCACGTAATACAGTAAACGGTATATCCGAATATACGAGGATATGGGTATAGAGCTGGAACGCCTGTTGAAAATGGACGAGCATCATCTGCATGAACTTTTCGGTACGGAGACTGACAACGAATCAACAGGATCTGCAGAGTATAAGTATCTTCAAGAACATATACCTGAGTACATTAAACGACTTAAATCCCGTGGAACAACAAGAAGGTCCTTGTATGAGGAGTATCTGAGAAACCGTCCCCAAGGTTACAGTTATTGTTCATTCTGCCTGTATCTCAGACGTGAAAGGGAGGTAAAAATACCGGTTGGACGCATAGATCATATAGCTGGTGATCAGATGTATGTGGATTTTGCCGGTGACAAACTTTATATTTCAGACAGGAATACGGGTGATAAGGTTCCCGTAGAAGTCTTTGCTGCGATACTTCCATGCAGTCAGATTACTTATTACGAGGCTGTACCATCGCAAAAGAAAGAATATCTTATCCAGGCATGTGAAAATGCTTTCCATTATTTTGGAGGTGTACCAAATGCCATAGTTCCCGACAACCTCAAATCTGCCGTAACAAGGCCCGGTGGAATAGAGCCTGTAATAAATGATGACTTTGCGGCATTTGCAGACCATTATGGTTGTGTTGTCTTTCCGGCAAGAGTGCGCAAACCCAAAGACAAGGCTTTGGTTGAAAATGCTGTAAGACTGCTTTACAGGGAGGTATATTCAAAGATGACAGGATTGAAATTCAATGATATTGAAGCCTTGAACATAGAAATAATGAAACATACTGACGCATTGAACAGCCGAAAGATGTACAACCGCAGCTACAGCCGTAGGGAGCGTTTCCTCGAGGTCGAGAAAGACAGGCTACATATATTGCCGGCAACAAGATTTATATCAAAAAACCGGAAAACGGCAACTGTCATGAAAAACAGTTATGTATCGCTTAACAATCACTATTACAGTGTTCCTAAAGAGTATATAGGCGATGCTGTAGAATTACTGTATGATGGGGACACAGTGAAGATATATCATAAATTCAGACACATAACGACACATCGCAGGGATGATACACCTTTCACTTATTCAGAAAAACCTTCCCATAAACTTCCCGGAGTACTACATGAATACAGAATCAGAATGGATGATATATACCGCAAGGCACGTGAAATAGACCCGGTAGTGGAAGAGTATATAAAGTTGGTGGCTGTTGCCAAAAAATATCCTGTTCAGGCTATACGTTCAGCTGATGGTATATTATGTCTTGTGGAATGTTTCGGACACGACAGAGTGGTTCTTGCATGCCAGATAGCAATGGAATCCTGCATGTTCGGGTTCAACGAACTTGAAAGCCTTCTGGTAAACAGGGAAGATGAAAAGTATCATATACAAATGGAGGGGCTTGCTCCTGAACTTACCCCTAAACACAGAAATCTCAGAGGTAAGGATTATTTTAACTCTAAAAATATGGATAAAAATGACAAGTAATAATAAAACAAACAGAACTGTCGGAAAAAATATGGACAGAATAATGGAGTTACTCTCCAAATTACGTTTTTACGGTATGCTTGAAACATACAGGAATGACTGCAGGACAACATCCTCTGATGGTATGACAAACGATGAGTTCCTGAAATGGCTTCTTGAAAGCGAGTATGATTACAGACGCAATGTAAGCATTGAGCGACTGATAAGATCTGCAAACTTCAGATATAAGGCATATATGGAAAAAATAGACTATACAATAAAACGGAACCTTGACCGGAACCAGCTCGAGAGACTTGCTTCTCTTGATTTTATAAGAGACGGACAGAATATTTTTATCACAGGAAGCTCCGGAACAGGTAAAAGCTATATAGCTTCAGCAATAGGATATGAAGCATGCAAAAATGGAGTCAGAACTTTATACTCCAATGCGTCAAAGCTTATGGGACAGCTTAAAATGGCCAAAAACAAGGGAACTATAGAATCTGAGATGAAAAAAATTGAAAAGTGTTCACTGCTTATTTTAGACGATCTCTTTCTTATAGGACTGGATGCCAGGGAAAGGTCAATACTTATGGAAATAATAGAAGACAGACACGGAATAAAATCAATCATAATAACATCACAACTTCCAGTTGAAAGCTGGTATGATGCAATTGGAGATCCTACTTTAGCTGATGCAATCCTGGACAGAATTGTACATACGGCACACAAAATTGAACTAACGGGAGATTCTGTAAGAAAGATTAATGCTAAAAAGAAGTAGTATCTGCTATAAAGAATTATAATTGAAACTGACCCGGGTTAAAATGCATTTTTCTCTACTTAATTCTAATATTTTTTTGATGGGTCAATTTAGAGTATAATAGTGGGTCAAGTGACTTTATATTTTCCAGTAATAAGAGTATTTGAAGAATTGGGAGAAGGATAATATGGCAACGAAATACACAGTAAAAGAAGTAGCCCAAACGTTCAAACGGGTAAGCCGGTTCAACCTGGGCGACATGCTGCTCAGCGTGCTCGGCTACAAGGGATTGCTCTATCCGGGCGGTTTCATTCCCGACGCGCCGGGCAAGTACAAGGCGGACGGGTACGAATACCCCGGCGAACAAGCTTCGGAAAAGACCAGTTCCGACTTCGGCTCCACGCTCCGGAAGAAGGACGCGCAAGGACGCTGGTATTTCATGCCGATCGTGCTGGAGCATAAAGGGACGGAATACGAGATACCGAACGCCGTCATTTCCATCCGTGGAAAGAAAAGTATCGTGGAAACGGCGATGGTCGGCCGCAAGGGTACGGTCAAGGAACTGATCTCGGTCGATGATTACGAGATACGCATCGCCGGTGTCTGCCTGGACGTGGATTTTCCCGACCAGCAGATTAACGCCTTGAATGAATTGTACAACATCAACGAATCGGTTACGCTCAAATGTGCCCTTACGGACATCTTTTTAGACGAAGAGGATAAGGTCGTGATAAAAAGCATCGACTTTGCCGAAATGAAAGGCTGCGAGACGGCACAGGTGTTCACGATGGAACTGGTAACGGACCGGAGTTTTGAATTAATACTGGAATAATATGTTTGCTTTATGTTGTGAAATAAAAATCGGTTCGGTCTCCTTTGGGTCTGTGCACGACGTGAAGGTGAAACGGAGCCTGTATGACCTGATGGCAACCGCCACGATCAAAGTTCCGGTAACGGCCGTGCTGAAACATGCCGGGGAACCGCCGACGCATATCGAAACCGCTCAGACCATCAAAGTAGGCGACAAGGTGGAAATCAAGTTGGGGTACGACGGAAGCCTGAACACCGAGTTTATCGGCTATGTAAAGCGGCTGAACTACAAAGTCCCCTTGGAAATCGAATGCGAGGACGAATATTACAAGCTGCGTTTCTTGAACTGTGTTTTCTCAAAGAAGGAAACAACGCTTAAAGACTGTTTGAACACCATTCTAACGGGAATCCAACTGGGCGAGATTGTGGGTCTGACGTTAAAGAACTTTGTCGTCAACAACAAGCCCGGCAGTTGGGTTCTGGGTCTCTTGAAAAAGGAATACGGGCTTGTGGCGTGGTTTGACATAAACGGGAAACTCCATGTCGGCAAGGCGAACGACGTTAAGGGCGAAACGGTGAAATACGTCCTTCGGGAAAACGTGATCAGCGATGATGAACTGAAATACCAGTTGGCCGAGGACATCAAACTGAAAGTAAAGGCGGTCTGCTATTACAAGGACGGCTCGAAGATAGAGGGTGAACTGGGTGAGGACGGCGGCGAAACACGTACCTTTTACTATTACGACGTAAAAGACGCCGGCGAGTTAAAAACGCTGGCACAGGAAGAACTGAAACGGTACTCGTTCGACGGTTACCGGGGCAAGATAACAACCTTCCTGCTTCCCTACGCCCTTCCGGGCATGGTAGCGAGTATCGAGGACAAAGTGTATAACGAACGGAGCGGCGACTACTTCATCGAAAGCGTGGAAACGTCTTTCGGAACAGGCGGCGGCCGGCGTACCGTTGAAATCGGGATTAAGGCATGAGCAAGGAAATGGAAGAATTACGCCGGAAGTTCCAGCAGCGGTTCGGCGAAAGTGGCGACCAGGTATTCCAGGGAACCGTTACCGAAGTAAACGGGGATGAGTTTACCTGTACAGTGAAGCGTGATGATCAGGTGGATTATTTCGATGTGCGCCTTCGCGGTCTGGTGAACGCCAACCTGCAGGGCTTCGCCTTTATCCCGCGTCTGCAAAGTACGGTGCTGGTCTGCCGGATCGGGAAAAGCAACGAACTGTTCGTGTGTCAGTTCACCGAGATAGACAAGATGATATTTACCGATGCCGATTTGGAAGTAATCATCGACACCGAAAATATCGACATCAAGAAAGGTGAAAAGATAACCGTCCATGTGGACGCGGAAAAGCTGGAAGTAATGAATGACAAGGTGAAAACCCTCCATGAAGCGGAAGCACTCACCCTCACGGCCGATTCTACGACGGTCAAGGTCTCCACCGGCGGTGTAACTGTTACCCGTGGTGGCTCAGGACTAAAGAAAACGCTGGAACAAATGCTGGACGGGATTTGTGCCCTGACAGTTCCGACAGCTGTAGGTCCGTCCGGCGTACCTATCAATATGGCGACATTTCAACAAATAAAGGCGGATTTGCCTAATTATATGGAGGGATAAATTATGGCATTAGTAAAAGCGACAATCAAGTCAGAGATAAAGGAAGCCTTCACCCAGGTGATGAACCAGCAGGACGAGGACCGGGATGGGGCTATCGACAAGGTGGCAGACAAACTGGCGGATGCTGTCATGAACGCCATCAAAAGCGCGACAATTACTTATACAGCCGGTCTGACAACTTCGATGGGGCCTGTGACCGGTACTTTTGGCAATACTATATCATAAAGCCTATGAAAGATTATAAGCAACAGCCTGACGGCGACCTGGATTTTACGACCGGAGATTTGCTGATAGCGGAAAGTACCTACCAGCACCAGCGCGACCTGCTGTATTCGGACAAGGGCCATATACGGCAGAAGGCGGAAGCCGGTATCGGAGCTGTAAATTATATGATGGACAACGACCCGGAAGGCTTGCTCAGAGCCACGCGCAAGGAGTTTACGGCCGACGGCATGAAAGTAACAAAGGTGGCCTTTGCCACCTATTCAAACGATTTAAATGTGGAGGCACGATATGAAAACGATTGAAGTGGAAAACGGCCAGCTGCTGCTGGACATCGCCCTGCAACACTACGGCACGGCGGAAGCCATCGGCGAGATCGTCCGGAACAACCCGGAACTGAAAAACGAATCTTCGGCCGTGGTGGAATCCGGCCGGGAACTGGGAGCCTTCTATCCGGACATCAAACTGGTTTCGGGTTCCACGGTACAAATCGACGACGAAAGCCGCCTGATTAGAAAAACGGTAGTCAAGAAAATAAACCGAAGTATCACCACTTATATGGAAGCGCAATGGCAAGAACGATTGAACAAATAGAACAGAGCATCACGGAAAGGTTGAAGGTTTCTTTTTCCCTTTCTACCTCGGCGGCCTCGGAATGGCGGCTTTGGGTACACTGCGTGGCGTATGGCATTTACCTTTTTGAAATCGTGCTGGACACGTTCAAGAAGGAAATGGACGAAGACGCGGAAAAGGAAGTGGCCGGAACCGTTACCTGGTATAACGACAAATGCTATGAGTTCCAGATGGGCCACGAACTGGTATTCGATACCGTAACCGGTCTGCTGGAATACCCGGTGGTGGATGAATCCGCCCGCGTGATCAAGATCGCTTCGGTGAATGTGGCGGAAGACAACACGATCATGTTCCGCGTCGCCACCGAAGACGAAGCGGGAAAGATCGTGCCGCTCACGAGTAACCAGCTTCTGAATTTCAAGAACTACATCGACGCCATCAAGTTCGCCGGTACGAAATCCGAGGTTATCTCGACCGATGCCGACGAGGTGCGATATGATATTAAAGTCTATTATAACCCCGCCAATCCTGTGGACAGCGTGCAGGAAGCGGTACTGGCTTCGCTGGAAGAGTTCAAGACGGCGCAGAAATTCGGGGGTGTGATTTATTCGCACAAGATGCTGGAAGCGGTAACGGCCGTCGCGGGTGTCGTAACGGCGAAAATGGTCGCCCTTTCCCGCAAGGGCACGGAGGACGAGGATTTTATCCCCATTGACACGATGGCGACCCTGCATGCCGGGTATTTCAACTACACGGAAGACAGCAAGCTGGAAATGGTATCTATAAACGATATTTAGCGTATGAACATTATCCTGAACTTCAAAGAAATCGTCCGGCAATATGTCGCCCCGCACCGCAGACAGCCGAACCGCCTTCGGTGGCTTTGGGCGTTGGTGGATTTGGAAAGCGTCTGGGATGCCTTTGCCGCCTGGCGCGATTATTACCGGTACAAGGTACACGTAACAAGCCAGCATAAATCCCTGGAAGGCCACCTGAACAAGACGTTCGGCGGCGGTATCCTGATCAAGAGCTACGAGGACCAGTTCCTGGCCATCGGGTTAAATTCGGAACCGGCGCACTGGGTGTTGTTCGAGCCGATGCAGGAAATCGCCCTGGAAGGTGAAGGCGGGCAAAGCTTCAAGGATGTGGATTTTATCGTCTATGTGCCGGAGGGCGTGGACCTGAACCTTGTCCGGGCGGAAATAGAGAGATACAAGATTGCAGACAGAACCTATAAAATAGTAACAAAGAAATGAAACGGCATGTACAATACCCCGGCGTAAGGAAATGGTCGGGAAATGATTTGTTGGAGTTGCAGAGCGAAGGCCTTCGCATAGCCGACGGCTTCTTCTCACAGTACGGCAACTGTGTAATCTGCGGCTGCGCGGTATCGGAAACCGGCATCGATGCCGGGCTGGTCAACATTGACGGCATGGTGCTGCCATTAGCGGCTACGAGTGTGGAAGTATTCCCCGTCTATTTGGTCAAGGACGAGGAACACGTCCAACGTGAATACGCAGACGACAAAGTCCGTGACATTGCCGTCCGGTATTTTGCAAAGGTGGTCCAGGCAAAACCGTCCGATACAGGCTTTATTGAGATTACAGCCGACGGATCATCCACATTCTTTGATAAGATGGAAGCTGTTTGGCTGACGGATATACTAAACCGGTTGGAGTCCCTGAAGAAGGCGGACAAATCCCTGTCCGATGCCATTGAACTGTTGAAGGATGCAGACAGGAAAGCCGCAGAACGCATCGTCACGCTCGAAAAGAAGATGCCATCCTACCTTGACCATATCCCGACAGTAAACGATGACAGCTATTTTGTGGGGGTCGAGGTTTGGACGGTGGACGAATACGGGAATAAGACGTTCTGGAAGTGCCACGACAACACGGAAGGCAAAGCCGTATGGAAACGCAGCGGTGAAGGTTCCGGAGGCGGTGGCAGTTACGGGGGAGCGGTTTACCTTACCGGACAGACTGATTTTTCTAAAGCAACAATTATAATTAAGGAGGGCTATTTAAAATGAGTGAATCAACAACCGGTGCATACGTGTACCAGCAAATCGTGAAGAGTACGGCTCAGTGGGCAGCCGATAAAACCGTCATCGTTGAAAACGTCTGGCTTTTCGAACGCAGGAGCGACGGCAAGATTATAACCAAACTGTCCGACGGCAAGCACTGTTATGCCGACCTGGACGAATACGGCCTGAGCGCATGGGATGCGGCGCAGCTTGGCGGCTACAAAGGGACAAAGGAGGAGTTCTATTTGTCGCTTGGCACCCTTGATGAAAAAGTGGAGCAGGTGACAAACCTTGTATCATCGCTCGACGGTAAATTTGCAGAAACTCCGGATCTTCCGTCCACACCCGGAGAAGATACGCTGACCTACCAGTCAGGGGAAGCAACCCGTAAATTTGCCATCGGCCAGCAGTGCCGCGTGTATGAGACAAAAGAGAAAGACTATGTCTTTTATCAGCTATACAACATCACGGAAGAGAATAAAGCGGATTGGCGTGTTGCCGGTTCCGGTGGAACATCCGCTTTCCAGGAAAAAGCCATCATAACCCTCACAAGCAACCAGGGCTTGAACGATGCCGCCCTGAACGGCAAGAAGGTGACTGTTTCCTACTCCGGCCAGCAATCCGAACTGGTCTGGAACGGCGAAGCGCTGGGGATTGCCATCCCCATGCAGGTGGAATATACCGTTTCGCCGGAAGCCGCCTCCGGTTATGCCTCTCCGGAAGAACAAAAGTACGTGGCTGTCGGGGGTAACGAAAGACAGATAAACCTGGTTTACTCTGCGGAGAAGGTGACGGTCAATGTAAGCACGGACGACAGTGCGGACTGTTCCGGCCGTACTGTGACCATAAAGAAAACGTCAGGCGGGGAAGTGATCGGAAGCGGCAAGGGTGCCGGTGTAGTTATAAAAGTGCCTTCGGGAACTGGATATACGGTATCCGTCGATGCTTTTGCAGGATACACCAAACCGGCAGACCAATCATTTACCGCAAACTCCGCGAGCCGTAACGTGTCTTTTGTATATGCAAAAATCAAGGATGCCGGTATTGTATTTGACAAATCCAAAAGTGACCCGCAGAATATCACCGGTGAAATCAACAGCGGGGTTCTTAAAACCATCCTGTCGAAGTTCCGCCGTTGCCTCTGCAAGAAAACGAAAGACGGTGAGGTCACAATCTCGTATCTTCGTGATGACAACAGCAATTTCTACGCCGATGGCTCAGCAGCCAAGTTGGACGGCACAGAGGGCGATGTGATGGTTGATTTTCCGGAGTTTTATTACAAATGGGAGCAGGTGGACAGCAACAAATTCCGTTACCGCTTTGCCGAATACAACGTGGACGGAAGTTTTAAACATGTGCCGCGCTCTTTAGTCGGTGCGTATAAAGGTTATATGACTTCGAATAAGTTGTATAGCCGAAGCGGAGTTCGTCCTACAGTTAGTAAATCCACTAATGATTTTGAGGGGTACGCAACAGCTCGTGGTAAAGGTTATCAGCGTATCGACTTCCAGCAGCACTGTGTGATTGCCTTTATGCTTTATGCGCGTTATGGAAACAGAAATTTACAGGCTGTTCTTGGCGTGGGCGGTGCTGTTAGTGGCTCGTCAGCAACGATGACGGGAACCAGCAATGCGACAGGGATAGCGGATACAAAGAATGAAACGAGCAAGTATGTTTGCGGCTTAGGCTTAGAAGGTGTTTTTGGTGGTATCTTTGAATGGGTGAAGGGTGTCGAAATCAATAACCGCGTGTGGAAAATTACTGATCCGGACGGTTCGACCCGCAATGTGAATGCCGGGACTTCCGATGGTTGGATAACGAATATCGCAGCTGAGAATGGTCCATTCTTCGATATGGTGCCGACAAATGTTGGCGGTAGCGAAACGACACATTACTCGGATTACTATTATCAATCATCGGGCGGGTCCCTTGTTTTGGCGCGCTCCTATCCCGACTCGAATACGCTTGGCGGCGTGGCGTATGCGAATGCGCATCACGCTGCGTCGAACACGTATTCGCACTACGGTTCGCGTCTCGCTTTCAGGGGCGTTATCCGCGAAGCGGCAAGCGTAAGTGCGTTCAAAGCACTGGCAGTGCTTTGATACTAATACCGGCGTAAGCCGGTCGATTTATAATAATTTAAAGTCGTTATCCATTAAAACCTTTTGGATATTAATGATTCACGGAAAATCGAAGTACATTTGCGATGTAAATGTAAAAATGCGATGTTAAGATACAGGTAGAATTCCTCCGGCCCTTGTTTTGGCGCGCTCCTATAACGACTCGAATACGAATGGCGGCGTGGCGTATGCGAATGCGAATAACGATGCGTCGAACACGAATTCGAACTACGGTTCGCGTCTCATATTCAGGAAAAGAAAATATTTATATTACGGCTCTTGGCCGGGACGTGTTCCCTTATCCGATCCGTAGAGGAATGCACCTTGCCTCTTGGCAAAAAATAAATTGGGTTATATTGTGTGGTAGGTTAATTCTCGAAGCACATGGATTTCTGAAAGCGACAATAAAATGAAGCGATACGGTTATTTGATAGAAAAGATCGTGGAAGAAAGCAACCTGCTGGAGGCTTTCTCTATGGTGATGCGGGGTAAGAAGCGCAGCCGTACCGTGCGCTATTTCAAAAAGAACCGGGATAAGATACTGGCCGATCTTGCCGACGAAATCAAGTCGGGCAAGTATGCGCCGGAAGGGTTCCGGGAGTTTGAAGTGGAGGAAAACGGTAAGGTGCGCGAAATCCAGTCCCTGCCGTTCAAAGACCGCATCGCCCTTCACGCGATAATGGCAGTTCTATACAGGGATGTTTTAGGCGGTATGATGATTCGCGACACGTATGCCAGCCTGCCGAAACGTGGTATCCACGACGGTTTGAACAGGCTTCGAAAGGCATTAAAGGATCGTTCGAATACTGAATACTGCCTGAAACTTGACCTGAAGAAGTTCTACCATTCGGTCGACCAGGAAGTCCTTATCAAACGGCTCCGCCGCAAGATAAAGGATGAAACGCTGATGCAGACCCTTATTCGTATTATCCGAAGTTATGGTCCCGGCCTGGCCATTGGCTACCATTCCAGCCAATTGCTCGGTAACTTTTACCTCTGCCTGTTGGATCACTACATGAAAGCGGAACTGGGCGTGAAGTATTATTTCCGGTATTGTGATGATGTTGTCGTTCTCGGCCCTGATAAAGCGTATCTGCATGGCATTTTTGCAAAGTTGCGCAAAGTGGTGGAGGAAGAACTTCACCTTACCATCAAACAGAACTGGCAGATATTCCCGGTAGAAGCACGCGGCATTGATTTCTTGGGGTACGTTACCCGGCATGATTATGTCCTGGTACGGAAACATATCAAGCAGAAAGTTGCCCGGCGGCTACAGAAAGTGAAAAGCAAGAAACGGAAATACGTTGTGCTTGCGTCGTTTTGGGGATGGGTGAAACACTGCAACGGGAAACACTTATTTTTTAAACTAACAAATATGAAGTCATTTAAAGATTTAGGCGTCACTTACAAACCGGCTGACGGAAAGAAACGCTTCGAAGGCAACCTTACGCCTTTGGGCAATTTGCAGAACTGTAAAGTTACAATTGTGGATTTTGAGACCGACATCAAAACGAAACAGGGTGAAGGTCGCTATGTGGTCCAGTATGAACTGGACGGTCAGAAAGGCAAGTTCATAACAGCATCGGAAGAGATGAAAAATATTCTCGACCAGATTAAGGAAATGGGCGAACTGCCTTTTGAAACGGTAATCAAACGGGAAACATTCGGAGGCAATAAGACGAAGTATGTATTCTCGTGATGTGTAGATGATCCAACCTTTTTCGGGGGAAAGGGTACAAAAAAGGCCCCCGGCCAAAAAATATAGTATAGACGCCAATCTCATACTTATACCTGTGCAAACCCGCACGACCGAGGGCCGTATGCCCTTGTCGCGGGTTTGCGTTTTTTTTATTATACGCTTGTGTATAAAATGAGATTGGCATTGCAAATATACTTTAATTTTTGGAGATTATGACAATATACGAGATACTTTCTTTCAATAAAGAACTACTTCACCGTCTTTCCGATGCGGGAATCAAGATGGGCGATTACAGATATGTTGACCTTTTTCGTGATTTTACGAGAATGCTTCGGGAAGGGAACAAGACGACTTATGCGGTGGCCGTTTTGTCTGATAAATATCGGATTAGCGAGCGGAAAGTATATGATGTAATCCGGTACATGTCGAAAGACTGCAAGAACGGTGCAGTGTGATTTGCCCGGTAAATTCTTCCTTCTTCGATATTTGGGCGAATTTTGTCAGACAATCAAATGAGCGCGAATATGAAGAAAGAATATTTATCTGCCCCGCTTCCCTTTATGGGGCAAAAGCGGATGTACATAAAGGACTTTAAAGAAGTATTGAAACAGTTCCCGGACGATGCTGTTTATGTTGATTTATTTGGCGGTTCCGGGCTGCTTTCCCACATAACCAAACGAGAGAAACCGGACGCGACGGTCATATATAATGACTTCGACAATTACAGCCAACGGTTAAATAATATCGGGCGTACCAATGCTTTGTTGGCTGAAATAAGAGGAATCGTGGGGGATTTTCCACGAAAAGAAAGACTTTCACCTGAGATTCGGGCAAAGATCCTGCATCGTTTGGAAGAGGAAGAAAAGAACGGCTTTGTGGATTACATAACGCTTTCCACTTCCTTGATGTTTTCAATGAAATACGCTACTGATTTGGATGGGTTGAAAAAGGAAAGTTTTTACAACACGGTGCGCCAGTCGGATTATGCCTGCGATGGATATTTGGACGGATTGCAGGTGGTATCTTGCGATTACAAGGAACTGGTGGCAAAATACCGGAATATTCAGAATGTCGTGTACCTGGTCGATCCGCCTTATTTGTCAACGGAAGTAGGGACTTACCGGATGCGTTGGAGGTTATCCGATTACCTGGACATTTTGAGTATTTTGGTTGGCACTTCTTATATTTACTTCACTTCGGACAAATCTGATATATTGGAACTCTGCCAATGGCTTGGAAAGAACCATTGGGTCGGAAACCCGTTCGCGGAAGCCGGGCAAAGAAGTATGCACCGCACCCTGAATTATAGTTCATCTTATACAGATATTATGCTGTATAAAACAGTATGCAACAAAGCAGCCTAACTATTACAAATATAATGATTTTTGGATAGATAGCCAAATATGGCGGATTGTTTTATCAGTGTTTGAACACTGTTTTAATACTATTTAAAAGATGGAGAAAACGAACAAATATCACGGCATTTTAAGCCGGATTCTTGAATGCGGCAAGGTGCAGCGGAACAAGAAAGGCAGTATCACGTACCTGCTGAACGAGCGGTTGCATCTTACCCCTTTGGATTTGCTGGAGATATTCGAGGGGCATAATATAGCCCGCAAGAAACTAAAAAACGAACTGGGGCTGTTCATGCAGGGTGAAAGGGACATCGAAAAATACAGGGAGGCAGGAATAACATGGTGGGACTATTGCGGTAGCATCCTTATAAACAGCTACCCGACCTATTTTGAAAAGTTGCCGCCGTTGCTCGATAGAATCAACAGGGAGAAGCGTAACAGCAAGAATTATGTGCTGTTCCTTGGTGCTACCGATGCGGAAAGCAACCAAGCCCCATGCCTTAGCCTGGTCCAATTCCAGATAGAGGACGGGGAGCTTGTCGTGTCAGCCTACCAGCGGAGTTCTGATGCCAATCTGGGACTTCCTGCCGATATTTATCATTTGTACTTGATAGCACGCCAGATAGACCTGCCTTTAAAGTCCATAACCCTGAACTTCGGAAACGTGCATATCTATGAAAACAATATAGAAAAGACGCGACGGTTATTGGCAGGGGAAGAGAATGTAAAGTTTGATTTGAACGTGTAACCCGGCTGCAATATAATGATAAAGGCGATACCGTTTCGGGTGTCGCCTTTAGTATTTTTATCGCATTTCGTTTTTGCTCCGAAAATCACTTTTCGTTTTTGACAAGTGTCGCTTTTCGTTTTGCCGGATTTAGATTTCCTCAAATCATATATTGACACACTTAATTCTTTGTATATCCCGATAAATCAAATTGATACCAATATAGTGAAAAAGGAAGTCCGTGCCCGTTTTGCAGCAATAGCTCCAGAATTCGGATTGAAACAGCCTAAGAATTTCCATTCCGTGAAACCTATGATAAGTACGCCGATGATGAGCAGCGTTGGTGTTATGGGATATATCGGACCCTTTTTCAACGAAGCTACGGTGAGTGGCGACTTAAGACCGGTTCAATATCCTTTCACTTATGCCCACGAAATGTCCCATCTTCTTGGAACAGCCGGCGAAGGTGAGGCAAATTTTTATGCCTGGAAAGTATGCGTATCGTCCCAAAACGAAGTGCTCAGATTTTCTGGTTGGTTTTCCATCCTCAGATATGTGATTTCAAACGCTTGGCTATGCCTGTCGGAAGAAGAATTCGACAAGTTCAAATCTTCTATAAAGCCGGAAATTGTGGAGTTATATAATTCGAACAATGCATATTGGCGTGAGAAATATAATCCTTATTTGGGTGAGATTCAGAATTATATATATGATATTTATCTGAAAGGAAACAATGTGGGCGGAGGAATGGAGAATTATTCTGAGGTGGTTAGGATGATTATTTCAAGTCGGAGAAATTGATATTCTCAACCAGTCTATGAAGCCTCGTCTACTTTTAAGTTAAGCAATATTCGAAACATAAATAAATATTATACTATTTTGTTTTTGTCCCGATATTTTTTCTTACCTTTGCCGCGCTATGGACATACAACCTACTACATATCATATTTTCATTCCGAGGCTCACATCTCAGTGTTGCCACGCAATTGCTCATGTCCATTGGTTTAGTGGCTTCCTATAATAGATTCTTTTCTTATAATTTTTGGAGTTTACAAGTTAACGAGTTTACAAGTTGACAAGGAGCTATATTCTCTTTCTTCGGGAATAGTATGTTTCATACCCTTGTTTTTCTTGTCTCTGAAGCCTTGTCAACTATTATAAATTACTATTTCAAAAGAATCATTTACACATTTATGTTTCAGATAATAGCAGTTCTTTTCGCAGGCGTAGGCATAGGCTATGCTTTGCGTAATTTCAGCTGGTTGCAGAAAACCGGCAAGACAATATCATACAATATATTTGTATTATTGTTTTTATTGGGCACTTCAATAGGAACCAACAAATCAGTGTTTGAAAATCTGTCGTCATTGGGGCTTCAGGCATTTCTTCTTGCTGTAGGCGGAACATTGGGCAGTGCATTGGCGGCTTTGGCAGTTTATAATTTAGTGTTCAGAAAGGAGGGAAGGAAATGAGAGAGAGTCTGATAGTTGTGTCATTCTTTGCTTTGGGTGCATTGATTGGCTGGAGTGGAGTTTTGTCTCAGTCTGCAATCGACGGAGATTATATAATGTATGCTTTATATTTCCTGATGTTTCAGGTTGGTCTGAATCTGGGAAGCGACAAGAAACTGAAAAGTATTTTGGCAGCAGTTTCGCCACGCATGTTGCTTATTCCTTTGGCAACGATAGGCGGAACGTTAGGTTTCTCTGCGCTGATTGGACTTTTCCTTTCACGCTGGAGTGTGTTTGATTGCATGGCTGTGGGGAGTGGTTTCGGTTATTACTCATTATCGTCCATACTTATCACTCAATATAAGGAAGCAACGCTTGGTGTTCAGTTGGCTACGGAGTTGGGAACTATAGCATTGCTGACTAATGTGTTCCGTGAAATGTTTACTTTGCTTGGCGCGCCACTTCTTGTCAAATATTTCGGAAGGCTGGCACCTATCTGTACGGCGGGAGTGACTTCGATTGATGTTTCTCTTCCGGTAATTACCCGATATTCCGGAAAAGATTTGATATCAATATCTGTTATACATGGCATACTGGTTGACTTGACTGTCCCATTTTTTGTGTCATTTTTTTGCTCTATGTAAAGATTGTCATATCTTTGGAGCATGTTAAATATAAATTTTTTAGAGATATGACAATTTTGATTATCATCGCTGTAGTTGTGGTGCTGGGTTTGTGGGTAGCGTCTATCTACAACCGTTTGGTGAAACTGAGAAACAATCGTGAAAATGCTTTTGCAGACATAGACGTTCAATTGAAACAGCGTCACGACTTGATTCCGCAGCTGGTGGCAACAGTAAAAGGATATGCTGCGCACGAGAAGGAAACTCTGGACCGTGTTATTGCTGCACGTAACGGAGCAGTAAATGCCAGCTCAATAAACGATAAAATCGCAGCCGAAAATGTACTTACATCTGCTTTGGCAGGTTTGCGTGTGACTCTTGAGGCTTATCCGGATTTGAAAGCAAACCAGAATTTCAATCATTTGCAGGAAGAAATTTCGGATGTTGAGAACAAGCTTGCGGCTGTTCGCCGTTATTTCAACTCTGCTACGAAAGAGCTTAACAATGCAGTTGAAACATTCCCGTCAAATATTTTTGCCGGAATGTTCGGTTTCAAGAAAGAAATGATGTTTGACCTTGGCGAGCAGCGTTCAACACTTGAACAGGCTCCTGAAATCAAATTCTAATGGAATACGTTGGTATACAGACGCAGCAAAGCAGGAACAATTTTCGTTCTCTGCTTTTGCTTTTTATGTTTCCTTGTCTGGTTGTAGGACTGGTTTATCTGTTCTGCTATCTTTTTGTGTGGGTGAGTCTTGCGGGACAAGGTTATCCTCTTTCGGAGATGTTTCCTTATGCCAACTATTATTTCGTACGTTGGGCGCCTTATGCTCTATTGGGCGTTATTGTCTGGTTTATAATCGCATATTTTGCCAATACACAGATGATAAAGGCTGCTACCGGAGCAACTTCGCTTGAGAGAAAAGACAATAAGAGAGTATACAATCTGGTGGAAAATCTTTGTATGAGCCAGGGTATGAAAATGCCTAAGATAAACATTATCTATGACGACTCGCTCAATGCTTTCGCCAGTGGAATAAATGAGAAAACTTATACAGTCACTCTGTCAAAAGGAATAATTGATAAGCTGAACGATGAAGAACTGGAGGCTGTAATTGCGCATGAGCTGTCGCATATCCGTAATCACGATGTACGTTTGCTTATTGTTTCAATCGTATTTGTCGGAATATTCTCTATGATTGCCCAGATAGCTTTCCGTACGTTTCTGTATGCTCCGCGTCAGCGTTCATCAGACAATAATAACAATAAAGGTGGAGCTGCTTTGATGATTCTCATTGCAATGGTAGTTGCTGCCATAGGTTATTTCCTTGCAACATTGATGCGCTTTGCCATTTCCCGAAATAGAGAGTTCCTTGCAGATGCAGGCGCAGCAGAGATGACCAAGAATCCTTTGGCGTTGGCTTCTGCTTTGCGTAAGATTTCTGCAGACCCAGACATTGAGGCTGTAACTCGTGAGGATGTAGCTCAGCTTTTCATCCAGCATCCGGGAAAACAGGCTGCCGGTTTTATAGGCAAACTAGGCGGACTTTTTGCAACACATCCGCCTATTGAAGAGAGAATCCGTGTTTTGGAACAATTCTGATTGTGTGGATTTGTTCAGATTCTTTTCTTTCTCCAGTTTCCTTTCCAGAGATAAAAGAACGAAAACATAATCATTATATCATAGACATGCTCTGTTGTCCAGCAAACGGCAACATCGGCATGTTTGTGATATACAACGAAAAGCGTGTATAATACGTATGTCGTTACACTCAGAATCTCCAGTCGCAATGCAATCTGAGTGTTTCCTGTTCCCGAAACACAGAAGAAAAATATAAAAGCCGGAACAGCTATTATATATGAAGAAAGCATAACCCACAGAGAATTAACCGAGGCTTCAATCAGTTCGTGATTGTCCGTATATATTCCCAACACTTCTTTTGGGAACAAAGCTATCAGCAGCGAAATTGGAAGGACAAAAGCATAGCAAAGTTTTATCATTCTCCGGCAAAGAGGAAGCACATCGTCAGCTTTCCCGGCACCGATAATATTGCTGACCAATGAGCTGTTTGTCGATGCAAATGCGTTTACGAACATGAAAAGGAATGACGAAATGCTTCGCACCACGTTGGTGATTGCGAGCGGACGCTCACCGTGATGTTCCATTGCCACAAAGAAAATAAACCAGGCAACAAAGGCAAAGCCGTTCTGAATCATCACCCAAATTGATACGCTCAATATCTGTTTCAGCATTTTCCAGTCTATGCGGCTTTTGCGGAACATTCCGTATTTCCTGTAATCTACATACTTGTATGTATAAATAATGAAGAATATAACAGATACGGCTTCAGAAATTGATGAGGCTATTGCAGCTCCCTTTATTCCCAGTTGAGGAAAACCGAATTTACCAAAAATAAGAATATAATTCAGAACAATATTCGTTCCGACCATCACAAGCGAATTCGCCGTAAGTGTTTTTGTATTAGTCGTTCCAACATAAAACGCACGGAACATTACGGCTATGAATGAGAAGAAAAATCCATATATACGCCAGTCGATGTAATCAAGTGTTGCCTGATACACAGCATCAGATTCTATAAGTCCTCGAAGCAGGACAGGAGAGTAGAATCGTGAAAAGCAGAACAGCAGAGTTGCGAAAAACAACAGGAAAACTGAACCTTGAGTGAAAACCTCGCCGATACGTTCGTATTCCTTTTCTCCATTTCGTCTTGCCATCAGAACTTGCGCACCAACGCTGAATCCGAAACCGAGCATATAAATGACAAGATAATAGACCCCTGCAAGTGCCGAAGCTCCAAGTTCCACTTCGCCGACTCTTCCCAGATATGCTGTGTCGGTGAGACTTATTGCATGTTCCATCAATAAACTCATCAGAACTGGAAATGTTATTTTCAGAATCTCTTTGTTGCTGTATTGCATATTTGATTGTTTTTAAGTTATGAGGAGCGCAAAGTTACTAATTTTTCAAGTCTGTATTGCATATTAAAATATAATTCGTAATTTTGCGAACAACAAACAAGGCGGTTATTGAATATATGGAAAAGAAATATACAGAAGAACAGGAAAGACTGGCTCGTTTTGCCAAGGCAATGGGACATCCGGCGCGTATAGCCATACTTCAGTTTCTGGCTTCGCAGGAAAGTTGCTTTTTTGGTGATATTCACGAAGAATTGCCTATTGCTAAAGCAACTGTGTCACAGCATTTGAAGGAGCTGAAAGATGCCGGACTTATCCAGGGAGAGATTGAAACTCCTAAGGTTAAATACTGTATAAACAGGGAAAATTGGGAAATAGCTCGTAGAATGTTTGGTGATTTCCTTAAACAAAATTTATCTGAAAAAGAGAGCTGCTGTTGAACGGCTCTTTTTTTGGAATATATGTTCGTTGTTTTGCGAATAACTAACGTTGTTGGAAGTTGACAAGGCTTCAGAGACAAGTTGACAAGGATGATTAAATAAATACGATAATTCTAAATAATTCAGATATATGAAAAGGATTTTGTTTTTATTAGGCTTATGCCTTGCATTCATATCATGCAATATGAATGCTAAAGATGATTCTGCAAAAGCAGCTGAGAAAGAAACATTCAAAGACCATGTTGAAGTGTTGTATTTCCATGGGAAACAGCGTTGTGCCACTTGCATTGCCATAGAAAACAATGCAAAAACTGCTTTAGAGGAAAATTTCGGTGAACAGACGAAGAATGGTGATGTCGAGTTCAAAGTGATAGACATCAGCAAGGACGAAAATGGGAAGATTGCTGAGAAATATGAAGTTACGTGGTCTTCTCTTTTTGTTGTGAAATATAAAGAAGGAAAGGAAACTTCTGAGAATATGACGGAATTTGCATTCGGAAATGCACGCAAATCTCCTGAAGTGTTCAAGGCTGGAGTGGTGAGGGTTGTCAATGAAATGCTGAAATAGACTTATTCCTATGGATTGGTTACAAACATTGTTGGATAACAGTTCTACTCCGTTGCTGACCGCATTCCTTTTGGGTTTACTAACGGCACTTTCTCCTTGTCCGCTGGCAACTAATATAGCTGCAATCAGCTTTATCGGAAAGGATATTGAAGATCGTAGAAAGATATTCCGAAACGGTTTGCTATATACACTTGGACGTATAATCTCATATTCAGTGTTGGGTATTGTGCTTATAATGATATTAAAGGAAGGTTCAAGTATGTTCGGAGTGCAGAAGACAATCGGAACTTGGGGCGAACTGGTAATAGGTCCGTTACTTATTGCAATTTCAGTTTTTATGCTTTGGGGAGAAAAATTGTATCTTCCAAAATTTGGCTTCAACGGAAATGCCGAAGGACTTGCAAAAAGAGGTGGATTTGGAGCTTTGCTGATAGGCGTACTTTTTGCATTGGCATTTTGTCCGACAAGTGGAGTTTTTTATTTCGGAATGCTGATACCGATGTCTGCTACCGCAACAGCCGGCTATTTATTGCCCGTAGTATTTGCTACCGCAACAGCCTTGCCAGTACTTGTTGTTGCCTGGATTCTGGCATTCAGTATGCAGAAGATTGGAGTTTTTTATGGTAAAATGCAGATATTCCAGAAATGGATGAATATCGTGGTTGGGATTATATTCCTTTTGGTGGGAATATATTATTGCGGGATTATGTATTTGTAAATGATTTATTTGAAGTTGACAAGGCTTCAGAGATAAGTTTACAGGGAGAAACAGCTTTTTACCTGAATCCTTATCAATTTGTTCCCTAGTCAACTCGTTAATTAATAACCAACATAAATATAAATAAAATGGAAATCAAAGTATTAGGTCCTGGTTGTGCCAAATGTAAATCAACCTACAATGCAATTGAGAAAGTAGTAAAGGAAAACAACCTTGATGTGCAACTTAGTAAAGTTGATGATATTATGGAAATTATGAAATATAATATCATGACAACACCGGCAGTTGTAGTTGACGGAGTTGTGAGAATCAAAGGCCGTGTTCCTTCAGAGAGCGAAGTGAAAAGTATCCTGGGAATCTGATATATAAAGACATGATACAGGATTTTGCAGACTGGCTTGTTTATGGAGTGTTTGGACTTAGCGCCGACACTCCGCTTGGAGTTGCCGTAAACTTCTTCTTTTATGACACTATAAAGATTCTTATTTTATTGTTCTTTATCAGTGTGCTGATGGGAATTGTCAATGCATATTTCCCGATAGAACGTTTGCGCCAATATTTGGTTACGCACAAAATGTATGGATTGCAATATCTTCTGGCTTCAGTGTTCGGTGCAATCACTCCGTTTTGTTCGTGTTCTTCCATACCTTTATTTATCGGATTTGTGAAAGGAGGTATTCCTTTGGGAGTGACTTTTGCATTCTTAATCACTTCCCCTTTGGTAAATGAGGTGGCTGTGGCAATGTTCCTTGGTTCATTCGGACTGAAGGTAACACTGATTTATGTTATCAGCGGAATTATGCTTGGAGTTATAGGCGGATTTGCGTTGGGCCGTATGCGTTTGGCACCATACCTTAGCGACTGGGTCAAGCAAATACAGGCAGATTCTTCATCACAGTCATTGGAATGGGAAAAAGACAATACATCCTTTGCCAAACGATTGCCGAGTATAGTTGGTGATGCCTGGAAAATAGTGAGTGGTGTGTTAGTCTATATACTTATAGGAATTGGTATAGGAGCCTTTATGCATGGATATGTTCCGGAAGGATTTTTCGAGCAATATATGTCGAAAGACAATTGGTATGCAGTGCCGTTGTCAGTTATACTTGCAGTACCAATGTATGCAAATGCCGCCGGTATTGTTCCTGTGATAGAAGTATTTGTTGCAAAAGGAATTCCAATGGGAACAGCGATAGCCTTTATGATGGCAGTTGTTGGACTTTCTCTTCCGGAAGCTACACTGCTTAAGAAGGTTATGACTTGGCGTCTGATAGGAATATTTTTCGGAACTGTAGCTTTTTTCATAATTTTGTCGGGCTATTTGTTTAACTATTTATTGTAATAAATGAAGTTTCACAGACACTTTGGTTAAGATTTTGTTTTCTTGTCAACTTGTCTCTGAAGCCTAGTCAGCTAACATAATGAAAGTATTGATTCTCTGTACAGGAAACAGTTGCCGAAGCCAGATGGCTCACGGCTTCTTGCAGTCGTTCGGTAATGATATAGAAGTCTATTCCGGAGGAACAGAACCGACAGCACAGGTAAACCCAAAGGCTGTTGAAGTAATGAAAGAGGTAGGAATAGATATCAGTTCACATATTCCTACACATGTAAATACATATCTCGATCAGGAATGGGACTATGTAATAACAGTCTGCGGCGGAGCAAATGAAAGCTGCCCGGCTTTTCGTGGGAAAGTAGGCAAACGCCTTCATATCGGTTTTGACGATCCGTCTCATGCAACAGGAACACAGGAATTTATTGATTCTGAGTTTCATCGTGTGCGTGATGAGATAAAGGAAGCATTTGCCCGTTTTTATGTTTCATGTAAATGATAGACATTATTTTTATACTAAATAAACGAAATATTGTGTTTATCATAAATCTATCAAATTAGCCGGAATAGTATCACTTTTATTGAAAATCGACTTTCATGCTAACTCCATAAATCTCGATTTTACCTCTAAAAAATTAAAATTCCGGCTTTTTCTAATTCTTTTCAGGAAATGATTGCAATGACTTTGGTCAGTTATCTAAATCGTTTCACCAAGTCTTCACAATGATTTGTTGCACTCATTGCAATCATTCCTTGAAACCATTGTAATCATTTTTTTAACAAATGCTTTTCCTTCCGAAGAATCACCCTTTTTCGTGGTGAAATCCCTAAAAATATCACATCTTTTACTCTGGAATGAAGTTTTTTATGTTCAGATTCTGAATGATAAAATGTAGTGATATAGCCATAATATCTGTCATAATTTTATTCCTCTGCAAATATCATTACAATGTTTTTTTTCTATAGAAAGCAAAACCACGAATATCCTGTCAAATTGTATTTTCTGAATTTCATGAGACTGCCATCTTTTTGAATTTCCCGTGATTTGTGTCGAAATAACGGAATCTCAGACGGGTTGGTTTGACAATTTGGTAGTTTGACAAAATGTAAGATTGGAGGGAAGGTAAATCAGTTGAAGACATATCTGAAAATAGGTTGCACCCTTTTTCTAAAAAGCATGCACCCTTTTTGAAAAAAGGATGTATACTTTTTAGAAAGGCATGTTTTATTCAGTATCCACACTTGATTAAGCATAAAAAATCCTTTGCTCATTGTTATGCCAGTTAAAAACATTAACTTTGATAAAAAGAAAAACATTTATGAGCGGAGAAGACTTACAGAGACAAACATGCATAAATTTACCAGATACAGGAAATGGTAAATATTTGTTGCATTTTTTACAATAGTTCAAAATGAAGGAAACAGAAATGCTGAAAGGCAATAAACGATTTTCATTATGACCAATATAAATAAAATATCCATCCGTTTTTTTGATGACAGAGAAGTTCGTGCCATTTGGGATAACGAAAATTCCAAATGGTGGTTTTCTGTACTCGATATTGTAGGAGTGCTTAATGCTCAGGATGATTATACCAAGAATAGAAATTACTGGAAGTATCTGAAAAACAAGCTAAAGAAATAGAATAATGAAGTGGTTAGTGTCACTAACCAGTTGAAATTAACTGCACCTGACGGAAAGAAAAGACTTACAGATGTCCTTGATAACTCAGGCGTTTTTTCTCTAGCAGCATGTTTGATTTCCTAAATGTTTAATATGAAAAAAGATGAATACTAGTAAAAATAGACATAAATAATCATGAGAAAAGCAAGTAGAGAAATGGACAGTGCCTGGGCATTGGAAGTTATGCGCAAGGCACCATATATAACAGTTAGTTTCACACGTCCGGATGGAAGTGCGTATGGATTGCCGTTGTCATTGGCAAGTGTGAGTGATGATGTGTGGTATTTTCATTGCGCTTTAGAAGGAGATAAGCTTGATGCCATTGCTTCGCATCCTGAGGTTTGCCTTTCTGCAGTTACAAAATGTGCTCCTACTATTGGACCAAAGGATGGTTCTTTTACTATTCAATATCGTTCGGCAATTGCTTTCGGTAAGGCAGAGCTGGTTGAGGATGACGAGGAAAAAGTATTGGCATTGCGGGCTATTTGTGAGCGTTTCTTGCCAAATCATATGGATGCTTTTGATGATGCTGTGAACAGAAGTCTTGCTAGAACTGCTGTAGTGAGGATCAGATTGACATCTGCGCCAACAGGTAAACGTAAGCAGTATGATAAGAATGGGGATGAGATGAAATATGGAAGGATGGAGTGAAAGTATGTAGAATCTGAAATGAGTTAATTAATTTGATATGATAACTTTAGATATTAAAAGTACAGAGGCGCTTTATTTTAAATCGTTTAAGAGCTTGTATGATGTCAGTTTTCCGATTTTTGAACAGAGAACAGAGGTTCAGCAAAACATAGCTTTCTGTAAAGAGAATTACCATTTGATTGCTTATATTGACGAAAATGATTTTGTTGGTTTTATATCGTATTGGGATTTTGAGAGTTATGTTTATATTGAACATTTTGCCGTTAATTCAGATATTAGAGGAAAAGGTTATGGCAGTAAGATATTGAATTTATTTATAGAATCTGTTAATAAAATTGTTTTGTTGGAAATAGATCCTATCGTTGATGAAGTTTCTGCTGCAAGAATGAGATTTTATAAAAGGAATGGTTTTTATGAAAATATACATAATCACGTTCATCCGGCATATAGAGAAGCTTTTGACGCTCATCATTTGATTGTAATGAGCACAGAGAGAATAATTTCTGATGAAGAATATTTGAGGTTTAAATCAGATTTGTGTGAGGTGGTGATGAGGTGGTAGAGTTGTAAAAGTAAATTAAGATAAACTGTTGCCGATCTTAGAATTGCTGACAACATTCTTTTCTCCTATATTGGTCGGAAAAATTATTAGGAACAAAAATTAATAGCTATATCTTTATGATATCAGGTGAAACAATATTTAAAAACAATCTAAATGGCAGACTTTCCAAAGCACAAGTGATGTATTATGCCAAAAGTTTTCATAATGATGAATATAGCATTTCTTCATTGTGTGATTTGATGTTGTCTTCTTCTGATGAACGTGTTGCATATAATGCCGCATGGATATTATATCATTTATCTGTAGAGGATAAGAATATGTATTTGAAGCCTTTTTACGACAGGATTGTTGATATGGGTATATCTCCAGATATTAAAATTCGCCGTGGGCTTGTCCTTTCTACAATTGTTGATATGGTTACAACTGAAAATTTCCGGACCGACCTATATGACTTTTGTATTGTAAAGATGAATGACAGGAAAGAAAGCGACAGCAGCCGCTCCGTAATGATAAAACTGGCGGCAAAAATGTGTCAGTCTTTTCCGGAACTGGCTGCTGAACTGGCTGTTTGTCTTGAAGCTCTGAGTGAGGAAACCAAGCCAAGTATTGCTACGGCTTGCAGGAATGCGCTGAAAATATGTGAGAGATTTTGAATTTTATCATATTTCCTTTTTCAGAATATACATTTGTTCCAGCTTCCCTTTAATGACTTGTTTCTGATAATCAAGCAGTCGGATTCTGTTTTCTTCAAGTTTATAGAATGTAGAATCGTTTTTCTCACCGATTGTAATAAGGAAATTGTCTTTAACAAAATAACGGCCATTGCTTTCGAATTTGTTGTCACGTTCAATATAATCATACGTCAAGTGAAAAGTATTGTTATTTCTTATGATTAATGTGACATTAATGCCCGGGCAATCTGCTGCCGGAATAGTTCCTTTGTATGTTCCTTCGTAGTCGAGGGAATTTTCAGCGTTATGTCCGTCACTGATAATATTACCAGATATTTCTTTTTGGTATTTCTCAATATTATCAACTTTCTTGTATTCGATTTTGTATTGAACACCTTTTGCTCCTGTTTTGCCTAATGATAACTGTTCGGGAGATGAGCTGACGATATTAAATGTATCAGAAAACTCTATAGTAATACCATTCCCTATACTTTTCCCATTTAGGATTAGCTGGTTAGTTTTTTCAAGATGTTTCCAACTTTCATATTTTAAAGTGTGCATCCCAATTGATGATGCTTTTCCACCAGACTCAATACAAATACCTTGTACTATTTGTTTGTTAACGGGCATGATTTCTATCCAATTACCTTCCAATTGGATTTTATCCTTGGTTGACTCATCCTGCGAAGAAGATGTATTGTTACATGCCATATTTAGAGATAATCCAATACCAATTAATCCGATAAATACATTTTTCATATTCTTTCTTTTTTAGTTTAAGGCTAATGTAGTTCGTTTACTTTGTTGGATAAAATAAAAAGTTGGTGTTTGTATGAAATATACATTCTAATGTATGAAATGCATATTGATGATTATTTCTTGAACACTATATAATTACGTTTAGGATATTGTTCATTTTCTGGTTTCCCTATTAAGTTCATCTCTCCATTGTTGTTACGATAGAAACCGAAACTGTCTCCTCCAACTAAGTATATTGCATCTTGAAAACCTAAGTCGGATATTGCTTCTGAGAAATCATATAGTGATTCACGTTTTTTGCTGATAATAATATATGTCTGATTGTTTTGGACAATTAGTGCACGTCGGTAAGACTTTCCTTTAAGGATGTTTTTCTGAATGTTTCCTTCAAAAACCAGAATGTACTGGCGGAATAAAGAGCCTTGCTTATCCAGGCAAATATCTTTAATATTATTATCGGTTGATATTCCTATTTCAAGTTTACCTTCAATTATGCTGCAATAACCAACTTTTCTCTTTCCTCTGCTTATTTCATTCCCTTGTAAGATAAAATCTCCGACAATTTCCTGATTGTCTTTTCTTATATCAGCTGCAGGGAGAGCCAAAACTGTGCTTTGGTCAGTTGTATCCGGTAATCCAATTTGTAGTTCGGGTTTTAAATTATGCAGAGCTAAAATTAAAAGGGGAACATCATTTATTGAGTCATTGGATATATTTATGCTTGAATTGGTATTTTCTGTTTTAAGAGTTTGTAACTCAGTAATGTTTTCTTGAGTTTGTTCAATATTACTATTGTCATGATTGTTTTTTTGTAAAAAACAAAAATACAGAAAGGCGAGGGTTAATATAACTGCAATTATAATAAAGACTATAATGGCATAGCTTTTTTTCACTCGTCTTTCATTAAAGCTCTTTTGTGAACCTAAAACTTGTATTTCATCTTCTTCTCTTCTCATAAATCAATTTCTTTTTCTAGTAAAATTTTCAGTTGTTTCAATGCTTCTTTTGAGGCAACCAGATTAAACGATTCATTGAAAGACATGTCTGACAAGACTAAAAGCTGTTTTGTGATATTGATTTTATAAATGTAATCACGGTTAATTATGAGGCTTTTTCCAATCCTGATGAAAGTTGAAGCTTCTTCTTTTAGTTGGGCTTCAATAATTTTCTGGCATTGGGAAAGATTAAATGTAAACACGTGTTCAGTCCTATCATTTAGAATTATAGTGGAGTAATTTCCATCAGAAGAAATGTAAACTACCCTTTCCGGCTTGACTCGGATCAGTTCGTTTGTTGTTGAAATTATTAGAATCTTCTTCATAAGAACATAAACTCAAATTATTCTAAGTGACTATTTAGAAGCTGGATTTACATTGAATGTTATACAGTTATCCCCATCTTCCTCATAAGAAAACAAGCATTCATATTTTGTGCTACACCTTCGCGAAGCTGATAGGAGAAAGTAAGTTCATTGTCCGTAATATCTGCTTCAAATCTGTAGTTCTTTATTTCATTTGGAAATTCTTCTTCAAGAGAACCAAGCACTAGGTCGTGAGTGGCAATAATACCGCAACTCTGCAGTTTAACAAGCTGTTTCATCAATGCCATAGAGCCTTTCTGTTTGTCGGCAGAGTTTGTCCCTTTCAGAATTTCGTCGAGAATTATAAACAGTTTTTCTCCTTTCTGCAATCTGTCGATAATCATCTTTAGTCTTTTCAGTTCGGCAAAGAAATATGATTCGTTACTTGCAAGAGAATCTGATGTTCTGAGGCTGGTTACGAGATGAGCCGGATAGAAAATCATCTTTTCTGCACAGACAGGCAATCCGGTGCAAGCCATTAGATAGTTTATTCCCACAGTTCTGAGGTATGTACTTTTTCCTGCCATATTTGCTCCGGTGATAATCAGGAACCATGGCGATTTTGGAATGTCTATTTTGTTTCTTACGCAAACATCTCGGTTTATAAGCGGATGTCCCAGAGCTTTACCTTTCATAACGAAGTAATTGTCTGAAACTTCAGGATATATATAGTCCGGATGATTGAAAGCATAATTTCCCATTGATAAATATGCATCTATTTCGGCAAGAGCTTCAATCCATCCGACAATATCATTATGATGTCTTTCTTTCCATTTTACAAGGGCGATAGAATGACGTGTATCTCTCATGAAAAGTATATTCAGAATCGCGCCGGCAAGACTGAATCTTTGGTTTAGAGCACCGATGTGTCGCGATAATGTTTTCAGAGATTCTGATGCCATGCGGTTATTATTCTTAAGTTTTTCTGATATTTTCTTTAATTCAGAAGATGTAAATTCTTCGTTCTCGATAACTTCTATAAGGCTTGAATATGTTTTCAGTATATTCTCCATTTTATCCACAGAGTTGTATAACAGCATGACTTGTTTGCTGTTCCAATAGGCAACAACAATTGCCACGATTGAATATATACCAATCCATTTCTCCTGAATCAGTCCGAAAGAATTGCAACCTATCAGTATGACCCAAATTGCGGGAACAATCCAAGTCAATATTTTCCAGACAGGACTAGCTATGCTTTGGTCGAAGTCTTGTCTGATTTTATCCAAAATCTCTATGGATTTGTTGTTTTCCTTGTTAACCTTTCCAAGAGTATAGAAGTGTTGGAATAAATCCTGGCGTTTGGAAAGCTCTGTTATTGCTTCTTGTCTTGACAAAACATCTTCTTTTTTGTCGGCAGGATTAATAAACCATTCGGCTAATAGTTTTTTCCCTTGAGCAGTAACCGTTCTGTTGAGAGACTGGAAGAAAGACTTGTTTCCAAATAAATCTAAGTCTAGCGAAAATGAATGTTCGCCGTCAATCATTTCTTTTGCTCCGTCGAATGCGCTGAAATCATAGTTTATGGCATTCAATTCATCTTCATTCAGTTTTAATCTGGTTTCGGTGTATGTCCTTTTATAGAAATATTTGTTGTGCACAACCATTAGTGCGATGAATGGAATTGCAAATGCTATAGTTAACAGCACTAGTGTAGTCCAACTTTCATCTCTCAATAAATAAAGAGAAATGGCAGCTCCTAAGAATATTATAAGTCTTATCGTCCCAATCAGATGGATTCGTTTGTTTAGTGTAGAGATTTTCTGTTTCAGATTCTCACAATTTGATGTATAGAAATTTATAATGTCTTTCATCAGTTTTTTAGATTTTAAAATTAGTTGAAACTATGAATTTCAGATAATGAATGCGAATATAATAAAACATTTATTATTTCTGTTTGTTTTCTTCTTTATCAATAACTTTTAAAACCTTATCCACTTCTTTTAGCGAAGGCATAATTTCAGGATCAATCCATGTAAGGAAGTCACTTATAACCTTATACATATCCTTGACATATGAAAAATCACATTTCCTGTTCACAAAACATATAGGTTCATTGTGGTTTATTCGGTTACGCAACTCACGAATCTGTACTATAATATCATTAATTTCCTTACGTCCATATCCAGAAGGTAACTTCTTGAAAATACGACAAGGAACTCCTGAAAGCAGGGCATAATGATGTGTTTCGTAGAAGCTGTTCCAAAAGCCTAATGTTTGTTCTGCAATCACTCGTCCAGTCGTTACTTTAACGCCTCGGTCTGTTATTTTCTTTTCTGCTTTTTGAACCTCCTTAAGTATATAATCATTAGTAACTTTCTTCTTTGTTCGCTTATTTATATACGTTAAGGAAGGAGCAATCATAAATCCTGATTTTTGATTAATAATCCAGTTGCCATCAGAAAAATGGTATGCCAAAGCATAATGCAACTGATTACGTAATATTACTTCAAATGAAGAAAGCAATGGGTGAAAAGCTTGTGCTATCTTCAAGTTTGCAAAATAAAGCATGACTGCCTTATTCTTATCGCGGTTAGTTGCTCTGTAATATTTAGAGACCCTCGAATTAGAATATAATCTGACTACTTTTTTGTATTTCATTTTGCTTATTCAAATAAAAACGATAACTTTGTGTCGTAATGCTTGGTCAAGCCTCTGTTATCAAAACACGTAACCAAGTTAAGGATATACCCGTTCATCAAGAACGGGTTTTTTTCGTTTATTCCTCTCTCATTATTTTTTACTCTACAAATATACTAAAATATTAATGGGATTAAAATCAGTACACTACTGGATTTTGTTATTAGTATAAAACCTACTATTTCTCAATAGTTAACCCGTAACAAATAGAATAAATATCTATTTATAAATCATATAAGACTCTTCATTATTAAACTTGTATTCTGATAATATAATCCAGCAATTAGATAAAAAGACCAAAAAACGCTATCTTTCGAATATTGGATATAAGAATCTTGTCAGTATTTTTGTGTCATACAATCACATTGTGTAGTTTTATGACGTTTGATTAATTGACTAATTAGCTTGTAAGTTCAACATCGCATATTACGGTGATTTGTTGAATTTGCCGAGCATCAGTAAATTTTATTTCTCATAATTTATGAAAAGAGTTTTTTTACCTTTATTATCCGTTTTAGTTTCATTTGCTTCTTGTTCAGAGCATAAACCGGAATATCAGACAATAACAACTCCTACAGGTAATTGGGAATTGGTGTGGAATGATGAGTTTGACTACGAAGGCTTGCCAGACTCAACAAAGTGGAGTTATGATACAGAAGGTAATGCCTGGGGCTGGGGAAACAACGAAGCTCAGTTTTATACTTCGGAGGATAAAGATAATGCTTGGGTTAGTAACGGAATGCTTACAATCACGGCAAATAAGGAAAAAGCAGGAGACAAAGACTACACTTCAGCCCGATTAATCACAAAGGGCAAAGGTGACTGGCTTTATGGCCGTTTTGAAATCCGCGCAAAACTGCCGACAGGAAAAGGAACCTGGCCAGCAATCTGGATGTTGCCAACTGATTGGGAATATGGTGGATGGCCTGCCAGCGGTGAGATTGATATTATGGAAAATGTAGGTTATGATCCTGATACAATTGTAGGTTCGGCACATACTCAGGCTTATCATCATACCATAGGAACGCACAAGAATGCAAGAATAGGATGTGCGGATTCATATAAAGTATTCCATACTTATGCATTGGAATGGGAAAAAGATGAATACAGAATTTATCTTGATGATATTCATTATTTCACTTTCAAAAATGAACATAAGACTTTCAAGGAATGGCCTTTCGACAAGCGTTTCCACTTGTTGCTTAACCTTGCCATCGGTGGAAATTGGGGTGGAGCTCAAGGTATAGACGATACATTATTTCCGCATAAGTTCATAGTTGATTATGTTCGTGTTTATAAGAAGAAAGACTGATATATTTATAGCTATGCGTGAAAGTTTGTTGTGTAATTAAAATGTGTGAAATGAAGAGGTTTGTGTTTGTTGTTTTTTTGTCAGTGTTATGCCTTTCTGCTTTTTCACAGAATTTGAAGGAAAAATATCTGGATTCAGCTCAGAAGGTGAGAGACAAATATTTGGACTCAGCTCAAAAAGCGAAGGATAAATATCTTTCAGAAAGGTATAATGCGGACAGTGTACGTGCTGAATTGGATAAGCGTCCATATTTTACATTATTCAAGGATAATTATTTTGTCGGAGGAATTCCTTTGGGAACGAAACCGACGGGAGCAAATTCTGATGTTAAATTTCAACTAAGTATTTCCCAGCGTCTTACTAAAAGTAGACTGCCATTTGACACATATTTGTTTATCCAATATACTCAGAAGGCATTTTGGAATGTATTCCAGGAATCACTTCCTATGCGTGACCTTAATTTCAATCCCGGTATTGGTTTGGGACACTTGATTGTGCATAAGAATAAATATATTGGTAAAGCTTATCTTATGCTTGAGCATGAATCGAATGGAAAAGACAGTATAAATTCACGCAGCTGGAATAAGGTTTCATTCTTTGGCTCTGTCATTCTGAACAAGAATTGGGAATTACAGGCAAAAACTTGGATTCCTATTATTGACAGTGACAACAATCGTGATATACTTAAGTATAATGGTATATTTCAGATTGGCTTGAACTACAGAACGGACAATCAGCGCCTTCAGTGTGGCGCAATTTTCACTCAACGTAAAGCGTGGTTTGGTTTCAATACACAGATAGAAGTTAGTTACAAGTTTAATGAAAGAGAGAACCAATATCTTTTCGTCCAGTTTTATAATGGTTACGGAGAAAATCTTCTCGAATATAACAAGTACAAGAACATGATTCGTGTGGGCTTTGTTATAAAGCCTAAAGATTTCAGTATTTATTGAGAATCCAATAGCATTTCAAAAACACGGAAGCACGGAACACTGAGAAATATTAATAATCTCACAGTTTCGTGCTTCTATGTTTATAATATACAATCTCAAAGATTTGCTCCTTCAACACCCGCAAACAAATAAGTAGCCAATGCCTGCCAGTTTATTGCCATCTCGTTAGAAGCATACGACGGTTCAATATCTACATAAGATTCATCTGGATAATCGGAAGGATATTTGCATCCGTCCTGCTTATGTCTGTTAGGACCGCCTGCCATCAGACCTGGGAGCGGATCTTCTATATTGTCGCTAGCCGATAATCTGTGGTGCAGATGCATAGGGCTTTTTGTTCCTTCGCCGGTGATGAAGCAATATCCGGTTGCATTCCTTCCAAGAATATAATCAGCAACTCGCATTGCATTTGTTTTATATTTCTTTTCGCCTGTTTCTTTATAAAGGAACAATAAAGTCATACCCAGATTTGCTGCCGTATCAGAATTGCTTCCCCAAATGTAATCTTCAGCTTTTCTTCCGCATGGAGCGTAATAATATGAAGCTTCAGTTCCTCTTGTTGCTTCACCGGCATATTTTTTCATGTCATTAATCAGCTTCTCTGTAATATCATTATCTGATGAAAAAACATCTTTATTTCTTATCCACGACATATATGCCAGAGCAGTAACATTTCCCCATGTAGGAGATTTATATTCTTTTGGAAGTTTCGATTTTGCAAATTCCAGATATTTCTTGTTTCCTGTTGCTATATATAATTCTGTTGAAGCCCAGAAGAATTCGTCGCTTGTATTTCCGTCACCATATTCTCCTGTTGTGATTTCCGGTTTGAATTTCTTGTTGTTTTCAGTCTGGTTATATAAAGCGTCCGGATGTTTCTCTGCCCATTCGAAAGCGGAGATTGCTGCTTTCAGGCATTTATCGGACAATCCGGGAAAATCATTTTCATAAGCTTTATATATTCTTGAAGCCTGTGCCATTGATGCTGCAAAATCCAATGCTGCTGTAACAGATTTCTGCACAACATATCTTGTCTTTTTGCAATCCTCCGGCTTTATGAACCCTTCAAACGAAGGTGTAGTAAGTTTATGATATACTCCGCCATCTTCAGGGTCTTGCATCGTAAGCATCCATTCCAGATTCCAGTATATTTCGTCAAGCAAATCTGGCACGTTGTTACGGCTTTCAGGAATATTTGTGTTCATAGACTTAGCATATTCCGGAAAATCTTCCATCAACGAAAACAAAACACCTAGAGTAAAACCAGAGTTCACAATATATTTATTGTAGTCGCCGGCATCATACCAACCTTTGGGTGAGGAGATAACACTTCCTTCAGCTCTTCCATTGCTTACGGCAGATGCATGAATCAAGACTTTCTTGTCCAAATGAGCCGCTGGACGTTTCCATTTCCCTGCATATTCTTCTTCAAGAGGCATGGACATTCTCTGGAAATAGAAACCTTTCAGAGCAGCTTTAGCTGTTTCTTCCAGAATATTGTTGCGAATTTCGAAAGGATATGAATTTCCTGTTCCTTCTATTTCTATATAGAATTTTCCGTCTTGTTTAACTTTTGTGAAATCTGCTATCCGTGTTGTCTTGTCAGAGAATGGTGATTTTCTGGGTGAGGATAATTTCCCTTTATATATAACTTTGCCATTGCTGAAATTACGTACAGTGAAAATATCTCCGTCACTTTCACCGCTCAGCACAGCTATTTTCTCTTCATTAGGATAATATCCCACCTGGTTCAGACGGATTCTGTCCGTCATATTTCTTTCTTCATTAGGTTGGGCAAAAACTGTTGTTGCAGTAAGACCAATTGAGCACAAAATCAATGGCAGTCTGCGACGGGTGTGGATTTTTGATGTGTTGTTCATAGTATAATAAGTATTTAAAAAAAAGCCGATTTCTCCCCAAAAGGATAATCGGCTTTTTATGGATATGGAAAAAGTTTTTAATTCTGATCTTTCAAGATAACGTCATGTGCGCCACCTTCAATGATACTTGTTGAAGATACAAGAGTGATTTTTGCACTCTTCTGCAATTCTTCGATAGTGATAGAACCGCAGCTGCACATAGTAGCTTTAATCTTACCAAGAGTCAAAGCCAAGTTATCTTTCATCTTACCAGCGTATGGAACGTAGCTGTCAACACCTTCTTCGAACTTCAATGCTTCGCTGCCGCCCATGTCGTAACGCTGCCAGTTCTTAGCACGGTTTGAACCTTCGCCCCAATATTCTTTTACGAAATTGTTTCCGATTTTCAATTTCTTTGTAGGTGATTCATCGAAACGAGCAAAGTAACGGCCCATCATTAGGAAGTCAGCACCCATAGCCAATGCCAATACCATATGATAGTCGTGAACCAAACCACCGTCGCTACAGATAGGAATATATTCACCTGTTTTCTTGAAATGTTCGTCGCGAGCCTGAGCTACATCAATCAATGCAGTTGCCTGACCACGACCAATACCTTTCTGTTCACGAGTGATACAGATAGAACCACCACCGATACCAACTTTGATGAAGTCTGCGCCGGCAGCAACAAGATAGTCGAAACCTTCTTTGTCAACTACGTTACCTGCACCAACCAATACTTTGTCACCGTATGTATCCTTGATCCAGCGCAAAGTGTCATACTGCCATTCTGAATAACCGTCAGAAGAGTCAATACAAACAACATCAACACCAGCATCAACCAATGCCGGAACACGTTCCTTGTAGTCGCGAGTGTTGATACCAGCACCAACCAACAATTTCTTGTCGCTTCCTGACAATTCGTTAGGATTTTCACGGTGATTGTCATAGTCCTTACGGAATACGAAATATCTTAAAGTCTGATCTTTATCAATGATAGGCAAAGTGTTCAGTTTGTGTTCCCAGATAATCTGGTTAGCTTCAGACAAAGTCAAACCAACTTCTCCAACGATAAGTTTTGAGAATGGAGTCATGAAATCCTTAACCTTCAAGTCAAGAGAATCTTTCTCAACGCGATAGTCACGGCTTGTTACGATACCTTCCAATTTACCATTAGGAGTACCGTCGCTAGTGATACCAATTGTAGAGTGACCTGTTTTCTTCACCAAAGCAACAACATCTGCCAATGTGTGTTCAGGAGTCAAATTTGAATCGCTGACAACGAATCCGGCTTTGAATTTCTTTACTTTACGAACCATTTCAGCCTGGCTTGCGATAGGCTGAGAACCGAAGATAAAAGAAAGACCGCCGTTGCGAGCTAACTCAATAGCCAGTTCCGGACCTGATACTGATTGCATAATCGCAGAAACGAACGGAATGTTAAGCTCGATTCTTGATTTTTCGCCAGCTTTATACTTTACCAGGGGAGTTTTAAGTGATACGTTTCCTGGCTGACATGCTTTTGTAGTCAAACCTGGGATAAGCAAATATTCACCAAAAGTTCTTGATACATCGTTTAAGTAAATTGCCATAAGATTCTATTTATTTACTGGATGAATAGTTTTTTATCGTGCAAATTTACTATTTTTTTCAAAACTGAGCAATAGACCGTAGATTTTATTTGTAGTTGACAAGAGCACAAAAAGAAACAAGTTGACAAGGCTGCTAGTCAATTTGCCTTGTCAACTTGTCTCTGTAGCCTTGTCTCTTTATTTATACTCTCTGTCGCAGAAATAATCTACCATCTTGAGAATTGCTCTTTGGCATGCAGGGCAGAATTCCTTCAGGTCGTTCATCATACAGCTTTGTTTTGGTCTGTATATTCCTTTAGAAATATATCCGCCACCTTCGTAAACACCAAGTTTGTCAGCATTCTCCTTAGTTGCCGGAGTTGGGATAGGAGTGTCTTTGTCCAAAAGGTCTTTCCATTTGCTGTCAAAATCCTTCAGAGTTGTGATATTCGGTTCCCATGGTTCATAGTCCAGATTATAGAATTCTGAATATGCGACTTCTGAAGTATAATATTCATCGCCCAAACCGGCAAAGCTGTGTCCGAATTCGTGAGTGAAAACTTCCGGAGTCTTTGGGTGTCCTGCTGTTCCGCATGCATAGAAGTTATACATACCGCCGCCGCCATAAGTATCAGCATTGATAAGAAGGAAGATAGCGTCTGTTGGAGTGTTCCATACAGCATCACGTATAGGCTTCATATCCTGTGTTGTAAGATAGCGGTCCACACCGAAAGTATAATAACCTGTTCCCAGTGCAGTATTCTTATATACACCTTTTCCTGAGCAGTCAGTGCCGGATTCTTCAGAGTCAAGAGCTACAGCCCATACGTTGAAATCGTCACGACATTTATTAAATGGAACAGTTTTGAACAGCTCTTCCATAAATCGTTTTGCATCGGCAATGAACTTATCTTCCTCTTCCTTTGTATATCCTTCGGCAACGAACACCAAATCCACTTTTTCTGCCGGGTCGCCTTTGTGTTGAATCTCAACAACTCGGTTATCTTTCAGTTTTCCTCTGTCGATGAATATACTAGTCGGGTCCACCTCTGTTTTCAGAAGGCTGTGGAATTTCATGTCTTTCTTTTCACGTGCCGTAATTTCAACAATCACTTTATTTTTAGGGAACGGAATCACTGCCGTGTTGTTCCATGACTGATATTCTGTTTTTGCCTGCTCAATAGTGCGCCATTCTTCAAACAAAGTGTTGAAACCTCTCGAATATATCAGTTTGTTGCTTGCTTTGTCATATACATTAACATAATATCCACCGTATCCGAACTCGTCGATAAGATTTTTCCGCGGACCGCTCCAAATAGGTTCTTCTCTTAATTGCTGTATTGCGGCATGCTGTTCGTATGCGTTACCGCTCAATGCAAAATCAACACGCAATGTTTTCGGCTCAAAATACTGGTCGAAGCTAACCTGGCCTAAAGCTGACAGCGTGCACAACGCTGATGCCAGAGATAAAAATAATTTTTTCTTCATGATACGGTAGTTTTAAGTTGATGAATTTCTAGCTCTTAAATTGACATTATGATGAAAAGGCAACAATACTATATATACCGTTTTGCCTTTGTTTTCTCGTCAACTTTCCAAATATATGAATTTTTTTATTAAGTGTATAAACTAACAATAAAACTGGCTAAACATTTTTTACATAAACCTTATGTGAGCCTTTTCCGTTTATTTTTATTCCATTTTCCGGATTGCTTACTATTTTCTTGAGTTCAACTCTTGCCGCAGTTGGGAGCAGACCGGTTATTTGACAATAGTCTGACACACGCATCACCGGATTATTCTCAAGGAATTTTTGAGCTAATTTGAGGCGTTCTTCTTCGGTATATTTTTTCGAAGATTTAGGATTGTTATATGTTGTTCTTGTCAGCCTGATACCGCTCTGAACCATATCTATGAATTTCTTGTCTGCTTTGAATATGATATCTCTTACATAGATACTGTGAGAATTAACCTTTGATTCGCCGTCAGTAGGTTCTCCTTCGCTTTCGTTTTTCAATCCGAGTGAAGCTTTGAAAATCCCCAGACCTTCTATTTTTACTGTGCATCCTCTGCGGATTTCGGAAGCAATGTTTCTTGTAAGGGTTTCAATCAGACCTTTTACTTCTCCCGGTCCGAATGTGGTTCCTTCACTGATGAAAGCTGCCATGTCTTCAAGTGTGGCTTTTCCTTCTTTTACATATCTCGGATAAAGTTTTTTCTTTCCGGAGTTGTTCATATCCGGCATTTCTTGCATTCTGTATTTTGCCATATTGTTTAAGTTTTTGAGTTTATAAGTTTTTAAGTTTATGGGGCGATAGTTTATTTGTCAAGTTGACGTAGATAATTTGACGAGCAAACAAGACTTTTTAGATATTTGTTTTTTATTGCCTTGTCAACTTTTTCCAGAAATCTTGTCAACATTTTTACAATGCTATAAAGATAATAAAAAAGAATTACATTTAATCTTAAAACTGAGATTTAGTTTTCAAAAATTAAGCTTTAGTTTTTATAAACTAAGACTAAGATTTTAGAAACTTAGGCTTAGTTTTGAGAATATCTTGAAAACCAATTATATAATGCTGTGTTAAGCATAAGGACTGTTCTGGATATTTATCATTACAATCTTTCTTCAAAAAAAAATATCAAATCAAATAGGGGTATTTTGCTATACCTGCGTTATAAGTACGAAACAAGAGACAAAATATCTTGTAGAATTGATAATTATAGTAACTAAATTAAGAACAAAGAACATTATGAAACTGAAATTTTTAGTCTTATCTTTGCTTATGGCAGGTGGAGCGAATGTGTTGAATGCGAAAAACGACGGTGGAAAATTTGATGCTGAAAACAACAAGCATGAATTCCGCATATCGGTGAGCGACGGTCTGACACAGGGAAGCGTTGATATCTTAGGTTTAGGAATAGGGGATGCAATTACAGGAACAAAAACTACAGATAGCAAATACAGTCTTATTTATGGTTTTGGTTACAGATATGCTATAAACCGTTTCAGGGTTGGTGCTGATTTGGGATTCGGAAAGTCGAGCGACAAACAGATTCTACCCGTGGATAATACTCCTTCATATTCACGCAATGATTTGAAATTTCTGGTTTTGCCTACGGCGGAGTTTGTATATTTCAAGCACGGATTGTTTGAACTTTACGGAACTGCTGCTGCCGGAGTGAATATGACAAGACACACCGAGAAAGGTTTCACTGAGGCTGGAAAAAGAGTTGCCGGAAAAGCTGATTTCTCAACATCGTTTGCATATCAGGTGAATCCTGTTGCCGTAAGGGTTGGAAACAACAGAATCGGCGGTTTCGTTGAGGCTGGTATCGGTCATAAAGGTTTTCTTACTGCCGGAGTTAGTTTGAAGTTTTGATATAATGGTTTAGGAGAGGAGACAAGGCTTCGGAGTGAAGACAACAGAACTAAAGTATATATTTATATATGCTCGCCAATTCGTTCCCTTGTCAACTCGTCTCCTATATTAATTGCTGAAATGACAACAGACAGAAAAGAAATATTCAAGCTCAGATTCAAGGAACATTATCCGAGGCTATGCAATATAGCCTACGGATATGTTGCTGATATGGACGATTCGGAAGACATTGTTCAGGATTTGTTTGTAACGGTTTGGAACAATGGCAAAGACTCGCTGCCGGAAAAAGAATTTGCGGCATATATTACAACTGCGGTCAAAAACTGCTGCGTGTCTTTTTTGCGAAAGAAATGCAAATCGACGATATCAATTGACGATACTCCTGCAAGCGGGGCGGACATTCCGGATGATGAAGCTCTTGACAGTGAGGCAAAATCACCGGAGGAATTGTTGAAAGAGGCGCTTGATGTCCTTCCTCCGAAATGCAGGGAAATATTTCTGCTATCGCGCCGCGAAGGCTTGAAATACAGGGAAATTGCTTCTACTTTGGGACTGTCGGAAAAGACTGTGGAGAATCAGATGACAAAGGCTATAAAATTGCTTAGGGAATTTGCTGCAGTTCATTCTTTTGCTATGGCAGTTATTATTGTCATTGTTTTATCAATTATCACAAGCATTGGCGTGTGAGTATTTCCGCATATGTAAACTCAAAATTGAATGACAAATGGAAAAATATGATGATATAAATGATTTGCTGGCAAGATATTTTGCAGGAGAATCCATTAGCGGTGATGAGAAAATTGCCCTGGATGACTGGATAAAGGCAAATCCCGAAGAATTCGGCAAATTGTCTGTAATTATGCACAAGGCTTCTGAAACTCCTGACGTACGTTCCTTTGATTCGGAAAAGGCTTGGACAAAAATTGAGGGCAGATTGGAGCAGCGTGCCGAGGCTCGCCGATTCTCTTTACGCAATATGTCCGTGTTCTATGCTGCAGCTTCTGTGGTGTTACTGGCTGTTGTCTCTATTCTTTATTTCCTCCGCGGTTCTGAGCCGGAAGCGATTTTATATGCTAATTCAGCTACAGGACAGGAAACAGTGATTCTGCCGGACAGTTCTTCGGTTGTTCTTTATCCTGGAGCCAGTATCAAATATAATGAATTACAGGCAAATTCCGTGCGTGAGGTAAGTCTGGATGGAAAAGCTTTCTTTTCGGTGAGGAAAAAGAACGGATGGGCTTTCAGAGTTCAATCCGGAGATGTGAAGGTTGAGGTTATGGGAACATCTTTTCTTGTGGATGTTTCGCCCGACGAATTGTCTGGAGTATATGTAAAAACTGGCGTTGTGCGGGTTGATGCGGCAGGAAACAAAGTTGTCCTGAAAAGAAATGAAATGGTTGAGTTCGACGGTGATGGTTTCAGAACAGGAAAGATTGAGAATCCGTCGGAAATATTCGGCGATGATGGTGAGCTGATATTCAATGGTGAGCCAGTTGAGTCTGTTGTCCGAAAAATAGGAGAGGCAACTGGAGCTGTTATTGAAGTTGAACAGTCGCTGCATGGAAATACCGTGACAAGCAGGATTTCCGTTTCAGATGTGGAATCTGTGGTTCGTGAACTGGCTTTCCTTTGCGGAAGCAAATATGAAGTTGTTGAGGAAGGAAAACATTACAGATTATATAAATGACAGAAAGGAAACTCTTTATATTAGCCTTTTTCTTTGTGTGGATTGCGTTTCAGCCTTTCGCACAGGAAACAGGCAAATCAGACAAGGTGACCGGGGAAGCAATCTATGTGGAAGCTTCCTCGGCTTCCGTGCTTGAGTGGTTTCGTAAGATAGAGGAAGAAAAAGATATAACGATTTCATATAATCCGTCGAACATTGATACGAGCAGGATATGTAAGATTATGCATACGGGAAATATAACCGTAGGTAATCTTCTTCAGAAATTACTTGAGGACTACAGGTTCACTATGGTTGAAATGCCTCAGCGGAAAATATTGATACGCATTGATGGAGAAGCGGAATATCTTGTGTCGGGAGCAGTGGCAGACAGTTCCTCGAGTGAAAAACTTTATTGTGCATTGGTTTCGTTTACCGACGGAAATGGTAAAAAGATATATTCCATAACAGACGAAAACGGCTTTTTCCGACTGGCATTGCCTCCGGGAAATTATAATCTGAATGTCAGCTATGTGGGATTTGAGCCTAAATCATCTGAAGTTCGTATTTCAGGCAGCCGTTATCTTGATTTCCGCCTGAATCCTATATCATTTGAAATAGAAGAAGTAAATGTTGCGAGGCGTAAGAATTATACTGAATTGTCCGAGCTGGCACCTTCGGGACTGATGTCGTTCAGTGGTAATGATTTGTTCTCTCAGATATGGATTTTGCCGGGAGTAACTGGAACTCCGACAGGCAATAATTTCCTGGTTGACGGCGGCAGTTATGACGAGAACCGTCTGCTGCTCGATGGTGTTCCTGTATTTCATCCCGGACATATCAACGCACTTCTCCCTCAATTCAACGGAGATGTGATTAAGAATATAGTCTTTCATAAGGGATTCTTTCCGGCACGACTCGAAGGAAGTTTGTCGTCGGTGACAGAATTCAATCTTAAAGATGGAAATATGAAGGAACACAGGCGCATACTTTCCGTTGATATGCCTGCCGCGTCTGTTACGCTTGAAGGACCGTTGGTTAAGGACAAACTTTCTTACGTAGTTGGAATCAGGCGTAGTTGGCTGGATTTCTTCGACCGTCTTTTCTCTGCAGAAAACAGGCTGAACCATAATTCTCTGGATATAAATCTTAAGCTGACTTATAATCTGAACAAGAATAGCTCCTTAAAGTTTCTTGCATATAATACTTATGATGAATACCTTTTCCCGATATATGATGAGGAAGCTATTCCTGCTGTGAAATGGAACAGTAAAATATACAAGCTGTCGTTCAACAGGCAATGGGGAAAATTGAGCAATACATCTTCTGTGTATTATTCCTCATATTATAATATGGCACTTTCCGAAGTATTGGGTTTTGAAAGCAAAAACCGTATATCTAATTCCATAAAAACGGTAAATGCGTCCACAGAGTTTACTTATTCACCAGAGAATATTTATTCGGCAAGATGGGGAGCAAGGTTCACACGCGAGGTGTATAATCTTGCATCATTCGGTGAAAGAATTGGGTCTAAGAAAGAGCCTTTGTCTCAAGTATCGCTGTTCTATGAGAACGATATTCGTGTTACGGATAAATTTATAGCTCGTGCCGGTATTCATCTGGTTGGATATATTCCGGACAATTATCGTTCTTATTATAGTGCTCAGCCTCGACTGGCACTTAATTATTCACCGACGGACAATGATTTGCTCTATATAAATTTCTCACGTATGGAGCAATTCTATCATTATTTGAGTTTTAACGGAATGGCTTTGCCTACAGACTTCAGAATGCCAAGTATCGAAGGTTTCAGACCTCGAACTTCAGAACATTACGAAACAGGATGGAAAAGGAATCTTGGTAATAACGGTAAGTTTGATATTTCTGTTTACTATAAAACACGACGCAATGTGGTTGCCTTAAAACCAGGAGTTTTTGTTGAGAACGACAGATGGAAAGATTATATTATGAGTGGCGAAGGTGACAGTTATGGGCTGAAAATGATGCTTTATTATAATTGGCGGAAGTGGATATTCCAGGCATCATATACATATTCACGCAGCAGGGAATGGTTTGGTGAATATCCTGATTTGGGCAAATTGCCGTCACTTTATGATATTCCTCATTATGTGGCAAGCGCTGTTACTTATAATATAAACAAACGCTCCGCTCTGTCGTTGGGTTGTTTGGCTAAATCCGGGAAGGTTATAGTTGATGATTATTGGATTGATGACTTCAAAATTGATAAATTCCGACGTAACCGCTTTCCGTTCAATTACAGAATAGATGCCGGATATACATTCAGAAAAGATTTCGGTGACAAACAGCTGTTTCTGCGCTGTGGTTTATATAATATCTTGGGTAATCCTCCTGAAGAGGATATTATTTACTTTTATACTGTACATTGGTCGGGCAATTGTATGCCATATGCCGGTGTAAGTTTCCGTTTCTGATGACACTTTGATTTGTGTGTGAAATAAAATGTTTACTTTTGCACAGTTGCAGTCGAGTTGATAGGTTGGCAAGTTGACATTAGTATAATGTTAATTCTTCGTTAACTTGTCTCTGAAACCATGTTAACTATTTAATCATAAAAATACCTATGAAACGCATTGTTTTTTTGGACTATATCAGAGTCTTTGCGTGCTTCCTTGTGATATTGGTGCACGCCAGTGAGAATTATTATGGAGCAGCAGGTTCGACAGACATGGTTGGACCTCAGTCTTTTTTGGCAAACGAAGCAGACAGACTGTGGGTTTCTGTTTATGACGGATTCTCCCGTATGGCAGTTCCTCTTTTTATGATAGTTTCGGCATACCTTCTTGCTCCGATGAGCAGAGAGCAGACTTCATGGCAGTTTTATAAGAGAAGATTCATGCATATTTTGCCGCCTTTCTTTATCTTCATGGTTCTTTACAGCACATTGCCTCTTTTGACAGGCAATATTGATACAGCTACTTCAATGAAGGACTTGTCTCGTATATTCCTGAATTTCCCTACATTGGCAGGACATTTGTGGTTTATGTATCCGCTTATAAGCCTTTATCTTTTTATTCCTGTTATTTCGCCATGGCTTGAGAAGGCAACAGCAAAGGAAGAGAGATTTTTCATCGGTCTTTTCCTAGTTTCAACTTGTATGCCTTATTTGGAAAGATGGTTTGGTGAAATTTGGGGACAATGTTTCTGGAATCAGTATCATATGTTATGGTATTTCTCCGGCTATCTAGGTTATCTTGTGATGGCGCACTATATAAGAGTTCATCTTACATGGACACGAGGCAAACGACTTGCCATCGGTTCTGCTCTTATGATTGTGGGTGCAGTTTGGACAATATTGTCATTCTATATCCAGGCAGTTCCGGGAGTTATTCATTCAACTCCGGTAATTGAATTGGGCTGGGCGTTCTGCACTATCAATTGCGTTATGCTTACGGCGGGAACATTCATTCTGTTCACTTGCATCAGGCAGAAAGAAGCTCCGGCATTAATCACCGAAACATCTAAGTTGAGTTATGGAATCTATCTTATGCATATATTCTGGCTTAGCTTTTGGGTTTCAATATTCAAAGGTGACCTTAATTTACCGACGGTAGCAGCGATTCCGGTAATAGCAGTAACCACGTTTGTCAGTTGCTATATAACTTCAAAGATAATATCTTATATTCCGGGCAGTAAATGGATTATTGGATGAATCAGAGCAAAAAGCTTTAGTTTATTGGATATAAAAGTGAAAGCGAACCATAATCGGTTCGCTTTCGTTGTGAATAGAATAAAAAGAATAATAGTTTAAGAGTTACTTCCTATTCTGGCTATAGCTCGATAATAAGCACTTTTAGCAATTTGTGCATTGAGCTTGGATTGTATGAAATTGACCTTAGCTTCTTGATGATAAAGTTGCGCGTTTATAGCTTCAACTATAGAGATACTTCCTTCCCTGTATTTTTCCATAGCAAGAGTTTCGCTTTCTGCTGCTTTGGAAAGAGAGTTTTCAGTAAGTTCAACTCGCTTGACAGCTTCTGTATAATTGTAATATGCTGTTTCTATTTCCAGACGAATACGGTCGTTTACCTTGCTTTCGTTTTCACGTGCGATATTTACTCTAGCTTGTCCTGTCCGGCGTGTACTTTTTCGCTTTCCCCATTCGAAAATAGGAACAGAGAGTTTGGCATATACAGCATAATTCGGATCTAAGTCTGCCTTGAAATTATACCCTGGCGAAGAATAGCTTCCGTCAATTCCTACTGAAAATTTTGGCTTGAACTGGGAGTTTGCAATTTTAGCAGCCGATTTCTGTATATCAACTTGGTTGGCTGCAATCTTCAGTTCCGGTCGCAGATACATGTTATTCATAGCATCAGCTGCAGGAATTTCATTATGGCTGATAGCTATAACTTCCTTATCAGTTGCCAATATCGTATCAGATGGAATGCCGGCAAAGGAATTCATCGACAGTCGGGCTACTTCCGAATTATTCTTTGCCTGAAGCAGGCGGTATTCAGCATCATTGAGCTTTACTTCAGCCATAAGCAAATCATTCTTGTCTGTATATTCTTCCGATACTCGATGTCTTACTACATCAACCAGACGGGCAACTGACGAACGGAATTCTTCTGCTACGCTAACCATTTCCGATTGAGCTACATGGTTCCAATAATAAACGTCAGCATCATACAGAATGTTGTTGGTGATACGTTCTTCCTCATGCCTTGCCATTTCACTTTGCTTTTTAGCTTTTTCGTAACTGGCTTTGATAGCTCCGCCGGTATATATCGGTTGGGCAAGAGTCAGTGACGCTCCATATTTCAAGTCTCGTCCCTGGAATGTAACTGGTGTTGCCATATCCGGAATGGACACAGACAATTCAAGCGGATTGCCCACATGCTGGAAATTAGCTCCACCCGATAATTTGGGCAGGAAATCAGCTTTTGCGGATTTAACCATTTCGTTTTGCATGTCAACTGCCAGTGAAGCAGCTTTTCTGTCCTGATTATATATTTTTACCTTTTCGCGATATTGCTGTTGCCATGTGTTGTTTTGGGCATATATTGCCGATGATAGTGCAAGGCAAACTATTGTAATAGTCTTATACATAATTAGAGTTATTTGATGATGAGTTTACAAATAAGCTCATCTACTTTATTTTATATAAAATAGCATAAAGAGCCGGTGTTACTAACAAAGTAAGTAACGTAGCAAATGTCAGTCCGAACACAATTGTTGCAGCCATACCGCCGAACACAATATCGAAGAGCAGAGGAATACTTCCGAATATTGTGGTGAGAGCTGCCATCAGTACAGGGCGCGTGCGCGAAACAGTTGCCTCGACAATGGCTGTATATGGTTCTACGCCGGCCGAGCGCTATATGTTTACTTCATCCAGCAGTACAATCACATTCTTTATTATCATACCCAACAAGCCCAACCATCCGGCGATACAGAAGAAACCGAACTCGAATCCTGTTACCAGTAAACCGAAAACCATTCCGATAACTGACAGAGGAAGAATAAGGAATATAATCAGAGGCTGTCTGTAATTGCCAAACAATCCGACCAGGATGAGAACAAGCAGGACTATTGCCAGAGGGAAGAATTTTGTCAGAGCTTCCATAGCTTCTTTCTGGTCCTTAAACTGTGAATCCCAGAAAAATGTATAACCTTGTGGTAACTTGATATTCTCTATTTCTTCTCTTATTTCGGAATGAACTTCTGCCATAGTGCATCCTGGCTGAACATCACATTGCGCTGCCATTGAAAGCCTTCGGTTGTATGTCTTTACTAGAGGGAATTCCCAATCTAATGTTATATCGTCAGTAACCTGAGCCAATGGTGCGGATTGTTTCCCGTTCCATACTGATAGATTAGCCAGACGTGATTGAGTCCATTCTCCTTCTGATTCGGTGCGTAGCAATACCGGAACTTTTTTCTCATTGTCCCTGTATATGCCAACGGCAACACCGTCGTTTACACTTTTCACGGCAGTCATCATATCTGCACGTCCCATATTGACACGTCCTGCTTTTACCGGATTATAACCGGCTTTGATCATCATCGCCTGATTTCCCCATTCGTTACGTGCGTTCATCACTTTTGGGTTACGACGCATAATGTCTATAGCAATTTGTGTCAGTGAATCCAACACAGCCGGGTCTTCTCCGCTGAAACGTGCCTCAATCAATGCTTGCGGGATTGAGTTGATTTCGAAACTGTTTACGCGTACGATAGCGTTCGGAAAACGTTTCTGTAAATCTTGCGTCAGCTTTTCCTGTATAGAACGAGATTCTTCAGGCGAATAAGCTTCTACAAGGCATTGTGAATAATTAGGCTGCGGTCCGTAGGATGCATTTGTAAGGTAGAAACGTGGAGGTGTTTGTCCGATGAATGTTGATACCTTTTTCACTTCCGGGAAAGATTGCAGGTATTCGGAAAGAATATCTGTTTCGCTTTCCATCTTCTCAATGCGTGTTCCTTCCGGAAGCCACATATCTACAGAAAAATATTGCTTGTTGAGCAATGGAGTGAACCGTTGTGGGATGTGTTTGAATCCGATTCCTGACATAACAAGCAATACGATTAGAATTCCTACGACAATATATTTGTTTCGTATAGTGAATCCTAGTATTCTGCGGAAACGGTCATACATTTTTCCCTGGAACAATTCTCCATTGAGTTCCTCCGGACGAGGACGGCGAACAAACTCCTGCACGAAGAATATATTCTGTGTGATTGCGAAAACCCAACTCAACATCAATGATACGGCTATCACTATGAATAAAGTGGACAACAATTCACCTGTAACGTGAGGAGACAGATAAATCGGCAGGAACGTAAGAATTGCTATCAGTGTAGCGCCAAGTAATGGCATTGCTGTAGTTGCCACTGCAGACATTATAGCTGTGCGTTTACGCATACCTTTCTGCATATTTACCAGAGCTGAATCATATACGACTATGGCATTATCCACCAACATACCCATAGCTATTATGATAGCAGCCAGAGACATTCTCTGAAGGGCAACTCCTGTCGCATACATATACATAAGTGTTCCGAAAATGGAGAATATAAGTCCGCAACCGATTAATGTTCCGTTCTTGAAGCCAATGAAGAATAGTAGCACTGCAATTACTGTCACAACGGAAACAATCAGGTTCATAATAAAACCATCGTTCGCAACAGATGATTCATATCCCTGGTCATACAATATTTCCAAATTGAAACCTTCGGGCATTTCGGATTTCAAAGTATTTATGCGCTCTGACACAAGTGATGCCATTTCTACTACATTCCCGTCAGGTACGGTTGATATTGCTATTCCCACAGCAGGAACGTTTCCAACTTTCATTATATTACGGGCAGGACGTGTATAGCTTTCCGAAACCGAAGCTATTTCTCCCAGACGGAAATAATCACCGGAACGTGATACAATTGTCAGGTTTTCTATCTCTTCTACACTTGAGAAACTTCCTGAGGCTTCGACACGCAAACGGTTTTGTTCAGTTTCTATAGCTCCTGCATCTACTATGCGGTTTTGTTTGTCAAAGGCAAGAGCAATATCATTCATAGTCACACCTGTTTGTGTAAGAGTTGTCGGATTGACAACAACTTCCACAGTGCGGTTCTGAACACCGAACAGTTCTATTTTTGCAACATCTTTTACTTCCAGCAATTCGTTTTTTATCAGTTTTGCCTGGTCTTCCATTTCACGGTAAGAATGCTCTGTACTGCTCAGCGCATAGAATACGCCCAGAACGTCACCAAAATCATCGTTCACCATTGATGCTCCTGCTCCGGCAGGAAGCTTGTTTTGCACATCATTTACTTTGCGCCTTAGTTTGTCCCATAACTGTTGCATTTCGTCAGCACGGATTTCTTTCTTTACATATACAGTTATTTTAGACAGACCGGCGCGGTTGTCGCTCTTCAGATAATATAATTCACCGAGAGACTGTATTGACTCTTCCAGAACATCGGTTACCTGTTGCTGAACTTCCATAGGAGAAGCTCCTGGATAAGAAGTCGTAACAACAGCTTGCTTGATAGTGAAAGGTGCATCCTCCAGTTTACCCATACCATTATAGGAAATAACACCACCAATCAGTACGAGTATAAGTAGCAGCCAGGAAAGAGCCTTGTTTTTCAGAAAGAATTTGGCTATAGTCTTCATATTATAACTTTATTATTCATCTTTAGATTTCACAATTTCCATTCCTTCTGAAAGAAAGCTGAGGCGTGTGGCAGCAAGGCAGTCGCCAGTATTCAGTCCTTTGAGTACTTCGACTTGTGCCCCGCTACGCAATCTTCCCAATGTAACAGGAGTTTTACTTACACGATTTGATGAAGAAACACGCCATACATAATCTCCTATTTGCTCATTATGGCAAATAAGCGATTGAGGAATCAGGTATTTTTCGCTTGTTGTTGAGTCAGTTGGCAATACAATAGTCATTTCACCTGCCATGCCACCCATAAGATGTTTGTCATTATTCTTGATTATGGCAGTCAACTGATAAGATATATTATTAGCTGTTGCAGTTTGAGTAAGGAAAACCTCGTCGGCTTCTATGTTTTTGTCTTTCATAGCATTCAGACGGACAAGGCACGAAGTATTGTTCCCCTTGTTCCAATTTACAGCTATTTCTTCCGGAACAAAAGCTTCAGCTTTTACTCTCGACAGGTCGATGAAAGTTACGACCGGAGCAGTAGGTTTTACATCCTGATAACGCTCAATATGTACCTGCTGCACATAGCCGTCGAAAGGAGCAACAAGGCGTGTGTCACTCAAGGCATTTATTGCAGATTCAGCATCAGCTTTCGCTTTCTCAAAGTCAGCTTTTGCTTTTTCGTATGTACTGCCGGAGATATTTCCTTTTTCATAAAGATTCTTTATGCGAATATATTCCGACTCAGTTTGGTTTAACAGAGCCTCGCTACGTTTTTTGTTTATCAGATAATCTCTGTTATCTATTTCTGCTATAACTTCGCCTTTATTAAAGAATTGTCCTTCCTGAACATTAAACTCATTGATGGGACCTCCAACTCTGAAAGAAAGGGTAGTTTCTCTATAAGGAGAAAGAAGTACCGGATAACTGTTGTCATCTTTTCCCTTATAAGTTTCAACTGAAAATACTTTAACAGTATTGTTTATTGTCTCTTTTTCTTTCTTCTCCGTACATGAAATAAAAAAAAGACAGATGAAAAATGATAAGATTTTTTTGTTCATTGTTTTTTCGACAAAAATATCTTAAAGAGGAAAACGTAGAAGGAATAATATGCCGACTTGATATTTTCCGTGTCTGAACTGTCTTTTTCCAATAACGAACAATAAATTTCCTATTTTTTATAGAAACGAGGATTTTGGTTTATGAAATATCTGAGAGTTTGTCTTGATACACCAAATTTGTGGCTTATTTCTTTTATGGTGTAACCGTTCATAAGAAGCTGTTTGATACTGTTTTCCTTTCCTGAGAGTTTGTATTTACGGGATTTGTGCCCTTTAGGTCTTCCCAATGTCATACCTTCAGCCCTTTTCTTTTCCAAAGCTTCTTTTGTTCTCATTGATATGAGGCTTCTTTCTATTTCTGCACTCAGACCAAAAGCAAAGGCAAGAACCTTGCTGTTTATGTTGTTGCCAAGTTCGTATCCTTCTTTTATTGTGAGGACAACGATACCTTTCTCCATACATAAATTCAGGAAACTCATAATATGCATCAGGTTTCTGCCAAGGCGAGACAGTTCAGTGGTTATGAGAATATCACCTTTCTTGAGATGTTTCATCTTTTTTCCCAATTCTCTGGATTCTACTCTCTTTGTTCCGCTCACAGTTTCTTCAATCCAAAGATGAATGTTGAGGTCTTTCCTTTTGGCATACTCGATGATTTCAAAGCGTTGATTTTCCAAACACTGTTTGTCGGTACTAACTCTTATATAGCCAATTGTCATGGTTGGAATTGTTTTTATTTTTCACGCGTATAGATTAAATATTGAAAAGTGGGGGATAATTCCGTCCCGGAATTGTATATACATGATAATGTAGGATATGTTAGGCACAGTAAAATCAAAAACAAGTTTTTTATTTTGCTCTGCACTTACCTTTCACTACATTTGTATAGCAAAGATAAAAAACACTTTTGATTAAAAAAATTATTGTGTTTATAAGCATTTAATATTAAAGACTAGCGTAATGAAAAAGTTACTCTCACTTCCTCCAAATCTGGTGGATAGTTTCTATAAAATATTGTCTGTTGATGACAGTGAGTGGTTTTGTACTTCCGACCCTGTGGGCAAGCGTCTTGGCTCTGGTGGTGGAACAACATGGCTGCTAGAATCATGTCGCAGACATGAAAATCCTTCTGTTGATTTCAATTCATGGATTTCTGGAGAGAAACGCATTTTGCTGCATGCCGGAGGGCAGAGCCGCAGATTACCGTCGTATGCTCCTTCTGGGAAAATACTTACCCCGATACCTGTGTTCCGATGGGCTAGAGGTCAGAAATTATCTCAGAGCCTGTTAGATCTTCAGTTGCCTTTGTACGAGCAGATAATGAACAAAGCTCCAGAGAAACTTCGCACTATGATTGTGAGCGGAGATGTTTATATCCGCAGTACAGCTCCTTTGCAGGATATTCCTGATGCCGATGTGGTTTGCTATGGTTTGTGGGTTGACCCTATTCTGGCAAGCAGACACGGTGTTTTTTTCTCCAGAAGGGAAACTCCTGAAGTGTTGGACTTTGTATTACAGAAACCGTCGGTTGAGAAACTGTCGTCACTTGCAGAAACACATCTTTTCCTTATGGATATAGGAATATGGATTTTGAGCGACAAGGCTGTGAATCTGCTTGCCCGCCGTTCTTATTCCGAATCCGGAGAAATGAGGGAATATGATTTATACAGTGATTTCGGTCAGGCTTTGGGAAGTAATCCGACATTGAACAATGATGAGGAGATAAATTCTCTGAAAGTTGTTGTGCTGCCTTTGCCTGGAGGCGAGTTCTATCATTACGGAACAAGCCGCGAATTGATATCTTCAACTTTAGCAGTGCAGAATCTGGTGCGCGACCAGCGTGCTATTATGCAGCAGAAGGTGAAACCTCATCCTGCTATGTTCGTTCAGAATGCCGAGCTTAAGATAACTCTGACTCCTGAAAATTCTGAATTGTGGATTGAGAACAGTTTTATATCTGAAGGTTGGAAGCTTTCAAACAAGCATATAATAACAGGCGTTCCGGAAAATAACTGGACAATTTCGCTTGGTTCCGGAATTTGTGTGGATGTCGTTCCTATGAGAGAAAACGAATGGGTGGCACGTCCTTACGGATTTAACGATATGTTCAAAGGTGCTTTGTCAGATGAATCTACTTTGTGGATGGGAAAAAGTGTTTCCGTATGGGCAAAGGAGAGAAGTGTTACACTTCCTGATTTCCAGGATTTACAGAATGCTCCTATATTCCCGATATGTAATAATGTAGATGATTTGGGAAAAGTGCTTCGCTGGATGATTTCGGAACCGGACTTTAAGGAAGGAGCATCTATATGGCAGAATGCTGAGAAAGTTTCGGCAAACACAATATCTGATACGGCGAATCTGTTGCGACTTGTTGCTCAGCGTGAGAAATTCCGCCGTTCAAACTGGACTACACTCGCTGCAAATCATAGTCGTAGTGTATTTTATCAGCTTGATTTGTCTGATGCTGCTTCAGCCTTTGCAAAAGATAATATAGCATTACCAGAGTTGCCTGATTCTGAACCTTCATTAATGAAAAGAATTCATAACCATGCGTTCAGGGCTAAAGTACAGTATCTGAAAGGTGAAAATGGTGCAGAGGAACAGAATAAGGCTTTCTCCCTGCTTAGAGAAGGGCTTGTAGGTTCTGTGATAGGACAAAAACAGCGTCCATATCTGAATGTATATTCAGACCAGATAGTGTGGGGCAGAAGCCCTGTCCGAATTGACCTTGCCGGAGGATGGACCGATACGCCTCCTTTCTGTATGTATTCCGGAGGTAATGTGGTGAATGTTGCGGTTGAACTAAATGGGCAGCAACCTCTTCAAGTGTATGTAAAGCCGGCATCAGAGCCTTGCATCATTTTGCGTTCCATTGATTTGGGAGCAATGGAAGTGGTGCGAACATTCGAAGAACTGAATGACTACAACAAAGTCGGTTCTCCATTTTCTATTCCAAAGGCAGCTCTTTCGCTTGCCGGATTCTCTCCAATGTTTGCTGAAGACAAGTATAATTCACTGACAGAAGCATTGAAAGCTTTTGGTTGTGGTATAGAAATAACATTGCTTGCTGCCATTCCTGCCGGTTCGGGATTGGGCACAAGTTCAATACTTGCTTCTACCGTACTTGGCGCTTTGTCTGATTTCTGCGGCTTGGGTTGGGACAAGAATGAGATAGGATACCGCACGTTAATATTGGAACAATTGCTTACAACAGGAGGTGGCTGGCAAGACCAGTATGGTGGTATTCTCCATGGATTGAAGTTGCTTCAGACAAGTGATGGCTTCAATCAGAACCCTCTTGTCAGATGGTTGCCGGAATATTTGTTTACCGACCCTGTTTACCGTCCCTGTCATTTACTTTATTACACAGGAATCACGAGAACGGCAAAAGGAATATTGGCAGAGATTGTGCAGGGAATGTTCCTCAACAGCCAGTCACATTTATCTATATTGTCTGAGATGAAGTCTCATGCCTTGGATATGTTCGAGGCAATTCAGCGTGGTGATTTTGACTTATATGGAAAGCTGGTCGCTAAGTCATGGACCTTAAACAAAGCTTTGGACAGTGGAACCAATCCTCCTTCAGTAGAGGCAATAATAGAAAAAATATCAGACTACTGCCTGGGCTATAAACTCCCGGGTGCAGGAGGAGGAGGATATTTGTATATGACGGCAAAAGATCAGGAAGCAGCAGCAAGGATTCGCCGGATACTAACAGAAAATCCACCTAATGACAAAGCTCGATTTGTAGAAATGAGTCTGTCAGAAAGTGGAATGCAGGTGAGCCGAAGCTGATGCTTCGGCTTATGTCAGAAACCTATGGTGTGTTCTATAAGTATTTTTGCACCGATAGCTATTAGGATTATTCCTCCTATCAAATCCAGCTTGAGGTCAATTTTTCTGCCTATGTTATGCCCCAATACTACGCCGCTCATTGAGAATATAAGCGTTACTATAGCCACAATGGCTGCAACAGGGACAAGCGGAGTTTTAAGCAAGGCGAGGGAGATTCCTACGGCAAGTGCATCAATACTTGTAGCAATGCCCAACCCACACAGAGTTTTCATGCAAAGAGGATTTACTTTCTCATCTTCTTCCTTTTCCGAGAAACTGTCTTTTATCATTTTCCCTCCAAGATAAAGAAGCAGTATAAATGCAATCCAGTGGTCGAAGGCTTCAATAAGTTGTCTGAAACCTATGCCGCATAAGTATCCGGCTACAGTCATTCCTGCTTGGAATACGGCGAATATTATACCTATTTTAAGCACGTTTCTCATTGAACACGTCTTTATTATGGAACCGCTGGTTACGGATACGGCAAGACTGTCCATTGATAGTCCGATGGCTAATAAGATGATTTCGAATATTGACATTATATTGGTTTTTAGTATTTGGAAGAATTTCTTAGGGATTGGATTATAAGATATTCTTTAACTTAAAAAAGATGCCTATGTTTTTGGAAAAACATGCCGACCTTTTCCGGAAAAGATGCCGACCTTTTTTTAAAAAGATAGTTATCTTTTCCGGGGAAGGTGGTTAGTATTATAATATGGAAACAATTTCTTCTGCTCCCTTTCTTTTCTTTACAGATTCTGCAAATTGTTCTTCTCTTTCCGGATATCCCAAAGGTATGATAACAGCTGGTTCAATATTTTCCGGCAAATTAAGAACTTCCTTGCATCGAGCTACGTCAAAATTGCAAACCCAGCAAGTTCCCAGTCCTTGTTCTGCAGCTGCAAGGCAGATATGCTCAACAGCAATTGCCACGTCGATATCTGCATGGTCCTTACCATCCGAGCCTCGTTTCCATGACTGGCTGTGATCTTCACATGCAACGATGAACATAGGCACAGACTTTATCCATTCCCTGCTGTAGCATGATTTTATATTTTCAACTCCTTCGTCAGATTTTACAACGAAGAACTTCCATGGTTGGAAGTTTACTGCGGATGGAGCCAGTCTTGCCGCTTCAATTATATATTCCAGTTTTTCTTTCTCGATAGCCTTGGAAGAGAACTGTCTGATAGAACAGCGCTTTTTTACAAGTTCTAGAAATGTCATAATTCTGATTCTATTTTATATTTGTTTCTATTCGGTGAATTTCTTGAAATAAGCTCGCCGATGAATCCGGCAAGAAACAGTTGCGTTCCCATAATCATTCCCGTAAGCGAGATATAGAAATAAGGTGAGTTAGTCACCAATGGTCTTAAATCTCCTGAAATGATTGAAGCCAGTTTCATTCCAAGCACCACCACAAGGGCTATGAATCCTATGAAAAACATAAGGCTGCCAAGGAGTCCGAAGAAATGCATTGGCTTCTTACCGAATTTGCTGGTGAACCAAAGCGTAATCAAATCCAGATATCCATTCACAAATCTGTTCAGACCGAATTTTGTCGTACCATATTTACGCGCCTGATGATGCACTACCTTTTCGCCGATTTTGTTGAATCCGGCGATTTTAGCCAGATATGGGATATATCTGTGCATATCGTTATAAATCTCAATATTCTTTATTACGATATTTTTGTATGCTTTCAGTCCACAATTAAAGTCGTGCAGATTATGTATTCCTGAGAATTTTCTTGCAGTAGCGTTGAACAGCTTTGTCGGAATTGTCTTTGACAGCGGGTCGTAGCGTTTCTTTTTCCAACCAGACACAAGGTCATATCCATCTTCAGTAATCATTCTGTAGAGTTCCGGTATTTCGTCCGGACTGTCCTGCAAGTCAGCATCCATAGTGATTACAACATTACCTTTTGCCTTTTGGAATCCACAATGCAGAGCCGGAGATTTTCCATAATTGCGGCGGAATTTTATCCCATGCACCATTTCATTGTTTTCTTTGATATGCTGTATTATCTTCCATGAATCGTCGGTACTGCCGTCGTCCACAAAGATTACTTCATATGTAAAGTTGTTTTCTTCCATCACACGCTTAATCCAGGCGAACAGTTCAGGAAGGGATTCTGCCTCATTATATAAAGGAATAACTACAGAAATATCCATGAATTTAAGTTTTTGAGTTTTTATTTTTATGAGTTTATTAGTTGACGAGGTTTCATATTTTAAGTAGTCAAGAAGTTTATACTTGTTTCTTGTAACCTTGTTAACTCGTAACTGATTACCATTCTTCGTTTCTTTTGCAAAATGCCGCTACCGGTATTGACAGGAATACACCGTAAAGCACGTTGTTGAGTATTCCTTGCAAAGCCATATGTATCGGAGTGAGATTTATTTGCTTCATCTTTTCCAGAACCTGACTGTCAACGCCTGCATCATACATCATCTGCACTGTCTGTATCAATGCGTTCGACAACAGATTCGGGTCAGCAATGTATTTGTAGTAGACGAAATGAAGGAGTGACACCAGTATTGCTGCAAAGAAATATAATAATATTCCGAATTGCCATGCATGGAAAAATCCGATGTTGCCACCAATATCATCTCTATATCTTTTTGTCAGAAAATATGCCAGGAAAGGCACGCTCAAGGACATTCCCCAATATATTATAGTAAAGGCGGGAGTAGTGTTTCCCAACATGAAGAATACATATTTTATAATCCAAAATAAGCCAAGGCTTAATCCGTAGCGCATGGCGCTTGACAGCAGAATGCTTTTGTTCTCTTTCATTAGTTCTATTTTATTTACTTATGTTTTACTGGTTGCTTGATAAAGTTGACAAGTTAAAGGAGTCAAGGAGTTAAGTTGTCAAGAAGTCAAGTAGAAATAGCTTTTTACCTGATGCCTTGTCAACTTGTCAACTCGTCAACTTGTTTTCTTGTCAACTTGTTAACTGAAATCTAAGCCCAGCAAAACTTAAATTATTTATTTGATGCAAAGTTAATATAAAAAACTAAAGTTTTGCAATCTTAATTTACTGTTGATAAAAGAGAAGAAGGTGGTCTAATATGATTTCTATAACCGGTAGATAGTTCAACTTGGATTTAGGCAGTTTCAACTTCCATTTTGTCTGCTTCACTGCCCTTTGGAATTTACTGCGATAATAGTAATATAATTTTGCTTCCCTGTAGCCTTGTCTACTTGTCAACTCGTTAACTATAAATTCATCATATATGTTCAAATCAATAGTACGTTTCTCAATCAAAAAGAAAGTATTTGTCGCACTGGCAACTATTTTACTCTTGGTCAGCGGTATCTATTCGATGCTGACTTTACCGATAGATGCAGTTCCTGATATTACCAATAATCAGGTTCAGATTGTAACAGTTTCTCCAACTTTGGCTCCTCAGGAAGTGGAACAGCTAATAACTTTCCCTATAGAGATAGCCATGAGTAATATAATGAATGTGGAGGAAATCCGTTCTGTTTCACGTTTCGGTCTTTCACTGGTTACGGTTGTATTCAACGAGAAAGTTCCGACTCTCGATGCAAGGCAGCTTATAAATGAGCAGATTCAGACTGTAGCCGGAGAGATTCCGGAGGAATTGGGAACACCGGAACTTATGCCTATCACTACTGGACTTGGTGAAATTTATCAGTATGTGCTGAAAGTTGCTCCCGGATATGAAAAGAAGTATGACGCAATGGAGCTGAGAACCATACAGGACTGGATTGTGAAAAGGCAGCTTTCAGGTATCCCGGGAATTGTTGAAATAAACAGTTTCGGTGGTTATTTGAAGCAATATGAAGTAGCTATTGACCCTGATGCTCTTTATTCTCTTAATATCACAATTTCAGATATTTTCGAAGCATTGAACAGTAATAACCAGAATACCGGAGGTAGCTATATTGAGAAAATCAACAGAGCTTATTATATCCGTGCCGAAGGTATGGTCAATGATTTGAAAGATATCGAACAGATAGTCGTGACTAACCGAAACGGAATACCTGTCCACGTAAGCGATATTGCAAAAGTTCGTTTTGGTGCTCCAAAACGCTTTGGTGCTATGACTAAAGATGGCGAAGGAGAGTGTGTTGGCGGTATTGCTATGATGCTTAAGGGCGCTAATGCCAACGTAGTGACTCAGGAATTGGAACGCCGTGTTGATAGAGTTCAGAAAATGTTGCCCGAAGGTGTCAGCATTGAGCCTTATCTTAACCGTTCTGAACTGGTGAACAGAAATATATCTACAGTAATAAAGAACCTTATTGAAGGTGCGCTGATAGTGTTTGTTGTTCTGATGGTTTTCCTTGGAAACGTACGTGCCGGAATAATTGTGGCTTCTGTTATTCCTTTGGCAATGCTTTTCGGATTCATAATGATGCGTATTTTCGGCGTTTCTGCAAATCTGATGAGTCTTGGTGCAATTGATTTCGGAATTGTTGTTGATGGTTCTATTGTTATTCTTGAAGGAATACTTGCTCATATTTACGGTAAGAAATTTGTGGGTAAGAAATTCAGTAAAGAAGAGATGGACGCTGAAGTTGAAAAAGGAGCAGGTCAGGTTGTTCGAAGTGCCACATTTGCTGTCTTGATTATTCTTATAGTATTCTTCCCAATACTTACATTGACAGGAATAGAAGGTAAATATTTCACTCCGATGGCAAAGACTTTGGTGTTCTGTATTATCGGCGCGCTTTTGCTTTCTCTCACTTATGTTCCGATGATGGCTTCTCTTTTCCTTAATCGTTCGATTTCCGACAAGCCGACATTGGCAGACAAGTTTTTTGACGGACTAAACAAAATATATGCTAAAACACTTGGCTTTTGTCTGAAACATATATGGGGAACAATTGCAGCCTCATTCATTGCACTTCTCCTTTCTTTTGGATTGTTCACAAAGTTAGGAGCAGAATTTATACCAACATTGGACGAAGGAGATTTTGCGATGCAAATGACATTGCCAGCCGGAAGCTCGTTGAGCAAGAGTATTGATGTTTCGTTGAAAGCTGAAAAGATTCTCAAGGAGAAATTCCCTGAAATAAAACATGTGGTGGCTAAAATCGGTACTGCTGAAGTTCCGACTGACCCAATGGCAGTTGAGGATGCCGATATAATGATAGTTATGAAACCTTTTGATGAGTGGACTTCTGCCGGAAGTCGTGCGGAAATGGTGGAAAAGATGAAGGAAGCTCTTGAAGTTATCGACGATGCATCATTCAATTTCAGTCAGCCAATACAGTTGAGGTTCAATGAGCTTATGACAGGTGCAAAAGCTGATATCGCCATTAAATTATATGGAGAAGATATGGCTGAACTGTATGCAAAGGCGAAAGAAGCTGCAGTGTTCGTCCGTAAAGTTCCTGGAGCTGCCGATGTGCTTGTTGAGCAGGCAATGGGATTGCCTCAGCTACTTATACAGTATGACAGAGCCAAGATTGCCCGCTATGGTATAAATATTGAAGAGCTGAACACTGTTATTAGAACAGCCTATGCAGGTGAGACAGCCGGTGTAGTTTTTGAAAACGAACGTCGTTTTGATATGGTTCTTCGTCTGGATTCTGATAAAGTAAAAGATTTGAATACAGACAAGTTGTTTATAAGAACTGAATCCGGACTTCAGATTCCTGTGAGTGAAGTGGCAAGTGTGAAGTATGAAAATAGTCCGCTGCAAATTAACCGTGATGCAACGAAGAGAAGAATTGTAATCGGCGTGAATGTGCGTGATGCAGATATTCAGCAGGTAGTATCACAGATACAGGAATTACTTGACAAAAATATAAAGTTGAAACCAGGATACTATTTCGAATACGGAGGACAGTTTGAGAATTTGCAGAATGCAATCAGTACGTTGACTGTGGTTATTCCTATAGCATTGTTGCTTATCCTTCTTCTTTTGTTCTTTGCCTTCAAGAATGTTACTTATTCTCTGGTAGTATTCTCCACAGTTCCGTTGTCTCTAATCGGAGGAATACTGGCGTTGTGGGTTCGTGGTCTGCCTTTCAGTATTTCTGCAGGTGTCGGATTTATAGCATTGTTCGGTGTAGCTGTTCTGAATGGTATATTGATGATTAATCATTTCAATGATTTGAGAAAGAAAGGAAATTATATGATGTGTACGGATAGAATAATTAAGAAGAGTTGTCCGCATTTGCTTCGTCCGGTCTTCCTGACTGGTTTGGTAGCTTCACTTGGTTTTGTGCCTATGGCTATTGCTAAGTCTGCCGGAGCCGAAGTTCAGCGTCCGTTGGCTACTGTTGTGATTGGCGGACTTATTGTATCCACAATATTGACACTTTTGATTATCCCTGTATTCTACAGACTGGTGGGAGGATTTTCATTCAAATTCGGAAAAATGAAGCTTAGAAGACAATTGGGAAAAGGAGTAAGAATGATAGCTCTGCTTGTAGCAATATCAATACCGTCTTTTGTCTGCGCTCAGGAAAAGAAAGTTTCCCTCTCCGAAGCAATAGAGATTGCTCTTCAGAACAATCCGAGAATGAAAATGGCAGAATCAGAGATTAACCGTGCTGAAGCTTCTCGTGGAGACATAATGGAGTTTGGAAACACTTCCTTTTCATATTCCTGGGGACAACTCAACGGGGAATATCGTAAAGACAATGAAATGGCATTGGAGCAGTCGTTCGGCTCATTACTGACACCTATATATAAGAATGCTTTGGTGAATACTCAGATATCAAAGGGAAAATATTCCCGTGAGATGATAAGAAAGGAGATAATTGCCGAAGTAAAGCGAGCATGGTCATATTATCAGTATGCCTATAATATTTATAAACTGTATGAAGAGCAGGAAAGTCTTGCTGCCAAATTACGTGAGAGTGGAAATCTCCGTTATCAGCAGGGTGATATTGACCAGACTGAAAGAAGTATGATAGCAACAATGGCTGCCGGTCTCCATTCGGACTGGATACAGGCTAGGGAAGAGCTCTCTCTTGCAATACGCCGTTTTTCGTGGGCTTGCTATGCCGGTATGGATATAATGCCGGATAACGATGTCCTTTCAATATTGCCTTTGAAAAAAGATTATGACATACTTTCTCAAAGTCACCTTAACTATTTCAATAGTCAGATTGAAGAGAAAAAGAATATGGTGAATATCGAGCGAAGCCGCTTTTTCCCGGAAATATCAGCCGGATATGTCCGTCAGAAGATTTCTCCTCTTAATGGATTGAATTCATGGATGGTCGGTATTTCGTTCCCTGTATTTTTCTTCTCTCAGCAAAGCAAGATTAAACAGGCAAAAGCTTCTATGCAGATTGCCCGTTGGGAAGCTGAGGATAACAAGATAAAACTTGGAAATAAGGTTGAGGAACTGTATAAGCTTATCAGAATGCAGCGTGAACGTCTCGACTATTATTCCCATGCAGCTCTTAACGAGGCTGAAGCTCTCCAGAAAAGTGCTTTGCTTAAGTTTGAAGAGAGTGAGATCAATATCACGGAATTTGTTCAGAGTCTTAAATCTGCACGTGACATACGCAGAAACTATATTCAGACAGTATATGACTATAATGTGTCGGTTCTTGAAATAGAACTATATACAGAATAAAGAAAATGAAGCTATTAATTATCGAAAATAATTTTTAATTATGAAAAGAATATATTTATCATTGGCAATATTATCAACATTATTTTTCTCATGTTCCAAGCAAGACAAAGCAGAGGCTACTGTTCCCGTTCAGAACTCAGATGCAGAGGTTGAATCAGTAATGGAAACACCAGACAGCACTCTTGCCGAAACTGACGCTGTAAGCTCAGCAACTGCTGTGTCTAATATTCCAGGTTTCAATGGTGTGGTAATTCTTCCCCCTAGCCAGCAGGCAACTGTAACACTTACTATGGGAGGTTCTGTTCATTCAACATCTCTCTTGCCCGGACATTATGTGAAGAAAGGTGAGGTTCTGGCAACTCTTGAGAATCCTGATTTCATAAATCTTCAGCAGACATACCTTGAAGCTACAGCACAGAGTGAATTCCTTGAAAAAGAATATATCCGTCAGCAGAATCTTGCATCCAAAGAGGCTGCTTCCCAAAAACGCCTGCAGCAAAGCAAGGCTGAATATTTGTCTATGAAGAGCAAGATGGAGGCTTCTGCTGCCCAGCTTAAAATTCTTGGTGTTGATGTGGCTTCTCTGTTGAATAGTGGAATAATCCCTTACCTCGAAGTAAAATCTCCTTTGAGTGGTTATGTCACTAATATGAATATCAATGTTGGTAAATACTTCAATGTAGGTGAACCTGTCTGCGATGTCATTGACAAAACAAACCCAATGATTCTCCTGACAGTCTATGAGAAAGACCTTGCCCCGCTTCATATCGGCGACAGAATAGAGTTTTCGGTAAATGGTATTTCTGGAGATAAATATTTTGCGAAAGTGATACTCATTGATCAGATGGTTGATTCTTCAAACCGTTCAATCAAGGCTTATGCCGAGATAGAAAAAGCTAATGATAAATTCCGCCCAGGAATGTATGTTAGTGCAAAAATCGCCGGAAAAGAATAACTTTGTCGTATGAAACATAAGAAGCCCGACAGATTTATATTGTTAGTGAATGTCATCTCTATTTTGGTGGCATTCCTTACTCATTTTCCGGAGTTGATAACTATATCCAACTTTTCGGGAAAAGGAGTTTTGTTCCCTGAAATGCACTTTGCTGATGTTATAAGCGAAGTCCTGTTTACATATTTGTCGTTGCTGATTTTGTTCTATGTGAATGTAAAGGTGTTCCATTTTAATTCCGACCTTGTATATATTGATTGGAAGAAAGCCGTTTATTCATTCATAATAACTTGGGTTATAAATAATTTACTGAGTGATGCATTTATTTATCTTCACCGTAACCTGAATATTCCTGCAATTGATGAGATTATACATTATTATTCTCATCCGTTGCGTGATTTCCTTATTTCCTGTGTCGTTACCGGTACGGTCTATCTTACTAGCCAGAATTTGAAAAGGCGTAAGATGCTTCTTGAAAATCAGCAGCTCAGAACGGAGAATCTTATAAATCAGTATGAATCGTTGAAGAGTCAGCTCAATCCTCATATGCTTTTCAACTCTTTGAATACCTTGTATTCTCTGATACGTGAAACTCCGGATAAGGCGCAGGACTATCTTCAGGAGTTGTCACGCGTGTTGAGATATACATTGCAGGTAAACGAATCTCCATCGGTTTCTTTACGTGAGGAAATGGATTTTGTGAATTCCTATATATATCTTTTACAAATGAGATATGAGGAAAATCTTAAGATAGATATTGATATAAATCAGGAATGTCTTTCTTTGAAACTTCCTCCGATGGCTGTACAGCTGCTGATTGAAAATGCAGTAAAGCATAACGAGATAAGTAACAGAAATTCGCTTCATGTCAGAATACATACGGAAGGAAATGCAATAAAGGTGACTAATCCTATCCGTCCAAGAAAGGACCATATCCAAAATACCGGAATAGGATTGAACAACCTTTCACAAAGGTATCTGTTGCTTTACAAGAAGAATATTGAGATTAAAGAAGAAGACAATTGTTTCACTGTTATTCTGCCTTTGATATGAAAGCATTGATTATAGAAGACGAAAAAGCTGCTTTACGCAATTTGAAAGCTGTCATCGAAGAAGTGGACTATGATATAGAAGTTGTCGGTGAAGTTGACAGCATTGCTGACTGTGTGGATTGGATTCGCTCTAATCCTACACCTGATTTGGTATTTATGGATATTCATCTTGCCGATGGCTCTGCCTTTGATATATTTGACATTGTTGATATTGAATGTCCAGTGATTTTCACAACAGCCTATGATGAGTATGCTTTGCGTGCCTTCAAGGTAAACAGTGTAGATTATCTTCTGAAGCCTATCAGCAGGACAGAGCTTAAAAAAGCTTTGGACAAGCTTTCTCTTTTCTGTAATTCCAAACAAAAAAATGAAGGCACAAAGCCTGTAGATTATTTGTCTATAATAAAGGAATTAAAGCGTGAGGAAAGTTATAAAACCCATTTCCTTGTTCCCGTACGGGATAAGCTGATTCCTCTTTCTGTTGATTCTATTCTTTATTTCTATATTGCAGAAGGAACAGTTAAGGCTGTCGATGTGAATAATAATGAATTTGTATTCTCACAGACATTGGACGAGATAACGGAACAATTGAATCCTAAATTGTTTTTCAGGGCTAACCGTCAATATCTGATTTCAAAGAAATCGGTTGCTGATGCTTGTGTATGGTTCAATGGCCGTCTTGCAATCAATCTTAAGGTTCCTACTTCTGAGAGAATTATAATAAGTAAGGCTAAGGTGTCGGAATTTAAGGAGTGGTTTTGAAATATTATCAGTTGACGAGTTAACGAGTTGACAAGGCTTCAGATAAAAGATATTTCTACTTGACTTCTTGACTCCTTAAAAACAAAGAGCATTAATCTCCCTTGTCAACTCGTATCTGAACCCTTGTCAACTCATTATCACCTTCTCCCCATATCATCATACAACGTCTGCAGCAAAGCTTTTCCGGATTTAAGTCTTTCTTCGGATTGCTCTTCTGAATCACCTGATTCAATGAGTGTCTTGTTTCCTTCGTTGTCAAATACTGTATATCCTTCACTGTTCATAAAGCCGAATCCGTTTATGAAAGTGTAGAAACTGAAATCCTTTCCATGACATGAAAGCAAATCCTTGCTGAAACGGAATTCCTTATGTTGGATATCCAGCTGACCCAAGAGTGTAGCTGCAATATCTGTCTGGTTGCAGAACATATCAAACACCTCTGCATTCTTTATTGCTCCACCAGTCCATATAACAGGTATATGATATCTTCCTGGTTCAAACTCCTGTGTGCTGTAAGGATATTTGTATCCATGGTCGGCAACAAGTATCACCAGCATATCATCCCAAACAGAAGACAGGCGTATTTTGTCAATAAAATTACCAAGGCAACTGTCTGTGAACGCCACAGAATTCAAATATTTGTCTTCAAACTTGTGGAAAGGAACTTCAAATGGTTCGTGACTGCTCAACGTCAGGAATGTTGTGAACCATGGAGATTCCTCGTTTTCCCTGCTTCTTATTTCTTCATACAAATGTTTGAATGTAATATCATCATTTGCTCCCCATTTGTTTAATCGGCTTGTAATCGGGAAGTCCTTGTCTGAAGTTATTTTGCTATAACCCGAACTGAAGAAATAACTCTGCATATTGGTGAAATTAATGTCACCGCCATACAGCATATCAGATGCATATCCTGCTTCACCAAGGCTTTTGGCAATTGATGGCAAAGTTTGGCTTTTTGCCGGATATTTCATTATTGACGTTGTAGGTTGGGCAAGATAACCGTTCAGGATTGCAACAGTTCCTCTGTCTGTACGGAAAGAATTGGCATATGCATTACTGAACACAACGCTTTCCTTGCATAATCTGTTAAGATTAGGAGCTATATCCTTTTCTCCTCCCAATGCTTCAATCGTATTTGCTGAGAAGCTTTCCAAAATAATAAGGAGAACATTCGGACGTTTTGTGTTCAGAATCTCTTTCTTGCACGGCGAATTTTTGCAACTGTCTGGCTTGCTGTATATACTTTTGAATATTTCTTCTCTTTCTTCTTCAGGATAGAAATTGAACTGTTCGGCAAAATCCTGTTGTTTCGACAGTGAAGTCATAAGGCTGAAACAAGGATTTATGGCAGAATGGTTCAGAAACTGGTTGTCGCTGAAATATACCATACCGACGTTTGCCGTTGAAGTTGTGACACCTCCTCTTATAGGAATGAACATTATTCCACCTGAAATAATTAAGAGTAAAGAGCTTAATATCCGTTTGTTGCATGTAGAAACAGGGGCAAGTTTCAGAACAGTCCTATTCATGAACTGATAAATTGCCACAGCATACACGGCAAATGCCAGTATCTGTACAATTAACGTGAACATCGGAACGCTTGCCATAGCATCCTTAGGCGATTGGAGATAGAAGAACAGAGTTGAATCCAACCTGAATCCCCAATAAGGATATAATGCTATATCAACACAGAATATTGCTGAAATCAATATTGCCATGGTTATGAAATATCCTTTTAGAAATGCTTTGAACCATTTCCCCGGAAACCAAACTGTCAATATTGTAAGTAGCAATGGGAGGGCAGTGAGATAGCCCGAAACTGTGCAGTCAAGCAAAAGACCGTGGGCAATTACCTTAAGGTAATTTATTGGAGAACAGGCGTTCTCCAATGTACTGTTATATAACATGAATACCGGTTTTTGTATTGCAAAAACCGGTAGCCATGCTATGAAAAGTGAGACAATGAATAATAATCTTTGTTTCATCTGTATAATTTCTCGCGCAATTCAGCTATTGCTGGATCTGAGATATAATCATCATAATCCATCATCTTGTCAATGATACCGTTTGGAGTAAGCTCAATAATTCTGTTAGCCACAGTCTGAATGAATTCGTGGTCATGGCTTGAGAACAGGATATTACCCTTAAATACTTTCAACGTGTTGTTGAACGCCTGAATAGATTCCAAATCCAAATGGTTTGTAGGCGTATCAAGTATCAGACAGTTTGCATCTGTAAGCATCATTCTTGAAATCATACAACGCATCTTTTCACCTCCGGAAAGAACGCTTACTTTCTTCAGCAATTCTTCGCCTGAGAACAACATTCTTCCAAGGAAGCCTTTCAGGAACACTTCGTTTGTATCCGGAGAGAACTGGCTCAACCATTCAATCAGATTGAAGTCAGAATTGAAATATGCTGAGTTGTCCAATGGCAGATATGTAGTTGTGATAGTCTGTCCCCACTGATAAGTTCCGGCATCAGGTTTTTCCTCACCGTTGATAATCTGGAACAATGCAGTCATCGCACGTGGATCCTTACTGATGAAAACAATCTTGTCTTCTTTTTCTACATTGAAATTCAAGTCACGGAACAGATACTGACCTTCAATTGATTTTGTAAGTCCTTTGACTTCCAGAATCTGGTTTCCAGGTTCACGGTTTGGAGTGAACAGAATACCCGGATAACGGCGTGAAGAAGGTTTGATTTCTTCGATATTGAGTTTTTCCAACATCTTCTTGCGGCTTGTTGTCTGCTTTGATTTGGCAACATTGGCACTGAATCGGCGGATGAATTCTTCCAACTCTTTCTTCTTTTCCTCAGCCTTCTTGTTTTGCTGCTGTTGCTGACGCAAAGCCAACTGGCTTGATTCATACCAGAAGCTGTAGTTACCGGCAAACAACTGCAATTTTCCGTAGTCGATATCTACTGTATGAGTACATACTGAGTCAAGGAAGTGACGGTCGTGACTAACCACCAATACTGTATGTTCGAAATTAGACAGGTAATTTTCCAACCATGATACAGTTTCCAAGTCCAAGTCGTTGGTAGGCTCGTCCAGAAGAAGGTTATCAGGTTGTCCGTAAAGTGCACGTGCCAGCAACACGCGGACTTTCTGCTTACCGCTCAAGTCCTTCATCAGCATGTAATGCAAGTCTTCACTGATACCAAGTCCGCTCAACAAGGCAGCTGCATCACTCTCAGCATTCCAGCCTTCCATTTCAGCGAATTTTTCTTCCAGTTCGGCAGCACGTATTCCGTCTTCGTCTGTGAAATCTTCTTTTGCATACAGAGCGTTTTTCTCGCTCATAACTTCCCACAGGATAGAATGTCCCATAAGGACAGTATCCATAACTGTATATTCGTCAAAAGCAAAGTGGTCCTGTGCCAAAACGGACAGACGTTCGCCCGGTCCCATTGATACGCTTCCGCGTGTAGGGTCAAGCTGACCGCTGATAACTTTCAGGAAAGTTGATTTTCCTGCTCCGTTCGCACCGATTATACCATAACAATTACCCGGAGTGAACTTTAGATTCACATCCTGAAACAACACTCTTTTACCAAATTGTACATCCAGACCGTTTACTGTAATCATATTTTTTTATATTAGGATACAAATTGTTTCCTTGTTTTTCTTTTATATTATTATATTAAACACTGCAAAGTTATGAAAAATAGCTGGAATAACCTCGTGAAAAGGTAGAAATGACGCTACAGGCATACAGAAAAGCTTGAATAGAGGAGCTTATAACATAGATTTTTAAATGTTAATACCAAAGGTGTATTATATAATGAGACAGGTTTTTCTAATTTTGCGTTAGAAACAACAATAACAATGCATTAGATAGCAATGGGCGATATAATTATATCAATATCTGATAATGCGCCTATATCCAGAATTTTATGAAACTACTCCAATGGAATTATGGATAGTTCTATATAATGCCTGTTGTCTTTATTAAGACACGATATGCATTGGTGGTACATGATTTATGGAGATTATATAAGAAGATTAAACCATTGATAAAATGTTACAAGAAGAAATAGCATTACGTCAAGCATTCTATGCTTTAGAGAAAAGTTATCGTCCTTATTTTGATGTGCTGACTGAAAATCAAAACATTTATAGCGAGTATAAAGGAGCGGTAACAATTAATGGCTTTTTGAATTTCAAACCAGATATATTGTTGCTTTCCTACAATCCTGCACATGGATTATATCGTGATTGGAATAAGGAGCAAAGCCATTTGGTATATACAGGTGAACGCCCTTTCGAATTATTTGAATGGGGACTAGCTCGTCAAGGGGGACATTGGTACGAAACAAATAAACCTCAAAATCATACATTCTTAGCCAACTGTATCGAATTCCTATATGAATACCATGCACAGATAACAGGTCATAATGAATATGATACGCAAAAGAAACCTTCATGGTGGCATAGTAAAGATGGTAATTTTGATACAAAGTTAGTTACTCTTAACATTTATCCTTTTGGAACTGATAATTGTGATGCTTTAACTAAGTTGTTTAAAAAGATGAAGGATAATAATGTTCTTCCCGAATTTAAACAATTAAAAAACGAATGGGAAATAAGGAAAGGATTTATCCATAAAATGCATGAATTCATAGAAAATTATGTTAAGCCTAAGGCTATCCTATGCTTAGGAATCCAAACAACATCAGATTATTTGTGGGGACAATATCAAGATAAGGGAAATGGCATTTATATTAATAAGAACTATCCTAATATTGTAGGTATCAGTCGCAGCGGTAATTGGAAGAATAGAGCTAAAGTAGCTGCAAAGATGATTGCTAAGATAAATAATGAAAAAGATTGATAATTATGACATTCAAAATAATATAACAAAATAATCTAGCCTATTTTGTCCTACAGAAATCACAGATACTTTTGTTATGACAATGGCATTAGTTATGATGCATTCATGATTCTTTCAAAATTATCAAATGATTTATGGAATTTGATAAATTATTTGTAAATCACAGTTTTCCTATCATTCAACATTATCGCAATCAAAATAGCTGCCACATTAAAGTTCATTACCTAAATTTGATAATCTATTAAACGTATTTCCATATTAGAAGGTGTTGCAAAACTGAATATTGAATTAAGAGAACTTACAATTTGAAATTAATCAATAATTTTCAGACCACCACAAACATTTTTTGGCTGAAGGCCTTAAATTATATAGCACAGGGCAACGCCCTGTGTTTCAATGGCTATACCCTATAATAAGCCCTGAAGGGGCGGAACTGAGTGAAGTTATGCCCTTTCAGGGCGCTTAAGTATGTGACGGTCAAAAACGTAGGGCACTGCCCTACGCTGTAAAATTTAAGGCTTTCAGCCAATATTTATATAGAAATATAGCTTTCGATATAAATTAATACTGAACTGTTGCTTATTTATATTGTTTCAGTCTGTAACTTTTTAAAATATCGGTTTGATTTTTGCAACACCCTCTAAAATTATGAAAAATCCCGAAGACTTTTCTATTTCATCTTTTTTATCCAAAGATAATATCCGCTCAATGGCAGAACAGCTCCAATCACGCAGGCAAGGAAATACAGAATCTTTGTGATAAATCCTCCCCAGGAGCCTGTATGTAGGGCATAGAATATACCTTTTGCCTTTTGTGCCATTGGTGTTTCCGAGTATTTTGTCACCGATGTAATCTCCCCGCTTTTCGCGTCGAAATAAACTTTGTCGTTCTTTCTCATTGAGGTGTAGATATTAGTTCCGACAAAAGCCATATCTCTTTGGAATATTATCTGGCTGTATTCGTCATATCTTTCCTGAATACCGGCAAGAACATTATCCCACACCAGTGTGATTTCTGTTTTGTCCTTGTCGATTCTTTTCCCTTTGTTTTCGCTTTCATTGTGGTGCGAGTGCTGTTCGGTAGTATTGTTGCTTGCCCCGACAAGCGAATAAGCTGCACTACGGAACCATCCGAATGACCATGTCAGCCCGGTCAGTGCCATCACAAGCAGAAGCAGTGTAGAATAGAATCCCCAAGCCACATGGCTATCATACCAGAATCTTCTCCATCCTTTGCTGAACGACACAGTAAGTCTGTTTTTCAAGGCTCTTCTGTTTCTTGGAACCCAAATCACCAGACCGCTCAGAAGGATTACTAGCAGAACCAAAGTGGAGATTCCCACCACATATTTGCCCACTGACATTTCGCCCTTCACTTCCGGAGGATTCATCATCCAACGGTGCAGACGTCTTGTGGCAAGGAAAAATTCGCTGCTTTCAATCCATCCGTTCACGTTTCCGTCGTATGGATTAACGCTCAGTGATTTTCTTCCCATATTGCGGAATGACACTGTGCAGGCTCTTCCTTCTTTTCCCGGATAGACAATACTGCTGATTTGCAGGCTGTCGCCTATTTGTTCGTTTATTCTTAGTTTTAGTTCCGAAGGTTTCAGCATCCTGCCGTTTTCCGGAATTTCAACTTTATACAGGTTTGGTGATGCCAGTTCTTTTATTTCCTGCTCGAAAACCAGGATTGCACCCGTAAGGCAGATGATTGATATTATAATGCCTACGGGAATGGATAACCAAAGATGTAGAGAGTGAAAGAGTTTTCGCATTGTATGTTTTGAGTTTATTAGTTTTTGAGTTTTTAAGTTTGTTAGTTGACGAGGATACAAGTTGACAAGGAGACAAGGCCTTCCGTTCCATTGGATTTGTAATCCAATGGTTATATTATTCAGGATTTGTAATCCTGTTCCAAATATGTGGATTACAAATCCTCCAATGCCAACCAACGGATTGCAAATCCGTTGGAACAGAAGGCTTCAGGTAAAAAGCTATTTCTTCTTGACTCCTTAACTCCTTGACTCCTCCTAAATTCATTCCCCAAACGTCAACTTACCAATTCCACTTATCTGCTCAGAAGCAACAGTGATTCCTTTAGTCGCCGTAGCTGTTGCAGGGTCAATCTGATAAACCGTAGGCTGGCTTCCGTCAGTAGTTGTAATTGCTACGTTAATGATACCATTATCGTCCACATAATGTGTGTTGCCGAATCCTGAAATAGTTTCGCTGGCTGGCAAACCGCTTACATAAGTAAGTTTCATATCTTCAGCCTTGAACACAGCAAGCTGGTTCGCTGTATATCCTGTTTCAGTCAATGGACGGTCATACATAAGCATTAGGAAATAATCTTCGCTGATAGGCCAGCATCTCACGAATGATTTTCCCCCAGTCTGTTCTTCAAGATTGCAATAATAGCTTTCGTCAAACTGAGATTCTCCGGCTTTGATTCTTACAACACCGGCAGGCAGAGTAGTCTGCTGTCTCTTGTCTGTCATAGTTTTTGCAAACGAAGGAGAGAATACATATATATCACCATTTTCTGCACTCCAGATAGTCTGGTAATATCTTGACTTCATACGTCCGCAGGCATAGCTGATTTTGTCTGTCTTTATAAGAGTAGGATTCTGAAGACTTTCGTCGTTGAATATCGCAACCCAGCATTCGTCGGGATACTGAGTCCACTGTAATTCACCTTTCTCATATGCGCTACTTCCTGAACCGCCGCTTTCAGTCTTTACCAGGTCAGGATATTTCACATATTTTCCGCCTTCAGCTTTCACACCGTATTTACTCAATCCCATCGGAACAGCAACGCTGTATATCTTGTCATTCGATTCCTGAATACCGGACAATGTTACAAACTCACCGTTGCCAAGATAGTTCTCAGCCATAATCACATCCTTATTGCTTGTGAAAGTCTCATTCTTCACATCAAGATACGACACAAGGAAACCTTGAGGCAGATAACCGTTCTCATCGGCGAGTTCGTTGCCCAAATCTCCTGTTGACGTTGTAATAATATAATCTTTATATATACCGTATGATGTGAAGCGTTTGATTTCGTATGTATTGTCTCTTTCCTGAATCTTGCCTTCACTGTTCAGAATATATGAAGAAGTCACACCTGCATTTCCCTGATTATATACAAGACGGTAGAGATATTTATCTCCCCAGAACACCCACTGAGTGCTGCTTTCTGTAGTCAGACCATTGTTCTGCACTGAAATGCTTCCTTCGGCTAAAGTGTCTGCTGTAAGCAGGTAGTTTGCATCGTCCACTGATGCAGCAATTACATACTTCGAGATGCTTTCTGCTACATCTGTTCCGTTGTCTGTGTTGTTACCTTCATTAAGAATCGTATCTTCTGAACACGAAGTCATCATTGTACCGGCAGCCATTGCTGCGGCAAAAGTTTTTAGTAAGTAGTTTTTAGTCATATGTTTTGAGTTTTTAAGTTTATGAGTTTTTTAGTTGACGAGTTGACAAGGGAGCCGTTCCATTGGATTTGCAATCCAATGGTTATGTAATTCAGGATTTGTAATCCTGTTTCAATAATGTGGATTACAAATCCACCAATACTAACCAACGGATTGCAAATCCGTTGGAACAGAAAAGCTATTTCTTCTTGACTCCTTAACTCCTTGACTTCTCAATTTCTCAATTTATCCTCACCCTAACTTTCCCATAAAACGCCCTTCCAGCCTTCTGCAGACTGAAATTGTCGTATAGTTTCTCGTTAGTGAAATTTCTGCATTCAAATGAGATATTATATTTACCGTTTCCAATGCTGTATGACAGAGTCAGGTTATGCGAAAACTGTGTCGGTACAACAAATTCCGATTCACTTCCCAAAGCCTCGGAATAAAGAGGGAAACTGTGCATATACAGATTGTCGTATGTCAGGCTCAGCTTGTTTCCTTTCTTTATCAGGTCGTTCCAGTAGAACGAAATATCCGAGTTGGCAAACTGATATGGAAGGTTCGGCATACGTGCACCGTAAGTCAGGCTTTCCTGGTTTGTTCCGCCGCCTATTGTGCGCACATTGTCTCTCACATCCATTTGAGTGAAGTTACCTCCAAGGCTGACCCATTTGCTGAAGCTGTATCTCACCGAAAAGTTATATCCTTTTGTCAGCACCTTTCCGTGATTCTCGTAAGCCGCACCGGACTTGCCGCCACTCAAATCCACAATCTTTCTCTGAATATAATCATTGGTGTTTCTGTATACCAGACCACCTTCGGCATAGATACCATGTCTCCCGAAATTATGATTATAGCTAAGATTCAGATTTATATTGTCGCTTCTCTCAGGCTTAAGACTGACATCTCCGCTTTCAAGGTCCTCGTCGCCAAACATCTCTTCGTTTGTCGGCAGTCGGTAAGCCTTTTCATACGAAAGTTTTGCCTGAAGGCTTTTCAGTATGAAATAAGTTCCTGCCATACCATATCCCATAGCGCTCACGCTGTTTGTTGTTCTCACATAATTGTCGAGAGCCGTTGATGTTGCTACCGGACCGGCAATAAACTGGTTGTAGTATTTACCGAACACCGAAACATTCCATTTCTCACTTGGCATAAGGCGGTAAGAGAGACCGCTGATATTCTTCATCGTTTCCTTTGGAATAGCATCTTCAATTCTGTCTTCATCCAAAAGAGACATGTTCGAACGGCGGAAAGAGTTCAGCACATGATTCAGTGTGAATGCGTGTGCTTTGCCTATACGGTAATTCAGAGTCACTGTCCCGTTCCAGTTATTGTTGTTTGAGCGGACATACTGATATGACTGCTCACCGGGCGAGCGCAGCGGTCTAATTTCTCCGCGCCAGTTATATTCATAGCTCGATGTATCCACATTGTTTGTGATATTCTTGTTATAATTAGCCGTCACCACAATATCCAGACCTTTGGTCAGCAGGTCGCGTTTGCGATATTCCACCGATGGCATCAGTGAATGTCCGTTTCTGTATTTACCGCCGAACACCACTTCCTGTCTTACACCAGTCTGAATGTCCTTGTGCATTCTCGAATAAGTGAAGCCGAACATAAGTCTGTCTGCCCACGGCTTGTCAACCACACCGATTTTTCCAACCACAGCCTCATTGTGATATTTGTCGTGAAAGCGTTTCACGTGCTCAAGCTTTTTCTTGTTTATCGCACCTGTTTCGAAATCCTTCACCGGAGTATCGATATAATAGTCATTATCCGAATAATTCTGGAAAGCATTGATCTCGTAAGTCAGGCCATTTTCGAAAGTCTGTCCGAAATTCACATATGATTTATGGGTGTTGAACGAACCATACGAATAAGAGGCATCCAGAAACCATCTTTTCTGATTTTTCTTGGTGATGATATTGATTACGCCACCGATGGCATCCGTGCCGAAACCAACCGGAACCACACCTTTATACACTTCAATTCTTTCCGCAAAATTCACCGGAATATTATTCAGACTGAACGAACTTCCCACACCTTCCTGCGGAACACCGTCGATGAAAATCTTGATATGCTTTCCGCTGAATCCGTCCATCATAAGTTGCATATCCGAACCAACGCCGCCACTTTCACGAAGTTTCATTCCCGGAGCCTGGGCAAGAGCTTCGCTCAGATTCTGAGTTGAATTCTGCATAGCCTTAGTGTCGAGAGCAACAGCATTGAAAGCAGAGCGTTTCAGACGGCTGATGGAAAATATAAAGTCACTTGACCCACTATTATACTCTAAATTGACCCATCAAAAAAATATTAGAATTAAGTAGAGAAAAATGCATTTTAACCCGGGTCAGTTTCAATTATAATTCTTTATAGCAGATACTACTTCTTTTTAGCATTAATCTTTCTTACAGAATCTCCCGTTAGTTCAATTTTGTGTGCCGTATGTACAATTCTGTCCAGGATTGCATCAGCTAAAGTAGGATCTCCAATTGCATCATACCAGCTTTCAACTGGAAGTTGTGATGTTATTATGATTGATTTTATTCCGTGTCTGTCTTCTATTATTTCCATAAGTATTGACCTTTCCCTGGCATCCAGTCCTATAAGAAAGAGATCGTCTAAAATAAGCAGTGAACACTTTTCAATTTTTTTCATCTCAGATTCTATAGTTCCCTTGTTTTTGGCCATTTTAAGCTGTCCCATAAGCTTTGACGCATTGGAGTATAAAGTTCTGACTCCATTTTTGCATGCTTCATATCCTATTGCTGAAGCTATATAGCTTTTACCTGTTCCGGAGCTTCCTGTGATAAAAATATTCTGTCCGTCTCTTATAAAATCAAGAGAAGCAAGTCTCTCGAGCTGGTTCCGGTCAAGGTTCCGTTTTATTGTATAGTCTATTTTTTCCATATATGCCTTATATCTGAAGTTTGCAGATCTTATCAGTCGCTCAATGCTTACATTGCGTCTGTAATCATACTCGCTTTCAAGAAGCCATTTCAGGAACTCATCGTTTGTCATACCATCAGAGGATGTTGTCCTGCAGTCATTCCTGTATGTTTCAAGCATACCGTAAAAACGTAATTTGGAGAGTAACTCCATTATTCTGTCCATATTTTTTCCGACAGTTCTGTTTGTTTTATTATTACTTGTCATTTTTATCCATATTTTTAGAGTTAAAATAATCCTTACCTCTGAGATTTCTGTGTTTAGGGGTAAGTTCAGGAGCAAGCCCCTCCATTTGTATATGATACTTTTCATCTTCCCTGTTTACCAGAAGGCTTTCAAGTTCGTTGAACCCGAACATGCAGGATTCCATTGCTATCTGGCATGCAAGAACCACTCTGTCGTGTCCGAAACATTCCACAAGACATAATATACCATCAGCTGAACGTATAGCCTGAACAGGATATTTTTTGGCAACAGCCACCAACTTTATATACTCTTCCACTACCGGGTCTATTTCACGTGCCTTGCGGTATATATCATCCATTCTGATTCTGTATTCATGTAGTACTCCGGGAAGTTTATGGGAAGGTTTTTCTGAATAAGTGAAAGGTGTATCATCCCTGCGATGTGTCGTTATGTGTCTGAATTTATGATATATCTTCACTGTGTCCCCATCATACAGTAATTCTACAGCATCGCCTATATACTCTTTAGGAACACTGTAATAGTGATTGTTAAGCGATACATAACTGTTTTTCATGACAGTTGCCGTTTTCCGGTTTTTTGATATAAATCTTGTTGCCGGCAATATATGTAGCCTGTCTTTCTCGACCTCGAGGAAACGCTCCCTACGGCTGTAGCTGCGGTTGTACATCTTTCGGCTGTTCAATGCGTCAGTATGTTTCATTATTTCTATGTTCAAGGCTTCAATATCATTGAATTTCAATCCTGTCATCTTTGAATATACCTCCCTGTAAAGCAGTCTTACAGCATTTTCAACCAAAGCCTTGTCTTTGGGTTTGCGCACTCTTGCCGGAAAGACAACACAACCATAATGGTCTGCAAATGCCGCAAAGTCATCATTTATTACAGGCTCTATTCCACCGGGCCTTGTTACGGCAGATTTGAGGTTGTCGGGAACTATGGCATTTGGTACACCTCCAAAATAATGGAAAGCATTTTCACATGCCTGGATAAGATATTCTTTCTTTTGCGATGGTACAGCCTCGTAATAAGTAATCTGACTGCATGGAAGTATCGCAGCAAAGACTTCTACGGGAACCTTATCACCCGTATTCCTGTCTGAAATATAAAGTTTGTCACCGGCAAAATCCACATACATCTGATCACCAGCTATATGATCTATGCGTCCAACCGGTATTTTTACCTCCCTTTCACGTCTGAGATACAGGCAGAATGAACAATAACTGTAACCTTGGGGACGGTTTCTCAGATACTCCTCATACAAGGACCTTCTTGTTGTTCCACGGGATTTAAGTCGTTTAATGTACTCAGGTATATGTTCTTGAAGATACTTATACTCTGCAGATCCTGTTGATTCGTTGTCAGTCTCCGTACCGAAAAGTTCATGCAGATGATGCTCGTCCATTTTCAACAGGCGTTCCAGCTCTATACCCATATCCTCGTATATTCGGATATACCGTTTACTGTATTACGTGAAATCAGAAGAGAAGAACTGATACTACGGATACTCATTCCTGACTGGTAGCACCGCAGTATGTGCTTGATTCTTATTTTCATTCTTTAAAATTTTTATTCGGTTAATGATACCGGGTTAAAATGCTTTTTAAAGTACAAAAACAAGACTGAAATGTGGTAATTCTATAGGGTCAATTTTTATTATAATCTAAGTGGGTCAGTTTCGGTTATAAAGGTGGGTCAGGTGATTTTTATAATAGTGGGTCAAGTGACTTTATATTTTCCATATGACTTCTCAGGCGTTTTCATTATATTTACCGCCCGTTATCATTGTTAACACACTGCAAATATATACACTTTGTAGATATAAACAAAACAAAATGTAGATTATTTCTTCAAAATGTAGATTATTTTTTTGAATATGGATAAGAAACAAATGCTTGAGGCTATTTTAGCCCATTATACAAATGGAAATAAGGCAAAGTTTGCCAGTATATTAGGTGTTTCACCACAAACTATTAGTGCGTGGGTGGCCAGAAGCACATTTGATTCAGAACTTATATATGCAAAATGTAGTGATATATCTGCAGAATGGCTATTAACTGGTGAGGGTGATATGGTAAAGAGCGATACAAAAGCAGACCATAAAAAAACGTCCATGCTTTTCAGTAAAGAAATAATGGACCGCGAGGCAATTCCATTTGCGGAGGCAGCCCGATCCGGGTTAAGTCCTATACCTTTGGTAACTCAAACGGCCGCTGCCGGATTTGGTAACGCCAATTTCTCAATAGAGGAAAGCGACGTGAAGGAATACTACGTAATACCCAAATTCAAGTATTGTAAGGTCGACTTTATGATAGAAGTTTCCGGACTATCTATGTACCCGCACTTTAATTCTGGAGACGTGATCGCCTGTTCTATACTAAGGAATACACAGTTTATCCAATGGAACAAATGCCATGTAATTGCAACGAGGGAACAAGGCATTTTGATAAAACGTCTAATGCCCGGAGACGATATGCAACACCTTCGGGTCGTATCAGATAATAAGGAATATCCGCCGTTTGATATTCCGGTAGATGAAATTACCGGTATAGCTTTAGTTGTTGGTTCTGTTAGCCTTGAATAATTTGATAAAATGAGTGACATATTATATCTTTGGTTAAGTGGTGTTTTAGTCATATTCTGTTTATACATGGCTATTAAGATCCACAAAAAGAATAAAAAGAAAAAAGCAAAAGCCTTTTCTGAATTTACAGTTCCATTAGAAAATAAACCTACAAATGAAATCCATGGGAAAGAAAAGGATACAATAGAAATTAAAGAAGTTGATAAAACTTCGTACAATGAAAGACGGGAAAAATCTTATACCTCTTATGGGAATTTAATTAAAAGCAGAAAAACCCATGTTGTCGCAAGTTTTTTGCATGCATGTATTGATTTGGAATACATGCCTTCAATCTACGATTTTGAAAAGAAGTTCGAAAATTACGATGAATGTAGAAAAGAACTTTTATTAATAGGCGATTACGAATTTTACATCAAACAAGGTATTGCGCTATATAATAAATTAAGAAAAGATGGGGTTTATACAACACGTCGAGCAACGATAAAAAACGATGCTCATCTTATAATAGAGCATCAGAATATAATAGATAGAAGCTCATACATAATTCAGGCTTGTAATAATTATGAAGCATATTGGGATAGTGAATTGACGAGATATAAACGCAAGGACGCTTACCTCAATCGAATTGATTATCTAATTAATTACACAACTGAATTATTACAAAAATGGTATGTAAGAGATAATCAAATGGTAGAACAAAAGATATTGCAATTACGACAAAAATACATCCAGATGCGCAACAAAACCTAACACGCACACGTTTTCGATTAAAACAGGTTTAGACAACAGCGAGAAGTATTTGATTTACAGAGAGATAAACACGTCATTATTCAGTTTATTATATAGCTTTTTCTACCAATTTAAACGGCTTTTTTTGTCAAAAAGCCGTTTTTCATACGTTTTGTATATTTGTACACTATCAAAAAATCGAGTTTTTGCCCCCCTTTTGCCCCTCTTTTAACATTTAATTATATCCCTCTTTTACGCCCCTCTTTTTGTACCCCTATTTACAAAAAAGGCCGAAGTAACGCCACGGGAAAAAGACGTTACAACGGCCCTTAAAAAGCAATATAACAGTGTTTTAACGACTGCCTCTAATAAGATGCGACACCACAATTCGTGCCCTTTTTGTGATCTTGATACTCCCATCCGTTAAACCGGCATGTAAAAGCGTACTTTTTTTTGATTCCTACGCGGTCTTCCTCCAGAGTATCAAACACCGCGGAAAGGCTTCCGAAATAGAAGTCTTTCCTCTCAAAAATTAGATGTACATGCACTATTTTTATATCCTGTTTATCCATATACTTTGGAAGTATCTTTTATGCAAAAGTACCAAATAACAGCTATTTGGAAGTATTTTACACGCTAAACATTCCAAAAACCATATTTTATCAATACAATATACGCCCACAAATAAGCCCGCCGGACTCAACCTATTTTAAGGCGATCTGACGGGCTTTGTATCATTTCTGGTGAAAGTATAAGACGTGCAATCTAAAATGTAAAACTGAGCAAATAATTGCCCATATTCAACGCCTGAAAAGTAAACCTAAAGTAAAGGGAAAAGTACGCTTCGTTTTATTTGCCCAAAACCATGTTATCTGTATAACTATCTAATTTACTGTATTATACATCAGTTTGTCCTTATTCATAGTTTAATCGCTTCGTTTTATGCCCCCTACTAAAACTGAAACTAAAGATTATGGTGAAGAAATTTTTGCAGGAGAAATCGCTTCAATTGAAGTTAATACAGATAATGAGTTTGTCTTGACAAACGGTGATGAAAATGTATTGACTTTGCATCGTCAGGTTACAGGTACAATTGGTTATTTTGAGAATATACCTACATTCCCTGCAGGAAATAAATTTACAATTGGTGATGATAATGATGCCTCTCATGTTTCTGCTGCAAATTATAAGACTTACGTTGAAGGTTTGAAACTTCGTTTAGTAGTATCAGGATTGAATGATATGTTACAGATGGGTTGTTTCAATACTAATTTCACAGAAACAGGAGAAGATGTGGTGTATGTTGTAAATGGTACTACAAAAGATGCTATTTCAAAAGATGCTAATTTTGTAGATGCTACAGGTCAATTTGATAAAACAACAGGTCTTCCTGTAATTGATAAATCTAATAAAGATAGTCACATTGTATATGAAATCAGTTTGAAAGATTGGTTTAAAGCTGCAGACGTTGATGGTGACTGTTATTTGACAGAAGATGATGCCCAGGGAGATAATTGGGTGACACCTGTTGGTATTTCAGATGATGTTGCTTATCAGCGTGGTACTGTTTTTGCTGGTAAATTTTTGATTCCGGTTGCAAAAACTCCTGATGTTAGAACAATGCAGTTGCAGCTAGTAGCAGGGGCAGAATTGAAGGCAAATGATGGAAATACACAAATTGTATCTCAAGAAAACGTTGTTCGTGCTTGGAATATCAATTTGCCAGAAAGTGATCCTCAGTTGAAGATTGGAACTCAAGGTCGTCATGTTTATGTATTAAAATCTAATGCTGATGACACTCCAGTTTCTTTGGGTGAAAATGCTGCAGAATACGAAGAAAACAGAACTTCATACAGTTTGGTTCGTAACCATTTGTATACTGTCGGTCAGATTAGCAAAGAAGATAATGAACCTGAAGACTTGTCAAAAGGTTTGAATTTGATTGTTAAGGTTAACGACAACTGGGAAATGATCCACCAGATGGAAGTAGAATAACCCTATCAAACTCATAACTAAAAATCCAAGTGCCAACCTGCCGGAAAGGCAGGGAGGCACTTGACTAATATAAAAAACTACCTGAAACATGTAGTTTCAAATGAATAGAATATAAGCAATACTTAAATAAATATTTATAGAAAGCTATATGAAATATATTTATTACATATTATCTGTATTGTTCACACTTTCTTTTGGCAGTTGCAAGGACGATATTCCCGGAAGCGACAATCCGAATATAGGAGGAATCACCCTCACGCTTACCAGCGGGAATATGGAAACACGCACCAATCTGACTTCAACAGCTGCCACTCAGAATGTGGAATCGGTTTATATAGCTTTGTATAAAGTAAATGAAGACGGAGTCTATGACAATGCTACTTTTGTGGCTGCTAAGGATTTTGAATGGGATAAAACCGAAAATGTAACCTCATACGAGAAACAGGTACGCCCACTTCAGTTCACGGATCTCGTACCCGGAGAATATATCATACTGGCTGTAGGGTTGGATGCTGATTCTAAAACGACATATTTTACCTAATTGAGCGATTTTGAAACTAAACTTAAAACTGCTAATACTTTAGCCGAAGCCAAAGCCATTGCTGCTAATGCAGCTTCAATAGCTACCTCCGAACTATTCGCCGGATGGAACACTTTCACCTATGAACCGGATATTGAGAATAAGGTGGAAGTTGAGATGAAGAGGAGAGTGGCGGGGGTGTTGTGTTATTTGACAGACATTCCTTATAAACTCACCACTAATAATACAACATACAGGATTACAGAAATTCGTCTAAACTTAATGGACAAACAAAACAACGAAATTTCTTTGCGAAGAATTAATCCAACGAATGGTAATTTGCTTCCTGATGATTTCGGAACTTATAACGGTTCGGCTCCAGAAACAAGTAATACGATTTGTTCTTTTGATTTGACAGGTGATAATTATCAACCTGACTCTAAAAATGAATTATATGTAATATCCACTACTTTATCTAATCAATTGGAAAATACTTTATTGAAAGGAGCTTATGTCTTGCCTATAAAAAATGAAGATGGCAAAAATACCTTGGAGTTGGAATTGTGGGGAAAAGCATATGATGAAAATAAAGATGACAATATAGCAGAAGGAGCTGCATTGACTAAAATTACTACCTTCCCTGTGGAATGGGATAATGTGGATGTAACAGGAGAGAATAAAAACAGTTATTCAATACGCCCTAACTATATATACCATATTGGAGAGAAGCCGGAGTCAGATTCTACTGACGGTGATTATCCAATGAGCCTGGCAGGAACGAAGATAACTGTTACGGCTAAGGAATGGGATAAGGAAAATGTGAATGTGGAGTTTCCGAGTGTGCCGGTGAATGCGACGATGGAGTTGGTCAATGAAGACGGTATGGCTTATAATACGGATAAATATATATTTGATTGTATTGGTATTGATGATGTGGATGGTTATGGCTATACTACAGAATCTCCGTCATATCCCTTATATTATCCAACTCCAGAAAGATTAATATTACGCATAAGCCCGTCTTTGTTAAAATCACAATGGAGGGTGACAATTTATAAATGTGATGAGGATGGTAATATAGATAGTAATCCGTCGGGAGGAGAAATGCTTTATATCAATAATAATAACAGTTATGTACAAGAATATGAAGCAACTCAGGAAGAATGTGAAGATGGAACTTCTCTTACATTATTATTGACGGATTATGCTGATGGAAATTATTTCTCTCAAAAAAAACGTTATTCTAAAATATTATTGGAAACGTTGGACGAAGATGGTAATATAGTAGCGACAGATGATATGGTTATTGCACAGTATAATGCAATAACTGTTAATTATGAAGGTAGAACTCTTGGATTCAGTTATTATGATTGGGGGGTTAAGAGGGATTTAGGAACAGGTGTTATTATAAATAAAGGTATTGCAGTCCAATGGAATTTTCTGGAAAGTGTTTTATCAGAATTTTCAAATAAAAGTGGTTATGATAATTATACTCGTGCATTAGAATTATCTAAAGGTAATTTCTATGATGCATTTTATTATGGAGAAAATACAGTATATAAAAATGGTTGTGCGATATATAAAGCTGCAAAAAAAAGATTGAATATTTCGAATTCATTAAAAGTAGAAAAAACAACTAATAATATCTGGTTTTTGCCTGCTTATTATGAAATGGAATCATTTTTTCAGAGTTCATTATATGATTTAAGTTGGAATGTTCAGATTAAACCTCAAAAATATTGGACATCAAGTAATCAAGGAGGTTGGTGTTCTTATAATATTTATCGAAAAAATAATGATACAGTAGGTTTGTATGATGTTGTAGGTTATGATGGATATAGTATATCAGGAAATAGAAACGAATTTTTTTATATGCGTCAAGCCTGCATAATAAACGAAAATTAATAATATAATGAAACAATACACCTATATAATATTATTACTCCTCTCTCTCCTTGCAGCCTGCCAGGATGATTTGGAGCAGTCCGTTGAAGGTGAATATCCTTCAGACGGTAAGACTACATTTGTCTTGCAGGCATCAGATGCTTCAGCCATATATACACGAAGCGGTGACGCAAAAACAGATGAAGTTTTTGAAAGTGTGATGCTGATGGGATTTAATGATGCTGGAGAATTGAAAGTAGAAGCATATCAGCAATTGATAGAGAATAACAATACGGTAAGGCTTTATATACCGGAAGGGGTAACTGTGGTTTATGCTCTATGCAATGTGCCGGATATAAGTATATTGGATGATGTAGATAATTTGTCTGATTTGGAATCAGTATCCGTAACATTGTCACAGCCGGATGGAGCTTATACAGGAAAGTATGTGATGAGCGGGAAAACTCCTACAGATTCAGGAGCATCATCATACGAAATCACCGTAACCCGCCTTGCCGCCAAATTCGACTTTAATATAACATTTTCTCCACAGAACACTGGAGACCAGTTTATGCTGAGCGCGATATATATGCATAATATTCCTATGGGCAGCAAATTGTTGGAACCGGAAGATTATGCGTGCGTGGATGATTATTTGAATGTGAAGACTGTTGATTATGTGTATGATACTGACTATACAAATAGGGCAAATAAATACTATAAGGATAAGGTTTGGGTTGATTTTGAATATGTTGACGAATCAGACTCTGGCTCAGGTGTTGCAACTGCGCCTTATTACTCTGCTTCTTATTATCTGTATGAGAACCGTCAGGGAGGAATAGAGGATAAAGTTGGAAATTGGGCAAATATCATAGGTCTGCAGAGTATTAAAGAAGGAGCATATCCTTATGATAACCTTTATCAAAAATATCAGCAGATATATAAAAGGCAGCATGCTTTGGAATTTAAAAGGGCGAATGATGGGGTATATGATGAAACAACTAAAAAGGAGACAGGTTTTCAATATGCTTCCTATCTGACAATTCATGGGGTTTATACCAACGAGAGCGGCCCTTATGAAGTGACCTATTATGTTTATTTGGGTAAGGATAACTATAAGGATTTCAATGTATGCCGTAATCATCATTATATTTATAATATTACTATTTATGATATGGACAAGACCGATACGCGTGTAATCTCAAACGGTATCGGGGCAATACAAGTGTATGGAAACTTTGATGAGATATTGGACGCTCATCCGAACGTATTGCAGGCATTGATGTATGCCCAAGGTGATTGGACGGTGAATGTGGAGAACCCGGATAAGACGCCTTGGCTTGAGATTTCGAAGTCCGCGCGCTATATACCAAGAATGGCTGGCGAGGCTGCTTCGGCAGATAAAGCTTCGTTCAGCATGAGTGGGACAGGTGGTTTGCAGTATGTATATATTCATACGGATGAGTATGTGCCTAAGATTAATAATCCTGCGGATAATCGTTTGTTCGAGCCACGCACTGGTGCTCTGGTGTTCAAATGCGGAAATGTGTCACAACGTGTGGAAATCAAACAATACCCGGCACAGTTGGTACGCTTGCATATTGATTATGATATTCATTTGGCTAAAGAAATCAATGAGGATTTTTATGTGGAGCGTGTATTGGAAAAGAAGAATATGAGTTGGGGATTTGAACATTACTGGAGTTTCATCACCGACGACTTGATTGCTGCCGGGCAGTGGGATGGACTTGCCAATACTCGCCGCCTGTATGATGTGGCACTCAATGGCGACAAGTGGGGCGTGGCTCCTATGTATCCTGCCGATAAATATCCGAATGGAATACCTCAGGATATTGCTCTTGGTTATGCGATAAACAAGAACCGCGACAGGAATGGAAACGGAAAGATAGACTATAACGAAATTCTTTGGTATTTGCCTGCCGCAAATGAAATCCAGGCTTTGAGCGCGCATATTTATGGTGAAGGAGCTGGTGATTATTATCCTAAAGATGTTGAAATATTTAAAACTGTAGATTGGGATCAGGATAATGGAATATTCCATACGTCATCGCCTTCTGTTGCCGACCCTGCCGGAATAACGCCGGGACGTTCCTATTATGTGACACTTTCGACCGGCAAAAAAGCCATCGGTTTGCGTTCTCGCTATTACAATGTGCTTTGCGCCCGCCGTGCCGATGGATGGTTAGGCCCGGAAACAGGCGAGACTGATGGAAATGTGGATAATGATGAGGACTGGAACGACGATGAGGAAGAAATCATGGATAAGAATAAAGGAGAATAATGATATGAAGAGATACACAATATATATGGCTATGCTGTTTGCCTTTGCTCTGTTTTCATGCTCGGACGAGATGAAGGAAGGCGGGGAAAATGACGGCAATGTGCCCGTGGCTACATTCAACGTGACCACACGTGCATCGGACAATTCGGCTGATAACGAGATTTCGGGCAAGCAGTTCACACGGCTTTTTCTTGCGGAGAGATTATCGGAGCATACGGAAAGTGATGGTAGTGAGACATTGCATTGTGACGCGTCCAACCGTTTTGACCTCGACGGCTCGACATACCAGTTGGAAGGGCTGAAAGGACAATGGTATAAATTCGCCTTTGTCTGTGTGCCTGCTTTGAATGATAAAATGGGAAGTGAGATGTTTGTTGGCGAAACCACAAAGTATTCCGAAGAACATGATTTCAATAAACTGATGGTTGACTATCAGCCTGTACTTCGTTATCAGGCTTCAGAACCTACAGCAGCCAACAATGATGATTTGTCTGTTTACAGGAAAATTATAGACCGCTGGGTGGATGCCACAAATCCGACCAGCGAGGATGTTGCCCTGACACGTGTTACCGGACAGCTGATTCTGGATATGGGAAAACCAGCAGACCAGTTTGAGAATCAAGTTTCTTCCATAACTCTTACCGTTATTACTCCTACACGTTTTTATATCCGAGATAAGGCGGAGGATCAGGTGATAGTAGCTGATGAGTCTGAAAAATATTTTACTATCAATGTTTCGAAACAGAAAACCCGTCAGATTCTTCGTGTTTCACTTTTGCCGGGCGAGCTGAAAAATGCAAAAGTAACTGTATATTTTAATGGAGGAACATCAGAAGAATTTGTATTACAAAACGAAAATAAAGAACCAATCCAGATAAAGAAGAATACACGCACCACAGTCCTGTTCAATGGAATGCATACGGATGAGTTTGAGGTGAGGTATGCGGGGTTTGATGATGGAGGGGATGCGGTGATTGATGTTCCGGATAATGGCTGGAATGGCTGGCAGTAAAATTGGATTAAACACGGCGAATCACCGTATCCCGGTATTTTAAATTATTTCAAGATATGATACGAAACAAGATATTCCCTTGGGCTGTAACAGCCTTGTTGTTCTTCTCGGCTTGTGAGAAAGACGAACTGACAGATCGTCCGGACTCGGGCACCGACCAACATTTGCCTCATACAGGCGAACAGTTTATCGTGGACTATACTGTTGGCAACGGAGTGACTCGTTCCGGCGAAACAAATGAACCGGATAATAGAATCAAGTCTATTTTGTATTTGTTGTATCAGGATGGTACGTTGGTAAAGAAACGAGAAATCCCATTGAAAAGTGGAGAAACGCATTTCCAATTTCCTATGACACGTGATAATATGTCGTGGGAACAGCGTGAAGCCTTGAAAGATACATTAGATATTAATACAACTTACACTGCAGTGTTTGTTGCCAATGCGGAAGAAGGGAAAACATTATTACTGGACAAGATGGAAGGTGGAGAAACTATTCCCCGTCCTTTTTCTGAAATATGTTTGCAACTTCCGGAAACAGCTATCACGGAGGAAGATGAAATGTTTTATTTGTTTACCCAAGAGATACTTTCTTCGAATGGAGGTGCTGACAGGGACAATCCGTATAATTGCCCGGTGATGTTACAGAGGGTGGTGAGTAAGACGGAGTTTAGGAGAGCGGAATACTCTGAAATAGAAAAATTCGAGGTGGTTAATGCAGCTTTGGCTGATTGGTATATTTCATGGATTGCAGAACCTCAGTCTGAAGATAGTTATGGCGGTTTGATTTATGAATCTGCTAAAAAGTATATGAATGGTTTTGCGGACGATGTTAATCAAATAGTGATTGACGAAGAAAATAGCTCTTTGATAGCAGAACGTGAAAGTTTGGTTGCTAAATTAAAGGAGTTTTCTTATTGGAGAAATTTAGAATCTCAATTTTCCAACCAATTATCGGAGATTCTTGTAAAGGATATAAATGATAATCCTTCTGTTAAAGATGAACTGTTTTCCTCTTGGTACGGTTTTACCCCGAAAGTACAGTTTAACCCCGGAGCCAATAGTTTGAATATTTCTGAAGGTTGGAAGTCGTATAGTCAGGATGGATACATTATAACTCTTACTAACCCGATAGAGCTGATAGAAGACGGAATGAATACATTTTCTGTTTATACGTTTGGAGATAATAAGGATGAAACGGATAAAAATAGCGTAGGGCAGCTTGTCCTTTGTAAAGGTGAGCGAGAGGCTTCGATTGATGTTGATAAGCCGATAGGAATCAAAGGTAATCAGCATGCGGTGATGACTTATAAGTCGACAATGACTTATAATAATGGGTCAGAACTGAAGCCGTTTTCAACAACTTTTGATTTAGGCTTAATTGTAGAAATAAGTGGTGATTTAAAGAATCTTATTAATACCAATTTATTTGTTGTTGAAGACTCTAAATATGGTACGGACTTAAACAATTTTCAATTGAAGATTGATATTCCTGATTTATCCAAAAGTGGAAGTATCCTGATATCAGGTGAATGGACTGTGGAGAAGAAGAGTATTCCTGAAAACTAAGTAATCTTTTCTTTCAGTAAGTATCTACAGCCGGCTTCAGAAATATTTGAATTAGTATTTAAATAAGAAATAAAAAGAAAATATGATAATGTCTGTAAGAAAAATAATTATAAGTGGTCTGCTGTTTCTGCTGGGAGCGGTGATGGGAGCCACCCAGGCTTGGAGCCAGTCTACTTCTCCAGAATCGGTGATGACGCAAAATGCTGATGGAACATGGACGGTGCATAAGCAGGTGCCGTTGGTGGGGGAAGGACGTGTGGTGAATAGGCTGATGTCAGAATTGGTTTCACTTTTGCCAGTTGGAGAACAGCATTTGGATTATTTGGTTGATGAAGATTTGGTTAATGCAACTTCGTTTGGTATAGGTTTAGTGGGTGCTGATTTGTTTGCAAATGAACTTGTGTCAGTGAAGGATATAAATCGCGTGTATGCTGGGGGACAAAAGATCGGATTTGTCTTTGAGTCGAAGAATAAAGGTCTTTTGGGATTAGATTTATTGAAAGGATATGTAATAAAAACTTATTTGAAAGGCGAACTACAAGAAACGATTGCTGTTAAAGAAGAAGATGGTAGTTTGCTGAATTTGGAGCTATTGAGTTTTGGTGGAGAATCTAATCCTACAACAGTTCTTTCTGTTATGACAGAGAAGCCCTTTGATGAAGTCTCTTTTTTGAATACAGGTTTGGCAGATGTGGATCTTTTAGGAGAACCTTTGAGAATTAATTATTTCTTTGTTGGAGAGAATCCAGAGATTCCGGCGGTAAAAAATAGCCCTTATTTTACAAATCCAGACATTCATGATGGTTCGTTGAGTGGATGGACAAAGATGTATGATTCGGAAAAGATTGTCGACTCTGATTTATCTAATGGCGGTTGGTTTTCTCTTGTGAGTGGACTTTTAGGTGCTTGTGCAACTGTAAATTTCAATCAGGAAGTTCCAGCAGGTTATGAAGTTGGTTTTCGTATTTCTAATGCAGGAATATTAAGTTTGGGGGTATTAAATGGTACATCTCTTGAAACCTATAATGCTAAATCAAAAAAGCAAGAGTCAATTACATTTCACGAATTAATAGGAGCTTCATTAATTGGAGGTGGTCATCATAATCTTCGATTTGTAACAACTAAACCAAGTCATCAACTGCGTATAGATTTTGGTGGATTGAATGTAAAATTGGATGTAACAACTGTTCACTATGCTTATATTCGCAAACCTGTAACCGTTGGTCCGGAAGCCTACTTATCATTAGCTGATGATACGATTTACAGTGGAGATGGTTATCAATTTTATATCAATAAAAAATATAAGGATAAGGTAACTTTCAGAACGGTAGGAACAGATGTAGGAAGTCCTGATTTTGCTGTAACCAATGATGGTGTAATTCATGGAATGATAAAAGACGGCCGTTACACAGTTGAAGCAACATTGACAATTGGTGAGGGCAATGAAAAAGAAACCTATATTCAAAAGGTTACTATTACAAAGATAACAAGAACAGCTGAGCAGTGTAATCAGTTTATTTTAGAAAGTAACTATGGAGCAAATGTAACCAATGTTTATGATGGACAAGGTTGTTTGTTGTGTGTGGGTGGTTCGTTTCATGGAAGTGCAAGTAATTTGGTAGATGATAATCCAAATAATTATGCAACAGTAAATTTACCTCTGATAGGAGTAGCTGATGTTAAACCTATTGTTGCTTTAACTTTGGGTGAAGGTCAAACTATTAAACCAGAGAAAGAAGGTGAGAAGATCAGAGTTGGGTTTACTATGCAGTATTCATCTACATTATTAAATTTGAATGCATTGAAATTCTTTTATTTCCGATTGTACAAAGATGGGAAAAAAGTAGATGAAAGTGTATCTGGGGAAAATTCGACTGTTGGTTTAGATTTGATAGCGGGAGCCCATGACAAAGTTCGTTTTACGATGACAACGGATAAAGAGTTTGATCATATAGAACTTTGGTATGCAGGTGTTGCCGGTATCTCATTAGGTAATAACTTCCGTATTTATTATGCTTTTTGGGAACCTGACCGTGAAGATTGTCGCCGATTTAGTCCGGCAGAGGTTTGTATGGAAACATTGAACTATAGAACCGGGGCTTCTATTTGGCATGAAAAGACCGGTATGGGCTCGCTAGAAGATAATACTATTGGCTCTGTAGCTGCCATTGTAACCGGTATGGGAAATGTTATTGATAATGATCCGTATAACTATGCGACAGCGAATACATTGGTTGATCTAAGTGTCGGTCCCGGAGGATTTTTCTCATTAGGTATTCGCTTGGATCAGAAGTTGGTTGTACCGGCCGGAGGAAAGAGACAGATTGGCTTTATAGTCAGACCCGTTGATGGAGTATTAGGGTTATCTGCTTTATTGGCAAGAACGACAGTTGAGCTATATAATGGAGAGACATTGATAGCAAAGGATCAAAATGTAAATGGTGTTTTGGACTTACGCTTGATTGGTTATGGTGATAAAGCATATATAGAAGCTACATTATCTGCTGTTGGTTCACTGACTCCTAAGTATGTAGATGGAATGGTTCTTAAGTTAGGTGGAATCAAGGTTGATATAGGTGGTGTTGATCAGATTTATGGTGCTTACACCCGCCTCGACTCCGACGGTGATGATATTCCAGACTGTATCAAGCCGGAAGAAGAATTGGAGATTTCCGTTCAGCCGGATGTGATAAACGAATGTGTAGATGTGACAGGTACTAAGACAGTAGAATTGACTATATCAAGTAAGAATAATGATATAGAGAAGATAACAGCAGTTTATTGTGAGTTTTATTCTTATGATAGAACAGCATCTACCGGATATTCTATCAATGGAGAATATAGCAAGGAGTATTACTTAGGAGAGGTTGTTGGCGGTAAACGTACACTAACTTTATCCTTGAAGGTCGGTGATTATATGATTCGTTTTAAGGATAAGGATAAGAATAGTTATATCAGTACGGATGTTCCTCATATTACTATTCACCCTTTGGAAACAACATGGACTCCTTATAATGGTAGTACGGATTGGAATGACTGGGGCAACTGGGATAAAGGTTCTCCATGGACTTGTACGAATGTGATAATTCCGTCTAATGCGTCTGTTTATCCGATTTTGGAAGGAAAGGATATAAATGGGAATATTATCATGAACGGTTGTAACTATATCCACTTCCAGCCCAATACAGAAGTAGTCAGAACCCATTATCTGACTTACACTGAGGCTTGGGTGGAAATGGAACTGTCGCCAAACCGTTATTATATGTTGTCGGCTCCTTTAAAAGAAATGTATTCGGGAGATATGTTTATCTCACAGGAAAGTGTATATCCGAATTATTTCACGGATTTGACAGATGGTAATTATGCTGAGAATCGCACTTATCCGACTATCTACCAGCGTTTATGGGAAACTACGGCATTGGACCGCCCATTGAATGGAAACAATCCATTACCTGTTTATCCGGAAAAAACCAGATGGACAAAGCCATATAATCATTTGGCAACATTATTTGGTTTGCAGAATGATAATAGTTTTTTGTGTGCCTTCTCTCTTTTGGTTGACCCTGAAGGACCTGATACAAAGGCAGGAGATGAGGATACATATTTATTCCGTTTCCCTAAATTGCATAAAACATATAATTATGTAAATGAGAAAGGAGAGCCAATAGAAGGAAAGAAAGAATCGATTAGTCGTATACAGAATAATATAGGACGTTTTATTTATGAAAATCCGGGAAATGAAGGAAACCCTTTCCCGTTGAAAGTACGGTTGAAAAATAATGACTTTAATAATAAGACCTATTTGATGGGTAATCCATTTATGGCGCATATTAGTATAGCTGAGTTTTTGAAAATAAATACTCATATTTCGTCTGTAAAAGTTTATGATGGAAATATTAATAATTCTGTAGTTGCTGATATAGATGACGGATTAGTAAGTAATACTACAGGATTAGATGTGATTGCGCCTATGCAGTCAGTTTTTATTGTCCAAAAGGATAATGCAGGAGTAAGTCAGTATTGTGAAGTTACTTTTACAGAAGAAATGCTTGTTTCCAAACCTGATGGAAAACTTAAAAGCAATGTAGAGGAAAAAGTTTCTGACAGAATTGTTTTGATTGCAGATGTTGAAGGAAAATCTTCTACAGCGTTGGTCCGTTTGTCTGATTTTGCATCAGATGAGGTTGTAGAAGGAGAGGATTCTGAAATATTGTTGGAAAATGAAGTTTCACCAGCTGTTGCATTGTTTGTCGAAAATGAAGGTAAGGCTTTGGATATAGAGCAGCGAGCCAATTTGGATAAGATAAATTTAGGATTCTGTATGTCTCATCCAGCAGCAGTAAACTTACAAGTTAGTCTGCCTTTGTCTGTTGGTGATAAAGTGCTGGAAGATCTGGTAAATAACAGAATTTATCTTTTGAAAGCAGGAGAAACAACTTCGCTGATTCTGCCAGAAATGGATAGTCAGGTTGGTCGTTTTCGTATAGTTGATGAAAGTATGGTAAAGCAAAAAGAGTCTGTTATAAGCATTCAATACTTACGTAAAAGCGGATTATTGGAAGTCCGTTCTTTTAGTAATTTGCTGGAACGTTGTGATGTTTATACAATAGACGGACGTTTGGTGTCACAGAAATCAGGTTTGGCAGAATGTTATCAACTTGATGTTCCAAATGGTATGCTGGTGGTTCGTGCGATAACAGAAAACGGAGATGAAAAAGTAATGAAATTGAGGGTTGCAAATTAAAAATATTGGGCTTATGCAATATCATAAATATATATCTGTAATACTTCTGGTCTTTTTGCCTTGTATTATATCTTGTCAGAAATCAGAGATAGAAACTGATAATGAGGAAACTTTTGAAATTCCTGTAAGTTTTGATTTGTTACAGGCTGGTTCGCTTACTACAAAGTCTGCTGATATTCCTGATGGTGAAAGGCCTATGCAGCCTGCCGAATCAGTAAGGCCTGTATTTGTTGACCAGGTACGATTAAATATTTATACTCGCCCAAAGGGGAGTTATAGTAACAAGATAGAAGATTTTGCTTATTATAAATCTCAAAATTTAACAGCTTATTTAGATGAAGCAAGTGGATATTATGCGGCTCAAGGAGTGGTGAGTCTAAAGAAAAATTATGAATATCGTGTAACAGCCTTGGCTTATAATACAACAGCAAATGAAAATGGTTTGTTTACTGTTAAGGAAAATGAATTGTTTACAGATGCATCGATGAAGTTAAGCGATACTGAAAATTATCAAACACCGGAATTGTTTTTTGGAACTCCGGTGCTTGAGAGCGGTGATACTGTTTTTTGGTATGATGAAGGAAAGAAAAATGAATTGTTGACAGGCTGGTTGTATAGAGGTGTTGCAGGTGTAGAGTTGAATATAGATAATGTTCCGGCTAAAGTGAAAAAAATAGAGTTGTTGGCAGATTCGATGCATACAGAAAGCCATATACGGTGGTATAGTGATTTTATTGGAGCATATTCTTTAGTAAAGAAATCAACTCCTCAAGGTGGATTTGTCTTGAAATCATGGGAAAAGGGTGAAAGTGATAATTTGGATGAGATTACTGTTTCAATGATTGGAGCTAATTTATTACCAGTATGTACTACTTTGGCATTGCGTATAACTGAAGAAGATGATGCAGGTTTGGATAAGGTGTATTATACATTATTGCGTGTGCGTGAAGTAGGACAACCGAGAAATAGTGATTCAATATTGAAAGCTACTCATCCGGATGATGGAAATGGAACCGGTATAATACCGGATGGAGATGGTGATGGGGAAAATCCAGACCCGGAACCTCCTGATTTTTCCGAATATGAAATATGTTTTAAAAGGAATAATTATTATCGCATTAATGCAGATTATAATAAATTGACTATGCAAAATTATATTGTTAGAGTTACTGTAAATCCAAACTGGGATGCAGATGTCTCTCTGACATTGGGAGAAGCACAGTAATGATCAGGAATAGTCCGGATGTTCTTGTCAATATGCGAAATACAAGTCAAATGGTAAATTTTGAAACAAGACAAATATGTATAAACTAATAAATATAGTAATTATATCTTTGATCCTTTTTTCATCTTGCGAAAAGAAAGAAATATCGCCGGATGTGAATCCTTCGGAAGCGCAATCACAGTCTTTCCTGATAAAAGTGGAGAGTGTGGGCGAGGTGTCGTCGCACTCGACAACAACCAAATCACAGAGCCGCCCGATTTACAGTTTCTCGCCGGAGCAAACAATTGACCGTGTGGATGTGATAATAATAGAAAGAGCATTAACGGCGAAAATAGTTTATAAGGGAACATTCAAAAACTGGAGTGATACGGAAAACAAGGTTAGCGTGCCTTATGTGAAAGGCGAGAAAAGAGGACGTCAGACGGAAGTGGTTCTGGAAGGGGACGATATGCTTGAGGAAGGTGTGGAATATATTGCATATGGAGTGGGTTTTCATTCCGGGACTTATGGCGGCTATGAGCCTTTCAAAGGTTTGTCGCTTGGCGATAAATTCCCAAATTCAGAAATGGTAACAGTTCCTGACGGTGATGGGGTGGCGGAGATATTTGCCGGCGCTCAGTCGTTTTATGTGGAGGACGGCAAGATTATAGCCAATCCGGAAGATGAGGAGATATCCGAAATTCCGGCTATCCGTTTGCGTCGTCAGGTGGCAGGTCTGATGGGATATTATACGCGTATTCCGGCAGTAATAGGGGGTAAAGCTGTGAGGGCAATCCGTCTGGTTACGCCGAAGGTGAACAAGTCTATTATCTTTGGTGGTTTCCGTTCGCTTTATGATCCTAATGACTTCAGTAAGCTGAAAGTGATAAACGGGTTCAATCCGAGAACGGATTATGATACTAAATATTATGGCTCGGAAACGAATGATGCTTTTATCGTTGCAAACGATATAGAATTGGGGAAATGGTTCCCGGGTGGAGAAAACGGAATGCCTCTGGATGCCAATGGTGACGGTTTTCTGGATGGTGATGATACTAACTGGAAAATCAATGAAGAGCTGGAGGAAGCCGGAATAATACGTGTTCTGCAAGGATCTGTGTTCAACAGTTGCTATTGGGTTCCGATGGGTATAACGCAGGAGGAGGCTGATGCGGGTATTCCTACATTCCAGCTGCAGTTGGTCGGACAGAATGATGAGATTCTAAAGTATTGGAATATTGAGGTACGACAGGCAGAAGAATTTTCGGAAACAAGAACATTGGTATTGCCTGGCGAATCTGGAGTTCCTGAGGTAATAACGGAAGAAAATCCGGCAACTCCGATAACATTCAATATAGCAAGGAACAACCTCTATTCTATGGGTGCTAAGAATCATGAACAGTCTTATGGTGAGGATGAACCTATTGATTTGTCGATGGGGGAAGATTTGGTTATTGACGTAAATCCGGATTGGAAAGAGTTGGAAACGATTTATTTTAATTGATTAGGTATGATTTGCCAAAAGTGTTGTTTTTGATTTTAATCGGTTGTCGCAAATCCGATAAAAATGTTACCTTTGCTGAAATATTTTAAATGTCAATCAATTAAACAAAAAACAATATGAAACACTATCTGTCGAATCTTTATGGTTTTCTGCTTGTAATTACAATTTTGCTAATGTCTGTTTCTTGCAAGGAAAATTCTTCAGCTAATGAGGATAAGTATGCAAGTTATAGCGCAACTACGCAAGAACTGATTAATATTGTGGAAAATGACAGCCGAATCAAGGAACTTCTTGAGGAAGCAATTGAGAAGGGTAAACAAATCAATCCGGACAAGACTACTAACCCGGCACAGTCGTTGGAAGAATATTATGAGTTTGTGGACTATTCACAGAAAGCTATGCCTTGGGATGTTATATTATGTCCTGGTCAGCCTACTATTTTCGGACGTATGTATCAGGCTCTTTGTTATTGTTATTTCATAAACTGTATGCCTCTGGAATCTCTCGAGGGCGAGAATCTTTTTACTAATTCGGTGCAGTATATTGAGCCTTACCGCAGTTGGCTTGTGAAATATTGCAAGGCGTGGGGCAATTATCTTTCATCGTCTGAATCTTGGAATAAGGAATATGAGGAGCTGATGATGGCTCAGGAGGAATTGGGAATGACTAAGGGATGGTATGAGGACCCGTCGAACTGGCATTCGTTCAATGATTTCTTCAGCCGTAAACTTAAGTCGGCAGACCAGCGTCCGATAGTTTCTCCGGGTGATAACTCGGTTGTGGCTTCACCTTGTGACAGCGAACCTCAGGGGGCTTGGAAGATTGATGATGAATCATATATCGTAACTTCAGAGAAGATTGCAGTTAAATCACGTGTGTTCAATTCTGTCAAGAATCTTATTGGGCCGGACAGCCAGTATAGTGATGCTTTTGCTGGCGGTACGTTCTATCATGCTTTTCTTAATGTTAATGATTATCACCGTTATCATTTCCCTCTTGACGGAACAATCAAGGAAATCAGAGTTATACCGGGTGATGATGCTCTTGGCGGAACTATTACTTGGGAGCCTGAATTGCAGCAGTATGTGGTGGATTGTTCTGTTCCTGGATGGCAGAGTATTGAAACAAGGGGGCTTGTGATTCTGGATACGGAAACTCATGGTTTGGTGGCTGTGATGCCTATCGGTATGTCGCAGGTCGCTTCAGTTAATTTTGAACCGGAACTGAAGGTTGGCAGCAAGGTGAAGAAGGGTGATATGCTGGGATATTTCCTGTTTGGCGGTTCGGATTTTGTTCTGGTGTTCCAGAAAGATGCAGGATTTGAACTGACAGCTCCGGTTAATGAGAATGGCGGATTGCAGCATATTCTTATGGGTACGGAGATTGGTAAACTTGCTGAATAAAAAAAGATAATATAAGATAAATACTGAGAGCACAGAAATACAGAGGAAAATTATAGAGATATAATGAGAAACTCTGAATTCTGTGCTCTTTGTATTTTTTGTATTATACAAAGACTATTATAACCTATCGAATCTCACCTCTGAATAAACAAAGATAAATTGAAAGAAAATGACTATCTTTACGCCCGTTTTTGTCAATGCATTTTATGAATTGATGGATATAGAAACAAGAAACTGAGAGACAGAGATGAACAGGGATAACAATCTTATACGTTTGCTTTTGCTGCTACTGGTGGCATTGGTATCTACGTTGCTGATGTATTGTTTGCCGGAACAGATTTGCGGTTATAAGATAAAAAAAGTTGATTTGTTGTCGGAATTGAGAGTGAAACAGGAAGTGAATGTTATGGATTCGCTTCGCCGGCAATTGCTGGAAGATACTGTGGAGGTGGACTCATTGTATGTGCGTGATTCAATTGAAATTCATGAAGATTTGGATTCTGCGGTTTTGCAGTTGAGAGATTCGCTTTATAATGTGTTGGTGCAGACGGAAGGGGCGGATTCATTGGGCGTTAATATAGAGGACTATTCTTTGGGACATGTGGGGCTGAGACGATTCTTCTCGGCTTTGAACAATAGGGATACTATGAGCAGACCGGTGCGTGTGGCTTTCCTTGGAGATTCGTTTGTGGAAGGAGATATACTTGTGGGTGACTTGCGCTCGTATCTCCAACAGACATTCGGAGGAAGGGGTGTTGGCTTTGTGCCTACATCATCGGTTGCCGCGCAATATCGACCGACAATAAAAATGAAGTCGGAAAAATGGAAGACATGGTCGATGATGACGGACTATACCCAGGCATATACTCTCAGTGGTATGCTGTTTGAGCCTGAAGAGGAAGGTGCTTCGATGAAACTGGAGACATCTGACAGATATCCGGAGATAAAAAGTGCCGGAACTTTCAAATTGTATTATCAGAAGAATAACGGAACTGTGATGCGGTTGGCTAAGAATGGTGAAACTGATACGCTGGAAACAGTTCTTCCTCAGACGGACAAAATTACTTGCTTTGAACAGAAAGGAGAGTTTTCGTCGGTGGATTGTTCGTTCAGAAATGTGGACGGAGGATTTCTGGCTCTTGGTGTGGCTATCGAGGACAACAAAGGGGTTGTGGTGGATAATTATTCTTTGCGTGGAAACTCTGGTCTGATATTGAACAGGGTTGATTCGATGCAGAGTGTGGCACTGAACAAGGTGCGTCCGTATGATCTTATCATATTGCAATACGGTCTGAATGTGGCTAACGACAGTGTGCTGCAGTATGGCTGGTATGGGAAGAAAATGGAGATTGCGATAAGGCACTTACGCCGTTGTTATCCTACTGCTGATGTTCTTGTGTTGGGCGTTTCGGACAGAGGAAGACAGTTTGACGGTAAGTTTGAAACTATGCCTTCGGTGCTTGCCTTGCTTCACGGTCAGAGACAGATGGCAAAACGTATGGGTGTTACGTTCTGGAACGTGTTCGGTGCAATGGGGGGCGAGAACAGTATGGTGCGCTATGTAGAAAATAACTGGGCAAGCAAGGACTATACTCACTTGAGTTTCCGTGGTGGCAAGGAACTTGCCCGGATATTGTATGAGGCACTGATGAGGGAAAAGAAATTTTATGATGAAGCGGATGAGGCAGGTTTTTAGACATATTGCATATGTTGTGATTGCAATGGCATTTACAACTTTGTGGGCACAACAGATAATAAAGGCTCCGAGGGTTGTACTGGGAGGTACGGGACGTGCGGATTCGGCTATGGTATGCCGAGATACGCTTGATTTGCCTTTGTCGTTGCCCGGTATGCTTGTAGGAGAAAGGGATACGCTGACTTTTGACTTCGGCTTGGAAAGGTTTTATTCCGGCCTGGATTCGCTGAGGCAGGGGAAAGACACTATAATAAGAATTGTTCATTTGGGTGATTCGCATATACAGGCTGGATATTACAGCGGAAGGATGATGCGCCATATGCATGAGACTTTTGGAAATGCGGGACGAGGATGGATTGCCCCATATAAGCTTGGAAGGACTAATGAGCCTTCGGACTATTTCATTTCGTCGGTAATACGAAACTGGTCGTCAGGAAAATGCACGCAAAGGGAGAGCAGGAGGAAGGCTCCTGTTGGTTTGGGCGGTTTCGGTATATCTGCTGTTTCTCCTTCGATAAATTTTGATGTGATTATTGCTCCTAATAACGGAAAAGGATATTCATTCAACAAAGCTATACTTTACAGAGGACGAAAGTCAATGCCTATGCTGCCGGCAGGGGATAGAAAGGCTGATGTGACTTACAGACCGGCGGACACTGTGTGCGCAGCGAACCTTGTAGCTGATACTTTCCTTATATCTTCGCTTACGGACACTCTGGAACTACAGAGTTCAAGACGAAAGAAAGGAATAGACAGGCTTTTGCCGGCATCTTCATTCAGAAATGTGTATTATGGATTAAGTCTTGAAAATGGAAATCCGGGTATATTGTATCATTCAATAGGCGTTAATGGTGCAATGTATGTTCACTATACAGATACGGCTTATGTGGAGCAACTTGCACAGTTGAAACCAGATTTGATAATAGTATCTATGGGTACGAATGAATCATTCGGACGGAATTTCAGAGCTGAGGAATTTGAAGGGCAGATACGAGCTCTTGTTTCATTGCTGAAAGATAAAATGCCGGAAACTGCTTTGTTGCTCACGACACCTCCGGAGTGTTACAGGAGAGTAACAGTGAATAAGAAACGAGTTTATAAGAGAAATGAGAATACTGAAGCAGTTGCTGAGGCAATTGTGAAGGTTGCCCGTGAAGATAGCCTTGCTTGCTGGGATTTGTTCAATGCTACCGGTGGAAGGAATTCAAGCCGAAAATGGTTGAATTATAAGCTTATGGGCAGAGATAGAATCCACTTTACAAAGGAAGGATATAAAGAGCAGGGAACGCTTTTGTTCAGGGGGATGATGAATTCTTATTTGAGAGAGGGAACGAGGTGACAAGGGGACGAGTTGACAAGGTTTTTTTAGGAGTTAAGGAGTCAAGGGGAAATTGCTTTTTCCTGTAGCCTTGTTAACTTGTCAACTCGTCTCTGATTAATTAATAAATAAAAAAGTTTTCACAGATGTTTGATTTATCGCAGCTTTCATTTGAAAAGTTACTACATATATTGGAATATGACCCTTCAGCACCAATGCTGTTCAGCAGTGGGTTATTCTTTTTCCTATTTATAGGATTTTTGTTTTTCTATATTCCATTGAGGAAACATACATTGCTGCGCATTGTGTATGTGAGTTTGTTTTCTCTGTATTTTTATTACAAGAGTAGTGGGCTTTGGTTTGGGCTGTTGGTATTTACTGCTACATCTGATTTCCTCATAGCGAGGGCAATAAAGGAGAGTGAGTCCATTAGTGTGCGCAAGTGGCTGGTTACACTCAGTTTGTGTGTCAATTTGGGGATGCTAGCCTATTTTAAATATTTTAATTTTCTGAGAGATATTGGAGCTTCGTTGTTGCGCTCGGCAAGTAGCTGGTTGGATGTTCCGGTGTGGAAAGATATAGTTGTTGAACCGTTGGATATATTCCTGCCTGTTGGTATATCGTTTTTTACGTTCCAAAGTATCAGTTACGTGATAGATGTATATAGAGGACGTATAAATCCTCTGAACAGATGGGTTGACTATTTGTTTTATGTATCATTTTTCCCTCAGCTTGTGGCAGGGCCTATTGTCAGAGCAAGAGATTTTATTCCGCAGATATACAAGAATCCGACTGTAAGCAAGGCAGAGTTTGGCGAAGGTCTGTTTCTGGTTCTGTGTGGTTTGTTCAAGAAATGTGTGATATCAGACTATATAAGCCTGAATTTTGTGGATCGTGTGTTTGATGCTCCTCTGTTATATACTGGATTGGAGAATCTGATGGGTGTGTATGGCTATACATTACAGATTTATTGTGATTTCTCCGGTTATTCAGATATGGCTATTGGTATAGCTTTGCTGTTAGGTTTCAGATTTAATATAAACTTTGATTCGCCATATCAGTCGGCAACAATAACAGAATTCTGGAGAAGATGGCATATCTCATTGTCCAGCTGGTTGAAAGATTATCTGTATATATCATTGGGCGGAAACAGACATGGCAAGATACGTACTTACCTGAATCTGATGATAACCATGCTACTCGGAGGATTGTGGCACGGAGCATCAGTAAGTTTCATTATATGGGGTGGATTGCATGGCGTTTCGCTTGCGATACATAAGGCAGTGATGTCAGTTTTCCCAAGTTTTAAGAAGACAGGAGAGGAGATGAAGCCATGGAGAAGAGTAATTGGAGTGTTGTTTACTTTCCATCTTGTGGCATTCGGTTGGATATTTTTCAGGGCAAACAATATTCAGACAGTTAAAGATATGCTGATGCAGATTTGTACAAATTTCCATCCGGAGATATTCCTGCAGTTTGTTTCAGGGTATAAAGGGGTATGCGCGCTTATGATTGTCGGTTATATATTCCATTTTGTTCCTAAAAGATATGAGTTTAAAGTCCGTCAGTGTGTTACTGATGCACCATTTGTATTCCAGGCATTGTTGCTGATTGTGCTGATATTTATCGTAGTTCAGTTTAAGAGTGCGGGAGTTCAACCGTTTATATATTTCCAATTTTGATGTTATGCAGCGTATAAGCTGTAAATTGCATCATATAGATATATGAGTTAATTCAATTTTCGCAAGTTGCTAAACTTAAAAGTCAACAAGGCTTTAGAGACAAGTTGACAAGGTCAAAAACAACTGTAACTTTACAATTTATCATCTGAAAACCTTGTTAACTTGTTATCTGTAAGTTGAGCTTGTGAAACTTAAAGTAATAACATAAAAACTAACAAACTCAAAAACTAATTAAAGTATATATAAATGCATTATTGATATAATATTCATATTATATTTGTAAATAAGAGAAAAAATGTAGATGACTAAAACAGAAAAAGAAGTGTTGGTTTTTTCTGGAATTTGGTCAGGATATTAATATTAATTCCAGAGAGTTTTTCAATGGGATTTGAATAAAATTAGGAAAGGAGATTCAATTATGAGAGCGATGAAATGGACATCTTTGACATTGATGCTGATGCTTGCTTTCTCGTCTGTTGCTCAGGAAGAATTCTTTGATGATATTTACTATTCTACTAAGGAAAAGAAAGAAGCGTCAAAGGTTGAAACTAACGTAGTTAAGGCTAAGAAAGTTGAAACGGTAAAGGCAGACAATTCTGAACCGGTTGAAGCAATGTCTGCCGATGAACGTGATGTTGATGAATATAACAGACGATATTCGTCAGATGATGTATATGCTGAAGAAATGCAGGATGAGGCTGCACAGGAAGAAACTGTAGCTGTTGACCCTCAGGAGGAGAAAGAAAGACGTTCTGATTTGGAATATACAGAACGAATAGTTCGTTTCCATTCACCGAGTAAGCTTACAATTGCCGGAGCAGATCAGGTTGACTTGTATTTAAGTGAAGGATATTATGCTTATGACTATGATACTGACGGAGCCAATGTGAATGTGAATATTAATGTGGGTTCACCATGGTACAGCAGTTGGTATGGTGGTTGGTATGACCCATGGTATTATGGAGGATGGTATTCACCTTGGTGGAGTTATTCTTCATGGTATTACAGACCATGGCATTTTGGATGGGGTGGATTCTATGCCGGCTGGTATGGCGGTTGGTATGACCCATGGTATTACGGTGGCTGGTATGGTCCGTCATGGTGTTGGGGTGGTTATTGGGGACCTCATTATCACCATTATGGTTGGGCTTATTCTACACCAGGACATTACTATAGTAATGGACGCTCTTCATATATGAGTAGTACAGGTCGTTCTGCAGGAAGAAGTTATTCTTCTAGAGCAGGCAGCAGTACTGGCAGATATAGTTCTTCTTTGAGAAGCAGTGGCTCTTCATCAAGATATAGCAGCCGTTCTTCAGTTAGTGGAGCATCTGTTCGTCGAAGCACAAGTTCTACTTCTCTTCGCTCTTCTGCTGCAACAACTTCAGGACGTAGATCTTCTGTATCTGGAACATCTTCTCGTAGTTCTATAGCTAATGGAGCTACTACTCGTTCATCTGTTGGTTCAACAACATCTCGTACAAGAACAAGTACAATTGTTGCACCAAGCCGTAGAAGCAGTAATAGCAGTAATTTCTCAACAGGACGTTCAAATTCTGGAACTACAACAAGAAGTTACAGTATGCCATCACGCAACAGCTATTCAAACTCTTCTAATTTCGGAGGTAGCCGTTCAAGCTTTAGCAGCGGTGGCGGTAGCTTTGGTGGTGGACGTTCAAGTGTTGGTAGCTATAGCGGTGGCGGACGTTCAATGAGTGGTGGAAGAAGATAATTCGTTTTTAATGAAACGACATTCAAATTAAGAAAGAAACAAGATGAAAAGAAAAGTTATAACAGTGTTTTCTGCATTGGCATTCTGCTTGGGAACTGCTTATTCGCAGAGTATGATGGATGCTTATCGTTATGTTCAGTCTGAATTAAGTGGAACAGCCCGTGCGGTAAGTATGGGTGGAGCTTTTGGTGCATTAGGAGGTGATGTCTCAGTTATGAACATAAACCCTGCTGGCTTGGCTGTTTACAGAAGTTCAGAAGTTGTAACGACACTTAGTCTTAATATGATTAATACTAAGTCTGATTGGATAGGAACTTCAAGTTCTGAGAATAAGACAAAGGTTAATTTTGATAATATAGCGTATGTCGGATATTTCCCTACGGCTAACGAAGAAGGACTGGTAAGCTGGAATGTAGGCTTTTCTTACAACAGACTGAAGAATTATTCAAGAGATTATACAGCACGTACTTCAGGCTTGGATTATTCAATGTCTGATTATGCGGCAGTAAGAGCAAATTTGAATGGTTGGACAGGAGACCAGCTTTGGCAGACTAATGACTATAATCCTTATGAAAATCCGGAGGTGGGAGACTGGATGTCTATTATAGCCATGAACTCAGGAATGATAGAATATGATAAGGATAAAAAATCATTCTACAGTCCGTTTGCAACCAAAGATGCCTCAGGAGGCGTTGTACCAACAAAGATTACAGAAGCAATAATGAATATCCGTGAGAGCGGTTCGGTGGATCAGTATAATATTGCATTTGGAGCAAATATATCTAATTTCCTTATGCTTGGCGCTGGTGTGGCTATAACGGATTTGAATTATAATTATTTGTCATATTATAATGAGAAATTTGCAGATAACAGTACTTTGACTCTTGGTACAGACAAAGGTGGTAATGGCTTGAACACTGATGGAACAGGTTATAGTTTTAATATTGGTGCTATAGTAAATCCTGTGAATTTTTTGAGACTTGGTGTTGCTTATACATCACCTACATGGTATAAAATGACAGATTTCTATTATACAGAGGCAAGTACAACTATCGGAAACAGTGTTTGGACTGCGAATACACCTGCTGGAGCTTATTCAAAATATGAATATCGTACACCGGATAAGTGGACATTCAGTGCTGCGGCAATATTAGGACAGGTTGCTTTAGTCAGCGTTGACTACGAGCTTATGAATTATAAGCGAATGAGAATGTATGATTATTATGGTAATCAGAATACATATACAAACGGAGATATTCAGAATTTCATGAAGAATTCAAATACACTTCGTGTGGGAGCAGAGGTGAAGGTGACTCCACAGTTTGCTGTCCGTGCAGGAGCTTCATGGACTCAGACTGGAATGAATAACGATTTGAAGAACAATAATGTTTCTGTGGCAACGGCAGGAACAATGCCTCATTACAATGTAGACTTAGGTATTACTAATTATACTGTAGGTATTGGTTATAGATTTACACCTAGATTCTATGCTGATTTAGCATGTGTCCTTCGTTCACAAAAAGAAGATTTGTATGCTTTCTCTCCTATTTTTGATGAAGAAGGTCAGGCTGTAGTTGATATTCAGCCAGCTTCGCTTAAAACTAAAACAACCAGATTGTTGTTGACTTTAGGATATAAGTTTTAATAAATCTAGGAAGGTAAATTAGAAAGGATTAGATAAAAATATAGAGACATGGTTATACTGATATCAGTGTTGCTGTGTCTCTTTTTTTATGAATATATTTCAATAATAATGTTTGTACGGATTTTATGAAAAGATTGATTTTTATAACTCTGTTTTTTTCTGTTGTTTCAATAATGAATGTTTTTTCTTCTGACAAAAATATACGTATAGCTTTGGTTCAGGCAAAATTAGAGTTGGGAAATGTAGATGCAAACATCGAATCATTTGAGCAAAGAGTTTCTTCTTGCAGAGAATGTGATATAATTGTTTTCCCAGAATTGTTTACGTCTGGTTGTGAAATGAAAGTAAAGGACAAAATCAAAGCCAGAGATATGAAGGACAGTGTTGCTGAACGTTATCAGGATGTGATTTCCAATATGAGAAAGTGGGCTAAGAAAAGCGGAGCTCTTGTTGTTGGTTCAACAATTTACAAGGAAAATAATAAATATTATAATCGCTTGCTTGCAGTAAGTCCTGATGGAAGTTTTAAGATATACGATAAGCATAATTGTTTCAAAAAAGGAGCTTTTTCTCCAGGCGAAGAAAAGTTGATTTTGGAATGGAAATCAATTCGTTTGGCAACGTTCATATGTTATGACCTTCGTTTCCCAGAATGGAGCAGAAATGAAAATAACTATGATATTGCTCTATATATTGCCAATTGGCCATCTTCAAGAAGTGATGACTGGAACAATTTATTGAAAGAAAGGGCAAAAGAAAATAAAGCATTCGTAGTTGCCGTGAACTGTGTTGGAGAGGATCGTAACGGAACTGTATATAAAGGAGAAAGCTGTGTGATTGCTCCTGATGGAAATTTAACTGAAAAATGCGAAGACTTTAAAGAAGAGATAAAAATCGTTGAGCTGAATCTGAATTAATTATACTCTTTTAAGTGGTTTGGCTTAATAAATATCATGGAACAGAATTAAAGTTTCTGTTTTTTATACTTTTTTGATAAAAAGGACTGTTTTTATTTGTTGATTTCAAATAAAATATGTTCTTTTGTGCTGTAATCATTTGTGTAACCTCTAAAAACTATCGCCTATAGCATAAACATTACTCGGAATATAAAATATTAGTGTAATGGAAAATTTAAGAATGATGACTGACGAAGAGTTGGTCGTTCTTTATGCAAAAGGGAATAATAATGCCTTTGATATACTATTGTCCAGATATCAAAGTTCAATCTATTCTTATATAAATTTCATTGTCCATAACAAAGATTTGGCTGAAGATATATTTCAGGAAACCTTTGTTAAGGTGATTATGACCATAAAGCAAAATCGTTATACAGAAAGTGGAAAATTCAAGGCTTGGATTATGAGAATAGCGCATAATCTAATCATTGATAATTATCGTCAGGAACGTATCGAGAATACAATTTCCAATGACGAGGTTGAAGTTGATTTGTTCAACAATATGAAGCTGTGTGACGATTCGATCGAAGACCATATGGTTCGCCAACAGGCTTTGAAGGATGTGCGAAAACTGGTTGAATTCCTTCCGGAGAATCAGCGTGAAGTTCTTGTTATGCGCTATTACCAGGATTTAAGTTTCAAGGAAATTGCTGATATTACAGGTGTAAGTATTAATACTGCACTTGGCAGAATGAGATATGCACTTCTGAATATGAGGAGAATGGCAGAAGAAAATAAAATTGAACTTTCAGTTTTTTGATTTTTTATTCTTGCATATACAATAAAAGAAATACACCTTCGTTTTAATTGTGTAATAACATTAAAAACATTTGCCTATGGGTGGAATTTCTACACATTGTATTAACGAAAAAGATTTGAGTTTCAAAAAAGAGGTTAATGTATCTTTGGATGAAAAACCTCGCAAGAGTACATTAGATTTTATTCGCCAGTTTGCACGAGTATATCAGGCTGAAAATAAGTTTGATGCGGAATTATCGGGTTTCGTGCTTAACTAATGGAACTAATTGTATTTTATTTTGATTAAATCAGGAAGAAGGAGTATTCAAATATATTTCATACCTTTGCAAAAAATAAAGATAATATGAAACATTTGATTGCTCCTTCTTTGCTTTCTGCCAACTTCCTGAATTTGCAGAAAGATGTGGAAATGATTAACCGAAGCGAAGCTGACTGGTTACATCTGGATATAATGGATGGTGTTTTTGTTCCCAACATCTCTTTTGGATTTCCTGTATTGTCTGCTTTGAAAGGTGTATGCACCAAGCCTATGGACGTTCATTTGATGATTGTTGAGCCTCACAAGTTTGTCAAGGAAGTTGCCAACTGTGGCGCATATATGATGAATGTTCACTATGAAGCATGTACTCATTTGCATAGAACGGTTTCTGCCATCAAAGAAGCGGGAATGAAAGCAGGAGTGACATTGAATCCTCATACTCCTGTTTGCCTTTTGGAGGATATCATTCAGGATTTGGATATGGTTCTTCTTATGTCAGTTAATCCTGGTTATGGCGGTCAACGCTTTATAGAACATTCGGTGGAAAAGACTAAAGCGTTGCGTGAGATGATTGACCGTAAAGGTTTGGACACACTGATACAGGTTGACGGCGGTGTGAACATGGAAACAGGAAAAAGACTTATTGAAGCGGGAGCTGATGTTTTGGTTGCCGGAAGTTTTGTGTTTAACTCTCCTGATCCAGAAAAGGTTATCCGGGAGATGAAGGCGCTATGATATAATGTAATAACATAACAGTCTGGATTGGAATTGAAAATAATACCGTTTCATTTCCAATCCGGCTTTCCCAAAAAGCCTTGATTATGATTAAAGAAATTATTGAGCGACCTTTTGCAAGGCCGCTTTTTTTGTTTGTATCCGGAATAATTATAGCAGTATATTTCCATGGAAAATATATATTGGCAGCTTTGTTACTTCTTGCGTCTGCCATTGTTTTGCTATGTTCTTATTTCAGAAAAAACTCCTGTCCGGATTATAACTCACGGTTTATGTGGGGAATATTATTCTCATTGTTACTGCTGTTTATATCTATAGTTTATATGGATATATTCTTGTCTCTGCCGGAAGGAGGAATATCTGATTTGCAAAATTACGCTTTGACTGTCAGGAAGAATCTCGTGGCTTCGTTTTCTAATCTTGATGTGCAGGAAAAGGAAAGATCAGTTTTGGCAACGCTTGTGCTAGGCGACAGGGAATCCATGAGTCGCGAGTTGACGAACAGTTTCAGTGCGGCCGGTGTGGTTCATATACTTTCAGTCAGTGGATTTCATGTAGCAGTTTTATATATGATATTATCCCGTCTGTTTTCTTTGTTCGGGAAGATGGGAGTTGTTCGAGCCCTTGATTTTGTTTCAATGATGCTATGTGTTTGGGGATTTACATTTGTTTCGGGTTCAGATTCTCCTACTGTCCGTTCAGCCCTGATGATAACACTGTTTTCCTTTGGCAATCTTATTCGGAGAGATGTTGACGGCTATAATGTTTGGGCAGCATCTGCATTCTTTATGTTGCTATATAATCCGTTTTTTCTTTTCGACATAGGATTTCAACTTAGTTATCTTGCTGTTTTCTCAATTCAGTTCTTCTATTCCCGCATTAAGAATTTTATTCGGATTACAAATCCTTTGTTGTCCGCTTTTTGGAACGGAACAGCCCTTACGCTTGCAGCTCAAGTTGCAACAATGCCATTATGTATGTATTATTTCCGTGAAGTGCCGTGGGTTTTCATATTCACGTCAGTTCCTGTATCATGGTTGTCGTCCTGTCTGATACTATTAGGTTTGCTATGGGTCACTACTGATAAATTGAATATATACGTCCCATATCTTTCGGAACTGACAGAGTGGACAGTAAATACAATTATTACACTTGTGGAAATGTTTGCAGATGTTCCAAAGTTCCGGATTGTCTTTGATGAAGCGATGTTGTTTCTTTCATATATATTATTGGCTTTGCTGGTGATTTATATAAAATATAAGAACAATAAAATTCTTCTGTCGTGTCTGTTTATTCTTTTCTTAATGGGATTGTTATGTCTTCGTTAAAAACACTGCAGTGTTTGTCTGGAAACACTGCGAGTTTCCGATTGAAACATTACGAATATTTTTTTCAAACACTGCAGTCTTTTTTGAATAAAGCCATATTTGCTAATAACTGCTTATCATAACGCACAATAAAGTTTTTCTGTTTACGGAAGATATAGTATCTTTGTCGGCGTAGAAAAACTGTGCGATAAAAGTATGATAACAAAAATCATTCAGGAAGAATTAATTCAGAAAGCAAAGAAATACGTAGAAAAAGGTGAAAGTTTCGTAATAGTCAGCCATGTATCGCCGGACGGAGATGCATTGGGCTCTTCATTGGGACTTTATCATTTTCTGACAGCTTATGGTAAGGATAATGTTACTGTTGTGGTGCCAAATGAATTTCCATCATTCTATCGTTGGATGCCTGGAGCAAAGGATATTGTTGTGCATGAAAAGTATCCTGATTTTGCAGAGCAGTTGATAAGCGAAGCAGACGTTATTTTTTGTTTGGATTTCAATGAACCAAAACGAGTAGAGAAACTTGCAGGTCCGCTTTTGGCTGCCGAGGGTAGAAAAGTGATGATTGACCATCATTTGAATCCTGCAGATTTTTGTAGGGTAACAATGTCATATCCAGAAATGGCATCAACTTCTGAAATGATTTTCCGTTTCATTTGCCGTATGGGACATTTCTCTTTGTTAGATAAGAATGCTGCTACATGTATCTACACTGGTATGATGACTGATACAGGAGCATTTACATATAACTCAAACAAACCGGAGATTTATGTAATAATCAGCGAGCTTATCAAGAAAGGAATAGATAAGGACTGGATTTATCGTCAGGTCAATCAGGTTCATACAGAGGACAGACTTCGTATGATGGGATATGTCCTTTATGAGAAGATGAAAGTTTATCCTGAAAAAAGGGCTGCCCTTATCACTCTGTCTAAGGATGAGTTGGATCGTTTCCATTATAAATCAGGAGATACTGAAGGTTTTGTAAATCTGCCTTTGAGTATCGAGAATGTTGATTTCAGTGTCTTTATCCGTGAAGATAAGGAATATATCAAGATTTCACTTCGTTCTGTAGGTGATTTCCCTTGCAACCAGTTTGCATCCCAGTATTTCAACGGCGGAGGTCATAAGAACGCTTCCGGCGGCGAGTTCCACGGAACTTTGGAAGAGGCTGTTGCTGTTTTTGAGAAAGGGCTGAACGAGTTTGTTCCCAATAATTTATAAGAAATAATAAAAGATAAGTTCTGCAAAGAGTATTTTAATATTTTTGTATGCAGAAATAAAAGAATATACAGATGAGAAAAGGTTTAAATTTAATGATGATTCTTGGAGCCGTTATGATGATAGCTTCTTGTAATAAAACTAAATCATATACGGACATGCTGAAGGCTGAGCAGAAAGCCATAGATCGTCTGATTGATGAAGAGGGAATTGAAATTCTTTCCGAATATCCTGCCGATGGAGTTTTCAAAGAAAATCAGTTCTATATCTTGGATAATGGCGTTTATCTGAATGTGATAGATTCGGGTAACGGAAACAGATATACAAATGGAACAGTCGTACAGAGCCGTTTCAAGGTGAAATACTTTATGTCTGATACAGTGGAGATAAATAATCTTAGTTATGATTTGTATGGTGGTCCGGCTGCATTTACTGCTACTTTCAGTGATTATTACTCTACTGTAGTACAAGTTGCGTCAGGAAATGCAGTTCCAACATCGTTTATCAGTGAAGGATTAGCTTCCGGTTTGGAATACGTTGGTGACAGTTCATATGTTAAGTTGATTGTCCCATTTAAGGTTTCAGGAGGAGACTTTGTTTCTCAGGGAGAACCATTGTATTATACAAAGGTTAAATATATATTTCAGAAGTAGGAGTTAAGTAGTCAAGAAGAAAAACTCTTTATCTGTAGCCTTGTCAACTAAATTAAACTCAAAAACTAATAAACTTAAAAACTAAAATATTATGACACTAATTAAATCTATATCCGGAATCCGTGGTACAATCGGAGGAAATCCGGAAGAAGGTTTGAATCCACTTGCAATTGTAAAGTTCGTTTCTGCTTATGCAACTTTCATCAGAAAGAATACAAAGCAGACTTCAAATAAAATAGTAGTCGGCCGTGATGCGCGTATTTCCGGTCCGATGGTTAAGCAGGTTGTTGTAGGAACATTGATTGGAATGGGCTTTGATGTTGTTGATATTGATTTGGCAACAACACCGACAACAGAACTTGCCGTTGCAATGGAAAAAGCTTGTGGTGGTATAATTCTCACAGCAAGCCACAATCCAAAACAGTGGAACGCTTTGAAGCTGCTCAACGAACGTGGAGAATTCCTTAATGCAGCAGAAGGTGCAGAAGTTTTAGCTATTGCTGAATCTGAGTCTTTCGATTATGCTGATGTTGATTCATTGGGTAAGATAATTGTCGATAACACTTATAACAAGAAACATATTGACAGTGTCCTTGCTTTGGATTTGGTAGATGTTGAGGCTATCAAGGCTGCCAAGTTCCGTGTAGCAATTGACTGTGTAAACTCTGTTGGTGGAATTGTTTTGCCTGAATTGCTTTCAGCTTTAGGCGTAGAAGAAGTGATTAAACTTAACTGCGAACCTCACGGACATTTCTCACACAATCCGGAACCTCTCCCTGAAAACCTTACTGAGATTTCAGATTTGATGAAATCAGGAAAGGCAGACGTTGGTTTCGTTGTTGACCCGGATGTTGACCGCCTTGCAATCGTATGTGAAAACGGCGAGATGTTCGGTGAAGAATATACATTGGTTGCTGTCAGCGATTATGTGCTTTCTCATACTCCTGGTAACACAGTGAGCAATTTGAGCTCAAGCCGTGCATTGAGAGACGTTACACGCAGCCATGCCGGATGCGAATATAATGCAGCTGCAGTAGGAGAGGTGAATGTGGTAGCAAAGATGAAAGCTACAAACGCAGTAATTGGTGGCGAAGGAAACGGTGGTGTAATCTATCCAGCAAGCCACTATGGCCGTGATGCTCTGGTTGGTATTGCTTTGTTCCTTACTCATTTGGCTAAAAAGAATGTGAAGACAAGCGAACTTCGTGCATCATATCCTCCATATTTCATTTCTAAGCAGAAAGTACAGCTTACTCCGGAAATCGATGTTGATGCTATTCTTGAGAAGGTTAAAGAGAAATTCTCACAATACGATATTACTGATATCGACGGAGTGAAGATAGATTTCCCTGAAAAATGGGTTCATCTCCGTAAGAGTAACACTGAGCCGATTATCCGTATCTATTCTGAAGCACATACAATGCAGGAAGCTGAGGAAATTGGCGGTGAGCTAATCAAGATTATCAATGAGATGTGCTGATTTGCTGTTAGAAATTAAAGAAAATTGATATAATTCTTCAGTTAATAAAAAAGCTCTGAAAAGAAGATTTGTAATCTTCCTTTCAGAGCTTAATTTTTATTCTATATTACCGGACAATCAATTCTTGAAAACCAATTCTCCGTTTACGCAGTCAATTACGATTGCCTTATCACGATTCACATGTCCACTCAATATTTCCTTAGACAATTCGTTAAGTACATATTTCTGGATGACACGTTTCACAGGACGGGCACCAAACTGAGGATCGAAACCTTCATGGCTGATGAAATCAAGAGCAGCGTCGGTAAATTCCAATCTTATACCATTCTTGTCGAGCATTTTCTTCACACCGTTAAGCTGCAATGTCACAATCTGACGGATTTCGCTTTCGTTAAGCGGAGTGAACATAATAATCTCGTCGATACGGTTCAGGAATTCCGGTCTGATAGTTTTCTTCAGCAAATCCAGAACCTGATTCTTTGTCTGTTCAACAACAGTATCGTGGTTGCTGTCGTTAATCTTCTCAAAGTTCTCTCTTATCAATGAAGAACCCATATTGCTGGTCATGATAATGATAGTGTTCTTGAAGTTTACCGTACGACCTTTGTTGTCTGTCAGACGACCATCGTCAAGCACTTGCAGCAAGATGTTGAACACATCCGGATGAGCCTTTTCGATTTCATCAAACAAAACAACTGAATAAGGTTTACGTCGGATAGCTTCAGTAAGCTGACCACCTTCATCATAACCTACATATCCCGGAGGCGCACCGATAAGTCTGGTTGCACTGAATTTCTCCTGATATTCGCTCATATCAATACGAGTCATCATATTCTCGTCATCAAACAAGTAGTCTGCCAACGCTTTGGCAAGCTCTGTCTTACCAACACCGGTTGTACCAAGGAATATGAAAGAACCGATTGGTCGTTTCGGGTCCTGCAAACCGGCACGGCTTCGACGTACAGCGTCTGCGATTGCCGAGATAGCTTCATCCTGACCAACTACACGTTTGTGAAGTTCAGCTTCAAGGTTCAGAAGCTTGTCTTTCTCGCTCTGAAGCATCTTGCTTACAGGAATTCCTGTCCAGCGGGAAACAACATCTGCGATATCGTCGCTGTCCACTTCCTCTTTTATCATTGCAGCAGCACCTTGCATATTGTGAAGCTGCTCCTGGACACGCTTGATTTCTTCTTCCTTTTCCTTGATTTTACCATATCTGATTTCGGCAACCTTACCGAAATCGCCTTCACGTTCTGCCTTCTCAGCTTCGAATTTGAGGTTCTCAATATCAATTTTATTCTGCTGAATTTTATTGATTTGCTCTTTCTCGCTTTCCCACTGAGCCTTTTGTTTTGTCTCTTCTTCCTTCAAGTCGGCGATTTCTTTGCTTAACTGTTCCAGTTTCTGCTGGTCGTTTTCACGCTTGATAGCTTCTCTTTCGATTTCCAACTGTTTGATACGACGTGAGACTTCGTCCAATGATTCCGGAACAGAGTTCATCTGCATACGCAAACGAGCAGCTGCTTCATCCATAAGGTCGATAGCCTTATCCGGCAAGAATCTGTCAGAAATATATCTGCTGGACAACTGAACGGCAGCGATTATCGCATCATCCTTGATACGCACCTTGTGGTGGTTTTCATATTTCTCTTTCAAACCACGAAGAATAGAGATTGCATCAAGTTCATCCGGCTCGTCAACCATTACAATCTGGAAACGGCGTTCCAAAGCCTTGTCCTTCTCAAAATATTTCTGGTATTCGTCCAAAGTTGTAGCACCGATTGAACGAAGTTCACCACGAGCAAGCGCAGGTTTCAGAATGTTTGCTGCATCCATAGCGCCTTCACCTTTACCAGCACCGACAAGTGTGTGGATTTCATCAATGAAAAGGATGATTTCGCCATCGCTCTTCATCACCTCGTTTACTACAGCCTTCAGACGTTCCTCAAATTCACCTTTATATTTTGCACCGGCAATCAGCGCACCCATATCAAGTGAGTAAATCTGTTTTGTCTTCAGATTTTCAGGAACATCACCACGTATAATACGGTGAGCCAAACCTTCAGCAATTGCAGTCTTACCAACACCCGGTTCACCGATAAGAATCGGATTGTTCTTTGTACGTCGGCTAAGGATTTGCAGAACTCGTCTGATTTCCTCGTCACGTCCGATAACCGGGTCGAGTTTGCCGCTTCTTGCACGTTCATTCAGGTTGATTGCATATTTGCTCAACGCATCGTATGTATCTTCTGCAGACTGACTTGTCACCTTGTTTCCTTTGCGGAGTTCTTCGATGGCAAGTCGGAGTTCTTTTTCAGTCATTCCGGCGTCTTTCAGAATCTGAGAAGCAACGCTCTTTTCAGTGAACAAAGCCAGGAATATCGGTTCGAGGGAAACATATTGGTCGCCCATCTTTGATGAATATTCAATGGCTTTCTGCAAAACATTGTTTGTCTCGCCTGACAAATAAGGTTCTCCACCCGAAACTTTCGGAAGAGAAGCAATCTGGGCATCAAGCGCACGCATGATGTTTTGCGGACTTACACCCAGTTTCTGGAACAGGAAGTTGCTCATGCTTTCGCCAGTCATTATGACAGCTTTCAGCAAATGAACAGGCTCGATAGCCTGCTGTCCGCTTTGAGTTACGAGCTGAACGGCTTGCTGAACTGCTTCCTGCGCTTTAATTGTAAAATTGTTAAAGTTCATATATTTATACTCCTTTCTTATTTTCTATTTTAATTTCAAATTCGATAGATATACTACAAAAGTGATGCCAAAGTGAAAGACTGACATAATGGCAGAAGAAGGTTGGGAAGTTAAGGAGTTAAGAAGTCAAGGAGTCAAGTAGAATAGCTTTTATCTGTAGCCTTGTCAACTCGTCAACTTGTTCCCTTGTTCCCTCATTAACCGAAAGTCAAGCTTGTGAAACCTGAATAAAACACTAACTTTGCAAGTCTGCAAACTTGGCAAACGACAAGTTGTCAACTTAAACAAAAACAACAATGGAAGAATATTTGGAACTACTTAACAACAGCCAGCGTGATGCCGTCCTCTATTGCGACGGACCTTCTTTGGTAATTGCCGGAGCCGGTTCCGGAAAAACACGCGTGCTTACATATAAAATAGCCTGGCTCATAAAGCAAGGACTTTCGCCACGTGGAATTTTGGCATTGACTTTTACCAACAAGGCTGCACGTGAGATGAAGGAACGAATTGCCGGCATAGTTGGAGAATCAGTGGCACGCCGCCTCTGGATGGGAACTTTCCATTCGATATTTTCCCGTATTCTCCGTGTCGAGGCTGAGCGCATTGGCTTTACTTCCAATTTCACCATTTACGACTCTACTGACTCAAAGAATCTAATAAAAGCAATAATAAAGGAAATGCAGCTGGACGATAAGATTTATCGCCCCGGCATGCTGCAGAGCCGCATATCAAATGCCAAGAATGCTTTGATAACTTATAAGGCATACGAGCAGAACAAGGAGCTGGTGGAGAACGACATAAATGCCAAAGTTCCTCTTCTCCGCGAGATATACAAGCGTTACCAGGTTCGCTGCCAGTGCGCGGGAGCAATGGATTTCGACGACCTTTTGCTTTACACGAATATACTTTTCCGTGACCATCCTGACGTTTTGGCGAAATATCAGTCATTATTTCAGTATGTACTTGTTGATGAGTATCAGGACACCAATTTTGCGCAGCATCTTATTGTCCGTAAACTTTGCGACACTCACCGCCGTATTTGCGTTGTTGGCGATGATGCACAGAGTATATATTCTTTCCGTGGGGCTAATATCGACAATATTCTCCAGTTCCGTAACCAATATCCGGGTTGCCGCATTTTCAAGTTGGAGCAGAATTATCGTTCCACACAGAATATCGTAAATGCAGCAAACAGTCTTATATCCAAAAATAAGGAGCAGATACACAAGACTGTATTTTCAGAGAAAAGTGTTGGCAGCAAGCTGCGACTTATCTCGTCGTATTCGGACTATGAAGAAGCATATTCCGTTGCAAGTATCATAGGCACAATGTGCGCTGCGTCATACGGATATTCTGATTTCGCAATACTTTACAGAACGAATGCCCAGTCCAGAATCCTCGAAGAAGCATTCCGCAAGCGTGGCGTTCCGTATAAGATTTACGGCGGTCTTTCATTCTATCAGAGAAAGGAAATCAAAGATGTAATCGCATATTTCCGTCTGATTATAAATCCTAATGATGAGGAGGCATTCAAGAGAATCATAAATTATCCGGCTCGCGGAATTGGAGACACAACACTGAACAAACTTCTTATTGCCGCAGCCACAAACGAGTTGAGCTTATGGCAAGTCCTGCAGTCTCCTATCGAATATGGCGTTTCCATAAATTCCGGAACGGCACGCAAACTGGCAGATTTCCGCACATTGATGGAAGCCTTCATCAACCAGCAGAACCAGTTGCAGGCAGACGAACTTGCCGCACTTGTAGTTAAGGAAAGCGGATTGTTACACACCTTGGCGCAGGACCGCTCAGTTGAAGGAATAAGCAAATACGAAAACCTTCAGGAATTGGTGAAAGGTATATCCGAATTCTGTGAGATACGCCGCGAAGAAGGTTCGGAAAATACATCAATATCCGACTTCCTTGCAGAAGTGTCATTGCTGACAGACCAGGATGATACGAAGGAAGAACGCACCAACAAGGTCACGATGATGACAGTTCATGCTGCCAAAGGTTTGGAGTTCAAGAACGTCATCATTGTCGGTATGGAAGAAGAATTGTTCCCTTCATCCATGTCGCGCGACAGCCTGAGGGCAATCGAGGAAGAACGCCGCCTTTTCTATGTGGCTATAACCCGAGCCGAAGAAAATTGCGTGCTCAGCTATGCCAAAAGCCGTTTCCGCAACGGGCAGAACCAACCATGTTCGCCAAGCCGTTTCTTGAAGGACATTAGTCCGGAATACCTTACGATGCCAGTTGATGGAGGATTTGGAGCAGTTAGCAAATCCGTTCGCTCGGAATCTTCACAGCCATTGTTCGGCAGGGAAGAGCGTCCGGCATTCCGTTCGCCTATGAATCAGACACCGGTTGCCCCTCGCAAACTTACAAAGATTAATACCGGTGTTTCATCACCGTCACCATCGCTGAAACCCTCTTCAGCAACAGGTCTTTCTGTCGGAGCCGTTGTCAGTCACGACCGTTTCGGTAAAGGTGTTATCATTGCAATTGAAGGCGACGGAGGAAACGAAAAAGCAACAGTATCTTTCGAAAATTCCGGTCAGAAACAGCTTTTGCTTAAGTATGCTAAGTTGCAGGTGGTGGAATAAGAAGTGTTATTAATCGAAATTCGTTTGTGCCCTAAATTACTTTCGAAAGCAATAAGATTTTCTTTCGAAAGTAAATTGAATTACTTACGGAAGAAAATCTTGCCGGATTCGGAAGGAATTATGTGTTTTGTCCGTAAGAAATTCCGGTTAATCTAAATTGATATAAAATTATGGGCGAGAAGAACCGCATCGGCTCATACAAAATAAGAGTTAAGTGATGGCGTATTTGATGACAAAAAGTATATTTGCGGCATGAAACGTATATACACACGCACAGGAGACAAAGGAACAACCGGGATACACGGAGGAGAAAGAGTTCCTAAAGATGATATAAGAATCGAGGCAAATGGCTGCTTGGACGAGCTTAATGCTTTGATTGGAGTGGTCCGTTCCCTCTTGGAACCGGAGCATGAATGGAATGGACTTTTGTATGACATCCAGCGAAATCTGATGGTTGTGATGAGCCTTGTTGCCACACCATCGGCAATACGCCATAATAATCCGAATACGCTGGATGAAAATATTGTTACTGACATTGAGCATAAGCTGGACGAGTTCAGTTCGGAAGTTGAGGAACTCGGCTTTTTTATCCTTCCCGGAGGAACTGTTGTGTCTGCACAATTACAATTGGCACGGACAGTAGCTCGAAGAGCCGAGAGAAGATTGTGGACTTTGAACAGGAAAGATGCTGTGCCTGAAGATATATTGAAATATGTAAACCGATTGTCGGATTTGTTTTTTGTAATGGCAAAGCTTGAAATGCAAAAGCAAAATTGGCCGGAAGAACGCTGGAATTTGTTTGCGTATAAGAGGAAAGGAGTTAAGAAGTCAAGGAGTTAAGGAGTCAAGAAGAAATATCTGTTTCTCTGAAGTTTTGTCAACTCGTCAACTTGTCAACTTGTACCTGAAGTCTTGTCATTTTTTAAGTTTCGTAACTTGCAAAACTTAAGTAACATTAAAATTTTGCGTTATTCATGACAATATGCTATCTTAGCAAATAAATGGTTTGTGTCGAGAAGGCAGTGGCAAGTTAATGAGTTTACAAGTAAACAGATGATTTATATATACTGTAACCTTGTATCTGTTTATCCTCGTCCCCTAAATTAAAAAGTTATGGAATACAAGAATTATCTTTATATCGCAATACGTGCGGCATTGGATGCCGGAAAGTCTATTTTGGATATTTACAATAATCCGGATTCTGATTTTGGTGTTGAAATGAAGGCTGATAACTCTCCTTTGACATTGGCAGACAAAGCTTCGAATGAAGTTATTGTTAAAATTCTGTCTACTACTTCAATACCAGTGCTGAGTGAGGAAGAATTGCAAGTACCTTATAGTGAAAGAAAGAATTGGAACACTCTTTGGGTTGTTGATCCGCTTGACGGAACAAAGGAATTTATAAAGAAAAACGGTGAGTTTACTGTGAATATAGCATTGGTGGTGAATCATGTCCCGGTGCTTGGTGTTATCTATGTTCCAGTAAGAAAAGAACTTTATTTCTCATCCGATAATATGGGAGCATATAAACTTTCTGATGTGGATTGCATGACTCAGCCTTCGTATGACGAAATAAAAGAAAGAGCTTCTAAATTACCATTGGCAGCAGCACATCAGGGAATTGTTGTTGTTGCTTCCCGTTCTCATCAGACAGAAGAAACAACAAGATATATTGATAATCTTCGTAAGAAAGGCTTGCCAGTAACATTGATAAGCAGCGGCAGCAGTTTGAAGATTTGTCTTGTTGCAGAAGGTTCAGCTGATATATATCCACGATTTGCCCCAACTATGGAGTGGGACACGGCTGCCGGACATGCAATTGCCCGTGGCGCAGGATGTGAGATATATCATATAGATGAAAAAACACCGATAAAGTATAACAAGGAAGATTTAAAAAATCCTTGGTTTGTCGTAAAATCGGTATCTTCCGTTTCGTGACAATATTGGTCTATTTGTATTATTGTGCTTAAATCTGAGTGCAATTTTCCAAAACTCATCCAATATCTTCGTATATTTGTGGCTAAATCTGTAAAGAAATAAGATATTGGCATGAGTTTTGAAATATTTTTTGTATTGGCAGTGCTAGCCGGAATGATAGCTGCCCTTATCTGGGATCAGATGCGTCCGGGAATGGTGCTGCTGACAGTCTCAGTACTGTTTCTTTGTGCCGGAATACTAACCCCTAAGGAAATGTTGGAAGGTTTTAGTAATAAGGGCATGATAACTGTTGGTATGCTTTTCCTGGTAAGTGAAGGTGTCAGGCAAAGCGGGGCGTTGGGAAAACTTATAAAGAAATTATTACCAAGGAAAAGTACCACTATTTTCCAGGCCCAGTTAAGGATGCTTCCCTCAATAGCATTTATTTCTGCATTTCTCAACAACACGCCTGTTGTTGTAATATTTGCCCCTATTATAAAAAGATGGGCTGAACATGTTAAACTTCCGTCAACAAAATTTCTTATACCTCTATCATATGTGACTATTCTGGGTGGTATGTGTACATTGATTGGTACGTCAACAAATCTGGTGGTTCACGGAATGATATTGGAAGCAGGATATGAAGGCTTTACTATGTTTGAATTGGGCAAAGTCGGCTTTTTCATTGCATTGTTCGGAATGATTTACCTTTTCATATTCTCAAACAAGCTTCTTCCGGATTCTTCACGTAAAACTGACTCTGATGATTCTTCTGAGGAAGAACTTGGAAATCTGCATAAAGTTGAAGCCGTGCTTGGAGCTCGTTTCCCTGGTTTGAATAAGACATTGGGCGAATTTAATTTTACTCGCCATTATGGTGCTATTGTTAAAGAAGTAATAAGCGGAGGAAGAAGGTTTACTCATAATCTGGATAAAGTCCGTTTGAATGAGGGTGACACTTTGGTATTGTGGGCAGATGATACGTTCATTCCGACATGGGGTGAATCCAGTGTCTTCCTTATGCTTGCCAATGGAAAAGATTCACAGGAAGAAGTTTCGCCAAAGAAACGTATGTTGGCTTTGGGATTGTTGATTTTCATGATTCTTGGAGCAACAATCGGAGAATTGCCAATAACGAAAGAAACATTCCCGGATTTGAAACTGGATATGTTCTTTTTCGTTTGTATAACTACAATAATTATGGCATGGACAAAGATTTTTCCACCTAAGAAATATACGAAATATATTTCGTGGGATATTCTGATAACTATTGCCTGTGCTTTTGCTATCAGCAAAGCAATGGTTAATTCGGGCGTAGCTGATATGATAGCACATTATATAATAGGTATGACAGATCGACTTGGTCCATATGCTCTTTTGGCTGTAATATTTATTATAACTAATATTTTTACCGAACTTATAACCAATAATGCAGCTGCAGCATTAAGTTTCCCGATAGCTCTTTCAGTAGCAAATCAGTTGGGTGTTGAACCAACTCCTTTCTTTGTTGTTATATGTATGGCTGCTTCTGCTAGTTTCAGTACGCCTATTGGTTATCAGACAAATCTGATAGTTCAAGGTATCGGTGGATACAAGTTTACGGATTTCGTTAAAATCGGATTGCCTTTAAACTTTATTACATTCCTGATTTCAATATTCCTGATTCCTTTGATATGGGAATTTTAAGGGATTGCTGTTTGCAAGTGAAGTTAAGCTTGCCGAAAATAATGACTTGAATAAAGAAAAACATAAAACAAAAATATAATGGAGGAAACAAAAACTCATAATGTTTATCCAATCTTCGACAAGATGATGACAAGAAAGGATAAGGAAGAATTGCTTGGACAACGTGGGTTGATGGTTTGGTTTACAGGCCTGAGCGGTTCAGGAAAAAGTACCATTGCAATAGCTTTGGAGCGTGAGTTGCACAAACGTGGTTTGTTGTGCCGTATTCTCGACGGAGATAATATAAGAAGCGGAATAAATAATAATCTTGGTTTTTCACCTGAGGACAGAGTGGAAAATATTCGCCGTATAGCAGAAGTAGGAAAGTTGTTTGTTGAAACTGGAGTTATAACTCTTGCAGCATTCATAAGTCCGAATAATGATTTGCGAAAGATGGCAGCCGATATTATCGGTAAAGACAGCTTTATGGAAGTGTATGTAAGTACGCCGATTGAAGAATGTGAGCGTCGTGACGTGAAAGGTTTATATGCACGTGCCCGTAAAGGAGAAATAAAGGATTTTACCGGTGTGTCAGCTCCGTTTGAAGCTCCGGAGAATCCGGATTTGACATTGGATACATCAAAATTGTCTGTTGAGGAATCAGTAAAATTGCTTTTGGAAAAGATTCTCGATTGACAAGGAAACAAGTTGACAAGGGAACAAGTTGACAAGGGAACAAGTTGACAAGAGTTTGTAGACGATTAAGAGTGAAATGATTGGTATTAATCCTTGTCAATTCGTCAACTCGTCCTCTTTTCAACTCAAAACTCATAAACTTAAAAACTAAAAAACTCAAAAATATGTCTGATTATAAATTAAGCCATTTACAGGAACTTGAGGCTGAATCAATTCACATCATACGTGAAGTAGCAGCGGAGTTTGAGAATCCGGTTATGCTTTATTCAATTGGAAAAGATTCATCTGTGATGGTGCGCCTTGCAGAAAAGGCTTTTGCCCCGGGTAAAGTTCCTTTCCCTTTGATGCATATTGATTCAAAATGGAAATTCAAGGAAATGATAGAGTTTCGCGATAATTACGCCAAAGAATTTGGATGGAACTTGATTGTTGAATCAAATATGGAGGCTTTCAGAGCCGGTGTCGGACCTTTCACTCACGGAAGTAAGGTGCATACTGATTTGATGAAAACCCAGGCTTTGCTCCAGGCATTAGACAAATATAAATTTGACGCAGCTTTTGGCGGTGCTCGCCGTGATGAAGAGAAGAGCCGTGCCAAGGAAAGAATTTTCTCATTCCGAGACAAATTTCATCAGTGGGACCCAAAGAACCAGCGTCCGGAATTGTGGGACATATACAATGCCCGTGTTCACAAAGGCGAAAGTATCCGTGTTTTCCCGTTGTCAAACTGGACAGAGTTGGATATCTGGCAATATATAAGATTGGAGAATATTCCAATTGTTCCATTGTATTTTGCAAAAGAAAGACCGATTGTTGAAATTGACGGTAATCTGATTATGGCAGATGATGACCGTTTGCCTGAACAATACAGAGATAAAATCCAGATGCGAAAAGTTCGTTTCAGAACATTAGGCTGCTGGCCGCTGACTGGTGCAGTTGAAAGCGATGCTGATACAATTGAAAAGATTGTAGAAGAGATGATGACAACAACAAAGAGCGAGAGAACAACTCGTGTCATCGATTTCGACCAGGATGCAAGTATGGAACAGAAAAAACGTGAGGGTTATTTTTAATAAATTGGAAATCATGGAAAGTAATCTAGATATAAAAGCCTTTTTGGATAAAGACGAACAGAAGGATTTGTTGCGCTTCCTTACAGCCGGTTCTGTGGATGACGGAAAGTCAACATTGATTGGCCGACTGCTTTTTGACAGCAAGAAATTATATGAAGACCAGCTGGACGCTTTGGAACGCGACAGTAAGAGAATGGGAAATGCCGGCGACCATATTGACTATGCTTTGCTTCTAGACGGATTGAAGGCGGAACGTGAGCAAGGTATTACAATTGATGTTGCCTACAGATATTTCAGCACAAACAACAGAAAGTTTATCATCGCTGATACTCCGGGGCATGAGCAATATACCAGAAATATGATTACCGGCGGTTCAACAGCAAACCTTGCCATTATTCTTGTTGACGCACGTACGGGAGTGATTACTCAGACACGTCGCCATACTTATCTGGTGTCATTGCTTGGAATACGCCACGTTGTCCTTGCAGTGAACAAGATGGACTTGGTAGACTTCAATAAGGAAGTGTTTGATAAGATTGTTGCAGATTATATGTCGTTTGTAGCTCCTCTTGCTATCGACGATGTAACTTGCATTCCTTTGTCTGCACTCGATGGCGACAATGTTGTTGAGAAGAGTGACCGCACTCCTTGGTATGAAGGACCGGCATTGCTTGATTTCCTTGAAAACGTTCCAATCGACAAGGACCGCAATTATGACGATTTCCGTTATCCTGTTCAGTTCGTTTTACGTCCGAATTTGGATTTCAGAGGTTTCTGCGGTAAAGTGGCAAGCGGCGTTGTAAGAAAGGGAGATGCTGTTATGGCTTTGCCTTCAGGAAAGACATCAAAGGTCAAGAGCATTGTAACTTATGAAGGAGAAATCGAAGAAGCTTTCCCTCCAATGTCTGTTACTCTTACTTTGGAAGATGAAATCGACATCTCAAGAGGAGAGATGCTTGTTCATCCGGACAACAAACCATATGAAGGCAGAAACTTTGAGGCAATGCTTGTGTGGATGGACGAAGAACCGATGGATGTCAGCAAGCAGTTCTATATCAAGCATACAACAAATACAACTCGTGCAAGAATCGACGGAATAAAATATAAGGTGAATGTGAACACAATGGAACAGTCAGAAGTTGATCACCTTGTATTGAATGAAATCGGCCGTGTTGTTTTTTCAACAGGAAAAGAATTATTCTTTGACCCTTATAAGAAGAACAAGCAGACTGGCGCGTTTATCCTTATAGACCCAATTACAAACAATACCTCTGCCGTTGGTATGATAATCGACAAGGTTGAGGCAAATCAGCAGTTGAACGACAATGGCGTAATAACATTGAATTTGCCTGAACTCGGCATTTCTCCAGAACATTATGATGCCGTTGAACGTGTTTGTAAGGAAATTGAGAAAAACGGAGTTGAACTGAGAGTAATTAAGTAATATAGTCAGTTGGCGAGGGAACAAGTTGACAAGGGAATGAGTTATGGTTATTATGTCTTGTCAACTTGTCTCCGAAGCCTTGTCAACTTTATTAAAGTAATAGAACTAAATTAATATATAATGGGACTTATTGAATTTGACAAACTTCCGATAAATACTCTGGTTGGTGCAGACTGGGATACTTTCAAGAAGGTTACTGCAAATCAGAATATAGAGGACGGTTATAAAGGTAAATACAGACTGACAAAAGGTGTTTGCCGTTTATTGAGTCTGCTAAAGCCACTTGAGGATAGCCGCTATAAGAAGATTGCCGACAAACCATTGGAAATGGATCCTTTGTTTGTGCTCGGACATTGGAGAAGCGGTACTACTTTTGTGCATAATGTCCTTGCCTGCGACAAGCATTTCGGATACACAACAACATATCAGACAGTATTCCCTAATCTTATGTTGTGGGGACAGGGATTCTTCAAGAAGAATATGTCTTTTCTGATGCCGGATCACAGACCGACCGACAATATGGAATTGAAAGTGGATTTGCCTCAGGAAGAAGAATTTGCTTTGTCAAATATGATGCCATACACTTATTATAATTTCTGGTTCTTCCCTCAGAGAATGTTGGAATATTGTGATAAGTATTTGCTATTTAATGATATTTCAGAAAGTGAAAGACAGATTTGGAAAGACACTTTCTTGCGTCTTGTGAAAGTTTCGCTTTACAATACTGGTGGAACACAATATTTGAGTAAGAATCCTCCACATACAGGAAGAGTGAAGACTTTGGTGGAAATGTTCCCTAATGCCAAGTTTATTTATTTGAAGCGTAATCCATATACAGTGTATGAAAGTACACGCAGTTTCTTCACAAACACAATAAAGCCTTTGATGCTTCAGAATATTTCTGACGAAGAACTGATAAAGAATTTCGTTGAGGTTTATAAAAGGTTGTATTATAAGTACGAAGAAGAGAAACATCTTATTCCTGAAGGCAATCTTATCGAAGTTAAATTCGAAGATTTCGAAAAAGATGCATTTGGAATGACTGAGGAAATATACAGAACTCTTGATTTGCCAAACTTCAATGAATCAAAAGCTAGTATCGAAGCTTATTTGGGTAAGAAAAAAGGCTACAAAAAGAATCAGTACAAATACGAAGATGCGACAGTTAAGACAGTTGAAGAAAACTGGGGTATGGCATTGAAGGAATGGGGATATAATTTGTAGTAGATTTTGTTCATGCTTTAAGTTTATTTGTGTTCAATGAAGGGGTTAGGTAGAATTAAGAATTTTGTTTTATGTCTGTTCTCGCTTGCTTGCAGCTTTACTTCTGCTGATGCTCAGGAAGAAGCTATCAAGTATGGCGATATGGACAATTGGGTTGTCCGCAAGATTACAGAATCTAAAATAATAGGTGGTAACACAAAACTGCTATATGAACTTGGACCTTCCGACACTATCGTCGGAAGTATTCCATACACCAATAAGGGCGGCTCGCCATGGGCAACATCAAATGTCATGGCAAAAATTGCCGGTATTGTCAAGACAAATACATCTGTATTTCCTGAAAGACGAGGTAACGGATGGTGCGTCCGAATGGAAACCCGAATGGAAAGAGTGAAAGCATTGGGCTTTATTGATATTGAGGTCGTTGCTGCCGGTTCAACATTCCTTGGAACGATTCATGAGCCAATAAAGGGAACTCAGAATCCGCAGAGTATGTTGTTGAGCGGTGTTCCTTTCACCAAACGCCCGAAAGCATTGAAGTTTGACTATAAGACAAAAGTCATGCCTGAAATGTATCGTGTGAGAAGCACCGGATTCAGCAGTAAAACAAAGATTCCCGGACAAGACTCAATTGCTGTAGTCTTGCTTTTGCAGAAAAGATGGGAAGACAAGGACGGAAATGTCTTTGCCAAAAGGGTAGGTACAATGATACAACGCTTCTCAAAGTCCAGCAACGGATGGGTAAATGGAGCTGAATTTCCTGTATTGTATGGTAATATAACTTCTAAGCCGGAATACAAAGACTATATGCGTATTCAGGTTGAGGAAAGATATACAGTGAACGGTCAAGGAAAAAGTGTTCCTATCAAGGAAGTAGGATGGGCTGGAGCAAACGAAACACCAACTCATATTGTTCTGCAGTTCGTTTCCAGCCATGGTGGAGCATATATAGGCTCTCCGGGAAATACATTTTGGGTGGACAATGTAAAATTTGTATATTAGGAGCGGATTTGTTTGTAACTTATTCAAGGTAGTTGGCAAGGGAACAAGTTGACGAGGCTTTTAAACACAGAGTCTCAGAGGAACAGAGTATTATAATTTTCAACTTTCAATTTTTAATTTTCAATTAAAAAACTCCTTGTCAACTCGTCTCTGAAGCCTTGTCAACTATTAAGTCATACAATTCCCAAAACTCAAAGTTTTAAATTAATATTGAACAGATACTCACAATATGAATGCAATAGAAGAACGCATAAAAGCTCTCCGCAGTGAATTGGAACAGCATAATTACAATTATTATGTGCTGTCGTCACCAACAATTTCGGATAAGGAATTTGATGACAAGATGAGTGAGTTGCAGAAGTTGGAAGAAGAGCATCCTGAGTTCTTTGACCCGCATTCGCCAACTCAGCGCGTCGGAAGTGATTTGTCAAAGGAGTTTGAGCAGGTTGAGCATAAATATCCAATGCTCTCATTGGGAAATACTTACTCTGAAGCTGACATTCGCGAATTTTATGAAAGAACGGCAAAGGCTTTGAACGAACCTTTCGAAATTGTAGCTGAGCTGAAATATGACGGAACATCAATCTCATTAGTTTATGAAAACGGCCGTCTTGTCCGTGCTATAACTCGCGGTGATGGAACACGTGGAGATGATGTCACTGCCAATGTGCGTACAATACGTTCTATTCCGTTGAAGTTGCAAGGTGATGATTATCCTGAGAATTTCGAAATCAGAGGAGAAATCCTTCTTCCATGGGCAGAATTCGACCGCCTGAACAAGGAAAGAGAAGAACAGGAAGAACCTCTGTTCGCAAATCCGAGAAACGCAGCTTCAGGAACACTGAAACAGCAGAATCCTGCAATTGTTGCAGCCCGTAAACTGGATGCATATCTTTATTATGTGTTGGGCGAGAATTTGCCTGCCGACACTCATTATGGAAATTTGGAAGCCGCCCGCAAATGGGGCTTCAAGATTCCTGATGTGATAAGAATATGCAACTCCGTAGAAGATATTCTCAAATATATAGAATATTGGGATACAGAACGAAAGAACTTGCCGGTGGCAACTGACGGAATTGTTTTGAAAGTCAATTCTCTCAGACAGCAGAAAAACCTCGGCTTTACAGCAAAAAGCCCACGCTGGGCAATCGCCTATAAATTCCAGGCAGAGAGAGCTTGCACACGGCTTAACTCTGTTTCGTTTCAGGTGGGAAGAACGGGAGCTGTTACTCCTGTTGCAAATCTAGAGCCAATATTGCTTGCCGGAACAGTTGTGAAACGTGCATCATTGCATAATGCCGATATCATTGCATCTCTTGATTTACATATCGGAGATAATGTATATGTAGAAAAAGGAGGAGAAATTATCCCTAAAATAGTGGGAGTGGATGTTGATTCCCGCTCATTCATGATGGGAGACAAAGTTTCCTTCATAAAGAAATGTCCGGAGTGCGGTTCTTTATTGTTCCGTCCTGAAGGTGAGGCAGCTCATTACTGCCCTAACACCAACGGCTGTCCTCCTCAGATAAAAGGAAGAATAGAGCATTTTGTTACCCGCAAGGCGATGAACATTAATATTGGTCCTGAAACTATCGAGGCTTTGTATGATGCAGGCTTGGTCAAGAACATTGCAGACCTGTATGACCTCAAGATGACTGATTTGCTTTCATTGGAACGATGGGCAGAAAAGAGTGCCCGAAATCTGATGGAAAGTCTGAGGGAATCAAAGCAAGTGCCGTTCGAGCGTGTTCTCTTTGCTTTAGGAATAAGATATGTTGGTGAAACTGTGGCAAAACGACTTGCTTTGGTTTTCCATTCTATGGATAGAATCCGAAATGCCTCATTCGAAGAGCTTGTATCTACAAATGAGATAGGAGAGAGAATCGCACAAAGTGTAGTGGACTATTTCGCCGACGAAAATAACATGGCAATTCTGGCACGACTGGAAAATACAGGATTGCAGATGAAAGTCTCGGAAGAAAGTCTTGCTTCAAGATCCGACAAACTTCAAGGCCTGACGATTGTGATTAGCGGAACATTCTCATCTTTCTCACGTGATGAATATAAAAACATGATAGAGCAGAATGGCGGGAAAAATGTCGGTTCTGTATCTAAAAAGACTAGTTTTATATTAGCTGGAGAAAATGTGGGACCTGCAAAACTGGAGAAAGCTTCAAAACTTGGAGTTAGAATAGTGTCTGAAGAAGAATTTCTAAAAATGCTGGAATCTTAAGATGATTTTGTCACAGTATTATATCAAAAAGGAAATTAGCAGGCAGATGAAAAAACAGCCGGAGCGTAGTAGCCGCAAATTCTGCTCTCTGCAAAAGGCTAATCGTCTGCTTGTCTTTTGTTCTTATTCTGATTTGGATGTGATAGACAAACAACTGTCACAATTAAAATCGGATAATAAGGATGTGATATTATGTGTTTATTCCACAACGGGAGACAATTCGGAAAAACTCTCCGAAAACGACATAATTATTTCGCCTGGCAAAGATTTGACGATGTTGGGCTTCCCGAAGCAGGAGAAACTTGACAAATGCCTTTCTGTCGGCTGCGATATTATTATTGACTTGACATGTGGAAAAGTCCCGGCACTACAATATATGCTTCTTAAGCATAATGCTCCATTCAAGGTTGGTGTAAAGAGTAATGATATGGACTTATATGATTTGACAATTTCTACATCAGAAGCTGCGGAAATTGATTATTTGTTTTCTCAAATATTATTTTATTTGCAAACAATTAGTTTTAAATAGTATATTTTTTTCTATTTTTGCGTGTGTAAAGTTAGAATTTTGTCAATAAAAACTTATGGCTGATATAAATTTAAGAGGAATGGGAGTAGCTTTGATTACTCCGTTTAAAGAAGATGGCAGTGTAGATTATGAGGCTTTAGACCGTTTGGTGGACTATCAGTTGCAAAACGGAACGGACTATTTTGTTGTGCTTGGAACAACAGCCGAAACTCCAACTCTTACTGAAGAAGAGAAAAAGAAAATCATAGAGCTGGTTGTAACTAAGGTTCGCGGCCGAATTCCTATCGTTCTTGGTGTGGGCGGAAACTGCACAAGAGCTGTCGTTGATAATTTGAAGAATGGAAACTTTGAAGGAATAGACGCTATTCTGTCTGTTGTTCCTTATTATAATAAACCTTCCCAGGAAGGAATCTACCAACATTACAAGGCTATTGCCGAAGCAACTGAATTGCCTGTTATATTATATAATGTGCCGGGCAGAACAGGTGTAAACATGACAGCAGAAACAACATTGCGAATAGCCAGAGAATTCAAGAATGTTATTGCAGTTAAAGAGGCTTCAGGCAATATCACACAGATGGACGATATCATCAAGAACAAACCTGAGAATTTCAGTGTTATTTCCGGTGATGATGGTATAACATTCCCTTTGATTACTTTGGGAGCCGTTGGCGTTATATCTGTAATCGGCAATGCATTCCCTCGTGAATTCAGTCGTATGGTGCGTCTTGCTCTTGCCGGTGATTATGACAGTGCCCGCACAATCCACCACCGTTTCACAGAACTTTTCAGTCTTCTTTTCGTTGACGGAAATCCTGCCGGTGTGAAAAGTATGTTGAATATGATGGGATTTATCGAGAACAGATTGCGTTTGCCATTAGTTCCTACTCGTATTGTAACATATGAAAAGATAAGAGATGTACTTAGAGAATTAAGTATAAAATGTTGATATAACATACATTGAGGGAAAGAGGCTGTCTCAGAAAGGAAAGAGGTGGCCTCTTTTTTTATCTCTGACATAAGGCTTCATAGACAAGTCGGCAAGGTGAAAAAATTTATTTATGTATTCCCTTGAAGTTCTGTAATATTTCGTTTCTCGTTCTTAAATCCTGCTCAAAAAATTAGTTGAAATTTTTATTTCCAAATAAAACCTTTTACTTTTGTTCAACGAAAAAGAAGACTAAAAAACTTATTTAGGTATATGAAAGTAGGATTATTTATTCCCTGTTATATCAATGCCGTTTATCCACAGGTGGGAGTAGCTTCTTTTAAGTTGCTGAAAAGTCTTGGAGTTGATGTTGATTATCCGCTGGACCAGACTTGCTGCGGACAACCAATGGCAAATGCGGGGTTTGAAAATGAGTCTGTAGAGCTAGCCAAACGTTTTGACCGGCTTTTTGAACAGTATGATTACATTGTTGGCCCATCGGCAAGTTGCGTAGTTTTTGTACGCGACCATTATGGCAACCTGTTGGCTAAAGAGCCACATCGTTGTGCCAGTGAAGAGAAAATTTATGATATTTGCGAGTTTATCCATGATGTTGTAAAGCCTACTTCATTGCAGGCATCTTTCCCGCATAAAGTGAGTCTCCAGAACAGTTGTCACGGCGTTCGCCTGATGCACCTTTCTTCCCCTAGTGAATTGAACATACCTTATTATAATAAACTTCGTGATTTACTTTCCCTTGTAAAAGGAATTGAGGTTGTTGAGCCGGAACGTCCTGATGAATGTTGTGGCTTCGGCGGTATGTTCTCAGTTGAAGAGCATTCTGTGTCCGGACAGATGGGACACGACAAGGTTCAGCGCCATATTGACACTGGGGCTGAATATATTGTAGGAGCCGACGGCTCTTGCCTGATGCACCAGAGCGGAATCATTTCCCGGGAAAAATTACCTATCAAAACTATTCATATCGTCGAAGTTTTAGCAGCAGGATTATGAGTACGAAACATTCAAAAGCTGCCGAGAAGTTTCAGGAGAATAAGAAACTGGCAGCCTGGCACGACCAGACTTTGTGGATGATGCGTGCCAAACGCGATAAAATAAGCCGGGATGTACCGGAATGGGAGCATTTGCGTGATATGGCTTCAGCTATCAAGATGTACAGCAACAGCCACCTCGACGAGCTCCTCGAGGAATTTGAGAAAAATGCTCAGGCAAACGGAGCACACGTGTATTGGGCAAAAGATGCCGATGAGTATTGTTCTATTGTCTATGATATTCTTCACGGACACAACGTACATCACTTTATCAAAAGCAAGTCCATGCTGGCTGAAGAGTGTGGATTGAATGAATACCTGATTCAGAAAGGTATCGACGTGGTGGAAAGTGACCTGGGTGAAAGAATCCTTCAGCTCATGCACAAGAAACCGAGCCATATTGTTGTGCCGGCAATTCATATAAAGAAAGAAGAAATCGGTGAACTGTTTGTGAAGGAAATGGGAACGGAACCGGGAAACAACGACCAGACTTATCTTACACATGCAGCACGCAAGAATTTGCGTCACAAATTTATTGAAGCCGAAGCTGCTATGACAGGCGCCAATTTCGCCGTAGCTTCAACAGGTGAGTTTGTGGTATGTACCAACGAAGGTAATGCCGATATGGGAACTTCACAACCTAAGTTGCAGATTGCCGCTTTTGGATTGGAAAAGATTGTACCAGACAGGGAAGCCCTGGGCGTATTTACCCGCTTGCTGGCTCGTTCAGGCACAGGACAGCCGATTACCACTTATACTTCTCATTACAGTAAGCCTCGCAATGGAGGAGAACTTCATATCATTATCGTAGATAATGGTCGTAGCGAAATTCTTGCCGACCAGGAACACGTAAAGACATTGAACTGCCTTCGCTGTGGTGCCTGCATGAACACATGCCCGGTTTACCGTCGTTCTGGTGGTTATTCCTATACTTATTTTATCCCCGGACCAATCGGTATCAATTTGGGTATGCTCAAAGCTCCGTTGCGCTATTATGATAATGTATCAGCATGCTCTCTGTGTTACTCTTGCCAGAATGTTTGTCCTGCTAAAGTTGACCTTGCGGACCAGATTTACCGTTGGCGACAGAAGTTGGATAGCTTTGGAGTGGCAAGCTCTTCCAAACGAGTTATGTCTGGCGGAATGAAGGTGCTGATGGAACATCCGGCGTTGTTTAATTTTGCTTTGGGACGTGCTCCGTGGGTCAATTCATTCCCGCACTCAATGGTTTACAATGGCCTGAACGATTGGGGAAAAGAACACGACATGCCTCAGTTTGCCAAAGAAAGTTTTAATGAAATGTGGAAAAAGGGTAAAGTAAAATAAGTATCCATGAGTAGTAGAGAAGATATATTACAGAATATCCGTCGTAATACAAGGGTTCGTTATGATAAACCTGATTTGTCATCACTGGAAAAAGAAGCAATTACCTATGCTGATCCGGTAGCACAGTTTTGTAAGGTCGTTGGCGAAGTAGGCGGACATGTAGTAGAAGTGAAACCCGGAGAAGATGTGAATGCTTTGATTCGTGGATTATATCCGGAAGCCAAGCGTATTGCATCAAATCTGAAAGAGATTACTTGTGCAACTTTCCATCCGGACGATGTGGCTTCTTCTGCTGAGCTGGATGGAACAGATTTGGCAGTAGTGCGTGGACACATCGGAGTATGTGAAAACGGAGCCGTTTGGATTGAACAGGACGTTGAGCAGCGTGCCGTATATTTTATTTCCGAAGCACTGATTATATTGCTCGACCGTGAAAAACTGGTCAATAATATGCACGAAGCTTATCAGAAAATAGATACAGGCGAATATGGTTATGGCGTATTTATTTCCGGTCCTTCAAAGACGGCAGATATTGAACAGGCATTGGTTATGGGTGCACACGGTGCCCGTGAATTGACTGTTCTTCTGTTCTGATTGGATTAAATAAAGAACTTGATAAATCGAGGTCGTCTCAAATTTTATTGTGGGCGACCTCTTTTTTATTTTATGCATATATTGCATGTATAATATGATTGATATATTTTTATAGTCAATTATAAGTGTAAACTTTAATCTTAAATATCATGGATGAAAAATTATTGGAAAAAATAAAAGAGAGAATAGCCACAAATCCTTATGTAAATTTCCTTGGAATTCATTTCAGCAAAATAGAAGAAGGTTATGTTGAGGCTCGTATGCCATTGCGTGACGAGCAGCGCCAGTATAGTGGTGTGACTCATGGCGGAGTTCTTGCCGCATTGGCGGACACCATAGCCGGATTTGCCGCATACACAATGACTCCTTTCGAAAACGATGTCCTCACAGCCGAGCTGAAGATTTCTTTCCTCCGCGCAGCATGGGGATATGAGCTGATAGCCAAAGGATTTGTCATTAAACCCGGACGCCGTTTGCATTTCTGCGAATGTGAGATTTATTGTGACGATAAATTGGTTGGTAAGGCTTCGGGAACTTTTTGCGTAGTAGAATCACAAGTTGAATAAATATAAATTCCAATATCATGAAAAAACATATTTTATTAGGAACAGCATTTATGTGTGCATTTTCTGCATTCTCTGCTTTTGCTCAGAATAATGGAGCAAATCTGATTATAAGGGCAGATGATATGGGTTCATTCCGTTCAGCCAACATTGCTTGTATGGAAGGTTACAAAAACGGAATAGAAACCTCAATCGAAGTTATGGTTGTCACTCCCTGGTTCCCGGAGGCAGCACGTATGCTGAGGGAAAATCCCGGAATTGATGTCGGCTTGCACCTTGCCATCACAAGTGAATGGGACAATATAAAATGGCGACCGCTCACTAACTGCCCGAGCCTGGTTGATAGCAATGGATATTTCTTCCCGATGATGGGAAAGAATCCTAACTATCCCGGATTGGCAATTACTGAGAATAAATGGAACATAGATGAAATAGAACAGGAATTCAGAGCTCAGATAGAGTTGGCTTTGAAGAATATTCCGCAAATCAGCCATATTTCCGGACATATGGGCGCAACAGGATTTTCTCCCGAAGTAAATGCTCTCGTCAAACGTCTTGCAAAGGAATATAATCTTCCGGCTGTGGACAGAGCCGATTCCATGAAAGAATATAACTTCTCATATGCGGGATATGACGGACCAAGCAAAACTTCTGAAGAAAAGGAGAAAAGCTTTATCAGCCGTCTGAACAAACTGGAGCCGGGAAAGAATTATATGTTTATCGACCACCCGGCGCTGGACAACGAAGAAATGCAGACCGTCGGACACATCGGATATGAAAATGTTGCAGAGGACCGTCAGGGTGTTACTAATCTTTTCACCAGTCAGAAGGTAAAAGATGTGATAAAAGAAAAAGGAATACGTCTAATCTGCTATAACGATTTGACCAAATCTCTTCCTCGTGCCGAAGCTTCTCCAAAAGTGACAAAGGCAGTTGATAAATATCTTAAAGCCGTTCAGAAAGAAAATCAGGACTTGCATAGCTTGATGATACTTCAGCACGGAAAGGTTATCACTGAAAAATGGATGAGTGAAGGAGAATGGAACAAGCCTCATGTGATGAATTCCGTCAGTAAAACATTCACAGCAACAGCTATAGGCTTTGCCGTTTCCGAAGGTCTTTTGAAGGAAACAGACAAGGTTATATCTTTCTTCCCGGATAAACTTCCTTCAACCGTCAGTCCGAATCTGGAGAAATTGGAAATCCGCCATTTGCTGACTATGACAGGCGGACATGATACAGACCCGACAGGCTTGACTCGTAAGTCCGGTAATGTTGATTGGGTCAGGGCTTTCCTTTCAGCTCCGTTCGAGCACGTACCGGGAACATTTTACTGTTATAACAGCCTAGGAACCTATATGCTTTCTGCAATAATACAGAAAGTAACCGGTCAGACCCTTATTGAATATCTTTATCCCCGATTGTTCCGTCCGCTTGGCATTGTTGGTCTGAACTGGGAAGAAAGTCCTCAGGGAATCAACTGCGGAGGATGGGGATTATATATCCGCACTGAAGATATGGCAAAGATGGGACAGTTCATCTTGCAGAAAGGACAGTGGAACGGAAAACAGCTTCTGCCCGAAACATGGTTTGATGTTGCCTCTTCAGCTTTGGTTGAGTCTGTTCCTGCCGGTGTTCGTCCGGAAGAATTGAAGTCAAAAGGTTTGAGCAAACGCAACAGCGACTGGCTGCAAGGCTATGGCTATCAGATGTGGCGTTGCCGCAATAATGCATTCAGGGCAGATGGTGCCAACGGACAGTATATAATTGTGCTTCCTGAAAAGGATGCGGTTATTGTCACTACGGCAAATATCGGTGATATGCAGGCAGAAATAAATCTGATATGGAAATATTTGTTGCCGGTGTTGTAGGATGGAAGATAATTTTAAGTTGACGAGGTTTTAGGGACAAGGAGAGTTGAGGAGTTAAGTAGTCAAGAAGTCAAGTAGAAATTTCTTTTTACCTGAAGCCTTGTCAACTAGTATCAACTCGTTCCCTTGTCCTCTAAACATAATCATACGCATAAATCTATGAAATACATAATAATTCTATTGCAAATATTTTTATTAGCCGCTTGTTCCGGCAACCAGAAAAATGCATATATTTTCTCCTATTTCACAGGAAATGGCGAAGACGGATTGCACCTGGCTTATAGCACCGACGGGCTTGTTTGGAACACCATAAACAATGGTGAATCCTTGCTTAAACCGGAATTGAGTAAGGACAGACTGATGCGCGACCCGTGTATAATCCGTGGTGGCGACGGACTTTTTCATATGGTGTGGACAGTCAGCTGGCACGAAAAGGGAATTGGCTATGCCAGCAGCAGTGATTTGATAAACTGGAGCGAGCAGAAAATGATTCCCGTGTTCGATGGCGTTGACGGAGTAAAAAATTGCTGGGCGCCGGAGATTACCTATGACAGCAAGAACGGCGAATATATGATTTACTGGGCTTCAACCATCGAAGGCCGTTTTACGGAAACAGCCGAAGGCAAGGAAAACAATCTCAGCCACAGAATGTATGCTGTGACAACGAAAGATTTCCAAACTTTCTCAGAAACATTCCTTCTTTATGATTACGGATTCAATGTTATCGACGCTTCAATTAATTATCTGGACGGCAAATATGTGATGCTTCTGAAAGATGAAACTCTCACTCCGCCTCAGAAGAATATCAGAATTGCATATTCCGATAAACTTACAGGTCCGTATTCAGAACCTTCGGAACCAATCACCGGTAATTATTGGGCAGAAGGGCCAACCTTGCTTGATTTAGGCTCTAAATATTATGTCTATTTCGACAAATACACAGAAGGCTGCTTTGGCGTGATTGAATCTTCCGACCTGAAAAACTGGAATGAAATATCAGATAAGCTGAAAATGCCTGAAGGAATCAGACATGGAAGTGTCCTGAAAGTTACGGAAAAGGAATTGGAAAGGCTTCTTGATATGTAGTATAAGACTTTGAGCACGGAAATACGAGGGATTTATTATTAGATAAAAAAGCTCTATGAATCCGTGCTCTCTGTGCTTATTCCAAAACCAGAGTAAAATTTGTAGTTGTCAAAAAAATTCCCTAAACTTGCAATGTAACCATAAAAAATCTTTCTATGAAACAAAGTGTATTTATCAGTCCGTTTGTGGACAGAGGTTTTAAAATTCTTTTCGGACAGGAAAACAGCAAGGAACTGCTGATAGATTTACTCAATGATTTGTTGGAAGGCGAGCGTCATATCGAAGACCTTACGTATATGAACACTGAAATGCCCCCTGAAACCTCAGACGGCAGAACAGCAGTGTTCGACCTTCGCTGCAAGGACAAAGACGGCAATATGTTTATAGTAGAAATGCAAAATTGCAACCAGCCTTATATTTATGAGCGTGGACTTTATTATATTTGCCGTGCCATAGCCGGTCAGGACAAGATTGGCGATGGATGGAATTTCGATATAGTACCCGTATATGGAATATTCTTCCTTAATTTTAAAAGTGGCAAGACTAACAAGGTGCGCACTGACATAATCCTTGCCGATAAGGAAACGGGTGAACCTGTATCAAAAATGATACGTGAGATATTTATCGAATTTCCATTATTCAACAAAACGGAAGAAGAATGTGAAACGCCATTGGATTATTGGCTATACAATTTAAAGCATATGGAGAAATTGGAATCTTTACAGTTCAAAGGACAGAAGGCACTTTTCCAGCGTTTGGAAGAGCTAGCCCGTATTGTCAATATGAACAAGAAAGAACGTGATGAATATGAAGCCTGCCTCAAAGTTTACCGTGATAATTATAATACGTGGAATTATATGAAGGAACAGGCGATTGCTGAGGGAATTGCTGAAGGAAGAGCTAAGGGATTAGCTGAAGGGAGAGCTAAGGGACTGGCTGAAGGAAGAGTTGAAGGAAGAGCTGAAGGAAGAGCTGAAGGATTTGAGGAAGGAATGGAGAAAGCTCAATATAATATGGCAAAGAAAATGAAGGCAGATAATGTCCCATATGAAATTATAGTGAAATATACAGGGTTAAGTGTGGAAGAGATAGAAAATATAAATTGATTTCCATTTCAATTTTACAGATAGGCTTTAAGTTCATTAATTGATGAGTCGACAAGAGATAGTTGAGAAGGCTACATGAGGTCTGTTCCATTGGCTTTGCAATCCTGTTTCCCCATGATGTGTATTGCAAAGCCATTGGAACAGAGGGCGCCATTCCCCTTGTCATCTTGTTCCTTCGTCTCTTTCCTACGGTTCTCCCAAATATTTAAAGATTAACTTAACTTGGAGCGGCGTAAAAACCCGCTGTCCGTTGATATAACCGGCTTCGAGAAGCGACTCCCAAAGCGTAGTGTTGAGCATCAGCCAACGCTTTAGTTGGCGGCGTGCCGAACTGGCGGTGCTGTTCGGAAAATACATAACCGCCAGTTCTTTCATATGTAATGCGTTGTTTTTCATAATATAAAAATAGTGAAAAATTATGACAAAAACAAGCAAAACATACTGTTTTTCAGTGGATTTACTCCAAATGAGGCTTGTCGCAAACTTCAGTTACCACAACCGGCTCAACTTCGGAATATGACAATCCTGAACGCATATTCTGCAACAGCTTGCCCGGAGTGAACACGATTCTTGACTTTCGCATATTGGTTGCCACCGAGAATTCCTCGCCTTCTCCTGCGCCGATTGACGATACGGACGGGCGGAAGTTTCCGATTTCTCCCAATTTTACGATGTTTCCTTTCTTCATCTCAAAGGCAAGCACGTAGTTGAGCGAATCGATGATACTTTTCACGTCGGCGCTCGACATTGACGAACGCATCGACACCAGTTCACAGACATCTTCCAACTCGATAGTTGCGTTATAGACTGTCTGGGCAAATGATTTTTCGACTGCCGGACCACCTTTGAGGTCGCTTACTTTTCTTTTTACTAAACGGTACTTTACTGGCATAGGCTTTAAGTTTTTGAGTTTATAAGTTTGTTTATGAGTTAACGAGTTGACAAGGTTACAGATACAAGGAATTAGGCTGAAAGCCTCCGTTCCATAGGATTTGCAATCCAATGGAAATTTATTCGGGATTTGTAATCCCGTTTCCAATGGTGTGGATTTCAAATCCACCAAGATTAACTAACGGATTGCAAATCCGTTGTAACGGAGGTATAAGGCTGAAAGCCTTTGGCATAGCCCAGGGCGTGAGCCCTGGGCTATGCCGCCACCCACATACAAGCTCTGAAGGAGCGGTTCAATCCTAATTCTTGTCTCCGTGTTTAAATCTATTGCAAAGTTACCGCCTCCATTTTTCCCACTGTCCGCATTTGTCCGCTTATGGTTTCCGAAAGATTCCATTGTATCTCAATAATAGTATAAATACGAGAATAAATGTTGATGTATATCTAAAAAGCCCCGAAGCCATTTTTTGTAGGTCCGGCCCCACGGAGAAATATATATTGCCCCACGAAAGAATATATACGGACGTATTTCCATATAGGTTCGGATAGGCACTAGTATATCAAAGTAGTACTAAGGTATAAACATATTTTAAATAAAAAAACAATAACATAAAAAATTAAATATATTGTAAATTAATAGTATAAATATTTTGTGGTTAAAAAATATATAGTTATATTTGTTACTATAAGATAAGAGGAATAGTCCACTTATCAACTTTAAATCTCAATATATGGGAAAAAACAAATCAATAACTCTCAAAATTGACATCAATTCTTTTGAGACCGTTTTAAACGAAAATGCCGGGAAAAGCGTTGCAACTAAGACCACCGGTGAAAAACTTTTTGTGCAAGCCGAAACTTATGGTATGAATGAAAATCTTGCCGATGAAATCCGTACTTACATTTCCGAATGCTCAAGTACGGTCCGGACGATGCACGAAAAACGCCGACCGTTCACTGATGCTCTGACTAAACTGCAAAAGCAGCTTGTTGCTCTTGAAAATGCTATTGATCCGAAAAAATCCGAATCTCCGGCTTATAATTGCAATCAGTTGCTGAAGCAATACCTTAAGTCTGTAGCCGAAAAAGCCAGAGCCGAAGCAGCTCGCCTTCAGAAGAATTACGAAATGTCGCAAAAACGTATCGGAAAAATCACGGACGAGAAGAAAAAGGCAGAAGCCTATAATCGTGCTGCGGAACGCCGCACATCCGGTCTTGCTTCGTTGCAACTGAACGCCGTTGAAATGGAACTGATACCGGAAGCTCTTACCGTTGACGGTTATGTCGAGCTTTTCAAATTCTGGTGGGAAAATGTCGGCAAGGGATTGCCCGATGCAGACCTTCGCCGCATAATGCACCCGATGCTGATGTTTGCGAAACAACAGGCTAGGAAAGGTGTTAGAATTGATTCTCCATGCGTGGAATATAAGGAAGAACCTAAAGCGGCGTGATTATGGAGAAATTAAGTAGTCCGTTCCATTGGATTTGTAATCCAATGTGTATGCTATTCGGGATTTTTAATCCCGTTCCAATCAATGTGGATTGCAAATCCACCAAGAATAACCAACGGATTGCAAATCCGTTGGAACAGAGACAGAGACAAAAAAAGTTAACCCAAGACTCACGTCTTAGGTTAACCCGTTGAAATTTATAAATATTTAAAAACAATAATATTATGACATCTGAAAAAAGGATTTTTCAAATATCAATCAAAAGTAACTACTTAAAAGTAGAAATGGAAATTTTTGATGAAAAAAATGACGATACTTATCGCACAGTTTATTTCAATGAGGCGCCGATTCACGAAGAATTTGCGTTGGCAATGCAAAACCTTGCATTCCATATTGAAAAAATCACGGGAACAAGTTATCACAATCTTGTTGTTGACGGATATTATCGTCAACCGTCGGGAAATAGTGAGTTGCTGACCATATATGCCCATCTTTCAGTGAATTACGAGTCTTCAACTAATATGGCTGTCCGTCTGCATCTTGGCAAAGATGAATATGCTTGGATTGACCGCCTTCTTGAAGACATGTCACTTTGCGAACGTGAAGCACTGCTCTACATCACAAAGGGCAAGCGTTACGGACTGGACAAGTTCCTGACAATAGAAAACACCAATGTAGAACCTAAAAAAGTTGCGTAATTATGAAAAACTACATGATTAATGCAGAAAAAGTGCGGGAGTTTTTAAGGTTCCTTCAGCACTCCTTCTCTCGATCTTATGCCAGACCCAGGGCTCACACCCTGGGCTATAAGAAGGCCTTCAGCCTTGATAAATAGCTAACTAATAAATAAAAACTAATAAACTGAAAACATTATGGCTAGACCAATAAAAGAAGGATTGGATTATTTTCCAATGGATGTAGATATATTGCATAATATAAAGATACGCAGAGTAATAAAACAATATAGAGAAAAAGGTTTTATGGCTTACGTATTTTTGCTTTGTGAAATATACAAGAATTCATATTATATTGAAATAAAGGATAATGAAGTTTTTGAATTGTCTGATTTATTCGGAATAACAGAAGACGAATCATTGCAGATGCTTGATGGCTTGGTTAATCTAAAATTGTTTGATGCGGAAATGTGGAAAACGAAGAGAATTCTAACTTCTGTGGAGATTCAAAAAAGATATTTTACAGCAAAGATAAAAAAGAACATAAACATAAAAACAATGCCTTATTTGCTTGATATGGCAGTTATTCCGGTAAAAACTCAAGTTATTGCAGAAAAAACCCCGGTTAATTCGGAAGAAATGCCACAAAGTAAAGTAAAGGAAAGTAGAGTAAAGAAAAGAAAAGTATATAATTTTTTTAATAGTAGTAGTAATAGCGAATCCGCGAAAAATTTTTCTGAAAATGATTCTGAAGTAGAAACAGTGGAAGCAGAGGTTCTGTCACCGGAAACAGTGCAATCATCATCCGAAAATGTTTTCCAGATAGTTGGAAACGGAATTGGCGAATTTGAAGCCAAATGCCATAAATGGTATGAGGAGCTTCGCAAGGATGAAGAATGGTTAAGCAGCATTGTTCGCAGCAGCGGAAAAGGTATGGAAGTATTGAACCTTCTGAAAGACATTTTGCCGTTGTTCGAGTCTCATATAATCTCAATGGGCGAGAGCGGACAGATAACAACCATAAACGACTACAAACGCAGATTTATAAACTGGTGGCGTTGCCTGGATTTCAAATCAGCTTACGAAATTCAGAACAGGAAAGAAAAAAAACGTAGCTATAATTTTGAAAGACGACAAGCGGAGCCGTTGTCGAATGTTGATAAGGCAATGGAATGTGGTAAAAAAGCAAAAATTATGGCACGTGAAATATTAAGAAAAAGTGGAGGGTTAGAAAATGTCTTTTGAAATATTAAGCAGGGCAATGCGAATGCCCAAGATTCATACTTTTACGCAGGAGCAAGTCGTAGATTTTTTATCATCATGCATAACCCGATGTTATGCGTTGGCAGGAGTGTCAAAATATTCGGAAAATGATATAACGCTGATTTCTATAACATTGGCAAAGGATATATTCCGTGAATATTCAAATTATACGATGGAAGAAATAAAGTTCTGTTTCGATAATGGCGTAAAAGGCAAATATGGTGATTATTACGGTGTAAATATCCGTGTGCTATTGTATTGGCTTGAAAAGTACAAAACAAGCGATATTCGCCAACAGGTGCGCAAAAGAATTCAGGAAGAAGAACAGCAAAAAGCCCTTTCTGCTGACAACAGCCTTTCTTCTGCTGACCGGGATATGCAATACGTCCGCGAAGCCTTCCGCCGCTACAAAAATGGAGAAAGTCTGGAAATGCTCCGCCCGCCATATATCTACAAGACTTTGCAAGACCGTGGAATTATCCATCACACCCGCGAGCAGAAACTGGAAGCCATGGAGCGTTTCAAGGATTTCCAACCGACCGAAGGACTTGTGATTCCGGAGCATGCTTGTCAGTATATTATAAAATCACGTGCGATGGCGTGGCTGCTCAGGCAGGAGTTTGATGAGTGGGGGGAAATGAGGGCGTGAGGAAGATAATCAGATTATGATGCAGAGCATCTGATGACAGTGTCAAGAATATTGCGCAAGTTTGATATCCCTAATGTATTTTTATAAAAATAAGCCTTGAAAAGGCATAACTGAGGTAAGGTATGTCCTTTCAAGGCTTAATATGTGTTTTATACACAATATATTACCAGTGCAATATGATTAAACGCTTCCATCCAAAGATTTGATAATGAGAATTTTTATTATTTCCCTTCAATCTCTTCAGCAACCAACTCACAAAGCATGCGCAGCGCAGTATTAGCCGAAGCCTCAATATTACCGGCTCTGTCGTGTTCGAAATGGAAACATTCCGAAACAACTTTGGATTTGAAGGCGCCAGCTATCCACACAGTGCCAACAGGTTTTTCGGCCGAGCCACCGCCCGGACCTGCAATTCCTGAAGTGGCAACAGCACATTCGCAATCCAGAACGCGACAGGCGCCAGTTGCCATCTGCTCGACAACCGGTTTGCTCACGGCACCGTATTTTTCTAAATCTTCGGACGAAACGCCGAGGACATTATGCTTAACAGTGTTGCAATATGCCACCACGCTGCCTTTGAAATATTCCGAACTTCCTGCCATTGATGTGATAATGTTGGCAATTCTTCCGCCTGTGCAGCTTTCTGCCGAACACATATTAAGATTATGTTCGCGCAGCAATTCCGCCAATTTCTCTTCTGTTTTCATTATATCTGAACTCTTGAGAATGGTGCAGCATCCATTGGGCAGAAATCTTTGTCTTGATACTTGTAGTAACCGGTGATTGCCACCATTGCTGCATTGTCTGTTGTGAATGAGAATTTAGGAATATGAACTTTCCATCCATATCTCTTTGCATGGTCAAGGAAAGCATCTCTCAAACCGGAGTTTGCAGAAACACCGCCTGCTACGGCAACTTCTTTTATGCCAAGGTCTTTAGAAGCCTTACGCAATTTGTTCATCAAAATGTCGATTACTGTTGCTTGTAGCGAAGCACATAAATCCTCTTTGTTCTTTTCGATGAAATCAGGGTCTTCCTTGAGGGCATCGCGCAGAGTGTAAAGGAATGAGGTCTTCAGCCCGCTGAAGCTGTAGTCGTAGCCCGGGATATGAGGTTTGCTGAACGAGAATGCTTTTGGATTTCCCTCGTTGGCAAGACGGTTCACAACCGGTCCGCCAGGATAGCCGAGTCCCATCACTTTTGCACATTTGTCGAAGGCTTCTCCGGCAGCATCGTCGATGGTCTGTCCGATAACCTCCATATCATTGTATGCGTTGACCTTTATAATCTGTGAATTTCCTCCTGAAACCAAAAGGCAAAGGAAAGGGAAGGAAGGAGCATGGTCGTCTTCCGGAGTTTCCTTTATGAAATGGGCAAGCACATGAGCCTGCAAGTGATTGATTTCAATCATCGGGATATTGAGTGATGCCGACAAACCTTTGGCAAATGATGTGCCGACAAGGAGTGAGCCCATCAGTCCCGGTCCGCGGGTGAAAGCAATAGCGTCAATTTCGGACTTGTCGATTCCTGCACGCTTGATTGCTTCGGACACGACTGGGATTATGTTCTGCTGGTGAGCACGTGAGGCAAGTTCCGGAACGACACCGCCATAAGCCTCGTGAACAGCCTGACTGGCAATTACATTTGACAGCATAACTCCATCGCGGATAACTGATGAAGAAGTATCATCGCATGATGATTCTATGCCTAATATTGTTATACTCATAATAAATTCGGTTTACTTTTTTATGCAAAATAACAAAATCTATCGCGATAAAATTCTATTTTTGTGCTTAAATAATTATAAGTACTGATATCAGAGGATTAAAATACATAACCGTTTTACTACTAATTCTAGTTGGTTTTCTGTATGTTCTGCCTTCTATTCTGGTCAGCATCCCGTATGTTCAAAACAAGATTTCGGAAACTGCCACGCAAGAACTTACAGAGCGATTGGGTGTGCCTGTCAAGATAGGCAGAGTAGATATGGAATGGCCAAACCGTGTTGTTCTTGAGGATTTATATTTGGAAGACCAGCAGGGCAAAGAGCTTTTCCGGGCTATTCATGTGTCTGCCGGAATGGAAATGCTTCCTTTGCTTGATGGGAAAATGGTGTTTACCACAGTCCGTCTGTTCAGCCCGACTGTCCGTCTGTCGAAGAAAACTTCCGGCGAGCCGCTTAATCTCCAGTTTGTGATAGATGCTTTTGCATCGAAGGATACAGTGAAAAAGGAGCGTAATATTGATTTACGGTTCAACACTGTTATTGTGCGCAAAGGTGCTTTCTCTTTTGATATTGAAGATGCACCTTACTCGCCCGGGAAATTCAATCCTAAGCATATCGACATTCAGAATGTAAGTGCGAAAATCTCGCTTCGAGCATTCAATAAAGACAGTCTTAATGCCCAGGTCAAGAAATTGAGCCTTGATGAAGCTTCAGGTTTTTCTCTGAATAAGCTTACTGTTGGTGTTGTGGCAAATCGCGACAGCGCATATGTTACGGATTTCCACCTGGAACTGCCGCAGACTAATCTGGAAATTATGCAGGCGCATTTAAAGCTTCCGCCTGTTGATTCGATGTTTCGTGAGAATTTGCTAGATTCGCCAATGCGATTGCATATTGCGCCATCGCAAATCAGTCTGAGAGATATTTCGGCGTTTGTTCCGGCTCTGAAGAATTTTTCGGACACTATTTCTATTTCAGCCAGTGCGTCCGGCTCAATCAATCATATTTATCTTCAGAATCTGTCGGTCAACTATAATAAGCAGTTGAGGCTGTCTGGCAAAATGGAGCTGAAAGGAATAAGCCATCCTTCTGATGCTTATCTGTTCGGCCAGGTGAACAGTATGTTCATCACATCTTCCGGATTGAACTGGCTCATAAACAGTCTTAGCAAATCACCGGTAAATCTTCCTGCACCGGTTACCAAGTTGGGAACAATTGATTTCACAGGCGAAATATCTGGCTTTTTCGATAATCTTGTTGCTTATGGTAAGCTTTCAACCTCGGTTGGAAGTTTGCAGACTGACCTTGTGTTCGGAAAGAACAAGGAAGAAAATATTGCTGCATTCCTCAAAGGAAATATTTCCACATCGAGCCTTAAGATTGAGCGACTGTTCCCCGAAGGAAATCCTTTTGGCAGGGCGAAGTTGAACATCTCGATAGATGCATCCCGGCCTGTAGACGGGCATTTTGCCGGAAAAATTGAATCTACAATAAACGAGTTCGACTATAAAGGATATAAATATGAGAATATAACTGTTGATGGAAGTTTCAGCCGAAATGCTTTTGATGGCTGTCTTATGATAAATGACCCTAACGGTTCTCTTCACGCAGACGGCTTCTTCAGTCATAATGGAAAGAATTCGGTTTTCAATTTTATGGCAAAAGTCAAGAATTTCCATCCTGATAAGTTGAATCTGACAAAGAAATATGAGGAGCCGGATATTAGTTTTTCTCTGAATGCCGATTTCTCAGGAAATAATATTGACAATATTGAAGGAAACATAATTGTTGACAGTATTACTTTCAATACGAAGCCAAGCAATTTCTTCCTGAAACAATTCAAAGTGGCAGCTTCGGGACATTCGTTGGACAGAAAACTGATAATCGAGTCTGACTTGTTGAACGGGGAAGTGACTGGGGCGTATTCATTCAAGACTATTTTCCCAAGTTTTATGAATACATTCAGCGCTTATCTTCCGGCTTTGATTAATGTGTCAAAGAAGAATATCAAGGATATAAAGGAAAATAATTTCTCTCTGCTGCTTACGGTTCAGAATACAGAAGACTTGTCGAATACACTGAAATTGCCATTCACTGTTCTTTCTCCGGGAAGGATAACCGGGTTGTATAATAATCAGTATAACCGTTTCAGGCTTGAGGCCTTTTTGCCGCATTTCAAGTTGGGAAAGACTACTTTCCAGTCGGGTTATGTGGATTGCGACAATCTTACTGATAAAATCGAACTTAAACTGAGAGCTACAAGTTATAATGAGAAAGGAAGGAAGAATTATCTGGACTTGAAGCTTGGAGCTAAAGATAATGTGCTCAATACGGTGGTAAACTGGGCAAACAACAAGGAAAAGACTTTCAAGGCAGAGATATCAGCATCAACCTTGTTCACTGAAATCCGGGAAGAGAAGAAAAAGAAATCTTTGCTTACGGAAATAACACTGAATCCGACTCAGATGACTCTTAACGATTCAGTGTGGAATATTTCTCCGGCGTTTATTTCTCTGAAGGACAAACGGGTTGAAGTGAAGGATATTTATGTTTATCATGGAATGCAATATGCCAAGATAAACGGGTTTGTATCGCCTTCGCCGGAAGACACTCTTAATCTTGAGCTGAATGATATTGAACTTAGCAATATATTCGATATCCTGAACATTCCTGTGCTTCAGTTTGCCGGTAAAGCAACCGGAAAATTCAATATCAACGATTTATATGGAAGTCGTATATTGAATACGGATTTGATTGTAAAAGACTTTTCGTTTAATAAGGTGGCTTTGGGTAAACTGGACCTTTTCAGTGAATGGGACGACAAAGAGAAGGGTATTTTGATGCAAGGCTCGATATTCAAGGATGACTCAACATGGACTGACGTTTACGGATATATTTATCCGGTCAAGAGTGAGAAGCGTCCGGCAGGATTGTCCTTAAACTTCGACGCCAATGATATCAATATTGCATTTCTGCATCCTTTCGTTGAAAAGGTGGTGCAGAATATAAAAGGTTTTGGCTCCGGTAATGTTCGCCTTTATGGTCCTTTCCAGGCTCTTAATGTGGAGGGGAATGCTTTTGTGCGCGACGGAGGCTTAGGCATTGAGTTCCTGAATACATATTACACTTTCTCCGATTCTATATTCCTGGATTCGAAGTCGGTGCGAACAAGGAATCTGAAAGTTTATGATAAGTTCAATAATTCTGCCAGTGTGAACCTTACGTTCAATCATAAACATTTCAAGGATTATGATTTCTCGGTTGCAATCGAAGCCCAGAATATGCTTATGTATGATGCTTCGGAACGTCATAATCCTATGATATACGGAACTGTTTTCGGAAGTGGAACCGCACGAATCGGTGGAAACGAACAATTGCTCAATTTTGATATAAATATGAAGAGTGAACCTCGTACGTCTGTTTTTCTCAATTTTATGGGTGGTTCAAAGGCCGCAGAATATGACTTTATAACATTTGTGGACAGAAAGAAGCTGAAGGCAGATGCTCAGAACAAAGATTCGGTGCACAATGTTGCTGATATTCCTATTCTTCCGCAGGACGAAGGGGCGGAGATGCGTATGAACTTTTTGCTCGACATCACTCCGGATGCAAACATTGAACTTATAATGGACCCGAATGCAGGAGACCATATCAAAGGTTATGGAAGCGGAAGCCTCCAGATTCAGTATGGCGACAAGACTGACCTGAGAATGTATGGAAACGTGGGTATTCTCAGCGGAAGTTATAATTTCAGCTTGCAGCAGTTGATACATAAGGAGTTCAAGATTCGCGAAGGAAGTATAATCAATTTCAATGGCGATCCGCTTGAGGCAAATATGAATATCAATGCGATATATAATCTTACTGCAAACATTGGAGACTTGGACCAGAATTTGGCACTTGAAAGTCCGCGAACAAATGTTCCTGTGAATTGTGTGCTGAATCTTGACGGCTCGTTGCGCAGTCCTAAGATTTCATTCGATTTGGAATTGCCGGGCTCAAATGAAGAGCTGGAGAGACAGATGAAGAGCCTTGTTGACACTGAAGATATGATGACGCGACAAATCGTGTATTTGCTTGTGCTCAACAAGTTCTATACTCCGGAATATACGGGAACAAAAGGCTCGAATGATTTCACGGCTGTTGCTTCGTCGGCTTTGTCATCACAATTGTCGAGTTTGCTCAACAACATAACTGATAAAGTCCAGATAGGAACTAATATCCGTGCCAGTGAAGACGGAATAACTGATACTGAGGTGGAAATGCTCCTTTCAAGCCAGTTGCTCAACAACAGACTTATTTTTAACGGAAACTTTGGATATAAGAATAATTCTACTCAGAAGAATGCTTTCATTGGCGAATTTGATTTGGAATATAAGTTGACAAAGAGTGGAGATATTCGCCTGAAGGCGTATAATCACGCCAATGATTTATATCAGTATCTGAAGCAGGCGCTTACAACTCAGGGCGTTGGTATTATGTTCAAGCGTGATTTCTCCAATTTCTCAGAGATGTTCCGCCGCCGTCGTTTCACCCTGCCTTTCATAAACAAGGAAAAGAAGGATGATAAAGTTTCCAAAGCGGATTCGACGGCGGTGAAATGATTAAGGAAACAATTCGGCGAAAATATCTTTCAGTCTTTCCTTGGCAAGCTCGAAATCCTGTTCCGAACCAAGCTCCTTGGCAAGGGAAGTGGCTCCTTTGTCTGTGAATCCGCAAGGATTGATAAGCTTGAAATAGCTGAGGTCTGTGTTGATGTTCAGTGCGAAGCCGTGCATCGTAACATAGCGGCTGCTCTTCACTCCAATGGCGCATATCTTGCGTGCCCGTCCTGCAACATGAGGCTCAATCCATACACCTGTGGCACCATCTAGTCTTTCGCCCTTTATGCCGTATAGCGAGAGGAAACGAATCACGGCTTCTTCCATTCTGTCGATATATGAATGCAGACCGATATTCCAGCGCTCGAGGTCGAACACCGGATAGCCGGTAATCTGTCCAGGGCCGTGGTAAGTTATGTCGCCGCCGCGTCCGATATGATAAAGGCTGATACCTTTTTCTTCCAATAAAGATTCCGGAATGAGCAGGTTTGAATCTTTTCCGCTTTTTCCGATAGTAAACACCGGATTGTGCTCGCAGAAAAACAGATGATTGTCGGCAATTTCTCCATTTCTCTTTTTCTGCACTGATTCATCAAACTTTTCAGTTTGTATTTTCAGAGCATCTTCATATTTTATTTTTCCCAAATCGTGGTAATGGAAACTGTTCATAGATATTATTGAATAAAGTTATACAAATCAAATTGAACTATTTACAACCAATTTCAACCGGAGAAATTTTCCCCATCAGAGAAACAATCTGCTTCTGCCTTTTATACATATATGGCGAAGGTTTTCCGGAATTGAATCTTCTGGGATTGGGCAGAGACGCGGCAATAAGAGCGGCTTCGCCTTTTGTTAGTTTCCCGGCATTCTTCTTGAAATGGCTTTTGGCTACGGCTTCGGCGCCAAAAATCCCGTTGCCCATTTCGATGGAGTTCAGGTAAACTTCCATAATTCTTTCCTTTCCCCACATAAATTCTATAAGCAATGTGAAATATGCTTCAAGTCCTTTTCTGAAATAGGTTTTTCCCGGCCATAGGAACACATTCTTTGCCGTCTGCTGTGATATGGTGCTGGCTCCGCGTACTCGCTTGCCTGCGGCAGCTTCGGCACGGGCAAGTTTTATCTGCTCAATGTCGAAACCATTGTGAGTCATAAAGCGATTGTCTTCCGACGCAATCACTGCCATAACCAGGTTGCGTGAGATATTGTCGATATCTTTCCATTCATGTTTTATTCCCTTGCTTTTGCCATCCTTTATTTGCTCAATATATCTTATTGCCATAAGAGGAGTGAAATATACAGGAATATAGCGGTATGCAATCACCATCAATATACTTCCTGCAAACAGCACGATTAAAATGTTGCGAATTATTCTTATAGTTTTCCCTATCAAATTCATGATAAATCAGATTTTACTTGCCGACTGACAAAATTAGGTATATTATAAGAAAAATTCGTACTTTTGCAGAACGGAATTTTTAAAAGCAGTTTTCATTTTTATGGACAAAGGAAAAGACAATAATCCGATATATTCGCATAATACACTTGAGTTTGTAACCGTTGCGCTTGAATATTGCTCATTTGTTGAGCATGCGGGTGAGATGGAAGCACTTGAATTTGTTGATAAGGCAACAAAGATACTGCCATTGCTTTATCTCAAGGCTTCACTTCTTCCTGTGATTGAGGCGGACGATTATTACGAACCTGAACTCAGTGTGACTGAAGATATGTATGATTCGGTCCGTTCGCGCATTGCAGCCCTTCTGGCGGACAAGGATACATATCTTGAAACTTTCCATGCCGACATGGCATATAGCGAAACCGCCATAGCTGCTTTTATTTCGGAGAATTTGGCAGATGTATATCAGGACACAGGAAATTTTGTTGCATTGTTCCGCCAGGGAAATGAAGAAGTTATGCGCGAGTCGATAGCTTTGTGCTATAACAACTTCAAGGATTATTGGGGGCAGCAGTTGCTCAATGCTTTGAGAGCATTGCATAATCTCCGTTATGGTGCTGATGAATTGTGGGAATCAAATGAGGAGAAATGATGGCAGAGCATGCACTACAGACAATAACGAAGGAAGAGATATCTACATTGCCGGTTGAGGAATTTGCCGGTCGTATAATAGTTATACAGACCAAGGCAGAAGCAGACAAGGCAGTGGAATATCTTATGAAATACAATCTTGTGGGTTTTGACACTGAAACACGTCCGAGCTTCAAGAAAGGACAATACTATAAAGTATCGCTAATCCAAATTTCAACAGACGACACATGCTTTCTGTTTCGTCTGAACTATATAGGCTTTCCTGAGTCGCTGAAACAGTTTGTGTCGAGTCCGGAAGTAACGAAAATCGGACTTTCTCTCCGCGACGATTTCGGAGCCTTACGCAAGCGTTCATCAGTGGAGCCGGTTAATTTTATCGACCTGCAGTCGATTGTCGGCAGCTACGGAATTGACGCAGCCAGCTTGCAGAAAATATATGCAATTCTGTTTAAGAAGAAAATATCAAAGGGGCAGCGCCTGTCGAACTGGGAGGCCGACGTGCTGACCGAGCCGCAGAAAAAATATGCGGCATTGGATGCCTGGGCATGCCTTACAATTTATAAACATCTGAATAATCACGAATAAATGAGCTATTGTAAAGTATTTCTAAAGCCCAAGAAAGAAGAGTCGCTGTTGCGTTTTCATCCGTGGGTGTTTTCCGGAGCAATCAGTAAAATCGAGGGACAGCCTGAAGAAGGTGATTTAGTTGAGGTTTATGGATCTAACGGCCGTTTCCTGGCGGTGGGCCATTATCAGATTGGCAGTATAGCTGTGAGAGTGTTGTCGTTCCGCCAGCGTGAGATTGATGCGTCGTTTTGGGAAGAACGTATCAGAATCGCATTTGACATACGCCGCTCACTCGGTCTTGTTGACACTCCGACAAACAACACATTCCGCCTTATACATGGTGAGGGCGACAGTCTTCCGGGACTTGTTGTTGATATGTATGCCCACACAGCAGTAATGCAGGCACATTCAGTAGGAATGCATCATGCACGTCACGAAATAGCTAAGGCTTTGAAAGCTGTTATCGGTGATTTGCTTGAGAATATATATTATAAGTCAGAAACAACATTGCCTTATAAAGCAGATATCGACAGTGAAAATGGTTATCTTCTTGGAGGTGATGTTGAGGATATTGCTTTGGAAAATGGACTTAAGTTCTGTGTTGACTGGCAGAAAGGACAGAAAACCGGATTCTTCGTTGACCAGCGTGAGAACCGCTCATTGCTTGAGAAATATTCGCGTGGCCGCTCTGTGTTGAATATGTTCTGCTACACCGGTGGTTTTTCATTCTATGCAATGAGGGGAGGAGCAAAAGTGGTTCATTCAGTTGATAGTTCGGCAAAAGCAATTTCTCTGACAAACAGAAATGTGGAACTGAATTTCCCTGGCGACGAGCGCCATCAGGCATTTGCCGAAGACGCATTCAAATATCTGGAAAGAATGGGAAGTAACTATGACCTGATTATACTTGACCCACCAGCATTTGCAAAACATAAAAATGTTCTCCGCAATGCTCTTCAGGGATATAGAAAACTTAACGCCATCGCATTTGAAAAGATTAAGCCGGGCGGAATTATCTTTACATTCTCATGTTCGCAGGTAGTAAGCAAGGAGAATTTCCGTCTTGCAGTGTTCAGTGCTGCAGCCCAGTCTGGACGCAATGTAAGGATTCTTCATCAGCTCACACAACCGGCTGACCATCCGGTAAATATATATCATCCGGAAGGAGAGTATCTGAAAGGACTGGTACTGTATGTTGAGTAAGCTCTAAAAAAATAAGGAAAAATTTCCTTATTCAATCAAACATTAGTACATTTGTCAATGCTTAGGAAAAGCAAGTTTATTGTATAATAACATATTTAAATTAAATCATTATGTCAAAAGTAACAGTTGTTGGTGCCGGTAATGTAGGTGCTACTTGTGCAAATGTTCTTGCCTTCAATGAAGTGGCAGACGAAGTTGTAATGTTGGACGTTAAAGAAGGCGTTTCTGAAGGTAAAGCAATGGATATGATGCAGACAGCTCAGTTGTTAGGTTTCGACACAACAGTTGTAGGCTGCACAAACGATTACGAAAAAACAGCTAACTCTGATGTAGTTGTTATCACTTCAGGTATTCCTCGTAAACCGGGAATGACTCGTGAAGAATTGATCGGTGTTAACGCTGGTATCGTTAAGAGCGTAGCTCAGAATATCTTGAAATATTCTCCAAACGCTATCTTGGTAGTTATCTCTAACCCAATGGATACAATGACATATTTGGCATTGAAATCATTAGGTTTGCCAAAGAACCGTATCATCGGTATGGGTGGTGCTTTGGATAGCTCACGTTTCAAATATTTCTTGTCTCAGGCTTTGGCTTGCAACGCAAACGAAGTTGAAGGTATGGTAATCGGTGGTCACGGTGACACAACAATGATTCCATTGGCTCGTTTGGCTACATACAAAGGTATTCCTGTAAGCACATTGTTGAGCGAAGAAAAATTGCAGGAAATCGTTCAGTCAACAATGGTTGGTGGTGCAACATTGACTAAATTGTTAGGTACATCAGCTTGGTATGCACCAGGTGCTGCTGGAGCATTCGTTGTTGAATCAATCCTTCACGATCAGAAGAAGATGATCCCTTGCTCTGTATATTTGGAAGGCGAATATGGTCACTCAGACTTGTGCATCGGTGTTCCAGTAATCTTGGGTAAGAACGGTATCGAAAAAATCGTTGAATTGGAATTGAACGCTGAAGAAAAAGCATTGTTCGACAAGAGCGCTGAAGCTGTACACAAAACAAATGCAGCTTTGAAGGAAGTAGGTGCTTTATAATTTTTTTAAGCATTCTGAGCCTTTTTGTTGGCTTTGCTGAAGAAAATACTGAGAGATTGCAATATGGAAACTCCGTTTGCAATCTCTTTTTTTTGTTTTGAGCGAAAAAAACGCAATTGGGGTTATATTTGCAATATTTTGATATATAAGGTATTGATGGTAGATTCTTGTGCAAAGAGAATAAAAAATCAATTTTTCTTTGAAAAAAGTTTCCAAAACATTTGGAATAATAAAAAATATCACCTACCTTTGCATCGCAATTGAGAAGGATGGTCGGGTAGCTCAGTTGGATAGAGCAACAGCCTTCTAAGCTGTGGGTCCTGGGTTCGAATCCCAGCCTGATCACTTGAAGCGAGAAAACTAAAGTATTGATAACCAATACGAGTTTTCTCGCTTTCTTTTTATTATTACTTTATTTTTGAAATTAGAAAAAAGGACAATATCCTCAAATTTGAGTAAAAGAACTTGTCCAAAACTTGTCCTGAAATTTTAATCTCAATTGCAGCTCTCAATTTTAAATTTTACCATACAAAGTTTTGAAAGATGTGCGACACAGATAGGGATTACTCTGTCGCACATGATTTGTTCTTGATGTTGTCTTTTATTTATGCTTATGCTTGTTGTGTCCAGGAGCATGATCTTTTGCTGACTTATCCCCATAAATTTTCTTAGCATGTCCTGGAGGTATTTCTTTATGATGATGCCCCGGTGGCACTTCCTTATGTGGTGGTGGAGGCCCAGGGTGATGATGTCTCCTTGTTACACATGATGTCATGCTTAAACAAAATGAAAAGACAAACAATGTAAGTAATAATTTAGCCTTCATACTTTATTAATAATTGGTTTTGTACAAAAATAGGAAAAGGAATTAAATATATATACATTATGATCTGGAAACTAGTACAGGTTTAATTATATGATAGTAGTTTCTGTCTTTAGTATTTTACTATATCCCTACTTGCATATTTTGAGAAATTTTACGAATATTGCATATATGTTGTGCATGCTTTATATTATGTTACATATAAACCTTATAAGGTTATAAATAAAATAAAGTGCTATCGAACAGTAACAAAAATGTTTTGGAATCTTAAATAGAGATAAGATAATATGAAAAAACGGTTTTTGAGTTTAGCAATGTTTGTATTGCTGACAATGCAGGGAAATGCCCAGGAAAACTTATGGGAAGGCAATTCAGTGGATTTTTCTCATGGTAAATTAGAGGTTTCAGAAAATGGGCGCTATCTTCAGCATGAAGATGGTACGCCGTTCTTTTATTTGGGCGATACTGCATGGGAGCTTTTTCACCGTTTGAACGAGGAAGAGGTTGAGAAATATCTGGAGAATCGAAGAGCTAAGGGATTTAGTGTGATACAGGCAGTAGTTCTAGCTGAGATTGACGGACTTAATACTCCGGACAGAAATGGGAATAAACCATTGATTGATAATTCTCCGGAGAATCCTAATACGGAATATTTCGAATGGGTGGATAAAGTTGTGAGAATTGCCGGTGATAAAGGTCTATATATTGGTATGTTGCCTACGTGGGGCGACAAGGTGGACAAGCAATGGGGTATTGGTCCTGAGATCTTTAATGAGAAGAATGCTTTTGAATATGGGAAATGGCTTGGCGAAAGATATAAGGATTTCCCCAATATTATATGGATAAACGGTGGCGACCGCTTTGGCGGTGGCAAAAACTTTGCAATATGGAATGCCCTTGCAGAGGGAATAAAATCTGTTGACAAGAATCATCTTATGTCTTTCCATCCGCAAGGCGAGTATTCGTCGTCCGACTGGTTCCATAATGAAGAATGGTTGGATTTCAATATGGCTCAGACGGGACATTGCCAGCAGAATTATGCAGTTTATGAAAGGATGATAAAACGGGACTATGAGATGGAACCGGTGAAGCCGTGTATGGATGCCGAGCCGAGATATGAGAATCATCCGGTTTGCTGGAAACCGGATTCTTTAGGATGGTTTGATGCGGCAGATGTGCGAAAGGCTTTATATTGGAATTTGTTTTCCGGGGCTTTGGGACATACTTATGGATGTCATGATATATGGCAGATGAAATCACCGGAACATGAGGCTGTGGGATTGGCTCGTGGCAATTGGTACACTTCCTTGGATTTGGAAGGTGCCGGAGATATGATTCATGCCCGCAGATTGATGGAGAGCATAAGTTGGGAGAAGCGTTGTCCTGACTATGGAATAGTTGTTTCTCCAAATGAAAATCCGGATAATAAGGTTGTTGCCATGAGAGGAGATTCATATGTTTTGGTGTATATTCCGGATGGCAGGGATATTGTTTGTGATCTGTCGCAGCTTGGTAATGGCAGTAAACTTAGTGTATGGTGGATGAATCCGAGAACCGGCGAATATACAGATGCCGGTGTTTGTAAGGCTTCGAATAGCGTCGGCTTTTCCGTTCCAGATGATGGGAAAGGGGAAGACTGGGTGCTTTTGGTGAGGAAATGAATATGGCAGATAAAAGATTTAAATCTATGGATACTATTAAAAGAAATTTAGCAATGGCGTTTTTGCTGTTTGTCTGTCAGGGAAGTGCCAGTGTGTTTTCACAGATTACAGAACGTCCGCGTCCTAAGGAATGGGATAACTTGGTTGAAGGATCCCGTTTTATAGACCGTTTTCTTCCGATGCCGGAAGGTAAACTTTCAGCCAAAGTCTGGGGCGGAGAAAATGTTGTTCCCCGCTTTATTGATAATGGAATAGAAGATGATGTTCGGTCATATTGGGGCGGAAATATTATAAAAGGTGATGATGGAAAATATCATTTGTATGTTTGCGGGTGGCGTGAGGATTCGCCAAAGGGACATCACACATGGCCACAGTCGATAGTTTATCATACTGTCTGTGACAATTCTGTTGGTCCATATATTATAAAGGACACAATAGGACCGGGGCATAATCCTGAGATATTCAAAGCTAAGAACGGGCAATATGTAGTATATGTAATAGATGGGTATTATTTGTCAGATTCTTTGGACGGTCCATGGAAATATGGGAAATTCAAATTCAATCCTCGTGACAGGAAAATTATTGAAGGACTTTCCAATCTGACATTTACTAAACGTGAGGATGGATCCAATCTGATGATATGCCGTGGTGGCGGTGTGTGGATTAGCCGTACAGGTCTGTCCGAATATAGTCAGATTTCCAACATGATGGTTTATCCTGCCGTTGATGGAGAGTTTGAAGATCCTGTTGTTTGGAAAGATAATGTGCAGTATCATTTGATTGTAAACGACTGGCTGGGAAGAATTGCCTTTTATTTACGTTCCAAAGACGGTGTGAACTGGGTTACTGATCCGGGTGAGGCTTATCTGCCTGGTGTAATTTCGAAGCATAAGGATGGACATTGCGAGAACTGGTTCAAATATGAGAGGATAAAAATTCTGCAGGATAAATATGGACGGGCAATACAGGCTAATTTTGCGGTGATTGATACTCTTAAGAATGAAGATTTGCCTAACGACCGCCACAGTTCAAAGAATATCAGTATTCCATTGAATCCAGGTATGCTTCTTACAATGCTGAATAAAGAACCAGTTGATGAGGATACAAAGGAAGTACGTGTACTTGTTGAGGCAGAAGAGGGATTTTCTCCTTTTGACGATTTGGATCTAAACAGTTTGAGATTCGGCTCGTCGGAATATGTGAATTATGGAAAGGGAACTAAAGTTCTGCGAACAGAAAAGTCCGGAAATAACTTGATTGTGGTTTTTGACGCAAAAGGTTGTGGGGTTGACAGCAAAGAATTTGCTCCTAAAGTTATTGGTAAGAAGAAGGATGGAAGTATGGTTTTTGGGTTTATGCGTGTGCCTTGGGTTGATTATACTCCGTCGATATTATCTGCCAGAAAACCTACAATACTTCCAGGTGATAAGATTGAGGTGTATATAGATAACTTTGGTCTGAAAGCTTCAGCAGATTCCAAATTTGAGCTTTATGCAGAAGATGGTAAAGATAGAAGGTTGATTGCCGAAGGTTTGATTCCTCTTATTGAACCATATTCTGATGTCAAGTTGGTTTTGGATTGTAAAAATAAAGTAGATAATGCTGACAAAGGATATGTTGTCAGGATATTATCTGAAAATGGAGAAAATATTTGGAATGTAGAGAGCCTGAAGAAATAGGATAACGTGGATTTTGGGAATAGAGGAGTCAAGTAGTTAATAATTGTTCTCTATAATCTTGTTAACTTATTATCTTATCGACTCATCCTCTGAAACCAAGTTAAATAAATATGAATAAATAATATCATGAAGAAAATTGTTACCTTATCTGTTATTTCATTTTTGTTTGTTTGCTGTACTGGTCCGAAAGATGTGCAGCAGGATGATGCACCGTTAAAGAAAATAAGTCAGATTGATTTTTCACATGTGAAAATTGAGGATTCGTTTTGGTATCCTCGTTTGGAAAAACATACCTCAGCGACATTGCCGGTGTGTATTGACCAGATTGAAAATCAGACAGGGCGAATAAAGAACTTTGAGAATGCAGCAAAGGGCGAAGGCAAGCATTCCGGTATCTTTTTTGATGATTCGGATGTGTATAAGGCTTTGGAAGGTATTGCTTATAGCCTGATAAACAATCCTGATGCAGAGCTGGAAAAGAAGGCGGATGAATGGATTGACAAAATGGCGGCGGCTCAGCAACCTGACGGATATATCAATACGTATTATACTCTTACGGGGCTGGACAAAAGATGGACTAATATGGATAAGCACGAGATGTATTGTGCTGGTCATATGATTGAAGCTGCTGTGGCTTATTATAAGGCTACGGGAAAGAGAAAGTTGCTGGATGTGAGTATTCGTATGGCTGACCATATGATGAGTGTGTTCGGTCCGGGAAAAAGAAATTGGGTTCCGGGTCATGAGGAGATTGAGCTTGCTTTGGTGAAATTATATGAAACTACTGGCGAGACGAAATATTTGGATTTCGCTAACTGGTTGCTTGAGGAGCGCGGACATGGCTATGGCAGCATGGGCGGCGAAGGCGAGTGGAACAAGGAGTATTATCAGGATGTGGTTCCGGTTCGTGACCTGGAAAGTATTTCAGGACACGCTGTAAGATGTATGTATCTGTATTGTGGAATGGCAGATGTTGCCGCATTGAAGAACGATACCGGATATGTTGAGGCGATGAACAAATTGTGGGATGATGTGGTGCATCGCAATATGTATATTACAGGCGGAATAGGTTCGTCCGGACATAATGAAGGTTTCACTGTTGATTATGACTTGCCTAATCTTGAGGCTTATTGTGAGACTTGTGCTTCTGTAGGAATGGTTTTTTGGAATCAGAGAATGAATCAGTTTACAGGAGATTCGAAATATGTGGATGTTCTGGAACGTTCTATGTATAATGGTGCGCTGGCAGGTGTGTCACTTGCCGGTGATAGATTTTTCTATGTGAATCCTTTGGAGTCAAAAGGTAATCATAATCGTAAGGAATGGTATGGTTGTGCCTGCTGTCCGAGTCAGATTTCACGTTTTCTTCCGTCGATTGGAAATTATATTTATGGAGTTTCAAAGGATGCTTTATGGGTGAATCTGTTTATAGGAAATACAACAGTTGTTGATATTGATGGTAAGGAAGTGAAGCTGCATCAGGAAACATCTTATCCATGGGAAGGAAAGGTGAACCTGACAGTTTCGGCAGAGAATGATATTGACAAGGATTTGCGAATCCGTATTCCGGAATGGTGCGATGAATACAGCTTGAGTGTTGATGGTAAGGCTGTGGACGCTGATGTAGAGAAAGGATATGCTGTGATTAAGGAATGGAACCCTGGAGATGTTGTGACACTGGATATGGCAATGCCTGTGGAAATTATGGAGTCAGACCCGAGAGTTAAGGAAAACGTTGGAAAGAGGGCTATTCAGAGAGGACCGCTTGTATATTGTATTGAAGAAGTGGACAATGGTACTGGTTTTGATTCGCTCCACTTGAATGACTCTTCGTCATTTGAAGTTGCTGATGTTCCGGATTTGCTTGGCGGAGTAAAGGTGATTAAAGCTAAAACAGACGACAAAAATATTTTGTTTGTGCCTTATTATGCGTGGGATAATCGCTCGGCAGGAAAGATGAAAGTTTGGTTGGAATGGAAATAATTATGAGACGAAAGTTTGTATTATCAGGAATGTTGATTTTAGCGGCGGGATTTTCGCTGCTTTGTGCGGCTGATGCGAGCACAGTTTTGGAAAATAAAGAGGGTAAAGAATATTATACAAATCCGGTTATTCGGATTTCTGCTCCGGACCCAACAGCGATAAAGGCTGGTGATGGTTATTATTATTTGTATTCGACTGAAGATATAAAGAATCTTCCGATATTCAGGTCTGATAACCTGGTTGACTGGGTTGAAGTGGGAACGGCTTTTACCGATGCGACTCGTCCGAATTTTGTAGATAATAATCCTGAAGGAAAGAAGGCTGCAATATGGGCTCCGGATATACAGTATATAAATGGAAAATATGTATTGTTCTATTCTCTTGCCGAATGGGGTAATCATTGGATAAGCACAGTGGGATATGCTGTGTCTGATTCGCCTGTTGGTCCTTTTGTGCCTAAGGGAAAGGTATTCAACAGCCGTGATGTAGATGTGGAAAATTCAATCGACCAGTTCTTTTATGAGGAGAATGGTAAATATTATATGCTGTGGGGAAGTTTCCGAGGAATATATATAATGGAACTGGATATAAACAGCAATATGGATATCACTCCGAAACTGGAAACTAAAAAGCAGATTGCTGGAAATGCCTATGAAGGAATAAACTTATGGAAGAAAGACGGTTATTATTATTTGTTCGGTTCGATTGGTTCATGTTGTGAGGGTGAGAAAAGTACATATACAACTGTGGTTGGACGCTCGAAAAGTTTGTTTGGACCATATTTAGACAGAAAAGGCGGTAGCATGATGGACAACAAGCATGAAGTTGTGCTTCATAAGAATAATCGCTTTGTAGGGACTGGTCATAATTCATTGCTGCAGGTTGATGATGAGGGAAACACATGGATGCTTTATCATGCCTTTGAGCTCGACAGGCTTGATGCTCACAGGCAGGTGCTTCTTGACAAGGTGTTATGGGATAAGGACGGTTGGCCTTATGTTGAGAACTTGCAGCCATCGGATAAGGCTGAGGCTCCGGTTGTAACATCTCCGGTAAATCTTTCGAACGGAATGGAAGCAGTGATTAGCCTTAAAACTCCAGGAAATCCGGCAAAGGATTATCATCTTGAATTTAAGAGCGGAGGCGAAGGCGGTATGGATTTCCGTCTGGTTCCTGGTGCTGATATTCCGGCATTTGTGTATAATAGCATTGATACAACCGGAGGCAAGAAAAGGCTTAAGGTTATGATAGTAGCTACTGATGATATATATTTTAATTACAAGCATAAGGTTAAGACCGGATACAGACATGACGATTGTATGTTTCTGATGCCGGGCTTCTGGTATAGGAAGAATTTACGCTCGCCGAAAGAGGCTCCGTCGTTCTATACTTCGGATAGCTGGGTAGTGCGTGAAGACAGATTGAGTTCTCCTGTAACTGTAATTTATGATGAAAAGGAGAAAAAATCAATGTCAGTTTTCCGTGTACCGGAAGGAGAAGGAAAGGATGCTATGACTTCACATAAAAGTGGAGAAGTGATTCTTTCAGGTGTTTCTTCAATAGGTTATGTAGGTTTTGAGAATGATAATGGAGAATCTTGTCTGTCGTTCGGTTTTCCGTATTGCGAATCTCCGTCCAGTTATATCAGGAAACTTACTCTTGTTCCTGAGATAGAAACATTCTGCTATTTGCCGAAAGGTGAAACTTGTTCTTTTTCATGGATTATATCGGAGGAGAAAAGTGATAAATATTCTGATGTCGTTGAGAAAACATGGAAAGAATGTTTTGACCTTTACAAGCCTATGCCGGTGGAAACAGCATATGATACTGAATATATGAAAAGTGTGCTGAGCAATTATTTTAAGGAAAGTTATGTTGACAAATATGAATTGAAATATTATTCAGGAGTGGAACTGGAAACAGCTACTTGTGAGCCTAATGATATTGCTGAGGTTGGATTTATTGGCCGCACTCTTTTGAATGCTTTCAATGCTTTGGAATATGGTGAGTCTAAGAATGATGAGGAAATGGTAGCAGATGCACGCTCTGTGTTTGATTCTTATAAAGAAAAAGGATTCTCCGATAGTGGCTTCCTGCGTGAAGTTGTTAAGTTTGAACATAAATATGATGCTGACTTAAACAGTATACGCCGTCAGTCAGAAGGTGTATATGCCATATTGTATTATCTGAATCACGAGAAACAGAATGGAAGGAAGCACTCTGAATGGAACGAGAAAATCCGCCGTATCTTGGACTTGTTTCTTCAATTGCAGAATGAGGACGGAAGTTTTCCGAGAAAATTCAGAAACGACATGAGCATCGTTGACAAGAGTGGTGGTAGCACTCCATCGGCTGTGTTGCCGCTGGTGATGGGCTATAAGTTCTTCAATGAAACGAAATATTTGAATGCAGCCCGCAAAGCAGTGGATTATTTGGAGAAAGAGATAATATCTAAGTCGGACTATTTCTCTTCTACTCTTGATGCAAACTGTGAGGATAAGGAGGCTTCTCTTTATGCTTGTTCTGCATCATATTATTTGGCATTAGTGTCGAAAGGAAAGGATCATGAGCATTATGCTGAACTGGCAAGAAAGGCTGCATGCTTTGCCTTGTCGTGGTATTACACTTGGGATGTTCCTTTTGCTCCGGGACAGATGCTTGGTGATTTAGGACTAAAAACCAGAGGTTGGGGAAATGTCTCAGTGGAGAATAATCATATTGATGTCTTTGTCTTTGACTTTGTGAATGTGTTACGCTGGCTGTCTGTTGAGTTTGGCGAGAGCAGATTTGCTGACTTTGCCAATGTTATTGATTCATCTATGAGGCAGTTGTTACCTTATGATGGTCATATGTGCAACATTGCCAAGAAGGGATTTTATCCGGAAGTGGTGCAGCACACAAATTGGGATTATGGAAAGAATGGCAAAGGCTTTTATAATGATATATTTGGTCCGGGATGGACAGTTGCTTCATTGTGGGAGTTGCTTTCTCCTGGTCGTGCTGAGAAATTTCTAAAGTGAGTTTTGTGCAAACTTGCCCACAATTGGATATTTAAATAAAAAATTAATTTTGAATTGTTACTTATGAAAAAAACACTATGTTTAGCGATAATGGCTGTCTCTTCGTTGATTGGAACAGCCTCAGCTACACCGGAAACAGAGGTTGTGAGTTGCGACAATTATATAAATAACAGATATCCTTTGGTTAAAAAGGACTATATGGAATTGCCATTGGGCAGTATAAAAGCCGAAGGATGGATGCATGAGCAGCTTCTTAGAATGAAGAATGGAATGACAGGTCATCTCGATAAAGTATATGAGCATGTTATGGGTAGCCGGAACGGATGGCTTGGCGGTGACGGTGATGTATGGGAACGCGGTCCGTATTGGATTGACGGTTTGCTACCTTTGGCATATATCCTGAATGATGAGGAACTGATAGCAAAGGTTAAGCCGTGGATTGAATGGTCGCTTGCCTCTCAGAAAGAAAACGGATATTTTGGTCCGGACACAGACCGTCCTTATGAGGCTGGTTTACAACGTGACAATGCACACGACTGGTGGCCAAAGATGGTGATGCTGAAGATTATGCAGCAGTATTATATGGCTACAGAAGATGAAAGAGTAATTGATTTCCTGACGAAATATTTCAGATATCAGCTGGAAAAACTTCCGGAAAGTCCTTTAGGTCATTGGACTTTCTGGGGAGAACAACGAGGCGGAGATAATCTGATGGTTGTTTATTGGCTGTATAATATAACTGGAGACAAGTTTCTGCTAGAACTTGGGGAATTGATTCATAGTCAGACATTCAACTGGACTGATGTCTTCCTGGAAGGAGATCATCTTATTCGTCAACATAGTCTGCATTGTGTAAATCTGGCACAGGGGTTCAAGGAACCGGTGGTTTATTACCAGCAGTGTAAGGATGAATGTCAGTTGGATGCAATGCGAAAGGCTGTATCGCAGATTCGTAATACTATAGGTTTGCCAACTGGTTTGTGGGGCGGTGATGAATTATTGCGTTTTGGAAAGCCTACTGCAGGTTCAGAGCTTTGTACAGCTGTTGAGATGATGTTTTCTCTTGAGAAGATTCTGGAGATTACAGGTGGTGTGGAATGGGCTGATTATTTGGAAAAGATTGCATATAATGTGCTTCCTACGCAGGTGACTGACAACTATGATGCGCGCCAGTATTATCAGCAGTTTAATCAGGTAAGTGTAACTCGAGATGTAAGAGAATTTTCTACTCCACATGATGATACGGATTTGCTTTTTGGAGTGCTTACGGGATATCCTTGTTGTACTTCCAACTTGCATCAGGGTTGGCCTAAGCTAGTACAGAATCTTTGGTATGCTACTGAGGACCGTGGTGTTGCAGCACTAGTTTACGCTCCGTCGGAAGTTAGTGTGAAAGTTGCCAATGGTGTTGGTGTTAGGATTACAGAAGAAACTGATTATCCTTTTGACGAAAAGATTGATTTTCTTGTGTCACTTGATGATAAGGATAAGGTGTGCTTCCCGTTTCATCTCAGAATACCAGCATGGTGTGCAAATGCAGAGATAATGGTTAACGGAGAAAAATTGGATATCGACATACATTCTGGGGAGGTGGCTGAAGTTTACCGGGAATGGAAAAGTGGTGACAGGTTGACATTGAATCTGCCGATGGAAGTTTCTGTCAGCTGTTGGTATGATAATGGTGCAGTGATTGAGCGTGGTCCTCTAATTTATGCTCTTAAGATGAATGAGAAATGGATTAAAAAAGAGTTTGAAAAAGAATACAGAACTAAGTATGGTGACAGTTATTATGAAGTGACGTCGGACACTCCGTGGAATTTTGCTCTTTCTGCATCAGCATTGGCTAAGGATAAGATAAAGGAATCATTCATTGTTGAGGAGAAAAAGCAAGGAAAGAATTCTTATCCGTGGAATGTGGATAATGCACCTATTGTTATCCGAACTAAGGCAAAGATACTTAAAGACTGGAAACTTGTGAATGGTTCAGTGGGTCCGGTTGCATATTATACACAGATGGACGCTGATGTTATTGGTGAGAAAACTATTGAATTGATTCCATTTGGTTGTACTACATTGCGTGTTGCTGAATTTCCGGTAAGGAGATAGAATGACGATTTAATAAAGAAGACTTAGAAATATTTCATTTATTAACCATATAAATCGAATTAAAATACTATTAGAATCATGAAAAAGAATTTAGAAAAATTGAACAGACGAGAGTTCCTTGGTTTGTCAGCGTTAGGCTTGGCTAGTTTTACAATCCTTCCTAGTTGGTCTGTAAACGGACAAAAATTTGCGCCGAGTGACAGGGTTGTCATGGGGTTCATCGGTTTGGGCAGACAAGGATTGAGTGATTTCTACGCGGCAAGTAAATGTCCGGGAGTGCAGGTTGTGGCAGGCTGTGATGTAGATTCGCTGAAGACTGCCAGATTTGCAAAGAAGGTTATGGAATGGCAGAAGGAGGCAGGTTGGAATCAGAGATGTGACTCATATGAATTTTATGAAGATTTGCTGGATAGAAAAGATATCGATGTCGTTTCGATAGCTACTCCAGACCATTGGCATGCACTTGCAGCTATTCATGCGTGCCAGGCATCAAAAGATGTTTATCTACAGAAGCCTTTGACTTATACAATATCAGAGAGTCTTGCAGTGAAAAGAGCAGTTAGGGCAAACAACCGTGTATTACAGGTTGGCAGTCAGCAGCGTTCGGACAGTGAATTCCAGAAGGCAATTTATATTGTACGTTCTGGAATGATTGGGCATATTGAGAGTGTTCAGGTCCAGATTGGAGAACCTCCTGTTCCTTTTGATTTGCCTGAATTCCCTGTTCCTGCATCTTTGAACTTTAACCGATGGATGGGACCGTTGACAAGTCCTAAAGTTCATTATCATCCAGATATGTGTCCTCCTATTGATAATCCTGAGATGAAAGAAACAGGACCTTGGGCTGTATGGCGTTATTATCAGGAAACAGGAAATGGTTTTACCGGCGACTGGGGTGCACATCATTATGATATAACACAAGCAGCTCTTGGTATGGATGGATCAGGACCTTCAGAATATATTCCTAAAGGATATAACGGAACAAAGCATTGTACAATGAAATATGCAAATGGTATTGTTGTTACAGAACAAATCATTGATGACTGGAAAGACGGAAAGCCAGATCCAAATGAAAAAGGTATAAAATTCTTTGGTACTAAAGGTTGGTTGAAAGTAGCACGCGGATTTATTGAATGTTCAGATCCTTCGGTATTGAAGGAAATTGGAGAAGATAGATTCAAGAAACCGTCACATATGCAGAACTTTGTTGACTGTGTGCGTTCACGTGAAATCCCTATCGCTCCGGTAGAGGTTGGATGTAGTACGAATATAATGTGTTGTCTGAATAATATTGCACATGAACTGCGTCGCCCTGTAAATTGGGATCCTGCAACTTTGAGTTTCGGAAATGACAAGGAAGCAGAAGCCCACAGGTTGTATCATTATGACTATCGTAATCCTTATAAATTGCCGTATTGGGATGAATAAATAGGATCTTAAGTTTTGTAAACTAACCTTACGGTTGAAGTGTTGACAAGTTGACAGGAAAAGCATTTGAACGGATTTTTCTTATATTTAGTATAGAAAAGTAATAGTTGCTTGTTCTTGTCAACTTGTCTTTTTGAAGCCTTGTTAACTTTAATAAACCGGATATGTAAAATCTTTGGTGCTATAGTAAAAAATTATCTGTTTCTCCATATCTTTGTGTGCAATTATAAATTAATTTTCTAAACACTTTGAATATGGAATCAATTAAACAAATATATCGAATAGGAAATGGACCATCCAGTAGTCATACAATGGGTCCGCGCCGTGCTGCTAAAATGTTTCTTGAGAGAATATGTGGCATGGATTATAAGAAACTGTCAGTAACTTTATATGGTAGTTTGGCAGCAACAGGCAAAGGCCATATGACGGATGCGGCAATACTTGAAGTCCTTACTCCGAAAGCTCCGGTAGATATAATATGGGAACCTAAGGTGTTCCTCCCATTTCACCCTAATGGAATGTTGTTTCAGGCTTTTTCTCAGGATGGAACAGTGTTGGACAGTTGGACTATTTTCAGTATTGGCGGAGGGACATTGGCTAATGAAGAATATAATGAGCAGAAAGCTGCTGAGATATATGAAATGAGTACGATCCGTGAAATACAGAATTGGTGTGAGTCAACAGGTCATTCATATTGGGAATATGTTGGCATGCGTGAAGGTTCTGAAATTTGGGATTATCTTGCTGAAGTGTGGGACGTTATGCAAGCTGCAGTGCGCAGAGGTCTTGAGGCTGAAGGTATTCTTCCAGGAGGACTTGGTATACGTCGCAAAGCTTCTGATTATATGATTCGTGCTAAAGGTTTTGGTAATAGTATAAAGAGTAGAGGTCTGGTTTATGCATATGCACTTGCTGTTTCTGAAGAAAATGCTTGTGGTGGCGAGATTGTGACTGCTCCTACATGTGGTTCGTGTGGTGTTATGCCTGCCGTATTATATCATCTTAAAGAAACTCGTGAATTTAGAGACTCAAGAATATTGAGAGCTTTGGCTACTGCCGGACTATTTGGCAATGTTGTTAGAACTAATGCTTCGGTTTCTGGAGCAGAAGTTGGTTGCCAGGGTGAAGTTGGTGTTGCTTGTGCTATGGCTGCTGGAGCAGCAAGTCAGCTGTTTGGTGGAACACCTGCTCAGATTGAATATGCTTCCGAAATGGGACTGGAACATCACCTTGGATTAACTTGTGACCCGGTGTGTGGTCTGGTTCAGATTCCGTGTATCGAGAGAAATGCTTTTGCTGCGGCTAGAGCTCTTGATGCAAATACATTCTCTACTTTCTCGGACGGAAAGCACCGTGTAAGCTTCGACCAGGTTGTGGAAGTGATGCGACAGACGGGAAAAGACCTTCCTTCTTTGTATAAGGAAACTTCTGAAGGCGGATTGGCTAAACATATGGAAGAACACTTTAATTAAGAAAATAGATTGTTATTTTTATTTTATCCTAAATCATATACAATGAGAAATTTTTATAAGTTGATGGCTTTGATTTTCCCTTTGTTGGGCATTGCATGCTCACAGACGAAAAATCAGGAAACAGTGGTTGAGAAGAAAAGTGGAAATCCGGTTTTCGAAGGTTGGTATGCTGACCCGGAAGCTATAATATATGATGACACATATTGGATTTATCCGACTTATAGTGCTGAATATGAAAAACAGACTTTCTTTGATTGCTTCTCTTCTAAAGATTTGGTGAATTGGACAAAACATAGTTCTATAATCGACACAGCTGAAGTAAAATGGGCTAAGCGAGCTATGTGGGCTCCATCTGTTATTCGCAAGGATGGAAAATATTACTTTTTCTTTGCAGCGAATGATGTGCATGAAGGTGAAGTTGGCGGAATTGGTGTTGCTGTCAGCGACAAGCCGGAAGGTCCATATAAGGATTTGCTGGGCAAACCTTTGATTAATGATATCGTGAACGGTGCACAACCTATCGACCAGTATGTATTCTGTGAAAATGGTGAATACTATATGTATTATGGCGGATGGAAACATTGTAATTTGGTGCGCCTGAAAGATGACTTTACAGGTTTGAAGCCATTTGATGATGGTGAATACTATAAGGAAATTACACCGGAAAATTACGTGGAAGGTCCGACAATGTTCAAGAGAAACGGAAAATATTATTTTATGTGGAGCGAAGGCGGATGGTTTGGTCCGGACTATTGTGTAGCTTATGCAATCTGTGATTCTCCTTTCGGTCCGTTTGAGCGAATTGGTGTAGTTCTGCAGCAGGATCCGGAAATTGGAACTGGAGCCGGACATCACTCTATTATCAACATTCCGGGAACAGATGAATATTATATAGTTTATCACCGTCATCCGTTGAACGATGAAAACGGACATCACCGTTACACATGTATAGAGAGAATGACTTTCGATGAGAAAGGTTATATCAATCCTATCAAAATAACAAATGAGGGTGTAAGTGAAAAAAAGTTGACTAAATGAGGAAAATAGAAAATCTGCTATCGTCGGCGGTAACTGCCGCCGTGCTTATGATAATATATGCAGTTGGACTGGCTGTCGCTACATTTATTGAGAAATATATGGGGACAGTCGCCGCTAAATCAATTGTTTATTATTCGCCTTTATTCATTTTATTGCAGCTTCTTATGATTGTCAATTTCTTGTTTATGACAAGAAAGTATTCATTGTTCAGCCGTAAGAAATGGGGAGCGATAATAACTCACTTTTCGTTTATAGTAATTTTGTGTGGTGCCTTTGTTTCGCATGTGTTCAGCGAAGAAGGCATCATGCATATCCGTGAAGGAGAGAAAACAAGTGTAATGGAAATCCGTACATCCAAGGGAGTAACAACTCATAATCTTCCTTTTGATGTGGAGCTGACGGATTTTATCCTTACAAGATATCCCGGTTCGTCAAGCCCTTCTTCCTACGAGAGTAAGGTGAATGTGTATGTGGACGGCCAAAAGCGCCAGGAGAGGATTTATATGAATAATGTTCTTGACTTGAAGGGTTATCGTTTCTTTCAGGCTTCGTATGACAGGGATGAGCTTGGCACAGTGCTTTCTGTGAGCAGAGATGTTGCCGGACGTACAATCACATATGTTGGTTATGCCTTGTTGTTCCTGGGTCTGATAATTTGCCTTGTTGAGCCTAATTCACGATTTATGCAATTGAACAGACAACTGAAGAGAATCAGAGAATCGGCTGGAAAAATTTCGTGTGTGATTCTTCTTATCGCCATGTCTGCTTCGTATGTAAATGCTAAATCACAGATAGAAAAGGTTTTGCTGGAAAAATCAGTGCCTGTTGATAAGGCTGAGCTTTTCGGAGAACTTCCAGTTCAGTCTATTTCCGGAAGAATGATTCCGATGAATACTTTCTCTTCTGAGATATTGAGGAAGATTTATAACGAAGATAATTTTAAGGGACTGAATTCAGACCAGTTTCTTCTTAGTTTTCTGGCTATGCCTAATATGTGGGTTCAGGTGCCGTTCATAAGTTTGCCAAGCAAGGATATTTCATCAAAGTATAATCTTACTGAAAATATATGTGCTTATGTGGAATTGTTTGATTCCAACGGCGCCTATAAGCTGCAGAAAGATTTGGAAGAAGTTTATCAGAAACTGTTTAAATTTTATTCAAAAATAATTTTATGGCAGCGATATGCATCATGGCTTCGTGCGTATCGGCCCTGTATTCATAGTCAATGGTCAGTCTCCTGAAGTTCTCGAGCCATGAGAAAGTGCGCTCGACAATCCATCTTTTTGGCATGGGGACAAATCTGTCCGTCCGTTTGTCGGACCTGAGTACGACATCCAGGTCGCAATGCAGCAGTCTCTTGACCGTGTTCCTGACAGTCTCGCCCCTGTAACCTCCGTCCGCCAGAATCCGTTTCAGCCCCGGGAATTTGTATCTCATGGATTCGAACACCTCTTCCGCCCCTACGCTGTCATGGACATTTGCCGGATGGACTCTCACTGACATGGGCAGCCCCAGTGTGTCAACCACTATGTGCTCCTTCCTGCCCTTTATCTTTTTGTTTCCGTCTATTCCCCTTTGACCATCAATATGATGGGAGGTCCTGACACTCCTTGAGTCGATGATCCCAAGGCTGGGACTCTCCGCCCTGCCCGAAAGACGGCGGACAATGCCGCGGAGGGTGTCGAAGATCTCTTCAAGCAGGCCCTCGTTCTTCCACTTGCTGAAATAGTAATACACTGTCTGCCACGGAGCGAAATCCGATGGGAGCATTCTCCACTGCACGCCGGTCTTCACGATGTACAGGATGCCGTCAAAAACAGAGCGCAGTGAATATTTTCTGAATCTTTCTTTGGGGTCTAACATATTTTTTATAACTTGCCACTGTTTATCAGTCAGGTTGGTTGGGTACTTATGCATAACTTTAATGTCTTGATAATCATAAAGTTACGAAAAAAATTCCAATTAACCTACTGATTTACAACTAATTATAAATAAATTTAAACAGATTCTCAGAAGATGCCTGCACAGCGCACTCGCTTGGACAAGGATTTGCTAAAGCTGGATGAACAGGCTAATCTTATTTATCAGCTTATGAATTTCCAGCTGATTCAAATTTTCCCTCAGGAAGAACATCCGGAACATAAATGGTATGCGCCGGGAGATGATTTGTCTTCATTCTCAGGAAAGGATTCGTTGTTCGTGGCTATGGTTTTCCCATGGTATATTCAGGAAGTGCAGAAAGGTCTGCAGACTTCGGACTGGGCAAAAGCTGACGAATTGCTTGAAGGCATAAAACTATATCAGGAAAAGAAAAACGGCATTCCCGATTTCAGCACAGATAAGATAAAAGCAGAGATAAAGTATAATAATTTGGATGTGTTCAGAACTTGCAAGAAAGGATATCTTATTCTGGGTGGGTTATTGCTTGTGTTGGCTTTTGTATCGCTGTTCAATTATCGTTCTTGGATAAAGATTGCAGGTGGAGTTTTGATAGCCGGTATTTTACTGGTGTTCGCATATCACATTTATGGAATGGGATTCCGATGGTATATTGCAGGCTATGCTCCGTGGAGTAATTCTTACGAAACAATGGTTTATGTAGCTTGGGCTACTGTACTCGCCGGACTTGTATTTATGCGCAAAAGTGTAATGACGATGGCTTTGGCAACTTTGTTCGGTGGCATTATCCTCTTCGTGTCCGGATTGAGCTGGATGGATCCGCAGATAAGTCCGTTGGTTCCTGTTCTTAAGTCGCCATGGCTTATGTTTCATGTGGCGGTCATTGTTGCTGCATATGGATTCTTCGGCATTTGTTGCCTGATTGGTCTGACAAATATGGTTCTGATTATCGTACGCAACGAAAAGAATAAAGCTCTTGTTTCGGCAAGAATTGAGGAGCTGACTGTTATTAATGAGATGGCAATGTTGATAGGACTTGTTCTTATGACTATTGGTACATTCTTGGGAGCAATATGGGCAAATGAATCTTGGGGAAGATATTGGGGCTGGGACCCGAAAGAAACTTGGGCTCTGATAACAATGATTGTTTATGCGCTTGTGTCGCATTTGCGTCTGTTGCCAAAGTTGCATAACAAATGGTCATTTAATTTTCTATCGGTAATAGCATTCCTCTCTGTATTGATGACATTCTTTGGCGTGAATTATTTCCTTAGTGGAATGCACTCATATGGTGAGAATGACAATATCAACGGATTGTTTGTATATATATATTCAGGCATAGGACTGGTGGTGCTTATTGGCATTGCTGCCGGATTGAAATATAGAAAATAAAGAAACGAGTTGACAAGAATGTAAGTTGACAAGGTTTATTATTTCCTTGTCAACTTGTTCACTTGTCAACTTGTTTCTTTTTTTATTTACCCCAGTTTGGATTAGTCTGAGTTTCCTTATCTGGAATATCCCAAGTCATATGTTCAATAGTGACAGAAGTTTTGTCGCTCCAATGATTACTTCCTTCATAAACCGGAGCTTCGTTCCATCTTTTATGGTTGAAGAAATTCACACCGTTTTCTGCCCACATTTCCATTCTCCACTGAAGTTTTACCATTTCCAAAGCAGATTTACCCTGCATTGAAGGATAAGTGTCGCAAGTAAGAGGAGTTGCTTCGGCCTTGGTTCTTGCAGCCAGAAGTTTGTTGAGAGTTTCTTTTGCGCCATTTTCATCTCCTGACACTGCCTGTGCTTCAGCAAGCATAAGCAGAACTTCGGATGTACGGAACAGAATCACATCGGAATTTGTCTTGTCGTGTGTTCTTTTGTCCTGATCGGAAGCGATGCTGGCAGCCCATTTCAGAGATGTAAATGCAGGAATATTTTTCGGATACCACACAGTGTCGTTGGAAACGATTTCGAAATAAGGGAACTCGTTTATCTCAGTCGTAAATCGCTCTTTGCGATAGTCGGTGTCGGCGAATTTACTGTACAGGACATCGTCAATCTGCATATAATCTTCACCATATCCGCCATTTGAACTGTTGAATGGGTCAAGATAGAACCATGGATATTGATTACTGTCGTTGGTCCATCCGAACATACATTCAGGATTTACAGCTACAGACATAAAAGCATTGTCGTCAGCGAAAACATCATCTTTCTTCTCGCATATAGCTTTTACTCTGCTATTGGCTGCTCCATAATGTTTTTCTTCTATGAATTTCCATCCGTAATGATCCAATATATCCTTGCATGCTGTTATGCAGGATTGATAATCTCCGGTTTGCAATGCAGCACGTGCCACCATATATTGAGTTATTCCAAGGTCAATATCATAAACTTCGGTTTGAGTATTTCCTATTGTATAACCTCCGTTACCAAAGTTTGATTCACCAAACAGCTCTACAGCCTGGTTCAGGTCTTCTTTTATGAAATTCCATGTTTCTTCGGCAGATGAAGGTGCAACAGGCTCATTATATGCATATTTGGTATAGATAGGCATTCCTGTTCCTTCCTTTCCGCCGTGAAGATAGGATTTGGTGAAACGTTCCATCAGCTCCATATATCCGAATGCACGTATAGTCAGACATTGTGCTTTGTATTTCTTGAGCAGGGCAGAGGCAGAAACTATATCGTCCGACAAATACATAAGAACTTTGTTTGCCTCGTTTATAATAAGCGAAGGACCAACCCAATATCCGTAGCACGATTCAACTTGGTTTGATTCCCAATACATAAGCGAAGGATCATTACGATAGTATCTTCCCCAGCCGGCTGTGTTCCTTGTGTCGCCATAGACAATGTCTCCACATTGCAAATCTCTCATCATGGCAAAAGCCCATTCGTTGTCGTAAGTCATGTTGCTGAAACCGCCGTACATTTTGTTGTCTCTGCGGCAGAGCTGTCCGGGCATGTTTGCTGCTAATCCGCCAAGAATCATTTCTCTCTGAGCATCTGTTCCGTTCATAAGGATATCTTCAATCTGCTCATCAGTGAACTTGTTTGGGTCGGTTATATTAAGTTTATCTGCGCAAGAACTCATCATTAGAGTTCCGGCAAAAGCTATGATTGCGCTTTTTGTGTAAAAATTCATTTTCATGACAATATTATATTTTGTGGTTCCGGTAACTCAATATTCTATTTTTGCCACTATCTCATATTAAGTTTTTCGAAACATTAATTACTAAATAAAGACTAGAACTCAAGATTTATACCAATGGACATTGTTCGCATAGTTGGATAAATGTATTGTCCGACAGCCCAACCTCCAGTAAGAGCCATACTTGGGTCAACACCTTTTTTAGCAGAAACAAAAAACAGATTGTCAGCAGAAGCATATACTCTTAATTTACTTATATGCATTTTGTCTAATAAGTTCTGAGGAAGAGTGTATCCCAAAGTGATATTCTTACATCTCAAATAAGAAGCTGAGAACAATGACATATCTGTGTATTTCCACGAACCAAAGGTTGAACCATCGTAATAAAAGTTCTCGTCAACAGCATACCATTGCATTGGAAAATATGCATTAGTATTTTGCGGAGTCCAGGTATTTCCTAACAAATCTGTTGATTGAGGCTCATATCCAATTCCTGCCTGAGCACTTCTGTAAAGTCCGTTGGCATATTCTGTGGAGAAGAATTTTCCACCAAGTTGATATGCAAGTATCACCTGAAGGTCGAAATCCTTATAGCGCAACGAAGTTGTGAATCCGCCAATCCATTTTGGAATCGCACTTCCCATTTCATATTGCGAAGCGTCGCTGCTTACGGTTGTAGGAACATTGTCTCCGACTTGATAATTAGCGTAGCGTCCGCCGTGGTCATTGTTGTGCACATCGTCATACGTAACGCGGTGCCAATACATTGGAAGACCGCTGTTCTGGTCAACTCCGGCATATCTATACAAATAAATATTATACCAGTCACGACCTTCGCCTCTCAGATAGAACGGGAAACTTGTATCACCTGAGCCAGTCGCACTCCATCCTTCTCCGTTGGCAAGCCAAGTTCCTTTAGGAAGGTCAGAAGTTTCGTTCCAGGCGGGAATTGTAGATTCCGGAACGTCAACCAAGATTGTTCTGTAATGAGTACCGTTGAGTGACACGCTCCATGTCCAATCTCTGGTGTTTATGATGTTTGTACTTAATTCTAATTCAAAACCTCTGTTTCTTAACTTGGCAGAGTTACGTTGTCTGGTTTCTGCTCCGGCATTTCCAAGAATAGATACAGGTTCGTTGTAGAAAGAGTTGACCGTTAGATTATCATAAAAATCCACGCTACCAACCAGTTTGTTTCCAAACAGAGAGAAATCAAGACCGATATCAGTTGTATGAACTGTTTCCCAAGTAAGTTCTTCGTTTATCAGTGAACCATAGCCAATGGAATATTCTTGTCCTGTTCCCTGTCCGTTAGTTGAAGGATTCCATACAGCCACGCCATAAGTCCAAGTGTGGTTTGTATAGTTACCAATACCATTCTGGTTACCAATGACACCGTAGCTTGCACGGAGCTTAGCATTGTCCAGCCATCCTTTGGTTGCCTGCATGAACGGTTCGGATGTGAAACGCCATCCACCGCCTACTGACCAGAATGTGCCCCATTTATTTATCATGAATTTTGATGAACCATCACTTCTCACAGAACCAGACAAATAATATTTATCGTCATATACATAATTAGCCCTCGCCATATATGATTCCATTCGGACTTTGTCGAGCGACCATCCCGGAGTGGCAAGATTGGAAATATTATAATAGTGGCTTGTAAAGTTTCCTGGAGAAATATATCCCGGAATCAGTTCATAAGCCGAACCCCAGCTAAGCATATCTTTATCCAAATCATTGTATTCATGACCAATCAATGCATCAACGTGATGTTTGTTTATGTCCTTGTTATAGCTCAGGAGCTGTTGAGTGTTTATAATCCTTTGGGTATATTTCTGTGTTCCTATGCCGCCCACACCATCACCAAGTCCGCTTTTGCTATTCAGATATTTTGTCAGCTTATTGGCGTGTTGATCCATTGAAAAATTAACAGTCAGCTTGAAGTCTTTCAGGAATGAAAAGTCGGCATATACTCTTGATGTCCAAAGATCAACTTCTGTCTGATTCTTGTTTTCGTCAATCTCGAAAAGAATATCACGCCCCAGCTGATTACCTGCAGTTGAACCAAGAGGAGAATAAGAAGAACCTTCAACTCCGGCTTCCTTCTTCTGTCCGTCTACATATATTATATTACCAATTGAGCCGTCGCTGTTTGCCTCGCGCGCCCACATTGACATTGTCGGCAAATGTCCGTTTACATACAGCATCACGTTTCCTGTTGCAGCGCCCGGATTTCGTCCCCATTTGGTCGACATCGCATTTGTAGTTGTGCGTGTGTATCCCACATTAGCTCCAACTTTAAGCCATTTGAACAATTTGGCATCTACATTGGCACGTCCGCTGTATCTTTCGAAATCGGAAGAGCGAATATATGACGGGTCGGACAGATAGCCGAGAGATGTGTAATAACTTACCTTGTCCGAACCTCCGCTGGCAGATATGTTATATTCCTGACGGAAAGCTGTGTTCAGCAATGCGTCGGCATAAGTATCTCCGTCGCCATAGAGGAATTGCGCGTTCGGATTTATTTTCCCGTCCAGTCCAACAAGATATTGTCCGCTCATTGTGGCACTTTGCAGAACTCCTGTTCCTCCATCCGGGGTGTAGATTGCTCCCGGAACATTATATGCCATCCAGTTTCCTAATCCGTTTCTGTAGAAATTTGTTTCACTATTGCTCGCTCCACTATTGTAGTTGAAAAGATGCTCGCTGGCAAATTTGGCTGCTTCTTCGTGAGTGTGGTTAGGATTGTTCACATTTGTGTATGGAACACCGTTCTCGTCAATTCCCGGACGTCCGGTTCCATTAACTCCATATCTGTATGAGTTGTAGATTGATTGCCAAACATAAGTGTAATAATCTGCGGCACTAGTCATTCCACTGGTGTTGAACGAACCGATAGAATTCCATCCCCATCTTGCGTCAAACGAAATACGAGTCTTTCCAGTCTTTCCCTTTTTCGTAGTAATCAGAACTACACCATTTGCTCCACGTGAACCATACATTGCAGTTGATGCTGCGTCTTTAAGAACGGTAATTGTTTCAATATCCTGAGGATTCATGTTTGACAGCGGGTTTTCGTTCTGCGCCGGAACACCATCAATTACGATTAGCGCCGAAGCATTGTTTCCCGTTGCAGAACTTACACCTCTCACTCTTATTCCCATATCAACACCAGGCTGTCCGTCAGCTGCAGAAACCTGAAGTCCCGGGATTGAGCCTTCAAGGGCTTTTGACACAGTTGAAACATTCTGAACTCCGATAACTTTTGAGTCAATCTGGCTCACTGCACCAGTAAGGTTTTTCCTGCTCTGTGAGCCATAGCCCAGAATTACAACTTCGTCAAGATTTTCCGTGTCTTCCTTCATCATCACATTGAATGATGTTTGTGAGCCCACGCGCATTTCCACAGTTTTATATCCTACATATGAGAAAACTATCACGGCTTTTTCCTTGTCTGGAATATTACTGATTGAAAATGTTCCGTCGATGGATGTTAGTGTCCCGATTTTAGTTCCTTTGATACTTACGTTGACGCCCGGAAGTTCATAGCCATCAGCGTCGACAACTTTTCCTGTTATTGCAGAATTTTGCGCAGATGCGACAGTTCCGATAGCAATCATCGGAAGCATCCATAATGCATGATTCTTCATATAAAATTAAGTTTTAAAACGGTTATTATTCCCAATAATCTTTTGGCATTTCTTTCAATAGAAAGTATTCTTTCTTAGTAATGAGTGTTTTTGAACTGAGTGATGCTGTGCTCCATTCTCTGAAGCTTTATAACTAAGTTGCGAGAAATGGAACACAGCTATCAGTCAATGATATTCACTGTCATCAAGTGGCAGATTATTTATATTGTTTATTAAGATCAATTCAAATGCAAAAGTATACTATTGAACAGCTTGTGGCAATATGCCTCCGCATACGTTTGTCATCACTTTTGTGGTGTTTGTCACTGATTTTGTTTGTAGTAAATTAAACTATTTACATTTGTATCACTAAGGTTGTTTTTTAGTATTTATTTGACCAATGAAATCAGTCTTTGTTTTTTGTTAATTAATTATTTGATGGAGTGTGTGGCTCGTGAGAGCGGCACACTTTTATTATGTCCTTGCCAACCAAACTTATGAAAGCCGGAGATATATAATATATATTCCTTATTATTTGCTGTATAATCTTTAAGCTTTGCCGTATAATCCGGAAATATATTATATATTCTATAAACTAAGCTTTAGTTTTTAAAAACTAAGACTAAGTTTATAAAAACTAAGACTTGATTTTTACAAACCAAGACTTAGTTTTAAGAATAGACTAGCATTTATATAAAAATAAGAATAAAATTATCAGTAATAAATCTCTTTCGTATGCAACGAGATTTTCGCCTCTTTTATCAAGGGAACACTATTTCATTGACAGTTTGTCCGGTTTCCGTGATATATAAAGTTGCTTCCTGGAGTTCGCAAGAATATAGGAATAATTTGTAGAGGCGTATTCCTTCCTTTGTGTAAGTCATGAAAGCCTGTTTTATCATTGCTCCTTCCTGTGCAATTTTTGTCATAACTTCGTTTGTGATGTCGCTGAGATAAATTTCAGTATATTCCATTTCTTCGACATCCGAAGTATTTAGATTTGCTTCAGTTCTGATAGCTTCGTTAGTTTTGTTTACGTTCTCAATTGCGTTTATTCCTGAAATGCTGCCCAATACTATTGCAACAGCTACTATAATTCTTTTTTTCATGACCTTTGAGTTTTAAATGTTGAATCAGCATAATGTGTATGCTGTGTTATTCCGTTCATATATCTAATGGCAATGCTTGTGCCATAAAAATGATATTTTGGTTAACATATTGTAAGAAAGAATGATAAGATATTATAGCTATAATTCCTGTTTTGTGGAATAATGAGTAAAATTGTGGAAAAAATCCATAACCTTTTATATCTTTGTTCTCAAAATGTAAATTAGAAAAATGAAAAGAGTATTTTGTCCCAAGTGTGATCGTCAGATTGCTTTTGATGATACTAAATATCCTGACGGAAAAGTATTGGCTATAGTTTGTCCTCAATGTACAGCCCAGTTCAAGATAAAAATAGGACGCAAAGTAGTTCGCACCGAATCCGGATTGGAAAAAGAAGTGAAAGAACCGGATTTCTCATGCGGATTCATAACAGTGATTGAGAATGCTTTTGCTTTCAAGCAGGATTTGCCGTTGATTTTGGGAGATAATGTTATCGGACGCCGAAACAAAGACACCGAAGGAGTTGATGCGCCAATCATAACAAGCGACCCTAGTATGGGACGCAAACATTGCATCATCAATGTGAAACAGGGAAGCGACGGAAAATTGGTTTATACACTGCGCGATTTCCCAAGTCTTACGGGAACATTCCTGCGTAATGAAATCCTCGGAAAAAACGAACGAGTTGTCATTGAAGATGGAGCAATCGTGACAATCGGGGCAACAACATTTATTCTCCATACTCCGGACGGAGAGGAATAAAAAAAGTTTTTTTACCATGAGAAAATATATATCATTCTTTCTGGCAAGTTTTATTGCCGTGTCTATCCATGCGCAGCAGAAGGCTCCAAAATGGATGGACAAGCAGAAACAGGCTGTAGTGGTTATAACTACATATAATAAAGACAACAAAGAGTTGCGTAAAGGAACCGGATTTTTCGTTTCCGAAACGGGAGAGTTGCTGTCGTCATATTCTGTGTTGAAGAACGCTGACCATGCCGTGGTGAAAGATGCCAAAGGCAAGGAATATGAAGTGTCGCGAGTGATTGGTGCCGATGAGCTGTATGATGTTATCCGCTTGCGTGCCGATGTAGATAAGAAAGTTGCTTTTCTTGTCATAGCCGACCAGAAACCGGCTGAAGGAAGCACTGCTTATCTTATGCCTTTCTCCGAAGGTAAGATAAAGAATTTCGGAAGCGGCAAAATCAATGATATCACAAAGCTGAAAGGCGATTACAGTTACTATGAATTGTCTATCCCGATAAATCATGATTGGGTGAATTCGCCTATTATGACGGAAGATGGAAAAGTCATAGGTCTTGCTCAGGAAGATGCTTCGGGAAACAAGGAACGTTCGTTTGCCGTTTCGGCAGCTTATGCGCATAGTCTGACTATTCAGGCAATGGATGTTCTTAACTCCACTTATTCTGATTTGGGAATACGCAAGGCGTGGCCAGAGAATGCCGAGCAAGCACAGGTGATGCTTATGTTGCTTCAGGGAAAACAGGATGCAAAGACTTACTTGGAAACTTTGAACGATTACATTCAGACTTTCCCATCAAATACAGATGCTTATCTGAGCAGAGCTTCGCATTATGCTTATTTCAGAAAAGAATTGGGAGCAAACAGCCTCGATATGGCAATGAATGATATCCGTTCATATCAGGATAAAGTTGACGATAAGAGTGAAGGCTTATATCAGGAAGCTAAGCTTATGTATGGCGTAGCATCGTCGGATTCGCTGCTCAACAATGGTAGTTGGAGTGTGGAATCGGCAAAGGCAAAACTGGACGAGGCAATATCGGAATCGGACAAGCCGCTTTATCACCAGCTTAAGGCAGATATATATGTGAACGAAGGAAATATGCAGCAGGCATATGACGAATATATGATTGTAAATAAAAGCGACATAGCTTCGCCTTCAACATGGTATATGGCAGCCAAATTGCGTGAGAAAATGCCTAATGTCAATATTGGAGAGATTATTAATTTGCTGGATAGTGCCATAGTTGCGGGCGAATCATCTCCAAAACCGGAAATAGCTCCGTTTGTTTTGGAACGTATTGACTGGAAACTGAAATTAACGAAATATCGTGAAGCTATTGCCGATTATGATTTGTATTACCAGATGATGAATGGCAATGTGAATGACAGTTTCTATTATTTCCGTGAACAGGCAAAATTCCGTGCCAACGATTTGGATGGCGCTTTGGCCGACATAAAAGAAGCAATCAAGATGGCGCCGGACAATGCTACATATCTTGCCGAAGAAGCGTCTGTCCTGATTAGAAAGGAGCAATATGCCGAAGCGTTGGCAAGTGTGGACAAAGCCTTGGCTTTGGCTCCGGACTTTGCTGCTTGTCACAGATTGCGCGGAGTGTCGCTAATACGTCAGAAAAAGATGGATGAAGCGAAAGTGTCTTTGCTCAAGGCTAGTGAATTGGGAGATAAGGTTGCGGACAGGTTGTTGAAGGAGAATTATTAATCCTGACCATTAAATATTAAGAAGATAAGGTTTTATAGACAAGTTGACGAGGTTAATATATAAGTATTAATTTAGGATATCTTAAAAAAGGCTTGCCAACTTGTCTCCTTATCAATCGATAACCTGAAAGTTCTTACTTGTGATACTTAATTAGTATATTTAAGTTGCGCAAGTTGCTCAACTTAAAAGTTAACAAGGCTTCAGGTACAAGTTAACAAGATAAAAACACCTGTAACTTTACAATTTATATCTAAAAGCCCTTGTTAACTTGTCTTCTTGTTAACTCGTTATCTGAAAGTTAAGTTAATAAAAAATGTTCTTTATGAAGAAAATAATAATACTTTCTCTTTTGTTGTTCCTTGGAATGACAGTAAAGGCTCAGATATATCAAGGATATTCATCTGTAGGCTTTCAGGTTGGTTATGGATTCAAGACAAAGAATGCTACTGTAGGAATAGATTACAGATATAATATAACTGACGAAATACGTTTGAATCCCGGTCTGACATATTTCGTAAAGGATGGCGGATTGAGCGGATGGGCATTGGATATGAATGCTCATTATGTTGTTCCTCTTGGAGATATATTTGTCATTTATCCTTTGGCTGGTATAGATTTGTCATTCTGGAAAGATACTTATGAATGGCATCTTGATCATTCGGTTCTGAAAGGGAAGGAGAACTTTACACGCATTGGTGTAAATGCAGGAGTTGGAGGAGAAGTCTGGCTCACCGACTTGTTTACCCTTGGTGCAGAGCTAAAGTATAATCTAGTCAAGACGATGAACCAGACGCTTATATCATTCCGCGTTGCGTATCATTTCTGATATTCAATCTTCTTTTTCTCCGTAAGCAAGATCGCCTGCGTCGCCCAATCCCGGAACGATGTATGCGTGGTCGTCTAGTTTGTCGTCTAGTGCGGCAACCCAAACTGTTGTTTTATCTTTAGGCAATTTACTTTTTACATATTCCAAAGCGGGTTTGCTGGCAATTATTGATGCAACATGTATATGCGCCGGCTCGCCTTTTGTTTGCAGAGCGTGATATGCCATTTCCATGGAGCTTCCAGTTGCAAGCATCGGGTCTGTTATTATAAGAGTTTTGTCTTGTATTGAAGGAGAAGCTATATATTCGATATGAATGTCGAAGTTTAGTCTGTCTTTATATCTTCTGTATGCAGAAACAAAGGCATTCTCCGCATGGTCAAGATAGCTGAGAAAACCCTGATGGAAAGGAAGTCCGGCTCTAAGAATTGTGCTGATTACGATATTGTCAGTATGCAAAGACATTGGTGCAATTCCGAGAGGAGATTGTATTTCCTGAATTGCATAGTCGAAACGGCGACTGATTTCATAAGCCATTATTTCTCCAATTCTTTCAATATTTCTTCGGAATCTCATACTGTCCTTCTGGATATTCACATCTCTCAGTTCTGATACGAATTTGTTTAAGATTGAGTTTCCTGCTCCTAAATTTATTATTTCCATTTCTAATATAAATTAATGTATTGTATCAATTTGTTAGTCAAAATATTGTGTAAATTTCTGTTTGTCGCATATTCTCTAAAATACAGGAATAGAATAAACCAGTCCGAGTGAGAATCTGTGTCTGTCGTAGGCCGTAGCTCCAAGTTCAACAGTTCTGTCATTAAGGTTTACACCTCGGTATGAGTACAGACCGAATACGAAAAGATCTATATTCGGGAAAGGGAAATATTCCAGGCATGTTTGAATATTCCAGGAATTACGGTAATTCCCTTTTTCGAAGTATTCTGAACTTTTATATACTCGTCCCGTTTCAAATGCACCTTTGATATAGCTGTTCCATCTTGGGTGAAACCTGAAATCCACGTTCCCGATTACAGACAAATATTCGGTATTCGGAGCCATTGATGGATTTGCCGGCAAATGGCTTATTATTCCGTGCTGGTCCAGTTGCTGTTTAGTGTACATAATATCAAGGTAGGCAAGCCAAGGACCTTTCTCGTATATATTTCCACAAGTGAAATAAAAAGCACTGTATCCTTGTGCCACTTGTGCCAGTGATGCAGCATATCTCAGCATTATACTTCTGTCTGCATAATAACTGTTCCAGTTTGCAGAATAGAAAAATGGAACTTTTGCCGATTTTACGCCTTCTGGCAAACCTGTCTTGTATATTTCATCGTCACTTCCGGAACGGTTGTTCATTACCTGAAGACATAATTCCTGAGTAGGAGTGATTTGCCAGTTTGCAGTGACACCAGCCTGATAGCAGCTTATCATTTCGTTGAATTCGCTGAATTCACGTACTTTTATGGCATTGACATAATATTCATATCCGCCCATAGCAAGGAAATGCTTTCCTGCTGTTATCGACAGTTTGTCGGACAGATTGAGATTTACGCAAGCCAGTTCCAGAGATGAAGACAGATTGTCGAGTGAAAATGGATCCATATATTTGTTGAACGACTGGCGATAGTGATAAGAAAGATATTTCCCTACATCACCTTTTATTTCCAGCCTTACTCTGTTCAGCTTGAAATTAGCCCCATCAAAATTCTTGTCATGAAATTCTGCATTGGCAGTCGTAAATATTTGAAAGTTCATTTCTGCATTTTCAATGCTGGTTTTCCCATGAGTCAGTCTTTCAACCAAGGTTAACTGTTCTCCAGGCTTTTCATGCTGGGTTATTTCTTGTGCAGCAATAAAAAACGGAGATAATCCTATAACTGTAATTGAACATAATAAACGTTTCAGCATATAAATATTATGTTTAGATGTTTCGCAAGTTTTGCATGCAGAATACAATTTGACGGATTGACAAGCTAATTACAACTATTCCTTTTATCAACTCAGTGTAAACTGTTGCCTGAAGTATTCTTTGGTTTTTGGGTTGAACAACTTGCAAAACGTCAATTATTATATATTGCAAATATATTCTTTTTTTCATCCTTACAAATACATTGTCATGCAAATATTTTATCTTTGTACTCTCAGAAAAATGAATAGCCATGAATGATGCAATTAAAACACAGATTATAAAGCTTATAAACAGAGAAGTTATCCCGGCAATCGGATGTACAGAGCCAATAGCCGTAGCTTTGGCTTCAGCTAAAGCTGCCGAAGTGCTTGGTGCTAAACCTGAAAAATTAGATGTTTTCCTTAGTGCCAATATATTAAAGAATGCTATGGGTGTTGGTATTCCAGGAACAGGAATGGTTGGTTTGCCAATAGCTGTCGCTTTAGGCGCATTGATTGGAAAATCGGAATACGAGCTGGAAGTTTTGCGAGATCTATCTCCGGAATCTTTGGAAGAAGGCAAACAAATGGTCGACAGCCATTGTATTAATATTGCTCTGAAGGAAAATGTAGATAAATTATATATTGAGATTGTGGCTTATGCTGCTGATAATTTCTCTAAAGTTGTTATTAGTCATGAGCACACTAACTTCGTTTATGTAGAGAAGAACGGAGAAATTCTTCTTGATAAAAGGCATGAGTATTCTTCTGATGACGATGCTCATGATGAGGACTTTACTCTTACATTCAACACAGTGTGTGATTTTGCTCTTGAATCTCCGCTTGATGATATCCGTTTCATATTGAAAACTGCCGAATTGAACAAGAAGGCAGCTTTGGCTTCCGTAAAAGCTAATTACGGACATACTGTCAGCAAGACAATTTCCGGTCCAGTAGGAAAGAAATATATGGGTGATTCTTCTTTCACTCACATGCTTACATTAACATCTGCTGCTTGCGATGCCAGAATGGATGGTGCTATGATTCCTGTTATGAGTAATTCAGGTAGCGGAAATCAGGGCATAGCTGCGACTTTGCCTGTTGTTTCATTTGCTGAAGATATGAATGCTTCTGAAGAACAGTTGATACGTGCTCTTATGCTGAGCCATCTTATGGTAATATATATAAAGCAGAGTTTGGGAAGATTGTCTGCCCTTTGCGGATGTGTCGTTGCTGCAACAGGCGCAAGCTGTGCCATCACTTGGCTTATGGGAGGAAACAGACGCCAGATGTCATACGCAATCAAGAATATGATTGGAAATATCACTGGTATGATTTGCGACGGAGCCAAACCAAGCTGCGCAATGAAAGTTTCCAGCGGAGTTTCAACTGCTATGCTTTCTGCAATGATGGCAATCGAAGATAAAGTTGTTACTTCAGTTGAAGGAATCATTGACGAAGATGTGGATATTTCAATCCGTAACCTGACATCTATTGGTTCCAAGGGAATGGAAGAAACTGACAAGCTGGTGCTTGATATTATGACTCATAAGTCATGTTAATTCCCGGATAAAAATATAAGACTTTGAAATCAGATTATCTGATATCAAATATAAAAGGAGTGATAAAAAAACGCTTGTATTTGTCTTATGATAGATATTGGCTATTTTACTAATTAAAATTAATTGTTTATGAAAAGGAATTTATTGTATGCATTTACTATGCTATGTTCTTTAAGTTTAATGACTACATCTTGTAGTAAAGATGATAAACCAACTGTTGAAGAAGGAAAAGTTCTGGATGTAAATGCATCTTATAAAGGAGAATCTTTGGACTTGACTTATAGCGAAAGTGTTCTTCCTGGAAAAGTTATCACATTTAATACAACAGACGGTAAGACTGCCACTTTGGAAATGAAGGGCGAGTTCGATCTTACTTCACTTATTCCAACTAAGGCTGATATGCCTGTAATGAACTTGGCTCCGGGTGTAATTCCAGGTGAAGTTACAACAACTATTTCTAATGTGGCTTTGACTCTTGACGGTGAAACTTATAAGTTCGAAGGCACAGATTCACAGAACGGACGTACAACTGAATATAAAGGTCAGGTAGAAAAAGGAAAACTTACTTTGGCTATCAACAATGTTATGCCGGAAAGCAAAATTCAGGGAACTTGGAATTTGGCAGATGCTAAGGTTGTTACTCTTGTATGGAATTCTGATAAAGGTATTTTGTTGCCTGGTTCTACTGAAGAATGGCCTGTTGAAAATTTAGTTCAATTTCTTTCTATGGCTTTAGATAAGCCAATCAAGGCTGCCTTGAATACAATCTCTTTCAATAATGATGGAAATATCGTAGCTGATTACAATAAGGACGGTGAGAAAAAGGTTTCTCCTCTGAACATTGCTAATTATTATATGAAAGACGACAAGATGTATGTTCAGATGAATATTGCAATGTTGCTTACTGTTATCAACCAGACTAAAGCTGGTTTTGATATGGGTGCTATTGCTCAGTTCTTGCCTCTTTTGTCTGAAGGTGTTCCTTTGACTTGCTCTGTTGATGGAAGCAACGCAACAATCACATTGGAAAAAGATATTATTGTTCCACTTCTTTCATTCGTTCTTACAAACGAAACAATTTCAGGCTTGATTCTTAAATCTATCCCAGAAAATGTTAAGCCTATGGTAGAAGCATTGTTGCCTCAATTGACAGAAGTATTGAGTAGTACAACAGAAATGAAAGTTAGCTTGAACTTGAAGAAATAATATTGAACAAGAATATTATTTGTTATCTTTAGGTAGAGTTTGACAAACTTCATTTATTAATATACAAGCACAGAAAACGTAATGATTTCATTCAGCGTTTTCTGTGCTTTTTTATTCTTCTCGCTAATCTTTCCTTAAAATATCTTTCTCAATAAGTGATGTAACACTAATGTAAATTCAATCAAAATATGTACTTTTGTTGCAAAACTTAAAAACGTACTTTATGCCATCTATTCTTATTGTAGAAGATGATATAACTTTCTCTTTGATGCTTACAACCTGGCTTGGGAAAAAAGGTTTTAAAGTGAATAGTGTGTCAAGTGTAGCAGACGCTGAGCAATGGCTTGGCAAGGAAGCGTGCGACTTGATTCTGTCTGATTTGCGCCTGCCGGATCAGGATGGTATTAATTTGTTGAAATGGATGAAAGATAATGAAAGGGAAATTCCTTTTATTATGATGACCGGATATGCCGAGATTCAGACTGCTGTTCAGGCAATGAAACTTGGTGCTTCGGATTATATATCCAAACCTGTCAATCCCGAAAATCTTCTGCAGAAAATCAATGAACTGGTAAAGCAAAACGAGACTGCCGAAACAACATCAAACACAAAGAAAACGGTTGCCGCGCCAGCTAAAGCAAAATCAGAGCCTGCAAAGAAACAGAAGAGTGAAGCAATTAATCAATACATCGAAGGACAGAGCTTCGAAGCTCGCCAACTTTATGAGCATGTACGTCTTGTTGCGCCAACAGACATGTCCGTGCTAATAAATGGTTCCAGCGGAACGGGAAAGGAATATGTTGCCCGACGCATTCATGAGCAGAGCAACAGAAAAAATGCTCCTTTCGTAGCTGTCGATTGTGGCGCGATTCCAAAAGATTTGGCAGCGTCGGAATTCTTCGGTCATGTGAAAGGTTCGTTTACCGGAGCTATAAGCGACAAGACAGGAGCTTTTGTTGCAGCTCAAGGCGGAACTTTGTTCCTAGATGAAATCGGAAACCTTACATACGAAGTGCAAGTTCAGCTTCTTCGAGCATTGCAGGAGAGGAAAGTTCGTCCGGTCGGCAGCAACAAGGAAATAGATATTAATGTGCGTCTGGTTTCGGCAACCAACGAAAATCTCCGTCAGGCAATCGACAAAGGAGATTTCCGTGAGGATTTATATCACCGAATAAATGAATTCACAATCCGTATCCCGAATCTTTGCGAGCGAAAAGAAGACTTGCTTCTATTCGCCAATCATTTCCTGGATATGGCAAACAGTGAGTTGCAGAAAGATATCGTTGGTTTCGATGCAGAAACCATGAGGATTTTCGAATCATATTCATGGCCCGGAAATCTTCGTCAGATGAAGAATGTCATCAGATATGCAACATTGCTGGCTACGGGCAGATACATTACTCGCCGTGAATTGCCTGAAGAATTGATTGAAGCTCCTCGCCGTGAAGTTGTCGGCGTTTCACAGCTAAAGGATGAAAATCACGAGCGTGAACTTATCCGCAAAGCATTGATTGCATGCGGAAATAATAAGACAAAGGCTGCGCAAATGCTAGGTATCGACCGCAAGACTTTATATAATAAGCTGAAGAGTTTGGAATTGTCGGATATCTGAAGTTTCAGAATATAACAATCTTTACATAAAAACCCTTCTTTTCGTGATAGGCGAGGAGAAGGGTTTTATTTTTATGATAGTTGCATATAATTTTATCTATATCAGAATATTATAATTGTAATTTATATACAATGCCCAAAGCATGCAGATAATTCACCGGGTCGAACCGTTTGAACACATGATAGCGATAGTAGAATTGCAAAGTGTTTTTGCCGTTTATTTTATAATTCAATCCTCCGGAAAACCTTATTCTGTCCAGTTTCAGCTTTCCATTACATCCGGCATTATTGAAAGGTTCGGCATAAGCAAAAGGCTCCAGTTTCAGTTTCTTGATTGTATAACCAATTGTAAGTTTGCTTCTCAGATAATTGTTTGGTTCGCTGCTGTGCCTTTTATATGTACTTTGGAAGCGTTCAACAAGGGAAAATCTGAAATTGCTGACTGAATATTTTCCGTTCAGATAAAAATAATATCTGTTTCGCGTCTCTCTTGAATCCAGGAAATTTGCCAGATTAGTATATCCGACACCACCTTTAAGCATCGGATGAAACTGATAGTTCACTTCTGCAATACTCAGCAGCCATTGAGCCGTATGAAAGTCTGAAGTGGTGCGTAAATCCTCTTCAACTTGTACGGAAAGATTTTTCCAGACTTTCTTTGACAATGTAAATCTGAGAGATAAATTATTACCATCGTTGGCGTTAGCAGATAATAAAGTGAACCAGCAGAAAATAATAAATATGACTTGCTTGTTTAGATTCATTTCCCTTTTCCCATTCAAGTTTTCCTCAGAAACAAAGGTACGAATTTTGTTCTATTATCATGTTCCATTGATAACCTTTTCTAAATAAGTTGCGCATACCTTATTTTCGATATAAAAGTATTACATATATTCTTAAAACTAAGCTTTAGTTTTTAAAAACTAAGTCTTAATTTGTAGAAACTAAGTCTGAGTTTTTACAAACTTAGATTTAGTTTGCAGAATAGAATTAGTATTTTTAATTTATTATCAGTAAAATGATATAATAATATTGATATATTTGCGATAACTAGGATATAAGTAACTTAAATTTATATTGTATGGAAAAATTCAGACTGAAAAACAGATTGCTTTACGGAGGCACAATATTTCTGATATGGCTCTTATGTGGATTTATATTATTAGGTATATTTGATTTGGTATCCAATTATACTTCTAACTTTTGGATTCATTATTTATTCTTTATGATTCCCGGAATTCTTGTAAGCTGGATTCATAGTTGCAAATATTATTCTTTTGTGAATGATTTATTACGGATTAAATCCAACCATAATTTGTATAATACTATTGTTTTAAAAGAAATAGTGAGAGCTGATATTTATAATGGAATAAAATTTAATCATCAAGGATTATATTCTCTCAGATTGACAAATACTAAAGGAAAGAAGTTCTATTTATATCCTGAGAATCAGGATAAATTAATCTCTGTTTTAAAGGGAAAATGTCCGTCTTTATCTTTGGACTACAACTAATTATTTCTATTAATATTCTATTGTTCTTTAATATTAATAATGAATAGGTATAATTTATACAAGAAAGAATAATATGAAAGCTATATTTTTGATAATAGGTTTATTTATAAGCATATGTTATAATACTGTTTTAGCTCAAGGCATAAAACCTTATACGGTTGAGATGAATTCCGATAGCTTATATCAAAGTGCATTAAGCTATTTGTGCAATGAAGATTATTTCATTGACTGTGTTGATTCCTCGGCAGGATTTATTAAAGCAAAAAAATTTACAGTAGTCGACAAATTGCTAAGTGTATATAAGGGACAGCGAACAGAGGTCTCTATGTTCATAAAACCAATTAGTGAGAGAAAGAGTTCAATATCAGTGAATACATATATCGAAACATTAGAACATGATGAGTCTATTATATTTCATAAAGAAGGATTATGCAATGATTCAACTTTATGTATGTCCATAATCAATGGTATAATTTCAGTGAATCAGGATTGAGAAAATCATCTCATCCATTATATTTCATATAAAAAACAATCCGGCAGTTCAATTGAACTCCGGATTGTTTTTTATGATTTCTCAAACTGCGAAGGCAGAACGCCAAACTCTTCCTTGAAATATTTTCTAAAATATTTAGGATGATTGAATCCTACTTCATATGCGATTTCAGAAACATTCATTTTACTTTCCTTCAATAATTGGGCAGCCCTTTTTAGACGAACAAGTCGGATGAATTCGATTGGAGTTTTTCCTGTGAGCGACAGAAGCTTTTTGTAAAGATGAACGCGGCTCATGCCAAGTTCCTTGCTGAGTTCCTCAACAGAAAAATCAGGGTTTGAAATGTTTGCCTCTGTATATTCCAAAGCTTTTCTTATCAATTCCTCGTCGATATTGTTTACCGTTATTCTTGAAGGCTCGATAGGAATTGGCTCTTTCAACATACTTTGCATTTTTTTCCTTGATTCAATCAGATTCTTCATTTTTATATATAAGACATCTATATTGAACGGTTTGGAAATATAATCGTCTGCTCCGGATTTCAATCCGTCTATCTGACTTTCTTCTGCGGTTTTTGCTGTGAGCAGAATAAGTGGAATGTGCGAAGTCCGGACATCATTCTTCAGTTTTTTGCAAAGCTGTATGCCGTCCATTACCGGCATCATAACATCAGAGATAATCATGTCCGGAATTTCGTTTACTGCAATTTCAAAAGCTTTTTCTCCGTTCTCAGCCTGAATAACTTCAAATCGGTTTTGCATACAGGTGCAAAGGAAAGTTCTGAAATCGTTGTTGTCGTCAACAATCAGCAATTTTGGCATATTACTGTTGCTTATATCTTTATATTCCTTTATATCTTCATCTTCATTATTTCTGGCATTCTCCAATTCTTCAATTAGAGCTTCTTCGCCTTCGTCAGGCAATGGAAGAGAGAATACCATTTTGCATCCTCCAAACTGTGAATCTTCTACCCATATTTTACCTTTGTGAAGTTCAATATATTCTTTTGAAAGATGAAGTCCGATTCCACTTCCGGATAATCCGTTGGCGTCATAGTATTTATGGTTTACCTGATAGAATCTGTCGAATACTTTATCCCGCTCATCTTTTTGGATACCAATTCCGGAGTCGCTGACTGATATTCTGATTTCATGATTAGCGTCATCACGCTCAATGCATACATTTATTTTACCATTCTGAGGCGTGAATTTGTAAGCGTTTGAAAGCAGATTATTAAGCACTTTACCAATTTTCTCTCCGTCGAAACGCATGAAGATAGCTTCATCTGTTCCGTCAATGCTGAATTCAATATTTTTATGTGCAAAAGCTTCCTTGAACAGAAAAACAGTATCTTTCACAAAAAGAGTAATGTTTCCAATTTGCAGATTTAACTTCAAACCATTGACATCCATTTTGCGGAAATCGAGAAGCTGATTTACAAGATTCAAAAGCTGCTGAGCATTTTTATGGATGATTCTTAGCAGTTCTTTATCCTCTGCTTTTTCAGATTTCTTTATTAATTCTTCCAATGGAGTAATTATAAGAGTAAGCGGTGTACGGAATTCGTGACTTATGTTTGTGAAGAAACGCAGCTTCATTTCATCCATATTATGCTGATTCTCTATTTTCATTTTTTCACGGGTATAAATAATCTTTTTCTCTTCTTTTTTCTTTGAATATCTGTGATAAATATATAGAAGAGATAACAATATGATTAAATATATGCCCCAGGCCAGATTGGATTTCCAGAATGGAGGATTAATTATGATTTCCAATGACGCAGGTTCGATACTTTCCATTCCATCGCTGTTTATAGCTTTGACATGAAATGTATATTTACCAGGGTTGAGATTTGTATATGTTACTTCTCTTGTATTAGGATTTGTTTCAATCCATAAATCATTTAATCCTTCAAGTTTATAAAAGTATCTTGATTTATCCGGAACACAATAATCCAATGCAGCAAATTCAAGAGTGAAATAGTTTTCACTATGTCCCAATTCAATTGATTTGGTATATGAAATACTTTTGTCCAATATTGATTTACCGTTATATTTCATTCCCGGTGTGATTGTTTTATCATAAATTTTCAGTTTGGTAAGGATAACCTTTGGATTATTGTTGTTGTAATGGATTGCACTAGGATTAACAATGTTAAATCCTAATGAGCCGCCGAATATCAATTCAGAATGAGAAGTAGCCAACGCTCCGTTATAGTTGAATTGTTCGCCTTGCAATCCTTCTGCCTGGTCGTAGTTAAGCATCTTGAAGAAATATCCCGGAGTGTCATTCTGTGTGTTTACTTTTATTAGAGTCAATCCTCGGTTAGTTGCAATCCATATGTTATGTTCTGCATCTTCAAGAATACTTTGGATCAAATCGGCAGACAAACCATCTTCAACAGTGAATAGTCTTAATTCTTTTGTTATGGGATTAAAGATGAACAATCCGTTTCGTGTGCCAATCCACAGAAGTTTTCTGCTGTCTTCAAATAAATAGTTAATGTCGTGTCTGCTAAGTTGTGCTTTACCGAATATTTCCGGCTCATATTCTTTTATAGTTTTTGAGTCTTCATCAAAAATGAAAAGTCCGTTCAACGCACCGATAAGAATACTTCCGTCTGCACGTTGAATAATCGAAAATACAGAACTTATTGAAGGAAAATGTTTGAGCTTTTTCCCAGTCTCCAAATCGAGAGTAACGATTCCACTGTTTAGAGTTCCTATCCAAAGCCTTTTCTTGTCATCACATAAGAGCTTCCATACATTTTTGTCTGGGAGCAAGCATTCTTCGTTTGGAATGAAGTCATAATGTGTGAACTTCTTTCCGTCCCAGCAGTCCATGCCATTCATGTAATATCCAATCCACAATCTGTCTTTGTAGTCTTGGACAATGCTGACAATAACGTCTCCCGCAGGTGTGTTAGTCTTTTGGGGATCATGTTTGTAGGATATGAATTTTTCCGTATCTCTGTCGTAACACAGAAGTCCGTTTCCGTTTGAACCAATCCATATTTTCCCATCTTTAGTTTCAAGGAAACAGTTTACATCCATTTCCTTGTCGCTTTCATGATTCTTTACGGTGTGGAATTTGAAAATGCTGCTGTGGTAATAGCATACGCCACGTTTATAAGTTCCAGCCCAAACAATATCTTCATTGTCAATATATATGCTTTTTACAGCATCTTGAGCCAGACTGTTTACGTTTCTTCTGTCGTGTCTTATTTCTGATATTATATTATTCTCCTTGTCCAATAAAGCAATGCCACCATGGTCCATTGAAATCCAAATTCTTCCTTGCTTGTCTTCGGTGATTCCCGTAACAATATTTGCGGGAAGACGATGTCTGACATCTTCCTGGCTTTTGGAAAAATGTTCCCAAGTATTTTTGTTCGTATTCAGGCAGGAAGCACCTTTTTCCATCAATCCATAAATCCATAAGTTACCTTTTGAATCAGAGAAAAGGCGTGATTGCCCATCATAGAAATCCGGAGAATTGAATACCAGAGTTGAATCTTTCATTGTAATTGTATGCGTCTGCGCATCCATGCATTCCACAAGTCCATTGGTGTGAAGGATCCAATATTTGTTTTCCCCTTGGCAAATAGCAGCAATTCTCCCTTTTTGAGGTCTTCCTGTGTCTCCGAGTTTGTATATGTTTGTTTTGGATGTTTTTATATTAAAGAAACGAATATCATCATTGGTGACAAACCACATGTTTTTACCTAAATCAATATACATATACAGAATACTGTCTGTCAGTGCATATTTTTTTATTTCTTCTGATGAATTGGAAATGAATTCTTCTTTCAGTGGGTCAAAGATATTATATCCGGTTCTGGTTTCAAGCCACAATCTGTTTTCTGCATCTTCTTGAATTAATGCGATATCATTATTCTGATATACACCATTAGCCATTAAATCCTGTTTGTATGAAATTACATTATATCCGTCGTATCGGCAAAGCCCGTACCTTGTGCCGAACCACATGTATCCCACACTGTTTTTATATATACATCTGATTTCACTATTGGCAAATCCTTTCTCAACATCAATACGTTTGAACATGAATTGTTCGGAATCTCTTGCCCACAACAGCGGCATAAAGACAAAAAGGCAGATTATATTTATTAGAATTGTTTTTAGTGGCATTTTGAATTGTTTTATTCAGCAAAGATAAAAATTATAATTGAAGTAGTACAAATGCGTAAAAACATAAAGAAGTCAGGGCTTCGAAGAACAGTATGCAATTTATATCGGGAAACAATATAAATATTTGTTCTTCGAAGCCCTGACTTTATAACTATATAAACGTCTTAGAATTTCTTCTCATTCGCCAAATTCCACATATTAAGGAATGAAGCCTTTGTGATATCAACAACCTTGTCCCAGTTTATTTTGTCGGTATGGTCGCTAGGCTGGTGATAATCCGGATGTCCATTAGTATGATACCAGATAACAGGAATATCTCGTTTAGCAAACGAAGCGTTATCGCTTCCGCCAACTGGTCTGTCCCAAGGACGATATTCCGGTTTTAGATTTAGATTATATGTTTTGATGTCATTCTTCAGCCATTCTCCAAAAGCAGGATGTGCTTCAGTATAGAAATAATCTACATGCTGAGGATTTGCTTCATTTGTGTTTCGTCCAATCATGTCGAAATTCAAATAACCTTTGATGTTTTTGATAAATGGGCAAGACTGAGCGAAAGCTTCTGAACCAAGAAGACCTTTTTCCTCACCATCCCAAAAAGCGAAAATAACTGTGCGTTCCGGCTGCTTGCCAGTAGCAAGGAATGCTCTTGCAATCTGTAATACCGCAGATACACCAGAAGCATTGTCATCTGCTCCATTATAAATTTTGTCTCCGTCAAGAAGTGGGTCAACACCAAGATGATCATAATGTGCGCCGACAATCACATATTCATTCGGATTCTTTCCTTCTATTTTAGCAAGAATATTTCTCAAAGACAATTTCTGGTGTGTTTCCTTTTTCAGAATGGCGATAGAATCAGGATGCACCTGATAACGTGCTTTTTTCTGGCGTTCTTTACGATATGCTTCGAAAGGCTGGAAGAAAGAGTCGCCGCTCAGAGGTTCCAATCCCATGCTTTTCAGATGTGAAACAATATATTCACCGGCTATACGGCAGCTTGGATAACCAGCCTCTCTACCTTCAAGTTCATCACAGGCAAGAAAGCCGATATGTGCTTCTGCTGTGCTTTTGTTTATTGTTGATAGTCCTTTTTGTTCAGGGGTTTGTGCCATAAGTGTAGAGGCTAATGCAAGTGCTGCAGCTGTCAGTGTTATTCTTTTCATATTTAATACAATTTGTGTTTTCTATTTTTTGCTTTTACAAAAGTAGGCAAATTGAAGTAATATGCAAAATGTCTCAATCATTGTTGTGTTTTAATCAGATATCTATAGCTTATTTTATATGTCATAATCTATAATTTAGGTATAAATATCGTTGAATTGTATACAAAGTCAGTTCTTTCTAACATTTAACTTTGCAAAAACGATAATTAGGATTATAAAATTGAATTAAAATGAAAACTAAAGTTATTATTGCCTTTATGGCATTGACATTAAATAATATTACAATTATGGCACAGGAAAAAATAAAACAGACAGCAGGACGTGAACAGCTCGGAGATTTCGCTCCTAAATTTGCAGAATTAAATGATGATGTTCTTTTTGGTGAAGTATGGAGCCGTACAGACAAATTGGGATTGCGTGACCGCAGCTTGGTGACTATTACATCGCTTATCAGTCAGGGAATAACAGACAGTTCTTTGATATATCATCTTCAGTCGGCTCGTAAGAATGGCATTACTAGAACTGAGATTTCGGAAATACTTACACATATCGGTTTTTATGCAGGATGGCCGAAAGCATGGGCAGCATTTCGCCTGGCTAAAGATGTATGGGCAGAAGAGACTGCAGAAGATGAAAAGGCAGAGTTCCAGAAGCAAATGATTTTCCCTATTGGAGAACCAAATACTGCTTTTGCAAAATACTTCATTGGAAACAGTTATTTGGCTCCGATTTCAAATGACCAGGTTGTTGTATATAATGTTACATTTGAGCCTCGCTGCCGAAACAACTGGCACATACACCATGCTAAGCAGGGAGGAGGACAGATGCTGATTGGCGTTGCCGGCCGTGGTTGGTATCAGGAAGAAGGTAAACCCGCAGTAGAGATTCTTCCCGGAACAGTGATTCATATTCCTGCAGGAGTAAAACATTGGCATGGAGCTGCTGCTGACAGCTGGTTCTCTCATCTGGCATTTGAGGTTTCCGGCGAAGAAACTTCAAATGAATGGCTCGAAGCTGTTACAGATGATGTGTATAACCTTCTGAAATAGCATATTAATTTAGCCTGATAATATAAATGAATAATATTATGGCTTTAAGTAAAGATTACATAAATGAATTGCTGACTTATCCATTTATGTTCTGTGTATTCATGTTGTTTGTTTCGTGTAGCGTGGTTGATGATGAAGCAATGGAGCAAGCCGGACAGACAGAAAATACAGAACAGGAAGATAACGAATCAGATAATAATAGTAATATGGAAAGTGGAAAAATAGCGCTGAATATAAATGGAAAAACTTTTACGGCTACTTTAGTGAAAAACTCATCAACTGAGGCTTTGGTTAAACGTCTCTCTCAAGGTGAAATAAGTATTCGAATGAATGATTACGGAGATATGGAAAAAGTAGGTTCGTTAAGTTTTTCCTTGCCAAGAAATGATGCGTACACAACGACTGGTCCCGGAGATATTATTTTATATCAGGGAAATTCATTTGTGATTTACTATGATTCAAATTCATGGAGTTTTACGAAACTAGGAAAGGTGGACGGTGTATCCACGAGAGAACAAATGCTTGAATTGTTGGGAGGCAAAGGTGAGAAGACTGTAGTCATTTCATTAGAATGATAAAATTTAGCCGACAAATCTGAGTAGGTTTGCCGGCTAATATTATTTATTGTAATTGCTTTTCCCTTAAATTTGAGATTGAAGAAACTCCGATAAGTCTGTCATACCTTGCACCCATTGGGCGGTAATAAACATATATGCAATATTCATTTTCAGTCTGATGAAAATCTCCTTCGATTGCATCTGTTCTGCCTTTGGTTTCTCCATTGGGAACATAAAGATATTGATAGTTATAATTTCCCTGCTTCAAAAGCATTGATTTTTCGTACTGATTGGTTTCGTGGTTAAACGACATTTCTGTTCCTTCATTGAAGAGATTATGAAATGCTTCACCATTCAGATATACTTTGCCCTGTTTTGCTTCAGGCATAGCCAAAGTGAAATGAACGAAATAATAATCAGCTTCGGTGTCAGGGTCAGTACTTCCACTTGAATTCACATAAAAACGTCCGTTCTGGTCCTGGTCATATTCATATGAAGACATTGCGCTCGGAAAATCCTTGAGCAAGGTCACATGATAGAATGGATTGTGGAATGAAATACTTTCCACTCTCATTCCGTTATACTTGTTGCTTAGGAACTCCATTCGTCTGTATTCATTTCCTGCCGGGAAAATCAGTTCCGGAATGTTCTCATAAACAATTTGCCCGTCCAGAATGCCGCTTGGCTTAATGTTTGTAACAGCATTGTCTGTTCTGTTGTTTTGTGTAACACAGATTTTTATATCGCTCTGCGGATAAGCAATCTGGAAATTCTTTGTGTTAAGCACAAAATTGACTTGCTGATGACGCTGGTATGTATCAATATTTGTATTGCCTGTAACTTCTGCCGAAATCTGTATCTGTGGTTCCACAACCTGGAAACAAGCAGTCAGAACGATTCTCTCCGGGTCATCTTCCGGATAAACCTTCAGAACGTAATTGCCGGATACTTTGAATTGGATATCATCGTTTGGCAGAAACAACCTGTAATTTGTATATTGAGTTGTTGTTGCCATAGAATTGGCAAAATCATCAATTGTCAAATCCTGAAATCCATCCAGATATTCGATAGGAGATAAATCTGATGGTTGCCAATCTGCATCGCAGTGTATTATCGAGTATGCATATCTGCTGTGTGCATTCAGAAAATCATCAAATACAAATTCCAACTGTGCGTCAGAATTAAGAGCCAGAACCGGAATTGAAAAAGTCTGATCCGGCTGTAAAATCTGTAAAGATTTGATATGCTTATGTTCAAACACCTGAGTTCTGTAAGGTGTCTGAGCATTTAATGCTTGTCCGGCACTCAGTAGTGCGGCTAAAAATGCATAAATTGTTTTCATATTCAATCAAAACTTTCTTTTGAATAACTTCTGTATAAGGTCATTTCTCTTCAGTCGCTGAAGAGATTTGGTAATTTGCTGACGATATTCCGGCTTATACCAGAAGAAAAACTGTCTCTGAGCCAGTTTCTGTTCCTTTGTTTTTGCTGTATATACTTTCTCCAGTGTGTATGGATGATATCCCGTATAATACATCTCCGTAGCAAGAGTCATCGGAGTAGGAGTGAAATCCTGCACCTGCTCAAGCTGGAAATGCAAATCCTTTGTAATGACAGCAAGTTCAGCCATGTCGCTTTCCGTACATCCCGGATGGCTTGATATGAAATAAGGAATCAACTGTTGTCTCATTCCTTTCTCCTTATTTATACGGTCGAATATCCTTTTGAATTGCTCGAATAATTTGAACGAAGGCTTTCGCATTTGTTTCAGCACCTCGTCCTGTGTATGCTCAGGAGCAACTTTCAGTCTTCCTGAAACGTGTCTGGAAATCAATTCTTCTGTATATTGGTGTGCTGATTTGTTTAGCTTTTCGTCATCATAGCGATGCAGAAGAAGGTCGTACCTCACGCCACTGCCAATATATGAATGTTTTATACCAGGCAACTTATCCACTTCCTTATATATTTCAAGTAGAGGAGAATGGTCTGCATTCAAATTCTTGCAAACAGTAGGAGATATGCACGAAGGCTTTTTGCATTTCGCACAAATATCAGTATTCTTTCCTCTCATCTTATACATGTTTGCTGAAGGACCACCCAAATCACTCAGATTACCTTTGAAATCTTCCATCTGTGTGATAGCCTTTACTTCACGCAAAATAGATTCCTTGCTTCTGGATGCAATAAATTTCCCCTGATGTGCAGATATAGTACAGAAAGCACATCCGCCAAAACATCCGCGATGGATATTAACCGAGAATTTTATCATTTCGAAAGCCGGAATCACTTTACCCTTATATTTCGGATGAGGCAGGCGAGTGTAAGGCAAATCAAAAGATGCGTCAATTTGCTCTTCCGTCATAGGAGGGAACGGAGGATTCACAACCAAAGCCTGTTTGCCTACACGCTGGATGATTCTTTTTGCATTCAGTTTGTTGGATTCTTCTTCAATATGTCTGAAATTCTTAGCCTGCTTCAGCTTGTCTTTCAAACATTCTTCGTGGGAGAAAAGAACAATGTCGTCATCTCCAGCTTTTATGTCTGAAGATAAATAAACTGTTTGAGGAATATCCTTTATATCCTTGAAAGGAATACCGGACTTTAATTTATGAACAAGCTCTTTCAGAGGCAATTCTCCCATGCCATAAATCAACAGGTCTGCCGGACTGTCAATGAGTATGCCCGGACGAAGTTTGTCCTGCCAATAGTCATAATGAGTAAGTCTGCGCAGTGATGCTTCAATACCACCAAGAACCACTGGAACGTCAGGATAAAGTTCCTTAAGTATTTTCGTATATACAATGCTCGGATAGTCCGGTCTCATTCCGGCACGTCTGTCCGGAGTGTATGCATCGTCACTTCTTAATCTTTTGTTGGCAGTGTAGTGATTTATCATCGAGTCCATCGCACCTGCCGACACACCAAAGAATAATCTCGGAGCACCAAGTTTCTTGAAGTCTCGGAAATCTCCACGCCAATCCGGTTGTGGAACAATCGCTACTCTCAATCCCTCAGCCTCAAGCGTTCTGCCCACAACGGCAGCGCCAAATGAAGGATGATCAACGTAGGCATCTCCACTGAAAATAATCACGTCGATATAATCCCATCCACGTGCTTCAACTTCTTTTTTTGTTGTAGGCAACCATGCCTCTGTTTTGAAAGATTTCATGGTGGCAAAGGTAGGGATTTATATAAAAATTATCAATATTTCGTCCGAAAGCAATTCGTTTTCCTTCCGTAAGTAATTTGATTTTCTTCCGAGAGAAAATATATTTTCTTCCGTAAATATTTCAGATTACATTCGGATGAAAATGGAGCAATTATTTTTACCGGTTATTTCCGAAAAAAGGTCGGCATCTTTTTCCGGAAACACTACCATGTTTTCAAGAAAAGATGCCGACCTTTTTTCAGAATAATACGGTCTTAATTCCGTAATTATTATTTTAACCTGTATTATACAGTGTTTTTTACTTTTCCTAGTTTCACAATTCTCTTATATTCTTGATAGACAAGGAGAAGATGTGAATCTTGAACACTTTTTAATATTTGGCGATTAATCCAAATCAACAACTGTAATACCTGCGCCTCCAAACTGAACATGTTCGTCCTGGAAATGTCTCACTCCTGGAACTGTTCTCAGATATTCGCGAATCAATTGTCTCAAAATGCCAGTTCCTGTTCCATGTAGGATTCTCACCCTTGAAGCGCCGACCTGAATAGCATCGTCGATAAAATATGTGACAGCCTGCAGAGCTTCGTCGCCTCTCATGCCTCGGACATCAATGTCCTGTTTGAAATTCAGTTTCTTTTCGTGCATTTCGTCAGTAGTATGTGCACTGACAAAGGTACTTTTTTGAATTTCGCGCTTGATTTGTCCTTTGCTGACTTTTTCCAGTCTGTCAATCTTGATTGTACTCTTTATCATTCCAAAAGCAACAGTTACTTGCTTGTCCTGAATGTCGATTACAGTGCCGGCTGAAGTCTGACCTTTGATACGAACATTATCTCCAATCTCAATAACGTCCTTGTTGAAAGTCTGCTGGCTTGATGAAGTCTTTTGCTTTTGCTCTTTTCGTTCTTTTCTTTCCTTGAGCTTTTGCATTTTACGAGCTATAGCATCGTTCTCTTCCTTCTCGTTTGCCACAGAAGCCTTGAAATCCTCGAAACTCTTGCGTGCAATTTTAGTTTTTTCCTTTTCTGCCTGAGCTTCTTTGATTTCACGGATAGTATTTTCTATTCGTGCATTTGCTTCCTGAAGGATTTTTGCAGCTTCAGCCTTAGCCTGGCGCATAATTTCCTTTCTTTGGCGATTCACTTCCTCAAGGTCTTTTTCGTATTTTGCAGTTATATCTTCAAGCTTCTTTTCTCTCTGGCGTATATTTTGTCTTTTGGTTTCCCAGTAACGCTTGTCTCTAACGATATCCTGAAGGTATTTATCTGTCTCAATATATTGAGTGCCGACTTTCTGCGAAGCGTCTGCAATGACATCTTCCGGCAATCCGATTTTGCGTGCAATTTCAATTGCAAATGAACTTCCCGGATTTCCAATAGATAATTTGAAAAGAGGCTGCATCAGATGGCGGTCATACAACATCGCGCCATTGATTATGCCCGGCGTATCTTTGGCAAAATGCTTAAGATTCTGATAGTGTGTCGTTACGATACCAAAGCTTTTGCTCTTGTTGAATCTGTCCAACAAAGCTTCAGCTATGGCGCCACCGATTTGAGGCTCAGTTCCACCGCCAAACTCATCTATAAGAAGTATTGTCCTGTTGTTGCAGTTTTTTACGAAATACTTCATGTTTGTCAGGTGAGAAGAATATGTACTCAAGTCATTCTCAATACTTTGCTCGTCGCCAATATCAATGAAAATATTATCGAATATTCCCATTCTTGAGCTTTCATGAAGCGAAACAAGCAAACCGCACTGCATCATATATTGCAACAGACCGACAGTTTTCAGACACACTGATTTACCTCCGGCATTTGGTCCGGAAATCAGAAGTATTCTGTTCTCATCATTGAGCTCGATATCCAAAGGAACAACTTGTTTGTTCTGTTTTTTCAGAGACAGATATAATATAGGATGTATGGCATTTGCCCAGTCAATCTGCTGTTTGTCTTCAACAATAGGGCGTATTCCATTCATAACCTGAGCAAACATAGCCTTTGCTCTGATAAAGTCTATCTCTGCAAGAAAACTATATGATTGGAGAATTTCAGGAACAAGCGGGCGTACTTCATTTGTGAAGTCTGTAAGAATGCGAATTATTTCCCTTCTTTCTTCGCCTTCAAGTTCACGAATTCTGTTGTTTGCTTCAACAACAACTTCAGGCTCGATGAAAACAGTTTTTCCGCTGGCAGATTCATCATGCACGATACCACGGATTTTGCGCTTGAAGGCAGGGACAACCGGAATCATCAGTCGTCCGTCACGCATAGTCGGTGTTACATCCTTCTCAACGAAACCTTCACTCTGTGCACTTCTGAGAATAGCTTGCAGACTCTTGGAAATGCCACTCATCGTTATAGTCATCTCACGTCTGATTGTCTGCAATTCAACAGACGCAGAGTCTTTTACTTTCCCGAATTTATCTAGAATACTGTCTATTCTGTTGATTAGTTGAGGGAAAAGAACAGTTTCGCCAGCCAGCGCAGTTAGTGCCGGATAGCGTATTTCTTCACTTTCATCCGAAGGACGCAAAAATCTTACAATATCGGAAATAGTCTGTAACGAACGTTTCAAGTCGAAAAGCTCACGTTCGTCCAACCAAGTTCCTTCAGGCTTGATTCTTTTTAATGAATAACGAACATCGAAGAAAAAGTTTGCGGGAAAGTCGTCTTCTCCTTCAAGAATGGAAACAAACTCCGCTACTTGATCCAGTTTTTCATTGATAAGAGCATAATTGTTCAGGAAACTCATTTCATCAACAAGTTCCTTTCCAAGTGTACTCAGGCATTTTTCTGAAATAAGAAGACGGACTTTATCAAAGCCCGTCTTTTGTTCGAAATTATATGGATATATCATTATCGTATTTCTATAGTCATCTCTTTTCTAACGGTTGGACGGATAGTATATTCCTTTTCTGTCTTACCTCGTCTAACCTTGAATGTACAGGCGTTATTGCCGGTCGGATTTATATAAGGCGCATAGTTGAACAAATATGCAAATGCACTACGGCTGTTTTTCTTGTTTATCGCATTTGATACATCAATATAATTAAATGTATCCCAATACATACAGCGAGTGAATCCGTTGGCATCAGTAAACACAGTCTTTGTGTCTCTATACTTCATTGTGTTTGTAATAAACTGTTTGTAAGCAGCTGTGAATTCTTCTGCTGAATATTCCATGCTTTGGTTACCGATTTCTTCTACAACATCTTTTGCTCTTATTCCAGCTTCATATGCAGGAGAGTTTCTGTCAACACTTACTATTTGACTCAGATTGTCAATGTTGTAATTGATACCGGTGTAGTTATAACTTTTCTGATTGATATAGAAAGTTACATTATTTGTATATTTCACATAAGGATATTGCATACACATCAACGGAGTGTGAATCTGCGCATATTCATCCAACTGGAAAGGCTCGTCCAACATTTCGTTAGATTCGCATTCCCATAAAATTCTTCCAGGAACTTCTTTCTGGTCGATTAATCTGAAACCATATTGCAATAGGTAAGGAGCTTCAGCTTCGGATGCAGAAATATTCAAAAATGGGAAATCCATCATCTTTTTATGAATAGAGCTGTATCTCATCGGACGTTCCTTGTTTACCACCACTTGGTTATGTCCTACATAATTAGGGTTTTTGTCGAAGAAGTAGAAAGTCTGGATAATCATGTCCGGATTTTCAGTGTCAACTTCAAGGCCTTTGGCTATCAATTCTTTCTCGATGGAGTTGTTTATTGCAGACTCAAGTCTTCTGTTGCTCTCGTCGATAGGAGAGAAGGCGAAAGTCTTGTAGTTAGCGAAATCAACTTCATCAGCAGTTACAGTTGTCTTGAACGGACAAGTGAATTTTCTTTCCGAAGTTGTTTCAAGGCTATACATACAGAAAGCCGAAGCCAATTGCTCTTCTGTAATAGCATTCGACTTCTTGCATTCTTTTCTTACAATAACTTCTCTAGTAGGGTTCTGAATATTAGATATTATCAGAACAATATCATTTTTCCCTTCCGGATTCATCAGGCTGGATATTTCTGCTTCAGTAAGGTCTGCGATTTTGTAACCGTCAATCTCCTCAATGATATCACCAGGCTTTATCCCTGCTCTTTCTGCCGACGAATAAGGATTGATTGTCGTAACAACAGGTTTGTTGAATCCCCAATTTTTACTTTTACTGATATCATAAGAGAATCCAGACCGGCAAACAGTTTGAACTTGCTTCTTTTGTGCCGGAGCTGCAATTGCTGCAATTAGGAAAACGGAGAGGAAAAAATGTTTCATATATATAGATATAGATAACTTATTGAATAAATAATTTAATTCAAGTTTCACAAGCTCAACTTTCAGTAACGATTTAACAAGTAAATAATAAGTAGATATAGTTCTTAATAATTAAATGCTAAGTGACAATCGTTTGACCTTGTCAACTTTACTATTGAGCAATCAGGAAACTTCAATAAATAATAAAAGCTGAAGAGCATATTGCAGGCTTATATCACCTTGCAATATACGCTTCAGTCTTATATATAGTAATTACTGTTTTCCTTCAGTAGTTACTTCTTTGTTGATTTTCTTAATCATACCCTGTAGAACAGCACCCGGACCAAGTTCGATGAAATGATCTGCACCGTCAGCAATCATATTCTGAACAGACTGAGTCCAACGTACTGGAGCTGTAAGCTGAGCAATCAAGTTAGCCTTGATAGTATCAGGACAAGTTTCAGCTTTAGTTGAAACATTCTGATAAATTGGGCAAGTAGGAGCGCTGAAAGTTGTAGCTTCGATAGCTGCAGCTAATTCAGCACGTGCAGGTTCCATCAGCGGAGAATGGAATGCACCACCAACTTTCAGTTTCAATGCACGTTTTGCACCAGCAGCCAAAAGTTTTTCGCAAGCAGCTTCAATACCAGGAACAGTTCCTGAGATTACAAGCTGACCCGGGCAATTGTAGTTTGCACAAACAACAGTTTCGTCAGTGATTGTTGCACAGATTTCTTCAACTTTTTCATCTGGCAAAGCCAAAACAGCAGCCATAGTTGAAGGTGTCATTTCGCATGCTTTCTGCATTGCCATTGCACGCTTAGATACAAGTTTCAAGCCGTCTTCGAAAGAAAGAGCTCCTGAAGCAACCAAAGCAGAGAATTCACCCAAAGAATGACCTGCAACCATATCAGGCTGGAATTCTTCACCTAAAGTTTTAGCCAAAATAACAGAGTGAAGGAACACAGCAGGCTGAGTAACTTTTGTCTGTTTCAGATCTTCATCTGTGCCGGCAAACATAAGGTCAGTTATGCGGAAACCTAAAATATCGTTAGCCTTTTCAAACAACTCTTTAGCAAGAGGATTGTTTTCGTACAGGTCTTTTCCCATTCCTACGAATTGGGCTCCCTGTCCTGGAAATACATAAGCTTTCATGTTTCTAATTCTTTTCTAATTTTAGTTTTTTAAGACGTTGCAAAGGTAATAAATTTAAAATAATATGATGATAATTCATTTCAAATTGTATCTTTGCCATCGTTTTATCAAGATATATTAACTATATAAAATTTATAATATCATGAACGAATTGCTATTTTTAGGAAACCTTGGTACAGGTGAAATTATCATTATCGCATTGATAGTGTTGTTGTTATTTGGTGGTAAGAAAATTCCTGAGTTGATGAAAGGCTTGGGTAAAGGAGTGAAAAACTTTAAAGACGGAGTGAAAGGTCTGGAAGACGAAATTAAAGTTGACGATACAGAAAAAAAATAAAAAAGAATGGAACAGCAAGATGAAATGTCCTTCTGGGATCACCTGGAAGAACTCCGCTGGACTCTGTTTCGTTCCATTTTAGCGCTCTTTGTTTTTGCGATAGGCAGTTTTGCCTTTATGCGTGATATTTTTGATCGCGTCATATTGGCTCCTTGCTCTTCCGATTTCATATTTTACCGTTGGTTGTGTGCATTGAATGAATGGCTTCGCGACATCAGCCCTTATGTTGATGTGCTGCCGGACTTCTGTAATGACAATTTCCATGTTGAGATTTTCAACATCAGGTTGGCATCACAGTTCTTCACTCACATGACAACTTCTTTTTGGCTGGCTCTTGTATTGACATTCCCTTATCTAATGTGGGAAATCTGGAAATTCATCAGTCCTGCCTTGTATGAAAACGAGAAGAAGAATGTTCGATGGGTATTTTTCTTTGGTACATTGATGTTCTTCTTGGGTTGTGCAGTCGGTTATTTCGTGGTTTTCCCGATGACTCTGCGTTTCCTTGCAACATATCAGCTTAGTGCCAGTATCATAGAACAAGTATCCTTGGATTCCTACATGGACAACTTCCTGCTGCTCATCTTCGTTATGGGCGTAGTGTTTGAGATGCCTTTGGTATCGTGGCTGCTTTCTAAATTAGGCTTTTTGCATCGTGGATTCTTCCATGAATATCGCCGTCATGCAATTGTCGGTTTGCTGATTGCTGCAGCATTCATCACTCCAAGTAGCGATCCGTTTACGCTGAGTGTAGTGTTCTTCCCGTTATACGGATTATATGAACTGAGCGCATTCTTTGTGCGTCCTGCCCCGAAAGATGATGATGATGAGGCGGATGCTGATGAAAATGAAGAATGATTCTGAGACTGTCGGTATCGGATAAATAAAAGGCTGTGTTGAAATTCTCAACACAGCCTTTTTTGTTCATATTACATACTAATCTTAAATAAAATCATTCAGCTCTTTTATTTCTGCGGAAATAATGCTTTGTTTCTCTAACCAGAACTTTTGTCCCTAGCCAAACTCCGGTAATTGATACGATAAATCCGCCAATCATCAGCATCCACATGACAATTTTCCATACCAAAGGATTTTTTACCAGGAATAAAAGTTTCAGACGATGAAATGCCGGATAAACCCAGTGATTGAAACGATATGAATCGTCAACATATTTTATCTGGGCATTTCCCGGTTTTATGTAATAACAACTATTGTCGCAATTCTCAATTTCAACTTTCCACACCGGAAGCGCAAGTTTTACTCTCGACAGATAATATGTGTCATATTCATCCATAAGTGAAATCTTTATGTCTTTTTCATTATGGACATTCTTTATTTCAGAAAGCACATCCTGCTCGGACAGATGCAACTCTTTGGGCTCTGTGTCTCTCGCATCAATATAATATATATTATCCGAAGTATATATTTTATAGAATGGCAGCGAGCCAAAGTTGTTCCATTCGATTTGCTTTATCTCTTTTCCTAGTGAGCCGGCAGCAATTCTGTAGTCAATGGAATACGACTGTAAATCCGGCCGATTTTCCGACAGCCTTTTCACCGGGTCAAAACCCAACTTTGGTTTCACAACCCAATCCATTGAACGGGCAAGAGACATCATTCCGCTGAAACAAAATAAAAATACAGTTATGCCGAACACCAAACCATAAATATGATGCCATCTGTATGCTTTTTTCTTAAACGGAGTGATTGACCTGTTTTTCCCCGAATAACGAATCACCCTGAAACCTCTGTAAATGCCGAAAATACACATTATGCAACCAAGTCCGGAAAGGAAAACAACTGTGTTGCTCCACAACTCAACATCCTGGCGCAGACGAGTGAAATAAACCCAGTGCGGAATCGCTCCCAGCCATGCCCAGAATCGGCTTTCACTTGTGGTGTGCTGCAACACTTTTCCGCTTTTCGACGAAATATAAAGCTGTTGCTTTTCTGCATCAGCAAAGTGGAATTTGTAAATAGGAAATTCCTCTCTTAATTTCCCGAAAGGAATCCATTGTTCCAGTTCGTACAACGTGTCAATCCTTGCTATCGGAGCATTGCACCATCTTTGAGCCGTCATCCTGATAGTATTGCCGTTTATTTCAGGTAACGACTGTAGTGAATCTGCGGGAATATCAAATGTTCCTGCATCAGTTTTGACATGAAAGAAAGTTTGCCCCAGAACACAATCTACATACAAACTTTTTATCGAAGCATTTCCCGGCAATTCTTCGGTGATAATATTTATATCCGGAAGATGGCGCAAATCAATATTGTCTTTCTTCCTTATTGTTTCATTGCTGGTTACACGCGGAAATCTGTGATAAACCATTACCAATCCGGAGAAAAACCAAACAGCCATCAATGCACTTAGCAATGTGCCGAGGATTTTGTGTATTTTACTTGATACAGACATCTCTTTTATAATTTATAAGCTATGGAAACCTGGAAATTCCTTGGCATACTTGGAACCAACTGATTTCCTAATGCCTGGTTGTAATAACTGTTGTTGAACAAATTGTTTACATTCAAAGTCAGACGGATATTCTGGTTTATTGTGTATGACGCGCCGCAATCTGTCAGCCAATAAGGATTGAACCACATAGAATTTGCCGTATTTCTATACACCTTTCCAGTATAGTTCGTGCTCAAATGGAATTCCAGGTTCTTGAATAAACCTTTAGGAATGGTGTAGCTTCCGTAAGCATAAAACGTCTGGTCAGGAATATTAGTCTGCCAGTTTCCTTTCTGGCTGTTAAGATTTTCCTTTGTCTCGTCAGGATTCGAGCCATAAATCGCATCAGCAAGAGTTTTATCCTTTACTTCTTTCATCTCACGTATTTTAGATTCATTCATGCTGTAACCGACAGTTATTCCTAAAGAATGAACAGGCGTCACCGTAACTTCTACATCAAAACCTTTCGAATCCTGAACACCGACTTGTCCGATGATGTTCTTTTCAACATCGTTTTCCGTGTAGCCGGTCAGCAATGTAGCCGTGCTGTTCATCTTGCGAATATAGAAAACACTGGCATTTGCATGAAGAATATTCCCCAAACTGTATTTTACGCCGGCTTCAGCCTGATAACCGTTTTCCGGCTTGAACACTTCTCCATTTTGCGAAGCATTATATCTTTCACCGTTTGCGTCGATATAAATCACATTATCCTGATAGAATGTTCTGATAGGCTTGAAGAATGAAGCGAACGAAGCATACAGAGAAGTGTTCGGGTGAGGAAGATAAACCGCACCGAAACGATAAGTCAAAGCCTTATTCAATATTCTGCTGAAACTTCCGTGACTGTCATATTCTCTGTATCCGGTCGGAGTTTCTGCCTTTGCAGACAGATAACGGAAGAAATCACCACGGAGAGCAACCAGAACTTTCAGCTTTTCACTCAAATCCAATAAATCCTGGATATAAAGGCTGTTGGTGTAATGATGCGTTACTGTGGCAGAAGAGAACTTGCTTGTCATATATCCCATACTTTGCGGATTATAAACCGAAACGTGAGAATATAATCCCGGCCCTTGGACATCGTCGCCCAAATTATATCCTGTGTAACTTGTACGGTTGAAAGCCACAAATGAATATCCACCCATGTAATTGTGTTTTATATTTCCGGTATGGAAATTCCCGCTCAACTCAAGCGTATTTCCAACCGTGTTCGATACGTGCGAGAAGCGGAGAGGAAAAGAAAGATAAACACTGTCGAGGCAGATATATTGCTTTTCTCCGTTGCTTTTCAGATAATAATGATTGTATATAGGCTCGCTGCTTTCCAGATAATCAAGAGATTCCGTGCCGAAATAATTTATATCGTCTGCTGAGAAAGAAAGTCTGTCCGTGAGCTTCATATTTTCCGAGAATTTATGGACATATTGAGCCGAAATATTCCATCCTCTGTTATAAAAGAAATCAGATTCGTTGTTATATCTTGCTTCTTTGTCCAGTCCCGGCAGCATCTCATTCTTCTTCAGATATAGCTTATTGTCCGACACGTTATAAATATCGTCAGTCATTACATCCGGCAAACCAATTTCCGTTCCATAATAATCCCGGTTGAATCCGGCACGCAAGTCAACTATATCTTTTTCTGATAATTTGGCATTCAGGGCAAGATAACCCGAGAATCTTTTGTTTCCCGTGCTGCGCCAGCCTTCCTGGTCCGAATAGTTTATATTAGCATAATAATTCACCGGGCCGGCAATTTTTCCGCCCATGCCGAAAGTGGCTTCTTTGCTGTCGTAACTTCCGTATGCCACACGAGCATTTACGGTTTGCTTTTCTGTCGGAGCTTTTCTTACGATATTCAGAACACCGCCCACGGCAGAATGTCCGTAAAGCACTGATGCCGGACCTTTCAGAAGCTCAATAGATTCGACAGACGAAAGGTCTGGAACCGGATATGAATTGCTTATTCCCGAACGTTCATCCCTAATTCCGTCAATCATCATAACCGCATGGTCAAAACCTCTGACCGAAATCTGTTGGAAAGCTCCGTATGATGTCTGGATTCTGATTCCGGGCATAAAGCGAACGGCATCCTGAATATTCCTGATTCCTCTTATCTCCAGACTTCCGGCTTCCAGAGCATTTATTGACAGAGGCAGATATTTTGAAGGAACTTCCAGTTTAGATATTTGTGGGCGAGGTTTACGAATGGAATTAACGACGACTTCCTGAATGTTGAATGTTGTGTCGTTGAAGTTTGTATATTCTTTCTTTTCCTGTGCGGAAAGTGTTATTGCACAAGATAATAACGGTAAAATAGTCAATAATTTTTTCATTTTTTTAAGCGTGTAAAGTTTGTGTCGGGATAAATTTTATATTTACCCCGACCAAGATAATTATATCAATAAGTAGTTATGGAATATAAATTCGAGAGGTCTGAGAATTATTTACTCTCTTCTTCGGTATATGCCTTTTTCTTATCCATGATATCAATCATTCTATGCTTTGTCATAAAACGAATATGGTCAATGAAAATATCCTGGATTTCCGGATTTTGTCCGAGTCCTTCAAGAAGAACAGTCACTTTGTAGCCCTTTTCCTCAAGTTCCTGCTTCATATCTCCGGCAATATCATTCTTGGCGTGGTCGCCGGCAACAAACATGAAAGGCAAAAGCTGCACTTCCTTTATCTTCTTCTGTTCCTGGATTCTGTCGATAGCATTGTTGAAAGAAGGATAACCTTCCACCGTTCCGACAACGAAATCCTTATGTCCGCTAGTCTGCATAACATGGTCCAGCATAGCGTATTGTGCAGTCGACGGGTCGTAAGTTCCGTGACCGACCAATATAGTCATAGCTTTTTCCTTTCCCTTCTTGGAAACTATTTCAGCAACTTTTTCATAATCTTCAACGGAATAGAGCAGAGGATTGCCCAATCTGATTTCCTTGAACAGAAATTCCATGCTGGCAATGTCTTTGCGGAGAGATTCCATTTCAACCCCGTCAATTATATTTGTCGATTGAACTATTACGTGAGTAAACCCGTCAGCTTTAAGCTGAGCCAAAGCTTCGGCAGGATTCAACTTCCTTGTTCCTCTTTTGGCAAGTCGTGCCATTATGATTCTTGAGGTATAAGCCTCTCTGATTTCAAATTCAGGGAACAATTCTTTTGCCTTTTGGTTGATTGCGTCAATAGTTAGTTGGCGAGTGTCATCATGAGTAGTTCCAAAATGAACCATAAGCAACGCAGCTTTGTCGCCTTTCTGCAGTGACGACAGCAAGTCGGAATGCACATAGTTTCCGTCACCATGAGCATTAGCCTGTGAGAATAATCCGCATGCCATAGCAAGACCTATGACAAGATTTTTTTTGATGTTCATATTATTTGTTTTATAGTAAATTAATATCCTAATCCCGGGATATGTAAATTATCCGTTAATCTTGGCAGGTTTCCTGACTCCACCTTTTGGAAATCATGCCTTCCCATTTGAAAAAACAGTGGCGATAGTGTTGATTCCCTTTTTCGATTAAGTGTTACAGTAGCGGGTACTGCTCCGGATTTTCACCGGATTCCCTTTTAAAAATGATAATCGGACGATTAATCATTTCACCAAGACGGTGCAAATATAAATAAAAAATAGAAATCAAGAAAAATTATTTTTTCTTATTTACTTCGCCAATTTGTCTATTAAATCCTGCAAATATTAATTGTGTAGCCATTAGGATTAAATATTTTCTTAAAACTAAGTCTTAGTTTTTACAAACTCAGATTTAGTTTTTGTAAACTAAGGCTTAATTTATAGAAACTAAAGCTTAGTTTTAAGAATATTTGCTTCCCTTTTGGTCTTATATCAAATATTTATATAAAGAGGAAAGAATCTAGTCGGAGGTTCAAAATCATACTTTAAACTTTATAACTCCTTATAGTTATAGAGCTTGTGAAACTTAAATAATTTACATACTGTTGTTTCACGAATTTTTAATATCTTTGCTCGATATTATGCATAGTATAAAGCAAACGATTTGATATATGGGTATTTTTAGCTTTTTCAGCAAAGAAAAAAAGGAGAATCTGGACAAAGGCTTGTCCAAGACTAAAGAAAATGTGTTTACCAAAATCACCAGAGCAATAGCCGGAAAGAGTAAGGTGGATGATGAAGTGCTTGATAATCTGGAAGAAGTTCTTATCACTTCGGATGTAGGCGTTGAGACAACTCTTAAAATCATTGACCGAATTGAAAAAAGAGTGGCAAGGGATAAATATGTCACAACTTCGGAACTGACAGCCTTGTTGCGTGATGAAATTGCCAGTCTGCTTACAGAAAACAATACTGTTGACGGTGATGGTTTCACTATCCCTGAAGATAAAAAACCATACGTTATAATGGTGGTAGGTGTGAATGGTGTAGGAAAAACTACAACTATCGGAAAGCTTGCTTATCAGTTTAAGAAAGCTGGAAAAAGCGTATATCTGGGTGCGGCGGATACTTTCCGTGCTGCAGCCGTGGAACAGCTTGTTATTTGGAGTGAGAGAGTTGGTGTGCCGGTTGTCAAACAGAAAATGGGTTCCGACCCTGCATCTGTGGCTTTCGACACATTGAGCTCAGCAAAGGCAAATGGTGCAGATGTAGTAATCATCGACACTGCCGGACGTTTGCACAATAAAATTAACTTGATGAACGAGCTTACAAAGATTAAGAACGTAATGCAGAAGGTTGTTCCTGATGCTCCGCACGAAATCCTTCTTGTTCTCGACGGTTCTACAGGTCAGAATGCTTTTGAACAGGCAAAACAGTTTACTGCAGCAACTGAGGTCAATGCTTTGGCTGTGACAAAACTCGACGGAACAGCAAAAGGCGGTGTTGTGATTGGTATTTCAGACCAGTTCCGCATTCCGGTAAAATATATCGGCTTGGGAGAAGGAATTGAAGACTTGCAGGTTTTCCGCAAGCGTGAATTTGTAAACTCATTGTTTGGAGAATAATAATGCGAAAGAATAAGGTTGACATAATTACTTTGGGTTGTTCGAAGAATCTGGTGGATTCCGAGCAGCTAATGCGTCAGTTTGCAGCAAATGGCTATAAGATAGAACACGATCCTCATAAGATTAATGGTGAGATTGTGGTTGTAAACACCTGTGGTTTCATCGGCGATGCTCAGGCTGAGTCTATTGAAATGATTCTGGATTTGGGCGAGGCAAAGAAACAGGGCAAAATCGGTAAGCTGTTTGTGATGGGATGCTTGTCGGAAAGATTTATGAACGATTTGGTGCAGGAACTTCCGGAAGTGGACAAATTTTACGGTAAATTCAACTGGAAAGAGCTAATTACTGATTTGGGAAAATCTTATCATTCGGAATTGGCGCACGAACGTATCCTGACAACTCCAAAGCATTATGCCTATCTTAAAATAGGTGAGGGTTGTAACCGAACTTGTTCTTATTGCTCAATTCCTATCATCACCGGAGCATATCAGTCTCGCCCGATGGAGGAACTTGAGCAGGAAGTCCGTTCACTTGTGAAGCAAGGCGTGAAGGAATTCCAGTTCATAGCCCAGGACTTGACATTCTATGGCGTGGATTTGTATAAGAAAATGATGCTTCCGGAGCTTGTTGAGCGTATCTCGGACATTCCTGGTGTGGAGTGGATAAGGCTGCATTATGGCTATCCGACACATTTCCCGATGGATTTGCTTCGTGTTATGCGTGAGCGCGACAATGTTTGTAAATACATGGACATTGCATTGCAGCATATCAGTGATAATATGCTGAAACTTATGCGACGCAACATCAGCAAGGAGCAGACATATGATTTGATTCGCCGCATGCGCGAGGAAGTTCCCGGCATACATTTGAGAACAACTCTTATGGTTGGCCATCCGGGCGAAACAGATCAGGATTATCAGGAGCTGGTTGATTTCACAAAAGAAATCCGTTTCGAAAGAATGGGTGCATTCGCATACAGTCACGAAGAAGGAACTTATGCCTTCAAGAATTACAAGGATGAAATTCCGGAAGATGTGAAGCAGGACAGACTGGATTATCTGATGCGTATCCAGGAACGTATATCTGCCGATGTGAACAACAGCAAGATAGGAAACACATATAAGGTGATTCTGGACCGTGAGGAAGACGACTTCTATATCGGACGTACAGAATATGATTCTCCGGAAGTTGACCCGGAAGTGCTTATTACTAAAGACAGAGAGCTTGTGCCAGGCAATTTCTATAATGTGGAAATTGAAGACGCGCAGCCTTTTGAAATTTACGGAAAGGTGAAAATATGAAACACAAAGAATTGATAGCCGAGCTTGCCGAGCGTATGCAATGGACTCCGGAGGAGGTGCAGGATGTACTTTCTGCATTTAGCTCGGAAGTCGGTTCTCGATTGGTTGACAATGATATAGTTTATCTGCAATATTTCGGTCAGTTTGAATCGCGGAAGAAGGCAGAAAGGATTTCTGTTAACCCGGCTAATGGAAAGCGCTATCTGGTCCCACCTAAATTAGTGCCGGTTTTTAAGCCCGGAACCACAATAAAGAACAAGTTAAAAACATTAGAACAGGATGAATAACCGACTTACAATAAAAGAATTGGCTTCGATGCTTGCGGTCCGTACCGGACGGGACAAGGAGGAAATGGAACGTTTTCTCCGTGAATTTGTCGCGCTCGTTTCCGAACATGTGTTTATTGATAAGGTGGTTAAGATTAAGGGATTGGGTGCTTTTAAGATTATAACGGTGGAGAAACGTGAGAGCATCCATGTTAATACCGGAGAAAGAATAGAAATCCCGGACCATTATAAATTTTCATTCGTGCCGGACAAAGAACTGAAAGATATTGTCAACAAACCATTCTCCTTTTTTGAGACTACAGAAATCAATGAAGGAGTTCAATTCCCTGACTTGGCTGAATCGTCAGAACCAATGGAAGACGAATCTTCAGTAGAAGAGGAAGAAGAGGAAACATTGCGCCCGGAAACTGAAACTGAAGAAAATGTTACTTCTCCAGAAGAACAGCATGTTGATGAAACAGTTTCAGACGACAATGAGCAAAACTTTGCTGAAGAAGTAGAACCGGAAATTGAAACTGAAGAAGTTACCCATCATTCCGACGTGGAAGAAGAAACAGCTCCGGATAATATACCAGAGCCGGAAAGCAATGTTGAGGAAGTTGTGGAAGAGGTCCGCAACGAGGAACCAGAAGAAGTTCCTGAACTTCCGGCAGCAGAAGAAGCGTCGCATGAAGAAGAAATACCCGTAGAAGAAGAAACTCCGCAGCCAAATGAAGTCCCGGCTGCCGTTCCGGAAGAGAAATCTGAAATGCCGCAACCGAAGAAGAAGAATAAATCATTGCAAATGCTGGTTGCATTTTGGATTGTAGTTTTTGTTGTCGGAATATCCGTGTATATATATAATAATGTATATAGCGGGGAAGAAGTTCCTTCAGTTGAAACAACTGAAAAGCCGGCAGTCGTTCCTGAAACAGTAATTCCGGATACGCTTGATGTTGAAGAAGAAAAAGCAGATACGGCTGCCTTCGTTCCGGACACAGTTAAAGCCGCAGATATTTTTTCTGAAACGGAAGAAGTGAAACAGCCGGCAAATAACACGAAGGAAATAGGAAAAGACACTATTGCCCATGGTGACAGGCTCACTGTTATAGCACTGAAATATTATGGACATAAGATATTCTGGGTATATCTTTATGAATATAACAAAGCAGTGATTGCAGACCCGAACAATGTTCCGATAGGAACGGAGATAAGGATTCCTGCACCGGAACTGTATGGAATAGACGCGTCAAGTGCAGAGTCAAGAGAAAAGGCTGCTGCCTTGCAAAGTGAGATTCTTACAAAAAAATATTAATATATCAGTCATTTTATAATATGATAAACAAAGGAAATGTATAGTTAGTATTATTTAACGGCTAAAGTGAGCAATACGAATTTAACATTTCTAATTTTGCGCAGAAAGAAAAACAAATAACATAAAAAACTAAATTTATATGAGTCAGACAGTAGATATTCGCGAGCTGAACGAACGAATTGAAAGCAAAAGCTCATTCGTAAATATGATTACGATGGGTATGGATAAGGTGATTGTGGGTCAGAAGCATTTGGTAGAATCGTTGTTAATCGGTTTGCTTTCTGATGGCCATATTTTGTTGGAAGGTGTGCCGGGATTGGCAAAGACATTAGCAATTAAAACCTTGTCTTCATTGATTGATGCAAAATACAGCCGTATTCAGTTTACTCCGGATTTGTTGCCGGCGGACGTTATCGGTACAATGATATATAGCCAGAAGAGCGAAGAATTCCAGGTTAAGCAAGGTCCTATTTTCGCAAACTTCGTTTTGGCGGATGAAATCAACCGTGCTCCGGCAAAAGTGCAGAGTGCTTTGCTCGAAGCAATGCAGGAACGTCAGGTGACTATCGGCGAACAGACATATCAGTTGCCGAAGCCTTTCCTTGTAATGGCAACTCAGAACCCTGTTGAACAGGAAGGTACTTATCCTCTTCCAGAAGCTCAGGTGGACCGTTTCATGCTGAAGGTCATCATCAACTATCCTAAGAAAGAAGAAGAAAAGCTTATCATCCGTCAGAATATTTCTGGTGAAAAGGTAGATATTCAGCCAATTCTTACTAAAGAAGATATTATTGAAGCACGCAAGATTGTACGCGAAGTTTATATCGACGAAAAGATTGAACGCTATATCGTGGATATCGTTTTCGCAACACGTTTCCCTCAGGAACATGGTTTGCCTAATTTGGCAAATATGATTTCTTTCGGTTGTTCACCTCGTGCCTCAATCAACCTGGCTTTGGCTGCAAGAGCTTATGCTTTCATCAAACGCCGTGGATTCGTTATTCCGGAAGATATCCGTGCAGTGTGTCATGACGTTCTTCGTCACCGTATCGGATTGAGCTATGAAGCAGAAGCAAACAATTTGACAACAGAAGAAGTTATCAGCGAAATTCTGAACAAAGTTGAGGTACCTTAAAAATGGAAACAAGTGAACTACTGAAGAAAGTTCGCAGGATTGAGATAAAAACCCGCGGTCTTTCCCGCAATATCTTTGCCGGACAATATCATTCAGCCTTCAAGGGCAGAGGTATGGCGTTCAGCGAGGTGCGTGAATATCAGTTTGGCGACGATATCCGCGACATCGACTGGAATGTCACAGCCCGCTATGTGCGTCCGTATGTAAAGGTCTTCGAGGAAGAACGCGAGTTGACAGTTATGCTTCTTATCGACGTTTCCGGAAGCCGTGACTTTGGTACTGTAAATGTGATGAAGAAAGAAGTTATCACAGAAATAGCAGCAACACTGGCTTTCTCAGCTATTCAGAACAATGATAAAATCGGAGTTATATTTTTCTCTGACAAGGTTGAGAAATTTATTCCGCCACAGAAAGGAAAGAAGCATATTCTGTATGTTATCCGCGAATTGATAGACTTCCATCCGGAGGACAGGAAGACTGATATCAGTCAGGTTCTTAAATATCTGACTAATGCGATAAAGAAACGTTGTACGGCTTTCCTTATTTCAGATTTTATAAATAAAGACAGCTTCAAGGACGCGCTCACTGTAGCCAACAAGAAACACGATATGGTTGCAATACAGGTGTACGACAGAAGAGAAACTGAATTGCCTTCAGTCGGTCTGATGAAGATAAAAGATGCTGAAACAGGAAAGGAACAGTGGATTGATACTTCATCGGTCCGTGTGCGCGAAGCATATGCCAAATGGTGGTCGGAGCGTCAGAAGGTGATGGATGATACATTCAAGAAATGTCGTGTCGATTCTGTTTCCATTCGTACGGAAGACGACTATGTAAAAGCTTTAATGGCTCTTTTTGACAAACGAAACTAAAATAGTAAAGATGAAATTGTTTAAAAAAGGCATATTGTTTCTTTCAGTTTTGGCTACTCTTGCCTCCGGTAAGGTGCAGGCTCAGCAGACACTCATTGAAGTGACTGTTGACTCGGCAGCAATACTTATCGGCGAGCAGACAAAATTGCATCTGACAGTAACTACTGATAAGGATAAACAAGTGCAGATACTTGTTCCAGCAGACACATTGATGCGTGGCGTTGAGGTGCTGGAGCGTTCTAAGCCTGACACAACATTTATCGAGAACGACAGAATGTTGATTAAGCAGGATGTGCTGGTCACTTCGTTTGATTCATGTCTTTATCTGTTGCCGCCGATAAAAGTAATCGACAGAGCTGATACTGTATATTCAAACCAGGTGGCGCTGAAGGTGTCATCTGTTCCTGTGAATGTGGATAAACCTGAAGAGTTTGCTGATATTAAAGATGTATGGAAACCGCCATTCGTATGGGCAGACTATTATCCTATAATCGGCGGTATTCTGCTGGCTCTTCTGCTTATTGCTCTTGCCGTATATATTATCAAGCGTATACGTGAGCGCAAGTCGCTTATTCCATTCAAGCAGCCTGAAGAACCTAAGCTTCCTCCTTATGAGCAGGCTATCAAGGAGCTCGACGAAATCAAGCAAAACAAGTTGTGGCAGCAGGGAAAAGAAAAAGAATATCATACGTCGATTACCGACACATTGCGTAAGTACATTGTAGACAGATTCGGTGTGAACGCAATGGAAATGACATCTGCGGAAATACTTGACAGTGTCTGCAAAATAGATGATGTTGTTCCGGCTTATGATAAATTGGAACAAGTGCTTAAACTTGCCGATTATGTGAAATTCGCGAAGTTCCGTCCTCTTCCGGATGAGAATGATTTGAGTTTGATGAATGCCTATTTCTTCGTTAACCAGACAAAACCTGTTGAGTTGCCAAAGAACGACAACGACGGCAACAGCTCTGACGATAACGATGATGAGGCAAAAGAAACAACCGATAAAACAGTGAAACAGTAAAATGGTTTTTGCAAATCCAACATATTTATATTTATTGCTTTTGCTTATACCATTGATAGGATGGTACATTTATAAGCTGAGCAAGAGCCAGGCAAGTTTGCAGGTATCTTCTTCGGAAGTGTTCGAACTGCCCGAGGCTAAGTCGTGGAAAGTATATTTGCGTCATTTGCCATTTGTGTTTCGCATTGTGGCTGTGGCGTTGCTTATAGTGGTTCTGGCACGTCCGCAATCTACTAACAGTTGGCAGAACTCTTCGACTGAAGGTATTGATATAATGCTGGCAATGGATATTTCCACATCAATGCTTGCCGAAGACTTGAAGCCTAACCGATTGGAAGCATCAAAGGATGTTGCATCTTCGTTTATCAACGGCAGACAGAATGATAATATCGGACTGGTGGTTTTCGCTGCGGAAAGTTTCACACAATGTCCTTTAACTATCGACCATACAGTTCTTCTGAACCTGTTCAAGGATGTGCAGCCTGGTGTTATCCAGGACGGAACAGCCATTGGTTTGGGTTTGGCTAATGCCGTGAGCCGTATCAAAGATAGCCAGGCAAAATCAAAGGTGATAATCCTTCTTACTGATGGTGTAAACAATACCGGAGAAATTGCCCCGGTAACAGCCGCAGAAATTGCCAAGACATTTGGCGTCCGCGTCTATACTATCGGTGTGGGAACTCAGGGCGAAGCTCCTTATCCAATTCCAACTGCTTTTGGTGTCCAGTATCAGAATATCCCGGTTGAGATTGACGAAGCTGTGTTGAAACAGATTGCAGCCACAACCGGAGGCCAGTATTTCCGTGCGACCGACAATGCCAGTCTGAAGGAAATATATTCTGAAATTGACAAGATGGAGAAGACAAAGATTAGTGTTCAGGAATTCAGCAAGAAACAGGAAGAATACAAGAATTGGGCAATTCTGATTTTTGTGTTGCTTCTGCTTGAGTTATTCTTGAGAAACACTGTATTAAAAAGTATTCCTTAATATCTTAAGATTATGTTTCGTTTCGCAAATCCAGAATTTTTATACTTGCTTCTATTGTTGCCATTGGTGCTTGTGTTCTATGTTTACGCACGTTACTGGCGACGTAAGGCAATAATGAAATACGGCACACCGGCATTGCTGTCGGAGCTCATGCCGGACGTTTCGGCTTCAAGGCATCATCTTAAGTTTTGGTTGCTTTGGGGAGCTTTGGCAATGGTTATTATTGTGATGGCGGGACCACAGTTCGGTTCAAAGCTGGAAACAGTAAAACGCCAGGGCGTTGAAATTATGGTTTGTCTTGATGTTTCCAATTCAATGCTTGCTGAAGACGTTGCTCCTAACAGATTGGATAAAGCAAAGCAAATGCTTGCCAAGATTACCGATGGCCTTTCTAACGACAAAGTCGGCCTGATAGTCTTTGCGGGTGACGCATTTACCCAGCTTCCTATAACTTCGGATTATATTTCTGCAAAGATGTTCCTTTCGTCAATTAATCCGGAGATGGTTTCATCACAGGGAACTGCGATTGGCGCGGCAATCAATTTGGCTTCACGTTCGTTTACACCGAGCGAAACTTCAGACAAAGCTATTATTCTGATTACCGACGGTGAGAACCACGAGGACGATGCCGTGGGAGCAGCAAAGGCAGCTGCCGAAAAAGGCATACACGTGAATATCGTAGGTATGGGCGACCCTAAAGGCGCACCTATTCCATTGGATGGAAATAACAACTTCATGAAAGACAACTCAGGAAATGTTGTTATCACCAAGATGAACGAACAGATGTGTCAGGAGATTGCTGCGGCAGGCAATGGAATGTATGTCCGTGCGGACAATACAAACTCTGCCTTGAAAGCATTGCAGAAAGAAATTGACAAAATGAACAAATCGGAACTTGACAGCAAAGTCTATTCCGAATACGACGAGCAATTCCAGATTTTCGCATGGATTGCATTGATTCTGCTGTTGGTGGATTTCTTCACCTTGGACAGAAAGAATCATATATTTAAGAAAATTAAATTATTCTCTTGATAAAAAATGAAGCGTATGCAAAGAACTATATTATGTCTGACGGTTCTGATTCTGAGCAGCAGCTCCGTGTTTGCGCAAAAGGCAGAGAGAAAGCATGTGCGTGAAGGGAATGATTTGTATAAATCAGAGAAATTCACCGAATCGGAAATTGAATACAGAAAGGCTCTTGAAGTCAATCCCCGTTCAATTGAAGGCACATATAATTTGGGAAATTCCCTGTACAGGCAGAAAAAATTCCCGGAAGCTGCAGAGCAGTATCAGTTGCTTGCCGGTCAGAGTGAAAGATTGAAAGAAACACCCGAAGGAAAGCAGCGCCTTTCCGAAGTGTATCATAATATGGGCAATATCTTTATGAACGGTAAAGATTATGCCAAGAGTGTGGAGGCTTACAAGGAATCTCTTCGTTTGAATCCTAAAGATGATGAAACCAGATATAATCTGGCTCTTGCCCAGAAATTGCTGAACGACCAGCAGAACCAGGATCAGAGCCAGGACCAGCAGAATCAGGACAAGGACGAAAACAAGGACCAGCAAGACCAGCAGCAGCAACAACAGCAACAGCAGCAGGACAACAAGCAGAACAAGACTCAGGAGCAGGAACAGCCAAACGAACAGATGAGTCAGGACAATGCCCAGCAAATGCTTGATGCTTTCTTGCAGGACGAAAAAGACACTCAGGAAAAGGTTAAGAAGGCTCAGCAGCAGCAACAGCAGCGACGCAAGACTGAGAAACAGTGGTAACTTCTTTGCCTTGGATATTTTTATAACGAAGTAAAAGTAAATAATTAGAGTTTTGCAAGCTCAACTTGCAGGAAACAAGTTGACAAGAAAACAAGTTAACAAGAGTTTTTAGATAACAACTTATAAAGTTACAGGCTTTTTAACCTTCTAAACTTGTATCTGAGCCTTGTTAACTATTAAGTTGAGCTTGCGGAACTTAAATAAATAAAAAAACTGAATATCAATGAGAAAATTATTTTTCTTCTTTGTCCTTTTGCTTATGGTTGGTTTCACAGCCAAGGCAGCAGGCGATATTGTTTTCAAAGCTTCGGCTCCGAGTGCCGTTGCCATGGGAGAGCAGTTTCGTCTGACTTACACCGTCAATGCAGAGGCAAAGGATTTGAGAGTGCAGTCGATGCCCGATTTTGAAGTGCTTATGGGACCATCGCAGTCTGTGTCGCACAGTAGTTCATGGGTAAACGGTCAGAGTAAGAGTGAAACTACAGTTAGCTTTACTTATATTTTGATGCCGAAAAAGGAAGGAACTTTCGAGATTGCTCCGGCTACGGTAAAGGCTAATGGCGCAAACTACACGTCAAACGCTTTGACAATTAAAGTCCTTCCGGAAGACAAGACATCGAAAAACAAAACTTCGGGCGATGCCGGCTCTGCTTCGTCAATCGGAAAAGACGACTTCTTTGTGCGTATGGAAGTTTCTGACCGTAGCGTGTATGAGCAGGAAGGCTTTTTGGTCACATTCAAGCTTTATGCAGCCCGTCCATGTAACCTGAGTGGAGCCAAGTTCCCTGATTTCGCAGGATTCCTTGCCCAGGAAGTGGAATTGCCGGAGCAGAAACAGTGGGAAAAAGACAATTATAACGGACGAAATTATTTCACTGTTGTTCTGAAGCAAACAGTTCTTTATCCTCAGCGTTCAGGAAAGATTACTATCAGTCCGGCAGAGATTGATGCCGTAATTCCTGTTGCAACACAGCGAAAGGTGAGAAGTATATTTGACGACTTCTTCGATGCTTATCAGGAAGTGAACAAGAAACTCACAACAGCTTCGGCAACAGTTGATGTCAAGCCGTTGCCTTCCGGAAAACCTGCTTCATTCTCAGGTGCGGTTGGTAATTTCACTATGTCTTCAACTATAAACACAAACAGCCTGAAGGCTAATGAAGCTGTTACCGTTACAGTAAAAATCAGCGGTAACGGAAACTTGAAGCTGGTCAAGAATCCGGAAGTGAAATTCCCTAACGACTTTGATATCTATGATCCGAAAGTCGAGATAGACAGTAAAACTACTGTGTCAGGCGTGTCAGGCACCAAAACTGTCGAATATATGGCAATCCCACGATATGCAGGCGATTTTGAAATCCCGGCTATTGAATTCTCATATTTCGACACTAAATCCGGTTCTTACAAAACAATCAAATCAGAACCGTATAAATTGCACGTTGATAAAGGCGAGGGCGGAGATGCCGCAGCACCAGTTGTTTCAAACTTCAGCTCCAACAGGGAAAGCGTGAAATTCTTGGGCAAAGATATTCGCTATCTTAAGACTAAGGGATTCCATTTCACAAAGAAAGGTGAAGATGTATTCTTCGGTTCGTTCATGTACACATTGTGCTATCTTATTCCTCTGGTGTTGTTTGCAATATTCTTCGTTATCTACAGAAAGCAGATAAAGGAAAATGCAGACTTGGCACGTGTGCGTAACAAGAAAGCAAACAAGATTGCCGTAAAACGATTGAAGAGCGCCGGCAAACTGATGGCAGAAGGCAAGAAGGAAGAATTCTACGAAGAAGTTCTCCGTGCTTTGTGGGGATATCTGAGCGACAAACTTAATATCTCAAAGGCAGAGTTGACCAAAGACAATGTTGAAGCAGAGCTTGCCAAATATGGCGTTGATGAAGTTCTTATCAAAGACTTTATCGAAATCCTCAATACTTGCGAGTTCGCCCGTTACGCTCCGTCTCAGGCTCCTGATGCAATGGACAAGCTATACGGACAGACAGTTGATGCTATTGGCAAAATGGAAAATACAATTAAAAAGTGAAATTAGGTATGAGAGCAAATATTAGAATATTAATCTTTTTGTTTCTGGCTTGCATTTCTTTTCCTGCAATAGCACAGGATGCGGTTATCAAAGAAGCCGAAGTTGCCTACACAAAAGAAGACTACAATACAGCAATCGAACTGTATGAAGGCATTCTGGAGAATAACGGCGAATCTGCTGCCATCTATTATAATTTGGGAAACTCATATTACAAGTCAGGAAAGATAGCGCAGGCAATTCTTAACTACGAACGAGCTTTGCTGCTTTCACCGGCAGATGCAGACATCCGCTTCAATTTGCAGTTGGCAAAGCAAATGACAGTGGACAAGATTGAACCGCTAGGAGAATTTTTCCTCGTTAAATGGTATCATTCAATCCAGAATATTGCCTCGGCAGATGGTTGGGGACGTACAGGAATTGTCACTTTCCTTGTATTTCTGGTTTGTCTTGCAGTTTTCTTTTTCTCAAAACAGAGATTATTCAAGCAAGTCGGCTTTTATGCCGGATTATTCTTCCTGTTCGTGACAATCATGTCCAACGTGTTTGGCTCAGCTCAGAAAAGTGAGCTTACAAATCGTTCGGATGCAATAGTCTTTACTCCGACAGTAACAGTTAAAAGCTCACCGGACAATAGCGGAACAGACTTGTTTGTCATTCATGAAGGAACCAAAGTATCTGTAAAAAGCACTTTGGGCGAATGGAGCGAAATCTCCCTTGAAGATGGAAATGTGGGCTGGATGCCAAGTAAGGATATAGTAAAAATATAATTGAACAATGGTTGAAAAACTTTTGGTCTATGAACGTGATGCGTTTCTTGCGCTAAACGGTTGCCATTCGCCTTTCTGGGATAATTTCATGTGGATTTATACCGGGAAAGTGATATGGCTACCTTTGGCAGCCTTTATTCTCTTTGTCCTGTTCTATAAGAAAGACTGGAGAGAAAGCCTGTTCATCGCCTTGGCAATAGCGTTGGTCATAACACTTTGCGACCAGTTTGCTTCAGGCTTCTGCAAGGATTATTTCCACCGTTTCAGACCGACGCATCATCCGGACTTCAAGGATTTGGTTCATACAGTGTTCAATTACCGTGGCGGACAATATGGATTCATTTCCAGTCATGCTGCAAATGCTTTCGGTTTTGCCATGTTTATGACATTGCTCATGCGTGACAAGATTTTCGGCTGGACCATTTTCCTGTGGGCAGCTGTGACAGCTTATAGCCGAATATATCTGGGAGTTCATTTCATAACAGATATCATACCCGGAGCTTTGTCCGGCTTGTTCTTTGGTGCTTTTGTATATTATTTATATGCTGCCGCTCGTCGGAAATGGCTTAAAGACAGAGTTCCGGATTTCGTTGATAATCCGGCGGACAGATATTCAGGGAAAAGAAAGCATTTGATAGTATGCGCCATTTTCCTTACGGTTTCAGTGATTGTTCTTGGAAACGAATTAATAGTAGGGCTGTATCAGTGATGATACAGCTTTTTTTATTTCTTCACCACCTTTTCTTTGATTTAGTTGACGAGTTGACAAGGCTACAGGAACGAGGGCGCATAAGGCTGAAAGCCTTTAGCATAGCCCAGGGCGTGAGCCCTGGGTCACAATTCGCCATCTAAAAACAAGCTCTGAAGGAGCGTCACGTTTGGCTGAAAGCCTTAAATTTTACAGCACAGGGCAACGCCCTGTGTATCAGATGTGTGTATAGGGATTAAGCCCTGAAAGGGCGGAACTTCCCCCAGTTATACCCCTTCAGGGCGTATATAGATAGGATGGATGCCTAAAACGTAGGGCGTTGCCCTACGCATATAAAATGCAAGGCCTTCTGCCTTAATGGTTATTCCCCTTGTCCCCTCGTATCTGACACCTTGTCCCTATATTTATAATCCACCCCAAATAACGCCCCCGCAAATGTCGAAACCTCACCGAAGGCAACCAGGACGGAAGAATGAATCTCCCCTTGAGGTGGAACCCAAAAACCGAGATATAATAACACTAATCCCGAAATGCATAATATTGTAGCAATGTATAGTTGTATGTTTTTCATGCCTCCTTTCTTTTGTTAGTTGACAAGTTGACGAGTAAACGAGTTGACAAGGTTTCAGAAATAAGGCCGTATAAGGCTGAAAGCCTTCTTATAGCCCAGGGCGTGAGCCCTGGGTCACTATCCGCCACCCAAATATAAGCTCTGAAGGAGCGCACCTTGATGCTCAACCTCGCTCTTTCAGAGCTGAGATGAGAGAGGAGGTGCATCTTAACCCGGGGCTCACACCCCGGGCTATAACCCCAAGGCCTTCAGCCTTGATAGTTATTTCCCTTGTCCCCTCGTATCTGATACCTTGTCTCTTTCCTACGGTTCCCCCAACCAATAAATTATAATACCTGCCTGTCTAGGCGTTAACACTCTCTGGCCTCTGTAAAATCCTGCGTCCGCGAGCTCAGCCTGTAGCTGTGTGTTTTTCTGTATCCATCGTGACAACTGTCGGCGGGCAGAATCCGGTGTACTGTTCGGGAAGTACATCAGGGCCATTTCCTTGATTGTAATTGCTTCTGCTTTCATAGCATTAAGATAGTGAAAATCTTGTAAATAGGCAAGTTATTATTTACTTTTCTTAATGCTGTTGTAGCAGAAAATCAACCGTTTAGCCTTACTCCAAGTGTGGTTTGTCACATTCTTCCGTAACCGTAACCGGCTTGACAACCGTGTAGCTAAAGTTGTTCTTCAGGTTTCGGAGAGCCTTGCCCGGCGAGAAGATGATTCTCGCTTTTCGGATGTTGGTTGCCACAGAGAATTCCTCTTCAGTTGCAGCACCGCTTGAAGAAACCGAAGGGCGGAAGTTGCCCAGTTCACCAAGTTCCACAATATTGCCGTTGCTCAGCTCGCGGACAAGCACGTAGTTAAGGGAGTCAATGATACTCTTAACGTCGGCACTCGACATTGACGAACGTACTGCAACCAGTTCGCATACGCTTTCCAGTTCCACATTGCTGTTGTAAACGGTGCTCGCAAAGGTTTTTTCAACCTGGGCACCACCTTTAAGGTCTGATACCTTACGTTTTACTAATCTGTACTTTACTGCCATAGATTTTAAGTTTTTAAGTTTGTTAGTTTTTAAGTTTTTTAGTTGATAAGGCTGAAAGCCTTCTCAAATCAGGCATTAGTCTGATTTGTATAGCCCAGGGCGTGAGCCCTGGGTATAATGGTCACCATCCAATCGGAGCTCTGAAAGAGCGACACTCAATTAACCCCCAAAATCACAACCGGACATTGTGTCGCCCCTTCAGGGCTATATTGGTGGTGGGGGAAATCTACCTGACCCAGGGCTTACACCCAGGGCTTACACCCAGGGCTATAACCCAAGGCTTTCAGCCTTGATATTACAAAGTTACAACCGCCCATACCTTGCACTGTCCGCTATTGTCCGCCAGCGTGCATCTACATTCGCCTATTGTTTTCTGTATACGCATAACAGGACGATTGCAGCAGAAATTATAATTAAAATGGTTCGTAGGCTGCTGTCTTTTCCGGTTTCCGTTTCCTTGTTTTGCCGTATTTCGCTGTTTTCATTTTCGCCTGATATCCTTTCATAGCCGTAATACGTTGATTGAATACTGTCGCAAACGGATTCAATAAATAACGTGTCATTTTCGATGGTTGCCTTTACTGTGTTGTGCGCGTTTCGTGCCTGGTATGATGCTCCGGCAGGCGGTTTAGTTATTTTCCCATCGGTTAGCGGAATGGAGAGAAACGCCTTTTTTGCAGGTATGCTCACCGTAGTAGCCTTCAGCGTTTCTGTTGAAAACATATTTCTGCTGGCGGACATGGCGTTTTCCGTTTTTCTACTGCTTCCACAGGCATAGCATACAGGAATCAAAATTGATAATAGGATTCTTTTCATTTACATTATATATTTTACGTTGGTATGATTGGTAAATATACGTTGCTTTCATAGCCCTGCTGTCCGCTTCTGTGTCCCAGTATCCGTATATGTCTTGCAAATGTTTCATTATTATGTTGGGTGTGAATTTACGTTCGGAAGAAAATTAAAATACGTTCGGAAGTAAATTGATTTACCTTCGGGAGTAAATTGATTTTCTTCCGAAAGGAAATATGAATTATATTCGTGGGTAAAATGATTCCTTTCGCCAAACGACGAATTCTTACTATATCGCCAATATTCTACAAATAAGGCAACAGTATCCCACAGTGCACCAAATTATACATATATTTTAAACTAAAAAAATTAAATGATATAAATCAAAATAATTGATAATTAGTGCTATAAATGTTTTATTGTTTAAAAATAAATTGTTATATTTGTTACTGTAAGACAACGGGAATATTCTTGTTGCCAACACCTTAAAATATATTACATGAGAAAAAACAAATCATTAAATCTAAGATTGGAAATCCAATCATGTGAAACCGTTTTAGCAGAAAATGCTGGGAAAAGTATCAATGTGAAAAATACGGGAGAAGAGCTGTTGAAACAGGCTGAAGCCTCTGGTGTTAATGAAAACCTTGCCGATGAAATCCGTAATTACATTATTGAATGCTCAGGTGCAGTGCGTTTGATGCACGAAAATCGCCGACCGATAACTGATGCTTTGACAAAACTGCAAAAGCAGCTTGTTTCGCTTGAAAATGCTATTGATCCGAAAAAGTCAGAATCACCGGCTTATAATTGTAATCAGTTGCTGAAGCAATACCTTAAGTCTGTAGCCGAACAAGCACGTGCGGAAGCAGCAAGATTGCAGAAAAACTATGAGATGTCGCAGAAACGAATCGGAAAAATCACGGACGAAAAGAAAAAGGCCGAAGCCTACAACCGTGCAGCCGAACGCCGTTCTGCCGGACTTGCCTCATTGCAGCTCAAAGCAGTGCAGATGGAGCTTGTTCCTGAAGCCTTGACTAACGAAGGCTATGTTGAGCTGTTCAAATTCTGGTGGGAAAATGTCGGTAAGGGATTGCCCGATGCAGACCTTCGCCGCATAATGCACCCGATGCTGATGTTTGCGAAACAACAGGCTAGGAAAGGTGTTAGAATTGATTCTCCATGCGTGGAATATAAGGAAGAACCTAAAGCGGCGTGATTATGGAGAAATTAAGTAGTCCGTTCCATTGGATTTGTAATCCAATGTGTATGCTATTCGGGATTTTTAATCCCGTTCCAATCAATGTGGATTGCAAATCCACCAAGAATAACCAACGGTTTGCAAATCCGTTGGAACAGAGACAGAGACAAAAAAAGTTAACCCAAGACTCACGTCTTAGGTTAACCCGTTGAAATTTATAAATATTTAAAAACAATAATATTATGACATCTGAAAAAAGGATTTTTCAAATATCAATCAAAAGTAACTACTTAAAAGTAGAAATGGAAATTTTTGATGAAAAAAACGACGATACTTATCGCACAGTTTATTTCAACGAGGCGCCGATTCACGAAGAATTTGCGCTGGCAATGCAAAACCTTGCATTCCATATTGAAAAAATCACGGGAACAAGTTATCACAATCTTGTTGTTGACGGATATTATCGCCAGCCGTCGGGAAATAGTGAGTTGCTGACTATATATGCCCATCTTTCAGTGAATTACGAGTCAACAAGCAATATATCGGTGCGTTTACATTTGGGCAAAGATGAATATGCATGGATAGACCGCCTTCTTGAAGATATGTCACTCTGCGAACGTGAAGCGTTATTGTATATCACGAAAGGCAAGCGTTACGGACTGGACAAGTTCCTGACAATAGAAAACACCAATGTAGAACCTAAAAAAGTAGCATGATTATGAAAAAATACATGATTAATGCAGACAAAGTGCGGGAGTTTATGAACTCCTGCCTTTTCGACAATGAGGCAAAGAAAAAGTACAATGAGCTGAATGTTGGTGAACATCTTAGCCGTGCTTACAGTTTCAACCATAACCACGATTACGGATATTTCTATGAAGAAGCCAACAATGCCTGGATAGCATTCGATAACCGGATGAACACGTATGAGGTTAAAATGTTTGACTCTCAGTATGAAGCTGAGCAATTCCTGATAGATTACAATGAGCTATTCGCCGCTTGACGATATGGTGTTCCGCAACACTGGTTTTCATGTCGTTGCGGAGCACCGTTTCCATCCCACGCGCGACTGGAGCTTTGATTTTGCAGTCATCGAAGCAAAAGTTGCCGTCGAGGTTGAAGGCGGTCTATATAATGGCGGTCGCCATTTCCGCCCCGAAGGATTCCTACGTGATATGGAAAAATACAATGAAGCAGCCGCCTGTGGTTGGTTGCTTATCCGGGTTTTGCCGTCGGAGTTGTTGACTATGAGGACGGGGAGGTTGATTGTGAGGGCAATAAATATGAGGAGACAAGTTGACAAGTAAACGAGTTGACGAGGATTTGAGGCTATCCGTTGCATTGGATTTGTAATCCAATGTTTATGCTGTTCGGGATTTGTAATCCCGTTCCAATCAATGTGGATTGCAAATCCACCAAAATGGAGAAGGCTACAGAGACAAGGGATATAAGGCTGAAAGCCTTTAGCATAGCCCAGGGCGTGAGCCCTGGGTCACTAGCCGCCATCCAAAAACAAGCTCTGAAGGAGCGAAACAATTGGATTTTGGTGTCGCACTTTCAGCGCTCCGTCTCTCGACTTCATGTTAGACCCAGGGCTTACACCCTGGGCTATAAGAAGGCTTTCAGCCTTGATAAATTGCTAACTAATAAACTAAAAAATTATGGCTACAGAAATAAATAAATTATCGTATTTCCCACTGGACACACAATTTTTCGAAAATGAAAAAATCGAAATGCTAATGGCAAATTTTGGTTTTGAAGCATCCGGAGTGTATATAAAACTATTGTGCAAAATATATACGAATGGTTATTATATGCGATGGAATGAAACAATTTGCAAGGTGTTTACATATTCGTTGCACTCACGTTTTAACAGTAAAAAGGTGCAGCAGATAATCGACTTTCTGGTTGAGTTTAATTTCTTTAACAAAAAGCTCTTTTTAGAGCACCAAATCTTAACATCAAAAGGAATACAGGAGCGTTTCTTTGAAATCATATCACGCCGTAAAAACTTTGTATGTGAGAATGTTGAATATCTTTTGGTGCCAATTCCAAAGCGTTTTTCTGAATCAAAAAACGCCTCAAAAATGCAACAATCATCTCCGTTGAATGATGAAAAATGTAACATTTCAGTTGATTCAACGGGTGAAAATGTTGACATTTCCAAACAAAGTAAAGTAAAGGAAAGTAAAGGAAAGGAAAGTATAGTAAAAGAAAGTAAAGTAAAAAATTTATATTCTTCTTCATCATCCGCGTGCGCGTGCGCGCGAGAAGCAAATGGAGTTATAGTTTTAGAGGAAGAAATTAAAAAGCCAAACTCATTCAGCGAAAACTGCAAGAAATGGAATGCCGAGCTTATGAAAGACGAAGAATGGCTGAGCAGCGTTGTCAGAAGCAGCGGGAAAGGATCTCCGGTGTTAAGACTGCTGCCAGAAATTATGGACTATTTTGAACAGCACATAGTGTCAATCGGCGAAACAGGTTCGATGCTTAACATCAACGACTATAAACGCCGTCTGATAAACTGGTGGAGATACCTGAAATTCCAGTCAGTTCCGGAGATATTGGAACAGCAAAATTCAAAGCCCCGTAAGATTCGTGAAGAAAAGAAATCGAAGGTTGACGAGGCTATGGAATGTGCTCAAAAAGCGAGTGTTATTGCCCAACGATTATTAGATGGAGGAGGATTGTAGTATGGAAAACAGTTATGAAGAAATGATGCTTTATAAAGCAATGCATGATAGAAAGATAAAAGATATGAGCCAGAAAGAGTTGACCGAGTTTGTATCGTCCCAGATAGTGCAATGCTATTTTATGGTCGGTTATCAGACTTATGAAGAAAAGGCGGTTGGTGTAATTTCCGCAAAACTCGTATCAGACCTTTTTCAATGTTATTCTTATCTGACATGCAAGGAAATTGAATATTGCTTTGAAAACGGAGCAAAAGGACGCTTAGGCCGCTTTAACGGAATAAATCTTTGGACATTCACAACCTGGCTTGAAAAGTACAAGACAAGCGATATTCGCCAACAGGTGCGCAAAAAGATTCAGGAAGAACAACAGCAAAAAGCCCTTTCCGCCGACAACAGCCTTTCTTCCGCCGACCGGGATATGCAATACGTTCGTGAAGCCTTCCGCCGCTACAAAAACGGAGAAAGTCTGGAAATGCTCCGCCCGCCATATATTTACAAGACATTGCAGGACCGTGGAATTATCCATCATACCCGTGAGCAGAAACTGGAAGCCATGGAGCGTTTCAAAGATTTCAAACCGACCGGAGGTTTTAATATCCCGGAACATGCTTGCCAGTATATCATAAAATCCCAGGCTATGGCATGGCTGCTGATGCAGGAGTTTGATAAGTGGGGGGAGATGAGGGCTTAGAAAAATGTTAAAAGAGCCGCTTTGTGGCGGCTCTTTGATTAGTAAAGAATTAATTTATTGATTAAAAGACATTATTTCTTCGAAATGAAAACAAGATACTCTTAGTATAAAGTATATTTTGATGAAAATTGTATATTTGTAAAATGAAATTTATCCTCAATTTATAATGCAAAGTAATACTAATACATACTTACAATCAGCAAAGAATACCAAAAATGATGAGTTTTATACTCCATTAGAGATAATTGAAAAAGAATTAATTAATTATCAATCCCAATTTTTAGACAAGATCGTATTATGTAATTGTGATGATCCATTTGAATCTGATTTCTGTAGATTTTTTATATACAATTTTAATAGATTCAATTTGAAAAAATTGATTTGTACATCTTATGGAAATTCAAAACGTTCATGTTTAGAATCAAGCATAGATAATAGAGGCTATGTTCTTCAAGTTGATAAGATTGAGGAAGAACTACTCGCAAATAAAAATTACAAAGAAATAATTAATGTTCTAAATGTTAACAAGTTGAAAGGAGATGGAAATTTTGCAAGCGAAGAATGTATTAATTTTTTGAATGAATCGGATATTGTTGTTACAAATCCGCCTTTTTCTTTATTTAGGCAGTTTATTTCTTTGTTGTTTAATTATAGAAAAAAATTCCTTGTAATAGGAAATATGAATGCTATAACATATAAAGAGATATTTCCATATGTGCAAAAGAATCTGTAACCCTGAAAAGGCTTTTCTTTTCTCGTCAGCGGGAACAGGTAGCTTGGAAAAACTAATTCGTCAACGTGAAGACTTAACATTTTATAGCTCAGACAGAAAACAGAAAATGATACAAATTGCAAAATGGGATGTAGTTCGTAATATGCCAGATGTTATTTCAATGATACCTAAAAATGGATAGATAAAATCTGTAAATAATCTTTTGGTATGTTGATTTTAATAGTTTAACAATGAATTTATAACTATATTATTGTGAAAAACTTTAGTAACAAAACGAAGCAAACAAAAAAGTAACACTTTGAATGTAATCCTATAAAAATATTGGTTGTACCCCAATTAATTATGTAAGGTAAAAACAACCAAACTAAAGGGACCAACAATTTTTCCGTGTTGTAAATCCCTTAATTTTGTAAGGTAAAAACAACACCGTGTGGGCTAAGTCTTTTCCTTTTCTGGTTGTAAATCCCTTAATTTTGTAAGGTAAAAACAACCTTCCTTACTCTTAAGTAAGTCAAGATATTGTTGTAAATCCCTTAATTTTGTAAGGTAAAAACAACAGACTATTGATAAAACTAAGAGAAAAAGCAAGTTATGAGTTGTTTCTAATAACCAAAATCAAATACAATTATTTTATGTTTGCTTAAACATTATTCTTTTGTTACTTTTGAATATTAAGAATGAGTGAAGCTTATAATATATTGTTTAGTAAATATTTAAAGAGATAGACCATGGATAATAAATATATATTCGGCAGTTATTTGAATATGGCAAATGATAATTTTATTAATACTATTCATTTGTTGGCGAAAAAGCTGAAAACACCCAAAGGAAATGACCAGAATTTAGATCAAGTGGAAACATATATATCCCGTATATTCAATAATTCAAATAGGGTTCCGGAGACAGAAAAGATAGTGGAATTTTATTTCCCGTGGTTGGAAGCGTTGAAATTTGCTAATGGATTTGAAGAATCTGAATTACAGGAATTAAAGACATTTTATAAAGATGTATTATGTGCTTTCGCAAAAAATCTGAAGGATTTGCGTGATAGCTATACTCATTATATTCATAACGCGGTTGTTTATAGTCCTATAATATATAAAAAGGAAGGTATAATATATCAGATTTCAATACTTAAGGCTTTACTTCAAATTTATGATGCAAGCATTAAATTGGTAAAAGAGCGTTTTTCTGCCAACGAATGTGCAGTATCACATTTAAGGCGTTATAAGATGAATGGTAAAAATGCTGTCAGAAAAACAGAAGCTGATCATTTTATGTATTTATTGGAGAAGAATAATCAGCTTACAGAAAAAGGTGTTGCTTTTTTTACGTCTTTATTCCTTAATAGGAAGTACGGTTATTTGATGCTTAAACAATTAAAAGGGTTTAAGAATGGCGGAACATTTTCTTATAGGTTAACCTTGGAAACTTTTTTGGCGCATTCCAATATAAAGCCAGTGGAAAGATTAAAAGCTGAGAAATATAGCGACACTGCATTTATTATGGATTTATTAGGTGAAATTTGTAAGATCCCAAATGAATTATATAAAACTTTACACGAAACTTATATTAATCAATATAAGGATAAGCTGAATATAGATATTGATGAAGATACATCTTATGAGGCTTATTGTAAAAGAGGAAGAAACCGATTTGAGCAATTAGCACTGACATATTTGGATCGTTTGGATGACTTCAAGCGAATAGGATTTTATACGTATTTGGGAAATTATGTCCATAAAGCTTATATGAAGGTGCGTATTGATGAAACAGAGCAGGAACGTTATTTGTCAGAAAAAATGTATGGTTGTTGCAAGGATATTTATAGAGATTTATCGTCTGTTGTGGCAAATCAATATAATATCAAGGTTAAGGATTCCACAGAAACAAGTTATATGTTACCTGATGAATTCCAGCCACATGTGATTAAAGCTTATCCGCATTATGTTGTTAATAATAACAATGTCGGAATAAGGCTTCTGAGTGAAACAGAATCTGGTTTACCAAAATTGGAAAATAAAGGGTCAAAAAATGTTGTTCCTCATTTTTGGATGAGCAAGTATGATTTATCTGCATTATTGTTTTACGCGTATCTGCGTTCGGATAGTAGGTTTGCCAACAAATGTGACAAATCAGTAGATGAAATATTGCGTGAAGCCCTGTTAAAATCCAAAGAAGAAAAAACAAAACAGGCTGAAGATGTATCTGTGTTGATGATTCGACGTGTAGAAAAAGCTATAATATGGACTAAAACAAAATTAAATGAAGCCGAAAAACAACGTGACAACAAAAAGAGTTTTAAGATTGGTGAGAAAGCTGATATTCTGGCCCATGATATGTTGTGGCTTCAACCGGCTAAAGACAGTAAAGATAAAGTGACTGGAGCAAATTTCAGAGCTTTGCAAACATCTTTGGCTTTTTTCAGGAGAAATGAACTGGAAGATGTTTTTAAAAGAGCGTTTTTAATCGGTGGCAAGAATCCGCATCCTTTTCTCAGCCAGATCAAAGTTAATACAATGGCATCATTGTTTGACTTCTATTTGGCTTATATGCGTGAGCGTTTGAATTATTTTGAAAGAATAAAACTGAAACTTCATAAAGGACGTATAAACATAGCATGTCATCCTTTAAGGAAATTGCAGCAGGGAAAAAGTTCTGCAGCAGAAAGAGAAAAAGAAGGTCAACCTATTTTTTTGCCTCGTGGAATATTTAATGAAGCGATTAAAAGCTGTTTACAGAAGACGAAACTTGGAACATATCTAAAGAATCAAGGAGCTGACAATCGTTCATGGAATGTGGCTTATCAGATATTGAAGTTTCATGAAATAATAAATGAAGATGAGATTCAGGAATTTTATAAACAACCTAGAAAATATGTATTTCTCGATGAAAATCGTTATTTGACATTGGAAGAACGAGCTGAACGATTGAAAGAGAAGAAGCCTGAAAATATAGAAGTCTCAAGAGCAAATGATATATTGGAAAAAGAAGAATATTTGTTACGCAAGTCGTATAATCAGGTTTGTAATAATGAGTCCATCATACGCCAATATCAGGTTCAGGACATCCTTTTATTTATGGTAGCAAAAAGGCTTTGGAACGAAACTTTGTTTGGTGATAATCAAGGAAGAAAAGAAAAAGTTTCAACAAGTTTTTCTATGACATTGAAAGATGTTAATAAGAAATTTGACCAACCTGTACGCTTTGAGATTAAAATGAATAATATAACCTTATTTTCTGACACTGATATTCCTGTCAAGAATTTTGGAAAAATGCTTCGTCTGAAAAAAGATATAAGATTTATATCTTATGATAAGTTGTTTGAAGGGAACAGGCAAATTATAGATTATAAGTCATATATTAATGAAGAGGAATGTTTTGACAAATGTAGGGTTCAGGCTGTAAAGTTATGTCATGAACTTGAAAAGAAACTTTTGGAAAAAGGACTTATTTCGGATTCTCCGAACAAAGGTTATTATCCATTTTCTGAGTTGATAGATATAATTGTTCATCGTGTTTCTAATAATAATTTTAATAGTAATTTTATCAATAATGCAAGGAATATGTTTTTACATAATGAATATAAAAAAGTTTGTATCAATAATGTAGAAATAATGATTGCTGAAAAGGTTTATAATTTATTTAGTAAGAATTTGGAACATATTATGGAGTGTTTGTAATGGAGATGTTTTGTTTGTTTTATAAAGTAAAAACAACATATTCTTTGAGATACATAATTTCTTGCATGTTGTATTATCCTTAATTTTGTAAGGTAAAAACAACTCAGGTGCATTTTCATTACTCGGGCAATAGAGTTGTATTATCCTTAATTTTGTAAGGTAAAAACAACATTCTTATTATTTGCCATTTTGATAATGATGTTGTATTATCCTTAATTTTGTAAGGTAAAAACAACGTAACAGGGTCATAGACGGTAAACTGCTTAGGTTGTATTATCCTTAATTTTGTAAGGTAAAAACAACTGTTTATAAGTAATGCTTAGATAAATAGAAAGTTAAGAGTTGTTTTATGACTGGAAAATATCGGAAATGGTTATATATAGACAAATTAAAATAATGTTTTTATTTTCTATTTGTATATTTATTTCGACTTCTTCCGTGAACAAAGCACCAAAGGCTGTGAACGCAAAAAGTTTGATTTCTTCTATTATGATGAAGCCGCCTATGATGATTTGTTTTGGCAACTACGAACACTTACGAATAACAGGATGGTGCAATTTAAGACATTTAATGAAGTGAATTTTATTAAGGTTAAGGAATAGAATTTCCGACAAATAATAACCTTATATCTTAATCAAGATTAACTTATTATTTGTGTGGTTTTTAAAGGAAAATACTTATTATTAGAACCCAAACAAAAACTTAAATAAAGATTATGAACAAACAACTTGTTTTTGAGGAAAGTATAATATATATGCACGATGATCTGGATCCATGGGCTGCGTTGAGAGTAGGTTTTGATGAAGAAAGGAATCTTGTTTTTGAATTAGTATTAGAGAAATATGATAATCCGGAGGATTTATTATCCTGTTTAAGGAAAATGATAATAATTGAGCGTGCGGGAATTGAGAGACTGATGGATGTGACCGGTTCATCACTTAAAGCTCTGCCCGGATTTTTTAGCCATGAATATGGAGAGAAAGGAGAGGCTTGGAAAACCTCGGACGTGTTCGATACTTTCTATAAAATATCGAACTATCTCACGGGATTGAAAATACCTTATCAGATGATGAATGTTGAATAAGATATTTGAGATTTGTATGTTCGATTTCTTTTATTGAGCCATCTCAACCAACCTCCTAAACTTCTCAATAATATTACTGCACATATTAATCCTTGTACTCTCCATTTTTCTGATTTCGACAGGAGTGACAACATCTTTGTATTTGGCTTTGCAGAGGCGGATTTTCATATCATCCTTTCCTCCCCATAAAATCCCCCATAATAAAGATTTCCCACATTATCCCCCCATAAATTTGCACCAACCAAAATAAATAACTATGTTAGTCGAAGAAAAAGATATAAGTTTAACAAATAAAAAAGATTGATAAATGCCGAAAGTAATTTCGTTTAATGAATTGAGAAAACTAAAAGACAGTTTGCCTGATGGGACAACGCACCGAATAGCTGATGAGTTGGGAATATCCGTGGAGACAGTAAGAAACTATTTTGGAGCTCAGAATTTCAAAGACGGGCAAAGTTGCGGGCTGCATATTGAACCAGGTCCTGATGGAGGAATTGTTGTTCTGGACGACACAACAATATATGACAGGGCAATGGAGATATTGGCGGAAGAAGAAGATTGACAAATAGATTATATTCCATCTTTTTTATTCAATTCCCGAACTATTTTTCAGGCAAAACTGTTTAATAATAAAGGGCTGATAATTGTATAATAATTACATAAGAAAAGAAAGGAGATAGATTATGGAAGACAAACTGGTAACATTAGCTATACATACTTTCGAGAAAGCTCAAATCCTTAAGACTCTGTTGGAAACTGAAGGTATTGAAGTGTATATTCACAACGTGAATCAGATTCAGCCGGTTGTATCTGCCGGAGTCCGTATCAGAATAAAGGAAACAGACCTTCCTCATGCCTTGAGAATTATTGAAGACAGTAAATGGTTGGATGAAAAAGAGGAAAAGGTGGCAAAGGATCCTCATATTGGTAAAATACTGATCCCGGTTGATTTTTCGGATTATTCGTTGAAGGCTTGTGAGATTGGTATAAACTATGCATTTAAGAAAAATGCTGAGGTGATGATTATGCATGCATATTACACTCCATATTTCCCGACTGCTGCTCCGATAGGTGATACCACGGCTTATCATTTGAAAGAAGAGGATTCTCCGGAGCATTTGCGCGACAAGGTGCAGAGGGATATGGAAGGAATTTGCAGTGTGCTGAACAAGAAGATGGAGGATGGCGAACTTCCGATGGTGGAATTCAATTATGTTTTGCGTGAAGGCTTGCCTGAAGAAGAGATTATTGCTTACGGAAAGGAATACAGACCTGATATAATCATAATGGGAACCAGGGGCTCGGACCAGAAAGATGCTGATTTGATTGGTAGTGTCACCGGTGAAGTTATTGAACTGAATAAGGTTCCGGTGCTTGCTATTCCTGAGGATACTCCTTTCAACGACTTGGCAAAGGTTAAGAATGTTGCTTTTGCGACTTCTTTCAATGAAAGGGATTTGCTGGTGTTTGACGCTTTTATGGAAGTGTTTGCCGGATATGATGTAAATATTCATCTTTTCAATATTTCGACTAGCCGCAACGACTGGAATGAGATAAGACTGTCCGGCGCAAAAGAGTATTTCAAGAAGCAGTATCCGGATGCGAATATTTCATATACTGTGCTTGATGACGGGGATTTACTGCTAGCGATAGAGAAATTCGTGCGCTATCAGAATATTGATATATTGGCGTTGAGCACATACAGGAGAAATATTCTTGCCAGAATGTTCAGTCCGAGCATTGCACGCAGGATGTTGTTCCACACAAATACTCCTTTGCTGGTGATGCATGCAAAAGGATAAATATTAATTTGCAAAACTTAGATTAACTTAGTATCTTTGATACATGTAAAACAATAAAGGCCGTGTGTCGGAATTTTTGGTTTCGGCACCCGGCCGTATTAAAATAGCTAATCTTATGTTTGCAAAAGAAACTTACATTGCCCGCAGGGCTCAATTGAAAAAAACAGTCGGTTCAGGACTGCTGTTGTTTTTGGGAAATGATGAAAGTGGCATGAACTATGCAGATAATACATATCATTTCCGTCAGGATTCAACTTTCCTTTATTTCTTTGGACTTCCTTATGCAGGATTGTCTGCCGTTATTGATATCGACAATGACAAGGAAATCATTTTTGGTGATGAGTTGACTATTGATGCTATTGTATGGATGGGAACTCAGCCAACTTTGAAAGAAAAAAGCGAGGCTGCAGGTATAAGAGAAGTCAGACCGTATAAAGAAATAGAATCATATTTGAAATCTGCCCAGAGCAAAGGACAGACAATTCATTATTTGCCTACATATCGCGCCGAACATCAAATCAAGCTTCTTGCCTGGTTGGGTGTGGCTCCTGGTGCTGAACAGCCATCTGTTCCTTTCATATATGGCGTAGTAAATCAGAGAAATTATAAATCTGCCGAAGAAATTGAAGAAATTGAAAAGGCTTGTGTTGTAACTGCTGATATGCATCTTGCTGCTATGCGTACTGTCCGTCCGGGCATTCGTGAATGTGAAGTTGCTGCTGCTGTTGCTGAGGCTGCATACAAACATGATTATCAGTTGTCTTTCCCTATTATTGCAACTGTTAACGGTCAGACATTGCACAATCACGACCATAGCAATATGATTAAAAGCGGTGATATGCTTTTGCTGGATGCCGGTGCAGAAACTGAAATGGGATATGCCGGTGATATGTCGTCAACAATTCCTGCAGACGACAAGTTTACTCAGCGTCAGCGTGATGTATATGACATTCAGGTGGCTGCTCACGAGGCTGCAGTTGCTGAGCTTCGTCCGGGTATTCCTTTCGTGGATGTATATGAAAAGTCTTGCGCAGTTATTATGCAGGGTATGAAGGACCTTGGTTTTGCCAAAGGCGACCCGATGGAAGCTGTAAAAGCCGGTGCTCATGCAATGTTTATGCCTTGTGGTTTGGGACATATGATGGGCTTGGATGTTCACGATATGGAGAATTTGGGTGAAGTTTATGTAGGATATAACGGAAAGCCGAAGAGCACTCAGTTCGGACGCAAGTCGTTGAGATTGGGCCGTGAGCTTGAACCTGGATTTGTTCTGACAATCGAACCTGGTATTTATTTTATTCCTGAATTGATTGATTTGTGGAGAGGCCAGAACAAGTTCACTGAATTCCTGAACTACGACAAGCTTGAGACATATAAGGACTTCAGCGGTATAAGAAACGAAGAGGATTATCTGATTACAGAAACAGGCGCACGCCTTTTGGGTAAGAAACTTCCATTGCATGCTGAGGAAGTTGAGGCTGCTAAAAAACAATAAAATATACTTTTGAAAGAAGACGAGGCTTCAGGAACAAGTTGGCAAGGGAACAAACTGCTGTTAGTTGTTTTCTTGTCAACTTTGTTAACTGAAGGTTGGGCTTGCAAAACTTGAATAAAACAATAATAACTTTGAATTTATGAAGAAAATTTTTCTGACAGCCGGATTGGCTGCTATGTTGTCGGCATGTGGAGGTGGCGGCGCACAGAAATCTGCTGAAGTTGTTGGCGAGAATCCATTCCTTACGGAATATACAACGCCTTTTGGTGTTCCTCCTTTCGATAAAATAAAGTTGGAACATTACAAGCCTGCCTTTATCCAGGGAATGGAAGAACAGGCAAAGGAAATAGATGCTATTATAAATCAGCGTTCAACTCCTGATTTTGAAAACACTATTGCTGCATTGGACCAGAGCGGAAAATTGCTCCGTAAGGTAAGCGCTGTATTTTATGGTTTGAACAGTGCAAATACAAGTGACGAGATGCAGGCTTTGAGCCGTGAGCTTTCTCCGCTTTTGTCAAAGCATAGCGATGATATAAGCCTTAATCCTCGTCTTTTTGCAAGAGTAAAAGAAGTTTATGAAAAGAGAAACGAACTGAACCTTGACAAGGAGCAGATGAAGCTTCTTGAAGAAACTTATAAGGATTTCGTTCGTGGCGGTGCAAATCTTCCGGAAGACAAGCAGGCTAAGTTGCGTGAGTTGAACAATGAAATCTCAATGCTTCAGCTTACTTTCGGACAGAATATGCTTAAGGAAACTAATGACTTCAAGCTTGTAATCGACAAGAAAGAGGATTTGGCAGGACTTCCAGAAAGCTTGATTGCCAATGCTGCTGCTACTGCGGCAAGCGAGGGCATGGAAGGCAAATGGGTGTTTACTCTTCAGAATCCTAGCGTAATGCCTTTCTTGCAGTATGCTGACAATCGCGAACTTCGTGAGAAGATTTTCAACGGTTATATCAATCGTGGAAACAACAATAATGATGCCGACAATAAGGAAGTTGTGAAGAAATTGATTGCTGCACGACTTGAAAAGGCTAAATTGATGGGTTGTGATGATTATGCTGCTTTCGTGCTTGACACTCGTATGGCTAAGAATGAGCAGAATGTATATAATCTTCTGGATGAAGTTTGGGCTCCGGCTTTGGCTAAAGCTAAAGAAGAATTGGCTGACATTCAGGGCGAAATCAAGAAAGAAGGCAATAACTTCACTGCTGAAGGCTGGGATTGGAGATATTATTTCGAAAAAGCTAAGAAAGCAAAATTCTCTATCGATGAGAATGAAGTCCGTCCGTATCTTAAACTTGAAAATGTGCGTGATGGAGCTTTCTATGTAGCTAACAGATTGTATGGAATTACTTTCACTGCTTTGAGCGATATTCCATTGCCTCATCCGGATGCACAGGCATTTGAATGCAAGGACAAAGATGGTTCAAGCCTTGGTGTGCTTTATATGGACTTCTTCCCACGTGAAAGCAAGCGCGGTGGAGCATGGTGCGGTTCATATCGTCCGCAGTCATATGTTGACGGCAAATATCAGGCTCCTATTGTAACTGTTGTTTGCAACTTTACTCAGCCTGCTGCCGGACAACCTGCTTTGTTGAGTGTTGACGAAGCTAAGACATTGTTCCATGAGTTTGGACATGCATTGCATAATTTCTTCAGAAATGTTCATTATTCCGGAGTTGCAAGTGTTCCTCGTGATTTCGTTGAACTTCCTTCTCAGATTATGGAACATTGGGTTCTTGAACCTGAAGTTTTGAAAGTTTATGCTAAACATTATCAGACTGGTGAAGTTATCCCAACTGAGCTTGTGAAGAAAATTGAAGAAAGTGATAAATATGGTCAGGGTTTTGCTACAACAGAATATATTGCAGCTTCGTATCTTGATATGGACTATCACGTTCTTAAGGAAATTCCTGCAGACTTGGATATCGTGAAATTTGAGTCTGAAACTCTTGGCAAACGCGGCTTGTTGAAGCAGATTCCGTCAAGATACCGTACAACATACTTCAACCACACAATGGGCGGCGGCTATACAGCTAGTTATTATAGCTATATGTGGGCAGAAGTTCTTGATGCTGATGCTTATGAAGCATTCAAGGAAACTGGAGATATTTTCAATCAGGAAGTTGCTCAGAAATTCCGTCAGTATGTTTTGATGCCGGGTTGCATTGACGATGCTATGGATATGTATAAGAATTTCCGTGGAAAAACTCCTAACACTGAGCCATTGCTTAAGAACAGAGGTTTGAAATAAAAAAGAGATTTATGCATAAGACACTGATTAAAAATGCAGAAATAATAAATGAGGGCCGTCGCTATGTCGGCTCTCTTTTAATAGAAGGGGATAAGATTGCTGAGATATTCGAGGGCAATTGTCCGGATATCGACGGAGCTGAGGTTGTTGATGCGACTGGTAAGTGGCTTATTCCCGGATGTATCGACGACCAGGTGCATTTCCGTGAACCGGGTTTGACTCACAAAGCTGATATCGGAACAGAAAGCCGTGCGGCAGTTGCCGGAGGTGTTACGACATTTATGGATATGCCGAACACAAAACCTCAGACAACTACAATTGAGAATTTGGAATGGAAATTCCGCAGGGCGGCAGAAACTTCAGTTGCCAATTATTCATTCTTCTTCGGTGGAACGAATGATAATATGGATGAAATAAAGAAGCTGGACAGAAGCCGTGTTCCCGGATTGAAGCTGTTCCTTGGTTCTTCAACAGGAAATATGCTTGTGGACAATAAGGAAACTCTGGAACGCCTGTTTGGTGAAACTGGAATGCTGATTGCTATCCATGCCGAGAAAGAGGAAGTGATTAAACGCAACATCGCTCATTACACTTCTTTGTATGGTGAAGATTTGGATATATCTTTCCATAGCAAAATAAGAAGCGAAGAGGCTTGTTATGCTTCATCTTCCGAGGCTGTTGAGTTGGCTACTCGTCTTGGTTCAAGATTGCATATACTTCATTTGTCAACTGCAAAGGAAACTACTTTGCTGGACAATTCCTTGCCATTGTCGGAAAAGAAGATTACAGGTGAAGTTTGCGTTCATCATCTTTGGTTTGACGACAGTGATTATGCCCGTTTCGGCAACAGAATAAAATGGAATCCGTCAATAAAAACAGCTGCTGACCGTGATGCTTTGCGCGAGGCTGTAAACAATAATCTTATTGATATTGTAGCGACAGACCATGCGCCACATCTTCTTTCGGAAAAAGAAGGTTCATGCCTGAAGGCTGCATCCGGAGGTCCGTTGGTTCAGCATTCTTTGGTTGCTATGCTTAAGATGGCTAAGTCCGGACTTTTCACATATGAGAAGGTTGTGGAGAAAATGGCACATAATCCGGCTATATTATTTAATATTGACAGGAGAGGATTTATCCGCCCGGGATATTATGCAGACTTGGTTCTGATAGATCCGGAAAAGCATTGGACAGTTGCTCCGGAAAATATATTGACAAAGTGCGGCTGGTCGCCGTTTGAAGGATATACTTTCCACCATTCCGTATGGAAAACATATGTAAATGGCCAGTTGGCATATTCTGATGGAAAAATTGATGATAATGTAAGAGGTAAAGAAGTTGCATATCTCTAAATTCAGAATATTAGGCTATTAGATATATTTTATTAAACCTGCTTTGATTTATTCATTATGTAAAAAAGCCGTGATGAATAAATTTGAGCAGGTTTTTTTGTGTTATTTGTTGAAAAACTAATATATTTGTTCAAGAAAACACAAGGCAGAATACTATGTGATGAAATAATTAAACCTAATTTATAGCTAACTAATATTTAAAAACATGAAAAAAATTCTTCTTTTAATCAGTTTGGTTTGTGCTTTTACAGCAGCAAACGCTCAGCAAGGTGGACATGTTTCTCCAGCAGCTACAGAATGGTATACTCCTCAGCCACCTAAAGTTCAACCAGGTGATAAACCAGGTAATCCACCATCAGATGCAATCGTATTGTTTGACGGAAAAGATTTGTCAAAATGGGTGACTCCAAAAGATGGTAAGTTTACTGATCCTACTTGGAAAATTGAAGACGGCGCAATGGTAATCGTTCCTGGTGGCGGCGACGTTCAGACAAAAGAATATTTCGGTGACTGCCAGTTGCATATTGAATTCAAAACTCCTAAAGCTGGTCCGAAGAATACTTTGCAGATGAAGGGTAACAGTGGTATTTTCCTTCAGAGCATTTATGAAGTTCAGGTTTTGGATGGCGAAGACAATCCTACTTATGTAAACGGTATGGTTGGTAGTGTTTACAAACAGCAGGCTCCTTTGGCTAATGCATTTACTGGAACTGAAAAATGGCAGGTTTATGATATCTATTATAAAGCTCCACGTTTCACAACTGATGGCGCATTGGAATCACCGGCAATGGTTACTGTTGTTTTGAATGGTATTTTGGTTCAGAATAACTATATCCTGAAAGGTAATACTCCGTATATTGGATTCCCAACATACAAGGCTCATGGCAGATTGCCTTTGTTGCTTCAGGATCATGGTGTTGCTGTTGCTTATCGTAACATCTGGATTAGAAATCTATAATCCGTAATTATTTGGACATATTAATATACAAAAAAGCCTGGTCGGACCGGTTGGTGTTGACCAGGCTTTTTGTTTTTATTCGTTTACTGATTTGTTGATATTGTCAATGAAATCTAATATATCATCTCTTCCTTCTTTTTTCTCTGATGAAGAGAAGAGGATAGGAGGTAATTCTTCCCAAGTTTCAAGGAGCTTTTTCTTATACACTTCAGTGTTTTCTGCCAGTCTGCCTTTGCTGATTTTGTCAGTCTTTGTAAATATTATAGCAAACGGAACACCGTTTTCACCCAACCATTCCATAAATTCCAAATCTATTTTTTGAGGAGAATGGCGGCAGTCGAGCAAGACAAAGAGACAAGTAAGTTGCTCACGCATCAGAATGTAACTTTCAATAATCTTGCGTATGTTTTCACGTCCTTCTTTGCCACGTTGTGCAAAGCCATAACCAGGAAGGTCCACTAGATACCATTCGTCATTTATTATGAAATGGTTGATAAGCATGGTTTTTCCAGGCTTCTGGGAGGTCATAGCCAAACCTTTTTTTGCTGTCAGCATGTTTATCAATGATGATTTGCCAACGTTGCTTCGTCCGATAAAAGCATATTCAGGTTTGTTTCCTTCCGGACACTTTTTTACGTTAGTATTACTGATAACGAATTCTGCGCTTTTTATTTCCATGAAAATTTAGTTTTTAATTTCTAATGAAGAACTGGTTTCCCGGCTATTGCTTGAAGTAAGCCACATTCCAAAGAATGTTATGGCTGCATTTATCATCAATATTTCATATCCGAAAATATAGTCTGTTGTGTTTTCAACAACATAATTAATGCCAAAGCTGATTACCGGAGATATGATGCAAATATACGGAACAAACTTGTCTTTTACCAAGCGTTTGGTAAATAAGCCGAAAATAAACATTCCGAGCAGTGGTCCGTATGTATATGATGCAATCATATATATTGCGTCAATAATACTTCTGTTGTTCACTTCTTTTATAACCAGAATAATGAGGGCAAAAACTATTGATATTGCAATATGAATCATCAGTCGTTTGCGTTTTGCCTGTTTTTCACTGTCGTTCTGTATATCCAATATATCTATACAGAAAGAAGTGGTGAGGGCTGTCAATGCCGAGTCGGCACTGCTGAATGCTGCTGCAATAATTCCGATGGTGAAGAAAATAAGTATGCTGTTTCCCAATATTCCAGAAGTGCAGAACATCGGTAATATGTCATCACTGAGCTCCGGCAAGGCTATTTGTTTCTGTTCGGCAACAATAAGGAGAAGTATTCCTAAAACCAAAAACAGGAAATTCACCGGAGTGAAGGCAAATCCGTAAGTGTACATATTCTTTTGCGCCTCTTTCAGATTCCTGCATGAGAGATTCTTTTGCATCATATCCTGATCGAGCCCGGTCATTACTATTGTTATGAATATTCCACTGAAGAACTGTTTGGCGAAATGTTGGGAACTGTTCCAGTCGTTAAATTCGAAAATGCGGAAATGAGGATTGTTAGCAACAGAAGCGCTCATTTCTACAAAGCTCATGCCCAAAGCGTCCTTGACTTGCCATATGATTACAACCAACATGGCAATAAGGCATATTGCTTGTATTGTGTCTGTCCATATAATTGTCTTGATGCCACTGCGGAAGGTATAAATCCAGACAAGCAATATACTTAATATGACAGTTACTGCAAAAGGAATATTGAACGCATCAAACACATAATGCTGAAGAATCAGAACCACGAGATAAAGCCTTGCAGCTGCACCTATGCTTTTAGACAACAGGAAAAAAGAAGCTCCGGTTTTATAGCCTCTATGACCTATTCTATCTTTCAGATAACTGTAGATTGATGTTAGTTTAAGCTTATAGTAGAGTGGAAGAAGTATGTGCGCAATGATAATGTATCCGACGAAAAAACCAAATACGGTTTGCATATATGTCATGTCGATACTTCTCACCATGCCGGGAACAGAAACGAAAGTCACACCGGACAGGGAAGTGCCAATCATTCCTATAGAAACTATGTACCATGGTGATTGCCTGTTGCCTGTAAAGAAAGCATCGTTGCTGCTACTTTTCCTTCCTGTTAGCCATGCAATAAATAATAGCAGCCCGAAATAGACTGCTATTATAAAAAGAATTGTATATCTGCTCATTTTTCTTTTTCATAAATTTTTTCCAGAACAGAGCCGGGAAAATAATGTTTCAAGATTTCCTTATAAGTATATCCTTCTGTGCTCATAACTGCTGCTCCGATTTGGCAAAGTCCGACGCCGTGTCCCCATCCGCTTCCGGTGAGAGTGAATTCTTCAGGTATTCCATCTTTGCCCATTACCTTATCTACTACGAAGGCTGAGCTGTAGAGATGTGATTCGGAAAGAGAACGTCTGATCTCCAACTCTTTGCCAATAACCATATTGCGCTTGCTGCCTTTGATCATCAGTTCATAGATTCTGCCGGATTTTCCACGTTTGAGGGGAACCAAGTCTATGATATTTCCGAAATCTATTCCTGTCCTTTTTTCTATAAGCTTACTCAGTGTTTCCTGTGAATATGAAACTTTCCACCTGTAGAAATCCGGAGTCTCGCAATCGTAGTTGTTTAGGATTTTCTGCAACAATTGTTTGTCGTGAGTGTTGCAGAAAGCCTTTGGAGAACTGCGAATCCATTTTTCCGCGTCTTCTTCCTTTGTTAAATCTTCGATAAGCAAATCATATTGATTGTCTCCGGCAGATTTAAGATATGGAACGGAAATATCTTCCCAACACGCATCAAATTCCTCAATGGCTCCGCCGCAGCATTTTGAGAAGCGGGCATCGCAGATTTCACCGTCATACATAAGGACTTCACCATATGTCTTGTCTATTATCTTCTCGATTTGAGGATTTGTCTTGCGGCTTATTCCTTGATAGCGCTGGCAATGGTCGTCTGCACAGACATCGAAAAGCTTGTGGTCTTCGCGGTCGTACCACTTGATTCTTCGGTTTTCTGTTTCAACCTGACCTTCACCTTTGCTGTCTTCATGTCTGCGCAATGATTTCCTTATTTGCGACATAACCCAGCTTCTTGATATTACAGCATGAGCTTTAAGGAATTCTCCCGGAGCATCAGAGTTCATCTCTGAAGAAATTACGCTGCTGAGATAACTTTCTATGTCAATTTGATTGATTGCAACAATAGACTCTCCATCAACAATCAGATTAAGAGCTCCTTTGAATCGCTGATTTTCCTTGCGTTCCCAATGGAAGTCAATACCGATTGTAACATCCATAAGGTCGAACGAAACATCATCTCCTGTGGGTTCGAAGAACAGCTCGTCGTGCCACTTGCCATTGAAAAGAATCTTTCCATTATTTACGGAAACCTTTTGTTCTCCTGTGATTAATGCTCCCGTTTCTGCAAGGATATATTCTCCATTGAAAGAGAAAAAGATACTTTCTCCTTTAACTATGCCTATATTGATTTCCGGTGTTTCCATAAAATAATTGTTGTTGTATTAATATTTATTGACTGATGATTTTGCCTTTGCCTGATTATCTTATCAGGCAAAGGCCTGTTTGGCTTGCTATTTATTTGCGCTTAATGAACTCTTAGTCAAATAAACCATTAGCAATACGTACATAACAACTGCAAGCCATTCTGCCATTGCGCCCGAAGCCCATTCTGTGCAATATAAATTTATATCCGCAAATCTTAAGATTGCGCTGATAACACCCATCAATGCTCCTCCGGCGATGAATCCTGATGAAAGGAGAGTTCCTTTCTGCAGCCTTGCTGCATTCAATGCTTCATCTTTACTTCTGCTGCCGACATACCAGCTTATGGCTCCACCTATAAGCAAAGGAGTGTTGAGTTCAATTGGAATAAACATGCCAAGAGCAAATGCAAGAGCCGGGATTCCGCAGAAATTTAATATAACAGCCAGAACTGCTCCGATTGCATATAAAGCCCATGGCGCGCCAGTTCCGTTCATTAACGGTTCAATAACTGCTGCCATTGCATTTGCCTGAGGTGCAGCGAGCTGTCCGCTAGTAAATCCATATGTCTTGTTTAGAACCAGAATAACGCCGCCAACTGTTGCCGCAGAAACCAATGTTCCCAAGAATTTCCAGGTTTCCTGCTTTGCCGGAGTTGTTCCCAGCCAATATCCGATTTTAAGGTCTGTAATGAATCCTCCCGCCATTGACAATGCAGTACAAACAACACCTCCGATAATAAGAGCTGAAACCATGCCGGCTGTGCCTTTCAATCCTGTTGCAACCAGAATTATGGAAGCAAGTATCAGCGTCATCAAAGTCATTCCGGAAACAGGGTTTGTTCCAACAATTGCAATTGCATTTGCAGCCACTGTAGTAAACAGAAATGCTATGACAGCAACCAACAAAAGTCCTACAACGGCATAGAACCAATTGTCAAGAACTCCGAAATGGAAGAATAAATATGTGATAACTAATGTAGCAATAACTCCAAAAGCAATGATTTTCATTGAAATATCCTTTTGTGTTCGTACACAAGTATTATCTGCAACATCAGATTTGCCTTTCAATTCACGTGAAACCAAGCCTGCAGCTCCTTTGATTATTCCCCATGATTTGATGATACCAATTACACCGGCTGTAGCAATACCGCCGATACCGATGTGGCGGGCATAATTAGTGAAGATTTCTTCTGCGCTCATTTGGCCAACAGTTGCAGTTATGGCTGCATTGCCGAATGTAAGAACATCTCCGTTAAATATTGCAGACATTGCAGGAATTATAACCAGCCATACTAAAAATGAACCGGCGCATATTATAACTGAATATTTAAGTCCGATAATATATCCTAAACCGAGAACAGCTGCGCCTGTGTTCACTTTAAATACAATCTTTGCTTTTTCGGCAAGCATTTCGCCTGCGCCAATGATGCGTGTACTTATATTTTCGCTCCACCAGCCGAATGATGCGATTATAAAGTCGTATATACCTCCGATAAGACCGGCAAAAATCAATGGCTTCGCCTGGTTTCCTCCTTTTTCGCCGGAAATAAGCACTTGAGTAGTTGCCGTTGCTTCAGGGAATGGATATTTGCCGTGCATATCCGAAACAAAATATTTTCTGAACGGAATAAGCAATAATATACCCAGAATACCTCCCAGAAGAGAACTCATAAACACTTCAAAAAAGTTTACTGTTATTTCCGGATACTTGTCTTGCAGAATGTATAATGCAGGCAATGTGAAGATGGCACCTGCAACAATCACTCCGCTGCTGGCACCGATTGACTGTATTATTACGTTTTCAGCCAAAGCATTTTTCCTTTTGAATCCTCCTGACAATCCGACTGCTATAATTGCAATTGGAATTGCTGCTTCAAATACCTGGCCCACACGCAGTCCGAGGTATGCGGCAGCCGCACTGAAAACTATTGCCATAACCAAACCCCAACATACGGACCATGGAGTAACTTCGCGATAATTCTTGTCCGGAGACATAACAGGAACATATTTTTCTCCTTCTTTTAGTTCCCTGTAAGCATTTTCCGGCAGACCGCCGACTTTTTCTTCTTTTTCTTCTTTCATGATGTGTATTCTTTTATTGTTTTGTGACGTTAGGTAAACTTGCCGATTCTTTGATTGAAAGCCGCACTTTTGAAAGTTAATTTATAATTAGTCTGCAATATATTTAAAAAATTTGAATTTCCAAAATTAAAGGGAAGTATCATTATGTTTTGAATAGAGATTAATGCAAAACATAGGAAGATATTTAATGGAAAATAATTATCCTATATTTATGTAATTCGAAAAAAAATGTCTTATTTTGCTATTGAAAACAAAGGGGTGCCTGAACGGAGGCTGAGATTATACCCTTCGAACCTGACGCAGTTAGTGCTGCCGTAGGGATTGTTGATATTTCTCTTCATAATATTCCGCTTATATACATTCCTTTGTATTTCCATTGTATTTTAGGATGCTAGAGTTTAATCCACATTTTGTGTGAGTTAAAGCATCGTTTTTATTTATTTCATATCAAAATACAGTTTTATGAATATAAAGGTGAATAACAAATCATTGGAGTGTCCTGAAACTTCAACTTTGGCTCAATTGTCAGAGCAGTTGCAATGGCCGGAAAAAGGAATTGCTGTTGCCGTAAACAATCGTTTGGTTCCGCGTACTGAATGGGCGCAGTTTGTCATAAAAGAGAATGATTCTCTTGTTGTGATTAAGGCTGCATGTGGCGGATAAAGTCTTTGAGAAGCATAAGTCAGATAATAAATATATATAATATCATAATCATATGGAAAAGTTGGTTATTGCGGGAAAAGAATTTAATTCCCGTTTGTTTTTGGGTACAGGAAAATTCAACTCAAATAAATTGATGGAAGAAGCTATTCTTGCTTCTGGTTCAGAAATGGTGACAGTTGCAATGAAGAGAGTAGATTTGGACGACAAGGAAGATGACTTGCTGAAACATATCACACACAGCCATATACAGTTGTTGCCTAACACTTCAGGCGTTCGTAATGCCGAAGAAGCCGTATTTGCTGCCCAGATGGCGCGTGAGGCTTTTGGAACAAACTGGTTGAAACTTGAAATCCATCCGGATCCTCGTTATTTGTTGCCTGATACTGTGGAAACTCTTAAAGCAACAGAACAGTTGGTGAAACTTGGTTTCGTTGTTCTTCCATATTGCCAGGCAGACCCAGTATTGTGCAAGCAGCTTGAGGAAGCTGGTGCTGCAACTGTTATGCCTCTTGGTGCTCCGATTGGAACAAACAAAGGTTTGCAGACTCGTGATTTCCTTCGCATAATTATCGAACAGGCTGGTATTCCAGTAGTTGTTGATGCTGGAATCGGTGCTCCAAGTCATGCTGCTGAAGCTATGGAACTTGGTGCTTCTGCTGTGTTGGTTAACACTGCTGTTGCCGTTGCCGGAAATCCTGTTGAAATGGCTAAAGCATTCAAGGCTGCGGTTGAAGCAGGACGTCAGGCTTACGAAGCCGGATTAGGTGGAGTGGCAAATAACTTCCAGGCTTCTGCATCATCTCCTTTGACTTCATTTTTGGGATAAAAAGAAGATAAGTATGAGTTGAGCTCGCTAATCTTGAGTAAAACTCAAAAACTTAAAAAACACAGAAACTAAAATTATATGGATAAAAAAGACAACAGAGCTTATGCTCATGCCGAGAAAACATATATGTCAGGGAAAATGTTCCCATACATCAAAGTTGGAATGCAGAAGGTTAATCTTGCTCCGACTGTAACGGTTGAGGACGGAAAGAAGGTTATGACGCCAAATGCCCCGGTATATATCTATGATACCAGCGGTCCGTTCAGCGATCCTTCTATCGAGATTGACTTGAAGAAAGGTCTGCCTCGTATGCGTGAGGAATGGATTGTTTCCCGTGGAGATGTGGAGCAGCTTCCTTCCATTACATCAGAATATGGAAAGATGCGCCGTGATGACAAATCTCTTGACCATCTTCGTTTCGAGCATATTGCCTTGCCTTATAGAGCTAAAGAAGGAAAATGCATCACTCAGATGTATTATGCGAAGCAGGGAATCGTCACTCCGGAAATGGAATATGTTGCCATTCGTGAGAATATGAACTGTGCAGAACTTGGCATTGAGTCATATATCACTCCGGAATTTGTGCGCGACGAGATTGCTGCAGGTCGTGCTGTTCTTCCTGCAAATATCAACCATCCGGAAAGCGAACCGATGATTATCGGACGTAATTTCCTTGTCAAGATTAATACTAACATCGGTAATTCAGCAACAACTTCATCAATCGATGAGGAAGTGGACAAAGCTGTGTGGAGCTGCAAATGGGGCGGCGACACATTGATGGACCTTTCAACTGGCGCAAACATCCACGAAACCCGCGAATGGATTATCCGAAACTGTCCTGTTCCAGTCGGAACTGTTCCAATCTATCAGGCTTTGGAAAAAGTAAATGGAAAAGTTGAGGACTTGACATGGGAAATATATAAAGATACTCTTATCGAGCAGTGCGAGCAAGGTGTCGATTATTTCACTATTCATGCAGGTATAAGATATCAGAATGTTCATCTTGCCGACAAACGTCTCTGCGGTATCGTGAGCCGTGGTGGAAGTATTATGAGCAAATGGTGCATTATGCATAATCGTGAAAGCTTCCTTTATGAGCATTTTGATGAAATCTGTGATATTCTTGCACAATATGATGTGGCTGTGTCATTGGGCGATGGATTGCGTCCGGGTTCAATCTATGATGCCAACGACGAAGCTCAATTTGCTGAACTTGACACATTGGGAGAATTGGTGCAGCGAGCTTGGGCAAAGAATGTCCAGGCATTTATCGAAGGTCCGGGACACGTTCCTATGCATAAGATTCGTGAGAATATGGAACGCCAGATTAAGTCGTGCCACGATGCTCCGTTCTACACACTCGGTCCGTTGGTAACGGATATTGCTCCGGGTTACGACCATATTACGTCTGCCATCGGTGCTGCTCAGATTGGCTGGTTGGGAACTGCAATGCTTTGCTATGTTACTCCGAAAGAACATCTTGGCTTGCCTAACAAGGAAGATGTGCGCACAGGAGTTATCACATACAAGATTGCCGCACACGCTGCCGATCTTGCCAAAGGTCATCCGGGTGCGATGATTCGCGACAATGCATTGTCAAAGGCTCGTTATGAATTCCGCTGGCGCGACCAGTTCCATCTAAGTCTCGACCCAGACAGAGCTTTGGAATATTACAAGGAAGGCCGTCACGAAGACAGTGAATATTGCACAATGTGCGGTCCGAATTTCTGCGCAATGAAGTTGAGCCGTGATTTAAAGAATTTATAAAACTATCCAAATATGTTTTCGGAAGAATTAGAAAAAATAGATTGGGATGAAACAACATCCCTTATTTACTCTAAAACCGAAGCCGATGTTCGTCGTGCCTTGGCAAAAGAGCATCTTGATGTCAATGATTTTATGGCATTGATTTCACCTGCGGCTGAGCCGTATCTGGAAACAATGGCACAATTAAGTTATAAATATACAAGAGAAAGATTCGGAAATACAATGTCGATGTTCGTTCCGTTGTATATCACAAACTCTTGTACCAATTCATGCGTTTATTGTGGTTTCCACGTCAGCAATCCGATGAAGAGAACTATCCTTACTGAGGAGGAAATCGTAAATGAATATAAGGCAATAAAGAAACTGGCTCCGTTTGAGAACCTGCTTCTTGTAACAGGCGAGAATCCGGCTAAAGCCGGAGTGCCGTATATTGCCCGTGCACTGGACTTGGCAAAGCCATATTTCTCAAACCTTAAGATTGAGGTTATGCCTTTGTCTGCCGAAGAATATAAGGAGCTGACTCATCACGGGATGAATGGTGTGATTTGCTTCCAGGAAACATATCACAAGGCAAACTATAATATTTATCATCCGCGTGGAATGAAATCCAAATTCGACTGGCGAGTGAACGGGTTCGACAGAATGGGACAGGCCGGAGTTCACAGCATCGGAATGGGAGTGTTGATTGGTCTGGAAAAGGAATGGCGCACAGATGTGACTATGATGGCATATCATCTCCGCTATTTGCAGAAGCATTACTGGAAAACTAAATACAGCTTCAACTTCCCTCGTATGCGTCCGTCGGAAAACGGTGGTTTCCAGCCGAATGTTGTTATGTCTGACAAAGAATTGGCTCAGCTTACTTTCGCTACACGAATATTTGACCATGATGTTGATATCTCATATTCTACACGTGAGAGTGCTGAGTTCCGCGACAATATGGCTCGCCTTGGTGTAACAACTATGAGCGCTGAAAGTAAGACTGAACCAGGTGGTTATTATTCTTATCCTCAGACTTTGGAACAGTTCCATGTCAGTGACGAGAGAACTGCCCGCGAAGTTACTGCCGCTTTGAAGGGATTGGGAATTGAGCCGGTTTGGAAAGACTGGGACCAGGCTTTTGATGAACCAACATTGCAGGCTCATGGATAAAGATTTTCGTGAACGATATTCGCGTCATCTGCTCCTGGATGAAATAGGAGAGGACGGACAGCGGAGATTGTCCGAGGCAAAGATATTGCTTGTGGGCGTGGGCGGACTTGGTTCGCCCATTGCCCTTTATCTTGCAGCTGCCGGTGTTGGACATTTGGGATTGATGGACGATGATGTTGTAAGCGAGTCGAATCTTCAGCGTCAGGTTTTATATACTGAGTCTGAAGTTGGACTTCCTAAAGTTGAATGCGCAAAGCGCAGACTTCAAGCATTGAATTCATCAATAGAGATAACTGCCTATCCGTTCCGACTGGACGAAACGAATGCCGAAAACATAATATCTGCCTATGATATTGTCATTGACGGAACCGACAATTTTGCAACCAGATATTTGATAGGCGATATAACTTCGCGCTTGTCTGTTCCATATATTTATGGCGCTATTCGTGAATTCGACGGGCAAGTTTCGGTGTTCAATCTTCCTGATGGAAGGAAATACAGAGATTTGTTTCCCGATGAGGAAGAAATAATGTCGATGCCTCGTCCTTCATTGGGCGTTATGGGCGTTCTTCCCGGAATAGTTGGCTGCGTTGAAGCGTCTGAAGCCATAAAACTCATTACAGGATGCGGTGAGAATTTGTCCGGCAAATTATGGACAATTGATTTGCTGACAATGCAAAGCTTTGTCTTGGATTTGTATTGATTGCGGGAAAGCATCGAAATAACAAGAATACAATTCACAAACTTAAAAATTCGATAACTAACAAACTTGAAACTCCATGTCTAAAATCCATTTCCTTATAGCAGCCGCTTCTTCCGGTAGCGGAAAAACAACATTCACAATGGGAATGCTTCGTGCTCTGAGAAACAGAAATCTGAAGGTTCAGCCGTTCAAATGCGGTCCGGATTATATAGACACTCAGTATCATACGTTGGCTGCGGGCACTCAGTCCGTCAATCTTGATACTTGGATGGCTTCGCCAGCGCATGTGTGCGATTTGTTTACCCGATATGGAAATGATGCAGATGCTTGCGTTGTGGAAGGAGTTATGGGTTTGTTTGACGGTTCGCGCAAATCTGAAGGAAGCAGTGCTGATATTGCAAAACATTTGGATTTGTCGGTTATTCTTCTTGTCAATGCCAAATCAACGGCTTATTCTGTTGCTCCGTTGATTTTCGGCTTTAAGAATTTTGATAAATCGGTAAATATTGCCGGAGTGATATTCAATCAGGTTTCTTCAGAATCTCATTTCTCTTTTCTGAAAGATGCTTGTGATGACGCAGGTGTGGAATGTCTCGGATATTTGCCCAAATTGTCCGGAATGGAAATTCCTTCACGACATTTGGGACTTAGCCTTGAGCATCTTGCAGAACAGGAGAAACTGATTAACAGAGTTGCAGAGGAAATAGAGCGTCATGTGGATATGGATAAGCTTTTTGAGCTGACTGCTGCAACTGTGCACCGCCATGAATATTCTGCCGATTCAGAAGCTGCAGATAATAAATTGCGTATAGCAGTGGCTCGCGACAATGCCTTTAATTTCACATATCGTGAAAATATAAGGAAATTATCTGAAAAAGGAGAGATAATATATTTCAGTCCTATCGCTGACTGCAAATTGCCGGACAATATTGATTTCCTTTATCTTCCGGGCGGTTATCCGGAGTTTTATCTCGAAGAATTATCTTCAAACAAGACGATGCTTTGCTCAATTGCTGATTATATTGAGAACGGAGGCAAAGCTTTTGCCGAATGTGGCGGCATGATGTATTTGTGCAAGAGTATAATAGGAATGGACGGCAAGCAATATCCGGTTGTTGGAGTGCTGGATAATGTTGCAACAATGGAATCAATGAAACTTCATCTCGGATACAGAAAATTCATTTATAAGGACCGTGAAATCAGAGGTCACGAATTCCATTATTCATCAGTGAAAGAGGAAAATCTCGAATCGGTTGTCAACCAATATTCAGCCCGCAACACCTTGTGCCCGACTCCGGTTTATCGTTATAAGAATCTGATTGCCGGATATACGCATTGGTATTGGGGCGAATTTGATTTGATTGAACTTATTCCATAGGTTTATAATATCTGAACTCTCTGTCTCCGATTATTTCCGGATGGAAAATCTTGATGAAATCTTCCAGCAAATAGTCCGGATGGAGAGGAAATTCTTCATAATAAGGAACAATTCCGGTGTTGCAACCGAAAATCTTTCTGTTCTTGAAAGCATCGAAATTTCTGTATGGACTGTATTCTGATTCCAGTTCACGATAAGTCATGTCTTTAGCAAGATTGTATTTTATCAGCCATATATTGGCATGAATAGCTTTCTCGAACACTTGCTCGAAAGTTAGCGGAATGCTTCCGGCGCCTTCTAGGTCGCGGAAAATATATTCTGCACCGGCATCTTCCAGAAGATGTGCGATATAGCTGCTCTTTGCCGGCATGTACCATGATGCGCCGAATTTCTTTTCAGTGAAAACAGTAGGTTTGTCTTTTATATTTGCCGTCAGCTCTTTAAGTTTCAAATATCTTTGCTCAGTTTCACGGAAAATAGAGTCTGCTTTGCTTTCTTTGCCTAAAAGCAGTCCGTAAAACTTTATCCATTCAGTTCTTCCCAAAGGCAGATTTTCCATATAGTCAGCACCTTCAATAATAGGAATGCCTATTTTCTCAACTGGTCCATAACTGCTGTTCTGGAAAGGAGATGCAATGACAAGTTCGGCATTAATCTCTATCATTTTCTCAACATTTGGCGAAGTTGCTTCACCAAGGTCGGTGATTTTTCCCTCTTTCAATCCGTTTTGTATTACCGGAGTGTCCATATATCTCGGTTCGCAAACACCGATTATTTTGTCGCTTTCACCAAGCTGGTCGATTATTGCAACGTGAACAGAAGTGTAGGCAACAATATTCTTAACTGGAGTTCTTACTACAGTTCCTTTAGGAAGGTTTTCCGGCTCTTCGGAGTTTCTGTCAATTAGGACATATCTTTGCAGAAGTTTCGTTGTGTCCCACGGATTGCGCACTTCAACAGTTGAGTAATCTTTGTAATGACGAATTGAAAAACCTTGGGCATAGCGTATGGTTTCTGTTCCGATTGGAGTTTCTTCCGGTTTGTTTTTTGTATTCTGACATGAAATCAGAAGCATGCATGCAGCTATCAGAGTATATATCAATTTCATCATTATCTTATATTTTTCCGGTTGCAAAATTGAAGTTTATTGCTTATATTTTTATTTGCCCTGTTGTTCAGTATAAACTATTTTAGTCACAGCTGTGATTTAATCTCGCCACAGTTGTGATTTAATTTCGCCACGGCTGTGACCTAATTAAACCACAGTTGTGGCGAAGTTAATAATTCTATATTTCTCGATTATTGTACGCTTGAAGCAATAACCTTTATAGGATTCAGACCAGCTTCGAACTTAACTTTAAGATTTCCGTCTCCGTCGAAACAATATACGTCTCCGTTATTTGTATAGTCTGATTCAGTGACAAATAGCATGTTAGAAGCTTTGTCTGCTGCAATCTTATAAGGCTTAGCAATAGTTTCTTTCAGCGCAGAATCAGTTATTATATTTTCATTTATCGCGTCATACATATAATAAGTAATTGTCTGATTCCAGTTTTCATCATACTGAGAATACATCATGAATATTTTATCACCAAGTGAAGCCATTTCAGTAGCATTTGCAACAGAAACAGTTGATATTTCGTCTGTCGAAGTATTTATTTTCTGCAATGTGTTTGGAACATCAGCATAATTACCCATAGAAACAAGATATACATCTTCCTGTGAATCACGCTGAACATTACATGGGTTAAGAACGGCTTCAATTTTCTTTGTTTCTGTGAATGATTCAAGATTTACGACAGAAACAGTTTTGTCGTAGCCAACTTCAGTATTATAGTCAAGACCACCAGAGTTTGCAACATACAATTTTCCGTTTGCTACAGTTAATTGTTCCGGATTTCTGCCAACAGCAACTGTGTTGTCTATTTCCAGTGATGTTGTGTCGATACTTGCAACATAGCCGTCAAACAAAGAAACATAAACTTTGCCGCCGTATGAAGTGAAAGCTCTTGGCTGCAATGGTTTATCTGTATTGCTTTTTATCTGTTTGAGTGATTTGCCGTTCAAGTCTGTCACTTCAATAGTCTGTGAACCATATACAGCCAGATAAATCTTTGAGCCATAGATAATCATATCATTTGCTGTATCACCAAGTTTTCTACCATTGGCAGTTTCAAAAATATCGCTTGTTGTTTCTTTACTTTCGGTATTATAGAAAGTTATTGTTGAATTGTTACTTCCCATTTTTCCGCTGTTCAGAACATAATATCCGTTGAGGACAGTTTGTCCCGGCTGCTCCGGCTGTGGATTGTTTTCTGCATCATCTTTGCTGCAACCAACCAAGGTTGAAGCCATCAAAAGAGCACAAAGTGCAAAATAGTTTTTCTTTTTCATTTTATTGATATTTAGATTTATAAATATATAGCTTGATGGAACGAGTTGACAAGGGAACGAGTTGACCAGATTATCAGGCATTCTCTCCTTGTCAACTTCATTAATACTCAATTCCTAGACTCAATCTCCACGATCTTCCCGGCATAGGATAATATTGAATCACCTCATAAGTTTTGTTTGTAAGATTCACTATTTCTCCTTGCAGGCGTAATTTTACTTTATTCTTTATTGTGAAACTGCGGTTTGCGGAGATTGTATGTTCCATATATGATTTAATCAGATTGCTTTCAATATTCTGAGGCAATGCATATCTGTCTCCGGTAGCAATCAGACTGTAACTGATATTTACCTAGGGATTCTCAATCATAGCCGAAACTGAACCAGAGTGCCGCGGTGTATAAGGAATCTGATGTTTATAGTTTTTGGCTGATTTATCAGTTACGTCAACAGCGTATTGATAGCTGTAAGCAGACGACAGAGAAAGAATAATCTTATCATACAGCGGAATTTCAGAGTTGAAATTTATATCAACACCTTTAATATCTACTTCGCCGAAATTCATCATTTTCCATATATATAATGTAGGCAAAGCAACGATTTTGTCCTTCACTTTGTTGTAATAAGCATCTGCCGATATATTTATCAGACTGAAGAATGCAAGGCGCTCACTCCATGTCAATCCGATGTTGTATTGCGTAGCTTTTTCCGGAACCAGATTTGTGTTTCCCATTCGCAGATAATAAAGGTCTGTGAAAGTAGGAACACGGAAAGCATCTTTGAATGAAGCTCTCACTCTCAGATTCTGCTCTTCGAATGGTCGCCACGAAAGGCTAAGGGCAGGAGAGAGTCTTTTTCTGTCGGCAGGTTTGTCGCCATATTCAACTTCATCAGTAATGTATGTGCCGAGGACGCTTGCTGTTGCTGTAATTCTTGAGTTCTTGTATTGCGCGGCAAGAGCAGTCAGCGAAGTCCACCTTTTCGGCATTGGAGAATTCATGTAATTATTGTCGAGCATAGCTCTTGCAATATCCGAATTCAGAGAGAAAGACAATCCAGAAAGAGGACAGAACAAAGCACCGAGCGAAGCATAATATTCGTTCTGAGTGTTCAGGTCCTTCTGGAATCCATCTGCATATTTGTCATTCACATCAAGATATTTGCTGAAAGAATAATTGTATTTCAAATCAGCACGTATTTTCCACATATCGGAAAATGCTTTTGTATAGTTCACTTGAGTGAAGAAGTTATTGTCCCAAAGACGTTCATTTGCCGTGTTGTTGTATAATATAACACTTCCCGGCAAACCACGTTCGGAATCATAGTAATATACTTTTGCCTTCAAGTCTCCGGCATTTCCAAGGTTTCCGTATATATTTGCTTCGAGGCGCAGACTTGTGATGTCGCTGTTTCGTCGTGTTTCTTCTGTAATCTGATTTCCGTTCACCAGAGTAAAAGGATATTCACCGTTGCTTTTCGTCCAGTTTCCATATACTGAAGCAGACCATTTAGAACCTAATTTCTGCTCATAATTTACAGAAGGATTTATCAGACCGAAAGAACCGCCTTTGATTTTCCCTTTCAGATTGAATGATTTGTCGGTAAACTCCGGAGCAGAGGTTTGTATGCTTAAAGCTCCGGCAGATGCATACATTCTGGCTGTCTGGAATATATCGTCAGTTTGCCCGATGGATAGAGAAATCATTCCTACATTATCCAACGAGAAACGACTGATATCTACTTGTCCGCTCTGTGCATCCGTAATAGTTATTCCATCATAACTTACGGCTGTATGTTTTGCACCAAGACTTCTTACTGAGACAGTTTTGAGTCCGCCAACACCTCCATAATCCTGGACAGTAATTCCGGAGAATCTTTTTATAGCTTCGGACAAATCCTGCATGCCCAGCATTTCAATACTTTTCTTGTCCAAAAGCTGAATAGGTGCAGATGAGCGGGTTGTTGAAGGTCGTGACTTTGCCGTGATTTCAACTTCCGACAAATCCTGCGTCTTAGTTGTATCAATCTGTGCATTTGTATGTGTGCAGACGAGCAGCAAAAGACTAATGAGTCCTTGCAGACAAAAACATCTTTTTCTTAGCATAAATAGAATTAAAGAGTTAGCAGCAGCTCTTACCCGAGAATTGCCGGCACAACCAACAAAGGCAGGTTTTCTGGCTTGTCTTCCATAATGCAGGCACCTTCCCGGCAAATAGCCAGTGGCATAAAGAGTACGCCTGTGGATTAATAGACTTACAGCTACGGGTACAGCTTCGGATTCACACCGAATTCCCTTTTACTAATATTAGCCGAACGGCTGAATATTACACCTTTGTTTTTATCGTTGCAAAGATATGAAAAGGAGAGTGGAGTGGCAAATTATAGTGTACGTTTTTGTTCTCGATTTATGGTATATATATTTCATAAAACAAAAACGAGATAATTCCAATTAGGAACTACCTCGTTTCATTATAGTAATATATTCAATCTATTATCCCAAGAAACCTAACAAGATACCGGCTGCTACTGCAGAACCGATTACACCTGCTACGTTCGGACCCATAGCGTGCATCAACAAATAGTTGCTAGGATCGTATTCCAAACCTACGTTCTGTGAGATACGAGCAGCATCAGGAACGGCTGATACACCAGAGTTACCGATAAGCGGATTGATCTTGTTACCTTCTTTCAAGAACAAGTTGAAGAATTTAACGAACAATACACCTGCACAAGTTGCGATTACGAATGACAATGCACCCAAACCGAAGATTTTGATTGAGTTCAATGTCAAGAACTGAGTTGCCTGAGTTGAAGCACCTACAGTAACACCAAGAAGCATAGTGATAACGTCGATCAGCGGACCACGAGCTGTTTCTGCCAAACGGCGAGTAACACCACTTTCTTTACACAAGTTACCGAAGAACAACATACCCAACAATGGAAGACCAGAAGGAACCAAGAAAGCAGTCAACAACAAACCTACGATCGGGAACATGATCTTTTCAGTCTGTGAAACGGCTCTCGGCGGTTTCATACGGATCAAACGTTCTTTCTTAGTAGTCAACAAACGCATGAATGGAGGCTGGATGATTGGCACCAATGCCATATATGAATAAGCTGATACCGCAATAGCACCCATCAAGTTAGGAGCAAGTTTTGATGACAAGAAGATAGCTGTTGGACCGTCAGCACCACCAATGATACCGATAGCACCAGCCTGGCTTGGGTCGAAGCCCATCTGCAAAGCGATGATATAAGCACCAAAGATACCGAACTGTGCAGCTGCACCGACTAGCATAAGTTTCGGGTTTGAAATCAAAGCCGAGAAGTCGGTCATCGCACCGATACCAAGGAAGATCAACGGCGGATACCATCCTTGTTTCACACCTTGATAAAGGATATTCAACACTGAACCTTCTTCGTAGATACCTAACTGAAGACCTGCATCTTTGAAAGGAATGTTACCAATCAGGATACCGAATCCGATAGGAATCAACAACATCGGTTCGAACTCATATTTAATTGCCAGGAAGATGAACAGCAAACCTACGAGCAACATTATAAAGTGGCCCGGAGTTGCGTTCGCAAAACCTGTATAAGACAAGAACACCTGTATGTTTTCAGCCAAGAACTGAGCAAAGCTTTCAGATGCACCTGCCGCTTGTAATAATATTGATGAAAACATACTCTTATTAACCGATTACGACGAGATCAGCACCTTCAAGTACAGAATCGCCTTTGTTTACTTTAATTTCTACAATCTTACCGTCGCGGTCTGCGTTGATATTGTTTTCCATTTTCATAGCTTCCAATACCAAAATCTTCTGACCTCTCTTAACTACATCACCAACTTTGCAGTCGATGCTAAGGATAACACCTGGAAGTGGAGACTTAACAGCACCTGCAGCGCCAGAGCTAACTGGACGAGCAACTACTGGTTCGCCAGCCGGAGTTGTTGGAGCCTGAGCCGGACGCTTCAATGTTACCATTTGCTTTTTAGCCGGCTTTTCCATTTTAACGCTGTAAGGAGTACCGTTTACTTCAACTTCAGCAATATCATCAACAATTGAGTTGATATGCACTTTATATTCGTTACCGTTGATGGTATATTTAAAACTTTTCATTCTTTAATTTCAGTTTAAAAGGAATAATTACTTTTTGTTAGGAGTCTGTCGCAAAGTATAAATCTTAGAACTCCATGGAGAATATCTGCGCTGTACTTTGTGAATTGTCAATACAGTGTTTTCAATATCATGATTGTCATCGCTCATTTCATACAAAGCCATTGAAATTGCAGCGAAGATTTCGCCTGATTCGCGGCCTGCATCAGCAGAAACTTTAGTACCTGCAGCTGCAGCAGCTTTCTGTGCATTACGCTGGCTTGCTTTGATAGCAGCATTTCCAATCTGTTTGAATACCAAGTATAGAACAATCAAACCAATGAACACAACTGCCATAGCTGTGATTGTCATACCAATACCCCAAGAGTCATTACGCTGGAAATTCTCAACTTTTGCGTTACTGTCCAAAGTTACGTTGTTAGTACTTGGTGTAACTTTTGTCAGAGTTGTCCATTTTCCTTTTCCGTCCATGTCAAGACCATAGCTGATATCAGCTTTCTGACCTGCAGGAACAACAACTTCGTCGATCAAAGTTGTACCGTCTGCATCATACAAAGCGATATAGTTGTCTTTGTTTGGATCCAAAGTGAAATTAATGTGGAAAGTTCCACGTGTAGGCTGATTGTCTGCCCAGAATAAAGTGTGCTGATAAGGTGGAATCTTAGTCAATACGTCACCCTTCGGGATCATGTATTTTCTTGGATTGTTCTTATCGTCTGTCAGATAACAACCACGCAAGTCGACAGTTCCTGCTGAATTGTTGTATAATTCAATCCATGGATGACGCTTGCCATAGTCGTCTACGAAGTTATCTTCGTTGACAACCAATACTTCGTTTATTCTAACGGAAGATGTCAGCTGAGCATGAGCACCGAATGTAAACAGTGTCAGAAGCAGCAACAACATTCCGAATTTTTTATTCATCATAAGTTTTCCTTTTTTTAGAGAATTACAATGGCAAGTTATCATGTTTCTTAGCAGGGTTGCTTAACTTCTTAGTCTGCAACTGCTGCAATGCACGGATGATGCGGAAACGAGTGTTACGAGGTTCGATAACATCATCAATGTAACCATACTGAGCTGCATTGTAAGGATTAGCAAATGCTTTCTTGTATTCTGCTTCTTTTTCTGCAGCACAAGCTTTTGGATCTTCTGCAGCAGCAACTTCCTTAGCAAAGATAACTTCTACGGCACCGCTCGGACCCATAACTGCGATTTCTGCAGTTGGCCATGCATAGTTCATATCACCACGCAAGTGTTTAGAACTCATCACACAGTAAGCACCACCATAAGATTTACGCAATGTTACAGTTACTTTAGGAACAGTAGCTTCACCGTAAGCATAAAGAAGTTTAGCACCGTGAAGGATAACACCATTGTATTCCTGACCTGTACCTGGCAAGAATCCTGGTACGTCAACCAATGTTACCAAAGGAATGTTGAATGCGTCGCAGAAACGAACGAAACGACCTGCCTTACGAGAAGCGTTGCTATCCAAACAACCTGCCATAACTTTTGGCTGGTTAGCTACGATACCAACTGCCTGACCGTTGAAACGAGCGAAACCAACGATGATGTTCTTTGCATAGTCTGCATGAACTTCAAGGAATTCGTTGTTATCAACGATAGTACCGATAACTTCATACATATCGTAAGCCTGGTTTGGATTGTCAGGAATGATTTCATTCAAGTAGTCATCCAAACGATCGATTGGGTCTTTACATTCAATAACTGGAGTTTCTTCCAAGTTGTTCTGTGGCAAATAGCTCAACAACTGACGGATAAGTTTCAAACCATCTTCTTCTGTGTCAACTGCGAAGTGAGCAACACCTGATTTTGTTGAGTGAACGCTAGCACCACCAAGCTGTTCCTGAGTTACATCTTCACCTGTTACAGTCTTAACAACTTTCGGACCAGTCAAGAACATATAACTTGTTCCACGAGTCATGATGTTGAAGTCTGTCAAAGCTGGAGAATAAACAGCACCACCGGCACAAGGACCAAAGATACCTGAAATCTGAGGGATAACACCTGAAGCCAAGATATTGCGCTGGAAGATTTCAGCATAACCAGCCAATGCGTTTACACCTTCCTGGATACGAGCACCACCTGAATCGTTCAAACCGATAACTGGAGCACCCATCTTCATAGCCTGATCCATAACTTTACAGATCTTCATAGCCAACATTTCAGACAATGCACCACCGAATACTGTGAAGTCCTGAGCGTAAACGTAAACCAAACGGCCGTCGATTGTACCATAACCTGTTACGATACCATCACCCAAGAATTTAGTCTTTTCAATACCGAAGTTTGAACAGCGGTGTTTTACGAACATATCAATTTCTTCGAAGCTGCCTTCATCAAGCAACATGCTGATACGTTCGCGAGCTGTATATTTACCTTTTTTATGCTGAGATTCAATTCTCTTTTCTCCACCGCCCAAACGTGCTTGTTCACGCAAAGCGATAAGCTCTTTTACTTTTTCAAGCTGATTACTCATTTTTGTATTTATGATTTATTTAAGTTAGTAATGAACTTAGTAAATTGAAAAGTGAGAATTGATAATCGAAATAATTCCACTTAAGAATATGTTTCAATTTTCAATTCTCATTTTCCCATTTATTATTTGCCCGGCATACAAAGTTCTGTCAATACGCTGCAAGTTGATTTCGGATGCAAGAATGCGATGTCCAAACCTTCAGCACCACGACGTGGAGCTTTATCGATCAACTTAATGCCTTTTTCTTCTGCTTCGTTCAAGCAAGTCTGAACGTCAGGAGTAGCGAATGCGATGTGATGGATGCCTTCACCTTTCTTTTCGATGAATTTAGCGATAGTACTGTCTTCACTGGTTGGTTCCAACAATTCGATTTTTGTCTGTCCGATTTTGAAGAAAGCAGTTTTTACTTTCTGATCAGCAACTTCTTCAATGCTGTAGCATTTCAAACCTAAAACACCTTCGTAGTAAGGCAAGCATGCTTCGATGCTCTTTACTGCAATACCCAAATGTTCAATATGTGTAAGTTCCATTTTGATAATGATTTAAAGATTGATAATGTTTTTATGTTTTTTCTTACGGGCAAAGGTACATTTCTTTTTTTGATTAAAAAGAAAAAAATGAAACGAATTCTTAAGAAAGTTCATCTTTTTTAAAGTTTTCTAACCATAAAATGATGTTTTCCGTGTCCATAATACAATATTGGCGATTTTATTAGAAATCCACAATAAGCCTAGCATTAATCTGGCGTCCGGTCAGATAATTCGGTACGGCATACTGTGCTCCATCTGGTTTTGCTATCCAATAATATGAATTTGTGTTCTTAATATCAAATATATTGAATACATCAAGTCCAATCCATATATTCTTCAGATATTGGAACACTCCGCGGTCCATTAGTCTGCTTTCGCCGCCGGCCAACTGATATGAAACACCTATGTCAACGCGCTTATATGCCGGTGTGCGGAAATATCCGTCTTCATATCCGTGATTCGGAATAGTAACAGGCAAACCTCCGGACAAAACCCCTTTAAGATTAAGCTTCACTCTTTTGTATCCCGGAAAATAATCCTGGAAGAAAAGACTGAGGTTATAACCCGGACTGTTTGGCAGTGGAGCTTTGGTTGTTCCCCTGATAGTTTGCTCTGCTTTCATAAGCGACAGACTTATCCATGAGTCTGTTCCCGGGACGAATTCACCGAAGAATTTAATGTCAAGTCCTGCTGCATAACCTTTCGCGCAGTTCTCTCCGTAGTATCTTATCTTCACATTATCTACTGTATAAGGAATAAGGTCATCCAGTTTCTTATAATATAATTCCGTAGTCAATTTGAAATTACGGTCCATAAGTTTGAACGTATAATCTCCGCCTAATATGAAATGAATTGACCTTTGCGACTTAAGCTGGTCGTTAAGGACAGTTATGTCGTTGCCATTCTCGTCCTCTTTTATCATACGCAGTTCTTTGTAGAAAGGCGACTGATAATAAATACCTGTTGCAAAGCGCATTGTCAGATTCTGGTCGAAATTAGGAATGAATCCAACTGATGCTCTCGGGCTGAAAATAAACTCTTTGTTGAAACTCCAGTAACTTCCTCGAACTCCGCCAACGATGGTAAACATACCTTGTTCTGTTCTGAACTTGAATGCATCCTGTATGTGTGCCGAGAATCTGGTACTTTCCAGCTTATTGTCTGAATATAAGTTTGAATACATATTCACTCCGTCGCCAGTGTGTGGAAGTGAATATCCCGATGAATCTCGTTTTTCCCATTCACTGATTCTGTCGTTGATTCTTTCTCTCTGAACCAGTAATCCCCAGTTTATGGTGTTTCCTTTCAGACGCAGGTTTCCTGTGTGTGCGATATTCATTACACTGGAGTGTAATTGGTTTCTCGCATGTTCCATATATCTGCCGACAGACATTGCTGATGCTCCGGCATCTCCGGTTGCAGTGTTTTCCGTTCCGTCGCTCAGCCAATATTCTCCCGAAATATCATATCTTTCTTCTTCATGGCTGTCGAATGCTGATGCCTGCAAACCTAAATCTAATTTGTCGTTTACCTTATATTTCAGAGATAATGCTCCGAAAAGCGTCTGGAACTTGTCTTTTTCATTACTGTTAGGAAACCATACAGTGAAGTTTGTGATGTCATTTGTCGTACCAAAAGATGTTTCCCTGCTGTGAGGCACATAGTGATATGTGTTACGTGACATATTTCCAAGGAAATTCATCTCAATTTTGCTCGATGGCTTATATGTCATATAAGTCTGTATGTCCATGAATCGAGGGTCATATTCCGCGTCCGTGTCCATTGTGCTCAGCAGCGAACTACCGCTTTTATATCTGAATCCCGTAATTTGCGAGAATTTGTTGTTTCCGCTTCCCACATATGCCGAGCCACCCATAAGGCTTCCCGATGCTGAACCTTCAAAACCTTTTGGCTGTTTGTATTTGATGTCGAGAACAGAACTCATCTTATCTCCATATTTTGCCTCGAAACCTCCGGCTGAGAAATTTACTGCCTCTGTAAGGTCAGGATTTACAAAACTTAGTCCTTCCTGCTGTCCGGAACGAATCAGCAATGGGCGGAACACTTCGATACCGTTTACATAAACAATATTTTCGTCATAACTACCGCCTCTCACAGAATACTGCGAACTCAATTCGTTGTTTGACGAAACACCGGCAAAGGTCACAACCAAACTTTCAATACTTCCGCCGGCTGGGTCGGGAAGGAGCTTTATTTTGTCTGCCTTCATAGTTTCCATAGTTGTTGTCTGCTTGCGGATGGCAGTGACGGCAACTTCGCCCAGCTCAAGTGATGTGTAGTTCATCTGCACATTAAGGCGCATATCGCCGCTTAGCAAAGGGATAATTCTCTCTGCCTTGTTGAAGCCGATACACGAATATATTACCGAAACGGAATCGCCCGGTGTGGTGTTGATGGAGTAAAAGCCCTTTTCGTTGGTCATGGCTCCGTTAAGAGTGTTCTTTATTCTTACGTTTACCAGCTCCAGCGGACTGCCATCTGCGTCTCTCACGTAGCCGGTGATTTTTACTGTTTTCTGCGCAAAAGTATAGAATACAATAAAAATAAATATAAGTGCTGTTATTGCACGACGTTTTATCATTTGTTACTTTTTTATTTATAGGATTAAAATATTGATATGACTTCATTATATATTCATATCAACAGACCATTTCTACATATAAACGTAGAAAATACAAAAAATTATATTTCAGTATTAAACTTTTCTTTGTTTTTGCTGAATTTTGCCAAATTTCTGAATATCACAAATTCTTTCTATTTTTGTGATTCAGACTACAAAATTAGAAAGAAAATATGAAAGATTTTGCATCATTGATAAAGGACAGAAGAAGTACACGTAAATTTACTTCTCAGTTGTTGAATCCTACACAAGTTGAAAAAATATTGCGTGCCGCTTTGATGGCGCCGGCGTCCAAAAGAAAAAATCCTTGGCAGTTTGTTGTTGTTGAAGATAAGGAAATGCTTCAGAAACTTGCAGCCTGCAAGCCTCACGGTGCTGCTTTTCTGGAAAAATGTGCGCTTGCAGTTGTTGTTCTTGGAAATGTAATGGAAAGCGACGTGTGGATTGAAGACACTTCAATTGCTTCAATATTCATGCAGCTTCAGGCTGAAGATTTGGGATTGGGAAGCTGCTGGTGTCAGATTCGCAACCGTCAGTACGACGAAGACGTTGATGCCGCTCAGTATGTAAGAAATCTTCTGGATATTCCTTATCAGCTCGAAGTTCTATCCATCATTGGTTTTGGATATAAAGACCAGGTCAACAAGCCTTTCGATGAATCAAAACTTCAGTGGGAAAAGATACATCTAGGAAAATATTCAATGCCGGAAGCTCCGGAAACAAAATCAGAAGAATGAAAGTGACAATAGTAGGCTCGGGCAATTTGGCAACCAATTTGTCCGCAGCTTTAAAATCGTGCGGCAAAGTGGAGTTTGCCCAAGTATATAGCCGCACAGAAGATAATGCGAAGAAACTTGCCGGGGATTTAGGTTGTGACTTCACTACCAACGCAAGCCAAATTCTTCCCGGTTCAGATTTATATATATTCTCGCTGAAAGATTCATGTCTGGAAGAAGTACTGTCTCAAGTGCCGGAAAACGACGGATTGTGGGTTCACACCGCAGGCAGTGTTCCGATGGAAGTATTCAAGCCTTACGCGAAACGATATGGAGTTTTCTATCCGTTGCAGACATTCAGCAAACAGCGCATTGTGGATTTCAGCAGAATCCCGATATTCATCGAAGCTTGCGACGGAGAGAATCTTTCAATACTGGAAAATCTAGGTTTAAGCATATCTTCCGATGTGAGAGTCCTTTCTTCAGAGAAAAGAAGGAATATCCATCTGGCAGCAGTTTTTGCATGCAATTTCACAAACCATATTTATGCATTGGCAGCAAATATTCTTGAAGATGCTGATATTCCTTTCGATGTTCTTCTTCCATTGATTGACGAAACAGTGAGCAAGGTTCATCAGATTCCTCCGCGTGAGGCGCAGACCGGACCTGCTGTCAGATATGACGAAAATGTAATAAACAAACATCTGAATATGCTTTCGGACCCGATGATGAACGAAATTTATCGTCTGTTGAGCCAAAGCATACATAAGGAATCAACGAAATGAGTACAATAAATTATGATTTGACTAAAATCCGTGCCTTCGTATTCGATGTCGATGGAGTTCTTTCGAGAGACGTTGTCAGTCTGCATCCGAATGGCGACCCAATGCGCACGGTAAACATAAAAGACGGTTATGCAATGCAGCTGGCAGTGAAACTGGGTTATCAGGTCGCAATCATAACCGGAGGCTACACAGATTCAGTCCGCATCCGGTTCGAACGTTTGGGAGTCCAGCATATTTATATGCGCAGCGCTGTGAAAATAAACGATTATCAGGATTTCCTGAATAAAACAGGACTAAAGCCTGAAGAGGTGATGTATGCCGGAGATGATATTCCTGATTATGAAGTTATGCGACTTGCCGGTCTTCCTGTTGCACCTGCCGATGCAGCTCCTGAGATAAAAAGCATTGCAAAATATATATCCCATAAAAATGGTGGCGACGGAATTGCCCGCGACGTTATCGAACAGACTCTGAAAGCTCAGGGACGATGGATGCAGGGCGAGGCTTTTGGCTGGTGAAATGATTGTATAAAATAGTGTTTTGAATATGATGTTAGTAGTCAAGCAATTGCATTTCCAAGTAATTTTTTTGCTTTGGAAAACTTTTTTCATGCCTATGAAAAACTTTTTTCACTAGGGAGAAAATAAATTTTCATCAGGGAGAAAAAACTTTTTCATTCCTAAATATATTGAGATGGAAAGGCAAGCTGCTGGCTGCGGATAAATACAGAAAAGAAATATGTTGCGTAATTTAGATAAATATAATATTATACTGGCATCAAATTCGCCAAGAAGGAAGGAATTGTTGGGCGGACTGGATTTGGAGTTTCAGGTAAAAGTAATTCCGGGACTTGAAGAATCTTATCCGGAAAGTCTTCCGGCACGACAAATCCCGGCATATCTTGCCGAACAGAAAGCATCTGCATATCTGGATTCGTTGGAAGATAATGATTTGCTGATTACTGCAGATACAATTGTGTGGAACAATAATCAGGTGATTGGAAAACCTGCCGACCGTGACGAGGCAATAGCTATGATACGTTCCCTTTCCGGTCATGAACATCAGGTAATAACCGGAGTTTGTCTGACAACTAAATCTTTTAAGAAAACATTCTCCGTTACATCTTCCGTACGTTTCGCGGAGTTGACAGACGAAGAAATTATTTATTATGTTGATAAATATCGTCCGTTCGACAAAGCTGGAGCTTATGGTATCCAGGAATGGATTGGCTATGTTGCTGTTGAAAATATAGAAGGCAGTTTTTACAATGTCATGGGTTTGCCGGTTCAGCGTTTGTATAAGGAATTGAAGGAGCTGTAGACATAAAATTGATGTGAAAATAGTTATACTTATTAGAGTACCTATATATGTTTATATAGATAGGTACTCTTTTTGTAAAATGATAATCCTTTAATCAATATTCCAATAGGCTTCAGGCTCACCTCCTAAAACATCATCAATAAAGTCATCATCTAGACCTTCTATATCTTGTGCATATGTTCCATTATATTTTTCATATGTCTTATAATTTTCTTCATAAAAGGAACTCTCTATTGTATGATTATCTTTAAATATATGAAACTTGTTTGATTTATAAAACTTAGGAAGGCAAAGTGGATTTAATTTATAATTAAATTCTTTGTTTTCTGGTATTAATAGGTTCCTTCTATTTTTTGAGATTGTAAATGTTTTTGCTTTAATTTTAAATTGTGATATAACATTATTGTCTTTTGTATTTATTTTTATAACTTTTTTATCTTGAATCTCATATTCTTTAATTTCATTAGTCTCTATAAAAGAGAAAGTATCGGTTATGTTATTGTAAGAATTATACCATATTCCTTTTTGATGTGTAAATTTAAATTGTTTATAACTATAAGGATTAGGTGTATACTCGCAAATATAAGGTAGTCCCAATGGTGCATATACATTATTATGTGAAGATTTTTGAAAGCATAGTTCTTTAGTAGATATTATATATATAAACTCAAATAAATTACCAGTATGTACATAGCAATAAAAACCTGTATGAATAGCAGGTTCATCATTTATAATTTTTAATTCTTGAACATGAATACTTGCATTTAAGATTTCAAGAATAGATGATTCATCATCGCTATATAAATTCTGTATAATATCATTAAACAGCATATTAATTAAATATTTAAGGTTATTCTATATGAAAAAATGAGGATATATCTAAATAGAATATATCCTCATTTTATTGTTAAATATTTAATTACTTCTTCATTGCTTCTTCGATAGCAACTGCAACAGCAACTGTAGCACCTACCATTGGGTTGTTACCCATACCCAAGAAGCCCATCATTTCAACGTGAGCAGGAACTGAAGAAGAACCAGCGAACTGAGCGTCTGAGTGCATACGACCCATTGTGTCAGTCATACCGTATGAAGCAGGACCAGCAGCCATGTTATCTGGGTGCAATGTACGACCTGTACCACCACCAGAAGCTACTGAGAAGTAAGGTTTGCCTGCCAATACACGTTCTTTCTTATATGTACCTGCAACTGGGTGCTGGAAACGTGTTGGGTTAGTAGAGTTACCAGTGATTGAAACGTCTACATCTTCTTTCCACATGATAGCAACACCTTCGCGAACGTCGTCAGCGCCGTAGCATTTTACTTTTGAACGCAAACCGTCAGAGTAAGCAACTTCTTCGATTACGTTAACTTCGCCAGTCATATAGTCGAACTGAGTCTGAACATAAGTAAAGCCGTTGATACGAGAAATGATCTTAGCAGCATCTTTACCCAAACCGTTCAAGATAACGCGCAACGGAGATTTACGTACTTTGTTTGCCATTTCAGCAATCTTGATAGCACCTTCAGCAGCAGCGAAAGATTCGTGACCTGCCAAGAAAGCGAAACATTGAGTATCTTCACGCAACAAACGTGCAGCCAAGTTACCGTGACCGATACCTACTTTACGGTCGTCAGCAACAGAACCTTTGATACAGAATGCCTGCAAACCGATACCGATAGCTTCAGCAGCATCAGCAGCGTTTGTGCAACCTTTTTTGATTGCGATAGCAGCACCTACAACATAAGCCCAACATGCGTTTTCGAAGCAGATAGGCTGAGTTTCTTTACACATTGTATATGGGTCAAGGCCTTTAGCAGCGCAAATTTCTTTTGCTTCTTCGATGCCGTTGATACCGTATTCTTTCAAAACCGCATTGATATTATCGATTCTGCGGTCGTAACTTTCAAATAAAGCCATATTTTTTACTTTTTAAAATTCTTGTTTACGAGAAATAATGAAATCAGAAAATTGAAAACAAGCACACCGCCACAACAAGCCACATAGAATGCTAACCAAGGCTTTTCACCTTTCAGAGCAAAATAAGCTATCGTAAATCCGATAACACATATTATTATCAGCCCGATGAGTACGCGTGTAAGTGTTTTCTTATTCATTACGAGGATCGATATATTTTACAGCATCTTTGAAACGGCCGTAAGAACCTTTAGCTTTTTCCAAAGCTTCATTAGCGTCTACGCCTTTCTTAACCATATCCATGAATTTACCAAGGTGGATAAATTCGTAACCGATAACTTCGTCGTTAGCATCCAATGCCATACGAGTACAATATCCTTCAGCCATTTCCAAGTAACGAGTACCTTTAGCCAATGTACCGAACATTGTACCTACCTGGCTACGCAAACCTTTACCCAAGTCTTCCAAACCTGCACCAATTGGCAGACCGCCTTCTGAGAAAGCAGACTGAGTACGTCCGTAAACGATCTGCAAGAACAATTCACGCATTGCTGTGTTGATTGCGTCGCAAACCAAGTCTGTGTTCAAAGCTTCTAACAAAGTCTTGCCTGGAAGGATTTCAGAAGCCATAGCTGCTGAGTGAGTCATACCAGAACAACCGATTGTTTCAACCAATGCTTCCTGGATAATACCTTCTTTGATGTTCAATGTCAATTTACAAGCACCCTGCTTTGGAGCACACCAACCGATACCGTGAGTCAAACCTGAAATGTCAGTAATCTGAGTTGCTCTAACCCATTTTCCTTCTTCTGGAATCGGAGCGCAAGGGTGGTTAGCGCCCTTTTTAACAACACACATGTGTTGAACTTCATGTGAATAAATCATAATCGCTAATTTATTATATTAATGATAATAAAAACTTTACGCTTTTCTCATTTTTGTAAGCCAGTACAAAGATAGAATTATAAATTTATCCTTGCAACAGATAAAACAGAGTTTGTATGTTTTTTTATTACAGTTTTCATCTTTTTGATGTCTTTGGAACAATTTAAATTGAATATTCGATAATATATGGCTTATTGTAAATAATTCCTCTATTTATGTAAAAAGTGTATTAAAATGATTTAATTGAAGGTTCTTGCTTGTTAAGTCTTAGTGTATAGGAGTAATAGGCTTGATAATAGTTGTTTATCTATGATTGGATTATGTATTTTACAAAAATTTCAATAGGAAATTTCGCAATAAATCATAAAACAGTGCTTTTACTTATTGTCTTTAATGAACATAATATGTGTATAATCTGTTAAAATTGGTGTTATAGGTTACAAACTTATTTATTGATAAAATTTTTATGGTGTTAAGGTACAGACTTTTTTTATGGGGAATCTGCGGTTATTTTAGTTTAGTTATGATACCTTGGACGTGGTTATATGCCATTGATTCCTTCAGATAATTTTGATGGAATTCCGGTAATTATTGAAGCTGAATTGGCAGACGGAAAGATTGTGAAATCAATAGTTCCTGCTTCAGTAATTGACGAACTGAAGAATTTCCAGGCAGGAACATATTGTATGATGAATGTCATTTTCAATAATGAAGGAATAACAGTTGGCTCAGAGTTTGAATCTTGGGAAGATGGCGGAGCTATTGAAGTTCCTTTGAATTTGGTATCCGGTTAATATTTATCCTAAAACAAAATAAATACAGATAATGAAAAAGTTTTTTGGTTTACTTATTTTTATAAGTGTTTTTTTATTCTCGTCTTGTAGCAATGATTTGTTAGTTTCCGAGGATTCGTCTCAGAGTTTAATGTATCCTATACGCTTCAAATTGAGGCATGAAAACTATTCGGAATCAAATGGAAGACAAAGTAATGTCGCTTCTGTTGTTGCTACTTATGATAAACTATTCTTTTACATAGCTGATGAAAACGGTAATATTGTGGAAACTGTAAAAATGGACCACAATTCTTCAAAGTCCGAAATTTATGCTGAAGGTTTACACGAAGGCGAATATAATCTTTTGGTGTTAGGCATTAAAGGAGATGAGAGTGAAGATATGGCAGAGATAAATAAAATATCATCTGCCGATGAAGAGTGGCTTAGTTTCCCTTCCGATTTGCACAGACCATTACAAGCTGAATATTTCTATTCTTCAACACCATTTGTAGTTGAAACTAGTGCTTCAGAATTTGGAGAAACAGAAATTGCCGTGATTGACAAAGATATAATGCAGAAAAGAATTATCGGCAGACTTGATTTTGATTTCATATATAATAATGAATATGTGAGAAATGCGACAGTAGATAAAAAGCTACTAATCACGAAGTCCAGATTCTATACATCCCTTAAAGGAAACGGAGATTTTGATGGAGAAAGCGATGGCGTAATGGACGAAATAAGCTTGAATGAGATTCATTCTTTCATGTTTATGCCAACGGTCGGTGGTTCATCAGTAAAAGCAACTGTCGAACATTCAACTGTTAATTATTTGTCAGAAGAAGCGTCAGTCTCATTTGATTTCGAACAGAAAGGTATTTTTCCTAACAATATTCATAATATAGAGAATGTGGTTAATCATCCGGATGATAATTCGCCTGTGATGTATATTACACCTAGGTCTTATAATTTATCAAAGCATTATGAGATTCTTTCAGATAAAGAAACAAAAGATATCTATACAGACAGAACTCAGAGAAGTTTCAACACTTCACGTCCTCTTCAGATATCAGTAAATGATAATGGAGAATTGCATGCACGTTTCTATTCTCCACGCGTCTTGTATGATGCAACAATAAAAGTTAAGCTGCCATCTGTTTCTGATGAGTATTTTGATTTTGCACATTTTGATTCAATACCTGCTTTTGCAGACTTCTATGAAACAACACCAATGTTGAAACGGGCTACAATGTGCCGACTTGAATCCGGTAGATATGTGAATGTTCCAAAACTATCTATTTCAGATTTTTCTGGAGCTGAGTTTGTGATAGAATCTACTGACCCATATTGGGAAAAGATAAAAGCTATCAAGCATGGCTGGAATATTTTTTGGGGACTTTTCAATGGTGACCCGGACAGAGAAGATGGCGGACCTGTCGGTAATTGGATGGGAATTCGTCCCGTGCATTGTAGGGAATCAGTGGCATTCTTCCTGAATTTTACTTATTTGATTGATATGGAAGAACACGAGCAGATTTTGCGTGATAATGCTGGTGACTTATATGACGACAACAGAAATCCTGTAAAAGTAGAGCAAGTATTGGCTCAGATGAGACAGGAGAGAACATTGCAAGTTGGCCTTGTTTATCCGGGAAATGGAGTAGTCGGACTGGGAAGCCCAACTGTTTTCGGAGCATATCAGGATGGCTGGTTCAGTCATTATAGCAATACATATGCCTGCAATGTGATGTTCCACGAATTAGGTCATGTTATGGGATACGGACATAACAGTTCGTTTACTTACGGACCATGGGCAGAAAGATTAATGAATAATTTCTATGTTCAGAATATAAGCAAAATGCCTATTGATTCTCCTGATTACTTGAAGAGTAAGTTGAACCCGAATAAATACTGATAAATTGAAGATAAAAGAAATGAAAATATTAAGATACATATATTTACCTGTTTTTCTGATAGCATTGTGTGCTTGCACGGCAGATGACTTCAGAGATTCTACAACTGTTGCAGAACCTCTTTCTGTAAGGTTTTCAATGCCGAATCAGCAGAATTCGGGCGGATTATCTTCTGAGATTGATAATATTTCAGCATTCCGATTCGAGGATAATATTCTAAAGGAAGTAATTAGCAATATTAGTATAAACGAAGAAGGAGTTGCTGATATTAACATGGCATCGACGAGAGGAAATTTGTATTTCCTTGCTAATGCTGCCAGAATAATAGAAGATAACAACTTTCAGGTTGACAATACATCTGAAGAAGACTTTCTCAGCATTAAGTCCGATATGGAAGGTATGAACCATCGTGGTATTACAATGACCGGAAAAGCTGATTTGACTGGCAATGATGACAATAATCTTACAGTTGCAATCCGACATTCGGTGGCTCGAATTGATTTGGAATCATATTCCGTTGATGCCAATGTGCATAGTGTGAGAATAAAAAATGTGGCTTCTCAAGGATATGTATTTGAACAAGAGGGAAAAGTCGAAGATATATTTGATAAAGAAGATGTATTCAAAGATTTCGGCGACACTCCTTTTTCTAACAAAAAAGAAACCATTGATTATTTACCAGAGCAGTATGACAAAAGATTTCAAGTAGAAGTTCTTATAACAGTAAATGGTGCATGGAAGAGGTTGAGAGCTGAATTGCCGGAAATTCTGAGAAACAAGGTCTATACACTAAAAATCTATGGAAGCGGAGCAGACTTTGCCATTAGTGTTGATACTGGTGATTGGGAGTATGGAACAGGCTCGGAAACAGAAGACGTATATAAAGGGATTGTCGACATAGATAATTCAATACTCAGTGATGCTGTTTATGTCAATAAGAACAGAGACTCTGTTTTTGTTGAATCATGGGACAATAGTTTCACACTTGCTATTTTGTCGGAAGAAGGAGCCGATTGCCGAATTGATGGAAATGTTGACAAAGTTGATATGGAATTTATTTCGTCTCGTTCACTGGTAACAAATTCACGTAAGCTTAATGTTCGCAGTAAGCTCAAAATGCCAGGTGTTGCTGAGCAATATGCATATATAAATGTATATAAGAATGATGTGTTGCGAGATAGGGTTGTTCTGGTATTCAAGGCAAATCCTGTAAAGTTGGAAGGTCATCTCAACTTTGATGAAAATGCGATGTGTGATTTTGCACGATATATTGATGGTGAAGTGGCAGTAATTACTCTCCCTGAAGGGAAGAATATCTCTCTTTCTTTTGCAGATGATTCTCCGGAGTGGATGAAACTTGAAGAAAATGGCAACAACCGTTTCCGTCTGTTGGCAGGTTGGAAGCCCAATGACCCTGATGCTGACGGAAGAATACAGACTGCACAGATTACTATATCCGATGGCAGCAACCAACACATCGAAACATATACCGTTAAGCGTCAGAACTGGGGATTGCCTGTTGTCAACATCAATGGAACATGGTGGTGTAAGTACAATCTTAGAGGAAATGTGAAGAACTTTACTGACCAGATACTTGTCTCGAATGAGCCGGCTGGTGGTAATCTTGCGGATTATATGTCTTCATGTAGCGATGCTGAATTCCTTAATGTAATTGGAGACCAGTATCAGGCTGGAAACCAGGAGGGACTAAGTATTGTTCATAATGGAGAAGGTTTTGTGTATGAGAATTATAATACCAAATCCGACAACTTTGGAACATTGTCTCCGACATTTATGGCTCCTGATGGATATGAAATACCGGACTATGATGATTTCCGGTTCTTTAATTGGGGTAATAATTCAAATTTGGGTTATCATAATCCTGGTGCCTTTAACAATGGTTTGGGACAAAGATTGAATTTCAAGGTTGTTGAGCGCAATGCTTCTTTCTTGGGAAATGAATACGGACCAATTACTTTCTATGATTTTGAATATGAAGGCGAACATTTGCTTCTTTGCGGTTTGGGACATCAGTGGAACGAAACATCTATAGCAAAGATGAGTATATTGTTTGCAACATTCGGAAACAAGTCAAATACATGGTCTATTGAGGGTTATTCACAGTCAGACGGTTCAGGAAACTGGTTCAAGTATTCTGCCAATAACCAGAATAAGACAAGAACAATTCGCTGCGTAAAAACTCCGGTGGAATATATTTATGAGTAATTTAAGTAGCTGAATTTTTTTCAATATCATAATAATGATATGCTTCCATTTTAGTAATGGATTAGGGATTTGTTAGTAATCAAAATATCGGCTCACCTAGGTGAGTCAATCAATCCACCTAGGTGAGCTAATCAATTCACCTAGGTGAGCCGATTGAACCACCTAGGTGGAGCAATATTTTGAATATGACAAATGTTATAAATAATTGTAATTACTGTAGCATGACTTTTCAATGACATGATTTATTATAATGATTTCAAGTTTCTTCAGTTAACTAGTTGAATAGGAAACAAGTTGACAAAACTTTGAAACCTAGTTAAGTGTACTGTTGAGAAACTTAAGTAGTGATAAATAGCTGCACTTGAAAGAATAATATTTTGAAATAAAAATTAAGATGAAAATAAACACAATATTGACGAAACTGTTTGATAGTTTCATACCGGGAATTTTATCATTAATTATATTACTCTTTGCTGTTTCGTGCGAAGATGATATGAGAAATAATCTAAATCAGAATAGCGGGAATGCTGTGATTGTACGTGCTAATTTACAGCCATACAAAATACAGGGGCAAGACGCTAGTGCTGATGGTGAGAACATTATAAACGAACTGCACGCTTGTCTTTTCGAAGATGGTCTGTTGAAGGAGGTATATGAGAATATCGACCTGAACAGCGGAATAAGAATTGACGAATCGAAAGGCCGACTTTATATGGTAGGAAATCTTCCGGGCGAGCAGCCTTTGAGCAAATTGCGCGACAGAGGTATGACGGAAGATGAATGGCTCGATATAAAAGTTGCTCATCACGGAGGTCTTTCTTTGGATTATTACAGTGGATACGTTGATTTGTCTGATTTGGCAGAACATACGATAAAACTCAGACGTGGTGTGGCTCGTATTGATTTTTCTGTTAATACATCAATTCCTGTATCTGTGGAGAAAATCGTGTTTAAGAATGTGGCAAATAAGTCATATATGTTCCCGAAAGAATCGGTGGCAACGCCTGATTCAGCAATATTTGGAGATGTTACGGTGAATCTTGAAAAGCCAGTTTCTGGAAATAAAAAGGCAGTAGCATATCTTTGTGAGCAGGTGTCGGATAATCTACGTGCTGTTTTGACAATCAAGGCTAACAACAAGACTATGGTCAAAGAAGTGAAGTTTCCTTCAATATTGAGAAGAAATACTGTATATACTGTCAATATTACGTATTCTGATAATACAACGTCAGAAAATCCTGACGGACCCAGCGAACCATCTGGTCCATCGGAACCATCTGGCCCTTCTGAGCCAAGCGGTCCGTCAGAACCATCAGAACCGTCAGAACCAGGTGAACCATCAGAACCCGGAGAACCGTCAGAGCCTTCAGAACCATCGGAACCGGAAAATCCTGGACCAGTTGACCCCGAACATCCTGAAAATGGTATAATCATAAATGTCATTGAGTGGGAAGATGGCGGAAAAGTTGAATTATTGCCAAATACAAGTAATTTATTCATTGATATAAATAGTTCCAAACTTCCTGCTGATGCATCCGTTTCAGAATCCAACAAGCGAATAGTTCTTTCATACAAAGAAACAGATTTTACCTTGGCTTTGGATTGTGATGATGAATTGGAGTTTATTCCGGATCCGGCTTTACCTCTTCAGATTACCCGAATTGGTAATTCTCCAGAACACATAGGAAAAAACATATTTTCTGTTTCTAAGGGAATATGGCGCCCAGGAATGAAAGCTGTAGAGCGTAAGCTGATGTTCCACCGCAAAGGAATGAATGAAAATTATCAGGCAGATTATATTACTGTGGTTATGGAAGCTAATCCTGTTCAGCTTAGCGGTTCTATCAATTTTGACGAAAACAATGAGTATCATTTCTCTGAATATGTGGAAAATGAGATAGCTGTTTTTACTTTGCCTGCTGAAAAATCTCTGGGAATTGAATATCCTGTAGATGAGGATAATTGGGTGAAAATTGAAGAAGTTTCTACTTACAGATCCATGACTTCATTCCGTGTCCTTGCCGGATGGAAACCTAATGACCCGAAGGCAGACGGTCGTGTTCAGACAGCCAGAATTGTAATAGAAAACAAGTCTGACGGTAGCGACAGAGAAGAATATACGATTTCCAGAAGAAACTGGGGATTACCTGTCACTTATCTGAATGGAGTATGGTGGTGCAAATATAATGCTATGGGCGATTCCCGTAATTTTGAGGATCAGATTCTTTCGTCAAATGATCCGGCAGCCAGAGCAGGTAAAACTCTTTATGAGTATCTTGGCGAATGCTCGGCTGAAGAATATTTCAACCTGTGGAAATGGCAATATATGGGTGATAAGACTCAGGGTCTTGAAGTTGTGGATGACAATGGCGTGGCAAAATTGGCAGGTTATTTCAATAACACTGTGCATATCAATAAACTTGATCCGAAATCAATAGCACCTAACGGCTATGAACTTCCTTCGATGCAGGACTACAACAATGTTCTTGAGTCGACCGGCGATTATATCTGGCTTATGTGGGATGGCTCGCATTCGACAGCGTGGAACGGGGGCACATCGTTGCAGAGACGACAAAAACGCCGAAATGATGTTTCAGTGGGAAGTGTTGCCTTGCCGGATTTGATTTACATAAGTATGTATAATGCTTCGGTGAGCGAGCATGAACCTTTGGTGTGGTATGGTTCCAGCAGTCAGTGGAACGATAGCGGGATTAATCACGGACACTACAACAATATGCTTTTTGCCGTTCACAATCCTGAGACGGGTCAGGGCTGGTATTTCAATGGCAGTATGGGTGCATTACATGCAACAAAGAATGGTGCCGGTGCAAACAATACACGAATCGTAAGGTTCAAGAAATCGGATGTAGAGTATATCTATCAATAATAGACTGTCATATGGCGGAAAAATAGTATCTTTGCAACTTTATATCCATTCATTTGAAACATCAGAATTAAATAAAATACGACATGATTTCTATCGACGGATTGACAGTTGAGTTTGGAGGGACAACTCTATTCTCGGATATTTCTTTCGTTATCAATGAGAATGACAGAATCGCATTGATGGGAAAAAACGGAGCAGGAAAATCTACTTTGTTGAAAATATTGGCGGGAGTAAGAGAACCGACCAGAGGAAAAGTTTCCGCCCCTAAAGATACAGTAATAGCTTATCTGCCTCAGCATCTTATGACAGAAGACGGACGTACGGTCTTTGAGGAAACAGCCCAGGCTTTTTCCCATCTTCATGAGATGGAGGCAGAAATTGAAGCTCTCAACAAGGAGCTGGAAACTCGCACAGATTACGACTCCGACAGCTATATGGAGCTAATCGAGAGAGTTTCCACTTTAAGCGAGAAATTCTATTCTATTGAAGAGATAAACTACGATGCCGATATTGAGAAAACTCTCCTTGGTCTTGGTTTCAAGAGAACAGATTTCAATCGCCAGACATCAGAATTCAGCGGCGGATGGAGAATGAGAATCGAATTGGCAAAACTCCTTCTTCAGAAACCGGACGTGCTGTTGCTCGACGAGCCGACTAACCACCTTGACATCGAGTCTATCCAGTGGCTCGAGGATTTCCTCATTGATAGCGGACAGGCAGTTGTTGTTATCAGTCACGACCGTGCCTTCGTTGACCATATCACAACTCGCACCATAGAAGTCACAATGGGACGAATCTATGACTATAAGGTGAATTATTCTCAATATCTCCAGCTCAGAAAGGAGAGGAGAGAACAGCAGCAGAAAGCTTATGACGAACAGCAGAAGTTCATTGCCGAAACAAAGGAATTTATCGAGCGTTTCAAAGGTACATATTCTAAGACTCTTCAGGTGCAAAGCCGCGTGAAGATGCTTGAGAAACTTGAAATTCTTGAAGTTGACGAAGAAGACACTTCGGCACTTCGCCTTAAGTTCCCGCCATCACCTCGCTCAGGCTCATATCCGGTGATAATCGAGAACGTTGCAAAGAGCTATGGTGACAAGACCATTTTCAGGAATGTGAACCTGACAATCGAGCGTGGGGACAAAATCGCATTCGTTGGCCGCAACGGTGAGGGTAAATCCACATTGGTGAAATGTATAATGAAGGAAATAGAGCATGAAGGAATGCTTACTATCGGACATAATGTCCAGATAGGATATTTCGCTCAGAACCAGGCATCGCTGCTGGATGAGAATCTTACAGTTTTCCAGACAATAGATGATGTTGCCAAAGGTGATATCCGAAACAAGATAAAGGATTTGCTCGGTGCCTTTATGTTTGGCGGGGAAAATTCGACAAAGAAAGTGAAAGTGCTTTCCGGAGGAGAAAGAACACGACTGGCAATGATTAAGCTACTGTTGGAACCGGTGAATCTTCTTATCCTCGACGAGCCTACAAACCATCTCGATATGAAGACAAAAGATATCCTGAAGCAGGCTCTAATGGATTTTGACGGAACTCTTATCGTTGTTTCTCACGACCGTGACTTCCTCGACGGGCTTGTTACAAAAGTATATGAGTTTGGCAATCAGAAAGTTGTTGAGCATCTCGAAGGAATATATGAATTCATGCAGAGAAAGAAAATGGAAAATCTGAGAGAAATCGAAAGAAAATAAATTCTCCAACAAACAATAATGCTTTTTCCTGAATCATTATCCGATTAGGAAAAAGCATTATTGTTTATATAATCGCACTTGCTTTTATTTTAGCAGAATGTCATATGTCTTCTCAGATACATCCGGCAGAATTTTACGGAACTGGCAAAGAATCCTTTCCCGTGATTCCTGCGGTGAGCGTCCCGGACAACACGCATCACGTCCGAACAAAGCTTCTGGCGTAGTGAGAAGCGACCATCCCCAGCCATATTCACGTCCGTGCCGATCGCGTGGATAAATGAAATCTTCCGTTACTATATAACCGCCCATTTCCAAACGCGTCACATAAGCATCGAAGCGGCTTCTCATTTTCGGCCCCGTGAATCCGCAAGCGTCACGAAGTTCGCGCGTGATGAGACTTCCGCAACTTTTCAGCGTAGATAAAATAAATTCCTCAACGCTTCCTTCTTCCGGATAAGGGAAAACACTGCGGCGATAGTTGAAGAAATCCGGCCACCATTCCTTGCTGATGAACGCAGCCTTCTGCTTGAAAAACTTTCCGTATGCGCAGCCGCTGTCTCTCAATATGGCACCTTTCCATTCCCACAGAGGCCATTCCCATCCTCCGTCAGGCAATTTGTTATACCCGCAATCCTCGTCGAGAACTTCTTCAGCCGACCATCCGGAGATTCCCATGTCGAGCAGAGGAAGAAAGCCCACCTCGTCAATATAATCCACCAGCTCCGGACATGAATGTAAAAGTTCTTTTGTCATAATTCTATCTAACAAAGCTCATATATAACTTTTCTGCCAGCGGAGCATAATATTTCTTTACTTCTTCCGCAGTTGGAGTGTGACCGCCGGGGAAATGATAAGAATGCTTATAATGCATCAGGAATAGCGGCTCATAATGTGCCAGTTGGTCATTATCTCCAAATAAGCCCCATATCCTTTCCTGATTGTCAGGTGTGCAATAGTCCCACTGGTGTTGCTGAAGATCTTCAAATTCGTCAATCAATGCCTGGTCTATGACGAGCTGCTGATTTCCGTCGGCGCGCGGCGACTTATATTCATGCAAGCCAACACGTTCTTTTAAGAAATCCGTCATCTTTAAATGAGGATTTCCCAGCAATGCCGGAATTCCATTTTTTGCAGCGATTATTTGTGTAAGGAACGAACCGTTACTGTTTCCTATCAATATATCCGGCTTTTCCTGTTCGCAAACATGCTGCATGAATTCGATAGCCTTATATGGATGTAAAGGCAAATCTGGTGTCAGCAACTCTGCCTTACCATTGAAATATTCTCTCAGGGCTTGTGCCGGAACACATTCCCCTGAAGCAAAAAATCCGTGAAGAAAAATAATCTTGTGTGCCATAATCAACAACCGCTTCCGTCAATATTACATGTTGCCCCTTCGTTTACCGGGCGTGAATTTAATCCTGCATCTTCAGGATTCAATGTAACAGTTCCGTCTTCCAGAACAAAACAAGGAATGCCTGCAGCTCCGTTACGTTTTGCTTCATCGAAAACCGGACTGTTGTCCCTGAGTCTCAGAAAAGCTTTCAGATCTTTCACATGCCGGCCAATATCGATGACTTCGTATTTGTCGTTTCCTTTTACTTGCTCTTCCACATATGTGCAATCAGGGCAAGTCTCCATACCATAAATCTTAATCATAGCATTATTATTTGAAGTTCCATCAAAGGTAAGATATTATGTCTGATAAATCAAGCTTATGTTAGCATCATATTATTTCAAATAAAAAATCCGGTTCTGGATTTGTTTCTGCTCTTTTCGAGTTATATATTTGCATATTATGATACCTCCAAATATTGAACAATCAACAAAAGAAGAGCGCAGAGCATTCGTCCTCAATGCTTGGAAATGCCTGCACGATTGTGAATCGTGTGGTAAGTGCCGTATCCTGAAAGGAAAGGAAGCCGAGATATTATATGCAGACTATATCGAGGGCAAGCGTTCATATATGGATATCACGCTTGAGATAAGGGATAATAATTATTATTTCTAAAAATGTTTTCTTTAAATCTGACAAATATTAATTCTAATAAATATGGAAAAACAAGCTATGCCGAAGCGATTGGAATCGCTTGATGCCCTTAGGGGTTTCGATTTGTTCTTTTTGGTTGCGTTAGGACCATTTCTCATGTCTGTTATCAATGCCGCTGACGTGCCATGGTTGAATTCGTGTAAATGGTTGCTTTCACATCAGGAATGGACAGGATTCTCACCTTGGGATTTGATAATGCCATTATTCCTTTTTATGTCGGGAATTACGATTCCATTTGCATATTCACGTTATAAGAATGATCCGGACAAAAAGCCATTTATAAGGCGATTGGTGAAACGTGTGTTGCTTCTATGGCTCTTTGGTATGATAGTGCAGGGTAATTTACGGTCATTAGATCCGTCGCATATCTATTTGTATACAAATACACTGCAGAGTATTGCCGTGGGATATTTATTTTCTGTACTGTTTTACTTGTACACATCCAAACGTACTCAGATTATATCGTCATTTGTCTTGTTGATGATTTATTGGGCTGCAATGCAGTTCATCAGATTAGGTTCGTTTGGCGGTGGAGACTACACTCCGGATGGCAATCTCTGTGAAGGAATTGACCGTGCATTGATGGGTCGTTTCCGCGACGGGGCTGAAATGCAGAATGGAACAGTAGTTTTTGCTGTTGGTTATTATTACACTTGGATTTTAAGCAGTCTGAACTTTGTGGTGACAGTGATGTCGGGAATGTTTGCCGGATATATTGCCAAAAGTCACGAACTGGCAGAGAAAAAGAAGGTTCAGTTATTTCTATCTGTCGGAGCTGCTCTCGTAGTGCTAGGCTGGACATGGAATCTGGTGTTGCCGGTCATCAAGACAATATGGACTAGCTCGATGGTGTTTGTCAGCAGCGGTTATTGTTTTCTGCTTATGGGACTGTTTTATTATTGGATAGATTATAAAGGTCACCGCAGTAATATTACTTGGCTCAAGGTCTATGGTCAAAATTCTATCGTAGTTTATATGTTGGCTGAAACTATCAGTTTTAATTGCATAGGAGAATCTTTGCTTTATGGATTTTCACAATATCTTGGCAGCTTTTATCACCCATTGATTGTATTAAGTAATGTAGCGATTGTTTACTTTATTATGTGGGTTATGTATAAGCAGCGTATATTCTTGAGGGTTTGATAGGTTAATTGGGGAAAGTAAGAGAGTGATTATATAATGAAGACTTGCGGATAGGTCTTCATTCAAAATAGAAATTATATGTTTAAACTTATAAATAAAGAAACTTGGAAAAGAAAATCGTATTTTGATCATTATTTTAGTCAGATACGGTGTACGTATAGCATTACCGTAAACATAGACATATCAGAGGTTATATTGTTTAAAAACAAAAATCATACGAAACTTTATCCACTTTTGATTTATGTATTGACAAAAGTCGTAAATAATCATGAAGAGTTTCGTACAGCAATAAATGATAAGGGTGAATTGGGTGTATGGGATAGCATGTCGCCATGCTATACAGTTTTCCATAAGGAGAATGAAACATTTTCCAATATATGGACAGAATGGAATGATAATCTTATGACTTTCCTTGCTAATTATGAGCAGGATATCGAGATGTTTGGCTGTAATTGTGGAATAGATGCCAAGCCTAATATTCCAGCGAATACCTTTCCAATATCTTCATTACCTTGGGCCACATTTACCGGTTTCAATCTGAATATATTTGCAGATGGAAGTTATCTGTTGCCTATTTTTACTTATGGAAAATATTTTCAGCAAGATGATAAATATCTTATTCCTATTTCTATTCAAGTTCATCATGCTGTTTGTGACGGGTTTCATGTATCAAGATTTATAAATGAAATCCAGCAAATATGTAATGATATAAAAATGTATAAGTAATAAATTATTGTGCAGTTATAAAAGAATGAAGAATATGAAGAAAATAAGTTCATTTGTGTTATGTGTTTTATTGATGTCTTGTTCCTTCAGCAAAAATGAAAAAGTTTCAGATGTGACAGCTAAAGAAGATGCAGGTTCATTAAAACAGGAGGTATGTGAGGAAAGATTTAATAAAGAATTGACGTATCCTGGAAGCAAGATATCATTTAATGTTAGTGTTAAAGGTGACAGCCTTATGATTCAACCTTCCGGATTGAGTGTATCCAACGAAACATTGTGTCATGATATAACTGGATATGCGGTTGTTAATGCCGAAATAGGAGATTTGAATATTGACAGTTATCCGGAGTTGTTTGTTTATCTTACATCAGATGGAAGCGGTAGTTATGGAAAATTTATCGGATATTCTGTAAACAATGGAAAATCTGTAAGTCAGGTATATTTACCCGAAGTATCAGAAAATAATGAAATAAACAAAGGTTATATGGGACATGATGAAATGGCTATTGTTGAAAACACATTTTGCCAACGTTTCCCAATCTACAATGATGGAGACAGTAATGCTAAACCGACTGGTGGAATTCGACAGATACAGTATAAATTGGTTGATGGAGAGAGTGGCAGGATATTGAAGATAGATAAGGTTGTGGAATTTTAGTGTGTGATTTTCATTAACATAGGTAAGACTATCATATAGAAATAAATAGAACAATCAAAGAATAGGAAATAATAACCAATACCTAAAAGAGCGTATTTATAAAAATCACGTTCTTTTAGGTATTAAAATTTGGAATAGTAGATTTCTCTAAATTACTTTTAATTATGGAATTAAAACTATGAATAGTTTTTGTATTTAATATAGATGACGGAAAGTATTCCAAATAATATTACATACAAATATTCAGATGTCCAATATACAGACAGTGATGAGCTGAAATTACTTATCGTCCATAAATAAATCTGGTAGGCTATAATGGTTACAGCTTGAAAAATGAAGGTTGTACGTGTGGCACCTGTTCCTGTGACAGCATTCATATATACATAACCAGGTAATGCAAAAGCATAATTCAACAGAGCTACTGTAAATGGTAGCTGTGCTATTTGTATCATACTTTCATTATCCGAATAAATATTGAAAAGAGGATTGAAACAGATTATAGAAAGGATAATAAGAGGGAATCCCACGGCATATCCCAAACGGATAACCCGGTTACATAACGGGAAAATCTGACTCTTTTGTCCTGCTCCCAATAGATTACTTACCAATGAGCCGGTTGTTGCTGCCAGTGAATTGACTATGACGAAAAACAAGGTAGATATGCTACGTATTACATTTGTCGCTGCCAGTTCCAACTCGCCCAAGTGCTCAATAGCTACGAAGAAGGCAAACCATGAGGCTACACCAATAAACGGATTGAACATGCTCCAGATAGATACACGGCAAACGTGATGGAATATGTTTTTATTAAACTGCCAGTTCAGACCATAAACCTTTCTGTCCATTTTTCGTAAAACATGTATAGACAATATTATCAATGAGCACAATTCTGCAAATGAAGATGCTATAGCAGCACCGGCTATTCCCATATCGAAATAAAATATGAAAAGCCAATTACAAGGTATATTCACCAATACTGCGGTGAAGGCAGCTTTGTTCAAGGGCTTTGTAAGTGTGATACCGACAAGGAAAGATCGTAACGAAAGAAATGGAAAAGAAAACATTAATCCCCAAATGCGCCAGTCCAGATAGTCAATAACAGCATAATATACTTTCTCAGATGCAATCAGATTGCTCAGAATCATGGGAGATAATATTTTCGAAATAGTGCACAGTAGAACTGCTAAACCCGACAGAAAAAGTAATCCTTGAAAGAATGTCCTACCTGTTTCTGAATATTGCTGCTCGCCATTACGCCGTGCAATGACAACCTGTAAACCTATACTGAATCCGAAGCCGAGCATATAAATGGCAAGATACCAGATTCCAGCGAGTGCTGATGCCCCCAATTCTATTTCACCAACATGACCTAAGAAGATAGCATCAGTTATATTAATAAGTTGTTCGATAAGGATGCTCATCATAACCGGAAAGTTGATGAGCCATATGTTTTTATATGTATAGTTCATTGTTCAACATGATATAATACAATAAGTACTGTCAACTGGTAACATAACTTATTTGTAAAGTAATTATTTGATATAATGGCAAAATAAAGAAGTATAGGCCTGTATTATGGGCCTGTATATTAACAATAGCTTGAATTGAGAATGCTATTTATTATGCGCAGCTATATGCACAATTGCCATTTCATAGGTTGAACAATCTTTGTTTTTAATATCCTAGATACAAAGGTAATAAAAATAGAAATAGGTTAATGCTTTCCTGTATTTTATAATCTTCCGTTGTCATTCCATTCTCCGTAGAGAAGTCCTTTTCGGGTATTTTCTATGAATTTGTTCAGGCGACTTTCAAAAAGTTCGGGTTGGTTCCGCTTGATTTGGATGGTATCAATTCTTATTCGCCTATATAAATCAGGAAATTGGCAGAAGTTGTTCCACACTACCGGGTCGGATTGTAGCCTCTGTAATATATCCTTGTCTATGATAAAACCATTAGGTGACATATCCGGTAGAACGGCTCTTCCGGCATCTGTCATCAGTCCTAATCGTTCCATTCTGCGGCATCTTTCTTTATTGAGCTCGGACCAATTGCTTCTTGGCTTTCTGGGGCAAAGTTTCTGGGCTGTGACATCATCTGCTATTTTTTTTGTAGTACTGTCTATCCAGCCGAAACATAAGGCTTCTTCTACAGCATCGATATACCAAAAAGTATTGTCATCTGTAGGCCTTCCACGTTTCACGACTACCCAACATTCTTTCTCCGTTTTGTGGTTCTGTATTAGCCATCCACGCAGCTCGTTTCTTGATTTGACATCCAATAAATTATGAATTTCCATTGTCGGCCATTTTGATTTGCATTTTGTAATTTTGTCTTTTCAGTAGGAGGTTATTGTCCTAAATATTTTACTTTTTTCATAATGAATGCAAGACATAAAGAATGCTATGTCTATTCTTAATAATATGAATTTATATTACAACTTTTCGTGCGCAAATTCTCCATTAATCCAAAATGTAGCCTCTTTTCCTATGAAATGTAAAAGTACAAAATTAGGATCTGTAGGGCCATACGGAAAGTGATTGATAAGCCAGTCCTGCCACATTTCTTTTCGTATGTTATCATCAGTTATAATCTCAATGATTCCTCTCAAACCGACACTGTCACCATAGTTTGAATAACAAAGTCCGGCTTTATTGTTTAGTTTGAAATCTGTAACCTTCACTGAATTGGCAGCTGTTGCCAACCATACCTCATTACATCCTTTTGAACTGATTTTGGACATTGAAACCGGACGTGGAAATCCTTCGGCATCAATTGAGGCAATCGTAATGTCCTTACATTGTGCTAACAAGCTAGTTGCCTTTTCTGTAAGTGCTCTTTCATCTTTTTCTTTCCATCGTTTAAGAGTAGGGAAGAATTGTCTCATATTTTCCTTAGCCTGTTCCGGAGTAAGATTCCATCCTGTCTCCTTATTTATCTGTTCAGTAAATTGAGCACAAAATTCTATCATTTGGTTCATGTTAAAATCTTGTGAGAATTGTCCTTTCTGATAACAATAGGAACAATATTCATTGTTCAAACTTCCATCAGAGTTTGTTCCTTTATTTGTATCAGTGAGAGGCATACCGCAACTTTGGCAAAACTGTTGTCCCATATATTTGCTTCTAAAAATTGAGAGTTTTTATTATTATAATCTCAAAAATACGGAAATATCTTCAATGTTCATTTTTAATAGCTTAAAATATGTTCGGATAATGTTCTATTATCACTATCTTTGTTCTTGTTTTTAAGGAAAACAAACATGTTTATAGATGACAAGTGGATTCAGATTTTATAAACCATGCTAACAGTTGAGGGATTATATCAGATACTATTGGATATTTGAGAGTAACCGGCCGATCGAGACCTACACCTTCCCAATTGGTTGCCCTCAGATTATATTTCATAAAAAGTCGGCTTTATATATTCCCGAATTAAGCACGAAGCAGGATAAACTAACTATTAGTGGACAAGTTAACTTCTCGTCTCATATTAGTGCTACGGATAATATAGAGATGATTGTTGCAGTGTTTCATCCTTATGCCATGAGTACCTTTCTTAATGTTCCCACGTCTCTGTTCTATAATAGGGAAGTATCTGGTTATGGACTGGAGAATAAGAAATTAAATTGTCTAGCTGCGAGAGTCCTGGATTGTGAAGATAATGACTACTGTATAAATCTTATAGAACAATGGCTACTTTCGCAATTAAGAATCAATTCAACATCAAGACGTGAACAGTATATTGACAGGATTATGACAGTTATCCGTCAAATGTATTCTAATCCTAATATTAGGATTTCAGAACTGGCATCTATTGCCTGCCTAAGCAAGAAACAGTTTGAACGTGTTTTTCTTGCTATGGTCGGTATGAATCCGAAAGAGTATGCACGAATCGTACGATTTCAGAAATCCCTTAAACTTATGCAAAACCAACCTGAAAGTATCAGTTTAGCGCAAATATCCTATCAATGCGGTTATTCAGACCAGTCACATTTTATCCGTGAATTTAGAATATTCAGTGGATATACTCCCTTATCTCTGAAAGAAATATGTGAACCATATTCTGATCTGTTTAGCATTCCATTATAATGTCTCTTTTGTTCTATACATGCTCAAATGCTCTTTTTATTTTTGTACCTTAAATTAAAGCTACAGAAATGAAGAAAGAAATTAACCCCGCAAATACAACACGAGCATACGCATACAAGATGTGGATGCAGGCACCTATGCCAATGGTTACATTTTTCAAGACGGTAGATGTGACTAAACTTGTAAAAACTAGTAAAAAGAAAGGACTGAAATTGAATATGTTGATGTGTTGGTGTATAGGCAAAGCTGCTTCCGGAATTAAGGAATTCTATATACTTCCTGTTGGTGACAGATTGGTTCAATATGATACAATTGCCGTGAATACGATTGTAGCCAATAGAATTGGTGAAATAAGTTCCTGTGATATTCCTTTTTCAGAAAATCTGATTCAATTCAATAATGATTATCTCCAATTGACCAAACAGGTAAGAGAAAACTGTGAAAACTATGATTTAACTGAAAGTATGGTTATTGGTACCTCTGCTCTTGTGAATTATGAAATAGATGGTGCTGTTGGAATGTATAGTGGTATATTCAATAATCCATTCCTGATATGGGGAAAAATAAAAAAAACTTTCTTCAGGAAATACCTGACTATTTCATTTCAATTCCACCATACACAAATGGATGGAGCTCATGCTGCAAAATTTTTAGATGAACTTCAAATGATAATTAATTGTCTGTAATTATATATACGTATAGAATAAGTTTTTATTTTAATTAGAGTATATGAGAAAAATATTCAAATCAAATTGAAAATAATTTGACGTAATATAAAGTGAAAAAAGAGTGAGCAAATGTGCCCACTCTTTAATATAAATATAAAAATTTCAAACACCGATTTACTTCTGGTACAAATATCTCTTGATACTTCGTTTAGGAGTTTTCTCAAATTCCTTTTCCATAATTCTGAAAGATGAAACTTTGCAGTAGCGAGGTATTTCATTATTCAAAGAATAAATATTTTCCTGCATAATTTTTTCGATATTTGGATTAGCGTTGGAACTGGCTTTCTTTATAGCTTCGTAGTCCGGATATATGAGGGCGACGAGCTTTTCGTTTTCGGAAATAACAAGAGATTCGACAACGAAGTCTTTGTTGTTGAGTTTGTTCTCTATTTCTTCAGGATAGATATTTTGCCCGTTTGGACCAAGAATCATGGTCTTGCATCGTCCTTTGATGTAGAGGACGTTGTCTTTGTCGAGCAGTCCAAGGTCGCCGGTTCTCATCCATCCGTTGTCCAGCATTACTGCTTTAGTAGCTTCTTCGTTCTTGTAATATCCCAACATGGTGTTCATTCCTTTTACAAGGATTTCTCCGACTTTGGTATTTGGATTTGGGTTTGCAATTTTTGCTTGCATCCTGTCCACGATTTTTCCGACAGAGCCAGGCTTGAACACATCCCACTGGGAATATGAAATCAGCGGACCGCATTCAGTCATTCCATATCCGACGGTGTATCTGAATTTTATTTCACGAAGGAAATTCTCAACATCTTTGTTTATTGCAGCACCTCCGATAACAATTTCTTCAAATTCACCTCCGAAGAATGTATTTATTCTTTCGCATATTTTCTTTCTTATGATATCCTTTACAATAGGAAGTGAAAGAAGGAGCTTCATATGAGGTTTTTCGATTATTGGGAAAATATTCCCTTTGACCATTTTTTCAATAATCAACGGAACAGCAAGTATCAGGCGTGGCTTGATGTCTTTCAATGCCTGTTGTATGATTGCCGGACTAGGCAGTTTGGTGAGGAAAAAGATATGACAACCTTTGTTGATTGAATTCAGCACTTCAAAAGCAAGTCCGTACATATGCGCCATTGGGAGCATACATAGTATATTGTCGCCCGGATTTATGAATTCCAGATTATCTTCAGCGAATTTGGTGTTGCTCCATAGGCTGCGGAAAGGAATCATTACTCCTTTGGAGAGGCTTGTGGTTCCGGAAGTGTAGTTGAGCACAGCCAGGTCTTCATTGTCTTCTATGTGATAGGATACATCTTCCGGACTGAATGACGGGAATTTTTCGGCAAAAAGTTTCTCCAAGTTGTCATATGTCCTGTGTACTTCATCGTTGGCTTTCAGTAGAGTGAAATCGTCGAGCTGCATGATAAGTCCCACATTGGGGATTAGCCCTGTGTCCAACGATGCATAGTTGGCTGCAGAAATCATAAGTGCCTTTGCCTCGGAATGGTTGATAATATTATGTATGATATCAGGAGTGAAATCATGAAGTATGGGAACAGCAACAGCTCCATATGTGAGGGTCCCGAAGAATGTTATAGCCCAACGGGAAGAGTTTCTGCCAACTATGGCTACTTTGTCTCCTTTGTTGATACCTGCAGATTTGAGTATTATATGAAATTCTTCAATGTGTCGTGCAAAATCTTTATATGAATAAGTCAGGCCTTTGTAGTCGGTGAGTGCTTCCAATTCCCAATGGGCGCGCACGCTTTTTTCAATGAGTCCTAAAAATTGCTGTTCTCTCATATTATATAGTTTTTAATATGTGAAACTTCTTTTTATATAAACATAAAAATGTTGTGAATTGTTTTAACAAATTTAGTGAAGTTTTGGCATATAATGGAGCATTGTGTACTTGAAAAAATATCTGTGTTGAACAACATACTTTTTTATTGATGTAAAAATTACATTTTTGTTTGAAAAATAATTCTCTATTTGATATTTTTGCGATGATTAAAAAGTTAAAGTTGTATTTGGACTGTGTATCCCAATGAATGCACATCCGAAATAAAAATATCATATCATGGAAACTAAGACCGCACAGCGTGCGCCACAAAGCGCTTGTAATTTTGAGCCATCCGCAAATGTCTGCGGAATGAATGATCGAATCAAACGTTTGAGAAAAGAATCATTTGATGCTCAGCCTTCATTGTCTATCGAGCGTGCATTGATAGAAACAGAGTTCTATAAGGAGAACTATGGTAAATATCCTATTCCTATCCTGCGAGCAAAGAATTTTTATGAAATATGCCGTTTGAAGACAATCTATATCGGTGATGATGAACTTATTGTTGGTGAAAGAGGACCGCGTCCAAAAGCTGTGCCTACTTTCCCTGAACTGACATGCCACAGTGTGGAAGACCTTCATGTGCTGAATACACGCGAATTGCAGAGATATACTATCTCTCAGGAAGATATTGACAGATACGAACGTGAGGTTATTCCTTATTGGAAAGGACGTACACAGCGCGAGCGTATTTTCGGACACGTTCCTCAGGAATGGAGAGCGGCATACGAGGCCGGACTATTCACAGAGTTTATGGAACAGCGAGCTCCGGGTCATACTGCTATGGATGGAAAGATGTATCGAACTGGTTTGCTTGATTTGAAGAAACGTATTTCAGACGAGCTTGACAAACTAGACTTCATGAATGATCCTGAAGCTACAGATAAGCAGGAAGAATTGCAGGCAATGTCTATTTCTTGCGATGCTGCTATTCTGTTTGCTGAGCGTCATGCAGACCTTGCTGAGAAAATGGCTAAGGAATGCAGTGACCCTGTGCGTCGTGAAGAACTTTTGAAGATTGCTGAAGTTTGCCGTTGGGTTCCGGCACATGCTCCGCGTAACTATTGGGAAGCTATTCAGATGTATTGGTTCGTTCATCTTGGTACAATCACCGAGCTTAATGGATGGGATGCTATGAACCCTGGACACTTTGATCAGCATTTGGCACCTTTCTATGAAAAGGGAATTGCTGACGGATCTCTTACACGTGATAAGGCTAAGGAGTTGATGTCATGCTTCTTTATTAAAGTGAATAACCATACTGCACCTCCAAAAGTGGGAATTACTGCCAAGGAAAGTGGTACATATAATGACTTTACAAACTTGAATATTGGTGGTGTGAAGGCAGATGGTTCTGATGGTACAAGCGAAGTTTCATACATAATGCTTGAAGTTCTGGAAGAATTGCACCTCTTGCAGCCGGGTTGCTCAATCCATATCAGCTCTGTAACTCCGGATAAGTTCCTGCATGCAGGTTGTAAGGTAATCAGACAGGGACATGGTTATCCATCTGTTTTCAATCCTGACGTTTATGTTCAGGAACTGCTGCGCCAGGGAAAATCTTTGAAAGATGCTCGTGAAGGTGGATGCAGCGGATGTATCGAAGTTGGTGCATTCGGTAAGGAGGCTTATCTTTTGACTGGTTATCTGAATGTGCCGAAAATTCTTGAAGTAACGCTTAATAACGGTATGGACCCGGTTACAAACATTAAAGTTGGTATTGAAACCGGTGATCCGCGTAATTTCAAGTCTTATGACGAATTGTATGATGCATTCTTGAAACAGCTGCATTTCATCATTGACCAGAAAGTGCGTGTAAGCAACTATATCGACAGAATGTTTGCAAAATATGCTCCGGCAACATTCCTTTCATTGTTCATCGATGACTGTATTGCTCGAGGCAGAGACTATTATGATTGTGGTCCAAGATATAATTCTACATATATTCAGTGCACAGGTCTTGGAACAACAACCGACTGCTTGTCTGTGTTGAAAAAGCATGTATTTGAAGACAAGAAAATCGAGATGTCTACATTGCTTGATGCTGTTGCAAAGAACTGGGAAGGTGAGGAGAAATTGCGTCAGTTCATAGTGAACAGAACTCCGTTCTTCGGAAATGATGATCCTTATGCTGATTCAATCGCTGTGAAGGTGTATGATGATTTGGTTGATGCAATAGATGGCAAACCTAATACGAAGGGTGGATGTTTCCGTCTGAATATGCTTTCAACAACTTGCCACGTGTATTTTGGCCTTGTGCTTGGTGCTAGTGTGAACGGACGATTTGCGAAGAGATCTATTTCCGATGGTACGTCACCATCACAAGGTGCCGATACTCACGGACCTACAGCTGTTGTGAAATCTTTGGGCAAGCTTGATCAGATAAAGAGTGGCGGAACATTGCTTAACTTACGTTTCTTGCCTAGCTTGCTGAAGAAAGACAGCGACATAGCAAAATTGGCAAATCTTATAAGAAGTTATTTTGCAATGGGCGGACATCATGTTCAGTTCAATATTGTTGATACTCAGACTCTGTATGCAGCTCAGGAAAGGCCGGAAGACTATAAAGACCTTTTGGTGAGAATGGCAGGATATAGCGACTATTTCAACGATATGAATGCCGATTTGCAGGGCGAAATTATTTCACGTACAGAAAATGAATCTTTCTAAATAAAGGAATTTGGCTATGAGCCTGATTTTTGATATAAAGCGATATTGCATTAATGACGGTCCCGGAATCAGGGTTACTATTTTTATGAAAGGCTGTCCGCTGCATTGTGTATGGTGTCATAATCCGGAAGGTATAGCTAATCATAAGGAAAAGCTTTATACAAAGAAAAAATGTATTGGTTGTCAGTCGTGTGTTGAGGTATGCCCTCAACACGCGCTGAAGCTGACTCGTGACGGGATTGTTACTGACAAGTCATTGTGCGTTCTTTGTGGCAAATGTGTTGAAGAATGTCCGACGCTGGCTATGGAAATGTCAGGAACTGAATATTCACTGGATTATCTTACTGAGCAGATGCGTAAGGAAATTCCTGTGATTGACGGTTCAGGTGGCGGTGTCACATTCTGTGGCGGCGAGCCACTTATGCATCCGGAAATGCTTCTTGCTCTTTTGGACCGTGCTGCGGGACTTGGGCTTCATCGTGCTGTTGATACGACTCTTTTTGCCCGTCCGGAGCTGGTGAAACAGGTGATGAGCAATTGTGAGTTGTTTCTGGTGGACTTGAAACTGATGGATTCGGAGAAACACCGTTTCTATTGCAAAGTTCCTAATGAACTTATTCTTTCAAATATCAGTATGGTGTCGGAGGCAGGTCATCCGTTCTTTATCCGCATTCCGCTGATTGAAGGTGTGAATGCCGACGAAGAGAATATCACTAAATCTGCTGATTTCCTGGCTTCGCTTCCTAATCCGCCGGAAGTGATAAATTTGCTTCCATATCACGATATAGGAAAGAATAAACATGAGAAACTGGGCACAGTTTATAATCCCGACAATATTCCTATGAGTGCTCCTTCGGAAGAATGGCAGCGTCATTGTCTGAATATATTCAAGGACAGAGGATTGAATGCCGAAATTGGAGGTTAATTAACTTCCGGTAAATTTGCCTTACTTCAATTATTTGATATTTATAGCACGGAGATACTATATTTGTATCCCCGTGTTTTTTGTTTTAGCAGGATTAAGAAGTTGCTTTATGGAGAAAAATGAGATTTATATAAAGAATATGGTTTGCCGAAGGTGTATAATCATTGTTTCGAATCTTTTCAGGGAAAATGGTATAATTCCGTTGAATGTTGATTTGGGAACAGTTACGCTTACTGAACCGTTGGAGGAAGAAAAATTCAAGTCAATCAGGCATCAACTGGAGGAATATGGTTTTGAAGTTATTGATGACAAGCGTATGCGGTTGATGGAACAAATCCGAGTAGGTGTGATTGAATATATCCGCAATCCTGAATATTCTGAAAATATGAATCTTTCTGATTATTTGCAGGAGAAATGCCATAGAGAATATAGTGCACTTAGCAAATTGTTTACGGAAATGAAAGGTGTCAGTATTGAGCGATATTGCATTGCTCAGAAAATAGAGCTTGTAAAGGAATTGCTAGTGTATGATGAATTGTCGGTAAGCGAGATTGCGGACAAACTGCATTATTCCAGTGTGGCTCATCTGAGTGCACAGTTCAAATCTATTACCGGACTTTCACCGACTAAATTCAAGCTTGCAAAGGAAAGGAAACTGAAACCACTTGACGAGATATAAATCATATCCATAAATATATAACAGCCCTGTTTCTGTCTGATAATATCTTTGTCCGCAAAAAAGAATGATATGGACAAAGGTAAAATAAGGAAAGAGACGTTTCCAGTGCTGGGTATGAGTTGTGCTTCCTGCGCAGCACGTGTTAACAAAGCTCTTAGTAATCAGTGTGGTGTGTATGAGGCTAATGTGAATTATGCTTCGGCTTCGGTTCAAGTTATATACAATCCTGATGAATGTTCTGCTTCAACCCTTAAGCTTGCTGTTCAGAATGCAGGATATGATTTGCTGACGGAAACAGAAGAAGATAGAGATTCTGCAGACTCAAGATATGAAAATGAATATAGGAAATTGAGAAGGCAGACGATTTCTGCCATAATATTTACCATTCCTGTCATATTAATAAGTATGTTTTTCATCGACATAGATTACATGAAATATGTCGTATGGATTTTGTCCACCATTGTTTTGTTCTGCTTCGGACATCGTTTCTACGTTAATGCCTGGAAACAATTCAAGCATATGTCGGCAAATATGGACACGTTGGTGGCAACCAGTACAGCTATAGCTTATTCCTTCAGTTTGTTCAATCTCTTATTCCCTGAATTTTGGGAGGAAAGAGGCATTGAGTCTCACTTATATTTCGAATCAGCAAGTGCCATTATAAGCTTTATTCTTCTTGGACGATTATTGGAGGCAAGGGCAAAGAGAAAGACCTCTAAATCCATAAGGAAACTTATTGGTATGCAACCTAAGACAGTAACAATTCAGACTGATGAAGGTGAAAGATTTGTTCCGGTGGAAAAAGCCCAGGTAGGAGATATTATCGTTGTCAAGCCTGGAGAGAGAATTGCCGTTGACGGGATTGTGGTTGGTGGTGAATCATATGTTGATGAAAGTATGCTTACCGGCGAGCCGATTCCTTCGTTAAGAAAGAACGGAGATAAAGTATTTGCCGGTTCAATCAATCAAAATAGTGTACTACGTTTTGAAGCGGAGAAGACAGGGCAGGACACTATGTTGGCCCAGATTATCCAAATGGTGCAGGATGCTCAGGGAAGCAAAGCTCCGGTTCAGCAAATGGTGGATAAAATAGCAGGAGTATTTGTCCCGGTGATTATTGGATTGTCAATACTTGTATTTGCCCTTTGGTGTATACTGGCTCAGTCCGGAGGTTTTGAACATGGAATACTAGCCATGGTTACAGTGCTTATTATTGCTTGTCCTTGCGCATTGGGGCTTGCCACTCCAACGGCTTTAATCGTAGGAATAGGGAAAGGGGCTGAATCCGGCATTCTGGTCAAAGATGCAACAAGCCTGGAAGTTGCCCGCAAGGTGGACTCTATTATATTTGACAAGACTGGAACTATTACGGAAGGACATCCTGTTGTTACCGATGAATTTTGGATTGAAACTTCTCCGGAGACTCGCACTGCATTCTACAACCTCGAGCTTCAGTCAGAGCATCCTCTGGCGAAAGCTGTTGTGTCATATATGAAAGAACAGAAGTATGATGCGGAATCAACTGTCGTTGGATTCGAGAATGTTCCCGGTAAAGGAGTGACTGGTTCTGTTCAGGGAAGAACTTATTATGTAGGAAACACGGAATTGCTTCGCTCAAACGATGTAAATATTGACACAGTTCTAAAATCAAAAACAGAAGAATGGGAGAATGAAGCCAAAACAATTGTATGGCTTTCTGATACCACAAAAGCTATTGCAGCCTTTGCACTAACAGACAGAATAAAGGAAACTTCAGCATATGCAGTTGATTTGCTCAGAAATATGAATATTGACGTATATATGTTGACTGGAGACAATGAAGCTTCTGCAAAATATATAGCCGGAAAAGCTGGAATCACAAATTATAAGGCAAACGTTTTTCCCGGAGATAAAGCTGCGTTTGTTAAAGAATTACAGAAGAAAGGACATACTGTTGCTATGGTTGGCGACGGAATAAATGATAGTGCGGCATTGGCTCAGGCTGACCTCAGCATTGCAATGGGAAAAGGAAGTGACATTGCTGTAGATACTTCGATGATAACAATTTTATCGTCAAACCTTACTAAGATTGCAGAAGCTATTCGTCTGTCGCAATTCACAGTGCGAACAATACACCAGAATCTGTTTTGGGCATTTATATATAATCTGGTTGCCATTCCTGTGGCCGCAGGTGTATTGTTCCCGTTCAATGGATTTTTATTGAACCCGATGATTGGCGGCGCTGCTATGGCATTTAGCAGTCTGAGTGTGGTGTCGAACAGTCTTCGTCTGATGAGGAAGAAAATAGGAATTTCAGAACCAATAAATAAGAATAATATGAAGTACGAATTTAAAGTTGAAGGAATGATGTGTAATCACTGCCGCACACATGTAGAAAAGGCATTGAACAGTATTGAAGGTGTGAAAGCTGTTGTAACATTAAATCCACCGGTTGCAGTTATCGAGAGCGAGCACGAATTGAATATTACCGATTTACAAAAGGTAATTTCTGAGAAGGCAGGAGATTATAAGATTTATTGAGAAAAATGCCACCATAGAATGCTTACATTCAGCTTCTATGGTGGCATTATTATAGATATATCAAATCATCCTTTACAATATTCCTACTATTTTTTCCAACCATTGTTTGTCTGTTTCGTCGAAAGAATTCAGAGTGTCACTGTCTATATCCAGAACTGCATATACTGAATCGTTTTTCTTTAAAGGAACAACAATTTCAGAACGGGAAGCAGAATTGCAGGCTATATGGCCCGGAAATTTATCTACATCCGGAACTATAAGAGTTCTGGCTTCGCTCCACGCTGTTCCACAAACACCTCGACCCGGTTTTATGCGCGTGCAGGCAATTGGACCTTGGAACGGACCAAGCACAAGCTGATTGTCACGGACTATATAGAAACCGACCCAAAAGAAATCGAAAGTCTGTTTTAGAGCTGCTGCCATATTTGCCATATTGGCAATCATATCTGTTTCATTTCCAATGAGAGATTGCATCTGTGGAAATAGCATTTTGTATTGTTCTTCTTTGCTGCCTGAGCATATTGTCAATTCTTCAGCCATATTAAAATATTTTTATTCATACTTTACAAAGATAAAAAAAATTACCTTTGCACAAATTTAACCGTAAGATTATGGCAGATAAAAATTCCCCGTTGATTTTAGGGACTGAGCCGGTCAGAAAACTCCTGACGCAATATGCAATTCCGGCAATTATTGCAATGACAGCTTCTTCGTTGTATAATATTGCTGATAGCATATTTATCGGACAAGGCGTTGGCGCTATGGCAATAGCCGGGCTGGCTCTTACATTCCCACTGATGAATTTGGCAGCGGCTTTTGGTTCGCTGGTTGGTGTTGGTGCTTCAACTTTGGTTTCTGTTAAGTTGGGGCAGAAGGATTATGAAGGTGCAAACAATGTTTTGGGAAATGTGCTTGTTCTGAATGTTGTGATGGGTTTGCTCTTCTCTGTTGTGTTTTTAATGTTTTTGGATCCGGTTCTTTATTTCTTTGGAGCGAGTGAGCAGACACTTCCTTATGCAAAAGATTATATGCGTGTAGTGCTGTATGGAAATGTTGTGACTCACATGTATTTGGGGCTTAACTCCGTTTTGCGTTCTTCAGGATTTCCGCGTATGGCAATGTATGCAACACTGCTTTCTGTTGTCATAAACTGTGTTCTGAATCCTATATTTATTTTCTGGCTTGGCTGGGGAATCAAGGGAGCAGCATGGGCGACAGTTATATCTCAGGTCATTTCTCTTACTGGGCAGCTCATACATTTCTCGAGACCTACGCAGCTTTTGCATTTCCGGAAAGGAATATATCATTTGAGAAAAGATTTGGTTGACGGAATATTCTCTATCGGACTTTCACCTTTCCTTATGAATATGTGTTCGTGCCTGATAGTTCTCCTTATCAATCTTGGATTGAAAGAGCATGGCGGTGACATCGCAATCGGTGCATATGGTATTGTGAACAGAGTCGTTTTCTTATTTATTATGATTATTCTCGGCTTTAACCAGGGAATGCAGCCTATTGCAGGATATAATTATGGGGCAAGGCAGTTCGACAGAGTGTTTGAGGTGACAAAACAGACTACGTTTTGTGCTGTTGCCGTTGCCAGCACCGGTTTTATTATATGTGAGCTTTTCCCGGAAATTGTTGTAATAATGTTTACGAGAGATGAAGCTTTGATTGACGTTGCTGTAAAAGGTCTTAGAATTGTTTTTGCAGTCTTTCCTATCGTCGGTTTCCAGATGGTTGCAACAAACTTCTTTATGTCAATAGGAAAATCAAAGATGGCAATATTCCTGTCTCTTACAAGACAGATGATATTCCTTATTCCGGCATTGCTTATTTTGCCTAAGCTTATAGGAACACCTGGTGTTTGGGGCAGTATTCCTCTTGCTGATTTGACAGCTTCAATTGTAACGGCTATTGTTTTGTTCCGTCAGTTTAAGAATTTCAAACAGAAAGGTGTCATGTAATTTTGCTGCTGAAAAAAGCAGTAAATATGATTATTTGCTGTTATTTTGCTATAGACAAATAAAAAAAAGAGGTAAGAATCTGTTATATTTTGATTCTTCCGATTATCTTTACATTTAAACAATAAAAACAGAGTACCATGAACAATGATAAAATAATATTGACCATAGGCCGTCAGTTTGGAAGCGGTGGTCGCGAGATAGGACAGAAACTTTCAGAAGCTTTAGGCATAGCATATTATGACAAAGAACTGCTGTCTGCAGCAGCAAAGGAAAGTGGCTTGTGTGAAGAAGTATTTGCCAGAGCTGATGAAAGAGCTTCAAGCGGAATGTCATATGCTTTCAGTATGGGCTTTTCTTATATGGGAATTCTTACTCCGTATAATGACATTCTTTCGAATGACGAACTTTTCCGCATTCAGAGCGACGCAATAAGAAATATTGCTGAAAAAGAATCTTGTATTCTGGTCGGAAGATGTGCTGATTATATTTTGCGTGATAATCCTGCGTGCATAAGTTTCTTTATCCACAATACGATGGAGAACAGAATTCAGCGCCTTGTTGAAGGTCTGAACATCACTGTTGAGGAAGCGAAAGAGAAAATCAGCAAAATCGACAAATCCCGTTCGGCTTATTACAATTATTACACAAATAAAGTTTGGGGAATGGCTTCGTCATATAATTTCTCGATTGATGCTTCGGTTCTTGGTATTGACGAAACTGTGGCATTTATGAAATCATTTGTGGAGAAGAAGTTGGAAAAGCGTCCTCCTCATTTCGGCTGATATAAATTGTGTTTGAAGAATTAAGGCACAGAAGTGCAGAGATTGAATTGGAGAACTCTGCTCTTCTGTGCCTTATTTATTTTTGTCAGTTGTTGACTACCGGAAGGATTATTCTTGTCGATGCGTCGTCCTGATGATATATTTTCACTGGCATTTTCATCATGAAATCGTCAAGCGAACATTTGTATGTGTTGATGAACTTCTGCGGATTTCTGTCTATAATCGGGAACCATGAACTTTGAATCTGAATCATTACTCTGTGCCCCGGCTCGAATGTGTGGGCTACATCATACAGAGTGTAATTTACCGAAGTGATGCTGTCCGGAGTGAAAGCTTTCGGATGTTCAAAACTCTCGCGATAACGGCCGCGGAACAATTCACCTCTCACCATCAGCTGATATCCGCTCATTGGATAAGATTTGTTGTTGAGATATTTCACTGCTTCTTCCGGATATCGGAAGTTTTCAGGGAAAACATCAATTACTTTCACCATAAAATCTCCGTCTGTTCCTCCGATTGCTGTTTTTAGTTCCACTTCAATCGGGCCGGCGATGGTGAGCGGCTCAGTAAGTGTGTCTGTCACGAATGTGATTACATCCGGGCGGGCAGAAGCGAATCTCTGGTCGTCAATCATATATTCCAGAGTTCTGTATGTTGTCGGATTTGCTGTGTATGGAACAGGCTTCGACATATCGGAAATATATTCGGTGAACGATGCTTTTTCCTTTGGCTTTTCTGCCGACAGCTTTCCGCCTTCGTGCAGATAGAATGTAGTAGGAGATACGTTTGAAACCGGCCATTCGTCATAACTTTTCCATTTGTTTTCTCCAGTGTAGAATACCTGGACTTTCTTTGATGGCTTTTCTCCTTTTCCTTCCAGATAATATCTGAAGAACGGATATTCTATTTCATCTTTATAATATGCTGATGTGTTGTTACCGAAATACATATTTCCAAATCCTTGGAAATCGCGGCGAGTCCATGCTCCGTGCCACCACGGACCGAAGGCAAGGTAAAGTTCTGTTTCCGGAGATTGCTCTTTAATCGCCTTATATGTGTTCCATGCTCCATAACAGTCTTCAGAGTCGAACAAACCGCCTACAACAAGAATTGCTGGTTTCAGATTATAGCATGACTGGCGTGCATCTCTTTCCTGCCAGAATTTGTCGAAGTTAGGATGAGAGGCAATCATGTTCCATAGAGTTGGAGTTGTGTCGTTGACCAGCTCGTTGACGTCTTTGAATGTTCCTATATTAAGAAAATCTGTATAGACATCGTTCTTTACAATTTCTTTCATTACACCAACACCGATGTGTCGGCCTTCCAGACCAGGAAGAAAATTAGTAGTTTGCAGAAGTGTGAAAGCACCATTGTGATGGCGGTCGTCGCCACGGAACCAGTCTGTCACAGGACCTTGAGGTGAAACAGCCTTCAAAGCCGGATGAGCAGAAGAAGCACTCATTGTGGCATAGAATCCGTCGTAGCTGATTCCCCATGTTCCTACATTTCCGTTGTTTTTCTTAGTATTGCGGATAAGCCATTCGATAGTGTCGTAGGTGTCAGTTCCTTCGTCGATGTCTTTCTTGCTTTTCTTATTCTTATTGAGAGGACGCACCTGAACAAATTCGCCTTCACTCTTGTGGCGACCGCGAACATCCTGGAACACCAGAATATAATTGTTGTCAACATAATTCTTCAATGAAGAACGGAGATGGCGGCAGAAACTTTCGCCATAAGGAGAGCAAGAGTAAGGAGTACGGTGCATCAGAATAGGATGCTTTTCCTTATTGTTCTTTGGCTCATAGATTGCCGTATAGAGAGATACTCCGTCGCGCATTGGAATCATAACTTCACGCTTAGTGTAAAGCGAACGTAATCGCATCTCAACACTGTCCGGCTGGTTTGTTTTCTGTGCAAATGCTTTTGCTACACCCAGTGAGGTAAGCACAAAAGTTGCTAAAAGGACAATTTTGCTTGTTCTTTTCATTTTCAGGGTAATAAAAAATTAAGAGGTTTTATAAGACTAATTCTTGTTTTGCTTGTTAAAGGTTGAGAATGTTATAAAACACCGAGACACAGAGTTAGCAGTCAGACAAGTTCCCTTTGCCATTTTATTTCTGCTTTCTCAGTGTCCCGGCATTTGATACATTCTTATTATGTATTGATATTTATTTCTTCACCGTAGTGACAATTTTCTTCTCTTCTTTGTCATAATCGACAATCAGCTTGTCGCCTTCGCCAACAGAAGCTCGGATAATAAGCTCTGCGATTTCGTCTTCGAGATATTTCTGTATAGCACGTTTAAGCGGTCTTGCGCCGAATTGAACGTCATAGCCTTTCTCTGCAATGAAATCTTTAGCTTCGTCTGTAAGTTCAAGAGAGAAGCCAAGGTCGCTCACACGTTTGAACAAACCACGCAATTCAATATCGATAATTTTGCAGATAGCTTTCTTGTCAAGCTGGTCGAACATGATAATATCATCGATACGGTTCAGGAACTCAGGAGCAAACGCCTTGTTAAGAGCTTTCTGAATTACGCTACGTGAAAACTCTTTGTCGACATCTCCATTGATATTGTTGCTGAAACCAACTCCGCGGCCGAAGTCCTTCAACTGGCGAGTTCCGATATTTGATGTCATAATCAGAATAGTGTTCTTGAAGTCGATTCTTCTGCCAAGGCTGTCAGTCAGTCGTCCTTCGTCGAGCACCTGAAGAAGAAGATTGAACACGTCCGGATGAGCTTTCTCAATCTCATCGAGCAATACAACAGAATAAGGTTTTCTGCGTACTTTCTCTGTGAGCTGTCCGCCTTCTTCATATCCTACATATCCCGGAGGCGCACCGATAAGTCTTGACACGGCAAATTTCTCAAGATATTCACTCATATCAATTCTTACAAGAGCATCAGCCGAGTCGAAAAGGAATTCAGCAAGCTTCTTTGCCAGGTGAGTCTTTCCGACACCGGTCGGACCAAGGAACATGAATGTTCCGATTGGCTTGTTAGGGTCTTTCAGACCAACACGGTTTCGCTGAATTGCCTTTACTATTTTCTGCACGGCATCGTCCTGGCCGATAACTTTCTCTTTCAATACATCAGCCATTTCCAGAAGTCTGGCATTCTCAGCCTTAGCAATTCTCTGAACAGGCACGCCGGACATCATAGCGATAACTTCTGCCACTTTGTCTTCGTCAACTGTTTCTTTGTGTTCCTGCAATTCTTCTTCCCATTTTGCTTTTGCCTTTTCGAGTTCGAGTTGCAACTGTCTTTCTTTGTCGCGGAAGCTTGCTGCAAGTTCGAAATTCTGTGATTTCACTGCGGCAAGTTTCTCATTCTTTGCAGCTTCAATCATAGCCTCAAGGTCTTCGATATTCTTCGGAACAACGATGTTTGAGATATGCACGCGCGAACCGGCTTCGTCGAGGGCATCGATTGCCTTGTCCGGGAAGTTGCGGTCACTGATGTATCTCTCAGTAAGTTTCACGCAAGCCTTCAATGCTTCCGGAGTGTAAATTACGTTGTGATGCTCTTCATAACGTTCCTTAATGTTGTTCAGAATCTGAAGAGTTTCTTCGGCAGTTGTCGGATCAACAATTACTTTCTGGAAGCGGCGTTCCAAAGCTCCGTCTTTCTCGATGTTCTTGCGGTATTCATCGAGAGTAGTTGCGCCGATGCACTGGATTTCGCCACGAGCCAAAGCCGGCTTGAGCATATTGGCTGCGTCCATTGAACCTGAAGCAGAACCGGCACCTACTATTGTGTGAATTTCGTCGATGAACAGGATGATATTCGGATTCTTCGACAATTCGTTAAGGATTGCCTTTATTCTTTCCTCGAACTGTCCGCGGTATTTTGTTCCGGCAACGATTGAAGCCATATCAAGGCTTATCACTCGTTTGTCGAACAATACGCGTGATACTTTCTTCTGTATAATTCTAAGTGCCAGACCTTCAACGATTGCAGACTTACCAACGCCAGGCTCACCGATAAGCACAGGATTATTCTTCTTGCGGCGGCTCAGGATTTGCGCCAGGCGTTCGATTTCTTTTTCTCTGCCCACAATAGGGTCTAGTCTGTTTTCAGCAGCAGCACGAGTCATGTCCGTTCCGAAATTGTCCAGAACAGGAGTGTCGTTTGATGTCGGCTTTGATTGTGACGATGAGGCATTGCCCGACGACTGACGTGAATTGTCCTTCTGAGGCATCACATCGTCTTCATCATCATCTTCGTCCTCAGTAAAGCCATCGTTTATGCTGCCAAGTTTTTCCACTTCCTCTTCAGCTTCATTGGCTGCTCCGGAAAGGAAATCGTATATAGGCTTATATTTCACATTATTGTTCTGTAAAATTCTGGCTGCAATATTTTCTCCTTCTTTCATGATTGCTAATAATAAATGTTCAGAATCAACAAGCTCATTCTGTAGCAATTTCGCTTCCAGAATGCTCATCCTTAATATTTTCTCACTTATTTTGCTGACAATTATTTCAAAAGTTTGAACATTGCTGTCAAGCTCGTTTCTAATTTCATCTTCAATTTCTTTCTTTATGGCGGATAAGTCCGCATTCAAATGATGCAGGGCGTCGATAGCTCTGCCCGTACCGTCGCGGAGAATGCCCAAAAGCAAATGCTCCGGCCCGATATAGCTGTTTTGAAGGCGGCCGGCTTCTTCTCTGCTATATTCTATGACATCTCTCAAACGGTCTGAATAATTATTGGTCATGTTTATATATTATATAATGTATATAAAGCCTTCAGATATGTCAGTATTATGCCATTCTGTCGGAATTTGCAAAAATAATAAACTATATTGAACTATTATCAAAATTCGTGCCAATCATTTCAAAAAACTATAAATATATATTGAATTAATTCTTGAGGTATAACAATTCCAACTTTGTCGTAATTGTGTGGAAATAAAATTCCATATATTATGAAAAAACATTTTCATATATTGTGAAAAAAGTTTTTCATCCGGATGAAAATATTTTTTCAAGCCTGAAAAATATGTTGAAAATGTAAATTGCTGATTTACTGGGTTAAATGAAAAAGTGGACGATTTTGTCAGAATATTTGACGAAAAAAGGATAAATTTGACGGCATAACATAGGGTTTTCTGCGTCGGAATTAAAAATACCTTATTTATTTTCGTATTAGACGGAAAAACCTTACCTTAGTGCAATTTTTCGTAGGAAAGATTGTTGAGTGTAATAAATATAAAACTAAATGGTTGATCAAGACAGAATTATTAAGATTAACATCGAGGAGGAAATGAAGTCGGCATACATTGATTATTCAATGTCTGTCATAGTGTCGCGTGCCCTTCCGGATGTTAGGGATGGTTTCAAGCCGGTTCATCGCCGTATATTATTTGGAATGAATGAGCTGGGAAATACATCCAATAAACCTTATAAGAAATCTGCAAGAATTGTTGGTGAAGTTTTAGGAAAGTATCATCCTCATGGTGACTCTTCAGTTTATTATGCCATGGTTCGTATGGCGCAGTCATGGTCGATGCGCTACACATTGGTGGACGGACAGGGAAACTTCGGTTCGATGGATAATGACAGCCCGGCAGCGATGCGTTATACTGAGGCCCGCTTGAGCAAGCTGGCAGAAGAAATGCTTCGCGATATAGATAAAGACACAGTTGATTTTCAGTTGAACTTTGACGACACGTTGAAGGAGCCTACAGTGTTGCCGACAAGAATACCAAACTTGCTGGTGAACGGTGCTTCTGGTATTGCTGTTGGTATGGCAACAAATATGCCTCCTCACAATATGAGCGAGGTGCTTGATGCTTCAATGGCTTATATTGATGCCCGTGGAGATATTGATGTGGCTGGTCTTATGCAGTATGTGAAAGCTCCTGATTTCCCAACTGGCGCAACAATCTATGGATATGCGGGTGTGAAAGAGGCTTTTGAAACTGGTCGTGGCAGAATAGTGCTTCGAGGAAAAGCCGAAATCGAACAGGATACTAATCACGAGAAAATTGTTATCACTGAAATTCCATACCAGGTTATCAAGTCTGATTTGATTAAGAGCATTGCTGACTTGGTGAACGAAAAACGCCTTGAAGGAATTTCAAATATCAGCGACGAGTCTTCAAGCCGTGGTGGTTTGCGTATCGTAATCGATGTGAAGCGTGATGCAAACTCAAGCGTAGTGTTGAACAAGTTGTATAAGATGACAGCTTTGCAGTCGTCTTTCAGTGTTAACAATATTGCTCTTGTAAACGGTCGTCCTCGTCAGTTGAACTTGAAGGATTTGATCAAAGCATTTGTTGATCACCGCCATGATGTGGTTATCCGACGTACACGTTTCGATTTGGCTAAAGCTCAGGAACGTGCCCATATCCTTGAAGGTTATCTGATTGCTTTGGATAATATTGATGAAGTTATCGCAATCATCAAATCTTCAAAGAACAGAAACGAAGCTATCAGCAGCTTGATGAACCGTTTTGCTTTGTCGGACAAGCAGGCTACAGCAATCGTAGATATGCGTTTGAGTCAGCTTACAGGTCTTGAGCAGGATAAGATTCGTGCTGAATATGAAGAAATAGAAAAGACAATCGCATATTTGACAGAAATTCTGGAAAACAATGATCTTTGTATGAAAGTTATCAAGGATGAGCTTCAGGAAATCAAGGACAAATATGGTGATGAACGTAAGACTGACATTATATATGCGTCTGAGGAATTGAATCCGGAAGATTTCTATGCCGATGATGAGATGATTATTACAATCTCTCACATGGGATATATCAAGCGTACGCCGTTGAGCGAATTCCGTGCTCAGGCTCGCGGTGGTGTAGGAGCCAAGGGTTCAGAAACCAGGGACGAAGACTTCGTGGAATATATTTATCCTGCATCAATGCACGCAACTTTGCTGTTCTTCACAGCTAAAGGTAAGTGCTACTGGTTGAAGGTTTATGAAATTCCTGAAGGAGCGAAGAATGCCAAAGGTCGTGCTATTCAGAATCTTCTTAATATTGATGCTGATGATAAGATTCAGGCATTTATCCGCGTCAAGAAACTTACTACGGATACAGAGTTCATTAACTCACATTATCTGTTGTTCTGTACTAAGAGAGGTGTAATAAAGAAAACATTGCTTGAAGCTTATTCTCGTCCTCGTCAGAATGGTGTGAACGCAATCACTTTGAGAGAAGACGACGGTTTGATTCAGGTTTGTATGACAAACGGCAACAACGAAGTTCTGATTGCCAACCGCAACGGACGTGCAATCCGCTTCCACGAAAGTGCAGTGCGCGAGATGGGACGTACAGCAGCTGGTGTGCGCGGTATGACATTGGATGAAGATCCTAACGACGAAGTTGTGGGCATGATTTGTGTGAAAGATAAAGAAAAAGAGACAGTGTTGGTTGTTTCTGAACAAGGATATGGAAAACGTACTAACATTGAGGATTATCGAATCACGAATCGTGGAGGAAAAGGAGTCAAGACTATCAATATTACCGAAAAAACTGGTAAATTGGTGGCGTTGATGAACGTGACAGATGAAAACGACTTAATGATTATCAATAAATCTGGTATCACAATCCGTATGAATGTGTCCGACTTGAGTGTAATTGGTCGTGCAACGCAAGGTGTCCGTCTTATCAATCTTGAAAAACGAAATGACGAGATCGCATCTGTTTGTAAAGTGATGTCTGATACAGAAGAAGAAACAGCAATAGAAAAAGGAGAGAAGGCTTCGGGTGAAACTGTAGCTGAACCATATTCTGATGCAGTTTCAGATGACACAGTGTCAGATCAGCAATCGGATGTTGATTCAGAAGATAATCAGGAAGTTTAAACAAAAAGAATAATCAATATAGTATTAATTAAATTATTATTACAATGAAAAGAATTTTATTTACAGTGGCTTTGTGCCTTGTAGCTTCAGCTTCATTTGCTCAGAAAAAAGCAGTTAAGGAAGCTCAGTCAATCGTAAAAGGTACTGCACCTAATTTTGACGAAGCAAGAACTTTGATCAAAGGTGCTATGGAAAACCCTGAAACAAAAGACATGGCTGAAACTTGGTATGCTGCAGGTTTCATTGAAGACCAGCAGTTCAGCAACGAAAGAACAAAACAGATTTTGGGTCAGCAGCCAAATGAACAGGTTATGTATAGCGCTTTGGGTAGCACATTGCCTTATTTCTTGAAATCTTATGAATTGGATCAGCTTCCAAACGAAAAAGGTAAAGTAAAACCTAAATTTACAAAGAAAATCAAAGATATTTTGAGCACAAACCACGTATATTATATCAACGGTGGTGCTTACTATTTCGATCAGAAAGATTATCAGAAGGCTTATGATTTCTTCCAGCAGTATTTGCAGATTTCAGACCTTCCAATGTTCCAGGGTGAAAAAGTTGCTGAAAGAGACTCTAACTTCATGACAGTTCAGTTCTATGCTGCAGTTGCTGCAACTCAGTTGAACAATCGTCCTTTGGCTATAGCTGCTTTGGAACGTGCAAAAGGTACTGATTTCCGTGCAAATGATGTTTATCAGTATTTGTGCTACGAATACGAACAGGCTAAAGATTCAGTGAATTTGGAAAAAACTTTGAAAGAAGGTATGGAAAAATTCCCTGAAGAAAAATATTATTTGTTGAGCTTGATCAACAACTATATCTATTCAAACAGAAACGAACAGGCTATCGAATATTTGAATACAGCTATTTCTAAAGAACCAAACAACGCTCAGTTGTATGACGTAATGGGTCGTGTTTACGAAACTGGTGTTAAAGATGCAGCTAAAGCAGAAGAATATTTCAAGAAAGCTTTGGACTTGGACCCAGAAAATGCTGATATCTTGTCAAACTTGGGTCGTGTTTACTACAACCAGGCTGTAAACAAACAGGCTGAAGCTAACAGCATCAACGATCAGCAGAAATATCAGGAAGAATTGTCTAAGGCTAAAGCTTTGTTCGAACAGGCAATGCCTTACTTCGAAAAAGCTCACCAGATCAACCCAGAAGCTAGAGATGTAATGACTGCTTTGCGTGGTATCTACTACAACTTGAATATGGGTGATAAATTCGAAGCTATCGAAGCTGAAATGAACAAATAATATTTGAATAATATTCATATTCATTTTATATGCCGGATTCTGATTTATTCAGAATCCGGCTTTTGTTTTTTGTATCGGAAATAAGTAGCGTGAAACTATTGCATGTGATACGCATTTTTATTATTATTGTTGCAAAATGAAATAAATATATATTGTATATGAATAACAGGACACTGTGTTTGCTGACATTTTGCCTGGGAATGGGACTCAGCTCGTTTTCTCAGAATAAAGAGATGACGGTTGAAGATTTGCTTCACTGGCAACATATTACGTCCAGTTCGGTTTCGGATGACGGACGCTGGGTTTCAGCACGTATTGCGCCTTGGGAAGGCGACGCGACACTGAAACTCTACGGTAAAGACGGAAAAGAAGTTGCAACTTTTTCTCCAGTGGTTAAATCTCAATTTTCTTCATCTTCGGATTATATTCTTGTGCAGTTGTCTCCAGGAAAAGCTGTGCTTGATTCTGCAAAATTGGCAAAAGTGAAGAAAAATAAACTTCCGATGGACAAATTGCAGATAATGCAGATTGGAGCAGAATCGTTTTTTGTTGATTCGTTGCGCAAGTATGAGGTGAGCAAAGTCGCTGATTGGGTTGCTTATCAGGCAGGTCGAAAAGATTCTACTTTGCAGATGCGCTCACTGGACGGAAAGAAAACTTTTTCATATCCGAAAGTTTCGTCCTTTGGTTTTGCTGAAGAAGGCGATGCGCTTTACTACGTTACTAAAGGAAACGAAGACAGTGAAGCTGGTTTGTATTGTGTAGATTTGAAGTCGGAAAATCAAAGGCTCGTAAAAAAGGGAAAAGGTGTGTTCGACAAAGTTTCTTTTGATAAAAAAGGTTCTCGCATAGCTTTCCTTTATTGTGAAGATAAAGATTCTACATACAAGGCAATGGATTTGTGGTTGTCCGTAAATAATTCGGAAGCTGCAAAAATTGTTTCACGCTCGTCGGAAGGAATGCCGGATAATTGGGTGGTGAGTCAGTATGGAGATTTGTGGTTCTCGGAAAGCGGAAAGCGTCTGTTCTTTGGCACTTCGCCTGAGCCATTGCAGAAAGATACTACAATTCTTGATGAATACAGACCGAATGTGCAGGTGTGGAGCTGGGACGAGCCGGTTCAATACACTGTGCAGCAATACAACAAGGAAAAGGATTTGAAGAAGAACTATAGCGCTGTGTATCTGATTGACTCAGAAAAGATGGTTCAGCTTTCCGACAAATCTGTTCCTAATTGTACGGTCGGAAACGAAGGTGATGCAAAATATGCATTGGTTTCAACTTCCGAACCTTATTCGGTTTCTTCGATGTGGGAAGCACGCACTCGCAGCGATTATTATACAGTGTGTGTTGAAACCGGAGATAAAGAACTTCTCAGCAAAGCTGATTATGCTAGAATGAGGATTTCACCGGAAGGAAAATATGCTTATTGGTATGCAGAAACTGACAGCTCGTGGTATGCAGCCGAACTAGAGAGCAGAAAGATTAACCGATTGACCGAGCCATCATCTTTCGTCGCTTGGGACGAGGATTTTGATATGCCTAATTATCCGTCTCCATACGGACTTGCCGGATGGACTGAAGGAGACCGTTCTCTTTGGGTTTATGACAGATATGATATTTGGGAACTTGATCCAACTGGCGAACGTCAGATAAAGAATATCACAAACAACGGACGTCAGAAAAATGTGTTTTATTCTTATGTGAAGTTGGACGACGAAGAACGGAGCATTAATGACAAACAAGATTTATTGCTCAAAGGCTATAACCGCGTCTCAAAAGGATATGGTTATTACAGACTTAAGCCGGGGGCAAAACAGCCGGATGTTATTATGGAAGGAAATTATATGCTTTCTTCTCCAATTAAGGCTAAAGATTCAAATGCGCTGATTTATACTAAGGAAACATATGAAACTTATCCGGATATTTTGCTTTCGGATATGAATTTCCGCAAATCTGTGCAGTTGACGAATTGCGGCGAGCAGCAGAAACCTTTCCGTTGGGGAACAGCAGAGCTGATTAGCTGGACTTCTTTGGATGGAAGAAAAATAGAAGGAGTTGTTTATAAGCCGGTGGATTTTGATCCTTCACGGAAATATCCGTTGATAGTGAATTTCTATGAGACTAATTCGGAAACTCTTTATAAATATCGCGTTCCGCAGCCACATCGCTCAACAGTGGATTATCGTTTGTATAACAGTAATGAATATATTGTGTTCAATCCTGATGTGAGATATAAGGATGGTTATCCGGGTGAAAGTTGCTACAACTGTGTTATGTCTGGAATAAACAAGCTTATATCTGAAGGTTATATCGACGAAAAGGCTATTGCGGCGCAAGGACATAGCTGGGGCGGATATCAGGTGGCTTATCTTGCAACCAGAACAAATTTGTTTTCAGCCATTGAATCCGGTGCTCCTGTGGTGAATATGTTCAGTGCTTATGGCGGAATACGTTGGGGCTCAGGTTTGGCTCGTTCCTTCCAGTATGAGCATACACAGAGCAGAATTGGTGGAACTCCTTGGAATATGCCTCGCCAGTATTGGGATAATTCTCCATTATTCAATATGGACAAAGTGCAAACACCTATTCTTATTATGCATAACGATGCTGACGGACACGTGCCTTGGTATCAGGGAATAGAATATTTTGTTGCAATGAAAAGACTTGGTAAACCTTGCTGGATGCTTAATTATACCGGCGAACCTCATTGGCCTTTGAGAATGGCAAATCAGGTGGATTTCCAGAAAAGGATGCTTCAATTCTTTAATCATTTCCTCAAAAAAGAGCCTATGCCTAAATGGATGTCGGATGGCGTGAAGGCAGTTGAGCAGCCATATATTTTAGGATATTGATTGAATCAGGATAAAAGGTTGGGATATGCAGATTTCATATCCCAACTTTTTGTTATATGATAGTAATTTTTTTTGAGGCATTAACTATTTGTTCAATAGTAATATATAATAAAACTGATTTTATTGGGAAGAAAAAAGTGTATAAAAAATTTGTATCTTTAAAATAAATAGCTACCTTTGCACTCGCAATCACGAAACAAATGGTTCGCTAGCTCAACTGAATAGAGCATCTGACTACGGATCAGAAGGTTATAGGTTTGAATCCTATGCGAATCACAAAGAATGGCCGCGTAGCTCAACTGAATAGAGCATTTGACTACGGATCAAAAGGTTACAGGTTTGAATCCTGTCGCGGTCACGATTGGTAAAGTAGTGATTAAAAAACAAATGGTTCGCTAGCTCAACTGAATAGAGCATCTGACTACGGATCAGAAGGTTATAGGTTTGAATCCTATGCGAATCACTTAAGAATGGCCGCGTAGCTCAACTGAATAGAGCATTTGACTACGGATCAAAAGGTTACAGGTTTGAATCCTGTCGCGGTCACGATTGTTTTGGAGTTGTTTGCTGAGAATGCAGACAACTCTTTTTTATTTATCTATATCTGTTGAATAAATTTCTGGAAACTTAATAATATAAAAATAGGACCGAACCTATGAGTTTGTAGGTTCGATCCTATTTTCATTTGGGGTCGAACCTGTGCTGGCATAGGTTCGGACCCTGTAATTAATTTTGTTACTCCTTTTTAGATTGCTTGAGCTCAATGATATATGAAATCAGCAGACCAAGACCTCCGAATATTAGTATGCAAGATGCATAAATGGTTGAAACTGTCTCAGTTAAATTTCCTATAATTTCATTTGAACTGAAATATTGTGGGAAATTAATGCTCACAATAACATATCCTAGCAATACTCCAAGTCCAAGACCAATTAACAAGCATCCAGCTCTGAGTGTGTTGAAAGAGAAAAGACTTGGTTTGTAGAAAATACCATTCTTAAAAGTGTCCGGATTGATTTTGTCTCCCAATTTCTCTATTAAAGACAAACGTTCTTTTCGTCCGGCAAATAATTCAAACAATTTGTAAATTGTTCCGAAAACAATAGCTACATTAGCTACAATCATTAATTCATCCATAATAATATGTTTTATTCGTTAGTAAATTTGTTTCTTTGTCCTTTTAGACGCAGCAAATTGTTTTAGGTTACAAAAAAATATTTTTTTTATTTTTCAAATATAAAGTGTAACCAGTTTTCCTATGTTGCGTCTAAAGAGGCATAATGAAGAAGGATGAATTACAAATAATAATGCGCATCTTGTCGGGAAAGACCGAAGAGTTTTCCTATTTTATGGATGTTTATGGGCAGCAGGTGTTCACTCTTGTTGTCCGCATTGTTAATTCCGAGGAAGATGCTGAAGAAGTTACACAGGATGTTTTTATGAAGGCTTATATGAATTTGCCTTCATTCAACGGAATCAGTAGCTTTTCTACATGGTTATATAGGATTGCATACAATACAGCTATTTCATATACAAGAAAGAGGAAAAATGAAGAATATGTTGTAGATGATAAAGTGTGGAATACTATATCTGATACAGAGGTTGACGATGCTTTGTCCGACGAAAGTGAAGCTCAAATCGAACTTCTTATGAATGCACTGCAGAAATTGCCGCCTGAAGACAGGGCTCTGATTACATTATATTATGAAGAAGAGAAATCTGTAAAAGAAATATCTTCTATATTTAATTTGTCTGAATCAAATGTGAAGGTGCGTTTGTTCAGACTCAGAAAGAAATTGTATATTGAAGCAAAAAAATAAATGACAAAATATGGATGAAGGATTGAATAAAGCAGTAAGGAAACAGCCGTCATATCGTATTCCTAGTAATTTTTCATATAAAATGATGGAGAAGATACGTCAGGAAGAATTGCTCCGTGAATACAAAAAGGAGAGAAGGCTTTATGCTTTGATGCTTCTTACTATAATTTTGATGGTTTGTTTTTATTTTGGTTTTATGATTTGGTTTTTCCCTAATTCATTATCTGCTATGATGACGGGAGTGAAAACATTCTTTAAAGGAATAAATATTCCTGCAGAAAGCGTTCCTATATTACTTACTGTACCATTACTGGCGCTGTTTAATGTTTTTCTGAGGAAAATCTTTGCAAAGTACAGGTGATTTATATACTTGGTTATATTAAGGAAGAGATTTTGTAGGAAATTATAGCGTTGATAATGAAGATATAAAATCTTATTCGTAATTATATGAATCTTTTTTCTAGGTTTGTTTGGAATATATGGAATAAATATTTACCTTTGCACCCCGTAAGAGATAGGATATTATATCTTTTTACAGCGAGGAAAGTTTTTAGTTCTGATCGTGATGCTAGTTCAGAAGTGAAAATCCTAGAGAGAGGGGCATAATGATTGCGGAAAAGAAAAGATTTCGTATCTTTGTGCTTGGAAAATATGATTCATTACATGTAATAAAAAGAATAGAGATGTCTAAAATTTGTCAAATTACCGGAAAGAAAGCAATGGTTGGCAACAACGTTTCGCATTCTAAGAGAAGAACGAAACGTAAGTTTGATGTTAACCTGTTTACTAAAAAGTTCTATTGGGTAGAACAGGATTGTTGGGTTAGCCTGAATATTTCTGCAGCAGGCTTGCGCACTATTAACAAATTAGGTTTGGATGCAGCTATCAAAATGGCAGCGGAAAAAGGTTATTTAAACGCTTAATGTTGGAGGATTTAAACGATGGCAAAGAAAGCAAAAGGTAACAGAGTTCAGGTTATTTTGGAATGCACCGAACACAAAGAAAGCGGTATGCCGGGAACTTCTCGCTATATCACTACTAAAAATAGAAAGAACACTACTCAGAGATTGGAATTGATGAAATACAACCCAATCTTGAAGAAGATGACTTTACACAAAGAAATTAAATAATAGGAGATTTGAACAATGGCAAAGAAAGCAGTTGCAACATTTAAAAAAGGTGATGGACGTACTTTCTCAAAAGTAATTAAGATGGTTAAGTCTCCTAAAACAGGTGCTTACATCTTCCAGGAAGAAATGGTTCCAAACGAAGCTGTAAAAGATTATTTCGCAAAATAATTGTAGTTACATCTTATTATAACAAAAGGCATGTCGATTTCGGCATGCCTTTTTGTTTTTATATCAGTTTTCCGAAAGATTAAGTTTTCCGGCATTAAAACACTGTCGGCAGAATAGATACTATTCGTATATTTTTAGTACATTTGTATTCGTGTTGGCTGTCCGGATTATCCGGAGCAATACACCAAAAACAAGATAATATTAAAAAACTAAATAACTTAAATTATGAGATTTGATGTTTCAAGTACAGCGTTGCTGTCGCGCCTTCAATCTATCAGCAAAGTGATTGTAAACAAGAATTCTTTACCGATTTTGGATAACTTCCTTTTTGAATTGGATGGAAATATTCTGACTATCACTGCTTCGGATGCTGAAACACGAATGGTTACTTCTGTTGAAGTTATGAATGTTCAGGGAAAAGGAACATTTGCTGTATCGTCAAAGATTCTTCTTGAACCTTTGAAGGAATTGCCGGAACAGCCGCTTACTTTCGATATCAATGATAGTAATTTGGAAATCTTCATTCATTTCCAGAACGGTAAGTATAATTTTATCGGAGAAAATGGTGATGCATATCCGGAACAACGTCCATTAAGCGAAAATGCTGTTTCTCTTACTATCGAATCAACACAGTTGCTTAACGGAATCAGCCGCTCATTGTTCGCTACAGCCGACGATGAATTGCGTCCTGTTATGAATGGCATTTACTTTGACATACAGCAGGATGCACTTACATTCGTGTCTTCAGACGGACATAAACTTGTGCGCCTTCGTAATCTTGCTGTCAAATCACCGGAAAGAGCAGCATTTATTTTGCCTAAGAAACCAGCCAATTTGTTGAAGAATATTTTGGCTAAGGAAAACGATATCGTTCTTATCAAGTTTGACGACAATAATGCTCACATCAGTTGTAATAACTTCGAAATGGTTTGCCGCCTGATTGAAGGACGTTATCCGAACTACAACAGTGTTATGCCTCAGGAAGATAAGTTGAACAAGCTGACAATTGACAGACTTTCATTCCTGAATGCACTGAAGCGTGTTTCTGTATTCTCTAATCCGGCAAGCAGCTTGGTTAAGCTGAATATTACATCAGGGAAGATGGTGATTTCTGCGCAGGATATTGATTTCTCAACAGCTGCTGAAGAAACTATCATATGCTCATTCGACGGTGAAGATTTGAATATCGGATTTAAAGCTACATATCTGATTGAAATATTGAGCAATATCAGTTCAGAAGAAGTTATAATGAAACTTGGTGATGCTGCTCGTCCGGGATTAATTGTTCCGGCAGAAAATGAGCCTCTGGAAGATTTGCTTATGTTGCTTATGCCAATGATGCTTAATGACTGATAATATAATTTGTTCCGCAATTGTTTGTTTATTCAAATGATTGCGGATTTTAAATAATTGTGTGATTATGCAATTGAATCTTAGAAATCCTCTTATTTTTTTCGATCTGGAAACAACCGGCATCAATATAGTGAAAGACCGCATTGTTGAGATTTCATATGTGAAAGTCTTCCCGAACGGAAAGGAAGAATCTAAAACATTGAGAATAAATCCCGGTATGCCAATCCCGCCGGAATCCACAGCTATTCATGGAATAACTGATGAAGATGTAAAGGATTGCCCTTTATTTAAGGATGTTGCGAAGACTTTGGCTGCTCAATTCGAAGGATGCGATCTTGCAGGATTCAACTCCAACAGATTCGACATTCCGCTTTTGGCAGAAGAATTCTTGAGAGCCGGAGTAAATATAGATCTTTCGCGCAGAAAGTTTATCGACGTTCAGACTATATTCCATAAGATGGAACAGCGCACTTTGTCTGCCGCTTACAAATTCTATTGTGGTAAAAGTCTTGAGAATGCACACACAGCTTCTGCAGACACAATGGCTACATACGAAGTTCTGAAAGCACAGCTTGACAAATATCCGGAACTTGAGAATGATGTAACATTCTTGTCAAAATTCTCTTCGTTTTCCAACAACGTGGATTTTGCAGGTCGAATGATTTATAATGAGAAAGGTCAGGAAGTGATAAATTTTGGAAAATACAAAGGACGTCTTGTAGAAGAAGTTCTTTCTGTTGATCCGGGATATTATTCATGGATGATGAACAGTGATTTCTCTCTGAACACAAAACAGAAACTTACTGAAATCAAACTTAGAGGATTTAATAAGAAATAATTATGTTGAAAGGTAAACATATAATATTAGGAATTACCGGTAGTATTGCTGCCTATAAAGCTGCTTATATTATCCGTGGACTTGTGAAGAAAGGTGCCGAAGTTCAGGTTGTTATAACTCCTGCCGGAAAAGAATTCATTACTCCTATAACTTTGTCGGCGTTGAGCAGTAATCCTGTCATAAGCGAATTCTTTTCCAATCGCGACGGTTCGTGGCATAGCCATGTAGATTTAGGCTTATGGGCTGATGCAATGCTTGTGGCTCCGGCTACTGCATCTACGATAGGCAAAATGGCTAACGGCATTGCCGATAATATGCTTGTCACAACATATCTGTCATGTAAAGCTCCAGTATTCATCGCTCCGGCAATGGACTTGGATATGTTTGCTCATCCAACAACTCAGCAGAATCTGGACCGTCTCCGTTCTTTTGGCAATCATATCATTGAACCGGGAACAGGAGAATTGGCAAGTCACCTTGTCGGAAAGGGAAGAATGGAAGAGCCGGACAAGATTATCGAAGAATTGGAGAAATTCTTTTCTTCTTCGTCTGAGTTGAAAAACAAAAATATTGTTATTACTGCCGGCCCGACATACGAAAAGATTGATCCGGTCCGTTTTATTGGAAACTATTCATCCGGAAAGATGGGATTTGCCCTTGCTGAAGTTTGTGCGCAAAAAGGTGCAAATGTGAAGCTAATAGCCGGACCTGTGTCTTTGGAAGCAAAGCATCCGAATATTTCGCGCATTGATGTGGAATCTGCAAATGAAATGTATGAAGCAGCGATGGATGCTTTTCAGGATGCAGATGCTGCAATATTATGTGCTGCTGTTGCCGACTATCGTCCGGAATTTCAGGCTGAAGACAAGATAAAGAGAGAAAAAGAAGGAGAGATGACTCTTCATCTTGTTCCAAATAAAGATATAGCAGCTTCTTTGGGCGAAATAAAGAAGGATAATCAGATATTGGTGGGCTTTGCTCTTGAAACCAGCGATGAAACAAAGCATGCTGCTGACAAGTTGAAAAGAAAGAATCTTGATTTCATCGTTCTTAATTCTCTTCGCGACAGTGGAGCCGGATTCAGATGTGACACAAATAAAATTTCTATTCTTACCAAAGAAGGTGAAATCTCTGAATATCCGCTTAAAAGCAAACACGAAGTTGCCGAAGATATTGTCACTAAACTTGTCCAGTTTATTGACAAAGCTGCAAAATGATTGTATAACGACATATAAATAAGTGCTCTGAATTATGAAAATAAGAAATTTGTTCTGTTCGTTGCTTTTCTGTGCTGTTCCGTTTGTTGCCAATTCTCAGGAATTGAATGCAAGGATTACAGTTAATAGCGACAAAATTCAGGGAACTAACAAATCTGTGTTTACGACACTTCAGACATCACTGACAGAATTCGTAAACAACAGAAAATGGACTGACGCAACATTTGCAGTTAACGAACGTATCGACTGCTCAATGACTATCATAGTCAATGAGCAGAACGATAATACGTTTTCTGCAGAAATTCAGGTGCAGTCACGTCGTCCGGTTTATAATTCGTCTTATACAACAACTTTATTCAATTTCCGCGACACTCAGTTTGATTTTGAATACGTGGAATTTGAACAGCTGGAATTCACTGGCACATCCTTGACCAGTAATCTTACAGCAACTATTGTATATTATATCTATATCATATTAGGATTAGATTTCGACAGCTTTTCGCCTCTTGGCGGAAAGGCTTATTTCGAACAGGCGCAGCAGATAGTCAATATGGCTCAGTCGCAGGGAACATGGAATGGCTGGAAAGCCTTCGACGGCAATCAGAACAGGCATGCCTTGATTACTGCATTGACCGATAATACTTCCGAGAATTTCCGGAATATGTGGTACACATATCACCGCAAAGGATTGGATGAAATGGCTGCCAATCCTGATAGAGGACGCACAACAATTATCGAGACTTTACCATTGTTGGAAGAAGTTTACAAAACAAGACCAACTTCCGTGATTCTTCAGGTTTATGCAGATACAAAACTTGATGAACTCATGAGCATTTATTCCAAAGCGACAAGCCAGGAAAAACAGTCGGCATTGAAACTTCTTTCTAATATTTTCCCAACCCAGACCAAAAGATTGGAAGCACTTAAAAAATAAATATTATGCTCAAATCGCTGTTTATAAAGAATTTTGTTCTTATTGACAATCTTGATATCCACTTTGATAAAGGCTTTTCTGTGATAACTGGTGAAACCGGAGCCGGAAAATCAATTATTCTCGGAGCTTTGTCTCTTGTGCTTGGTCAGAGAGCGGATGGAAAGAGCATAAAGAACGGTTCTGAAAAATGCGTTATCGAAGCTGTCTTTGATATTACACAATACAGATTGGAACCTTTTTTCCTTGCCAACGATCTGGAATATGATGATAAATCCTGTATTCTCAGACGTGAGCTTTATGCGTCGGGCAAATCACGTGCTTTTGTAAACGATTCACCGGTTTCTCTTAATATAATGAAGAAATTGGGAAGCAAACTGATAGATATTCATTCACAACATCAGAATTTGCTTCTCGGCAACAATCATTTTCAGATGAAAGTTGTTGATGTGATGGCTGAGAACGAGATTCTCCTTATTCTTTACAGAAAGGAATATTCCAGATATCAGTCTCTGAAACGTGATTTGAAGGAACTGAAACAGCGTGCCGAGCAAACAAAGCAAGAAGAAGATTATGTCCGTTTCCAACTTGAGCAACTTCTGGATGCGCGCTTGCAGGAAGGAGAGCAGGAGGAACTCGAGCAGGAACAGGAAACTCTGACTCATGCCGAAGAAATAAAAGGCACATTATATAAGATTACCCAGCTTCTTGATGGAGAGGAATTTGGAGCAATCCAATTAATAAAAGATGCATTCTCTGCTGCCGATTCTCTGGAAAGATATTTCCCTCAGGCAAAAGAAATATCAGAGAGATTGCGCTCGGCATATATCGATTTGAGTGATTTGTCTTCCGATGCAGAGTCGAAGAAAGACGATATCGAATTCAGCCACGAGCGCCTGGAATGGGTTAATGACAGACTGAATACAATTTATTCTTTGCAGCAGAAACATCATGTACAGTCTGTTCCCGAACTTCTTTCAATCCAGGAAAATTATGAAAAGCAGCTTCAGGAAATAGATTCATTTGATGAGCAGATTGAGCAACTTTCGCAGCAAGTTGAAGCTTCGTATAAGGAATTGCTTCAGCAGGCTTATGTGCTCAGCGGACAACGAAAGGTGGCTTCAGAAGCAATGTCTGAACAGCTTGTACAAATGGTGACGCCTCTTGGAATGCCAAATATCCGTTTCCGTGTGGATATTGCTCATAAGGAAGAGCCTGATAACGACGGAATAGACGATGTGTGCTTTATGTTTTCTGCCAATAAGAGCGGAGATTTGCAGCCGGTGTCGCAAACTGCATCCGGTGGTGAAATATCAAGGCTTATGTTGTGTCTGAAAGCTATGATTGCCGGATTCACAGCCATGCCTGCTATCATTTTTGATGAAGTTGACACTGGTGTTTCCGGTGATATTGCCGACAAGATGGGAAATATCATGCAGGAACTCGGAACTAAAATGCAGGTTCTCACCATAACTCACTTGCCGCAGATTGCAGCAAAAGGAAGGTCGCACTATTATGTCTATAAGAAAGATATTGATGAACGTACTGTAACTAATATCCGTGAACTTTCGGAAGAGGAAAGAATTAACGAAGTTGCCAGAATGTTGAGCGGCTCGCAATTAACTGAAGCATCATTGGCTAATGCCAGAGATTTGCTGAACAGCAACAGAACTTCTGCTAGGTAAATGAATCCTGGAAACTTCGGTTAAATTATTCCTCAAATATATACGGATGTATTCTAAAATATATACGGCCCCAATTTGTCGTACTTCTATATATATTTTGAAATATATACGGCCCTAATTTACTCTAGGTTCGGATGTGTTTTCACATAAAAAATAGCGATATGAATTATTATATTTCATACCGCTATTTTCATTTTATATATAGTGAATTTTACAAGTTTACTTTCAGATTATCGAGCATAATGCCAGTCTTCTTTCTTGCTTCTTCAACATCATTTCCTCTTGCCAAAAGAACACCCATTCTGCGATGTCCGTGAACTTCAGGTTTTCCGAAGAATCTCATCTGTGTGTCCGGCTGTTCAAGCACTTTGTCCAAGTTTCCCAATGACAAATGGTCGCTGTCGCCTTCAACAACGATTGCTCTGGAAGCACCCGGTCCGTGGAATCTGATATTTGGAATAGGCAAACCTAGGACAGCACGAGCGTGCAAAGCAAACTGAGACAAATCCTGAGTAATCATTGTCACCATTCCTGTGTCGTGTGGGCGAGGAGAAACCTCGTTGAATATAACATCGTCACCTTTTACAAACAACTCTACACCGAAAATACCTCTACCACCGAGAGCATCAGTAATTTTGCGTGCTATTTCCTGAGCTTTAGCTTTAGCTTTTTCTGACATTACTTGCGGCTGCCATGATTCACGATAGTCACCGTTTTTCTGAACATGACCAACTGGTTCAAGGAAAGATGTTCCGCCAATATGTCTCACTGTAAGCTGAGTTATTTCATAGTCGAAATCAATAAATCCTTCAACAATCATTTTACCAGCACCGGCTCTGCCGCCTTCCTGAGCATAGTGCCATGCCGGCTCAATATCTTCAGCTTTTCTGATTACGCTCTGTCCGTGTCCGCTTGAGCTCATAATTGGCTTAACCACGCAAGGCATACCGATTACTTTTACAGCTTCTTCAAATTCTTCTTTTGTTTCAGCGAAACGATATGGGGAAGTTGGCAAACCAAGTTCCTCAGCAGCAAGGCGACGAATGCCTTCGCGGTTCATAGTCAACCATGTAGCTTTAGCAGTTGGAATCACATTATATCCTTCCTTTTCTAGTTCCAGTAAAGTTTGTGTTGCGATTGCTTCAACTTCCGGAACAATGTAGTCAGGCTTTTCTTTTTCTATTATTTCACGCAAGGCTTTTCCATCAAGCATTGAAAGTGTATAAGAGCGGTGAGCCACCTGCATGGCAGGAGCATCCGGATATTTATCCAATGCAATAACTTCCACACCATAACGCTGTAACTCAATTACGAACTCTTTACCTAATTCTCCAGATCCACAAAGCACCACTTTAGTTGCTGTGGATGATTTTGGTGTACCAATCGTTGTCATATATCGAATGTTTTTATTTAGGTGTATTTTTTAGGATATCTGAATATAATCGCAAGCAAGGCTCCTGCACCGAGCAAGTACGGATAATACAAATATTGCATAATCTCAATCGGAGAAACTTTTCCAAGCCCTGACGCCATCAGCAACTGCGCTCCATAAGGAATTATGCCCTGAACAAAGCATGAGAATATATCCAATATACTTGCACTCCTTCGGGAGTCCACGTTAAACTTATCTGCAATATCTTTGGCTATCGGTCCGGACATAATCAGTGCAATTGTGTTATTTGCCGTACATAAGTTGGCAAAGCTGACCAAAGATGCAATACTGAATTCCGCGCCTCGCTGAGATTTTATATGCGCTGTTAATTTACAAATTATCCAGTCAATACCGCCATTGAATCGAATCATTTCCAATAAACCTCCGGCAAGAAGGGTGACGATAATCAGCTCGCCCATATCTGTTATCCCTTTTCCCATGGCTCCGGTCCAGTCCCATAGTGAAAATGTTCCGGTGAGCAATCCTGTTAAGCCGGAAAGCAATATTCCGACAAACAATACTCTCATAACATTCATTCCGCAAATGGCAGACACCAGAACAACAATATATGGAATAACCTTAGTCCATTCAATTTGTTCAACAGCATATGCTTCTACAGCAGAATTTCCTTTCAGAATAAATATTATTCCGGTTATAATGGCAATCGGCATTGCTATTCTGATATTGACTTTGAATTTATCAGACATTTGACAACCTTGAGTTCTGGTTGCAACAATTGTGGTATCAGAAATAAAAGAGAGATTATCTCCAAACATAGCACCGCTGACAACAACACCAAGCATCAATGCATCCGGCATTCCTGTCTTTTCTGCTATACCAATGGCAACTGGCGTCAGTGCAACTATTGTTCCTACCGATGTTCCCACTGATATTGAGATAAAGCAGGCAGCAATAAATATTCCGGCAGCAAGCAGATTACCCGGTAATAATGACATTGCCAAATTTACAGTAGCATCAACCGCTCCCATATTTTTTGCAGTCTGGGCAAAAGCTCCGGCTAATATAAATATAAGCACCATCAACATGATGTTTGTATTGGCTGCTCCTCTGCAAAACTGCTCGATACGATTGCTTAAAACTCCACCTTTCGACATAGCAATTGCTATGACTGAGGAAAGAAGGAAAGCAACGGTGATTGGCATTTTATAGAAATCACCGGCAATGCACGATACAACGACATATGAAACCAGAAAAACAACCAAAGGAGTCAAAGCCCATGCATTTGGTGTGCGTTGTATATCATTATTGTTCATCCTTATTATTAACATTTAGTTTATCAACATGATTTTAGAATGAGAATCGAAGGGCAATTCTCACACCGCCTTTCTTTATGTTTGGATTATCCAAATAAGTAAGTCGGCGATAATAATCAATTCGTAAAATCTTGAAGATATTTTCCAAACCAACACTGCATTCCATATACGGAACATTTCCGATAGGCATCGTTCCGTCAGGAAGCTGGAACAAGCCAGGAGTGATTGTTGGATTATTCTTATCAGTCAAATTTCCATACACACCGCTGAACGACACAACTTCGCGAAGCTTCAGCCATTTGATAACCGGAATACGGTTCAGAATCCATCCTTTCAGATAATATGTCAAATACCATGATACATATTCATCCGTAACGAATTCCATCGCATTCATCATATTGAATGCTTCAGGCTGGATAGTCAAAGACTGGTTTGTGTTAGGCAGAATCAGGAGTGGGAAAGGAGCTTTATCCCAAACTTTTCCTGCTTTCACTTTCGCGTCGATATGTCCGAATGAAGAAAGCCAAATTCTCTTTTCCGCACTGAATTCAGTATGGTTGTAATAATAGTCGCCACCCAGAACACCGTTAACACCAACTTGATGCGACAGTTTGAATATAGGAGCATCTTGAGACAGATTAAATACAGACTCTTTACCCGCTCTGCCGTTATATGCTCTTTCTCCAGGAGCAAATCTCAATCTTGCACCAATTTCTGTTGTTGTAAAGTCCTTGATGTGAGTGAGTGTTTTGTCTTCATTAATTCTGTCGTAGCTTAATGTTCCGGCAGCTTCATTATTTTCATTTCTCACCCAACCAAGTATGCTTAAACCATTAAGCCATTCTTTTTCATATTGCAACATCGTCTTTCTGATATACTGCATACGAGTTACCGGTGTACCGACTTTAATTGCAACGAACATATTATCCTTGCTGGTGAAAAGGAAGTCCTGACCAGGAGTATAGACATCATATTCCTGAATCAATGACAAATTGTTTCGCGGAACTTCACCTTCATGATATTCCTTTTTGTTGAAACTCTTTGTCAACTTCACATTATATTTGAACTTTCTGTCATTTACACCATATGCCACATATCCGCTGGCAAACCAGTAAGGGTTAAGATTTGCAGTTGTCATACCACCGACACGCATTCTGAAACCTTCAAGTTCATTCGCACTGAATGTAGTATTCATAGGACCGAAGTCAAATTTACTTGTAGTTCTGTCTTTTCCTGTAGGAATATATCCGGAAATAAGAATTTCTGCTGTTTTGATAATTACATTGAACACCGGAACTTTTCTCATCTGTGCAAGCAACTCATCCAAAGCACTTTCTTTTTCTTTCAGCGGTATATGACGATGACTTACCCAAAAACTGTCAGGCAATGCAGTCGCATTATCCGCAATATGTGTACGGCCAAGTAATCCGAAAATAGAATCCTGATTTGCTACTTCAAATTTATATTTGTCATAGTTACGCAAGTGGTGAGCATAGAATTCCTGTGTTCCTTTTATTATATAGAAATTAATATATGTATTCTCCTTGTCAAGAACCCATGTGCTGTCTTCCAATTGTTTGAACTGCTGGTCTATTCTCAGTTTGTCAACAAAGTTAAGGTTAATATCAGCCGGAGTGTTCAAGGTAAATTTCTTTATTGCATAACTTCCGTCAAGCATAATATACAATCTACCAGTAAATCCATAACTTTCACTGTTAACAGGAACGAATGCCAAGTCAACACATTTGTCTCCTGCAACATCTACAGTATCCATAATATAATACTTATAATACGTTGTAGCCAAAGTTGAAGACAAAGGACTTACAAATCGGTTAAGCAAGATATTAATATTATTGTCAAAGATATTTATACCCTGAAATATTTCTTCCAGGTTTGAACTTATTCCGCCTTCATCCAAAGTCTTATCAACACCTTGCTGACGTTTAGCTTTGGTAATAATCTTTTCAGCTTTAGGCTTTTTACGGTAATATTTGTCAGAAAGAGTTTCGCGGACCGACAATGTAAGAATTGGCTTTCCGTTGAATTCAGATGTGTCAAGATAATTCTTTATGAAATTGAATTTTCTGGTAAATTTATTTTTGTCTAGGTTCGGACTGAAATTGTCCAGTGAGAGACTGAGTTTCTCATATTGTTCAACCTGATATTCGTCTTTTGATTCAATTCTGTTATCTTCTTTATGTTCGATAACTTTCTTTATCAGCTCTACAGCCGGGTTATCTTTTCTGCTATATTTTTCCTTCTTCGGTTTTACAATAACTTCAGCAATTTCGAAACTTGTTGGTGCTATCAGAATCACCAGGTTTTTATTATCCTGATTAGGTTTCAAATTCACTATTTTCTCATTGTATCCCAATGATGAAACTATAAGCTGACGAGCTCCTTGTGTATTTTTCAGTGAAAAATTACCATTATCGTCAGTCATTGCACCAATAGTAGTATTCTTGAAAAGAATAGATACGTATGACAAAGGTTCTCCGGTTATTGAGTCTTTTACAATACCGGATGCAGAAGTAGTGTTCTGTCCAAATGCAATGGAGCTGGTGAAAAGTAGTAAAAAGGCAACCAGCCAATAATTGTAGGAAAATTTAAATTTGACCATGAATATAGTTCTTCTTTCCGTTTCTTCGTTTTTGGAATAATATTGAAGTGCAAAATTAAACTTTTTATTTGTACTGGGAAAATTCAATATTATAAATAATATTTATGTAATGGGTATTTTGGCTCTAAAAATGTTCTGTTTTATCAATATAGTTTATTTTTTAAATATTTATGGAATATAAATGGGTCGGTTAATGAATATGTTTAATGGGGAAATAATATTGCAGTAAAGCAAGTTTGCCGTACATAGAAATATTTTCTACTAGAAATTATTTTGTATGTATAAAAATATTGTATATTTGCAGTGAAAAATGAAATAAAGATGGAACCGATTTGCTCTATAAAAGATATTTATAAAGTATTATATCAATTTGAGAAAGCATTTTCTGAGGAAAATGATATAACAATTAATGAAGCAATGGTGCTTTGCAGTCTGAAAGAAGGAGGCTCAAAAACTGCGGGCGCAATATGTGAATATATTGGTTTGTCAAATTCACGTGTTTCAAAAGTAATAACATCAGTTGAGAATAAGTCTTATATTCAAAGACTTCTTAATCCTGTTGACAAGAGACAGATGCTTTTTGTCCTGACTGATGAAGGAAGGGAAAAGATCCGCCAAATGCAGAACAAGGAGCTGGGCTTTGAAGAACTATTCAAATCTCTTTCTGATTGTATTAAAAAAGGCTGATGCCTTTTTTTAATAGTTAAATATTTTCCACTAGCAAATATTATTAATGATAAATATATAATTATATTCTATGAAATACATAGTTGTAGGAGGAGTTGCCGGAGGAGCAACAGTTGCAGCGCGATTGCGCAGAAATGACGAAAAAGCTGATATTATTATGTTTGAACGTGGCAAATATGTATCATATGCAAATTGCGGTTTGCCATATTATATCGGTGACGTTATCAAAGAACGAAATAAATTATTTGTCCAAACAGTTGAAGGTTTCGTGAAGCGCTTCAGAATCGATATAAGGACAGAACAGGAAGTAATATCAGTAGATAAAGACAATCACACAGTGACAGTCCGCCGTTTGAGTAACGGTGAAGTTTATACTGAGAATTATGACAAACTTGTTCTGTCTCCGGGAGCCGAACCTTTACGTCCGGGCATCGAAGGTATCAACCATCCGAATATCATGACATTGAGAAACGTTCCTGATACGGATGCAATAAAACAGTTCGTTGAAGGCCGAAAAATAAGCAGAGCTGTAGTTGTTGGCGGCGGATTCATCGGTCTTGAGATGGCAGAGAATCTGAGAGAACTTGGAACAGAAGTTCATGTCGTTGAGATGGGAAATCAGGTAATGGCTCCGCTGGACTATTCCATGGCTTCCATTGTTCACCATCATTTGTCGGAAAATGGAGTTTTCCTGCATTTGGAAAATGGTGTGACCGGATTTACTGATGTCAATGGCAAAGTTGCCGTACGTCTTAAAAGCGGAGACGAAATAGAAGCCGATTTGGTTATCTTAAGCATAGGAGTAAGACCGGAAGTCAAATTGGCAAAAGAAGCCGGATTGGAAATTGGCAAAACGGGTGGAATTGCTGTAAATGAATATATGCAGACTTCTTCCAATGATATCTATGCTCTTGGTGATGCCACAGAAGTAAAGAATGCTGTGACTGGCGCACCTGCACTGATTCCTCTTGCCGGACCGGCAAACAAGCAAGGCAGAATAGTTGCAGACAATATCGTTTATGGAAACAAATATACTTACGATGGTTCCATCGGAACATCAATTGCCAAGATATTCTCATTGACAGTAGCTGCTGCCGGAGCCAACGCCAAGTTGCTCAAGAGAGAATCTATTCCTTACATATCTTCATACACTCATGGCAGTTCGCATGCCGGATATTATCCAGGAGCAGTCGGTCTTTCCATAAAGATTCTGTTTTCTCCGGAGAATGGCAGACTTCTAGGCGCTCAGGTCGTAGGTTTCGACGGAGTTGACAAGAGAATAGAAATGCTGGCTCAAGTAATTCAGAGAAAAGGAACAATCTATGATTTGACCGAGCTGGAACACGCATACGCTCCTCCATATTCTTCAGCAAAAGACCCTGTAAATATGGCTGGCTTCGTTGCCGATAATATTCTTAACGGAAGAGTAAATATTATTTCTTGGCGAGATATTGCCAATCTGCCGGACGAAACAATAAAGATTGATGTAAGAACAAAAGATGAATATTCGCTTGGCTCAATACCTGGATTCATAAATATCCCGGTTGACGAACTCCGCGAGCATCTGAGTGAAATTCCTAAGGACAAGGAAATTGTCGTAACTTGTGCAGTCGGTCTGCGTGGTTATCTGGCTTATAGAATTCTCACTCAGAACGGCTACAAGAATGTGAAGAATCTATCCGGTGGCTACAAGACATGGAGTGCTGCAACTTCGCCCGTCAAGAAACCTCAAATCTCATGTGAATGCCCGACTGAAAGTATGAACGACGACGGAAGCATATCTTCTTCCTCAAATCCTGTAGTTTCAGTTGACGCATGCGGATTGATGTGCCCCGGACCAATTATGCAGCTTAAAAAGAATTTCGGATTGCTGCAGGACGGTGAGACGCTAACAATAAAAGCGACAGACTCAGCCTTTGGAAAAGACGTTGCATCGTGGTGCAAAATGACTGGTGCGGAATTGCTTTCATTGCAGAATAAAAACGGTGTAATATGTGCCAACATAAAGAAAGCTGCCAAAAACAATAATCCGCAGTGCTCACCGGTTGCACAGCAGGACAATAAAACAATTATCGTTTTCAGCGATGATTTGGACAAAGCCTTGGCATCATTTGTTATTGCAAACGGAGCAGCGGCAACTGGCAAGAAAGTAACAATGTTCTTTACATTCTGGGGCTTGAATGTTGTCAAGAAACAGCAGAAACCTGCCGTTGAAAAGGATATTTTCGGAAAGATGTTCGGTTGGATGCTTCCATCAGACAGCCGCAGCCTGTCATTATCCAAAATGAGCATGTTTGGCATTGGCGACAAGATGATGCGTGGAATAATGAAGCGCAAGAAAATTGACAGTCTTGAATCAATGATAAATCAGGCAGTAGAAAACGGCATCGAAATGATTGCCTGCTCAATGAGTATGGATGTTATGGGTGTCAAGAAGGAAGAATTGATGGACAATGTAAATATTGGCGGAGTTGCCACATATTTGGAAAGGGCAGAAGAAGCCAATTTGAATTTGTTCATATAACAATATTAGCCCATCGTGGCAATTGAAAAAAATGAGCTCTGAAGGAGCGACACTAATATCCAATGGTGTCGCCACTTCAGAGCTCATATTATAGTGGATGATATATACTATTCACATCAGAACCCAAAGTCCGTAACCTCAACCTCCTTGATTTCCTCAACTTTCGGTTTCTCAACTTTCTTATGCTCGGCATTAGCCTTGATAATAATAGCTCTCATAGGTCTTACCGGACAAATAGATTCGCAACCGCCGCAGCCGATACACAAATCCGGATTCACTTCCGGAATAGTAAGCGTGCCTTTGAAAGGCACCATCTTAACAGCTTGAGTAGGGCAATGTTCCGAACAAGCTCCGCAATCCGTATTCTCAGTATTTACAATACATCTGTTTATAAAGAAATGAGCAATACCTACCTGAGTCGTTGCCTTCTCTTCTTTTGTAATAGGCTTTATTGCGTGAGATGGGCAAACATCAGAGCAGACCGTACATTCATAATTACAGTAACTGTCAATATATGAAACATGCGGTTTCAGCAGATAGTCAAATCCATATTCCAATCCCGCAGGTCTGAGCACCTGGCTCGGGCACTGAGTAACGCACAGATGGCAACCCGTACACAAATCCTTGAAGCGCTCTATATTAAGAGAGCCCGGAGGAGTTATCGGTCCCCATTTCTTTCTTCTCTTCTTATGATGACCGCCTTTTCCGCCAACTTTTTCAGCAAGAGCTGAAGCAATCGGAAGGGTAGAAGCAACAGTTACAGTCGAAGCGATGAAAGAACGTCTGCTTCGGCTTGCAGAATTATTTGTCTGTGTTTCGCCCGTAGCATCCTGAGCAGTTTCTTTGGCAAAAGCTGGTTTCAGTTTGTATTTCAAACTTCCTTTCGCGCATGAAGAAACGCAGTTGAAACAATCGACACACCTTGATGTGTCAATAGTCATATCTTTACTGTTTATAGCTTCTGCTTTGCAAACTCGCTCGCAATTCCCGCAATGAACGCACGATTCTTTATCAATAGTTATACGGAAAAGCGAATAGCGTGACAAAATACTCAACAAAGCACCGACCGGACAAATGGAATTACAGAACAGTCGTCCGTGGAAAACCACCATAACTACAAACAAAGCAAGAGCAACAACTCCACTTATCAGACCTGCCGTCGTAACCGTAGTTACACTTGCCTGATACAGACTGTAATTATCCATCGACATCAATATGCTGGCAATGCCATTGTTTCCCCATATAATAATTGGTCTGAAAATATTAGTCACAATTCTGCCGAAATTACTGTATGGATCCAGCAGAAGATAGATATTCAGAACTCCAGCCAATACGCTTATCGCAGTCAGAACAAGAAGTGAATATCTCAGAATATTATATGGTTTCTTGTAAGAAAAACGGTGAGAGCCATTCTTCTTTTTCTTGCCGATACAATATATACGGTTGATAATGTCCTGCAAAACTCCCGCAGGGCAAATAGCGGAACAATATATTCGTCCGAATACGAATGTCAGCAGCAATTCAGCAATCACCACACCCGCAAAGCCACCCAGCAAGGCAGGCATCAGCTGCAAATGCAGAAATGTATGTGTCTTATCCGGAAGGACGTCCGCAAAATCAACGAAAAACAATATTATAGGCAAGAAGAAAACCAGAGCGAGAACAATTCTCGCTCCTTTAAGTATATTAAGTTTCTTCATTGTCAGAAATTATAACTTGATTCGTTTAATGTTCAGAGACTTCAAGTCTGTTGTTCCTAATTTCAGAGATTCTCCGTTTTTGATATGACCAACAGCTGCCATATCAAGTTTCTTCACCTGGTTGAACAATGACAAAGCAGCAGTGTCAACAGCAACAATATTAGGAGAAGCAATCAAAGATTTCAAAGTAGCAACGTCGGCAAGGCTCTTTCCCTGCGGGCCGTTCTGATGCATAATTCTGTAAGCATCAACAATGTTCAGCACCGGCTTTTTCTGCCATGTGCAGATATCGGCAATACACTGCTGCAAATCATTCTGATGGAAGAAACGGCGGTCCCAAACGATACCCATATAGTTCTTCATTGCGCAAGTAAGTTTCGCTCCGCCATGATTCTTCAGCACAGGAACATTGATCCATACATCAGCTTCGATAAGAGCTTCGTGGATTTTTGCGCTTTTCAGTTTAACTCCGCCAGGAATAGAAACTTCCTTGTAATATTTTTCGTCATTTCCGGGCATAATGATACCACCGGCTTCTTTCACAGCCTTTTCTATACCGCTGGTTTCGTAACACTTTTGCCAGTTGTCACAAGTGTGGTCAAACACAGTAACTTTTTCCGCTCCGGCATCAAGACATTTCTTAACCAAAGCCTTCACAAGTTTAGGATTTGTATTTCCTGCCATCTCCGGAGTTCTGTCCCAACCGATATTTGGTTTGATAACTACTTTCTGTCCTTTTTTAACGAACTTTCCAATTCCGCCCAATTCCTGCAATGCCTTATCAAGCATAACTTCCGGTTCTCCACCCATAACGGCAACCATATCAGGCGCTTTTTCTACTGCGATACTATTTGATGTCAAAGCAGCCTGCAAACCTTCAAAGTTTAAGGAAAGGGCAGCGCCTGCAATAACACTTGATTTAAGGAAATCTCGACGTTTCATAATTCTGATAAGTTTAAATATTGGTTACACAAATCTCCTCAACAGGTTGTTTTTTATCCTTATCCATAGGAACAAATTTATATCCCACAGAATTAAAATCTATTTTATTCAAATCAATACATCTTATAGTGCTGTTATACATCGTACGGAAATAAATCTTCTTGTTTTTAGTATCCGTAACCGATGTCCATTGCGTAGCACTTGGAATATCTGTCGGAGTTTGAGAGCTCAAAAACTCTATTCCGATAGGAATGTCAAAGTTGTTCAATATCTGGAATGACTGCTCAATTGTTTCATAAGCCGTTTGCTTTTGTGGAGCCGAAGCCTTATAGAAAGCAGCTCTTACGAAACGAGAAGGAGGAGTTACGTCTCCCGGCATTCCCAAAAAGCCGCTTCCGGCTCCGAACTGGGAAATCTTTTCTTCACCGATATTCTGGCTTTGTGCAGAACCCGGATAAAGATTCACATAATTGTTCAGATTGGCTACATGCCATTCAAAACCAGGAGAATTTGTTATAACACCAACTTTGTTGTCATAGAAATTCAATTTCCCGTCAACAATTTCCAGCACAACCTGTTTCCCGGTCGGCTCGGCAATTCTCCAGTGAACAGTAGAAGCTCTCGGGTCTATTGCCACAACATGAATGTCTTTTATCTTTTCCTTAACCTCTTCGATTGTTGAACAATTTGCCAAAATCCACGAAACCAGCTGAAGGTCGGAAATACTGCTTGAGCGTTTCGCTTCATCAAAAGCTTCATATTCTCCGTAGTTAGGGAAATAGAAAAGACCGGCAGACAGCCCGACTTCATTGATTCCTTCAGCTACAAATTCTTTCTGTTCTACCGACAGACCTACATATCCATACTTGGATTTGAACGTCATACCCTGACCTTTAATGGTAAACGCCTGATGTTCATAACCTCTTGGAACAATTACATACTGGCTGTTCAGCTCGCTGCCGCCCCATTCAATAGTTCGTGCATAAATGTAACTCCCATCTTTTGCAGATAGAGAAATACCTGTGCAGGCATCAGATTCATTTACGAACATGAAAGGAGAGCAGGCTGCCACCATCAGTGACAATATCTTTCGTTTCATAATTGTTTTTGTTAAAGTTGTTATTGAAGTCGACGAGGATTCAGAGACGAGTTGACAAGGGGGAAGGAGTCAAGTAGTCAAGTAGTTAAGAAGTCAAGTAGTTAATACTTGTTCCCCTATAGCCTTATCCCCTTGTTAACTCGTCAACTCGTCCCCTATACTTACAATCCGCTAAAATCCACACCCTCAAACGCCAAAGAAGGAATTCTCCAGCTTGACGAAGTTCTTGGGTCGTTACCGATAGCAGCAAGATTGCTCCACAGTGTAACCATATTTCCAGTTACATTCATTTCGGAAACAGGTTTAGTAAGCTTTCCGTTTTCGATAAGGAAACCTTCAATACCATAAGAGAAGTCGCCTGTTGAACTGTTGCAGTTTCCACCATTGAAACCAGTAACGAATATACCCTTGTTTACATCAGAAATCAAACCTTCAACATCTTTATCTCCCAGATTCATAGCCATAATAGAAGGAGAGGAGATAGTTGGCGCAACATTCATCTTGTTGGCACGATAAGTATCGATGAAGTATGTCTTTAGCACACCATTCTCAAAAATTGGCTGGCGTTTGGTAGCAACACCTTCATTGTCGAAATATCTTGCACCGGCACTCTTCTTCAAATGCGGTTCGTCAATAATCGTCATTTTGTCGCCAAACACTTTCTGGTTCAGTTTGTCAAGAAGGAATGAATTCTTCTGCTGGATACTTCCGCCATCAATAGCTTCAATTACCGGAGAAAGCAATCTTGCAGAATTCATGTTGTCAACAACCATAGTATATTTGCCGGAACCAGCCTTTTTCTGTCCCAACTTGCGCAAAACCCTTTCAAGGGCCTTCTGTCCGATACCTTCTTTCTTCAGAGTGTCATAGAACAAAGAGAAGTCATACCAGTATGATTCCGGACGCGCTTCACCTTCGCCCTTGATGCTTACGCTGGCAAAAGTGCTGAACGAAGAAGAAGAAGCTTCGCCTTCAAAGCCATTGCTTGAAACCATGTATTTGAATTCCTTACCATCGCTGAACGAAGAAGACGCAGAAATAATTCTGTCATCCTTGCCCATAATTTCGTCGCACGCCTTCATTGCCAAATCCACCTTTTCGTCCGGCTGGATATTGTCGAAATTAGAGTCGAAAAGCTGCAAATCCTCGCCGCCTCCTTTGTAATAGCGTTCAGCGTCCGGCAAAGTTCTTGCCTTGTCTTCAGCAAGGAAGCGTGTAGCAGCTATGCCGTCTTTGATAAATTTCTCAAGTTCTTTTTTGTCAAGTCTGTTAGTGGAATAAGAACCGAATCTTCCGTCAACATAAATCTGAATTATAAAACTGTTTTCAGAAGCCTGGTGAAGACGGTCAATCTTCATATCGCGAATCTCAAACGTACTGCTTGAACCATTATATATTGTTACTCGTGAAGCCTGGCAACCATTTTTCAGAGCAAACTCCATAGCCCATTGAGCCAGCTTTTTATTTTCATTTGTAATCATAATCAATTTTCTCCTCCTACAGTTAATTTACTTACTAAAGCAGATGGCATACCACAAGTTACAGGACAAGACTGGCCATCCTTTCCGCAAGTCCATGTTCCGTTGTCCATTTTATAGTTGTTTCCAACCATAGTAATGTCGGCAAGAGCCTTCGGACCGTTACCAATGATATTGATATCTTTGATAGGCTGAGTCAGCTTTCCGTTCTCAATCAGATAACCGTCTTTTACGAAGAATGTAAAGTCGCCGGCACCAATCTGAACCTGTCCGTTTGTGAAGTTTGCAGCATAGATACCTTTCTTCACAGTTGAAATCATTTCCTCTTCAGTAACGTTGCCTGCTTCCATATAAGTAGCACGCATACGAGGAATAGGCATCTGTCTGAAGTTTTCACGGCGTCCGTTACCTGTTGAGCGGATTCCATAATGCTTCGCACTGATTCTGTCGTGAAGATAACTTGTCAGAATACCTTCTTTCACGATATAAGTCTTTTGTCCTTCGATACCTTCGTCATCGATGTTCACAGAACCGCGGTTGAAAGGAATAGTACCATCGTCCACCACATTGATATGCTCGTCACAAACTTTCTTGTTAAGCAAGTCTGAGAAAATAGATACATTTTTACGGTTGAAATCAGCCTCAAAAGCATGTCCGATAGCTTCGTGAAGCAAGATACCGGAACCACCGGCACCCATAACCACCGGCATTTCACCACCTTTAGGCTTGATAGCCTGGAACAGGATAGATGTTTTATTCACAGCCTCATTAGCCAATTCCTCAATCAGCTCATCATTAAGGAATTCTGCGCCCATACGGAACGCTCTTGCAGCATATGAATTTTCAACCTGTCCGTTGTCTTCCATAATACATACGGCAGAAAGAGAACACATCGGACGATAATCATAATACATCTGTCCTTCGCTGTTGCAGAACAAAATATGAGAAGTTGAATCACCAAGGAAAGCTCTAACCTTATGAACTCTCTTGTCAAGTTCAAAAATACGGTCGTTCAGCTTCTGCAAATAAGGCATCTTGTCCTGGACAGACAGCAAATCCCAATCCTTTGAAATATTATAGTAATTGTGTTCCGGCTTTATTTCAGTGATATTAGCCGGCTGGAATTTGTTTGAAGAGTTTGCAATTCTGGCAGCAGTGCGTGCCGCTTTGATCATCTCATCCAGAGTGATGTTCTCAACATAGGCATAACCAGTCTGGTCGCCTGCAAGAACACGCACACCCATACCAAAGTCGATGTTTGAAGCAGCAGAGTTAACCTCTCCGTCCTGCAACCCTATGTTGTTGTAATGCGTATGTTCAAAGAAAAGATCAGCATAATCTCCACCCTTTTCCAAAGCCGCAGCCAAAACTTTATTAAGATCTTCTTCACTCACCTTGAAGTGATTCAAGGCAAAAGCCACTCCTTGTGCTTTGTCAACAGCGTTACCACTTGTGCAACTGCTCAGGAATGAAGGAGCAGCAAGAGATGTAAGTACGGCCATACTTCCTGTCTTTAAAAATTCTCGACGATTAAATTTCATAATACATAAATTATCATTGTTAAAATTTGACAAGAATCAGTAATAGAGCTGGGGCAAGCCAACAGAATCAATTTTTCTCATCCAAACTTTATTTGTCTCAAACCGTTTTCACGGCCTTCATTGTGCTAAATTAGTAAATAATTCATTATATATATATGTAGGGGTGAGAATTTCTTGTTTTAATGCATTAAAGCTGGGGTTAGTGTCCATTTTGAATCACGTGCTTTCTGCTTTAGTATAAAAAATATACTTGGTAAATAAAGTATATTATTATCTTTGTGCACTGGAATTCATTAGATATAGATAGTCCATGAAAAGATCAACAGTACAAGATGCCATGTTCCCAGGTTGTCCTGTAAGGAACATATTGGCAAGATTATGTGACAAATGGGCATTACTCGTCATATATATCCTTGACAGGTCAGATAAGGAAAGCATGCGTTTTATGGAGCTGAAACAGCAAATGCCGGATATATCACAGAAAATGCTGACAATGACACTCCGTACACTGGAAGAGGACGGATATGTGACAAGAACAATATTCTCAGAGATACCACCGAGAGTGGAATACGCTCTTACTGAAAGAGCAAAATCATTGAAGCCAATCCTTGATTCACTACTCCAATGGTCTATTGATAATATGGATGATATTATGTGTGACCGTAAAAAGATTAGTCCCGTTAAAGACTGAATATATTACTTCCTGGTATGCTGAGTAAAACAGAATAAAAATCATAGATAGAGGAGATAAAAGATATGAACATTTATGAAATAGTTTTCAGTCCGACAGGTGGAACAAAGAAAGTTGCCGACTTTCTGGCTGCCGAATTGAGTCAGGAAATTAGATGTATCGATTTGTCAAACGCGAATGAGGATTTTCATAGATTCTCTTTGGCAAATGAAGATACGGCTATAGTTGCTGTTCCATCATATAGCGGGCGCGTGCCTTCCACAGCCGCGGAGCGCATTGCAAAGATTCAGGGCAATGGAGCAAAAGCAATTTTGGTTTGCGTGTATGGCAATCGAGCCTATGAGGATACATTGGTGGAACTTCAGGACATTGTTCAGCAGGCGGGATTTTCTGTTATAGGAGCTGTTGTTGCAATTGCTGAACATTCAATAGCTCATAAATATGCCACAAACAGACCTGATAAGGATGATTACGGAATATTGAAAGAGTTTGCAGAGAAGATAAGTGAGAAATTGAAGACAAATGACTTTTCCACTCCAGCAATACCGGGCAACAGACCTTACCGGAAAATTGCCAATGTAGGTATCGTGCCTAAAGTCACAAATGCATGTACCCAATGCGGTCTCTGTGCTTTAAGATGCCCGGTAGGAGCCATCGACAAGAATAATCCGGCAAAAGTAAACAAGAAAGTCTGTATCTCGTGCATGCGATGCGTTACTGTATGTCCACATCATGCAAGAAAGGTGAACGGATTGCTCCTTGCTGTCGTAAACATGATGCTAAAGAAGGCATGTACCGTGCGGAAAGAATGTGAGCTATATCTCTGATGCATCACTTTAGGTACTTTTTGGGGAGGGTGTTGTAAAACTATTTAAGGTGGATGTAGCAAGCGGTAGGATATGAAAATAGAACAAGTATAAAATATAGGATTTACAATCAATCACTATGATTTGACAATAAGTTTTCTAATAAAAATTAGTTTTATTCTCAGAAATTACATAGTTTTGTGTTTATAATCTTCATAATAGTGAAGATTAATACTCGAAAATACATATAACTATCATTATAATGATATATAAATTCGGCTTATATGGTAGATTTCTATGAATACTCCACGCCTGAGCTTGTAAGGCTATTAGGCAACAGATTTAAGGAATATAGAATTCGTTGCAATCTTACTCAGAAAGATGTTTCTGAGCAATCCGGTATTGGACTTACAACCATCCACAAATTCGAGAATGGTACAGTGGAAAATATAAAGTCACTTGACCCACTATTATACTCTAAATTGACCCATCAAAAAAATATTAGAATTAAGTAGAGAAAAATGCATTTTAACCCGGGTCAGTTTCAATTATAATTCTTTATAGCAGATACTACTTCTTTTTAGCATTAATCTTTCTTACAGAATCTCCCGTTAGTTCAATTTTGTGTGCCGTATGTACAATTCTGTCCAGGATTGCATCAGCTAAAGTAGGATCTCCAATTGCATCATACCAGCTTTCAACTGGAAGTTGTGATGTTATTATGATTGATTTTATTCCGTGTCTGTCTTCTATTATTTCCATAAGTATTGACCTTTCCCTGGCATCCAGTCCTATAAGAAAGAGATCGTCTAAAATAAGCAGTGAACACTTTTCAATTTTTTTCATCTCAGATTCTATAGTTCCCTTGTTTTTGGCCATTTTAAGCTGTCCCATAAGCTTTGACGCATTGGAGTATAAAGTTCTGACTCCATTTTTGCATGCTTCATATCCTATTGCTGAAGCTATATAGCTTTTACCTGTTCCGGAGCTTCCTGTGATAAAAATATTCTGTCCGTCTCTTATAAAATCAAGAGAAGCAAGTCTCTCGAGCTGGTTCCGGTCAAGGTTCCGTTTTATTGTATAGTCTATTTTTTCCATATATGCCTTATATCTGAAGTTTGCAGATCTTATCAGTCGCTCAATGCTTACATTGCGTCTGTAATCATACTCGCTTTCAAGAAGCCATTTCAGGAACTCATCGTTTGTCATACCATCAGAGGATGTTGTCCTGCAGTCATTCCTGTATGTTTCAAGCATACCGTAAAAACGTAATTTGGAGAGTAACTCCATTATTCTGTCCATATTTTTTCCGACAGTTCTGTTTGTTTTATTATTACTTGTCATTTTTATCCATATTTTTAGAGTTAAAATAATCCTTACCTCTGAGATTTCTGTGTTTAGGGGTAAGTTCAGGAGCAAGCCCCTCCATTTGTATATGATACTTTTCATCTTCCCTGTTTACCAGAAGGCTTTCAAGTTCGTTGAACCCGAACATGCAGGATTCCATTGCTATCTGGCATGCAAGAACCACTCTGTCGTGTCCGAAACATTCCACAAGACATAATATACCATCAGCTGAACGTATAGCCTGAACAGGATATTTTTTGGCAACAGCCACCAACTTTATATACTCTTCCACTACCGGGTCTATTTCACGTGCCTTGCGGTATATATCATCCATTCTGATTCTGTATTCATGTAGTACTCCGGGAAGTTTATGGGAAGGTTTTTCTGAATAAGTGAAAGGTGTATCATCCCTGCGATGTGTCGTTATGTGTCTGAATTTATGATATATCTTCACTGTGTCCCCATCATACAGTAATTCTACAGCATCGCCTATATACTCTTTAGGAACACTGTAATAGTGATTGTTAAGCGATACATAACTGTTTTTCATGACAGTTGCCGTTTTCCGGTTTTTTGATATAAATCTTGTTGCCGGCAATATATGTAGCCTGTCTTTCTCGACCTCGAGGAAACGCTCCCTACGGCTGTAGCTGCGGTTGTACATCTTTCGGCTGTTCAATGCGTCAGTATGTTTCATTATTTCTATGTTCAAGGCTTCAATATCATTGAATTTCAATCCTGTCATCTTTGAATATACCTCCCTGTAAAGCAGTCTTACAGCATTTTCAACCAAAGCCTTGTCTTTGGGTTTGCGCACTCTTGCCGGAAAGACAACACAACCATAATGGTCTGCAAATGCCGCAAAGTCATCATTTATTACAGGCTCTATTCCACCGGGCCTTGTTACGGCAGATTTGAGGTTGTCGGGAACTATGGCATTTGGTACACCTCCAAAATAATGGAAAGCATTTTCACATGCCTGGATAAGATATTCTTTCTTTTGCGATGGTACAGCCTCGTAATAAGTAATCTGACTGCATGGAAGTATCGCAGCAAAGACTTCTACGGGAACCTTATCACCCGTATTCCTGTCTGAAATATAAAGTTTGTCACCGGCAAAATCCACATACATCTGATCACCAGCTATATGATCTATGCGTCCAACCGGTATTTTTACCTCCCTTTCACGTCTGAGATACAGGCAGAATGAACAATAACTGTAACCTTGGGGACGGTTTCTCAGATACTCCTCATACAAGGACCTTCTTGTTGTTCCACGGGATTTAAGTCGTTTAATGTACTCAGGTATATGTTCTTGAAGATACTTATACTCTGCAGATCCTGTTGATTCGTTGTCAGTCTCCGTACCGAAAAGTTCATGCAGATGATGCTCGTCCATTTTCAACAGGCGTTCCAGCTCTATACCCATATCCTCGTATATTCGGATATACCGTTTACTGTATTACGTGAAATCAGAAGAGAAGAACTGATACTACGGATACTCATTCCTGACTGGTAGCACCGCAGTATGTGCTTGATTCTTATTTTCATTCTTTAAAATTTTTATTCGGTTAATGATACCGGGTTAAAATGCTTTTTAAAGTACAAAAACAAGACTGAAATGTGGTAATTCTATAGGGTCAATTTTTATTATAATCTAAGTGGGTCAGTTTCGGTTATAAAGGTGGGTCAGGTGATTTTTATAATAGTGGGTCAAGTGACTTTATATTTTCCATCCATCTCCTTTGCAGGCACGTTTCCAGTCTCGAATCTCAGTATCATATTCTTTGCTCTTTTTAAGTTTTACTTCTAATATTCGTGAATCTCGGCCCTTTTTAGTATATTTGGCCGCTGTTCATCACTGAACACGGTGCAAATATACAAAACATTTCGCCATATGCAAACAAAAGAACAAAAAATATCGCCAATAAAGCAAAGGATTTTGTCTTTTGCTGGTACTTTAGGTATAAGCAAGCGTGATTTTTACAGTAAAATAGGGGTGTCAAGAGGGACTCTTGAGAGTAGTACAGGTATCACAGAGGATGTAATGGCGAAATTTATCGCCACCTATCCAAACATCAATAGTGATTGGCTGCTAACCGGTAGAGGACAGATGTTGAAAGATGATGGCGGCATACCGAAAGACTTGGTTCGAACAGATCCGGCAAAAGGTGTGAATTATATTGGGGCCACTGCGCCAACTGGTACTGGTTCCTATGGTACTGCTGAGGATAAAACAGAGGAAACAACTGCCAGAATTGCTACCCAACCAGGTGAGGGCATCCCCTTGATACCTTTTGAAGCGATGGCCGGTGCACTCACATGTGAGCAAACGGTATTGGAATACGAATGCGAACGCTATGTTGTACCTATGTTCAAAGGGGCAGACTTCCTTATTCCGGTGAAAGGATCATCCATGTACCCGAAATACAGTTCCGGTGACATCGTAGCCTGCCAGCGTGTATCGATGAGCGACCTGTTCTTCCAGTGGAACAAGGTGTATGTAATCGACACCAATCAAGGAGCACTAATCAAACGCATCAAACCGGGAAGCGATCAAGAACATGTATTGATAGTATCAGACAATGAGAAGTACGACCCATTCGAATTGCCACTCGCTGCCATCCACGCGGTCGCACTCGTCATTGGCGTAATACGACTCGAATAGCACTCAAACGCCCCACGCACGCACATTTTATACCTTAAAAGGTTACCATATTACATAATATACTGAATAATAGGTAATTATACAATGTTTAGATATAATTATATACCGTTTGCAAGTGGCTTTTTCTACCCATTTAAACGGCTTTTTCTGCCAAAAGGGGCATTTATTTTACATTTTGTATATCTGTACGAGGTCTGAAAGCATGGTTTTTGTAACCCTTTTGTAACCCTTTTAACATTTATAATGTAACCCTTATACGTAACCCTTTTCGTAACCCATTACGTATAAAAAAAGCCGCTGAAACGCTCCGGGAAGTAAGCGAAACAGCGGCTAAACAGCTATATAACAGCAATTTATATAGTACTACGAATAAGGTGAGAGACAACAATCCGAGCGCGCTTGGTCATCCGGATGCTTCCGTCCTCCATTTTGGCGTGCAAAAGGGTGCTTTTCTTGATCCCGATACGGTCTTCATCCAACGTATCAAACACGGCAGAAAGGCTACCGAAATAGAAGTCTTTCTTCTCAAAAATCAAATGAACATGTACTACCTTAATCTGTCCCATATCGCACTTTTTCTACTGCAAATATACCAAATAACGCTTATATGGAAGAATTTACGCCAAATTATTTTCAATCACACCTCAAATTTGTACTCAAAATAAGAGCCGCCAGAACAGACGTCATTATGGCGCGTTCTAACGGCTTTCTATAGCCATTCTAATAAAGATAACGGGAGTAAAGCTAAAAGGCAACAGAGGCAAAGAAAACGGCCTCATTTAACCTCCTACGTGTAAACCTGGAGTAAGCCAAAAGTAAACTTCGTTTTGAAAGGCCGTCCGATGTCAATCTCCTGTAACGTGCTAATCCATAACTTGTTGCGGTCACTTTCTGCTCAACCTCATTTTAACGCTTCGTTCTGTGCCCTATATAATCATAAAAATGATTCAGGTAATTCTATATATTGGAAAGATTGTGGAGCTGATTTAAGACCTAATTCAGAAAGTTCCCTTGATTTCTCATAAAATGAAATATCTTTCAATTTTATTGCATAGGCAATTGGGCAACCATTAAAATATTTATCAAAGAAATTTTTAGTAATTCCTGAATGTAGATATGTTGACTCCCAAATGTTTTCAGGGCTATTACATAAAATCGCTTCTATAGAACTTATAGCAACTATTTTTTTTACTGGAAATGAACTATATATTAATATTTTCTTTATGTTACTATCTTTGTGTATAGCTTTACGGTATTCATATAATTTATTACCTATCCGTATTTCTTCTACGAATTTGGGCTTAATTGGTAGTAAGATACATTTCATACGATGTCTTTTTTAATAAATTTAAATACTGTCTGATATTAATTTTTATTGGAGTTTGTGAGGTTATTTGTGATGTATTAATTTCATTCATTTCCAAGTCATTATTATCAATGTTGAAACTTTCAATTCCATATATATAAAGAAATTCAATAACAACAGGTTCTCTATTAGCTTTTATCCAATAATTGGTTAATTCTTCATTTGAAAGTATACTTCTTTTTCTGCATCTATTGTAAAATTCTTGATAAGTTTCAAATTTTTTATAAATATACTCTACTATGCCGACAGCAAGTAATTTCCGTTCTTGTTTCTCTAATGAATTTTGATAAAATAGCAAACAATCTCCTGACGATATTTCAGTATTACTACTATTATTAAGTATAACGATCTTTTTGATTGCTCGTTTTGTTGGCATTATATCTAGTTTATCTTCAAAAAGAGTATCTTGTGGTAATAGTTGATAAACATATGTTTTATTTAAAGGGATTATAAATGCATGATTAGGTATATGATGCATAGGAAAATTTTTCATAATATCATTTTTGAAAGTGTACTTCATTTTTTTTACATAAACTAATTCATTATATAGTTTCCCACTTTCTTTTTCTCCATAATTCTCAAATCCCCAAGTTGTTATCATATTTATTAATCTTTTACGTGCTTTATTATTATTAAAAATGGTAATATAAATTTCTTCAACTTGATTAATTAAAGCTGTTTGAAAAATAATTCTCATAAATCTTTCACCTAATTTTTGACCATTATAGTTAACTTTTAATGAAGAAATTTTAAGCCTTCTTAGTGGTTGAAAAACAGGGCATATATCAGAATAATCTTCTGTTTCATCTTCTATTTTTAATTTTAATAAAGCTTTGAGCCGTCCTTTTTTATCTGTGCTGATAAATACATCATCATCTGCTTTTTTTCTAAACCATTCCATAAAGTATGGATTATATTCTCTTTTAAAATCTCCAAAGAAAGGATCTTTAATAGATAAAGAACCAAATTTGCATATTTGAACAATTGCTCCTTTAGTTTCATCTAAATGACGATATTCTATTGAACATTTTTCTATGAAACTTTCTATGGTATATACACGTGAGTCTAATCCTATTTCTTGAGACATTAAATGTGTCTGTTCATTCTCAGTAATGAGATAATCAACATTATTTGTGTCAAGCAAATTTAAATGAGCTAATGCCGTATTGGCTGATTTGCGTTCTACATACAATAAATTTTTGATTTTTGATTTTAGGGAATAAATTTTTGATGTTAATGGTGGTACTATTTTTAATGGGATAAAAGTATAAAGTTTATCAAACTCAGATATAGGAGCAAAGTTTGTTAAAATAGCAACAGAAGAAATATCAATAATCTTTTCTGCTTTGATCTTATCCAGCCAATTAATTAACAAATGAATTCCATCAATATAGTCAGCCTTTAATAAATAACAAAGAAGTATATCAGTACCTATGAGTATTTTCATTTTCTAATCAATTTAATAATTAAATGATATGAAGTAACTATAATAGATATAAAAACAACAATAATCATACCAGATATTATTAACAGTTTAAAATATTCAGGTATTGAGTATGGTAAAAAATTTGAAATTTTGAATGAAAGCATAGAACCACACCAACCTAGAAGTACTACTATACATAAATATACAAATAATCTAATCAATTGGACTTTTGGGTATATAGTAGTAAAAAATATACGGTAATCATTAAATGGAATAAATTTTTCTTTAGTCTCAATTATTGAGTTTTCGTTTATTTTCATTTCTTCTTTTTTTCTCTTTTTTTCCAATGATGAGCAATATAGTTTCTTTTATAGCAATTCTTAGGAAGATATGTTTCCCATAAATCTTTTTCTAAGAGTCGACTGTCTTGTTTTATAGAACTACCATTAGCCACATTTTCCCTTGTATCAGCCATGTAGAATAAATGAACTTTATCAAAGTTAAAGGGGGTATATTTATCCTCTTTAATTTTATCCATAACATCCGTACTAATATTTCTAATTTCATTTATACGAAAATCATACATGTCAATTTGTGAGAAAGCTGCTTGAAGAAAATCATTAGAAATGTGTTCTGATTTAACTATATCATTAATCTTTGTCGGTTCTATTCTAAAGCGAATATAAATTTTATTTATTTTTAATGGAGCATTTTGAATATGAATTCTTAATAATTTCCCAGCAATAATGCTCTTATTGTTTTTTGAGTATGTTTTATAGAAAGGGATAATATCAAATTTGGTAGGTCCTAACTGATGTAAAAAGAATTTTGTATTATTCTCTTTATCCATGACTTTCCCAAAGGTATCACCCTGACCTACCTCAGTTTTGTAATCACTATTAAAAACAGTACAAAGTAATTGATTATTATTTTGTAATTTCTTTATCAAATCAAAATCATGACCATTCTCTACAAAATCAAAGGGGATATACACATATATCCATTCAATTTCTGAATTAATCATTAAACCAAAATCAAAATATAATTTCGTATTTGAAAATATATATTTTCCTGTGTCAATTTTCCAAACATTGATATGACATTCTGCTGCAAAATTGTCATTTAGGCCTTTGTTGTTCTGCTCTTTGTCATTTTGGTCTTTGTTGTTCTGGCCTTTGTCATTTTGGTCTTTGTTGATCTGGCCTTTGTCATTTTGGCCTTTATTGTTCTGGTCTTTATCGTCCTGGACATTTCTTAACTTATATGCGAATGCAAAACTTTCCATTTTCAATAAATATATGTAAAAGAGTGGATTTATACTTAAATAATATATTTGCAAATATATTTAAAATTTCAAATATAAGGATTTTTTTTAACCATCAAAAATACACATAATTTAGATGATTCTGTAAATCAGGTATAACATCATAGTGGTACAAAATCGAAGAGAATAAAATGTGTATATTAAATAATGTTTCTTGTTTTATCTCAAAATCTTATTATAAAGTCTTCCATTGTCATTCCATTCTCCGTAAAGAAGTCCTTTTCGGGTATTTTCTATGAATTTGTTCAGGCGACTTTCAAAAAGTTCAGGCTGATTCTTTTTAATTTGGATAGTATCAATTCTGATTCGTTTATATAAATCAGGGAATTGGCAGAAATTGTTCCACACTAACGGGTCGGATTGTAGCCTTTGCAATATATCCTTGTCTATGGTAAAACCATTGGGAGACATATCCGGCAGAACAGCTCTTCCGGCATCAGTCATCAGTCCTAATCGTTCCATTCTGCGGCATCTTTCTTTATTGAGCTCGGACCAATTGCTTTTTGGCTTTCGTGGACAAAGTTTCTGGACTGTTACATCATCTGCTATTTTTTTAGTAGTACTGTCTATCCAACCGAAGCATAGGGCTTCCTCTACAGCGTCGATATACCAGAAAGTATTGTTATCCGTAGGTCTACCACGTTTTACCACTACCCAGCATTCTTTTTCAGTTTTGTGGTTCTGTATTAACCATTCACGCAGCTCGGTTCTTGATTTGACATCCAATAAATTATGAATTTCCATTGTCGGCCATTTTTGATTTGCATTTTGTAATTTTGTCCTTTCAGTAGAAGGTTATTGTCATAAATATCTTACTTTTTTCATAATGAATGCAAGACATAAAGAATGCTATGTCTATTCTTAATAATATGAATTTATATTACAACTTTTCGTGCGCAAATTCTCCATTAATCCAAAATGTAGCCTCTTTTCCTATGAAATGTAAAAGTACAAAATTAGGATCTGTATGGCCATACGGAAAGTGATTGATAAGCCAGTCTTGCCACATATCTTTTCGTATGTTATCATCAGTTATAATCTCAATGATTCCTCTCAAGCCGACACTGTCACCATAGTTTGAATAACAAAGTCCGGCTTTGTTGTTCAGTTTGAAATCTGTAACCTTCACAGAATTGGCAGCGGTTGCCAGCCATACCTCATTACATCCTTTTGAACTGATTTTGGACATTGGAACCGGACGTGGAAATCCTTCGTTATCAATTGAGGCAATCGTAATGTCCTTACATTGTGCTAACAAGCCAGTTGCTTTTTCTGTAAATGTTCTTTCATCTTTTTCTTTCCATCGTTTAAGAGTAGGGAAGAATTGTCTCATATTTTTCTTAGCCTGTTCCGGAGTAAGATTCCATCCTGTCTCCTTATTTATCTGATCCGTAAATTGAGCACAAAATTCTATCATCTGGCTCATGTTAAAATCTTGTGTGAATTGTCCTTTCTGATAACAATAAGAGCAGTATTCATTGTTCAAACTTCCATCAGAGTTTGTTCCTTTATTTGTATCAGTGAGAGGCATACCGCAACTTTGACAAAATTCTTGTCCCATAATACATTCTGTTAATGATTAAATTATGATTTCAAAAATACGGAAATATCTTCAATGTTCATCGGATGACTTAAAAAGATATTCCATTAATTTCTCAATATAGTTGAGTCCTTTGCTAGGATTACATCTTTATAAATCCTCATTGGCAAAATTTTCCCATACAACAAGCGGCAGGTAAGTATACCATATTCATCATCATTGCATTATATCAGAAGCTATATTTCCAATATACACGATTCATAGAGGAGAAAGATAGTAAACATTCATATAGAACTGCCAATTATTATCTAAGATCAATTTGTGATTAGAGGTCATTTTTGAGTACAACCTATCATATAATAAGCAGATTTCATATTTAAACTTTATTATATGATAGGTTAGATGTCTCAAAATATAGTTTGTATCAGCAACCACTTCCGTCTATATTACATGATACTCCTTCTGTTATTGGTCTTGAAGCAAGTCCGGCTTCTTCTGGTATGAGTGTAACAGAACCATCCTCTAGAACAAAGCATGGAATGCCTGCAGCTCCAACTTTTTTCGCTTCATTAAAAACAGGGCTATTATCACGGATTCTTAGAAATTCCTTTAAATGTTTTACATGCGAACCTATGTCTATAATCTCATATCTGTCGTCTCCCTGTATCTGCTCTTCAACATAAATACAGTCCGGACAAGTATTCATACTATAAATTTTAATCATGACGTATATTGTTATAAATTATTACTATTGTGCTGGGCATTAATAGTGAAAAAAAAGATGTATCTCAAAAGTATGAAATGACGTTTAAATATAAAAGTGCTTATTGCTTTTTTATACAATTCTACGTTATGTGATACAATTGTTTTTTGATGAATTGATGAAATGATGAGGTTATTGTTTGGATTTTGATTATGTCAATTTAGAATAAAAGTATGGTTTTTAATGCATCTTAAAAAGTTTTTTGTTAGATACTATTATTCTTTCCATACTATACTTACATTTGGAGCGATCAAGTTTATTTGTTTGCTACTTTAAGCCCTATTTTCTTGTACATTGTTATTTTGCTCTAATCATATTTTTGCTAGGTATAGTGTATAACAAAAATTCTATTTCTTAAGGTTATCCTGTTGTATAATTATGTTGGACATTCCAATATAAATTGTTTCAGTCGTATATGATGTATTGGGGACTCTTAATTAAAAAAGATCCAAGTCTGTATTGGTTTTCTATTGCTCTTGATATGATAAAACGGCTGTCGCTACTGGAGAATAACTTTGGAATTTAGCTAGTTTTAGGCCCTTCTTACGATTGTTTTTGTGTATTGCTAGTATTTGTGCAGCTGATAATGTTTTGATCCAAATTATGGCAAAAATTCGATTCTCTGTTCTGTAAACTGCATAACAAAATTATCCAGCTTGCTGCCTTTTTAAACTGTCTTTTTCTAACGCCCTTTTTAAGAAGGGGGAATTAGGCTTCCCTCTTTTAAAAAAGTGAATAGGGCAAGCCCTTTTATAAAAGCGTTTTTCTATGATAGTTTAGGGAAAAAGTGTATATCAAAATATCTAGTAAAAGAGCTACATTAATTGGCATTTTATCTGTGATTAATTGTTTGATTTCTATATAACTAATCTCTTCCCTATAGTTTCTTATAATCTTAAGCAAACGGAACATGTTTTGCTCATTTTTTCTGCAATATTACAAATGGTTCTTTATCTATCCTTTTGAACAGATGTTTATTGTTGGATGTTTTTGTTGTATATCCGAGCATATTGATGTCAATGATATAAAAAACTTTTTGTTATGTGTTTCTATACAATGAATGAATAACAATTTGTTGAGCATTTTATTTATTAATTTGTTGGTTATATTTTAAGTTATTAAGCAATAAATCTATTAGAATTATAATTGACTATTGATGGATACTTTATGTTGGTAAAGGTATTTATAATTCCCCTCAATTGTGAATGTTGTAATGATTAAAATCTCCAGCTTTAGCCTTTGTTTACTTCAATTATAGGACTAAAAGCTGGAGATTTTTAGACTGTAATTTATAGATGAGAAGTAAGGTGATTTCTGTTCTTTTATCTACTTTATCTGATTAAATATAGAGTCTTTCGAGAGAAACTGTTTTTATAATCATTTCCTTTTATTATATGGACACAGATCAATTGTCAGTTCTTTGAGCTGTTCATCCGAAAGATGCATATTTCTCAAAAGGTTTAACAGCTCTTCCTGACGTGGTTGCCCCAGTGTCATGCGATACAAGGCAAGCACCTTGATAAGACGTTCGTACTTATATCGATCGCGGCTAAGCGGGTAAAGCGGAACAATACGCTCAATGTATTCCAATTTTGCCCGTTGTTCTTCCGTCAGATCTGCGACAGGAAGGCACCAATAAGGAACAATATCCGAATGTGTGCCTTTCAAATTCGAATAAGCTAGAGAAAACAGTTCATCCCAAGTATGATAAGTTTCACTGCCATACAATTTTACCACATTTCTGCGAATAGCCAGACACTTAAATCGGTTGATACGACCTTCCCGTTGCTCTAGATCTACAGGATTTGAGGGTAGATTCCAGTGAACAATCTTTCTGGCATACCAATGAAAATCAAGGCCTTCCTGACCTATTGATGTTGTTGAAAGCAGGAACGGACGGAAAGGAGAATTGAAAGCCTTACGAATATTAGTGGTACGAGCTACAGATTTGTCAGTGACCGTTTTATCAATGAATGGAATAGCAAAATGACAACGCATAAGTTGTTTCTTTTCTTCCATTCCCAATGAATCGGTTGTATCTATGCTAAGATTGCTTGTGCCAATAATAGCCTCCGTAACAGTATGTCCCAACATCTTTGTTTGTGTCATGTGGGCATATTCATCAAGTACAGCCTGCAGGTTACCTACCACACAGTAATCAAGAACAGATTCGTAATAATCATCATCGTTCTTTTTGTTATACATCAGGTCTATCACAGCTGCACTTTCAGGTTTGTTGAATACTGAGACGATTGCTTTAGCCACCATTTGGGCATCTTCTTCATTGCTGGATTGCCGATAAGCACATACAGCCGGTGAAGCGATGGCAATATCTGTCATCACATCCAATGCATTTGAAGGCACATACAAGTCGTTCAAATCTTCTACTGGCTTTCCATCCAGTATTTTCATGAGAGTAAGAATAAGTTTGGCGTTGTTTCGCCCTTGTTGTGGAATACTACTTATGATAGTATTCTGTGCAAATTCTTCTTGAATTCTCTGTTTTATGATTTTCCGGATTGAGGAAAGTTTCTCTCCATAAAATGTGGTAGGAGAGAAAAGACCGGATAGGGTTTGGCAAGGATACTCTAATAATCCGTCGGCTCTTAAACGATTCTCGCCATAACGGTTCTTCTTTTGAGAAGTATAGCGTATCTCTGCTTCTACCTTCTTTAACTCTCCCAAAGTATATAACTCCGAATAATATGACATCATAATGGAAATCATTCTCGGTACCATTTCCCATGAAGAGAATAGGATAATCTTGGAGAAACTGCGGGCTTCGTTACTCTCAAATACACCTCCGGCTTTATAGTATGGATTAGAGGCAGGAACCCAAAGCAACAACTGTGTTTTCTTCTCGTGATGTGTACCAAATACTAGGTCGTGAAGATACTTTAATTTTCCATTAGCAGCAGGAATGGGACGATAATTATTGATGGCATACTTCGATAGAAGCAATGCGTCCTTTTTTCCATATCTTTTTACGTCTAAGTGTTGTAATGCCGAAGCAATTCGTTTCTTCAGTTCGTATTTATCCATAAAGGACAACAAATAAGGTGAAGATTTGACGTATTCCATGGGGAGATTACCCAAGCGCACTTTCGTATTTTCTTGATTTAGACAATCCATCAGATACTGCCCCTCTGCAAACGAAAGGATATCTTCCGGCACGACCTGTACGTCACATACACAGGAATCGTCTATAATGCCACTATTAAACCGTTCCGTGCGGCACATCACTCCATACAGTGCTTCTTCTGCTTCATTCTTGGTTACCACAAGCGGTGTTAAATCAACCACATTTGTACGTTTGAGTGCAGCAGAATATGTGTGCCATATCAACTTGAACCGGTCCATTTTATCTTTTGTGGCATATAGAAAATCCATTACTTTCATAAAGTCCTGATAGTGCTCGTCATTCCCATTTGTATTTAACTCTTCAAGGGTGGAATAAGGTTTATAGGGCGTAGCAGAAAGTAACAGAATCTTCGTATTGGAACGCTCGTTGTCAAAGAATTTGTTGGCCAGCATGGATTGCTCGTCATCACCTTGTTCAAGCAACGAATTGAAGCGTTGAAACTCATCCATGATAACCAGGTCAGGATCGAGCATGTCAATACTGATTTCTGCGAAAATACGACGTAGCTTATTGATCATGTCTGCCCTCTGACGATTATCGCAACCATTTTGTGCGTACTCAATCAATTGATTTGTAATAGTATCCGACAATCTCGTCTGTAACTTACTATGCATCTCACAAAGATAATCATCTCCGCATCCATTGATTTTTTCGTTATAAATGTTCGTAAGCTCCTGCCAGTTTTTAACATTACAGCTAAGAAAATCACTGATAACTTCCTTATAATCTTTGACTTGATCCAGTCCGCATAAAATATTATACATCAAGGCACGTTCATTGGCTGTTCCTTGTGCACTGTAAAAACGGAAGGAAGTGGAAGGAGTCAGCGGAATGATTGATTCAGGCATTTCTCCCTGCTCATGCTGTTCTGCAATCCGTTTCTCAGCCAATTTGATATAGAGATGCTGCATTGACAGACGGCTCTCGCTGATGCTCATCCGATTTTCAACCCCTAATTTCTCTATGTTTTGATCGGCTATGTTGGCATTCGAACAGATATAAACCACCTTAAAGAAGTCATCTTTCTCCTGCTTGTGCCATTCACGAACTAGGTTGATGACTTGTTTGGCCACGAACGTCTTGCCTAATCCCACTTCGTCGGCTAGCAATACCCTTCGATGACCTAAATTTTTATAGATATGCAGAATGCGATCTGCCGTAGTACGCTGAAAATCCTTTACTTCCTGACTCATAAGCGTTTTATTTGTTTAATAACGTTTTCAAATGTGTTGTACATCTCCATGAAATGGTTTGGGATGACTGTCTCGTCTGCTTTCTCTACGATTCGCCGGATAGAAGCGATGCGGTCAGGGTCTTTATAGGCCATTTTCACCATGTCTTCATAAAGTGAGGTACTAATTTGCTGTTCCAAAGAGGATGCCTTGTCATTGGCCAGCTCCTTTTCCAGTTGTTGGCTTTCCAATATATACTGTTCCACCTCATCAGTTAGCATGAATGCCAGATAGTTGATGAACTTTCCTTTCGTATTGATAAAGTAACGGAATATTGCTTTGTCTCGCTCATCGGTTGGCATTCCCTCCGTCTGTATTTTTATCAGACGACGCAAATCTCCAATCCGTATCGTGTAAAATTCTGTTAATGAATCCAGTGCCATATCTTTAAATGTCAACCCGTCAGCTAATACTTGTTCCTTGCCGTCACATCCTAAAGGATAAAGAAAAACAGGCTCCGAAGGCATTCTGTTAGTCTGGCATTGTATGGTGATGGTATAGTTTCCGTCATTAGATGTAATTTGTGCCTGCTGAATGGCCGAAATTGCACGACGCAGCATCAATTCGTTAGTGACATCCTCTTTCTCAGAGTCTTCCTCTGGTACCGAAAGAACCTGCTCGAACATACATTCCTTGCTGTCGTTTATCAGTTCACTCCGGTATTTTTCATACGAAGATTTATAGGGAGCAAACTTCAGGTGCAGTAAAAACTCCACATTCCGTCTGAATCCATTCATGGTGGCATTGGTAGAACCAAGATACAGATGGTTATAGCTGAGATTGCCCTCGTTTCGGCGTATGAAATACACTTTCTCGTGCAAGTCGACAGCTACATCTTTTTCCACCTTATCGGTCAGTACTTCCTTGGGAGCATAAACACCGTCATTAAACAAGTTTATAACCTCTTGTGTAACTGAAGCATGTCGTGTGATGAGTGTCTTTTTAGCACTAGGATTGCAACTGACCATCTGATTCAAAATATTCTTGTCCACGAAGGGGGAGATGACCAGCATTTCTGCCGCATGATTCAGCATACTTTGTCCAAAGCACTTTGTATATCCATCATATCCAGGTATCCCCATAGGGAAAAACTCGTAATCTTCAAAAGGAGAATCTGTAAGGTCAAATCGTTCAATATAGTCGATGTCCTTACAGATAGAACGCATATTTTTACGGATAGTACTGCTATTGGCTTTTGCGATTAACCATGTGAGGAAATCCACAAGAGGTGTATGTTTGACTTGCGCTTTTCTTGTGGCCGGTTTGGGGCTGATTTTACCGACAAGTTCACATACTACGTCCAGATCGTTGGAACCGGTAAGGTTGCGGGAAAGGACAATCAGTTTAATTTGCTGAGCACCGGTGTCCGGGTTCGTTTCTTTTATAATCCATATCTTGGGATGAAAATTGACGAAACCGCCTCCCTTTGCTTGCAGTGTTACTTGTACAACGCTCTGCTCCAATAGTGAATACACTTTGGAGTTGGCTTGCGGTACTGCCATACATCCGGCATTGCAGAAAACGGCAAACTTACCAGCTGATTTATTGATAGTCTCCAATATTAGGTGAGGAGAGCGCATGGCTGTTTCTGTCAGGTCGGTCATTGTGCCCAACATAAAGGGCACTGATAACAAGGAAGGCATGTCCAGACTATAGGTAGTACAAACCGCATAATCAATTACAAAGCCATCGCTTTGCAACACATCCGTATAGATAATATCATTCCATAATACATCAGCCATTGATAGCCTCCTTTCTTAATTCCTCGGTAAAGGTTTTTACCGTTTCCCACCGGTAGGTAAGTTTATAGTAGTGTATGCGATTCCTTTTATTATAAATATATGCTGGATTTCCAATTTTTCTTCGATTCCCTTTTACTCTTCGTTCCCGGTTGATAATCAACTGATCCAAACCGCCATCTTCTTCAATGTCATTGGCTGCAATGCGTTCCGCAACTTCTTTGCAGAACCATTTCCCACTGTTTTCCCGTATGCTTACAGCATTCAGCACTTTGTCTATGTTCGTACCACTATTCCGGTATTCTTCAAGTTTTTCTTGAAATTCGATTCGCATTTCTTCATCCTGGTATTGCGAATATATATAGTTATAGCGGATGTGCACCATATATATGAAATCTGCGAAGCGTCGGGCCAAATCTTGCAATTCTCCAATCTCCTGTGGCAAATGACGGAAGGGAATCTGTTCAAAACTATCGGCTATTGCAAAGTCAGGATTATCCACGATGTAACGTAATAAGGTACCTTGACATGCTTCTGCGTTCAGAATGTGATCCACAATAAAGTCTTTATCCTCTACGGTCAGATCTAATGTACATTTCTGGGTAAAATCATAATCTACATTAGGAAAAGAGCAGAACTGGAACAGGCCGGACTTCTCATCCACATCGTCATTTGTATCTTCATTATCCGTCTTGGTCACTTTAGGAGCATTGTGTAATGCCTTTGAAGTTGAGTAGATTAGTTCATATAACTGTGGACTACGTAAGATTCCAAAAGTCTGTAATCCGGAATTGTAGATGTATGCCGGATCATATTTTACATAATTGTTTCCACTTTTACCAATCATCTCACTTCCTGTGATACCTCGTTTGTCCGCACTGCCATCGTATAGATTTTTTGTCATGATCCGTTCCAGACGGATAATTTCCGCTTTCACCTCCGATAAACGGTTATATCGTTTTTCTGTAGCCTTACGATAGAGTTGTGGCATGAGCGAGAAATACTTCATGTGCTTTTGCAGGGTAGATATTCCGGGAAACATACGGTCTGCAAAAGCATCACGGATACGGCCAATGCCGAGTTCATCGAGAGCTACAGATTCCGAAGTCATTTTCAGTACTTGCATGACTCGGGTTTGCTCTTCTCTGTTGCTGTGTATATATCCTAATTTCATAAAATTGCTAATTTGTGTTACAAATCTAATTATTATTCTTGTAAAGATGGTCTATTTTGTAAAACTCTCCATTTTTACCTTCTTTTATCAGCAAACATTCCTGGTGTTTTGATTCTTTCCATTTACCATATAAATCAAGTCTTAATACAATAGTTGGCATATCCTTAATAGGAGACTCATTATTAAAACATAGTTGAATATAAATAGGGCATATTGCTTTATTGTTATTGAATATTTTTAATAGAACATTTTCTTTAATATCACTTCTCTCGCAATTATTGTATAAAGGCTTTAAGGCAATTACCTCATTATTATATCTTTCTATAAAAATGTTTTTAGTGTTGAATTCTTTCATTAAAAAGGGAATAACATCTTCTTTATAATCAGACGGAAGTTGCGGAACTTGATATATTTCATTTAAAGCATCAATATTATAAGTGCTTTGCAAATCCATTTCAGGCTTATTTTCTTGTTTGTGTGTTTTAATATTGTGATAACAAATCTTGCTATTCCTATAAAGTTTTACGATGTTCTTATAAATGAATTCCTGTAAGTCGTTTTTGTCGTTGATTTTTATACATATTGCTTTATTAGAATTCTCAACAGGATAATTAAAATTCGCCTCAATACAATATATAAACAATGGCGGTCTGCTGATTTTTGTTGAATGATATAGTTTTAGACAATGTACATATTCTTTTATTTTTAAAGTTTCAGCCTTGTTATAATAATCACTTGTATCTATATCTCTGTCAGCTATTTTAATAAATAAATTCTTTTTTCTGAACGAATCTTCTAATTGGGATATACACAGGGCAACCGCACCAAAATTCCATTCAAAATATGTTTTGCAACAGGTTTGTTAAAATAGTTCTGAAAAAAATGTGTTATTTGGGAAATAAAGCGGATATTGCGGATAGCAAAACCTTAACTATGAAAAACAACCTTAGCGATTGGATTTTTTACGTGTCGATTTTACAACCAAAGTCTTTCGACTATGATTCGTAAGATCTTATGAGAGGACTCTTATAAAAAGAGGCCTCTTTTTTATGATTCAGATCATCCGGTCAGAACTGCAATAACTTTTTTAAATAGTTAATATCCAAAGCTGCCTTGTAAAGTCTTTTTTTAAGGCTTAACTTATCCTTTTGTTCAGAGATGATATGTAAAGCCACTTTTCTAATCACTGACAGGTTTTGTGATGAATATCCTTTCCTCGCTCTGCAATCATCCTCTTTAAAAGTAACGTCCAAATGCCAATGCAGTTGGTTCTCAATACTCCAGTGTCCTCTTATTATTTTTTGAAAGTAAGACGCACTTAATCCTTGCTCGTCACTGATATAATATCTGGTTTCAAGAGCCGTTTTCCCGTTCATCTCCCTACTTGATTCCATTTTTACAATCGTCCCTAGTCCTTTCCAAGATTGAATGGTTTCCGGAAGCAGATATTCCATGGCTGGAAGAATGCTGCATTTCCTGACTTCTATCCTTCCATGGTCTTTTTCCACAGTCGTATCCGAATCAAGGCCGCCGTGTACTTTAAAAGCACATTCAATATCCTCATATAGAGACTTCTGATTACCTTTTACCGACAATAGATAATGCCCCTTCTTTTCAAGTATCAAGTCTACAACCTCACGTTGCGTTCCCATAGCGTCTATGGATATAACTGCATCCTCAATATCTATGGCTGACAACACTTCGGGAATGGCTGTTATCTCATTGGACTTGTCTTCCACTTTTTTCTGATATATACAGAATTCGTTCTCGCTTACCCAGGCATTCAAAATGTACAGACCTTTATTCCCGCGAGAGGTCGGCGATGTCCCACTTTGCTTCTTCCCGTCTATAACAATCTGTTTTTCTGATAAATCCGACAGGATTGACTTCCCATAACTACAAAGACAATGTTCTAATTCGGTTGGGTCTATGCGTTGAAACACACGCTCAAACGTATCTTTTGAAGGTACACCGTGAGGAAGTGAAAGCATATCCTTAAGTTTTTCTCCACGTTCCAAGGTAAACAGACGCATATCCTCATAATCTGTTCCGCCTGTCAGGTAAGTACACAAACCTATCATTAATATGTCTGACAACAAATGTAGACAACGACCTGTTACACGAGGATCGGTAACTTCTGAAAAATACTTGGATGGATTCATTTCACTGCAAATTTATCATTTCTATTTCTGTTTCGGTTTGCCGCTGCAAATCTAAGGTGAGGCACAGATAAACACTTCACTGATGATTACAAATTTTGATGCGGTTGCCCTGGGATATACAATCCTTTAAAACATTGTTGATGTTTTTTATATATAAAGATTTTAGATCAATATTGTTGAACAACTCTACTTGGTTTTGAATAATTCTAATCCCATATTCAGATATGGAACTAACGAAACTCAGATAATTAATCTTATTGATTTTATAATATTCACATTGATATGCATATAAGGAATTAGGATTTTTAGGAGTGTTATCTTTCTTATATCTCAAGCATAATGGATAATTTCCATAATAACTTTCAACGTATTTGTAATGTTGGCAAATAGAGCAATCTCTGATATTATATCCTAAAAAAGAAGCATAGAGTAGAAATGAATTGATACTCATTTGATTCTTGTACACTGAAATTTCTAATAATGCTTTGTTATACTTTTTTAGATCTATGTCATTACAAGTCCCTTCACTAATATAATTAGCGTAATGTTTACCTGATGCATATAATGCATATTTTTGAAAAGGGTAGTTTATCTCTAATGGTTCATATACTTTTATAGGAGGTATATTGTATGTTTTTTTGTTTGATTTGATTATCTCTTTAATGTCTTGGATATCTTCTTCTTTCTTGATGGATATTTCAATAATAGGTAATTTTGAATTAATTTTATCTTCTGAACACTCATGGGTTACAAAAACTTCTATTAATAATGGCTTATACTTATTATTGCTGTTTTCCAATAATATATCAGCTTTGAAACCTTCTATTTGTTTTTCTACAGTGCACAAATCATAACGGTCTTTTAAATTCACAAGTATTTCTCTACTGTGACTGCAACAATTTTCATCTGATGAAAAATAACAGTTTTGTATAGATGAGCATATAACTTTTTCAGTCATATTGATATTGAAAGTTGTATCATTGTCGAATATTTCTTTAATCTTGTATTTCGCTAGATTATGTAAATAAGTTTCAAAGCTACAGGATGTACTGTCCGTACTGATTTTATGAGAAAAATGATGTTGCTTTTTATCCCCTAATTTGGCTGTGAGCTCTTTTCCGCATGAAATACAGTAATATTTTGAACTATTTCTATCGTTTTTATTTATAGTAGTGATGTCAATTGTATTCTTTCTGCAGTCAAAGGCATATCTATATTTAATGGTTTGTTTCATTATTCAAAAAAGTTTCTTGATTTTCGTATCATAGGTTAAAATGTTGTTGGGGCTACAAATTATTATGGAAGATACACAGAGCAATCAAAAAAAACATTGATGTTTATTTTCAAACATTAGAAATAAAGTAATATACTGAAGAAGTAGACTGTGCTATTGCTCAATTGAACTACAATCTACTCGCTATAATGTCAATGCTCTTTGCTTTTATATATCTAAAATTTCTAGAAGGCTAATCCTTGCAAAATAGAATGTACGTTCGGCTTCTCTTTTATGGCAATAAGCACGAATATAATTATCTCCCCATCTTTCAGTATCAAGCTGTATATTACTAATTGTACGGATACTGGTTTCTGCTTCGGTTTTATTATTAACTAACTCTCCTGTTTCAGGATCTATATAAATAGAATTCCATTCTCTTCTGGTATATTCCATCCTAACATATTTCTTATTAGGGATGATAATATTCATGATGTTTGCAACATTTTTGATTCCTAGTTTATCAGCGGATAAACTTAGTGTGCAATAATTATCCTTTAAGCAGGAATTTTGCATTTTACTTATTTCAAAATTGCGAACTCCATTTCTTACATAACAATACCCCGTCATAATGATCCCGTCAAAGTTTGAAGGTTTTACGATAGTTTTTTCCTGGTCGTATTGAAAGGAAACGTATTTGCCGGTTTCAATGGCAGTGATCACAATGTTTTGTTCAGGCATATCACTCATGGCCTTTTCTTGAATTACAACCATCTTATCATCTACGATTTCTTCCTCTACTTTCTCATCTTGGATGATTGTAATATCTGCCCCAACCGTCTCTGGTATATATCCAAATTGGTTGATACCTAAATATTTTTCTCTGTATCTTTGTTTTGACCAGGTCAACGCAATGTCCTTAGTCCATTGTTGAACAGGTTCTATACGTTTTATTGATAACAAATCATGTGGAATTGTAAATTGGGGATAGATACTTTTAATAACATCAGCGATAAACCTACAGCATCCGTTGGGATTCTGATGAATTTGTATTTCTGCAAATCTGATAACAATCCAACCTCTATTTTTGAATTCATTATTTCTATTGATATCAGCAAATTGAAAATGGGTTGCTTTTCTAATATTAACATCGTTAATACCTTCATAAGGTTCATCAATTTCTATATCTAGAAAGATATTAATTCCATCTTTTTCATTTAATAATGAAAAATCAGGCTCATATCTATTTGTTTTCGTCAAAACATATCGATCATCATATATGCTGAATGTCTCTTTAAAATATTTTTGTATATATAAAAGAAATTCATCTTCTTTATATCCTTTTCTACCGCTTCTTCCTTTTTGGGGAAATTTGATTGGACACTTTGTCCTTGTAGGCATTATTACATACGGATAATGTAAAGGTTCTGTTTGAGTAAATATATTTATCGGCTCATATCCGATGTATTTGGGTAAGGAATGTTCGGGCTTCTCTTCTATTTTTTCATTTATTTCTTGTAGTATAGGACTTGGTATTCTTTTTGGGCGTTTTTCAAAAGAGAAATTTTGGGGTTGATTTATGCCCTGTTCATCTTGAAATCTATTTGTAGATGTTTTTTGTTTTATGTTTTCCTCTAATTTATTAGATGTTTTTTCAGAGGTTGCATTTACAAGTTTCTTAGTCAATTTATTATTTTTCTTGCTTATTTTAAGCAGGAAGTAGAAAATGATTAAAATGACAATAATAATTATCCCTATTAAGAATAAGTTTTCGTTCCCATAATTTGCTTCTAATCTTGTTGTATCCATAACAAATATTTGTTGGTTTTATGTTACAAATATAGTAATTTACAATAAAATAGCATTATATCCCCATAATGCTTTGTTTTATTTCCGCATTAAGGTAAAAAAACTTCTAAAGTCTTCTTTAATGTGGACTTCGTTACGTTCAAGGTGATAGACAAAATGGTGATGAAGCATATAGGCATGTAGAAGTTGGTGTTCCCTTGATACTTCCGTATATCATACGTTCTTTTTTATTATATAGATAACAGGTATTGTTTTTCCGCTTTTTACTTTCACTTTCCATGTATTTGAAATGAGTCGTTTAGTTTTTCACTACAGGTAGAGATTTACATATCATCGTATGGATAATATATGGTATTATGCCTATATAATATAAATAGTAATCAGATTACTTAGAAAAATATGTTATGTGCTTTGGAATAATAAAAATAAGATGTATATTTGCATTGACAAATATAAGTAAAATGATTACTAAGAAAAAAATATATCTAAAAGACCTTGCGGAAATTCTGTCTGGGGTATATGAGAAAACAGACCCTGATGGAGAGATAGCATATTTACAGACTAAAGATTGTACGGATGCGGTAATCATAAAATATGCTTCCCGAGTATTATTGACAGCTAAAATGCAGAAGAATTTATTGCAAGAAGGTGATATTCTTTTTGCCTCTAAGGGAGTAAATTACTTAAGTGTGGTATTTCGTGAGCAAGAAAAAGCGGTAGCTTCTACTTCTTTTTTCGTAATCCGATTAAAATCACCGATAGTTACATCTGAGTATCTTTGTTGGTTCTTGTGTCAATCTTCTGTAAAGGCATATTTTAAAAGCAATCAGGCCGGTAGTGCAACACCACTTATTCATAAACCTGCTGTGGAAAATTTAGAGATACCTGTCCCTTCGTTAGAAGAACAGAAAACTATTGTAACCATAGCTCGTTTGTCAAAAAGAGAAATGGAGCTACAACAGGCAATCATTGAAAAAAAACAGACTATTGTCCAACAATTATTAATGAATAAAATAAAGTAATCAATATATGGAAAATCAACAAAAAACAGATCAGTTACAAATCAATCGTGTAGTTTGGAAAGCTTGTGATACTTTCCGTGGAGTGATAGATCCTAGTCAATATAAAGATTATATTTTGACTATGCTTTTCTTGAAATATGTCAGTGATGTATACAAAGCCAAATATTCAGAATATTTAAACAGATACGAAGGAGACAAAGAACGGGCGGCCCGTTCCATGCGTCATGAACGTTTCCTTATTCCAGAAACCAGTTCATTTGATTATTTATATCAACACCGTACGGCGGACAATATCGGAGAGTTGATTGATATGGCATTGGCTGATATTGAGGATGCCAATCGGGAGAAAATGAGCAGTGAGGACGGCAGCAGTATTTTCCGTAATATCAGTTTCAATTCAGCTAACTTGGGTGAACCGAAAGAAAAGAATGCCCGCTTGAAAAATCTATTGGTAGATTTCAGTGAATTGGAATTGGATGAATCTCATTTGGAAAATAATGATATCATTGGAGATGCTTATATGTATCTGGTCTCTACATTTGCCAGTGAGTCAGGGAAGAAAGCGGGAGAGTTCTTTACTCCGGCAGAAGTTTCAACTTTGTTGGCTAAACTGACAAAGAGCAAACCTGGTGCACGTATCTGTGATCCGACTTGTGGCTCCGGTTCTCTGCTGATTAAGGCCGGCAAGGAGGTGGGCAACAATAACTTCTCTCTTTACGGTCAGGAAGTAAATGGCAGCACTTGGGCGCTGGCCATGATGAACATGTTCCTCCACGGTTTTGACAATGCAGTGATTCGCTGGGGAGATACTTTGCGTAATCCGAAGCTGAAGGAAGATGACAAATTGATGAAATTCGACACAGTGATTGCCAATCCTCCATTTTCATTAGACAAATGGGGAGCTGAAGAGGCTGCTCACGATTCCTACAACCGTTTTTGGAGAGGTGTTCCGCCAAAGAGTAAGGGAGACTGGGCCTTTATTTCTCACATGATAGAAGCAGCTCAGGAAGGTAGTGGTAAAGTTGGTGTGGTAATTCCCCACGGCGTACTGTTTCGTGGAGCAAGCGAAGGCAAAATCCGCAAACAGGTGATAGATGAAAATCTACTGGAAGCTGTTATCGGTTTGCCTGCCAATTTGTTTTTCGGAACAGGTATTCCGGCGGCCATTGCTATTTTCAACAAAGGGAAAAAAACAGACAATGTGTTGTTTGTTGATGCCAGCAGAGAGTATGAAAACGGAAAGAACCAAAACAAACTGCGTCCGGAAGATATCAATCATATTGTTTCTGTCTACCAAAAATTTACCTCTAGACAGCTTGAACCAGGTGTAGCGGAAGAGAAATATGCTTTTGTAGCCACTCCTGCCGATATACAGGAAAATGATTATAATCTGAACATTCCCCGCTATGTGGACACTTTTGAGGAAGAAGCAGAAGTGGATATTCCGGCTGTACAAAAAGAAATTGATGCATTGGAGGCAGAATTAGCAGAGGTACAGGCTAAGATGAGAGATTATTTAAAGGAATTGGGATATTAAGACTTGGAAAATATGACTCACTTTGATCAACTATATAATGAATGGCTGTCCTTACAGCCATTAAAGCCGGAAGATAAGAACAGGCTGGACCGAAAATTCATGTTGGAGTTCAATTACAACTCCAATCATATAGAAGGAAATACTTTGACCTATGGGCAAACTGAACTGTTGTTACTTTTCGGAAAGGTTGTAGACGAGGCTAACATGAAGGATCTGGAAGAGATGAAAGCCCATAATGTCTGTCTGAGAATGGTGCAGGAAGAGGCAGACGATAAAAGTCATCCTTTAACGGAAACTTTTATTCGTCAGTTGCATCATACCTTGCTTCGTGAAGATTATACCATGTATCGTCAGTTACCGGATGGAACCACCACTTCCTATGTCATTCATGCAGGAGTGTACAAAACCCGTCCCAATTCGGTGATAACGGTTACTGGCGAACGTTTTGAATATGCTTCACCTGAAGAGACACCGGCCTTGATGACCGACTTGGTGGAATGGTACAATATCGAAGAACAGAAAGGTGAGTTGTCGCCCATTGAATTGGCTGCTGTTTTTCACTACCGTTATATTCGTATTCATCCTTTCGAAGATGGCAATGGACGTATCTCACGTTTGCTTGTAAATTACATTCTCACACGTCATGGTTATCCCATGCTTGTTGTTAAGAGTAAGGACAAATCAAATTATCTTACAGTGTTAAACCGATGCGATGTCGTTGTAGGACCAACTCCATCTGTTGGTGCCCATGCCGAGGTAATGCAACTCGAACCGTTTATTGCGTATATGTCAAAATGTTTAGAACGTGCATTGATTATAAGTATAAAAGCTGCACATGGTGAAAATATAGATGAAGCTGACGACTGGAGAAAGAGTCTAAAACTAAAATATCGTGATAAGTTGAACAAACCGGCACTTACAGATGAGTTCTTAGATAATGTTCTCAACAAGGTTTATCAGCCTTTACTTAATCGTATCGACTCTGAACTTTCAGAGTTTTATTCAATATTCTCGTCTTTTATATGGGACCCAGGTGTTGCGGAATTTGTATTTGACACAAGCAACAATACTTACACGTCAACAATGACGGTAACTAAGCCTACTGCGGTTACTACGGCTACAAGAATAATTGTAGTCAGACTGATTGTACAACAGTTTGTTTACAAGATTGATATTTCCTTGACAAATGGCTATTTATATTACGATAGCCTATATAATAAGGAATTTTCTTATCTTGAATCTTTGTCAGAACAAGATGAAGCAACCATTATAAACGTAATAGGTCGTTTCTTAATGGCTTTCATAGAAAACAACAATCCTGTCTAATTTAATTATTACACAAAAATGAATGACAAATTAGATAATTACAATAAATTGGTTGACCTTATTGGTAACATTATTAAAGCGACAAGCAATACAAATGACCAAAAAGATCTCGACAAAGCATTAGATATAGCACACACCGTTGGTAATACACTAAAAGTCATTGTTAATAAAAATGACAATACAGTTTCACAGCATGAAAACAACCAATAATATACCACAAGGATATAAGAATTCACCACTTGGGATTATTCCACAAGAATGGGAGGTAAAGAAATTAGGAGACGTGGCTGAAAGTTTTAGTGGCGGAACACCTAAAGCAGGTAATAACGAATATTATGATGGCAATATACCTTTTATTCGCTCTGGAGAGATACATCAAAAAAATACTGCATTATTCCTTTCTGAGTTAGGATTAGCTGAATCATCTGCTAAAATAGTAGAAAAAGGCGATTTATTGATAGCCTTGTATGGTGCAAATAGCGGAGATTCTGCGATATCTCAAATAAATGGGGCTATCAATCAAGCTATCTTATGTATTCGTCCTTATAATTTGCTTACATTTTTTTTATGTTCGTTTTTAGAATTGAAAAAGAATATGTATGTTGCTAAGTATTTACAAGGAGGACAAGGTAACTTATCTGGAGATATTGTCAATAATTATATTATTCCAATTCCTCCACTTCCAGAGCAAAAAAAAATAGCAGAAATCCTTAAAGTATGGGACAAAGCCATTGAGAAGCAAACGCAGCTCATTGAGAAACTTGAATTGCGCAAAAAAGGATTGATGCAACAATTACTCACTGGAAAGAAACGTTTGCCTGGATTTAGTGAAAAGTGGAAGAATTTAAAGTTAGAAGAAATCTGTGAAAAGGTTGTCCGAAAGAATATTGAAGATAATAAAAATGTAATGACAATATCTGCCCAACGAGGTTTTGTCGTTCAAACAGACTTCTTCAATAAAAGTGTTGCAAGTGAAACTCTAGAGAGCTACTATTTGGTTCTCAAGGATGAATTCTGTTACAATAAGAGTTATTCTAATGGTTATCCTATGGGAGCAATCAAGAGATTATCAGAAACAGATAAAGCTGTTGTTACATCTTTATATATATGTTTTAATGTAAAATCAAGAACGAATACAAACATTGATTTCCTCTCTTATTATTTTGAAAATGGAGGATTAAATAAAGGTTTAACAAAGATAGCTAATGAAGGAGGAAGAGCACATGGCTTGTTAAATGTAACTCCCAAAGACTTCTTTGAACTCATTTTAAATATACCTTCTTTCGTTGAGCAAACTGCTATTGCAGAAGTATTATCTGCCTCAGACCGCGAAATAGAAATAGCTCAGCAAAGACTAAAGCTAATCCAAAGACAAAAACGCGGGCTTATGCAGCAACTCCTCACAGGTAAAAAACGTATTATATGAGAAAAGTTATAACATATTGTATACCAATACTAATTCCCATCTTTTTTCAAATAATATGGGAAATAAAAAACGCTAACCATAAGGAGCTAACAATAGAAGAATGTAGAAATGTACCTATTAATAATATATATGGAAATAAATTCTCCATATATTACTTAGATTCTATCAAGGTGGATAACAAGTATTCCTTAATAGAATACAGAATAACCAACACAGGAAATACAACAATTTTAGGTTTTGGTGATAAGAGTGATATTTTAACGGAACTGAACAGATTGCCTATCACAAACATTTATTCAACCGATTTAAAGTTCATACAACTCATACCAAATAAAATTGCAGATTTAGATGAGAAAAATAGACTAGTATTCAAGCAATGGAAACCCAAAGAATACATTGACCTGATATGTATTTCCATGAATGATAGCATCATCAATATTAGTGATAGAGATATAAAAGACGTTAGTATATTATACAAAAAAACAGGTAATAAGATAACACGATTTGAGAAATTATCAAAGTCAACAAAATGGACAGAAGTAATATGCTATTCAATTAATCTAATTATAATTATAGTATATCTGTTTTTTGATTTTAAATATATATATGAACTAGAAAAGACTTCTAGTTCTTTCCGTAAGCAGTGTCTGACTATTATAAATTTCGTTATATGGATTATGTGCTTACTTTATACATTCTCACTACCTATCCGTTGGATTCTATAAAATTCTAAGTATGATTTCATTCAAAGAAGACCAAATCAGTCAAATACCAGCTTTACAGCTGCTGCAAAAATTAGGATACACCTATCTGACTCCTGACGAGGCATTGGCCATGCGTGGCGGGAAGACATCGAACGTATTGCTGGAGGACGTACTGCGCAGCCAGTTGCGTCGCATTAATTCCATTCGGGTGAATCGCAACAAGGAGGAACTGTTTTCAGAACAAAACATTGAGAACGGAGTTCTGGCCATGCGTAATATCCCGATGGAAGGCGGTTATCTGAGCGGAAATGAAGCTGTTTATAATCTATTGACACTGGGCAAGGCGTTTGAGCAGAGTATCGATGGTGATAAAAAAAGTTACACCATGCGCTTTATCGACTGGGAGCGACCGGAAAGAAATGTGTTTCATGTAACGGAAGAGTTTGCAGTAACCCGTACCGGGATGGCCGATACGTACCGTCCTGATATTGTGCTGTTTGTTAATGGCATTCCTATTGTGGTGATAGAGTGTAAGCGACCGGACATGAAAGGGGCGCTTGACCAGGCTATCTCACAACACTTGCGTAACCAGAAGGACGATGGCATACGTGGACTTTATCTGTACAGTGCCTTGCTCCTAAGCATAGGAAACAGTTACGGAGCGTATGCCACAACAGGCACTCCTGCCAAATTCTGGACAATGTGGAAGGAAATGTTCATCACTGAAACAGAAGAGAATGAGTATACACAGAAATTGAATCAGCTCGTCAATACTCCATTGGACGAGAAAAAGAAGGTTCATATGTTCTGCGACCGCTTCCGCTATGTAAGGGCACACTTCGATGCTATGGAACAGGAAAATATAATACCAACCGAGCAGGACAGATATCTGCTCAGTATGTGTAGCCCTGAACGTTTACTCGACTTGATTCACAACTTTACTATATATGACGGTGGCATAAAGAAGCTGGCACGATATCAGCAATATTTTACTGTAAAGGAGATTACTGAACGTGTGAAAAAATTGGAACATGGCAAACGTCGTGGAGGTGTGGTGTGGCATACTCAAGGAAGCGGCAAGTCACTTACGATGGTTCTGCTGGCACAATCTATAGCCCAGATCAAAGAAATACAGAATCCAAGAATTGTTATGGTAACCGACCGCACGGATCTGGACAGCCAGATTACAAGTACATTCAAGAAATGCGGACGGGAAGTGATGAATGCCACTACAGGAACTCATCTGGTGGAATTATTGGAAAGCAAGACAGATGCCATTATTACAACTGTCATCAACAAGTTTGAAACGGCAGTAAAACGCATGAAACAACCACTTACTGACCCGAATATCTTTATCCTGATTGACGAAGCACATCGCAGCCAATACAAGGAAATGGCCATCAAGATGGATAAGGTACTGCCAAATGCCTGCAAAATAGCTTTCACCGGTACACCACTGATGAAGAAGGAAAAGAATACGGCAAATACCTTTGGCGGTATCATCCGCCCTGTATATACTGTGCGTCAGGCTGTAGAAGACGGTGCCGTAGTTCCATTGCTTTATGAAGGGCGAATTGTCCCGCAGCAGGTACATGAGGGACCTATAGATGATTTCTTCACCAAGGTTTGTGAGGGACTTAATGAGTATCAGACAGCCGACCTTAAGAAAAAGTATTCACGAACTGATTTTGTCAATCAGACAGACCAACGGGTGTATTCCATAGCCTGGAATATCTCTGAACATTTCCGTGACAACTGGCAGGGAACAAAATTCAAGGCTATGTTGGTCACGCCCCGAAAAACCATTGCTGTATTGTATAAGAAATATTTGGACGAGATAGGTTTGGTATCTTCTGAGGTGCTTATTACAGCTCCTGACATGCGAGAAGGTGAAGAATCGTCATACGGTGATACGTCGGAAGAAGTAAAGGCGTATTGGAAAAAGATGATGGATGAGCACGGAACTCCTAAAAAATATCAAGATAATCTGATTTCCCGCTTCAAGAATCAGGAACAGCCTGAAATCATGATTGTAGTGGACAAATTGCTGACAGGATTTGATGAACCGAAGATCGTAGTGATGTATTTGGACCGTAAACTGAACGGACATACATTGTTACAGGCCGTGGCGCGTGTCAACCGGGTATGTGATGGCAAAGAGTTTGGTTACATTATTGATTATTATGGAGTCTTAAAAGAATTGGACGAAGCGTTGGATTTGTATTCTAATTATGACGAGGAAGAACAGGCGGTTTTCCGTGAGACTCTGGAGTCAGTTGATACTGAAATAGCAAAGTTGCCACAGAAATATTCATATTTATGGGATTTGTTCAAGTCAATTTCCAATAAACGGGACTTGGAGGCATATGCACAGTCATTACGTGAGGAAGACAGGCGGCAGGAGTTTTATGAGAGACTGACTGCTTATGCATCTTGCCTGAAAATAGCTCTTTCTACACGTGATTTCCATGCGAAGACTCCAGAAGAAGATATCAAACGATACAAAGATGACTTGAATATGTTCGTCAAACTGAGATCGGCAGTTCAATTACGCTATTCAGATACAATAGATTACAAGCAATATGAAGGGCAGATACAGAAATTGATTAATCGGCATGTGGAGAGTGGAGCGGTAAGGCCAATCACTGAATTAGTGAATATCTTTGATACGGAAGCCTTTGAGCAGGAAGTGGAAAAGATTGTAGGAACAGCGGCAAAGGCAGATACAATAGCCTCCCGAACCAGTAAATTCATTACTGAAAATATGGATACAGATCCGGTGTTTTATAAGAAATTTTCCCAATTGCTGAAAGAGACCATTGCTGCTTATGAACAAGGTAGAATTGATGAACTGGAGTATTTGAAACGAGTCCTGAAATATAAAGAGGACATATTGGCCCATACCGACAATGAATTGCCGGAAGAGTTACAGCAAAATAATGCAGCAAAAGCTTATTACGGATTAGCATTGGAAACCTATCAGCGCATATTTGGTGACGCACAGATGAGCTTGAAGAATTTGGCATTGGAAACTGCTATGACTTTTGATGAAATTATCAATCATACATTAATTGTGGATGGTAGTGTATTGGTTGACTGGCAGCAGAAATCGGATATTATTGGTCGTATGAAAATCGAGTTGGAAGATTATCTGATAGATGAGGTGAAAAGGAAGTATGGACTTAATTTCTCTTTTGATGATATGGATACAATTATTGACGGCTGTGTAGACGTGGCAAAACTATGGATCAAATAAAAGACTGTATAGAATATGGCTCTGTTGTCATGGAGTATGCTGTTGAATACAGACGCAGAAAAACTTTGGGTATATGCGTGCATCCGGACGGTAGTGTGGAAGTAAAGGCTCCAGTGGAAGCACCACTGGAGCAAATCAGAAAACATGTTCATCGTCGGGCTTCGTGGATTTGCAAACAGCAACGATATTTTTCTTCTTTTGGTATACACACTCCCGAACGTAAATATGTCAGTGGGGAATCTCATTTATATTTAGGCAGACAGTATATGTTACGCATCATTGATAGCGAACGTAACGAAGTGCATTATAAAGGAAACATAATAGAAATAGAGTGTAGGCACCGTAAGGATGCACGCGCCTTACTATTGGCTTGGTACAGAAAACGTGCTGAAATAAAGTTTGAAGAGTATGCTACTCCGTTAATAGCACGTTTTAATCGTTATCAGGTCAAACCGTCTGCCATCAAACTGAAAGATATGGCAACCCGTTGGGGAAGTTGTACTGCTACGGGGCAAATTCTGCTCAATCCACGATTAGTCTGTGCTCCTCGTATTTGTATAGAGTATGTTATCATACACGAACTTTGCCATCTTGTTCATCGTAACCATACCAAAGACTTTTATGAGTTGTTGACTCAGGAAATGCCAGATTGGAAAAAGTGGAAAATGAAATTGGAGAGGTTAATGATTTAGGATTCAATATTTGAGTATATAATGAAGGACTAATACCTTAGAAGGTTGCAAAAGGATTAATAATAATTTTAGAAGGATCATGAGAACAGGGAATTCATATTCATATTTAGCAGCAAAACTTTTTGAAGATAAAGTAGGGGATTTTTTAACTTCAATATGTCCAAATGGAACTGTAGAAAGAGAAAAGAGTTTTCTTTCAGGGATGGTAAGAGCTGATTATTACTTAACTAAAGGATGTCAAGCAAAGAAATGGCCTCCCAGAACTGCTATAGAAGTTAAATGTCGTTTACTCTATTCATCTATAAGTTGGATTTATCAACAATATTTACCATTGTTTAATGCAAAGGAAGTTTCAAAGTTAGTAATTATTTATATTGGTCGTATTGATGATTCTAATATAAATCAATATTTAGAATCTTTAAATACTTCTTTTATAGAGCTATATAATTTCAGACAAGATTTAGAAAACAAAACTCTTGTCGAAAATAATAAGTCAATTATTAACAGAATTGATATAATTGATAAGGCAAAGGATGACTTTAACAATACAAAATATACTTTATTCTTGGGGGCAGGACTATCTATGGATGCAAAGTTACCGAGTTGGTCAGAACTATTAGAAGCATTGTTAAATCAAGAAAATCATACACCTTATAAATATATTAATAGTGCTAATTCAGAATCAATATCTTCTGCATTGGGATATTCAAGTATAATAACAGGCAGATATGCTTCAGATGGTTATCTTAAAGATGATAGTAGAACGGAAGATGATAATAAGCAAATATTCATAGATCGTATTCGCAATGTATTGTACAAAAAGAAAAAATATAAGTCTACGCTTATAGAAGCTGTATCAAAAGCTGTTAGACGTAAAAAACCGGCACAAATTATTACATATAATTTTGACGACCTTTTAGATGAATTATTAAATAAAAAAGGATTTTATTCTGTTTCTGGCAATATGATTCCCAGGATAAATCAAATTCCGATATATCATGTTCATGGAATGATTTCAAGAGATAATACAAAGCCATCTAATTCCGTTTTAAGTGAAAAGGATTATCATGCTCTATATAGTAATCCTAACAATTGGGCAAATGTCGTTCAGTTAAATGCGTTATATACATCAACCTGTTTTTTTATAGGTTTTTCTATGACAGATCCAAATCAGAGACGCCTTTTAGAGTTGGCACGAGAAAAAGATAAAGATTCAGATCAAATAGAAAAATTACCTCATTATGTATTTTTGAAGAAAACGCCATTAAAAGGAGAAGCATCCGAGGAGGTAAATGAGGAACATTGGAAGGAAATGGAATACATGATGTCAGATTTTGGTTTAAATGTGATTTGGTTTAATAACTTTGATGATTTACCAAAAATTCTAAATTATATATCTGGCATTACGAATGATAAGCCTAAATTATAAATGATTTTTTATTTAAAAATAATTTCAATGTCCAATATTGTTGAATTTATCTTTTTAGTAGAATAAATTGTAAACATTCAATTAAAAATGATTCAATTATATAATAACGAATGTATTGTATGTCTAGATTTTCTGAAAAAAACAAGATGTTGGGGTATATAATGTATATGTAGATTTTCGACAAATAAAAGATTTAAAACTTTTTATTCAATCAAATGAACACAATCAGAACTTTGGTGAAATAAATACATCGAAACACAAATAAAATGCACAGATGGCCAATTGTGCTTCATCAAATTTGGCACAAAAGTTGAGCTTTTCTGATGGACCGGTTTAGTTTATCCAGGTGGAAAATGACAAATCCATCACCGGAACGTAGGTAATCTATGTAAGCTGTCAGGACAATCACGCTTGGACTCCTTTCCGGAGATTTTGTGCGTAAAGATTCTGACGCACCCGGCATTGTTCAGTACATTTTCCTGAGAAGAGTAGTTCTAATCTATCGTATTCACTCTAGTATATCCTATTTACAATAGGGAAGAAAAAGGCTCAATGCCTCAAATAAAGAAACATTGAGTCTTTTTTCTGAATTATGATGAAAATTTGATGAATTATAAATCATTCATTCCCTATTGTTTAACAACAATATTCATCATTTCATCAAATCATCGGAACTTTTTAAGAAATTCTTTTGTAATGGTATAGTAGCGGCCAGTTTTCTTTTCTTCTCGATACGGAGGGCCTGGAGGGAAGTTTTTTATAAAGGTTGAATAAGCAAGAGAATTGTCAGTAGGTGTAAGTTTCCAGTTCCTTTTTAAAATGTTTCGAATTTGATAGGTTTCAACCTTGATATTACTAAGTAATAATAACTGCTGAATGTCATTGATACAGAAAGTCAATTTATCCAGGCTCATGGTATCCATGATATTTATGCAGATTTCAGCGAGATCTATTTCTGTATGATTCCTGCTACAATTGATAATCCTGTCGAGAGCTAGCGTATGTATCTGTTGCGGATTGAACCACATTCTACTTTCTTTGTCCGTAGTAAGTTGACGGTGTTGAAGAAAGTAAAGGAATGCTGGAATTTCCGTGATTAGTTTTTGAAGAAAACTCGTATCGTCATTTTTGAGAGGATTAATTTTTCGCACCCAATAACGTGTTTCTCCCGGTTCTATAAGAACAGGAGTATCTTCATTATTGGAACACATGATGAATTTACCAAAAAATTGCACTTCACAGCGGTCTTTACCCTTTGCTTCAATCTTGTATACACTTGCTGTACTTAGATTCTTTAATCGTTCAGAATCCTCTCTACGGTTAAGCAACACTTCGTCAACTCCAATGAGTAATTTGCCGGCCCAATCAGCATTGAACTGGCTACGAAAATCTTCATTGGTGTTAAATGTGATGTTATCCTGAAAGATTGCTTTCAGAAAATTCAGAAAGGTACTTTTACCGGTGTTTCTTTCCTGAGAAACCAAAAGTAGAATTGGTAGTTTCTGTACTGGATTGAGATAAAGAAGCTGAAAGTAATCCATACCTAACTCATAATGTTCTCCGAAAATATGAAGAATAAGTTCTTGTATATGTGGGAACTTCCCTTTTTGTGGGGTATGGGTAATCGGCTCATACAGATTAAGGAACGAGCCAATATTCCTCTTATAATCTACGTGACTTGGAACTGTACAGAAACCATCGTATTTAGGAACACTTGCTATGAAGTCTTTCCCATGATCATAACGTAAAGTCCCCATACTCCAAGGGACTCTACGCTTGGCAAATGTGCCATTAATAAGAGGCTGAAAAACTATTTTATAGAGTGTGGTACCAACTCTTACGTATTCATCTGTCATTTCAACTTTTCCCATATCTAAAATTCCTCCCATCATGATTTTGGTTTATGTTTTACTCCTTTTTGTATCTCTTTGTATAGGTTCTCTTTGTCAATCGGTTTTTTCCTGCTTTTTTCCATCCATTCCATAAGTTCTGTACGTTTGAATTTAAGCATTTTCCCAGGTTGATAATAGGGAATTTTATTTGCCTGAACAAGAGCATAAACCGTTGGCTTAGCCAGACTGAGTATCTCACAAGCCTCGTTAATACCAATCATTTCTTCCTTTGCTGCTGTCTGTCTCTTTAATAACTGCTTCATCTCATTAATAGAAATCGTCAGTTCTTCCACCTTCTCCAATAGAAAAGCTGTGGCTTGAGGTAATTCCTCGAAATTTAATTTTATCTTCATCATTTTAAATTGATTTTCAGCAAAGAAAGATGGTGTATTATTGGTTAACTGGTGGATTATAAGTTAACCAATGGATAGTAATGTTTTTTCTATATTAATCCCTTGAAAAGGGAAGAGATTGTGCAACGAGCGGTGTTCCGATAGGAATAATTTTTATTGTAAACCGTCCTTCATTACAGGTGAGTTTGCTGGAAATGGTCAGTATTTCTGTATCTTCAAGCATAAGCTGAAAACTTTTTTTGATGAAATGTGCTATTTGCATGTTTGAGCATCCTAACCGCTTTCCGATATTTCTAGCTAAATGGTATAGATCTTTTGATGTAACTCCATTCAAACGACGTAATACAGCTGTCTTTATTTCTGTTTTATTGTTTAAGGCCATAATATTTTCTTTCATGACACTCATTTCATTGCTTGTCAGTATATCTTTGAAAGTAGCTTCAAAATAAGACAAGACTTCTTTTATTGTATCATCTTTTTCTTTTTTGATACGTTCTCTATCCAATCTTACTTCTTCCTCATGAGAGTACAATATAGAATTTTCTGTCTTTTCTTTACCATCATCAATGGTTTTATGAAATAGTTTTATGGATAGTCGACCATTCCTTTTCGTATTTCCCTTTATTTTGGTAACCCTTCTACTTCTTTGATCTTGTAATACATCAATAAAATTACATATTGTAGGTACAATATATTTACAGTAAGCTGTTTCAACCATAAATATGATTGTAATAAAAAGTAGGGTAGTGAAGAGTGAGTATAATACAAGGTCCAGACTATGTGGAGAGTTTCCTTTCAATATCAGATATCTGGGAATTGAGGTAATTGAACATATTGCAGTTACATATATTACAGCAAAATGGAATAAATTTAATCTTTTCATAATTAATGATTTTTTGTTATTGATTTTGATGCAAATATATTTTTGAAGTATCAGAAATTAAAGGAAATGATTACAAAATGTCTGGTTTTTAATATAATATAAGTATCATACTTCGTGAAATTGCCAATCATACTTATAAAAAAACGAACAAAGAAAATTTACATTTTTAACTGTATTTTGTATTGTTACATAAATGAAAAAGCCGTTGGGAAACTCCGATTTTCCCAACGGCTATACATATAAAAACTTTTGATCACTATTGCATGTTTATTTCAGATATGCAATTTTATTGCATATTACTTTAGTGATATCTTATCGACAGTTTCTCTTTTCTTTTCACTCACTAATTCAGCATAGATTTGTGTTGTTGCAACATTCTTATGAGTAAGCATTTTTGACACTGTGAAGATGTCCGTACCGGCTGCGATCTGTAGTGTAGCATACGTGTGCCTAAAGCAGTGGAAAGCAAGTAGCAAAGCAAACAATTTCGGAATAGAATAAGGCAAACGTAAACGGTTGAGAAACAACTAAAAGTGAATTTCTTGCACTATCTACTTAACGCAAGAAGTAACGGTTATGAGCAGGAGTTCAGTTACCAAATCGTTAGCTTGGCTGTTGCCGAAAGCCGAGTGGTAACGAAATAATCTGCAATAGCATCACATTGCGTTGATTGTCATCATTTTGCATAACAAAGAACGCTTATATATAGGCTAACTTTGCCACTAAAAATATAAGCGTATGAAAATAGAAAAATTCAAGGTGTTGCTCTACCTTAAAAAGAGTGGATTAGACAAGTCGGGTAAGGCTCCCATTATGGGACGCATTACCGTAAACCGAACGATGGCGCAGTTCAGTAGCAAGCTGTCGTGTACTCCCGAATTATGGAATCCTCGCGAGAGCCGACTAAATGGCAAAAGCAAGGAGGCTGTTGAAATCAATGCCAAGATTGACAAGTTGCTGCTTGCCATAAACTCGGCATTTGATTCTCTCTTGGAACGCAAGATTGATTTCGATGCAACAGCAGTCAAAGAAGCGTTTCAAGGTAGCGTTGAATCTCAAATGACGCTGCTTAAGCGATTGGATATTCATATTGATGATATGCAGTCGAGAATCGGTATCGATGTCGCCAAGTCATCTATGTCAACCTATATCTATACTCGTAGATACCTTGGTGAGTTTATTAAAAAGCGTTTCAAGGTTGAAGATTTGGCTTTCGGGCAGTTGAATGAGCATATGGCATATGAGTTTCAGGAGTATGTCTTGAAGGATAAAGGTCTTGCTGTTGATACGGCAAGACATTATCTGGCCATACTCAAAAAGATTTGCCGATTGGCTTTCAAAGAGGGTCATGCAGAGAAACGCTATTTCGTAAATTTCAAACTTCCAAAAGAAAACAGGAAAGCACCACGAGCATTGAGCCGTGAGGACTTTGAGAAAATCCGAGATTTGGAAATTCCGGCATCAAGAGTAACGCATAATATTGCAAGGGATCTATTCTTGTTCGCTTGCTATACAGGCGTTCCCTATGCCGATGCTGTTTCAATAACAGACGATAACATATATACAGACGATAACGGTGCATTATGGCTGAAATATCTGCGAAAGAAGAATGAACATTTGGGTAGAGTGAAACTATTGCCCGAAGCTATTGCTCTGATAGAGAAATACCGCAGCAATGAGCGCAAGGAGTTATTCCCGATGATACACCACCCTAATCTGCGAAGGCATATGAAAGGACTTCGGGATTTAGCCGGGATTAAGACGGATTTGGTCTATCACATGGGGCGTCATACCTTCGGAAGTCTGATTACGCTTGAAGCAGGTGTCCCCATTGAAACAATCAGCAAAATGCTTGGGCATACCAACCTTACCACTACTCAACTTTATGCTAAGGTAACACCTAAGAAGTTGTTCGATGATATGGATATATTCATCAAGGCAACAAGTGATATGACATTAGTTTTATAACCCACAAAAAGTTTGAATTATGAGAAGTACATATAAACAACTGTACTACATTAACCGCAGCAAAATTAAAGCCGATGGTACAACCGCCATTATGTGCCGAGTAACCATTGATGGCAAAGCCACTGTATTATCTACAGGACTCTATTGCCGTCCTGATGACTGGAACGGTAAGAAAGGCGAAACAAAGAATATTAGAATCAATGGCATGCTCAATGACTATAAGAATCGTATTGATGATACTTACAATAGTCTGCTAAAAACAAATGGTGTCATTACTGCCAAATTGCTAAAGAATGCCATTACGGGTGTTTCAGATATTCCAAAATACATATTGCAAGCAGGAGAGATAGAGAGGGAACATCTTAAAATCCGTTCCGTACAGATTGACTCCACATCTACATATCGCCAATCAAAGATGTACCAACATTATTTGCGTGAGTATATTAATTCGTTGGGTAAGGAGGATATGTTATTTACCGATATTACAGAGGAATTGGGCAACAGCTATATTCTCTATATGAAGATAAACTACCCGCATAAGCCATCATATAGGAACCATTGTTTGTGTTGGCTGAAACGGTTAGTCTATTTGGCTGTGGATAATGGTATCTTGCGTTTCAACCCAATAGAAGATGTCCAGTATGAGAAAAAACCTCCGAAGAAATTGATGTACATAAGCAAAAGTCAATTGCAGGATATTATGAATCATCCAAAGCCTGATCCATTGCAGGAGTTGGCGAGACGAACATTTATTTTCTCTTGTTTTTGTGGATTGGCGTATGTGGATGTGCAACGATTATATCCTCATCACATAGGAACAACAGCGGAAGGGCGCAAATACATTAGAACCTACCGTAAGAAAACAGATGTAGAGGCATTTATTCCACTGCACCCGATTGCCGAACAGATTATTTCGCTGTACAATACCACAGATGACAGCAAGCCAATCTTTCCATTACCTTGTAGGGATATGATTTGGTTCGAGATACACGAATTGGGATTTGCACACCAGTTCAAACATAACTTGTCCTACCATCAATCGAGGCACACATTCGGAACGCTCCTTGTCTCGGCAGGAGTTCCGATAGAGAGTATTGCCAAGATGATGGGACATACCAATATCCGTACAACTCAAGGCTATGCAAAAGTAACTGATGATAAGATTTCGGAGGATATGGATAGATTGATTGAGAAAAGAAAGATAATAGAGAATATATTATGAAGTAATTTATGTCATAATAATTATTAAAATATGACAATTTGTCTCATTATACACACTGGTTTACTTTTTGTTATATTCTATTTGTAACTTAATACTTAAATATATGAACGAAAAATACAATGTTTTAGTCACATATGATATAGAGCAATATCATACTCAAGTAAGAAAAAGGTTAATCGAGAATTTTGGGTTCGAAGAAGTTATGATTGGTGACAATAATACTAAATGCTATCTGCCGAACACAACTTTATTTAAGAAAAATACAAAAAAGGAAGAATCACTTGAGATAGTACAGTCCGTATGTAATTCATTAAATGCAAATCTAAAAAGATGTATATGTACAAAATGTGATAATTGGATTGCATTGGTAGGGGAAGAATTATAGCTTTTTAAAAAAAATTATCAGTCGCTTATTTCCGTTGCTGTCCATTAAGTTAGTACAGACTCTTCTGAAAGTGTAAAGGTCAAGCGGCAAGCCGTTTCGGGCAGAATCTTCCTCCTACGGAGAGTATTCAGCCCGAAAACCTTTTCCCTTTCACGTCTGTACAATGGACGCTATCGGCAACGGAAACAAACGACTGACGGAAATGTAATTAAAACACAAGAAGAACAGCGTACAGATAGGTATATAACTTGAACGCCTAAATGTACGCTGTTCTCGTTTCTATCCATAGGAGGGGATTTCTTTAGGAATCATAATAATTGGGCAGACGGTAAACTGCACTCCCTCCAGAAATATAATTTAGTTTTGTTTGCTCCTACTTCTTAGTCCCTTCCCAAAACCATCTAACAAACTGATAGGACAAACTTATTACCAAAAACATTGGAGCAAAGATATCATATAGAAGTTCTACCCAATTTCTATTAGTCCCTTCTGTATAATAGTAATATTCATCCAAGACATTGTTATACTCTGATATTATATGTTTAAATTCTTCGATTTCTTGAGGTAAGAATGTCTGATTCCCTGTTTTGAAATTTGGTAACTTAAAGGATAAAGTCATTAGTGTCCACTAAAAATTTATAAATAGTTCATTGAAAATACTGATAATTAGATAGTTAGGGGTAGTTTTAGGGCCGAACGGTTTTGATTTTTATATTTGCCAGCAAATCAGCTGGTTATGCATAACAAATCATACGTTTTTGCTCAATTAACATCGTCCTTGAACCGTAATAAGTTCAATAGAATCGTTGCTAAGTATCACGGTGACAGCTACATAAAGCACTTTTCATGCTGGAATCAGCTCAAAGTTCTTATGTTCGGTCAACTCTCCAGACGTGACAGTCTTAGAGACTTGATAGTCGCAATAGAGGCTCACCGAGGCAAGGCTAAGTTCCTTGGATTCGGAGACTCTGTCACACGCAGCAATCTTGCAAAAGCGAACCAGAACAGGGACTATCATATCTTTGAGGAGTTTGCCTACTATATGGTAGAACAGGCTCGTACTCTGAAAGTTACAAAGATATTCAGCCTAGCCGGGAACATTTATGCTTTCGATTCCACTACCATCGAACTCTGCCTTGCTGTATTCTGCTGGGCGAAGTTCAGGAAGAAGAAAGGCGGTATAAAAGTTCACACGCTATACGATGTTGAAGCCCGAGTACCAGCATTCTTTCACATTACTACAGCCTCAGTTCATGACTCCCAAGTGATGAAAGAAATACCGGTTGAGACAGGTGCCTACTACATCTTCGACCGAGGATACAACTTCTTTTTACAGCTCTACAGGATCGAGTGCGCATGTGCATTCTTCGTAGTTAGAGCCAAAAAGAACCTACAATACAAGGTCATCAGATGGAAGAGACGAATGCCAAAAGGCGTGTTATCTGACTCAATCATAGAACTGGTAACTTACAAAAGCCGTAACGATTATCCTAAGCAACTCCGCAGAGTTGAATACTACGACGAGGAGCTCAAGAAGAACTTTGTTTTTCTTACTAATGCAATGGATATCACTGCCTTAGAAGTAGCTCTTCTATATAAGAACCGCTGGTCAGTAGAACTGTTCTTCAAATGGTTGAAACAGCATCTGAAGATCAAGAAGTTCTGGGGTGACTCTGAAAATGCAGTCAGGATACAGATCTACACTGCCATCATTTCATATTGCTTGGTGGCCATTGTACATCATCAAATGAAACTTGACCGCACAATCTATGAGACCCTACAGATCCTCGGAATATCACTTACCGACACGACACCACTTCAAGACCTCTTTAACAAATCTAACTTCAGTATTGACAAAGAACTTGACGGGTTTTATGAACCCACTTTGTTTGATTTTTAACTTTTATTAACCGTCCACATTTTTAGTGGACAGCAATGGGATAAAGTATCAATATATCGCCTTTCTTTGATGCATTCTAAAATAGAGTCTTTATTAACAAGAATCCATGAATACATAGTTTTATAATCTTCATCAATTAACTCAATCTCCTTGGGGCTATATATTGTAGTATTAAATGTGCGATTATATATATTGGGATCTAAGTCCCAATTTACCCTCCATTCAAATGTATTGATTCTGTGGCTCCGTATATTTGCCTCTCGTGTGTAAAAGAATTCTCTGTTATCACTCAATATGCAAAATATACCTAAAGATGCGAAGATTAAACACCAAAAATCAAACTTCCGCCATTGTTTATCCGATATTGATGTATTCTTTACAATGAATATCCCTATTAATGTCAAAATGACTAACAAGATAATTAGGTAAAGAGGATTTATCAATAGATTTTCATACCAACTCATATTATATGTAATCAATTTGTAAAATAAGACAAAATATTATCTACCAAAGAATTGTTTCAATCGCTCAATACCTTGTTTGTGCTTCTGTGGGTTGGTCTCTTTTAGTTTGATGATGTTCTGCAACTTCCACTTAACCGATGGGTAGTTGCCCAAATCCCCTGCACAACACTTGCCCCAATCGGGTGTTCCTTCTTCAAATGACAAAATAAAGTCTTTATCTGCCTCTGTTAATGCAGCATTGACTTGTGCAATCAGATTTGTTCTCGCTTCTTCGTAATCTGCATAACCAAATTCGACATCAGACATTCCATTGAATTGCTTTTCTAAAGCGTCAGCTTGGTCAATGCTATTGGGTTGCAAAGATTCAATAATGGGTTTGTCGCTACCGAGTAGGCATAACATAAAACCATCTTTCACATCATCGAAAGATGAAATTTCCATATACTTGCAATCAAACAAATCTCGTGGATGCTGGCGACTCAATGCAGCAGTTATCTTACCACCATATAATTGTGAATATGACACAGTACGAGCTTTACATGCCATACTGAATTCTTGTTGAGCCTTGTCACACAACATTTTTTCTTCAATCACTCCGATTAGACCTCTCTTCGTGCCATTTACCTCAATCTTAACAGTTGCTCCGTTGAGTGTGCATTGCAATTTCCAAACATCATACTTCGGAACGACTTTAATGCCAGGAACAGACTTCTCTATATTAGCTTTAAGAGTTTTTAGATGTTCGTTAATGGTTTTCAAACTCTCTTCTCTTTCCTGTATTGGAATGTAGGTCAAGTCAATATCCACAGAGTAACGAGGCATATTCTTATGAAACAGATTGATGGCTGTTCCCCCGTGAACAGCAAAATCCTTGATACGATAAACTGAAGGCATAATGCGTATCAAAAGGGCTACTTGTTTTTTGTATATATCATTCATATTCGTTCAATTCTTTAGGTATTGTAATTCTATACTTCTTTATATATATTCCGTTCTCTACTAATTGCTGCTTGGATGTGCCGAGATTTATTCTGTCTATATTCAGCATGTCGAACCAATAATGCCCTGCTTTTTCGGCCATATATAGGAAAACTCTTTTTATTCGCTGATTTTTTATATGTTCAAGCAGTGTTTGCACCACATCAGCACGCAATGAGGTTAATTGCTCCATTATATAGTATAAGTCCATGTAATTATATTGTTCTGGAGCCAAAAGCAAGCATTCCATAAAAGCTTGTTCTGGAGAAGATACTAAAACATCAACACCCTCTATCTGTAAGGTACTTGTTTGGGGTACATCAATCATTTTAGTGCTAAATGGCTTGAAATTCTTGTCAAAAGAATCACTTGTCATCCATTTGGGTATATTGGAATTATGATGGGCTACCATAAGTAAGGGCTTTCCCATCGGAACATAATGATTAAAGCCGAAAAGTTCCAATGCAGAATGTGCAGCCACTCTCGCCTTTTTATTTAACTGTTCATTATAACAAGACAATGCTGCGAATGAAGATAATGAATCTCCTGTACGATACATAACCCCTTTATCTAAAGTCGCAAGCCATCCAGATTGTCGATACTTTCTTATCAACTGATCTGAATAACCATTTTTCCTTAACCAATCAGAGAAAAAGAGTCCATTCTTCTTGCCTGACATAAGCAGTTGGTTTAATTTACTTTGATATTCTAAACTCATAGTTTATAATAATCGATTAAATTCAACCGCAAAGATAGTGTTTTTCTTGATAAGCACAATAAACATGGTTGCTTTTATTCGTCAAAACTAAACCTATGGTATAGAATAATCAATTAAAAGCAACCCTACGCTATCTACTTAATATCATGACATATCGACAGTCGACGATTGATAATCAATAAAATATTTGCTTAAACACTGAAAATATGACATATACATAGAAGGTGGAGCGTTTTTTGTAATACTCTTTATATAATCAACTTTATAAGTTAAACTAATTATAGAAAGGAGGTGTTAAAATGAAAGCAAGTGTACAGTATAATGACTTTATTGGAACTGCAGCTGCAGATATAAACGATTGGATTAGATTGGATGAGTATTTAAAACAAAAAGGGGTTGATACAGAACGATATGAGCCTATTGGGGCAGAATTTTATCATGGTGAGCGCTATTTTGGTGCTTCCATTATCTGCAAGGATAAACAATTAGAAAATCCTAACAAAGCTGTAAAAATTTCTTTTGAAAAGGGATTAAGTAAAGAAGAGTTTTTCAATCTCTTTAAAAGATTCAATGTAATTATCACTAAAAAATACGGTGAGTATCAAAATTGGGAGTTAGATGAAGACACTATTTTAATAGATGATAGAAACTAATATTCCAATATGACTTAAATATACACAGCTGTACCCTTTACTATTACAGTCAAATGGTGCAGCTGTATATAATCCTATTCACTATCCCGTAGCCTATACGCCTCCTTGAATCCGCTCATAATGGTTCGTTGCACATCGGAGGTGCGGTAGAGGATTTTGCCACCCACCTGAATGTAAGACAAGATGCCATTGTTTCGATAATCTTGGAGCGTTCTTCGGCTCACTTTCAAGATGTGGGCGACCTCCTTGTCGGTCAGCAGTTCATCGTTGAACGCACCTGGCTGTCGGCTCTCAAATAACTTCTCAATCGACACCAATAGTCTGTCAATGTTTGAGTGGAACATCTTTACCCACTCGTGGTCTTTTTCCCAGATTTCATTGTTCATACGCTTTTAGTTTTTATCATTGTTACTTTACTCATTACAGTTGGTCAAATGGTTCTACCTCGCCATTTGGCTTCCTTGCGTCTATCTTCCACAATCCTGATAATGCGTTCAACATCTTCGGGACGATAGTAGGTCTTGTTACCAATCTTACTGAATGCAAGCGTTCCGTTATCACGAAGCGTCTGCAATGTCCTCGGACTGATACGCAGCTTTCGGCATACATCGTGATTGTCCAACCACTTGTCAATACAGAGCGTGTAACACTCTGACTATCAGCGTATATAGTGTATAACGGTCGGTAATTGAGCCGTTGGTCACACTCTCTGTACTTTCCTGTTAATCCTTTGAATATCAGCGGTTTTGCTATTTTGTCATGATTTGACCTTCCATTGGGGAGATGTCTTCTAATTAACATTTTCTACTTTCCCACGCAGATTTTCAACACATCTGATTATCAGTGTTTTACGTATTAAAAGGACGATAGTTGAGCCGTTGTCCTTTTGAAAACATTTTAGCTTGATTATCAGCTATTTGTCTAAATTTTGCTTTCTCTTCTTTTCATTTTGAACCTAATTTTGCAGATTGTAAAATTAACATATTTAACATTCAATAACGCAATATTGCTATGTGCTCTTATCAAAACGTAGCGTAATCTTGCTTTGTTCTGCAGATCCAGTTGTTCAACATGAACACCTCGAAGAACTTGTATGTGTTCATTCTGGCATATGCTTTCATGCTTTTTGGAGAATGCAATTCTATCTTGGCTCGACATCTTGCCGATAAGATGTATGAGTTGCAATCTATATTACCTGTTCTAATGATGATGCAAAATTACCACAAATACTTTTCATTGTGGCATTTTTATACTGAAATCAGTCAAAACACCTCAAAATTTAACTTTCTTCAGTAAAGAGAAAGAAAAAATGGAGTATCAGCTATTCATACAAGTTTATTTCGTCATATACATATATATGGCTTCCATAAACCTGTAAACTCAATCTCTGTTCCTGTTCTAAGCCATTTGAGGTCATGACATTTGAGTTTAGAGAACATGTATATATACATGAGTAATTCTAAACTTAAACTTACATGCCATAAGTTGAGCCCGATGGCTGCTCATTGACGGCAGGGTCAGTCCTTCTATTTCTCCTTGCTGAATTACTTCTTTCTTTAGCTTCTGTGAATCATTGCGAGAACCGCATTGCGTTTACTCTCGACATCCAAATCCTCAGGTGTGCCTTCCTTATGTTCCCTTCCTTGTGCGTTCTCCGTCTTTTCATCTTATTTGCATCCCCAAGCTCTTCATACTGTTGCTCAGTTTCCGACCATCCTTCAACGGCTATGGACACGATGTTTGTGCATCGCTTGTTTATCTGATATAGATACCTGTTTCCTTTATCTAACACCGACTATTTGATTTTCTGCACTTTTCTCCACTTCTTATTTTGGACGAAGCAGACACACTTGCTTTTTCCGTCGCAAAGTTAGTGCAAGCCGCATTGTATCAAGTACCAGTGCCTTATTACCTGAATTATTTCAAAAACTTTTTCGTCTGACATCATCCAAAAAACTTTTCTGTGCCAAGGTGAAATAACTCGGTAATTCCTTGCTTGCCTGCTTTCCTTGCCAACTCTGATAGCAACGTAAAAAATAAATGTTTCACTTCTAAAATATCAAAGTTATGAAAAAGATTGAAAATTCTTTCGTAGTAAGCGGTTTCGTAGGTAAGGATGCAAGCATCCATCAGTTCTCAACAGCAAGCGTTGCACGTTTCTCACTGGCCATCAGCCGTACTGAGAAGAATGGCGAGGAAACAAACCGCATATCAGCCTTCATGAATGTAGAGGCATGGCGCAAAAACGAGAACACCTCTTCCTTCGACCGCCTTGTAAAGGGAACTCTCCTTACGGTAGAAGGCTACTTCAAGCCTGAGGAATGGCAGGATGCCGATGGAGTTAAGCACAACCGTGTGGTTCTCGTCGCAACCAAGTTCTACGAAGCTGTGGAGAAAGAAGAAACTCCTGCTCAACAGGAGAGCAAGACAAAGAAGGGCTAATAACCTTTCTCGTCATCAAAGAGCGGCCATCGGGTCGCTTTTTTTTGTGTTTTGGGCACTCTTTTTCCTTACAGAACCATAAAATTTGCTCTTTATCCAACATTTTCCTTGCCGTTATGCATTTATTTCAAAAACATTGCGTAATTTTGCAGTCGTAAATATAAGCGTAATATAAAATAGACGATAATATAATCTATAAATTATAGCAAAGTATAAAATAAAAGTGTGACATTATGGCTGACTATTACGAATATTCCATACCAGAATTGATAAAGCTGCTTGGAGCGAGATTCAAAGATTATCGTCTGCGTAGTAACATGACGCAGAAGGATGTCTCTGAGCAATCTGGTATCACCATTACTACCATTCACAAGTTTGAGAACGGAACGTCAGGCAATATGTCGCTTGGTACGTTCCTATTGCTGATGAAGGCTATCGGCCAGATAAATACTCTAGACGAACTGATGCCAGAACTTCCAGATTCTGCATATCTCATCAAGTCAGAAAAGAAGGTTCAACGAATTAGACATAAGAAATCATGATAACAAGCTCCCTTAAAATAATGCTCTGGGACAAGGAAATCGGTCGTTTGTCATGGGATGGCAGGAAAGGAATTTCGTACTTCGAGTTCAATCCTGCTGTTATCGGTGGCGAACTAGATCCTTTCCCTCTTATTGCTTCTACCAAGTCACCTGCAAGCCGTCGTCCTATCATGGGAGATAAGGAAATGAAGCTTTACCGTAAATTGCCTCCTTTTCTTGCTGATTCGCTTCCTGATGCTTGGGGAAATCAAGTCTTCGAATGTTGGAGAATACAGAGCGGCATCCGAAACCAGGAAATCACTCCTCTTGAAATTCTCTCTTTCATTGGCAAGCGAGGAATGGGAGCATTGGAGTTTATCCCTGAATCATCTGGCATTAAGAAGTCCGAACAACTCAATCTTAAAGCTTTGACGGACTTGGCTCAAAAGATATTCACTGAGCGTGAGAACGTAAAGATAATGCCAGATGAGTCTTTGACGATGCAATCCTTGATAGCTGTTGGCACCTCTGCAGGTGGCAGACAGCCTAAAGCCATCATTGCCATAAATCCAAAGACAGGTGAGATAAGAAGCGGACAGATAGCTGGGCAAAAAGAGTTTGAATACTGTATTCTTAAGTTTGGTGATCCTTCACGTTCTTCTGCTGAGCTTGAAATGGCTTATTACAAAATGGCTACAGCTGCTGGTATCAACATGATGCCATGTGAACTTATTGAAGTTGAGGGACAGAATCACTTCATAACGCATCGTTTCGATCGTGATGAGGAACGTAAGCTTCACATGCAGACACTGGCTGCCTTATACCCCGAGGCAGACAGCTACGAGAAACTGCTGATGGTATGTCGTAAGATGCGACTTCCTGAATCCACACAGGAAGAGGTATTTCGCAGGATGGTGTTCAACATCCTTGCCAACAACACCGATGACCACAATAAGAACTTTTCTTTCCTAATGGACGAAAACGGTCATTGGCAGTTATCGCCAGCATATGATATGACCTATATTTTCAATGTCGGAGGTTTCCTTCCAGAGACTATGCACTGCCTTATGATGCAAGGAAAGCTGCAAGGTCAAACCCTTGAAGATGCTCTTGCTCTCGCCAAAGATAATGGTATCAGAAAGGCAGAAACCATTATCAAAGAGGTTGCTTCTGCTATCTGTAAGTTCCGTAAATACGCAGAAGAATGTGGTGTAGGTCAGCAATGGATAGCTGCTGTTGAAACTTGCTTGAACAACCATCTGGCAAATTGGGGCTTCTTGCCAGATAGCAGTTCACCATCATTTGATATTGATGGCATTCTATATGAGAATGTACGTGTAGAACAAACTTACAAAGGCAATTTCCATCTTCTTTGCGAGATACAAGGAAAAGAGCGTAAGTTTGTTATATCAAAAAACAAAGCAGCGTATGCAGAGATTGAAGAAACAGGAACTTCCAACCTCTCGATAGAACAACTGCATACACTGGTTGAAACATACCTTGCCAGGTAAATCTACATATTGATACTACATAAAGAGCGGCTTCGGTCGCTCTTTTTTATACCTTCTCCCTACTGAAGGAAAACTGTCTTTTTTACATTCGAAAGTATGGGTAATAGACTTGAAACCATGAAAACATTTGAGTTTGGAGAACATGTATATATACATGAGTAATTCTAAACTTAAACTTACATGCCATAAGTTGAGCCCGATGGCTGCTCATTGACGGCAGGGTCAGTCCTTCTTTTTTCTCCTTGCTGAATTACTTCTTTCTTTAGCTTCTGTGAATCATTGCGAGAACCGCATTGCGTTTACTCTCGACATCCTAATCCTCAGGTGTGCCTTCCTTATGTTCCCTTCCTTGTGCGTTCTCCGTCTTTTCATCGTATTTGCATCCCCAAGCTCTTCATGCTGTTGCTCAGTTTCCGACCATCCTTCAACGGCTATGGACACGATGTTTGTGCATCGCTTGTTTATCTGATATAGATACCTGTTTCCTTTACCTAACACCGACTATTTGATTTTCTGCACTTTTCTCCACTTCTTATTTTGGACGAAGCAGACACACTTACTTTTTCCGTCGCAAAGTTAGTGCAAGCCGCATTGTATCAAGTACCAGTGCCTTATTACCTGAATTATTTCAAAAACTTTTTCGTCTGACATCATCCAAAAAACTTTTCTATGCCAAGGTGAAATAATTCGGTAATTCCTTGCTTGCCTGCTTTCCTTGCCAACTCTGATAGCAACGTAAAAAATAAATGTTTCACTTCTAAAATATCAAAGTTATGAAAAAGATTGAAAATTCTTTCGTAGTAAGCGGTTTCGTAGGTAAGGATGCAAGCATCCATCAGTTCTCAACAGCAAGCGTTGCACGTTTCTCACTGGCCATCAGCCGTACTGAGAAGAACGGCGAAGAAACAAACCGCACATCAGCCTTCATGAATGTAGAGGCATGGCGCAAAAACGAGAACACCTCTTCCTTCGACCGCCTTGTAAAGGGAACACTCCTTACGGTAGAAGGCTACTTCAAGCCTGAGGAATGGCAGGATGCCGATGGAGTTAAGCACAACCGTGTGGTTCTCGTCGCAACCAAGTTCTACGAAGCTGTGGAGAAAGAAGAAACTCCTGCTCCACAGGAGAGCAAGACAAAGAAGGGCAAATAACCCTTCTCGTCATCAAAGAGCGGCCTTCGGGTCGCTTTTTTTTATGCATCTCCTTTTCTTTGCCGAATGGGTGTTCCTGTTATAATGATTGCCATACATCGACTTCTGGGAATCGGTAGAAATTCTGTTGCGAAGGTAATGGTTACGTCTCATCTCCTGCAAGGTCAAGGCTGCCCGCTTTGATGGAAAATCTCCACACCTTTCGGGTAGTATTTTGCATCAAAACCTTGCCAAGATAGCCGTAACACCTTCTGAAAGCAACATAATTTTTAACCATTCCCGAAGTAGTTGATCTACGAAAGGGAGAAAAAACAATATCAATATGACGACAAGAGAATCGATTTTGAGCCGACTGACCAAGGGTGTTAGTGGCACAGACCAGGAACTTTTCAGCAAGGATGAGTTGAACAAGTTTGCGGACTTCTACCGTGACAAGTGGGACGAGAACACAAGCGAAGACGTAATTGCTGAGTCCTTTGTGGATTATTGGTGGGACACTGACAGAGCCTGCCGTAGATGCTCTGAGTGCGGCAAACTCATGCGTGAAGGCTATTGTGTGGATATGGGAGTAGCCTACTATTGCAGCGAGGATTGCTTACATAGTGACTTCACAGATGAAGAGTGGGCAGAAGAATGCGAAAGCAATGACCAGAGTTATTACACAGAATGGTAACAATTCTATCAATTCAGATATGGAACAGAAAATGACTATCAATGGAGTAAGCACCTGCACCATCGCAGGTGCTGAGAAATACGAGAAATATCAGTCGGGCATAGGCAGAAAGAGACGTACACTTGTACAATATGACTACCGACATGCGGACGGAGAACTCTTCTCTTGCGTATGCGCAACGCTTGAAGAGTGCCGGAAGAAGCGTGATGAATGGATGAAAAGGAAGGAGGGAACAAGATGATTACTTCTTACATGACACTTATTGTCAGGTTCAACTCGCCCATTGCAGTAATAGATGAAGTCTTTAACGATGCGGCTTATTTGGGAGTTGGCAATCTGAAAGAATGGATTGACGATTACGAAAGCACACGTTTCACCGCAATAGACGAACAAACGGCAGTCATCACAAGCGAGTATAACATGGAATGCGTAAGGGAATGGCTTGAACATCATGCTACATTCGCAGTAATAGCAGAATACTAATAGTGTGGCGGTGCATTACCGCCCACATTTCACAATAAACAAATAGACAGTTATGGCAAATCAGGCAACTACCACCTACAAGGTGACAGGTTCTCGCAAGGCTGTGAGCGACCTTTGGAAGACCCTTCAGGGCATGAATGTGAACACCAAGAATGTATGGCTGAACGAATTGGCAGACTTCTATGGCATCGACTACGGAGCAAAGCAAATCAGCGTCAGAGGGCATATCTATTGGGCAGAGTATGAGGAAGATGACGAGAATTCTCTTCTCTCGTTTGAGACAGAAAGCGCATGGGATGCGTGCACCGAACTCTTTGAGGAGATAAACCATCATCTACACGATGAACTCTCTATCAGTTACCGAGTTTGTGAATGTGGATGCGAAGTTTACTACGTCCATGATGAAGGCTCTTTTTTCCCCGAAGAGTGTTGTGTCAGTTCAAACGGCAAACCATTTGAGGACGCTTATGATGACGTTTACGATACGGTGAAGGATGCTATCAACGAATGGGTATCAAAGACCGGAATCGAACAAGGAGAACGCACAGAGGAACAGATGGTTGACTTCATCAACGAGTATGAGTATGAGAATGAAGAAACCTACTTCTATATTCGTGTCTTCACTTTTGAATAAGAAACAAGCGAGAGCATGAGCAAGCCTTGTGCTCTCGCATTAAACCTACACAGAATATGTACGAATATGAATCAGAATTATTGGGAGAGTCTTGCGAACTGGGAACCCCATGGAAAGGCTGCCGCTTTGCTACAATCATTGAAGATTATGGAAAGGAACTGCTTGTACAAGTGAGCAATGGTGCAGAGGTGACAGTACTCAGAGACGAGGTGTTTATACTCTGACCACCTAACACTTCTCCTGACTATAAAGGCTGTCAGGAGAAGTGACAAGGCTAACCAAAGTAACGTCAGTAACTTTGTACACGTTAATACAAGTAGCCACGTAGCCTTGTGGACTTGTATAGTTGTACACATTTATACATATATACATAATGGAAATAAGTATGAAACAGAAAATCATTACGTTCGCCAACCACAAAGGAGGGGTGTCAAAGACCACTTCTACAGCCTCTATCGGGGCTTGCATGGCGCAAATGGGAAAGAAAGTCCTGCTCATCGACCTCGATGGACAGGCAAATCTCACATTGTATTTCATCCCTAACGAAGATGAGATTGAGACCAGCATCTTTGATGCTCTCGTAGATGGAGCACCATTGCCAGTGAAGCATATTAGGGAAAATCTCGACCTTGTGCCATCTTCACTTGAAATGGCGAGTGCGGAGATTGCCCTGACCAATCTCTTGGCAAGAGAACAGCTGCTCAGTAGGCTTCTTGACCCAATCAGACAGGACTATGAATACATCCTCATCGACTGCCCACCTTCATTGGGCATCGTCACCACGAATGCCTTTCTTGCAGCCGATGAAATCATCGTGCCAATGACTCCTGAGCTGCTTCCGCTCAAAGGAATGAGGATGCTTGATGCTTTTGTGACCAACCTCCAAAGAGTGAAGCCCTCTCTTCGCCTGGGAGGTGTGTTCATAGCCCGCTTCAACCATCGAAAACTGAACAAGGTGGTTGAGCAAGCCGTAAAGTCTCGCTACGAAAGCATCACCATGAAGACCCGAATCCGTGAGAACATAGCCCTCGCCGAGTCGGCAGGAAGCGGAAAAAGCATCTTCGAGTACGACCCTAACTCCAATGGAGCCAAAGATTACCTTGCGTTGACGGAGGAGATTATTTCACGTAATCAATAAAGACCATGGGAAAGAAGAATATGGACATCCTGCTTGGCAATATCTTGGGAAATGCTGCCATCAAGCCGCAGGACAGGTATGAAGAGCCGGCTGCTCCTTTACCAGAGAATGATGCTCCAGCACCATCTACGAAAGCAACAACCAAGGAAAAGCCTGATGACACTTGGCGACACTTCTCCTTTATATGCTCAAAAGCCCTTGTGGACAAGGTGCAAGCTATTGCCCACAAAGAAGGCTTTACTATCCGTTCCTTCATGGAATATGTCATGAAACAAGGTATAGAGGCTTATGAGTCCAAGCATGGAAAGGTGAAGAAAATCAGGTCGAAAGAGATTCATGAGGTGATGTAGCCATGTGGATATGTAGCCATGTATATAGGTGGACGTGTACACATGTGGACATGAATACATATAGACATGAATACATATATATATGTGGACGTGAGAACATAGTTCAAAATATTAGTAACCAATAAAATAAAAAGACAATGAAAAAGTATTTCCTAACCGCCATCCTATCATTGTTGGTGGCAACAGTGTTTACCTCTTGTGGTGATAATGACATTATCGAAGAAACTGAAAAACCATCATCCGAGCTCAAAGTATGGGTAGAGCCGTATCACATCAAAGGTGCGTCCTTGGATGAAGTAACAACTTACATGAGTGGTACAATGATGCGTTACCATTTCGAGGCAGAGAACAAGACCGCTGATAGTTTTCAGTTGGCATATAAGACGGGTAATGGCAACGAGGCTATTCTCTATAGTTTCTTGCGAAGCGACAGCACCCTGTATTCAGTCATAGATACGGAACTTATCTCCAACAGCCGTCTGATAATAGACTATCTGAAGAAACACTACACTCTCGTATCTGCATCCGATGAAACTTCCTACCAATACTGTTTCACCACCGAGGATAGGTCTATGGTCATTACCACCATGAAGGTGTCTGATTTATGTTTTAACGTGAACTATTCCTTTGTTTATTGAAATAATGAAGATTGCCACTATCAGATTTTCCAGTTCTGGTGGTGGCAATCATTCTTTTGTGTAGTTGTATTCATGTGGACGTGAATACATGTACACAACTGTATAATCTTCTATGTAAGACCTTTATAATCCTTATCTCGTCGAAAACGATGAGTTATTCTTTTTCCAGAGTATTTTCATTTGCCAAGATACAGCTTCGCCCCACACCATGAAGGATGCAACTGGAGTTCCACCTGAGAGACCTTTCATTTATATCAGCAGAGCATGACGTAAAGCCAGGTCACTCAGCAGGAAGGAGCATCACGAAACGGCATGCGGTACCTAACAAACTGAGTAGGTGGGACGCAAGCGTTACCCACTTAATCAGTTTGCCTATACTGCATGTCCATTCGTCAAGAAGATGCTCTTGCTCACAGCTGCATTCTTCATTGACCCTCCCTTCTTTCAGCTTATATAAAGATGGCTGTCCTCGTTTCAACATGCTTCTTTCCCTGCTATAACGTATAATCCTTTCTTTAGCTTAACCTTCGCCCACACCGATGTCCGCAAACACTAACAGTTTGATGGAGAGACTTCCTTTGCTCCATGGTCGAGCGTATCGACTATGGGCAGGAAGCCTCTCTATCAAAGGTACGACATGAACATTCCGTCATCAAAGATAGACGAAGAGTTCATTATTGTCGCACTGGCTGTTGGTGTCTGCAAGGACATTCCCACCCACATGTTTTACAGCTTCGCCCCACACCATGAAGGAAGCAACTGGAGTTCCACCTGAAAGACCTTTCATTTATGTCAGCGGAGCATGACGTAAAGCCAGGTCACTCAGCAGGAAGGAGCATCACGAAACGACATGCGGTATCTAACAAACTGAGTAGGTGGGACGCAAGCGTTACCCACTTAATCAGTTTGCCTATACTGCATGTCCATTCGTCAAGAAGATGCTCTTGCTCACAGCAGCATTCTTCATTGCCCCCTCCCTTCTTACAACTTATAAAAAGATGGCTGTCCTCGTTTCAATATACTTCTTTCCCTGCTATAACGTATAATTCTTTCTTTAGCTTAACCTTCGCCCACACCGATGTCCGCAAACACTAACAGTTTGATGGAGAGACTTCCTTGCTCCATGGTCGAGCGTATCGACTATGGGCAGGAAGCCTCTCTATCAAAGGTGCGACATGAACATTCTGTCATCAAAGATAGACGAAGAGTTCATTATTGTCGCACTGGCTGTTGGTGTCTGCAAGGACATTCCCACCCAGCTGTTATAATGCTTCGCCCCACACCAACCCCAAACCATGTTGCAATTTTGGTGAGAGTCTTCCATTCAAGATCTAACGACTATGAACAGAAGACACTCCCCAAAAGGTGGTGACGTGAAAAGTCTTCAATCCATGCCCACTTCCGTAAGGATGGAACTAAACGCTCCATTCTTTCTGAAGTGGGCTCTTTGTATTGATGACACTTCACTTTTGTCACCACTGACAGCAAGATGATTTGGAATTAGCCCACCCGATACAGTTTTAACCGATTTCCTTTCTGGCGATACTATGTTTTCTTTTCTGAGTTATAATGTTCCTCCATGTCGTCCGTAGGATTTCGGGAATATTTTTCTGCGAAGTTATTGCGTCCTTCAACAAGTTTGCAAGTCGTGCCTTGTGAACAATCTTCCTTTTTCTACAAAAAAGAGTATTCTTCACGTCAGACTTGCATGATTGTCTTGTACGCACTTCTGAAAGCAGAAAAATCTTCCCAATCCTGTCCGAAAGGACTTAACGAAAGGGAGAAAAAATCTTAGAGATATGAAAACAGATTTGAACATGCAAAAGAACAATGGCAGCAGAGCCGAACAAGGTTCGAGCACTGCAAGAACCCAGGAGTGTGCAACAAAGACTAACCGCCTGATAACATCTGAGTTGCAGAAGAGATTGGCAGACTATCCTCTTTATTCACAGGATGGCAAGCATAAGGATGCTCTCTGCATTGCTGTGTTTTACCTTGGCAATATCCGCTGGTACATCATGGAAGGACAGCAGGAAGGCAATGACTTTACGCTCTATGGCATCGTTACTGGACTGCAAGAGACGGAGTACGGCTACCAGTCTGTAACCGAAATGGCAAGTATCACCTATGATGCAAGCGAGTACGGACTTGGCACTTTGAGGATTGAGCAGGACATGGATTTCAAGCCTTGCACCCTTGCAGAGATTGAGGACGCAGAACTGCAGGCGTTTCTCTCACGGCTCTATGACAAAGACTAATATATAACCCTATAAACGCATAAGATTATGAAGATTATCGTAATGGACAGCGCAAATGTTCGCATCGAAGTTTTGAATGTTCCCGACCACATGATAAACGAGGACATCGAGCAGTTCTTGACAGAGCATGATTATTCGCTTAACAACATTTCATGGATGGCAGCCCCCATTGACTTTGTGCCGGTGCAATTCCATGATTACAGCATCAGCCAACCCAACGGAGAGTTTATGCATGCATCACGTCACGCAAGGCTCAAAGACTTTACCATCTATGACAGTGTGCAGGAAGTGAAAAACAGAGAGCAGGAAGAACTTGCAACCGCACTTCGACTTCATGGTGAAAAGGTGGATGATGGCTATGAGTGGCACTTTGAGGGAGAATGTCCCATCGTAGCCGCATACGACTATGATGAGCCTTGTGACGTGGTTATCCTTGCTGTCAGAATGGATAAAGACGGAGACATCACTTTCATTGGTGATGAGAAGAACGACCGAGGCAATGAGCATGAGATTAAGGCAGATGACATCTTTGCTGGTCATATTGACTTCATCATTTCAGAGATTGGATAGTAATTCACTTTAGGGATAGGTGGCTACAATGCTGCCTATTCCTAATAATCACAAAGTATTATGAGACAAATATTTGTAGTTTATGAAACCGATGCATGGCATAGCATGAGCCATCGAAAGTGTGCAGGCGTTTTCACAAGCAAATGGGCGGCAGTGAATGCCATTGTGAAGAACCATCGCATAGAGTTGGAAGAGTTCTTCGACAAGGACGAGATAGAACAAACCTCAAAACGTGTGCTGAAAGCAGAAGCAAGGCGCATACTCCGTAAGGAACTTGAAATTGCCTACCAGACCCAAGGCTATGAGACGAATTATGACATTGAGGTGTGGAACATCAATGAGTGGTATCTAAACTTATAAGACCCCGAATGACTAACAAAGAGCGAAAAGCAGTACATCCTCTTTTACTATCTTGGCAAGTCCTATCATGTAGGGTTCACGTAAAGATGCTCTTTACTTCCTGTCGGACGGGTGATTAGGGAGAATTTTCTGCGAAGTTACCACTGTTCAATGCAAAATGGCAAGTCGTGCTTCGTGGACAATCTTCCTTTTTCACAGAAAAAGAGTATTCTTCACGGCAGACTTGTCTGATTGCCTTGACCGCACTTCTGAATGCAGAAAATCTTCCCAATCACAGTCCGAAAGGATTTAACGAGAGGGAAATAAAAATCAGAAGAACAATGAACATGGTCAAGGTTTACATCAAAGGACAAGAAGACAAGAACCTAAGCAGTTTCTTACGTTACTATCCTGCAAGAATAAAAAACATTGGGTTTGATGCTGTTTTTGACAGACAAATCATCTATGACTTCAAGGATGGTCACAACCATGCAGAAGTAGCCAAATGTGTTGCAAAGATGTTGGTGAAGAAGTATGGACGCAAGATAGGCAAGGTAGTCTTCTCTTGTGTTCCTGCAAGCAGCCAGGAACGAAACGAGGCTCGCAACAAGTATTTCTCCGAACTTGTATGCAGGCTATCGGGTGCCATTGATGGTTTTTCACATGTAAGAGTAAAAGGGGAACGTACTGCCGTTCATGGAACAAAAATAAAGAAAGAATTACGCATGAAGAGATTACAGGAGGGTATGAACATTGAGGTGGATGCAGATTTCTTCAAGAATAAGATAGTCTGCATTTGGGACGATGTGGTGACAACCGGCTCTTCCTTTTGTGCTTATAGTAATCAATTAGAACAGGTTGGGGCGCATGTTACAGATGGCATATTCCTCGGCAAGACATCATATAAATATGTACAGCAATGAAAAAAAGAAACAACAACTCATTTGACAGGGCTAAATCAGCAGCCTTCACAGGACATCGTTACTATGACTTCTCACGAAAAGAGATTATCAGGCAACGTCTGTCACGAGCCATTGTCGAAGCATACGACAATGGCATCCGAAACTTCATTTCGGGATTTGCCACAGGCATAGACCTTATGGCAGCTCAGACCGTACAGTCTCTGAAGCTCTCTCACCCAGGAATGGTGCTCACCGCCGCAATACCTTTCAGAGGACAGGCTGGCAGGTTCAAACCACATGACAGGAGGTGTTACGATGAACTTATAGAAAAAGCAGACGAGGTGATTGTATTGTCGGAACATTATTATCCGAGGTGTTTCCTTGACAGGGATGAGTTTATGGTATGCAATGCAGCACAGATTATTGCCTATTATGATGGTAGGGAAAGAGGAGGAACTTATTACACCATAAGAAAGGCAAGAGAGATGGGTATTTCTGTTACAAACTTATATTAGAACGCTTATGAATGAGATATTTGATATTGTTGTCATTGTCGTTGTCTTCCGCGTGCTGTTCGCTTTCTTAGGAGCATGGTGGCATGGGGACGAGCGCAATGATTTCAGACGGGATAGATAGTCATAGTTCTACATGTAATGACTAAGAATTGTAGTGGCAGCCTTATTGGATGCTCCTACAGGTGCATTATGTGGCTACACTTCAATCGGTGATGGACATTCAAAATGCTCTGTTGTCGAACAATTCCCCTTTTATGTCAATGATTTCATTTGCCTTGACTTGCGTGTCGTCGTCGAAGGTAATCCTTTGTTCGTACTCATCCCAGGACTTGATGGAACCCGAATGTGTCTCATATTTGCCACCTTCCTTCTGCAAGTCAGGAACAAAGTATGTAATGCAGACATTCGGATGTTCGTCGAGGTTCGCTAAAAGTAATGTGATTTTCTGGTTGAGCACTTCACACTCATTCTCAGAGAGTTCTATCACCTTGTCTGTCAGTCTTGCCGTTTCACTGATGGCTGCACTATGCCCTGTTAGAGCCGCAAATGGGGCAAACTGAGCTGCACGCTGGTACATGGTCATTTGTGGTCTGACCTTTGATACGTGGTGGGGCAAGTCAATGATATGGGCGTATTTATCCGTCATGCTTTGTGTCCTCCTATCTGTTTGTTGCGTTCTATGGCTGTAGCCCCTTCTTCAAGGTTCAGTCCCCTGAGTATGGAGTTCTTGCCGAACTTGCTCTTGATACTCAATAATGTCTCCTGCATCCTTCGCTCTTTAGCCTGTGCTTCTTCCTCGGCTTTATGTTGTGCCTCCAATGCTTCATAGTCGGTGAACAGGTCTAACTGTATGGGAGTGGAGTTCGTTGTTCTGGCACTCTCTTCACTGATGACATGGTTGGTTGTTAGTGTCAGGCGACGTATCAGCAGGTTGGGGTTGACAATCCGGTCGTAGAGGGATGCCACAGCCTTCATAATCTGTCTGGTAGATGAAGTGAACTTGTCTAAGTTGGCTGTCCCATGAGCGTGCTTCGGCACTTGGCGGCCATAGTGGTCTGTTGTGACATCGCCATGGTAGTTGTCACGAATGTCAGGGTTCGTCAAAGACTCTATGTCATAGCCTACTGTCAGCACCAGTTGGTCTGTAACGAGCCGTTTGCTCACAAGGTCGAGAGCAACGGCATCCGCCATCTCCTGGGCAACGACCCTTGCTTTCTGGAATGTGTAGGGTCCTGTTAGCACCTGTCCGCTGCTCAGCGAATTGGTCTCAGGTCGATAGGCTTTCACATAGTCCATCGTGACAGGTTCCCATCCCCAGGCATGGTCGATAAGGAGTTCCGCATTCACACCAAAGAGTTTGTAAAGCAGTCCCTCACGCTCTACGGAACAGAGAGCCACATCGCCCATGGTGTACATACCATACTGAGCAAGTTTCTCTGCTATGCCTTTGCCCACACGCCAGAACTTTGTGATGGGGGTATAGTCCCAAAGCTGTTCCCGGTAACTCATCTCATTGAGTTCCGCAATGCGCACACCGTCCTTGTCAGCAGGAGCCTTCTTTGCCATGATGTCCATGGCTATCTTGCAGAGGTAAAGGTTTGTGCCGATGCCGGCAGTAGCCGTTATCCCGGTATTCTTCAGGACATCACGTATCATGGTCATGGCAAGTTCATGTGCCGTCATCCTGTATGTGTCAAGGTAAGCCGTTACGTCCATAAAGACCTCGTCGATGGAATAAACGTAAATATCCTCTGGAGCGACGTATTTCAGGTATATCTGATAGATACGTGTGCTGTATTCAATGTATTTGGCCATGTGAGGAGGGGCAGCAATGTAGTCAACTTCCCAATCTTCGTGAACTTTGAGTTCCTCGTCCTTCCACGACTTTCCAGTCAGGCGACAGAAAGGGCTCTTGTACCTTCGCTCATTGTTGACTTCACGCAACCGCTGCATAACCTCAAACAGTCGTGCCCTTCCTCCAATGCCGTAGGCTTTGAGGGCAGGGGAAACAGCCAGACAGATGGTCTTCTCTGTCCTGCTCACGTCTGCCACAACAAGATTGGTGGTGAGCGGATCGAGACCTCGCTCTACGCATTCCACGGAAGCGAAGAACGATTTCAGGTCGATGGCTATATATGTACGGTTGTCCTCGGTCATAATACTAATGATTGTTAAGATGATATGTCTCGCATATCCTTGCGATTTCCTTGATGCTTATGTTGCCATGTCATGTACCACCAGCACGTTGACTTTCGTCTTCCTCCTTCTTGCAAGGCATAACCCAAGCGAGCTTGGGATTCTGCTCTTGCTTCGTGCGTCGGTTCTTTATGACCGTAGTCACATGACCCGCCTATCCATACATAATATGTTGTCGAGTCCTGTACCATCACTCTGCAGGTGCCCATTTGCAACGAACAGGAGAGACGATTGCGCCCTCTGCCTTCAGCTGCTTCATGGCTGCATCTACCTCTTTGCGGTCGAGACCGCTGAGCTCTGCGATTTTACCTGCGTTAAGAGGCTGTCCTGCCTCTTTCATTGTTCCTAATACTTTTTCTTTTGCGTCCATCGTTTTAACGATTTAATGTGTTATTATTATAGGTTGTATCTAGTGTCATAGACTCATCTGTTGCTTCTTATTTCCAATGTTATATCCATATACGACCGCTTGCCGTCTATATAGTCGGCATAGAGCAATTCTTCGCATCGGCCTTTAAGAACATGGCATTTGCCGCACAACTCACAGTTGTGTAAGCATTTCCATTCATTCAGAACATAATCCAAACGCTCTTCTCGTGTAGATGATTCAATACTCGGTGCGGTCATTATTGTTGTGTTAAATCAGTCCTCATCTTTGAATGTTCCAACTGATACAATGCAAAGCTCCTCCTTCTTTTGCTATTTCCGTCATTTCTAACAGATGTATATGACAATCAGGAAAGGCATTTTTGACATACTGATACGCTATATTGTCTTCCTCGATATTGAAGGATGGCATAACAATATGCTTTCCAACCTGAAGAAAATTTATATATGCCCAGTTACGTTCTTTACAAGGAGAAGTAACAATATTGTTGAAACGCATTTCAGTGACAGAGAATTGTTTTATTATTTGTTACAGATAAATCCAATGGCATCTTTGACTGCTCTGTCAAATGCCGTATCCTGCCCGGGAACTGTGATGAAAAGATGTACGGCTCCTTTATATTCTATCCTCTGTATCTGTCCGCACATTCTTTCTGCAAGATTCAATCCTTGATCGCGCAGAATATCCCTTTCTGCAGCTATGAGAAAAGTTCTCGGAAGCATATTCAACATTTCATCACTACACAGGCCTACGCTGATGGCGGAACAGCGATTGTCTGCATTGATGGTGTACGCCCGATTGAAAGCTTCCATGATTTCGGCATCCAAACCAAATCCTTTACCATATTGCTTCCATGATTCCGAACCATCGTCAAAAGCCTTTGTCACAGGGTAGAACAGAAGCAAGGATTCTATTTTGCCGCGGCATGTTTCTGACAAAGCTGTGGCCAGGGCAAGGTTGCCTCCAGAACTGTCACCGCCAATGGTGATGTGGTTGGCATCAATATGCAGCTCTGCAGCATGGTCGATGATGTAATTGACGGCAGAGATACAATCGTCCAGTCCTTCAGGATAAGGGTGCTCTGGAGCCAAACGATAGTCAAGAGCTATAACTCTCATCTTGCCCGATGCAGCCAGGGCATCACAGAATCTTCCACAACTATTGATGCTCCCAAAAGTCCAGCCTCCTCCATGCAGATACAACAAGACTGGAAGGCGTTGGTCTTGACTTCCCTTGGGCTCATAAAGGCGCATGATTGGGGTAATCATCTTTGTTTCCACATGGTCAGAATACTTGGGTGGAGCATTCCGGGCATTGCGGACAGCTGTCAACTCTTTGTTATCTCCATCTATAGCTCTGAGTATAGCCAATGTCTGTTTGTGTTGTAGGTCTGACGGCATGTTACGTAGAAATCCATCTGCCTGGATGCGCATCAAACATTGTTCTGCTACCTCTGCCACCTCTTTCTCCTCTTTTGACTTTGGGAAGAAGATGGCAATTGATAAGTGAGAACCGTCGGGCAACAGAACGATCCCAACATCGTTTCTATCTTGTCTTCCGTCAGAAGAAGGAAAACCAGAACCTGTCTTGTGAATCAGTTTGCCGTCTTTGGGCAAGACTGCTGCTATGCGTTGCTGACCCGTATTACAATCAGCCATTGTATCCCAGATAAAGGAGAGATTCTTGTTGTCATCCCTATGAAGATAAAACCACTCCAAGAGCCTTGCCATTTCTTTTGGAGTGGCTGAGTTTTCTATGGCTCTATGAGGATTCTTTTTCATCTCCTTCTCCGTCAGTTGCACATGGATGTCTTTGAATCCAAGCGTATGGATATATTTCTCTACTGCATCCGGCTGTCCGCATGATGCAAACAAAAGGTCGCACGCATTATTGTCGCTCTGTTTCAATGACCATTCTATTAACTCAGCAAACGTGAAATAACGCATACCTTCAAATTTTGAAAGCATAGGCGACCATGTCTCAGCGTCCAGACTGTCCTTGTGCACAAGAACAGAGTCGCTCAGTGTCAGTCCTTTCTTGTGCAAGTAGTCTGCTACGTATAAAGCCTGTGGAAATTTCATGACGCTATGCATGGCAAAAGCACTATCCTCCTGATGACCGCAACATAATTCTCCATTCATAATGCTTGCCCCATATGAAAGACATGGGGATTGACTTTTCGCCTCTGTAGTCTGGATGTAAGCCAGGAAAAAGGTGAGAAGCAGAAAGAGTAGGATTTCGCTCACTCGTTGAGTTCCTCCCGTGGGGTTGAATATGATTTGATGTATCTTCATCTTTCCTTTATCTGTTTATTGAGTTATGGCCACTTTGATAACTCCATCTCGCTTCTGCTCAAAGAGTTCATAGGCTTCAGCTATCCTCTCCAACGGAAAACGGTGGGTGATGAGCGGTGTGGTGTCAATCTTCAAACCTGCCTTTATCTATATATGTATATGCTTTCATTATCTTAAGAATGGGTCAAGAGTTGCCAATAACTCTGATTTCTGCACTACTCACGATTTTTGTTGTCATTTTTGTTTGTTATCACCCATCGGCCATCCTTGCGACCGCCTTCACGAGAGAGTATGCCTTTGGATTGCAGGTCTGCAATATCTTTTTTTATCGTTCTCTGTGTTACAGGTTCTTTTTCCGAAATTTTTTGGGAAATCTTTTGGGAAGTAAAGTGCAATCACTCTGCACCAATGATAGTATAATACGCTGTCTATCAGTTATTTCTTCCATAGATTCTTTTGGGAAGTATTTTGGGAAATCATTGTCTTTCTTTCCTTCTTTCTTGCCACCCTCATCCAGTTCCTTGCCAATAGAGACAAGATAAGCCTTCTCGTCAACAAAAGCCTGATGTACGGGCACCGTCGTAAGGAAGTGACCATTCCATAGTCTTCCCCTTCTGCAGTTCGTCGATGTTTATTGGTAATGCCATATATTTCTTCCTGTTCTGTGTCACCTCATACTTGTTCAGTATTCATGTGTATCTGACATTTCGGTGCAAAGGTACGATTTTTTTTTGAAAAACAATGAAATTTCCATAAAAAATCGCATATAACAAGACAAACAAATATCTTGCATGGCTACTATGTGGCGAATGTTTTGTTACTTTATAAAAAAACGTAGCAAAGGTATACCTTTGCAGTCGGGTAATCATCCTATTGGTGGTACAGAAGTTCAGATAGGAAAGGAAGGTACTGCAGCCTGTTATTCAAGACCGCAGTACCAAGCCATTAAAGTTTTTACTCTGCAGGTGCCCATTTGCAACGAACAGGAGAGACGATTGCGCCCTCTGCCTTCAGCTGCTTCATGGCTGCATCTACCTCTTTGCGGTCGAGACCGCTGAGTTCTGCGATTTTACCTGCGTTAAGAGGCTGACCTGCCTCTTTCATTGTTGCTAATACTTTTTCTTTTGCGTCCATTGTTTTAACGATTTAATGTGTTAATATTATATTGTTATGCTGTCTCCTTCGTGCCCGATGCACCAAAAGGGGACATCCTTTTCTTTGCAGAAAGGCTCCATGCGCCACGCACTCTCAAACCCACTCATGACAAAGTGCATTGGGACAAACATTCCAACCTTGAAGCGTTCGATAAACTGACGCCCTCCAAGCGTATAGCCATTGCCGATGCGTCCGTCCACAGGAAACATCACGAGGTCAAAGGAGTCGGTAGTCTTTCGGATGTCTTTCAGTTCACCAAGGAACCGCTTTTCCTCTGCTACAGGATTGATGTACTGATCAATCTCTTCACTGAAGACCTCTCCTACAGGCGTGCCGTCAACAAGAAAGCGTGCGTACCAGTTGCACAGGTCACCTGCATGAAAGATGGTTTTACCTTCTGTCTCCACAATCCAGCTCACGCCACTGTCATTGCTGCCCGTGGCTGATACTTTCAGGTTCTCATCTTCCCATACCGTTCCTTTGGCCATCCATACATCGGCATCCTCTTTCTGCGCTCTTCGGCGTTTGAGTATATCCTTTGACAGGATGTATGTGATATTGGGGATGCTATTCTTCCATTTGAAGATTGTTTTCGTGAAGTGGTCCTCATGGAAGTGGCTTGAAAACACGTACACATGTTTACATGTATTCATGTAGCCACTCATGACATCGGCAGGATCCATCCAGTAGTCAAAGACCAGGATGCACCGAGCCGTTTCAAGCAGGAATCCGCTATGGAAGATGTATCTGAGTGTCATCATTTCAAAGCCTTGCCATCTGAGAATGCCTTTCCAATGGTCTTGCCAAGTTCGATGTAACCATGATGTATCGGGTCGAACACGATGAGTTCCATCTTCTCCATGTCGGGCTTGCCATCCTCTGCCAGATAGTTCTCATCCACAAGGATGTTGACTATCTCTGCCACGATGTAATAGCCCTCTTCCGACTCGTCAATCTTTTCCTTGATGCGACACTCCAAAGTCATAGGAAAATCTGTAAATACGGGAGCGTTAACCATAGTTGCCTTCTTGATGTTCCATCCTGTTTTCTCCATCTTTTTTGGATCGTTCTTGGCAGAAACAATACCCACGAAATCAGAACCCACCATGGTTTTCTTGGTAGCGAATGCAACGGTAAACTCACCGCCATTTTTTAGGTTGTCTGTGGTAACGTGATTTCCCATCGAGATCATAATCTCCTTCATGTCCCACTGTCCTGCCCAGGCAGCGTTCATTGCATTGGCAACTCCATCCTTATTATATGTGCCTATAATCAGCACAGGCTGTGGTACTACCCACGGCTTTGGTGCAAAACTTTTCATATGCTTCGTTCTTTATTTTGTTATCTATTCATGTGTAAATACGCCATCCGCGCAATCTGTATCACTTTAAATTCCCAACTCCACATCCTTGCCGAATGGTGCGAGCGAAAGCCCGGCCATCTTGAAATGCTGTTTTCCCCAAGGAATGCCGATAATGGTTATACATAAGAGAAAGCCGAAGAACAGATGCATGATGCAAGCCCACAAACCTCCGAAAATCAGCCAGAGTAAATTCAGCGGGATGCGAATGCAACCAGTTGGACTATTCGTTTCTCTTACCGTTGAACCAAAAGGCCATAGGCAGAGCAGACCAATCTTGAATGTCTGTATTGCAAAGGGAATGCCGATGATGGTACATGCAAGAGCCAGACTCCCAGTGAAATAACCGATGGCAGCTTCGAGACCTCCGAAGAGCCACCAAAGTAAGTTTCCTATTATGCGCATAAGATTATTCTTTTGTATTCTTGTTAATTTCTTGCCATTCCTGATGCTCCTCCAGATGATTGGTCTTTACCAGTACACTCTGGAAGCCGAAGTTTCTGCCAACTTCGGCATTCTCGGCACGGTCATCGAAATAGAGGGTGGTGGCAGGATTCAATCCAGTCTGTTTCGTCATCTCTTCATAGATTTCGACGGATGGCTTCTCCTTCCGCATGGCGTATGAGAGGAATACTTCATCAAACAACTCGTCCGTGGAATATCCAAGCTGCTTCATCAGACAGACCGACTTCTGCCAAAGCGTGTCGTTGATGTTGCTGAGCAGATAGACCTTGTACTGCTTCCGAAGTTTGACCAATGCTTCCAGTCTTTCTACGGGCAGATTACCACACAGCTCTTCGAGCACTTTTTCAACATCCGCGGTTGTGGTTCCTTTACGGCAAAGACTCAGCATCTCTTTCAATGTTTCTGATTCCGCTACAAGACCATTAATATATTGGTGCATCAGTCTCTTGATCTTGCGGACATGGATTAGTCGCTTGAACGCCGTTACGCCCAGGCTCTCCATGGCTTTCACAACAGAAGCATCATCAATGTTCACGATGACACCTCCATAATCAAAGACGAGTGTTTCTATCTGTTTCATGCTAATTTTCTTATTGTTACAATTCTCTTATGACATGCTTGATGGCAGCTGCCGGGTGATACAAAATCATTCTTGGCCCACCCCAGCGCATCACTTTGCACATTCGTTCTTTCATCTGAGGACGATAGCAGTGGATGGGACACTTTTTGCAAGTTGGTTTGTTCTCGCCAAACTTACAGCGTTCCAGTCTTGCAGTAGCGTACTGTAGCAACTCTTGGCACCCAGGACATAATTCATTATTGCCCTCCTTCTTCCTGCAGTACAGAACGTATCATCTGCTCCACAACTCGCTACTCTTCCTTTATTCTTTTCATCTTTTTATTTTAAGAATGGATCAAGCGTAGCCAGCAGTTCGGCTTTATCTACCACACCGCTTGTGCGCCACAATACTTCTCCGTTTCGGAAGAGCATCAGCGTAGGCACGGATTGAATGCGGTATTGGCTTGCTGTTACGCCGTACTTATCTACATCCACCTTGATGATGCGGATTCTGTCACCCAGCACTGTCTTCACCTGCTCCAAGATGGGGTGCATCATCTTGCATGGCTGACACCATGTGGCGAAGAAATCGACCAAGACAAGTTGGTCGCTTGATATAACGTCTTTGAATGTTTCCATCTTTATCTGTCTATTTCTGTGAATCGGTTAAATGTCCTTCCGTCTCTTGTTATTTGCTCGAAAAACATCTTCTCGGGACGAACCCAGTATGCTTCCTCACCATATAATGCTTGATATACTACCATGCGTTCCTGAGTTTCGCTGTCATATGCGGAATGGATATACTTGTACATTCCTCCCTTAAAATGACGGAAAAATCTTTCTTCTTTAACTGAATACTCCATGAGCATCTTCTGTGCCAGCGGGGCATACCAAGTCTTGACTTCCTGCTCTGTGGGCGTGTGTCCGCCAGGGAAGTGATAGCTGTTGTTATAGTGTTGCAAGAACAACGGCTCAAAATGAGCCAGTGTGTCTTGTTCACCAAAGAGTCCCCACACACGATCCTTGTAATACGGATTACAATAATCAAACTGTGTGGCTTCGAGTTCCCCAAACTCATTGATGAGTGATTCGTTGATGACTATTGTCTGATTACCGTCCATGCGCGGAGCCTTGTACTCATGTTCGCCAATGCGTTCTCTCAGGAAGTCCGTCATCTTGAAATGAGGATTGCCAAGTAGGGCAGGGATGCCAACGACAGGAGAAAGCATCTGTGCAAGGAAAGCCCCGCAACTGTTGCCTATGAGCAGGTCTGGCTTCTCCTTGTCTATAAGCATGCGTATGTATTTCAGTGCTTCCTTGGGATGGAGAGGAAGGTCGGGAGTCAGCACGATGGCTTGCCCATCAAAGGCCTCCCTCAGTGCTCTCGCCATCGGACAGCTGCCAGTAGCAAAGAAACCATGTAGGAAGAGTATCTTTTTCATGCTATTTATTCTTTTTCTTGTGGATTGTCAGATATGCCCTTTCTCTTGATTGGCCCAGAATGATTGCCACGGTTCAGCTTGATGCCATGCTTGTTCAGTATGCGGAACACAGAGCTTCGGCTTCTGAAACCGCTGGCCCTCCATACTTCATCAATGGGATGACCTGCAACATACAGGTTGATGACAGTCTTTTCTCTGTCGAGCTTCTGCATCTTAGCTGACGAGACGGGAGGTAGTGACACTATCATCTTCTCCTGTAAATTGACTACATGCTCCGCAGACTTACGCAGGGCAAGAACCTCTTCCGGTAAAGCACCCATCATTTCCAATACATCGGACGGCCTTGTTTCGGGAAACAGCTCGTTCCTTGAATCAATCTGGTCATGGATGCTTACAATACGGATGACCTTGACTCGGCAAAATTCCAGAAATGTTGCCAGTTCCCGACTGCCACGCAAGGCATTGGAAAACTTGGATATAACAAGTTCGTCGCCCCTTTGCAGGGCAACCATCAGTTGTTTCCAGAGCGGTCTGTTGCGTTCGTTCTCGTCACTTTCTTCAACGATACGGATGCAACCATAGTCGTTCATCCACTTTCGGTCTTCCTCCAGTCTGTCGTACTGGGAGATAGCCATGATGTAGCCAATTTTTGCCATTGTAAAAAGGTATTTATCTGATATTATGATGGTTAGATACAACCTAACCTTACAGCCAGCCGTTTGTGGTAGTGAGGTTTGGTCATACGCATCATTCTATTTTGCGTGCAAAGTTACAAATTATATTCAGAAAAATAATCATACTGAGGCAATATAATTAACCCTTCTTGATTATTTAACCTTGTTTAATGCTTTCCATGGTTGGTAATTTATCATACTTTATAGAGTATGAATAACAAAATAATTTAAAGTGGCATTATTTTCATTGTGGTATGGAAAAATATCCGTATCTTTGCACTCGAATTTAACACATAAATGCCAATGAAATATAGGATAATACCACACTGTTTCCATTATCAGCGTTGCCTTTGCAACCCTTCTGCTTCAGGTCTCAAAAGCGAAATGAAAGAAAGTAAAGCAAGTGAAAGAAAAAAGACTCATAAGAGTTTAATCTTTCACTTGCTTTTTTTATGTACCTTATTTATTTCCTCTTCGTGTTCTACTAGAACTCAATATGATTTTGAGTCTTCTGATGACGCTTTGAGAAAATATAATAGCTTCTTTCATTCCATACAGGAACAACAAGTAGTCAATTCTGAACAAATGGCTGCTTACATCAACCAGTGGCAAGAGTTGTCAGATACAGTCCTTCATTACATCGAGAAAGACCCAGCGTTCACAGCTCATGCCGGCTTGTCAATGGTGTTTGCGGAAAACACGGACTCCATCCGCACGGCTCTGCTAAGATTGGCTGATAAATGCACTTTGAGCGATGTGGCATACGTGAAATTACACACATCTAAATATGCTGAAGAGAGTGGACTTGATTCCTTAAAACAGGCTGCTGGTAATTTCTATTCCAGCTTGGATAAGAATCCAATCTATAATAAAGATGTACATGAGATACTTGCAGACTACTCCAAGTACCTTTCCGAGGTGAACAGGATGGGAATCTATTCAAAGAAAGAGTTCCTCAATTACATAGCCAATGAGGACAGACACTTCCGCTCTTTTCTTGCGCATCTTGACAAATGCTCCTCAATGAATATGACTGGCATTACGAACCTGACAACCGACATCTGTACAAATGTATATTCAAATGCCTCCAAGAAAATAATTTCCGCAGAGGAAGCACTGGTCTATATGTCCATGAGAACCAACCGCCGATTGATTCTCAATGCAAAGATCTGCCACGAGGTACTAAAAAGAGGTAAGATAAAAGATGCTCCTCAAGCCAATGCCTATTTGTGGATGATGCTCCAGCCGTACCTTTCGATGGATTCCTTTGGCGTGGCAATGCTTACTCCCGAGCAGTCGCAAGCCATGACAGATATTGCGAAGGACTTCCAGGCGATTGTTTCAAGGCTTGCCAGCAAACATCTTTTAGACAAGGAACTGTCCGATAAATTGCCAACACAGCTCATGCGTTTATACATATCAACACTCTAATCAACCTCGAAAATGTTACAGGAAGCCATCTACAAATTCAAAACGTCAGGACCAGTAATCCTGCCAGACCTCATAGATAATGTTTTCCTCAGCAAGGTCACTTCCTATGAGGATTACGCCATTCTTCTCTATGACGTTCCCAAGCCTCAGTCTATGGAGAATGTCCTGGAAATGTTGGAAATGAATGCTGATCTTGCCATCCTCTATCATCTGGAACCACCAGTTGATACGGTCTTCGGCCATGAGAGCTGCGCCTACTGCTTCCCCGTCACGGAACGGATGTTCAAGATTAACTGCAAGACACATGTTGACGGACTTGTCCACCAGCTCAATGTCACGATATACAACTCCATTGAGGTGATGTCAGCTGACCTCTTTGAAGACCTACGTCTTCACGAGAAGCGTGGAACCTTCAAGGTGAAACGTGAACATGTTCAAATCATGAACGACTTCAACTGCGGTCTTTGATGGAGAAAAGAACGTTTTATCTCATTGCTGACATCATACATAAAAACAGGACATGGATAAAGGTCATAGACACGGAAAGGCTTATAGAGATGAGAATACCTCAGGATGGTGTGTTGAAAACCCTGTTCTACAAGGCTATCACTCTTCAAAGTTACAGAGAGCATTACTCTTTCATCAAATTGGAAAATATAAAGTCACTTGACCCACTATTATAAAAATCACCTGACCCACCTTTATAACCGAAACTGACCCACTTAGATTATAATAAAAATTGACCCTATAGAATTACCACATTTCAGTCTTGTTTTTGTACTTTAAAAAGCATTTTAACCCGGTATCATTAACCGAATAAAAATTTTAAAGAATGAAAATAAGAATCAAGCACATACTGCGGTGCTACCAGTCAGGAATGAGTATCCGTAGTATCAGTTCTTCTCTTCTGATTTCACGTAATACAGTAAACGGTATATCCGAATATACGAGGATATGGGTATAGAGCTGGAACGCCTGTTGAAAATGGACGAGCATCATCTGCATGAACTTTTCGGTACGGAGACTGACAACGAATCAACAGGATCTGCAGAGTATAAGTATCTTCAAGAACATATACCTGAGTACATTAAACGACTTAAATCCCGTGGAACAACAAGAAGGTCCTTGTATGAGGAGTATCTGAGAAACCGTCCCCAAGGTTACAGTTATTGTTCATTCTGCCTGTATCTCAGACGTGAAAGGGAGGTAAAAATACCGGTTGGACGCATAGATCATATAGCTGGTGATCAGATGTATGTGGATTTTGCCGGTGACAAACTTTATATTTCAGACAGGAATACGGGTGATAAGGTTCCCGTAGAAGTCTTTGCTGCGATACTTCCATGCAGTCAGATTACTTATTACGAGGCTGTACCATCGCAAAAGAAAGAATATCTTATCCAGGCATGTGAAAATGCTTTCCATTATTTTGGAGGTGTACCAAATGCCATAGTTCCCGACAACCTCAAATCTGCCGTAACAAGGCCCGGTGGAATAGAGCCTGTAATAAATGATGACTTTGCGGCATTTGCAGACCATTATGGTTGTGTTGTCTTTCCGGCAAGAGTGCGCAAACCCAAAGACAAGGCTTTGGTTGAAAATGCTGTAAGACTGCTTTACAGGGAGGTATATTCAAAGATGACAGGATTGAAATTCAATGATATTGAAGCCTTGAACATAGAAATAATGAAACATACTGACGCATTGAACAGCCGAAAGATGTACAACCGCAGCTACAGCCGTAGGGAGCGTTTCCTCGAGGTCGAGAAAGACAGGCTACATATATTGCCGGCAACAAGATTTATATCAAAAAACCGGAAAACGGCAACTGTCATGAAAAACAGTTATGTATCGCTTAACAATCACTATTACAGTGTTCCTAAAGAGTATATAGGCGATGCTGTAGAATTACTGTATGATGGGGACACAGTGAAGATATATCATAAATTCAGACACATAACGACACATCGCAGGGATGATACACCTTTCACTTATTCAGAAAAACCTTCCCATAAACTTCCCGGAGTACTACATGAATACAGAATCAGAATGGATGATATATACCGCAAGGCACGTGAAATAGACCCGGTAGTGGAAGAGTATATAAAGTTGGTGGCTGTTGCCAAAAAATATCCTGTTCAGGCTATACGTTCAGCTGATGGTATATTATGTCTTGTGGAATGTTTCGGACACGACAGAGTGGTTCTTGCATGCCAGATAGCAATGGAATCCTGCATGTTCGGGTTCAACGAACTTGAAAGCCTTCTGGTAAACAGGGAAGATGAAAAGTATCATATACAAATGGAGGGGCTTGCTCCTGAACTTACCCCTAAACACAGAAATCTCAGAGGTAAGGATTATTTTAACTCTAAAAATATGGATAAAAATGACAAGTAATAATAAAACAAACAGAACTGTCGGAAAAAATATGGACAGAATAATGGAGTTACTCTCCAAATTACGTTTTTACGGTATGCTTGAAACATACAGGAATGACTGCAGGACAACATCCTCTGATGGTATGACAAACGATGAGTTCCTGAAATGGCTTCTTGAAAGCGAGTATGATTACAGACGCAATGTAAGCATTGAGCGACTGATAAGATCTGCAAACTTCAGATATAAGGCATATATGGAAAAAATAGACTATACAATAAAACGGAACCTTGACCGGAACCAGCTCGAGAGACTTGCTTCTCTTGATTTTATAAGAGACGGACAGAATATTTTTATCACAGGAAGCTCCGGAACAGGTAAAAGCTATATAGCTTCAGCAATAGGATATGAAGCATGCAAAAATGGAGTCAGAACTTTATACTCCAATGCGTCAAAGCTTATGGGACAGCTTAAAATGGCCAAAAACAAGGGAACTATAGAATCTGAGATGAAAAAAATTGAAAAGTGTTCACTGCTTATTTTAGACGATCTCTTTCTTATAGGACTGGATGCCAGGGAAAGGTCAATACTTATGGAAATAATAGAAGACAGACACGGAATAAAATCAATCATAATAACATCACAACTTCCAGTTGAAAGCTGGTATGATGCAATTGGAGATCCTACTTTAGCTGATGCAATCCTGGACAGAATTGTACATACGGCACACAAAATTGAACTAACGGGAGATTCTGTAAGAAAGATTAATGCTAAAAAGAAGTAGTATCTGCTATAAAGAATTATAATTGAAACTGACCCGGGTTAAAATGCATTTTTCTCTACTTAATTCTAATATTTTTTTGATGGGTCAATTTAGAGTATAATAGTGGGTCAAGTGACTTTATATTTTCCAGGCGGTATGTATGAAATCATGGCAGAGAACTATAACAGGCAGGTACGACGGATAAAACCGGGAGATAAAACAGGTATGGACTGTTACGCATTAAAAAGGGGTTGCGCTTCAGCGTTATAAAAAAGCAGGCTCCCTTTGCCTCGGTGGGGAAGGCAAAGGGAAAAAGGTCAAAGTTGGTAATTGCGGATAAGCAGGGCGATATTATCTCCTTCGGCGATAACACCCTTTATGTCGAAATGCCGTTGGAGCTTCTCAAGGTCGCAGAGCCACAGCATACCGCCGCCGATGTTGCACCGTACCGTGTCAAACTCGGTGCGGTCAACCAAAGAGTCACACTCCATTATCTCATCGACAATATCCTTTATCTCAATCAGCGTGAGGTTTTTCCTGACGTTTTCGGAATTGTCGGGCAACAGCATATTGGCGATGATGATATCGTCATTGTTTCTGCGGAGCGATAAGACAGGTACTTTCTCCACTACCTTGTCGCCGTCGAAGTCAAAGACAGATATGTGGGCGGCTTCAGACTGACCGCTTAAGATTCTTCGTGTCGCCTCGTTCTCCATAGCGTGTATGCTTCCGCTGTCTATCATTTCGCCGTCAACAAACAGCCCGAATGTCGCAAATTTCTTTACTTTCATATATCCATGTTTTAAGTTATATACAGGGGCGGTCATTTACCAATCCCATTCTGTTATCTCCAGTTCGTCACCGTCTTTCATTTCGTCTATCGGGTCGCAGATGAAAGTGCCGAAAAAGTTTACAACCACGCACCCCCTTTTCAGCGATGCGGGTTCTGAGCCATCATCGTCACAGTGGCGTATCTGATACCACTGCTTCCCTGTGGGCAGGGTATCGACTGTTATTCTGAGGTCGATAAACTCGCCCTCTACTGAAATACCGTTCTCAAGCACCAGCGACATGGATGTCTTGTGTTCCTTGTTGTAATCGAATGTCATAATACTTTTTGTTTGATGGTTATCACTTGTTGAACCGTTTTACAGGCGGCTTGTCCCAATCTGTTTCGTCATACTCATAGGTCGTATCCTCGTCCTCATACTCGTATTCATCGTATGATATGCGAATAGTCCGGGGAGTATAAAAATGTCTGAAAGCATAGATGATGCTTTCCGTTAGAGCCTTTCCTACTGTGCTGACAAAATGCAGTTCAAGCGTCCAATAGTCGAAACTAAAATCTGCGAGTTCACCACCATATCTGTCATCTGTTTTGTACAGTGTCACAGAAACATAGCCTCTTGTACCGCTTTGCAGTTCCACAAGATGCCCGTAATAGGTAAAACTGTCATTATTTGATTGACCGGACTTGGTTATCCGGTCAATCAGTCTGTAGATGTAGTTGTATTTTGGCTTTTTCATAGCAGTGTCATTTCTTCGACTGTCACCGTATAGCCGTAACCGTCCTCTGTTCTCCATTCCTTGCACCGTGGCAGGTCTATCAGGGTGCTACCGTGTTGCACGTTGAAGTTTTCTTGGCAATCTGCGATTTCATCTTCAAACGCTTTCATCGCATCGTCAAGTGAACGATATGGGGCGTGTCCGTCAGAAATGCTGTCCTGCATTTCAATGAGGGTTGTAAGTAGATAGAGTGTCTGTTCCATATCCATAAGATTTTATACGAACGGAATGTGCCGTCCATGTTTGTTTAAGTATTCAAGCATCTCCTTGGCTTCAAGATGTGACGCCATGTTGCGGTCATCGTGTCCTGTCTTATCGTCAGCGATAACCTTAATGCACTCCTTTATGAGCCGCCAAAGCGACTGCTGTAACGTGCGGTGCATTGTCGGGATAACTGCTGCAAACAGTTTGGGGCTGAAGCTGAAGGAGTTTAGAGCCATTTCCACCTGTTTTGCAAGTTCCTGTTCCTTGTTGGGCCTGTTGTCCATAACTGATATTTTTTAAGTTTACTTTTCCCTTTCTTCCGGTGTGTTCCGGACTTAGAGGAATTTTTTACTGCAAACACGAAGCTAACGGCAGGCATAAAGGCAAGGCTGACACGAAAATACGCTCCGCAGGAGGAAGATTTTCGGAAGTCACCGACAGGTATGGCCTTGACGGTTGCCGGACGGACTTAACTTCGCGGTAAAACAATCATCTGAGGCCGGCCAACCGAACGAACACAAAAAAGACAATATAGAAGAGGTGTTTCAGAACATAGCGTGTTCTGATTTCATATAACTGGATTTTGGGGAGTGCGAGAATACGATGTGAGGCAAAATCTTACAGCCCAAACGCAGAAAGCCATTAAATTATAAGAGATTGCCGCAAAAAATGAGTAACTTTGCACCCGGATAGAGGCAACTCTTGTCCGAAACATACGAAAAGATAAGAAGCGTTATGCTCATCAGGTATTTGGAAACGTAGGAAATTTTCAAATTGCATACTAAGATGGCATGGTGGTTCTCACGCTATAGCGTGGGCTGCTATTACTACATCTGTATGCAAGGTTTCCTACGACCTCCAAATTAGAAGTGGTATTGCGGTCCGCGCTTTTGCATTTAATAATCAGCCTTATTGGACTATGGGGCGCACATGTGAATAGTAGTGAAAAAGATTGAAGCAAACAAACAACTGATAGCTGCGTGCGGGCTGTATTGTGGCGCATGTCGTAAGTATCTTACGGAACAATGCCCCGGTTGCCACCTTAATGAGAAAACTTCATGGTGCAAAATCAGGACATGTGCCAAAGGCTGCGGTTTTCACACCTGTGCTGAGTGCGATAGGGATGTTACAGATTGCAGGATTTTCTCCAATCCCATAGGGAATGTTTTAGGTCTCTTGTTCGGGTCAGACCGTCCTGCATGTATCAACTATATCCGTGAACGTGGTGAACAGGCATTTGCCGATGAAATGACCTTACGCAAATGTCATGCAATAAAAAAGCAGTAAAGTAAAATATATGGAAAATATATTCAATTCCAATACTGGAAAGACTAATAATCGTTTAGATATGAAAGATAAAATTATTCACTTTTTAGAGAATCACCTTATTGGCAAGAAATTGGCTACTGATGAGGTTGTCTATACACTTGGAGATGGGAATTTGGAAGGTATATACAGCGACCAAATGGTGTTTTCCAATCTGGAAAGAACAGTAAATGGCTTTAAGTTTAATCTCACTACCATAACCCATGAACAGATTTTTAATTTAGATGAGAACGGTGTGAGAACTACCATCGCTAAAGACTATACAGGTACAAGTGTGTTTTGTTATGAATTGGCAATGAGGAAAAGTACAAATCAATTAACAGGGTATATGCATTGTGTTTCCACGACAGTTCAAAACCAAACGATGGATGCAGTTGTATGTGGTATATTTGATGTCGTCTTTGATGGAAAGGAACTCTGTTGGCAGGAAAACCAATTACTGTATAGGGATAATCCTATTGATGAGGATAAATATAAGCCTGTAGCTTTTGATTCCAGAATCCGTGTTTATCTTAATGAAGGAAAAGTTGTATATGAGTATCTTCCTACACTTTGGGATGTCAATCCGAAAACATTGGAAAAAAGATTATCAAAAGACGATTATCCTCCATATATATCAAAAGAAGTATAGACAACATAAAGAACTCTTTTTTCTATAAAGATAATTCCATTTAGATCAATGTTTTTGATGTCAAAATTCAACAGGTTGCTTATTGTTGCACTTGTAATATGGTGCGCATGCTCACTATATTCCGCAAATACCGACTGCGACAAGAATACGGAACGTATTGAAGCCGATTCATTTCTTGCCAATATGCCGGACAAACTTCAGGAATGCCAGACAGAAGCGATCCGCAAGGCGATTGCCGGCGATGACGACTTGCTTTTTAACGTAAGAAATGCAAGAAACCTGGCAGCTGAATTACCCATTGGAGTGACCCGCACTGACATAGGCAACAACCTGACATTCTTCCGTAGCGATCGCTATGATAACGACACGATACCACTACTTGTCTATTTCCACGGTGGCGGTTGGGTGATTGGCAGTGTAAACAGTTGTTCCCGATATTGCGCAGCAATGGCTGAGAAGGGCATTGCTGTGCTTGCCGTAGATTACAGGCTTGCGCCTGAGCATCCTTTTCCCGAAGGTTTGAAAGATTGCATTGATGCCATAAAATTTGCTCAAAGCAAGATGACGGAGTGGAAATGTGACAGCATCTCTGTTGGTGGAGACAGTTCCGGCGGAAATCTTGCCATAGCCGTGGCACTGAGTTTCCCCGAGAATACTTTCAACAGTCTGATTACCTTCTATCCTGTCACAAAAGCTTATGCAGACGACTCTGAATCATGGAAACAATTCGGGAAAGGGTTCGGACTTGACAGTGAACTAATGAACGCTTTCAACGATGCTTATACCTCAGAACCACACCATCCGTTGGTATCTCCTGCAGAAGCGGCTGATTCGGCTCTTGCCAAACTGCCACCAACATTGCTTGTGGCGGCTGAACGAGACATACTCCGGTGTCAAGGGGCAGGCTTCGCAGACAGGCTGACGCAACTTGGGGTGGAGCTGAAATATGTTCTGATTCCCGGATCAGTCCATCTGTTTATAACGGTTGCCGGACAGCCGACGGCATTCTGCCGTTCCGTGAAAGAATCTGTTGAGTTCATCTCCAGACATTCAGATCAGACTGCAAAATAAAGGAAAACAGTATTCACATACAAAACACGTATGTCATGAGGATTATCCAACCGAAACAAGAGTTACGCCCGTATGTGCGTTATTACTGGATGCTGGAGGACGATGAGCCGTTCAGTGTCCTGACATTTCCCATTGGTTGTCTTCAGATTATATTCCACCGCAAATCACCACTATATGTTCCCGAACTAAATAGTCTCCAGAACAGGTTTACTATAAGTGGGCAAGTGAATTTCCCGTCACATATTCAATCGGATGGAAATTTGGACATGATTGTGGCTGTGTTTTATCCGCATACCATAGGGATGTTCATAGACACACCGCCATCTGCCTTTTACAACCGGGAGATTTCAGGATATGATATTGATAACCGACAGCTCAGCGAGATTGCCACAAAGATATTCGATTGCCAAAGTAGTGACGAATCCCTTGGCATCCTTGAACGGTGGCTGCTGGGTAAAGTAAAACCGACATTGAATATTCAAAGAATAGGCAATTCGATAAGGGAACTATTGAACACCTCGGCCATTCCAATCAATATCCTTGCCGACAACGCTTGTCTGAGCAAGAAATAATACGAACGTGTGTTTCGTGAACAGGTGGGCATGAATCCGAAGGAATATGCCCGGATTGTCAGATTTCAAAAATCGCTCAGGATGTTGCAATGCGGTTCACGGGATTATGCCTATATAGCTTACCATTGCGGTTTTACCGACCAGTCGCATTTTATCCGGGACTTCAAGGTTATGAGTGGCTACACACCCAAATCACTATTGAACCATTGTGAGCCATATTCCGATTTGTTCACCCATCCGGTGTGAATGTCTCTTTTCTTCTATCCCATGCAAAAATGTCTGCGTAACTTTGCATCAAAAAAATGATGCAAGAAGTCAATCCTGCGGAGACAACCCGCGCATACGCATTTGAAATGTGGATGAATGTCCCAATGCCTATGGTTACATTGTTTCGTACCATAAATGTCAGTAAATTGCGAAAAATCAGTAAACGAAGCGGCTTGAAATTCAATATGCTGCTTTGCTGGTGTATCGGCAAAGCGGCAAGCCAGGTAAGAGAGTTCTTTATGCTTCCTGTGGGCGACAGACTTGTCCGCTATGATTCGATAGCGGTCAATACCATTGTTGCCAACAAGACCGGAGAAGTAAGTTCATGCGACATTCCATATTCTCCGGATGTGGCTAAATTCAATGCCAATTATCTCCGTCTGACGCAACGAGTGGCGGAGACTTGCGAGAATCATGATATAACCAACAGCATGGTGATCGGCACATCCGCATTGGCCCAATATGCAATCGACGGAGCCGTGGGGATGTATAGTGGTATCTTCAATAATCCGTTTATGATATGGGGGCGATACCGTAAGAGTTGGTTCAAAACAAAGTTGACTTTATCTTTCCAATTCCACCACACTCAAATGGACGGTGCCCATGCCGCAAAATTCCTCGATATACTGCAGACCGAGATAAATAAGGTGGCTATTGACTAAAGGCAAGTCCTTACCATGAAATCTGTTGGATAAAAATAGGAATCGGCCACCTGGACGACTTGAAAGACATAGGCACGGGTGGGTATATGATGTCTGCCAGGCAAACTGAAGAATGACTCTTGCCGTTTGTGTCAGCATACGGCATGTGTCATGTTTGCCGATAAGATTTCCTGCAAAAAAGAAAGAAGCGTGATGCCGGTCATCCGGTCCTCGCTCCTGATGTTTTGCTGGAAATTTACAGACATTCCGCTATTATAGGGCGGGAAGCCTATGTCACAAAAGGGAATATTCCGTATAACAGGTCGGATGGCAAACGGAGATATAAAGGGAAAGGACGGCATGCCGTTCCACCATGAAGGATTTTTACAACCCCTCATGGAGAAATCAGCGTGTCATCGGTCACACCGCTTTTTGAAAAGCCCTTCTGAAACGTCCTGTTTTCCACCCATAAATCTCCGCCACATACGGATAAAGCGAGCGTGTTTTTTTGCGGAAGCCGGCTTCGTCTATTTCACGGTTGTAAATCATTTCACCTATACGTTCCGCCTCGTCAATGTCTTTCGCCACACGGTAAAGTACATAATGGGTGCCGTCATGATGTGAGAGGCTGCCACGGATGTTGAAACCGTCGCCATACCATTCGTTATCATCTTCCGACACGTTTAATATGCCGTTGATGTTATGTCCGAGTATCTTGTACCCTTGCCGTCTGCCGTCCCATAAACCGAGGTCGGCAAATGCTATGACAACACCTTCTATCTGTTTGTCAAGGTTCATGCGCTCGTCCGACAGATTATCATTGACAACCTCTGCCCATTCCGTATCGCTGACTTTGTAATCGTCATCATCGAGTAGGTAACGCTGTGAGTTCTCGTATTCCTTTCTCGCCTTATCATCTAAAAGATAGTCACTTGTCCATATTATCTGTTTCATGTCCGTATGAAATTATATTGTTGCTTGATTGTATATTGACGGCTCGCTTGTCACATTATAGACATACTGCCCACACCTTACAAGAAGCGCATCATTTCCGTAATAGAGTTTCTTCATGCCCTTTATTGAGCCTGTGCAGTGGCAGTTTGGGAAGCGGCTGATGCCACATCTTCTGCCTTGTTCTGCTGTCATTCTTTTTGTTCGCATCGCTGAATTTTGTTTTAATTTTTATTTCCCTATCTTGGAATCTTCCTTCCGAAGCCTTCCGCAAGAGGTTTATCTGCGCATAACAATGGCATCGTCAAGGGGCGAAAGGCAAGGTTTTCAAGATGATTTTTCACCCATGCTGCAAAATCTCGCTGAAACAAAGCCTGACCTTGCACATCGCTCCCGGATGCCGAACTTCGCGCCGTAAACCACGGTCGGACGGCTTTCAAGGAAAGATACTCTAAAAAGATTAGTATAACAGGTGCTTCTACATACAAAAGGCAAGTAGGATCAGGTGGTTCCCACTATGTAAAAAGGGACCGGTGGACAGTGGATAAGAGGGTATCTGATATGTATAATAGGTATGCCGGAGGGTAGTCCGGGAAACACCCAAGACAATCTTTTCTATACAGAAGAAACCCTCTGCCCGGTTATCACAACCAAACAGAGGGAAAGGTCAGAAATTATATTGTAATCAGGCAGCGTAATCAGTTGCTCTTCTGCCGGGTATCGGGGGCGTGTCTGTTTCCGCCTCTTCCAGTTCCGGTCTGTTGCCCTTGAGACTCTCTTCAATCCGCTTTTTCAACTCGTCACATTCCTGTTTGAGTGTGGTCAGTTCATCCTGTCTGCCCCATGTGCGGCTGACGATAGCCTGTAATGTGGGAAGCTCGCTTTCCTGTTTGGCTATGCGTTCACGCTGCTGCTTTATGATAGAAGGCAGTTTGTCAAGCGTGGCTTGCGGATAGAGTGCCGTGTCTGAAAAGCCCAATGGCAATGCACCGGAAATTCCGTAACGGTATTTCAGACCGCTTTTGCCCTCGACAAAGAAAGTGTTGCGGTCAAATGAGCCGTCAAGGTTATACTCGCTCTTTACCAAGAGGTCAAGCCCCATGTATGAGCCGATGACGGTATAGGCGTTCCCTCTGTATGTCTTTGCTATCCTGTGAAGCTCACGGCCTGTCTTTTCCGCCGTGTCCTCGCCGGTTGAGAGCAGGGAAACGATTTTGTCGCCGCTGTATGATGCCACATACTCAAGGTCATCTTCCATACGCTGAATAAAGGATGCCGCCTTTTCCGTGTCCTGTCCGTTCTGTGCGATCTTGCGCTCCGCACGTCCGCGCTCTTTCTTGAATATGGCAAACTCCTTTTCAAGCTGCATGATTTTATTGTCGAGCTTCGCCTTGTTCAGCAGGTCGGTATTTCCCGAAAGGATTGCCACGAACTCCGCAAAGTTCATGCCGTTGTCCTCGTCCATGCTGTCCTCGTCGATGCGGCGCACGGCTATCGTGCCGTTGTTTATCTGATTGATAAACATTTGCTTGTTCTTTAAGAGGTTGAACTTGTAGGCATCAAGTGTCTTTTCTGTACCATAGATTACCACATCCACGGTGTTGTTTCCCCACAGCTTCACGGTGTTGCCCTTGCGTACCGCCCGACCGTTGCGCTGTTCCATGTCGGCAGGTCGCCAAGGTATCTCAAGGTGATGCACCGCAACAGCCCTCTGCTGGGCGTTTACACCTGTACCCAACATGGATGTAGAGCCGAAAAGCACACGTACCCTGCCTGTGTTCATATCGTCAAACAGCCGTTTCCTCGCCCTCTCGGTGGTGGCGCACTGGATAAACTGTATCTCACCTGCAGGGATGCCGAGCATTATCAGTTTCTCCTTTATGTCGCAATAGATGTTCCACTCATTAGGCTTGTAGGTGGAAAGGTCGCTGAAAACGAACTGTGTGCCACGGTTTGCGTTTGAGCGCACATAGTAGTCATAGACCGTCCTTGCGCATATGGAAGCCTTGTTGTTTTCATCGTCAAGGAACTTGTCACCGAACAGCCTCATGTCGAGAGCCATTTTTCTTGCCACGTTGGTAGCGATAAGCATTTTAGCCTTGTCGAGATTGTCCGGTTCGGGTGTGTCAAGTCCCAGATCCGTCCAATTTCCGGAATTGGCGAATGACACAAGCCGTCCTATCATTTCTTCCTGTGCCATGGTCGGGGCATGGGAAAGGAAGCGCACGTTCTTCTCCGGCACATCGAGGTTAATCATGTCGGCGGTGCGGTAGTCCGTTATCTCACGCAGGAAAGCGGCGAGTTCCGGCACTTTGATGTAGGTGCGGAAACGCTCTTTGCGTTTGATGTTTCCTGTCACGTTCAGCTCGTAGTCGGCGCATTTCTTGGTAAATATAGCCGCCCATGCGTCAAAACAGCTTATCCTCTGCCGTTTCAGTTCATCAGGACGCAGATACTTGAACATCACATAAAGCTCCGTAAGGGCATTGACTACGACAGTACCCGACAGGAATGTTGCACCCAAATCGCGCCCTGTACGCTTCTGTATGTCACGGATAGCAAAAAGCAGGTTCGCAGCCCTTTGTGAGCCTTTCGTGTTGCCGATGCCCGCAACCCTCGTATGGCGTGTTTGGAACATAAGGTTCTTGAACATGTGGCACTCGTCCACGAAAATATGGTCTATTCCCATGGAGTGAAAATCCACCGTGTCATCCTTGCGGCTGTTGATGCTCATGCGTAGGTTGGCGAGTTTTGCCTGTAGGTTCTGCTGCCGTTTCTCCAATCCGCTCTGCATCCTGCCACTTCGGTAACGCATGGTGCTTTCCTCCAATACCTCAAGGCTACGCTCGACATCCTGCAGTTCTTCCGAAAATCTCTCAAACATCGTTTCATCAGACTGCGGTATCTTGGCAAACTGGTCGTGTGTGAGAATGATGCAGTCCCAGTTGTTGTTTTGGATTTTTGAGAACACCTCTTTACGGTTGGCAGGGGTGAAATCCTCTTTGCCCGGATAGAGTATCTTCGCTGACGGATAAGCCTTTCTGAAAGTGTCTGCTATCTCATGCACATTGGCTTTCAACCCGATAATCACAGGCTTGCGCACAAGTCCGAGACGCTTCATTTCGTATGCGGCTACGCACATTATCATGGTCTTTCCTGTACCGACCTCATGCCAGCAGATGCCGCCGCCGTTCTGCTTAATCATCCAAATAGCATCCTTCTGTGAGGAATAGAGGTCATCGTAAGGGAACTGTTCAAACGAGAGACCGGGGAATGTCTGCGCCGAGCCGTCATAATGAGGACGGACATAACAGTTAAAACGCTCGTTGTAGGCTCTCACAAGGTCATCACGCACCTCTATGGGCTGGTTGTCAAGCCACGCATTGAACTTGCTGCGAATTTCCTGTATCTTGGTAGCCGCTTCCTGTATGGCTTCCTCGTCCGGCACACGCACCTTGTCACCATTGCGGTACACCTCTTTGGTGATTTCGGGCACGGTGTCCTGCAAGGCGTGAACAAACAAGTCCTCACCGTTATAGTTGCGGACAGAATAGGTGTGATAGGCTACAGCTGAATATCCCTGCAAGGAAACAACATAGGTGTCGTTCACATCGAAATACATAACCATGGTATCGGTCTCGAAAAGCTCTTTTGCAAAAGCGGCATACAGGCTTGAGTCAATCCAACGCTCGCCCATATTGATGTCAAGCTCCTCATAAGGGATTGCTTCGGGTGTCGCTTCTTCCAACGCTTTCAGCGAGGCTTCCGTATAATCCTTTTCGCTGCCCTCAAGTTCCTGCAGCAGCGACATGATTTCCTTGTGCTTCGCAATCACATTCCCGGCAATGAACTTACCTTTGTTCTCCCATTCTCCCGATATGGGGTTGTAGAATATTTCGCCTTTTAGGTCGTCTATGGCTTCCGTCTCGCTCCTGTCCGAGCTTCGTGCGATAAACGGCATATCCACCTTGCCGTAAAAATTGAGGCTTGTCGCCAACGCTTCCATTGGAGAAAGCACGGTCATGGTGTCTATCTTCTTGAACGCCACCGGCTCACGCATGATGTCAGCCTTGCCTATGGTATCGCCCGACTGCATTTCAATGGTGAACACCTCGACACCGAGGCTGTCAAGCATGATAAACTCCTTGTTGTCGTTGTCATGGAAATATCCCCACTTGGCTACGAACTTGTCATATAGGGCGTTAAGCCGTTCCCGCAGTTCAGGATGTTCCTGTTCTTCCTCACGCTCCTTGTTTGACAGCTCAAGATAGGTCTCACGGATAGGGAAATAGTCGTTTGCCCTTTCTTTCGCCGCTTCTATATCAGCCATAGGCACGAAATCCACGGCTACATCGGCATAACGGCTTGACTTGCGCATCTTGAGGTTGCCGAGCTGCCCCTCGAACATCACCATTGCGCCGTCTTTCATCCACCATGCCACGGTGTCGGTGTATGCACGTTTGCCCATATCTTTGGGCTTGGCGGTTATTTCCTCACCGAAAAGGTCAAAGAGCGACATCTGCCCCTGTGCGGTGTCCTGTCCGTCATTGATAAAAAGGCTCTTGCGGAAGAAACGGCTGAAGTCCATTTTGAGCAATGCGGAGAAGTATTGCCGCATCATCGCTTCCTCACCCTGCCACTGGTATTTCCTTACATACTTGCCAAACTGGTTCATGGAAATACGGCTGTCGGTGGCAAGTGCCGTCTTGGGCTGCATGAAAAGTTTGTTGGCATATTCCGTCACGATACCGTCCGTGCCGTTTTCCCTGCCTACCTGCATGAACAGCTGCTCACGGTGTGACAGGGTTGTTTTCCGTGTGTGCTTCTGGAACACCAACAGGTCAGTGCCTACCTCTATGCCGCCGGTCTCCATGAAGATGTTGTCGGGAAGCCGTAATGCGGTTATGAGGTCTGCATGGTTCACAAGGTACTCGCGCACGAACTTGTTGCCGGGAGTGTCGGCGATGCCCCTTGAGGTCACGAAAGCGAGTATGCCGCCCTCGTTGAGCAAATCCATGGACTTTATGAAAAAGTAGTTGTGTATGGTCTTGGTGGACTGCTCGTATATGCCGCCCTTTTTCCACATATCGGCATCGAACACACGGAAGTTTCCAAACGGAATGTTTGAGGCGATGACATCAAATCCCTTGTCCTGCAGGTCTTGTTCCCCGATAGTCTCATATCCTGCGCTTATCGTGGTGGCGTTGTCATGGAGAAGCGAGAGGATAAGCCCTGTGATGGCGTCTTTCTCAAATGCGTATGCCCTTGTTCCCTGCATGGCGGTTTTCATAAAGCCGCCAATCCCTGCGCTCGGCTCAAGGAAAGTGCGCATCTGCATACCGTTGTCCTTGAAAGTGGCGTGTATCTGCGCCGCCACGGTGTCGATGATGAACTGCGGAGTGTAGAACGCCGTCAGCACGGATGACTTTATGCTGTCAATGAGGGTTTTGTACTCCGTAATGTCGGACTTTGCAAAAGCAAGCAGGATTTCCTGCAAGCGTTTCATAGGCTCTGCCATGCCGTCGGGCATGGGCTTGTCCGTGCCGATGTTCAGCACCTCTTTGATGCCTCCGAACCCCGAATAAAGGGCTAATGTTTTTTTCTCGCTGTCAGTGGCTTGTCTGCCCTGACCGTGTACCGCCAAAGCTGTCTCTATGGCGTTTACGTTGTCGGCTAATGCCTTTTTCTTGTTGTATCTCATATCTGACCTTAATGTTGAAGATTTATTTCTTCCCTCACTTCCTGCTCCTTCCGGAGCCGTCCGTGAGGTGGTTATCTGCGCAACACAGGGGCATCTAAGAGGCTTTAGGGACAAGGTTTTCAAGATGATTTTACCGCCTGTCCGTAAAATCTCGCAGAAACTCCGTACAACCTTGGCTTATAAGCCCGGATGCCGAACTTCGCGCCGATAACCACCGGGAGTGACGGTTCCGGACAGAAAAGGATTTTTCTATAAATGGCGGAGAATTTTTATAAAAGGTCTGATTATAAAAGGCAGCGGCGGAAGTCGCGGGACTGGCCGCAGCAGAGGCACGGCAGCCCGGAGTGGAGGGTGAGTCGGGGTGAAGAGCGAACCGTGGGTGTCACCGACAGGCTGTGTGTGGAAGCATGACACACTCTGCCGGCCCACGCTCGCCCTGTGCCGGAGGCCGCCCGGACTTGAACGGAATACAGGGTGTCGGCGTGCCTGGCAGCATCGGGTGTCCTTGCGATCCGCCAGTGTTGCCGAAAGGCTATAAAGGGAGAATCGGTCATGTCGGACAAGTGTCATTATAAAATGGGCTATATGTTATAAAAGTAAGCAGGCGGAAGTCACGGGGCTGACAACAGCACTGGCACGACAACCCGGAGTGGAGGGTGAGTCGGGGTGAAGAGCGAACCGTGGGTGTCACCGACAGGCTGTGTGTGGAAGCATGACACACTCTGCCGACCAACGCTCGCCCTGAGCCGGAGGCCGCCTGGACTTGAACGGAATGCAGGGCGTCGGCGTGCCTGGCAGCATCGGGTGTCCCTGTGGCCCGCCGGTGTTGCCAAAACTTATAAAAGGCTCGTTCAAGGACATCATGTCTGCTATAAATGGATTTCGCATGGAAAAGGACTGCCGAATGTCAGCAGTCCCTCTGTCATGCTCAATCTTCCCAATCCACATCGGCATCTTCCATGATGCGCCGTAGGACTATGCGGCATCGTTCTGTGTCGGCTTCCTGTATCATCGTGCGGATGCTGCTGCGGTAGGTAGTGGAGTATGCGAGTTCTATTAGTTCCTCGTCATGGGCTGTCACTTTTTCTTTTTCCATAATCAGTGATTTTAGAGGTTTGATTGTCAGTATGCCGGTTTCTCCAGTACAGCTTCCGCCATCTGAACCCCGCCGTGCCACAACGTGATTGTGCCGGGAACGAAACCCATATCACCGTATGCAACGTGTTTCAGATAGTCCAGGTATTCCGCTCCCGAAAAATTCTTACCGCTGAGATTGCGGAATATCATCGGAATAGAAACGCCGTCACTACTTGACAGAACGGTTTGCCCGTCCTGCCTTATTTCATCCAGCTTGGCTTTGCTGAACACGATGTTGCGGTCATCTGTATTCATGGCACTAATCATTGTTCTTATAGATTATGATGCAATCCTCCACTTCGGTCGGCTGCCCGAACAAAGGGACGCTGCTGAAATACGGTTCCGCGCCCCCTTCTTCGCTTTCTGTGATGGGGACGACTACTTCGATGCCCTGTTCGCGGCAGATGTCGTCAATCTGCTTAATCTCGTCAGCGTTCAGGTTGCTTGCATCGCCATTCACCAGATAAGGCAATGCGTAGGTCGGGATTTTTTCGATACTCTTTTCCATTTTTTTGAATTTAACTGTTAGACTTGTGGAATGACCTTTTCCCTGCCTTAGCCCGGCTTGCGGTTCGGCCATTCCTGTTTTCTTGCGGCATTGAGGGGATGGTGGTCATAAGGGGAATTAGGCAAGGCCTTCAGAACGGAGTGTGCCTTGATGTTTGCCCTGCCACCTCCAAATTCGCCGCAGAAAACGGATGACCGGCCGCCGGATGAACTATGAGATATAAACGGTGATTATGATATTACAACCGGTGACAATCAGAATATATAAAGGGCTTGGTCGCAGCCGGTGAGCAAAAGAAAAGACGGCCGTAGCCGTCTTTTGAGAAGAGAGGTTGGGAAGCGTCACGCAGCCTTCTTCTTGGAAGTCTTGCCTTTCGCTGGCTTTTTGCCATCGGTTTTCTTTTCGGTGGACAGTTCGCTGACGGATGTTGCAACGAAGACGATGCGGCTGTGCTTGGTTCCGTCTTCCGATGTCCATTCTTCTGGACGGATGAAGCCTGAAACCTGGACGAGCTTGCCTTTCTTGAGAAGCTCGAAGGTCGATGCCTCTTCGGACTTGCGCCAGCACTCGCAGTTTACAAGGGCCGACTTGCGGGTGGTTTCGTCGCCGTTGGTTTCCGTGCGGCTGATGGAGAGGGGAAAACGGGCAACCGAGTTCTTCTCGAAGTTGCGGATGTTTGCGTTGACGGCTACGAAGCCACTGAGGTTGAAAGAGTTGGTGTTGTTTGTTGAAGTTGCCATAACTTTAAGTATTAAAGAGTTAAACATTTAATTTTTACGATGCAAAAAGATGACATGGGCATAGGGTAGCACCAGCGGAAGGTTCGGCAAATACTCTTTTTGTTGAGCCTGTGAAAAGAAAAAGGAAGATTTGTTGAAAGCCGTTGGTCAAAGGCAATGTCCGTCCCGTAGGAGCTAAAGCTCCGCCATGATCATAACTTCGCATCAGGAAAAATAAGTGTGTATGACTCGCCGTAATACTGTTGTGGTGACTTGACGACACCATACTTTACCGGTTGGCTGTACGTCATAGCGATTTCCGCATAAACTCGGGAACCGGATATTGCACGTTCTTTTCATTTTGACGCAGTACCGACAGCAAAGAGACGCCTCGAGGCTGTATATGTGAGTGCGGCTGTACGTGGACATATAGACCGCTACCCAAGAAAGGCTGGTCCATGGTCGATGCCCATACGGATAATGGATGATTGGAAAGATGACGGATAAAGTGCCGCAGTCTTTGCCACATCCGGTGAACCGCCTACAGAATATATCCGGCAAAAGTAGAAAGAGCAAGCCCAAAAGGAAATGCACGCTCCCGGCGTGTCTTCAAGGAAGGTACGGACTGACTGTCTCGGCGAACCAGTCTGCCATTAACAAAGGAATTATCAGGTAAAAGAGGGAATCACTGCGCAACCGTGTCCGGCGAGTATAAAGGGTGACCTTCAAAAAAATATAACAGGAAATACCAGGACGGTACAATCCGAGCATGTTACCCGGATTGCCGCATCCATACATTGGCATGTGTCAATCGAAAACAATCACTTCGTCCCGATGGGTTGCCATCTCTATGCCGTTTGAAAGCCGTACTACGACCTCTGTGCCGTAATCTCCAACAATCTGAGCGTCACAGATGCCTTGATAGTCCTCTATAAGCGTGCAGTATGCGCCGATGATGTCCGATGTTTCTTCTGTCTCATACATGGTTTTGTCTGTGTTAAAGTTATTGGTTTTTATCCCTGCCTTTTCGCTTGTGCATCGGGATTTTGAATATTACAGTGCCTGTAAAGGTGGCGCATGGCAGATAAGGCAAGGTTTTGGAGGGAAAGATAGAGCGGAGTCTCCATCTTGCAGTGACAAACACCGTGTGCCAGACCTTGACGATCTGACAGCGGCTTCTACCTTTGCACCGTAATATTCTGTAACCCCGACCGACAAGCAGGAATTGATAAATCCAAAATAGAAAAGGACGGAGCTGACTATATAAATGGACGGTCATGTATGGCTATAACAGGAAATCGTAGATATAACCACAGGTGAACTCCGTGGAATACAAGAGGAATGGCAACGGATGATTTAAGAAAACAGGCAGGGGCTTCCCTGCCTGTCCGTCATTATCCCCCCAAATAGCAAGAGGCGTCTTTGCTGTCCTTGTTTATGGTGGTATAGTACAGGATTTCATCGACGCTGTTTAATCTCCGCCACCCGTTGTAAATCCGTTCTCCGTTAAAGTCGATAATCGAAAGACGGCAGTTGTCCACTCCGTCACGGCTCCGTTCAGAGTCAAAGGTAATGCTGATACCGTTAGCATAGGTCAGGTATAGCGAAGTGTAGTTTATCTTTACCAATGGCTTTTTCACAGAGTTGCTACCGTTGAAATATCCTGCGGCAAGCAAAAGCTGTTCGGCGAATTTCACTGCTTCGGCAGAGTATTTCACCATGGCTGACCTGACAGGGATTTCGTCATGGCTGTTTCCGATGAAGTTATATGGCAATACCCTGTTACGATACGAGAGCAAGAACGGTTCGTGGAGCTTCTCCTTTATCGGGAGGTTTGTTGCCAAGTATTCCTCTTTCGTGACGATGTAGCTGTCAGTCATCTCTTCGTTCATGTAGATGCAGTAGGCTCGCTTCGCACGTTTGCGTTTTTCCTCATAGGCTCTTTGTTCCATTTCATCCATGCAGTTGTATTTATGTCGGGGAACACGCTTTACCGCATTGACAAAAGTGGGGGTCTTGCAGTACCCGAACTTTTCTGCAAATTCGGGTACTGTCCCTATAAAATCATAGCCTTTCCAGTTGTACTTATTCATCTTGTTATAAATCATTGGTTAAATAGTTGCAGGCTGTAAGGACGAAATCTTCAACACCAAATTCAGCGAGAGATTTAAGGTCTTCGATACCATCGCAATAGAAGAATATCTTTTCATCAGTGGCATCGTCCGCATCTGAGGACAACTTTACGGTTACAGGGGACGGCTCGACAAATTTTTCATCTTTCCACACGATTTCACACATCGCATAAAGCGGCTCTGTTCCATGCTCGGCACAAAAATCTGCATAGAGTTTGTCTATATCCTCTTTGATTTCATCAATATCAGAGAGGACAACACCGTTGCCACAGTCATCACACCATCCATAAACAAACGCTTCGTCCGTATAATTCCGGAAAGATTTGTCATTGGGGTTAATCATGGCTTCACACGCCACATTCATACCTCCGCATTTTGTACATATCACTTTCATATTTCAGTTTATTTATTTCCCTGCCTTTGAAGCCTTCTAACTTCGCCGTAAGGGTTTGTTTTACGTGCGGTTCAAACGGGGGAGGCAAGAACATAGGGCAAGGAACCGGGAATGAAATTTTATGAAAAGCCGGAATCTCTGATTCTGGAAAGTTTCCGTCAAATTTCATCGGAGGTAGCACGGCGGTACTTGAGCGGTGTTCGTCCACCGTAACTTTGCACAGGAAAACAAACCGTGGCGATGTCACGGCAAGCAGATCCGGCTTTATACAGGGATATTGGATGGGTAAAATAGGATAAGCATGAAACGGAATTATAAAAGGGATAGCCCGGATATGGTTTTGAAGTATAAGACCACCCGTATTATAACGGATGGTCTATGCTTAGGTCTGTTATTCTGAAGTTCTCTTGCTTATCAGTGTCAGTTGGCTCGGACGGTCTGCAAACCAATAGGCATCACTGTCAAGGTACACACATCTGTCACCGTTCCATGGCTTGCCGAAAGCCAATATCTCACAAGGTCCAAAGACCACACCGTAATCGTTTGTGAACGCCACCATGTCGCCTACTTCCAAATCAAATTCGGTAGCGATAACATCCGAAAGTCTGTTGTAAAACACAGAACCGTCTGCTTCTTGTTTCTCTCTCCATTTCAGAAATTCCTCTTTATGACTTCTTGTCTGGGGTATCGGTGATAATTCTGAGGCAAAGACCTCCGCTTCGGAATGGCGGCTTGCAATCAGAATAATGCTGTCCTCATGTACTTCTTCAGGAACGGAAATGACTTTGTAGTCACCGCTGGATATGCCGTTATCGGGGTCATTCCAATAAAGAAGGTTGCCTGCCTTGATAAAATCATATTTGCTCATTGTCTTATAAATTTTGATTGTTATTATTTCCCTTTATTCGGCCTGTTTGCGACCGCTGGGATTTATTTTTCTGCAATAAAGAAGGAGGCTGGGGCAATCCTGCAAGGCTGATACGAAAAATACGCTCGACGGAGAAGAGGAAGATTTTACGGTTCACTCGCGACTACAGTCGGCATTGACATGATTGGGAAAGCCGATTTACCTTCGTAGAAAAATAGAATCCTCCACAGGGCGCAGAGAAAAAGCTGCTGGAAGCCTTATAAAAGAAAAAAGATTATAACCGGATAACTTGCAAAGGTTTTGAACAAATCCTTGTACCTTATAACATGGCGCAACTGTCGGCAGACTGAAATTCAGTAATGAGGTTGTGCCTCATGTTCTTCATCATTTTGCCTTAAACTCATTTATATTACCCGCCACGCTTATATTCTTATTCACAGTTTTGGGGAGTTGTTCTTATGTATGTCCTAAATGCTGTCATAATGACAGAGAACCTGACATGCTATTATAACATCCTCGATTGTGAAATACTATAGAATTAGCCAAAATGACTTTGGCATGAAGTTTGCGATTTTTTCATTAAATTAAATTTAAGAAACAATGAATAAGTACGTAAAAGAGGCAAGAGTGTATCCAGCTATCGTGGGAATGATAATCCCCATCATCTTGACTACATTGTATGTTACATCATTTGTACCCGATACCATTGAGGTATGGAAGTCGATAATTGCAAAAATCGGATTATTTATCCCGGTGGCTTTGATTTATGGCGCATTGGCCTATTGGATGCGTCAACTTTTTATCGATGCCTCTAAACTGTTGTTTCAGTTCCGCCTGTTTAAGGAAGATGAAACAGAGATGCCAACAACAAAACTTCTTCTATGGAGCAGTGATATGAGGAAGTCTGAAACTGAAATAAAACAGATTGCGGCAAAAGTGAAGGCTGACTTTGGTATTCAACTATTGTCAAAAGATGAAGAACTTGCGAATCCATCCGAGGCTAAACGTGCTATTGTTGATGCTGTTGGAAAGATAAGAGAGGTGACTCGTAAAAACGAAAATCTTCAGCAGTATAATCGAAAGTACGGATTCTGTCGTAATTATCTTGGAGCTTGTGTGTATGCTATCGGCACAATCATTCTTGCACTTATTGTGAATCTAATCTTAGATATGCCATACACAAGGATATTGTTGGTGGCTTTATTTGTTCAGGTTTTGTTTGGTTTAATAGATTATACATCCTACAAATCTAAAGCCAATGATTATGCAAGGGCTATGTATAACGCATATATTACTGGAGAAGAATATGAAAGAGACTAAAAATGGACTAAAATATGAATACGAAGTCCTGAAAGTAGGAGATGCTGATGCAATACTTATCAGACACTATATTGGTGATGAACAGTTCATCGTACTGATTGATGCTGGTAATGCAGGTGATGCTGCTATAATAAAAAAGCATCTGAATGATTATTATGGAAGTTACTATATTGACTTGGCAATATGTACACATCCAGACAGTGACCATAAAGATGGCTTCTTTGACCTCTTTTTAGACGAAGAAATTACTATCCAGGAATTATGGCTAACAGATCCTGCATCTTTCATTGACGAAAACGATATACAGCGTTATCGTAACCACGATAACGCTGTATCGGCTGTTCGTAAAATATGGAATAAGTCAACTGACGATAATTTGAATTTGATCGAATTGGCCATTGATGAAGGTTGTGACGTTTACAATGTTGTAGATGGCTTCAAACATGATAAACTTCCAATATGTGTTGTAGGTCCTTCTGCTGATTATTATGTTGAGGTAGTAAAGGCTATGGTGGCAAACTATGGTATAAAGACATACGAAGATAGCTCAAAAGAAGCATACGACGATGCGTTCAAGATTGATGAGAAGGATATAAAGAGTGTGATTGACAATGAAGAAGACCCATCTCCTTACAATGCTTCCAGCCTTATTGTCTTGTACGAGCCTGGTGATGGTAAAAGACTACTCTTTGCTGGAGACGCAAATACTACCTCTCTTCAGATGATGCTGGACAAATATAAATGGTTGAGAAATGTTGAGTTTCTTAAAGTTCCTCATCATGGAAGCCGTAGGAATCTGAATACGTCAATCATAGAGAATCTTTCTCCGAAAAAATGCTATATATCTGCTGCTGGGAACAAAAAACACCCGAGTGGGCGTTTAGTATATTGGCTTGCGAAATATGGGGATGTTTACTCTACTCATGTTTGCAATTCCTTTATTCATTGTTCGTCGGCAGCAATGCCAGATAGGTATGGTACAATAAAACTATCTCCATTTAAGGAAAAAAAATAATGCCACACTAAATCTATTCGCTTCAATTCTTACAACACTAATTAATTTATCACTAATTGAAATGGGGCTATGTTACGGCCCTATTTCAATTAGCGTAAATTAGCGATTCCTAATTAACACTCTGTGCATTAGTAATAAATCCAGTTAATCGGAAATTTTGTACTCGTGGATATAGCAGTAGGCATGTGCGTATTTTTTTCTCCATTGTCCTACAATCGCATCCACATCTAGCTTTGACTGGACTTGCATATCGCAGATTTCCTCCAACCACTCATATACACTCTGCAAATCTGTAAAATACTCGGTGTAGTATTCCTTTTTTGAAATGCACACTTCGACAACAAATCTATCAGGAAAGTATCTGCCTTCATCGTCATTGGTATAATACAGAGCCATTCCTGGTTCCTCCGACCGATATAGATAGTTTAATGTCGGATATTTCCTACATACCACATCGAGCGTCTCATTGCATGGAGCCCATGCTGTTTCTGTATTGAAAGTAAGCACTCTGCCGTCAAACTCTAAATCGTTCCAGCTTCCACGGCAAGATACATCTTCACATTTTTCGCCAAGGGCATCAACAAGACATCCCAACCAAGTAGTCCCAAATCCATTCGGAACAGAAGGGTCTTTTGACTCCTGTAGCTTGTTCATCAAGTCATAGAGGCTTTGTAATTCCTTTGCGTCGCCCTCTATCGCATACGCTGTGCAGCACCAGTTAGGCATATTCTTAAACTTTAATTTGTTAAACTTGTTCCCCTTTACTCAAGGTCTTTCGACTTCTCCTGAAAGGATTGTTTTCATGTGCCGTCTCAGACGGAGAGTGAAAGGACGACAGACAAGAAATCAAGGATAAAATTTTATGAAATGCCGGAATCTGTGATTGCGGAAAGTTTCCGTCAAATTTTGCTGAAGATAGGGAACGCTTCTTGGTGGACGTTCTCTCTCCGTAACTTTGCACACGAAAACAAACTTTCGTGGGAATCGTAAATGCTGAAATCTCTATAAATGGAACATCATTAACACAACGTGGAAACAATAAAAGAAGAGACCTTCAAAAAAAAGAAAAAAGACCTTATACGAAACAAGTCAGAAAGTCGTGTTATATATACACGAACTGACTGACTAATATTTTGACTTGATTAAAGACGGGGCTCTACGATGACAATGAAATCGAATTCGGTCAAAAGACAAAACAAGTCAGAAGTCATGTACTATATATACATGAACTGACTGACATATTTATTGACCTGTTCATGTATATCTTTGAACAAGGTCGAAAGCAAAGACGATTTTGGATGGGTATAAAAAAGGAGGGAAGCGGATAATTGGGCTTATTTTTTTCTTTGAAGGCAAAAAATAATTCCAAGGAAAAGGTAAAAGTAGTATATTTGCAACTGTCTTTCAATTATAAATCAGGCTAATTTTTTTCGACGAATATGTTACCTTCGTGTTAGTCGTAAATTTATGCAAGTTTGAATTGTGTTGATATTTAGATAGTTATAGTCATAGTTTTAGGGAAGTATAAAGTATGTCGAAAATTATGGAAAGTTCCTTGCTTGCGGCTATATCAATATAGTCAGATGGTGCTGCAAAATAATATGAACACCCGTCCCCTCTGTAACTTTGTGTCGGTATGATAAATCTACCTTGTGTGGTTGTACGGTCAAGACTGCCACAGGAACCGAACATAATGAACTTTGATGCTCCAGTTAGCCAGCTTGCAAGATGACATTGAGAGGATGCTACTGCTGAACCTATTCCTGACAGGTAGAAAGTTATCGTAACTCCTTTATAAGTTGTTTTATAGATATGCGTATCGCCATTGCAAGCCGGCATAGTTGCAATAATTTCAGATTCGTAGGAATCAAGTAAATGCCGATGAATCTCCTTCGAGAATATTATCAGGCATATATCTGCAAAATCTCCACGTCTGCCGTAGAAATCAAACAGATTGATCATTGGTTCAGTTTCAATATCATAACTATCAGTAATCATAGCATATTGAATCAGATGTGAGTTTTATATTGCTCCGGTATCTCAAGATTGAAAGTTCTGCATAATAACAGGACGTCGTGGACATCATTTTCATCGTATTCATATCCAAGATGGAACTGTACCTGTGCCTCCGGGTTTATGCATGTTACCTCAATATTCCCGATATTTCCTTTACCTGAGAAAGTTTCGCTTGGGAAAGTGTATCCGTCATATAGAATTCCATCTTCGACATATTCGAAACAATGCAGATCGATTATTCTTCCGTTGTCATCTTTCCAGACAGTATGGCTATCGGTCGTATAGTCCATTACAACTTCTCTGTATCCCTTCCAGGTAATCACGGATATGGCCTTACCATAGTCTTTCTTCTCTACGAACAGATCGATGTCGTTATGTATTCTTGTTTCTCTGCCTATAAGTGCATCGACACCCCAACCGCCGTCCAGAAACACCTTTACAGATGCTTCAGACAGCATTTCAAGAATCTCACATGCATCAAAATAAGTGACCATAAAATTTCGATTTATCGGTGTAAATATAACAAACCTACAGCAAATTGTATCTATCTTCGAACTTTATCGCAAGCTGTTGTGAGAATTTGCCTGATTTCATTAGAATCTAAGCCGTCACGATAAAGACCTTGTTCATTTAATGCTTTTATGAGTCTTCTTTCTGCAAATCGATTATCTCCACTATTTGAGTCACTGTAAATATTATCTGCTTCAAACACTCCCAATATGTTGAGAACCATTGCAATTGAATACGCACCGCAGGCCTCATCTAAATCACCTTGTCTATAATGAGCTTTTTGAAATGAACGTCCTGATGGCTTCTTGCACATTAGAACACTATCAATCAATTGTAGCTGATTTATAACTTTGAATTGTCTCATATTTTCATGTTTTGCCCATCAGCAAAAGCATTGCCGACTCTTTGTAATAAACCTTATTTTCGTCCTTTTATAGATTATACCTTGCCCAAATGGTGTCTCCTAGTTTTTCTACACTTATAAGCTTGAGTTTAGTAGGAGGGAAGTCATTGGCAAGTCCATCGAACGCAGCTGTCATACCTTTTCTACCATCGATACCTGGACACCACATCATACTCACTTCATCTAGGAGGCCTTCTTTCAGGAATGCAGCATTTATGTTGCCACCACCTGTTACGCTCAACCTTTCTATGCCAAACTCGGCTCTTAGTATTTCCATGGCACGTTTTAGGTCGATGGAGCCTTTGCCTACTGCAATCCATGATATATACTGCTTGGTTAGAGTGTCAAGGTATTCTTTCGGGCAATCCTCTGACGTAATGACTAGAAGTGGCATTCCGTCGAACTGGTTGTGTGGCCACTTTAATCTTCCCTTTGTATCAATGGCTATGATATAACCTTTTGTCTGAATGGCTATATTGAAGCATTCCTCACCGATAGGAGCTTTGTCTTCTGCAACAAATGCTTCTGGAAGTGCATAATGCATTTCCATGGTCACTCTACCCATCAATGTAGATGAACAATCCAACTGGTTCAGGGCATCGTAGTACTCATCCCCAGTCTCTATCTTTTCTGTTACATCACAATCAATTCGTCCGTCAAGGAGAGACATCATGTGACAGATTATATATGGTTTCATTATTCCTTATTCTTTGATTTCCCAATGGCCACCTTTGCTTGGTCCAATCCAACTAAGTGACATTTGTTTCTTTATGTTTCTAATGTCTCTTATTATTGTTGATTCTGATTTTGAAAATACTCCACACAATTCTTCAACGGTAGTTTTATTATTTTTCTTCAATATTTCAACAATTTTATTCTGTCTTTCAGACAAACCGTTTTGGGTGTCATTTTGGGTGTCATTTTGGGTGTCATTTTGGGTGTCATTTGACAGTGAAAATGACTTTCTCTTGAAAACAATATGAATGAAACCTCCTCTGTCTTCGTAAGTTGGCTCTGGAACATCATGCTCTTTGCACGCTTCTATAATACGAGCAACGCCTGAACCCCATTTTTCCAAATATGTAGACAAATAAAGAACATTTGCAATAAGAGGATTGCGTGGATGCGAATCATGAGGCTGCTTAATGGTCTCAGCGGTTAAATGAGCAGGGAATCTTCCTGGATTCGTTATTTCTACACGATCATCGTATATGGCAATTCCAACCGAAGGGCCAAGTTCATCATATGTTCGATGACACAAAGCATTGGTTAATGCTTCTCTAAGTGCCACATAAGGGATTTCCAATTCTTCTTGTCTGCGAGTTCCTGTTATCTTGCCACTAAGGTTTAGATGCTTGAAGAAGAATGCCATACCTGCATCGAACAGTTTGAATATGTTGCCTTTTAATGACTGGTTATCGCCAAACTCATTCTTTCCATTGCCTTTGAAACGAGCCATTCTCAGCTCCAATTGAGTGTACCATCCTGTTTCTTTCGCAAAAAGAGCAACCGCTGCATTGTTAGGCTTACCTTCATTGAGCAGTTGGAATTTAGACAATATGTTCTCTGTTGTTTCGCTCAAGGCAGAAGTGCTCAATCGACCTCCTTTAACACCACCACGTACTGCGCCAGCTATAAGGTTATCATCCAAATCCTCGATGTTTATACCATCCGCTTGTTGTCTTTCCCATGCATACAAATGAGGTTTGCTTTCACGGATTCTTTCCTCGAACATTTCTCTTGGCATGACCTTGGTGATGCTTTCCAGTCTGTAATATGGACGATTGTCGTATGTATAAGGTGCAGTACCTCTTGGCCATGCATTGAGGTGTATGGCTATCACGTAAAAGTCGTCTTTGTCAGGTACGGGCACGTAGATAGGCTTCAAGTCGATGGCAGGATACAATTTTGCAATTTCTTGTCCTATCTCTTTTCTTGTGTTGTCTGTTACCTGTTGACCGACTATTTTTAATGAGGTAGGTGTGATTCCGAAAATCACCCAACCGCCATCGGTATTAAGAAATGCACATGCACTCTTCATGCCATCCTTCAACTCTCCAGTACTCTTTTTGAGCTCAAGAACACGATCCTCGTCACCGAAAATCAAATCTTGAATATCTTTAATTGTCATATCCTTCTGTATCATAGCTCATCCAGTTTTGATTCGTTTTCTTCAATATAGGTCATAATAATGGCAGCAGCCAATGATCTGAGCGGAATATTTCTGTCCGCATTAGCACGGATAACCTCAAGGCGTTTCTTTACCTCTTTTGGAAGCCAAATGGCTACGCCTTGTTCGCTCACGCCAGTATACTTGTCAAGATTTTCTTCGAATCGCTTCATACCAGCCGATATGCGTTTCTTTGGCTCCTTGACTTTTACAACTGGCTTTTCTTGTGGGGCTTCATTTATTGTTATACCTCTGACAATTTCATCAAGACCCATATTTGCCAATGGGTTTTCTATTGCAGGTCTTTCTTTTTTATTAGCCATAGCTTTATTACTTTATATTCAGTTCCTGAATGATTGTTTCAAATGTTGATTCCACTGCACTATTCTGATTTCGCTCCAATGGATACAGTGTTGTATATCTCTTAACTACTACACTTTGCTTGATTCTAGGTAGTACAGTTCCCACCAGACCCAAGAACTCGGTTGTCTGAGTGCGTTGGCGAAGTTCTTCAGCCTTACCCTCTGACGTATTTATTCGGTTTGGTGCGAACAAGAGCTTTGCATTCGAAATAGTTTTGAATGCTTTAATGAAGATACCTGTTGCGTCAACTGTATCCGCATCGAAAGACATGGGGATTACGGCCACATCAGCAGCCTTATATATATGCTCAAGATTTCGGTCGTTCAAGTTACCCGGGCAGTCAATCAAGACAATACCAGGAACGCTCTTAAGTTTGCTGATGGTCTCCTCCAGTTTCTTCCCGTCTGAGGTGTTCAGCATCTCAACAGCCCATGGAGCAGATGTATCTGGATCAACATTCTTCTCACGCTGTCTGTGACGGTACAAGGATGCTTGCAAGTCTGCATCCATTGCAAATACTGGTATGCCTTTCTCTGCGAGATAGCTTGCAAAAAGAGCACACAACGTAGTCTTTCCCACACCACCCTTTATATTGCTGAACAATACTATTCTGTTTTCCATTGAGTTATATAATTATATAATTAAGTATATGCAAAGATATTGAAAAACATTGGTATAGCCAAAGATTTGACCAATTATATTTTTAATCAAGTATATAATTATATAACTATGTAACTACATACATCTTCTTTTATAGATTACTATAACAACTCTTTTGTGTCGGCTCAGAATTGTGTTGCAAAGTTATTTGCTTTGTCTCAAAGCCTTAAAGGTCGAGCCGCATGTCTACTGCAAAATCTCCACACTTTCAGGTAGTATTTTGTAGTAGAACCTTTGTCTTTGGACCAGCTGCATCTTGGACGCAACATAATTGTTGAACCGCCCAAAATAGAATTGAATCTACATGAGGGAAAAGAAAAACTTATGAAACTTATGTTGTGCAGCGAACTTAAAAGACAATTGGATAAACCTCAAGTATGGTTTTACAAATATTTCCCTACACGGATTAAGAATGTAGGCGAACGTGAAATCAACGACCGAAAAGTCATCTTTGATTTTAAGGATGGAAAATCATTTGAACAAGTTGCCCAACGAACCGCTTTTGCCATGAATGAACTATGTGGTTTAGATTGTGGCAATATCGTTTTTTCACCTGTCCCTGCATCAACAAGTATGAAAAACGAAATCCGCTACAAGGCATTCTGCAAGCGAGTATGCGAACTAACGGGTGCAATCAACGGCTATGAACACGTAACAATCAGTAAGGAGAGAAGACCTCTTCATAAGAACCGGAAACAAGAACTTGATATTCGTAAGGAAGAAAACATAGTTTTTGATTCTGCTTTCTTTAATGGAAAGTGCGTATTGGTTTTTGATGATATAATAACCAAGGGCATAAGTTACGCAACATACGCCCATCAACTTGAAAGTAATGGAGCAAATGTAATTGGCGGTGTATTTTTAGCAAGAACTCACTATAAGGTAGTATAAAATGAAAAAAGAATTTGAGACATTGAAATCGGTTTGCTTTAGTGGACATAGGATTGTACCATTTGCAAAACAAAATGAAATTATGCAACTTTTGAGAAATGAGATAACCAAATCCTATCACGAGGGTTATCATTGTTTCTATTGTGGAATGGCAATAGGATTTGATTTATTGGCTGCTAAGGCTGTCCTTTCTTTGAAGCCTGAATTATCGCAGATTAAAATTATAGCAGTTCTACCATATCGTGAACAGGCTGAGCGATGGAATGAAAAGCATAAAGTGGAATATGAACGTATTCTAAATGAGGTGGATGAAACTATTATTGTCAGCGAACATTATCAACAACAATGTTTCTTGCGACGAAATGACTATATGGTTCAACGAAGTTCACGGCTTATTACCTTGTATGATGGCAAATATAAAGGTGGCACATTTTATACTTATAAAAAGGCAAAGTCTATGGGGATGGAGATTATCAACATTTATAATTCAATACGTTAAGAGTATGGCAAACAACTGTTACACCACTTACAAGATTACTGGTACACAAAAGGCAGTAAAGAATTTATGGGACACCCTTGAGTCTATGGATGTAAATTCAAAAGATGTTTGGCTTGCAAAATTGGCAGAACATTACGGAATAGACTATCAGCAACGGCAGATTTCCGTCAGAGGTAATATCATCTTTGCGGAATATGAATCGGACGAAAAAGAGGATTGGCACTTGCTTACATTGGAAACCGATACGGCATGGGCTGGCTGTCACGATTTCTTCCATGCCGTCAATGAAGTTCTTGGCGATGAGCTTAGCATCAGTTATCGTGAAATAGAACCAGGATGTATCATCTTCTGTGTTCATGACGAGGGCGAGTTCTTTACTGAAGATTGTTGTGTGTCGTGTTCTGGAGACCCGTTCGATGATTTGTGTGATGAAGCCTTTGATACCATTGAAGATGCCATACAGGAATGGTGTTCAAAGATGGGAGTGGAAAGAGGTGATAAATCTGAAGACGAAATGATGGACTACATCCATGAGTATGAATACGAGGACTTGGATACCTACTTTTACATCAATAAGTTCACATTTGAGTAGCCACGCTAATAACAATGATTTCCGAATGACGCACATCATTTGGAAATCATTGCAAAATCATTCTCCTTTTATAGGGTGTTTCTACAACACCATCCTTATGTCGTGGTTGCACTACGATATAGTCTGGACTTACTTTTCTATTACAGCATACAGACATTTGTCATCTTCATGACAGGTGTCTCAAATGCATCCTACGGCATCCTTTATACCGCTATACAGAATACAAAATGAAGCTATACGGCATGAAATTACTACTTTTTCAGCATTGATGAATACTTTTCTTTGATTATGTAATACGGAAATCAAAATAAGTTCATAATTTTGCACCAAAGAATATGGAGACTATGGATAATTCAATGAAAAAAGGTTCAAGAGGAGGAAAGCGTGAAGGTGCTGGAAGACCTGGTACCGATAGCAAACTCTATACTTTCAGAGCACCTAAAGGTATGGCTGAATACATAGATGCTCAAGATAACAAGACGGACTTCATCAAGAACTGTATAGCAAAGTCCATCGTTGACGAGCGTACAAACCTTGAGAAGTTGGGTACTGTATATTCGGCAACTCAAATCAAGGAAATGAATTTGCCGTACTTTGACATTGGTATTGTTGCAGGATTCCCGATTCCATTGGATAATGACGAGAAAGCTCAAGACATTGAACTGCTGAAGATGCTATGTCCCAATCCCGAATCATGCTATCTTATCCGTGTGGAAGGATATTCAATGATCGATGCAGGTATACATTCTGGTGACATTGTCATAGTCGATAAGAGCAACCGTAATCCAACCGAAAGTCAGGTAGCTGTTTGCGAGTTTAACGGTGATTACACATTGAAGCGTTTCGTCAAGAGAGATGGCTTCGGATGGCTCATACCAGCCAATCCCGACTTTCCAGAAATAAAGGTTACTCCCGATGACCGATTCTCCATTTGGGGAACAGTCACCTATATCATCCACAAACCCCGTCATTGATATGTATGCCTTGGTAGATTGCAACAGCTTCTTCTGTTCGGTAGAAAAGGTTTTTCATCCTGGACTGGAGGGTAAGCCCGTCTGTGTTCTCTCGAACAATGACGGTTGCATTGTTGCACTCACTCCCGAAGCAAAGAAACTCGGCCTTCATCGTGGCGATCCCATTTTCAAGGTGCAGGATATTGTCCGTAAGCATGGCGTTACTATTTTCTCTACCAATATGCAGCTTTATGCAGCCATGAGCAAGCGAGTAACCAACATTCTCCGCAAGTCCATTCATCACGTAGAGAACTATAGTATCGATGAAAGCTTTTGTAACCTCAAAGGCTATGAAAGCCATTTCGATCTGGTGGACTTGATGCGAGGCGTGGCAGACAGGATAAAGCTTTGGACAGATATCCCAGTAAGTGTTGGCATTGCACCTACCAAGACTCTAGCTAAAGTCGCTAATAAATTCGCCAAAAAATACGATGGCTACCATAGCGTTTGCATGATTGATAGCGAAGAGAAACGGATAAAGGCTCTATCCCTCTTTGATTTGGCAGATATATGGGGCATCGGCCGACAAACTTTAAGTAAGTTGAACTATTTGGGAGTATCCACGCCTCTTGAATTTGCCAACAAAAGCGAATCGTGGGTTCGCTCCAATTTTCATAAACCAGGCATACAGACGTGGCTTGAGCTGAATGGTACCCCTTGTATTGATACATCCGAGGTTGTTCAGAACCAAACCATTTGTACCAGCCGAAGCTTTGGTGAAATGGTTTCAGACTTACCATCCCTCAAGGTATCCGTAGCTTTGTTTGCCAGCAGTTGTGCCAACAAACTTCGTGGTCAGAACGCTGGAGCACGCTCCGTTACCGTCTTCATCTGTAGCAATCGGTTTAGAGAGGATTTGCCCCAATATGGAAATTCTGCCACTTATACTTTTATAACACCCACCTCCGATACACTTGAGATTACGAGTGCTGCATTGAAATTGTTGAAACAAATCTACCGCCCTGGCATCCAGTACAAGAAATCAGGAGTCATCGTAGGTGATATCGTCAGCATGTCCATGCTTCAGATGAATCTGTTCGATCCGATTCACAATCGGAAGGAGCGTTCTGACTTAATGAAAGCTATCGATGTAATAAACCATCGGTATGGTTTGAAGACAATAAAACTGCTGGCTGAAGGGGACAAGGAACAGAAATGGAGAGTGAAATGCGAACACCGTAGTCAGAACTATTTGACTAACATCAACGAGATACTTACTATACAAATCTAATTCATAGTAAGATATGTTTGTATAATTATATACTTATATAACTATATAATTATTTATTTCTATATTATACTGTTTGCTCCTTTTATATGAATTGACTCGCAATACCGGCCTTGTCGACAATCTATTAGAGTATAACACTTCTTCCATTGCAAGCCTATGGGCATCTTCCATCTTGAGCCAATAAATGGCTTACCATGATTCTGTGCTTGATACTCTCTTGTGGCGTTTCGGCTTTTAATCCGACTCCACTCTATGTGCTCTTGGCATTTTAAATGATTTTCCATCTTACAGCTTTCACATAACAATGCCACGGTTTTCAAACAGTTGTTCTCATGGCTTGATTGCCCGAAACGTACTACTATCGGCAAACAGGATTTACAGTGTCCTATACAAACCTATGCGATGTGTTACATCAACTTTTTCCGCCCTGTCTTTTAAGAAGTCATCATCATTTTTCCACTGCGAAGTTAGTATGCAACAAGGATCGTTCTTGAGGAACTTAACCAATGGCGTTTCAGTGTAAATCTTCCTTTATCGAGTCTCCGATTTCAGTGAAGTGAAAATAAAGAGTATTTACGCTGTAATCCTTGGTGTATTCCTTTTATGCACCAACTATTTATGCATTGTAAAAATTGATTAATAACTTCAAATACATTTCGTTATGAAAAAGATTGAAAACTCATTCGCAGTAACAGGTTTCGTAGGTAAGGACGCTGAAATCCGCCAGTTTGCCAACACAAGTGTAGCACGTTTCTCAATGGCAGTAAGCCGTCAAGAGAAAAACGGTGATGATTCAAACCGTATCTCGGCATTCATCAATGTGGAAGCATGGCGTAAGAACGAGAAAACTGATTCATTTGAAAATCTTACCAAGGGCACATTGCTCACAGTTGAAGGTTACTTCAAACCTGAAGAGTGGACCGACAAGGAGGGTGTCAAGCACAACAGAATCGTTATGGTTGCCACTTCTTTCTATCCGGCTCAAGAAAAGGAAGAAAAGCCTAAAGGCACTGCAAAAGGAAAGAAGAAGTAGTAATATCCTCAGCCTAATAGATAGCGGCTTCGGCCGCTTTCTTTTTGCTCGTTAAATATCGATACTTTTATAGACTTACACCCAACCCGTTTCCATGTTTCTATCGATATAGACTTATGCTTCTAAAGAAGTACAAGACAATATCGATTAGCCCTTTGCAAAACTATATATATTCAGAGCAAGAATCATCTACGACTGTTGTCCGTAGCTTTGATTGTTGCTCTTTTGAATATGTATAGATTTGCCTCTTTAGGGCATCTCACGTGGAAACTCCCGCCCTTATTAAAGAATGAGATGAGGGAGAATTAAAACATATATTTATACGAGAGAACCCATAAGGGTTGAACAGCATTTTTAATGCTAACGGTCTCTTCGGTAATCCGTCTTTGAGAAAGCACCGAAGACACCTTTGAGGAGTTTAACGACTACGTAAAACACCCCGATTGCAATGATTACATCCATCATACATAATTATATTTAAGGTGTTTATATTCAATACAAAGATACTCAATTTTAGTCACTTAGCCAAATATTGCAGCCTGTAAATGCGATAGAAAGACTTTATTATTTCTGGAGTAATTCAGCTGTCTTCTCTATTATCTCTTCTTCTGTAGGCTGTTCATCCTCTATGAAGAGTATCATATCATCCAATGCATAACGTTCGTCACGCAGAAGCATGATCGTTGCCGTAATACATGCATGGCTATATCCCTGGTCTTCCATCAGGGCATACAACGCTTTTTGTTTTGGACTCATATATATTATTCTTCAGACGGTTCTTCTTTGCTCTTTCTTTTGCCAAGCGGACCACTGAATTTTCCTCTGTTGAGCTTGACCCCATATTTGTTCAGGATACGGAATACCGAACTCTTGCTACGGAATCCGCTGATATTCCAAATATCATCAATAGAGTGTCCGTTGTTGTACATGGCAACAATGGTCTTTTCACGCTCGTCTCTGCTCTGACCTTGAATGCTGCTTGGCACCTTGATACTTTTCTGCAACTGTATCTGGTGAGCAGAAGCTCTTCGAAGTGCGATGACTTCTTCCGGCAATGCTCCAACTATTTCAAGAACCTGGGCAGCAGTTGTCTCAGGGAAGAGGATGCCCTTTGAGTCTATCTTGTCATTGATAGATACAATTCGAACAACCTTTACTCGGCAATACTCGATAAGGGTAGAAAGTTCACGTGAACCTCGTACCGCATTGCTGAATTTTGAGATGACCAACTCATCACCTCTGTCAAGATTTGCCATCAGTTGCTTCCATTGAGGACGCAATGCTTCGTGATCAGTTGCTTCTTCAATGATTTGAATACAACCATACTCTTTCATCCAGGCTCTGTCACAATCTAATCCTTCCTGATGAGCAGCATTAAATATATAACCAATTTTTGCCATAACATTATTTGTTTCTTGTTGACAGTGCAAATATATGAGTTTTATTTTATACTTAATCATACTTTGAGCAAAATTATATTAAAATCGTACTTTGTATTTGTCGATTATATGTGTTTGTTTGTATGTAAAATCATACTTTAGAGTATGAATTAAAATATATTATAAAGTTTGAATCATTTGTTGCTTTCATCCAAATTTTATATATACATTTGTATCGCAAATGAGTTGAGAACTAAATGTATATAGTAGATGAAACGCATTATTAATAACAAAAACAATTTTCGGAATGCAACTAACTTAATTGCATCTTGTTTTGGAGAATCATACTTATGTGTTGTTCATAAAACAATAACAAGTATAATGATTAGCTTGTGTATAATCATACTTGCATCTTGCGGAAATGATACTACAAATGAAAAGTTCAAATCAAGTAAAGATGCATTCAATGCATATACTCAGTTTTCATCAGATCTTTCCTCTTGCAATAACCTTTCATTTGAGGAAGTGGTAGATAAAATATCCCGATGGCAGGAATTAAGAGGTGCCGTATTTCCTATTATATCTAATGATACTACCAACAATACGCAGCGTAGTATTCTTTTGAGTCTGGAACAGACTGATAAATACATAAAAGTGGATATTTCTCGTCTGCTAGGTATGACACAAATGACATTTGCAGACTTGGTTGATTTGAAGCTAAAAATAAGTCCAAACGTCGATGAAGCAATGATGTCTATAATCATTGAAGCCGATGACTTCTACTCTAAGTTGGACTCTATAAAACTACATACAGGAAAAATTGAATCACTTCTAAAGGACTATAGAACTTTTCTGGTTAAAACTTGTGAGGATGGCATCTCAAACAAACAAGCAATGCTTGAATTTTTCAGTATGGAGGATTTCTATTTCAGATCCTTTTTGAATCATCTTGATAATTCTAGCATACACGATATGACTGACATTTCCCATTTGACTGAAGAGGCTTGTATGTTGGTTTACCAGTCTACAGAAGAAGGTTTGATTTCCTACAATGATGCTGTGGTATTCATGTCTAAACGAAATACGCGAAGAATGCTCTTGAACGCTATAGCGTGCATTGATGACATATCGGATGCAAAGGTTTCAAACAAGGAACAGGCAATGTCTTACCTATGGATGCTTCTTCAGCCATACATTCTTATCGAGCCATTTGATTGCTCCTTGATGTCTGATGTAGAGAGGATGAAATTTCACAAGGTGTCCGATTCAATGCCTATGGCAATATCCAAACTAAATGTACATCTCAATCTGGAACCAAGCATCATTGAGACAATGCCAACTAATATAACCCTATCCTTAATAGACACTTTTTAAATCGTATAACTGCAATATCCTATGATTATGTTACAGCATTTTTATGACGATTTTCTTGATAAAGTACCTCGTCAACTTCCACAGTTGCTAGATACAACAAGAATGGAAGAACCTAAATTCTATGATGACTTTGTGCTATTGACATTCGTAACCGATGAGCCATATGACCTGGAAGAGGTTATGGATATGTTTGAGGATGATATTGAACTTATCACATTGTATCATCATGTTCCAAGTCGAACCAGTCAGTTTGGACATAGCACCTGTGCATATTCCAATCCAGCCTTTGGTCAGATGTTCAAGATGAACGCACAGACATTGAGCGATGGCAAAGTGTACAATATCCATGTGACCATCTATGATTCGTTGGAGATGATGTATGGTGATTTGTGTCTGGACACAACGCTGCATTCAAAAGATGGAGAATTTAAGTATGTACGCAAGAAAGAGGACGTGATGATTGGATTCCTATGAGAATGAATATTTACCGTCAGTTGGTCTTTATAATTAACGATAGACGGACATGGGCAAAAGCCATAGAGAGTAACCTATTTCAACGGCACATGATATTCCATCAGCGTCAATGGACAGCCTATGTAGGTCGTACACTTGTAATAGAGGCTTTATACGAACATGAGCAATATGCCAAAGGTCGCATCTGGCATATACCCGAGCATGAACTTGACCGTGCATTGGCTATTCTACGGAAGAAAGATCCTCATATCAAAAACCGATTGAACAGAGGTGCACACTATCTATTGCCTAGAGATGTTGAGTCAATTATTGAGCTGGCCACTTACGGATATCTCAAATTGAACCTTAAGGCATACGTCAATACAAACCCATTTTATTAACCATTATGATTTGGATTATTTTACAACTTCTATTTCCGGCAATCTTATTTATTGTGCCGATTGCATTGTATGATAGCAAGCATCCTTGGATAGAGAAATTCCGTAGAATGATGCTCCGTCGAGAGACAATGAGAAAGCTTCATACACAAGTGTTGCTGATTATACTATTGGTGTTCCATTACATATATCTCAATGGACACGGTGCTCATCTTGGCATCTTGGTAACGACCGTTTTGTGTATCTTCTTGTTCTCTCACAACCGTACACATAAAATGTTGCTGGCATTCAGGGACAATAGGCAAATATTCTTCTTTGTCGGATTGTTTGCGTTGGCCACGTTATTCATGCCTGAATTGTACACTTTGTCGGTTTCAATCGCCTTTATTTTAATGGCATCCGCATTCTATCCTTCATCGTCTGAGCTTGCCGAATATGCTACTATGAAAGAATGCAGTCAGACTGGACAAAACGACTCAGTAACTACCGATTCCAATAATGATAATCATCACGCTAATTGTCACGATGAAGTGGATAGTGACAATGATACTGAATCCACGCAATTGTAAAACAAGTAAAGAGAAACAAAGATGAAAGAAAATCAAATTCCGCAGATTGCAGTATCGGCAAATGCTTCACTATTCCTCTACCTCAAAGAGAGAATCGGTGATAGGAAATCCAAGGTAGAAGCTTATTGCGACCTATTGGACAAAGCATCAAAAAGGTTTGTGTCACGCTTCTTGAGAAATAAGGATTACGAGATTGGGACCTACCAATGCCACGTTACCATAACTGACCTTGCAGCTGAATGGCACTGGCATAGGGCTACAGTTCGTTCGTATCTTGAGAGGATGGAGGCGTTCGGGTTGATCCAGAAGATAACATTGCCTAAAAGCATCGTCATCACAATTCCTGAATCAATGTCGTTGTCCGAGTTGAAAGAAGGATTTACCTCTCTTGAATCTTCGGAGAGCGAAGCTCAGATATTGGACAATGACTAACTTAACTTTTGTAACAGCTGGCATTGGCTTGCCATTGCATCTACTTCATCGGGCTTGCCCGGTGTACAACTGAGGGAAGAAGGGGGAGCCTAATACCCCGACTAACTTCCGTTGTCGGGAGAGGTGCCAAAACAAGCAGCAAGCTGTGGCAAGATTATTAACCAATATCAGGAACAATAGAATGGCAAAACAGGTAATAGATGTTCATGTCTCAAAAGGGATGACCGTTTCCCAAAGCAATGAACATAAGAGGAACCGAACCGAAAAGGGTAAAGAGTTTGCTTTGAGTCGTGGAAACTATGACCCATCAAGGGAACATCTGAACTTTGAGGTCGTAAAAGGCGAAATTAAGCCTGTAGACAAAACGAAGACCATTCCACAGCAGATTGCTTCAATCCTGAGAGAAAGAGGCATTACAGACCCTAATATGGGCTTAGAAGAGCCTAAGTATAGGACTGTAGTCAACTTTATCTTCGGTGGATCAAGGGAAAGGATGAGGGAATTGGCGTTCGGGAATCAACAAATAGACTTTGAGCAAGGTGCTGATAACTCTAATGCTCATCGAGAGAAAGACATTGAGGAATGGGCTAAGGATGTCTATAAATTCGTGGCCGACAGGTATGGAGAGAAGAATATTGCGGCATTCATCGTTCATCTAGACGAACTCAATCCGCATATACATTGCACTCTTTTACCCATTGAGAATGAACGGTTTGCTTATAAGAAAATCTTTGCAGGCAAGGATAAGTATGAGTTCAGTCAACGAATGAAGCAGCTTCATAATGACTTTGCAGAGGTTAATAGCAAATGGGGAATGGAACGTGGGTCAAGTATCTCCGAAACTGGTGCTCGCCATCGGACAACCGAAGAATACAGACGACATCTGACCGAACTATGCACTTCGATCGAGCAGGAAATAACCCAACATCAGAAGGCTCTTTCTGACTTGAATGTCGAGATAAGATTGGCAGAACGAAGAGTAAAAGGTTTGAGTACTATGGTTGATAACCTGAATCAGCAAAGACTGGAAAAGGAGAATGAACTATTGGCACTTCAGGAAGAGTTACTTGAGAAATATGGCAATGAAGACAGCATCAGAACGAAGATGGAGATGCTTAACCGGGAACTATCCTCTATCCAGTCCAAATTGGCAGACAAGCAAGACAAGTTGCTTCAGGCTGAAAGAACACTTTCATTGTTGAAGGATGACCTTGTGTCCATAGGAGAGCGTCGTGACGAATTGAAGTCCGAGGCTATGAAGTATTCTCGTAGTGTCCATTCCAATGCGGTCAATATTCTTAGAGATGTGATGCTTGAGAATGTGGTTAAGGAACATCGCACCATTTCGGCAAACTTTGGTGAAGACGATAAAAATCTCTTTGACAACAGTCTCATAAATGATTTGGCAGAACGAAGCTCTGGAGTGATGCATTGTGCCACATTGCTCTTCCTTAATCTGATTGACGATGCTACAACATTTGCCGAAAGCAATGGCGGTGGAGGAACGCAAAGCGACTTGAAATGGGGACGCAATGAGGATGAAGACGATAGAAACTGGGCCAGAAGATGTATGGCTATGGCATCCAAGATGATGAAGCCTAAATACGCAAACAAGCCCAAACGATAATGGCTAACGATAATAAAGTTTTAAAATCTATTAATCAAAAGAATCTCAAATATGAAAATGATATTAATGATGATGACAGCTCTATGCTGTACGGTTCAAGTCAAAGCTGATGACCAATCATATAATCTTGATACAATTCGAATGGAAGCAACTATTGATGCTACTGAAACGTATCAATACCTGAAGCCTACTTACCAAAAAGGAGTGGTTGTAACATCTCCTTGGAACGGCAACTGGTTTGTGAATATCTCTGGTGGTACGAATGCTTTTATGGGCACTCCATTAGGATGCGAAGATCTGTTTGGCAGAATGCAGCCATCAGTTGGTTTGGCTATAGGTAAATGGTTCACACCCTCTATCGGCTCAAGAATCAGTTACCAAGGTTTCAATTTTAAGAACTCACTCCTGGACAAACAGGAATACCATTCCGTTCATGCCGATTTGCTTTGGAATGTACTGGGGACATTGTACAGAGAAGACAACGAACTGCGTTGGAATTTATTTCCTTTTGTAGGTGTTGGTATGATTCATAACAAAACCAATAAGCATAATCCATTCGCCATTTCGTACGGTTTTCAAGCCGAATATAGTTTCTGTCAGAGGGTTGCATTGACAATGGAAGTGTCAAACGCTACGACATTCCAAAGTTTTGATGGTCAATTTAGGAAGAACACTTTGGGCGACCATATGCTCAACGCCTCTGTAGGTTTGTCATTCAAGATTGGCAAAATAGGATGGAAGAAGCCTGTAGATCATCTTCCGTATGTGCAGCAGAATGAATGGTTGACCGACTGGGCAAATTCGATGCGAGAACAGAATCAAGTTTTTTCAGATCGAATCGATATGCAACAAAAAACGCTTGAGCAATTAAAGACGATTTTAGAAATCGAGGGGCTGCTTGATAAGTATAAACACCTGTTTGATAATGAAAATATCATTCAGAATAAGTATCCAAGAAACAACTATAGCGGTTTGAACTCCCTAAGAGCCCGAATGAAAAACAGCAAATGGGATGGCAAGTCGCCACTTGTAAGTATATCATCAGAAACGGATAACACAAACACCAGTTCTACGGGTGCTATCCAAACAGATATAGCATCATTGGCCAATGATAGTCTTACACAGTCACTTGTAGAGGGACAGATTATTGGAGCACCTATATACTTCTTCTTTGAGATAAACTCTTCCCAGTTCAAAGAAGAATCGCAGAATCTCAATATTGAGGAGTTGGCCAGAGTAGCTATCAAGCATGGTTTACATATAACACTTATAGGAGCTGCTGACTCTAGTACAGGTACAGCAACCATCAATGAGTCTTTAAGTAAAGCCAGGGCAGATTATATCGCTAATAAGCTTATATCTAAAGGAGTGGACTCTGCAAGAATAGCCAAGGTGTTTGCCGGTGGTATAGAAGAATACTCGCCAAACGAGGCGAATCGTCATACTAAAGTTGTGTTGAGTTTGCGATAGCTACTTTTTTTGTCATAATTGTGATTTTAGGGAGTACCCATCTGTGAAGATTGGTACTCTCACTTTTTTATAGCTATACCATTTGATGACTTAGGCTTTCATTGTCGGCAGGGAATTTCTACGCAAAGTTACTGCGACAGTTCGAATGCCAAGTACCGCTTTGCTAATAGGCGTGGGATTTAACAACAACCTTCCACAAATCACAGATTTGGGTATTCCATTAAATCCTAGGCCATTTACTTGTCTTATCTACCTTGTTCGCTGTTCTGAACGCTTGAAATTCTCAACCCGACCATGAAGCCAAAAGGTTTTAAAATAAGGGAAAAGAAAAAATTAAAGTTTAAGCGATATGAAAGGAACAGAACACTTCAAGAAGACAATTAAGGCGTACTTGGACAACAGAGCCAGTACAGACTCTTTATTTGCGGTATCTTATGCAAAGGAGAACAAGAACCTCGATGACTGCATCACATTCATTCTGAACCAAGTCAAAGCAAGTGGCTGTTGTGGTATGACTGACGATGAAGTCTACTCTCTCGCAACGCACTACTATGATGAGGATAACATCGATGTTGGCTCTCCGATAAGTTGTGGTGTAGTTGTAAACCACCAGATAGAACTTACTGCTGAAGAAAAGGAGCAGGCACGACAGGAGGCTATCAAAGCATATCAAGCAGAACAGATGCGTATAATGCAGAACCGTAACAATAAGCCAAAGGTTACAAAACCACAGCCCAGTACTCCACAACCATCTTTATTTGATTTCTGATTATGAGACCCAAGACACGTTTCCAATATGAGGTTGTAGCAGCTAACGAAAAGTTGCTACAACTCACCGAAGCACCAATAGAATGGGCTTATCAAAAGACTATAAATCATTATGCTTATAGAACAGCAAGTGGTAAAACGACTTGTATGGATTGTGGTCATCAATGGAGTACTGAACAACATAGCAAATATGCTCGTTGCCCGAAATGTAATGCATATCTGAAAATCAAGGATACAAGGCTACGCACAATGACTGATAAAAGTTATTTCTCAATCGTATCTACTCAAGACGGATTGCAATTACAACGTATCTTTTTGATGGAGGTAAAGACTGTTAAAGGTTCTCCTGTGGAAAATATAAAGTCACTTGACCCACTATTATACTCTAAATTGACCCATCAAAAAAATATTAGAATTAAGTAGAGAAAAATGCATTTTAACCCGGGTCAGTTTCAATTATAATTCTTTATAGCAGATACTACTTCTTTTTAGCATTAATCTTTCTTACAGAATCTCCCGTTAGTTCAATTTTGTGTGCCGTATGTACAATTCTGTCCAGGATTGCATCAGCTAAAGTAGGATCTCCAATTGCATCATACCAGCTTTCAACTGGAAGTTGTGATGTTATTATGATTGATTTTATTCCGTGTCTGTCTTCTATTATTTCCATAAGTATTGACCTTTCCCTGGCATCCAGTCCTATAAGAAAGAGATCGTCTAAAATAAGCAGTGAACACTTTTCAATTTTTTTCATCTCAGATTCTATAGTTCCCTTGTTTTTGGCCATTTTAAGCTGTCCCATAAGCTTTGACGCATTGGAGTATAAAGTTCTGACTCCATTTTTGCATGCTTCATATCCTATTGCTGAAGCTATATAGCTTTTACCTGTTCCGGAGCTTCCTGTGATAAAAATATTCTGTCCGTCTCTTATAAAATCAAGAGAAGCAAGTCTCTCGAGCTGGTTCCGGTCAAGGTTCCGTTTTATTGTATAGTCTATTTTTTCCATATATGCCTTATATCTGAAGTTTGCAGATCTTATCAGTCGCTCAATGCTTACATTGCGTCTGTAATCATACTCGCTTTCAAGAAGCCATTTCAGGAACTCATCGTTTGTCATACCATCAGAGGATGTTGTCCTGCAGTCATTCCTGTATGTTTCAAGCATACCGTAAAAACGTAATTTGGAGAGTAACTCCATTATTCTGTCCATATTTTTTCCGACAGTTCTGTTTGTTTTATTATTACTTGTCATTTTTATCCATATTTTTAGAGTTAAAATAATCCTTACCTCTGAGATTTCTGTGTTTAGGGGTAAGTTCAGGAGCAAGCCCCTCCATTTGTATATGATACTTTTCATCTTCCCTGTTTACCAGAAGGCTTTCAAGTTCGTTGAACCCGAACATGCAGGATTCCATTGCTATCTGGCATGCAAGAACCACTCTGTCGTGTCCGAAACGTTCCACAAGACATAATATACCATCAGCTGAACGTATAGCCTGAACAGGATATTTTTTGGCAACAGCCACCAACTTTATATACTCTTCCACTACCGGGTCTATTTCACGTGCCTTGCGGTATATATCATCCATTCTGATTCTGTATTCATGTAGTACTCCGGGAAGTTTATGGGAAGGTTTTTCTGAATAAGTGAAAGGTGTATCATCCCTGCGATGTGTCGTTATGTGTCTGAATTTATGATATATCTCCACTGTGTCCCCATCATACAGTAATTCTACAGCATCGCCTATATACTCTTTAGGAACACTGTAATAGTGATTGTTAAGCGATACATAACTGTTTTTCATGACAGTTGCCGTTTTCCGGTTTTTTGATATAAATCTTGTTGCCGGCAATATATGTAGCCTGTCTTTCTCGACCTCGAGGAAACGCTCCCTACGGCTGTAGCTGCGGTTGTACATCTTTCGGCTGTTCAATGCGTCAGTATGTTTCATTATTTCTATGTTCAAGGCTTCAATATCATTGAATTTCAATCCTGTCATCTTTGAATATACCTCCCTGTAAAGCAGTCTTACAGCATTTTCAACCAAAGCCTTGTCTTTGGGTTTGCGCACTCTTGCCGGAAAGACAACACAACCATAATGGTCTGCAAATGCCGCAAAGTCATCATTTATTACAGGCTCTATTCCACCGGGCCTTGTTACGGCAGATTTGAGGTTGTCGGGAACTATGGCATTTGGTACACCTCCAAAATAATGGAAAGCATTTTCACATGCCTGGATAAGATATTCTTTCTTTTGCGATGGTACAGCCTCGTAATAAGTAATCTGACTGCATGGAAGTATCGCAGCAAAGACTTCTACGGGAACCTTATCACCCGTATTCCTGTCTGAAATATAAAGTTTGTCACCGGCAAAATCCACATACATCTGATCACCAGCTATATGATCTATGCGTCCAACCGGTATTTTTACCTCCCTTTCACGTCTGAGATACAGGCAGAATGAACAATAACTGTAACCTTGGGGACGGTTTCTCAGATACTCCTCATACAAGGACCTTCTTGTTGTTCCACGGGATTTAAGTCGTTTAATGTACTCAGGTATATGTTCTTGAAGATACTTATACTCTGCAGATCCTGTTGATTCGTTGTCAGTCTCCGTACCGAAAAGTTCATGCAGATGATGCTCGTCCATTTTCAACAGGCGTTCCAGCTCTATACCCATATCCTCGTATATTCGGATATACCGTTTACTGTATTACGTGAAATCAGAAGAGAAGAACTGATACTACGGATACTCATTCCTGACTGGTAGCACCGCAGTATGTGCTTGATTCTTATTTTCATTCTTTAAAATTTTTATTCGGTTAATGATACCGGGTTAAAATGCTTTTTAAAGTACAAAAACAAGACTGAAATGTGGTAATTCTATAGGGTCAATTTTTATTATAATCTAAGTGGGTCAGTTTCGGTTATAAAGGTGGGTCAGGTGATTTTTATAATAGTGGGTCAAGTGACTTTATATTTTCCACTCCTGCTCAAAAGAGTGTTATGGAGATTGCCCGATACTGGACAAATGAGCAAGGGAAAACTGCTGTGACTGCCTTGAAACGGACTATGGGTTTTTACAGAGACACTTTTGTTCGTGACGGCAATTTGGAACTTCGATACGATAATGAAGTGTATGCTTACTTATCTGACTCTTATGTATATCCACACTATGAGGTATTGCCAATACTTAAGAGAAACGGCTTGCGAGGTTCAATAGCGGATATGCCGTTTCAAGCTCTTATTCAAGGACTATTGAAAGACAGTAGGATAGAAACCTTGTTGAAGACTGGTCGGAAACGTGAATTGTCATATTTCCTCAATCATCAGAGAGAATTGGATGCTTGTTGGGCATCACTCAGAATTGTGCTTAGACATAATTACAAAATCGCTGATGTGTCTTTGTGGGTTGACTATATCAGACTACTGGACAAATGTGGTAAAGACTTGAATAATGCCTTTTACGTTTGCCCTACAGATTTGAGGTCTTCACACGACAGATTTTTGAAGATGGCTGAACGCATCCGAGAGCGTGAAGAAAAGGAGCGACAGCGACAGATAGCCATTCAGAATGAGGCTCGCTTCAAGGAACTCAAGGAGAAGTTCTTTGGGTTGTCATTCACAGACGGAACCATTATCGTGTCGGTATTGGAAAGTATTCAGGAATACTACAACGAGGGCAAAACGATGCATCATTGTGTAGGTCAGAGTGAATATTTCCTGAAGCCACACTCATTGGTCTTCTCTGCAAGAATTGATGGTCAACGAATAGAAACTGTTGAATTGAGCCTTAAGACTTTCCAAGTCATTCAATCAAGAGGTTTATGCAACAAGAATACGAAACATCACCAGCATATCATAAACTTAGTTCATAAGAATGTGCCACTGGTTAAGCAACGTATGCTTGCGTAAGGTATTAACTGCTCTCCAATAGGAGGGTAGTTAGTGCCTGGTTCCCTTTTATAAATGCTACATATCTATCTCTATTATAGTTAGTATGCTCCTTCCTTTATAAGAACATCATCATTTATGCTTGCGAACCGAAATACGGTTTTTCGGATAGCAAAGGTAGGTCATTGAGCATTATGTACGGCTCAAGCATGTTTATGAAGAAATCTTCCTCTCAAGGAGAGCGTATTTCATCATAAAAGCCTACAGAAAGCTCTTCAAATGACCTCTATCAGCATCCGTAAATCCCGATTCCGCTTCGATTGGAAGCAATAAAATAAGGGAAAAGAAAAAACTTAATATTCAAGCGTATGACGACAAGAGATTTTGTATTTCAAGGTGAGGTGTTTACCTGTAGGATTGTTAAGGACAATGAAGGTTACGACCTTATCATTGGTGGGCTGAAGTTTTTGGATGCTCTTCAACCGCAAGCCATGGATGACCCAATGGAGGGTTTCGTAAGCAAGAAAGCCCAAGAAATCTATGATGAGATTTTCTTTTTCATAGACGAGCAGACACTGGCTTTACCAGATGAGCAGCTGATAGAGGCACTTAAAGTAGATAACGAGGATTATTTCATTTAACAAAGACAGACTTATGGAAAGCAGATTATTGACAGCAGCAATGATTGAGGCACTGAAACAGTACCCTCTGTATTCTCAAGATGACAAGCGAGGTGATGCCGTATGTGTGGCAGTGTTGGGAATAGGCAATATCCGATGGTACATCATCGAGGGAGAACAACAAGGTGATGACTTCACATTCTTTGGTATTGTAACCGGTATGTACCAAACAGAGTATGGTTACTTCAGCCTTAGTGAGATGGAGAGCATAGAGGTTGACGGTAGTAGATATGGATTACCTGTAAAACTTCATATAGAGGCTATTGAGGATTTTAAGCCTTGTAAACTCAAGGAGATAAAGGATAAGGAGTTGCAGGATTTCTTGGCAAACTTTTAAGCTACAACTATGGGAATGAGTGTTAAACGACTACAGAAAATCATTGAACAGCAAGGGTGGAACGTCTCTATTGAGAATCTTGGAAAGAATGCTAAATGTGTTGAGCTTCAGCGTTTCACTCCTGCTGGTCAGGATTTTAATATCTCTGTTGAAATGTCAGGTAATGATGTCAAGTCATTTATTCATAATCTTTATGAATGCTATGATTCATACGACCCTGACTATGAAGCCTATCTTTGGATTGGTGAAGACGGACACGGAAAGAATGGAGCACCTTATCACATCAAGGATATTGTAGAGGATATGGAGGCGACAGAGAAATATATACTTGACTTGTACCTAACCTTGGAGGAGAAATATGGAAAATAAGATTATACGTACATTGTGTACCAACATCCGCAATGGACGTTTTGATTGGGAGAAATATTGCACTCCTCAAACCTATTATGGAACGATGATTTGTGTTACGCCACTCCATTGTTCATACGGCCAGATAGGTTATACGGTTCATTTTCCTTATACTACGCTACCTGAAGTTGCCTACGATTGGGAGCTGAAGGAACTGACAGTAGATGAGATGGACTGGCAGGAGTATCTGGAAGCATAAATTGATTAGCCACCAATAGCGAATACTACTGGTGGCTAATCTCATCTTCTCATGGAAGAACGTCTCTCGATATCTTCAGTTTCGTGCGTTTCATCAACCTCTTCCACATCCTTTTGTATACCTTCATTTGACAATTCTTCAACAATGTGCGAATCATTTCGCTGGCCAACATTGCTAGTCCTGCTTTCTTCCAGTTCCAAAGAGACTTTATCGACTACTTGGGTAAGCATGGAGGTTGCTTTCTTTACATCCAACAGAGTTGTCTTAATGAATTGTGGTGACTCTTTGAGCTGGGTTAGCCATGACTTCAGGTAAGCACAACTGTCTTCTTTTATATTCTTGGTCATTCCATATCGTTGTGATGTAAGAGCACTGCCCAATTCGGCCACCAATTCCTCTCTGGCATATTCAGAACTTCCAAAGCCATGTGAAGGACTGAACCGATCCAATTGGTCTTTAGCTCCAGTAGAGTGAATCATCTCGTGAAACAGTGTTCCGTAGAAAGCCTCACTGTTTTTAAACTGTCGCATCTCTGGTACCACAATCTCATTCTTGGATATGGAAAAATAGGCGTTATCCTGGTACTGTGGCTTGATGGGACAAATCCATAGATTATCTGCTATAATTTTGTCTACCGGCTCAAATTTGAACGAATCTTGATTCTCCCTTGCGGTGACTGTCTCTTCTTGTTCCAGCTTCTCCCATAGTTTAGGCCGTGCTTCCTGAAGGTTTGTCTGAGCCACATTGAACACTCTGAAGACTTGTAACTTGGGATATACGTTGTAGTGTGCTTTTTCTTCATCTGTCAGACGTTTGTAGTCGTCATACTTAATCTTCTCTTTGGTCTCTTTGTCGATGCATGTAAAGGTGGTAAGCATCACAGGAAATGATTGTTCGCCCTTGCGGACTGATACTCTGGGAAGTTCTTCGCCATCTTTACCGTCTGGCTTGTTGAATCGCTGAATACAGTCAAAAGTACAGAACCTGGGTATGGTATATCCATTCTTTTCACAGTGCATCATAAGCATAAGGGCATTCATTCCATTATACTCACGACCAGTCAGATTCTTAGGCCATCTTAGGGCACCTTGGGTGAACCAGGGCTTGTTCCAATCCTGCTGAAGACCTTCAATCTTTTCAATAATCATATCCGCGAACAGCTCAAGAGCCTTGTCTTCACTGCTTGGACCTGATGAGTTTTTATGATATCGAGCCATAACTATTCTTGATTAGATGTGTTGGCAACAGGTACATATGGGCTGACGCTCTTGATTCTTGAACTGATGGTAAGCTTCTCCTTGAAGAAAGACAGATCCAAAGTTCCTGCAATCTCCACCTTTGTTTCTGGTTTGATAGCGTCATCAAGAACTTGACTGAAATCAAAGAAACTGATCCAGATATACTCAAAGCCATCTGACACCTTTTCCGATGATACTCCTGAAAAGGTGCGATATTTATTCCCTTTTTTATCGGTTTTCTCCTCGATGGTCTTGCCCAATTTACCTCGGAACAGCATACTGCCCTTGATAGAATCGATGGCAGCTACATTCTCGAACTCAAATCCCTCTGCATAAAGATTGAGATATAGGTTCTCTCCACGCTTCTTGAAGAGCAATGTTCCAGATGCATTCAATCGTGTGCCGACACAGAATTTGGATACATCATTATTCTTCTCACAATCACAAAGAACGCTGACATCTAACACCTTACTTCCTGATGTTGTAGGAAGCACGATATTCATAGCGAAAGACATGAACGATTTACCGTCTTTATTGGTGCGAATGATGGCCTCTTTGTTGATAGTGCCACATACGCTAACTTCACATTTAATCATAATTATTGCTTTAGTGTTATACAATGACTATGACTAATACAGACTAATTTGTTGAACGTTGAGTTATAAATTCACCATCAGGTGCTCTAATCATTTGTATCATATCATCACGCTTTTAATACTATCGTTTAAGACTCTCTTCCTGACCCTGTCCCTGACTCATTCCTTGTTCGAAGTTCTGAGAGGCAAACTTGGTCAATATCACAGAATTTACTATTCCGGCTACACGCAGGCGTTTTGATTCATCTGTAAGCTCATTATTATTCAAAACCACAGAAAGGCGACTAAGCTCGTTGGAACTCAGCGTATGCGACACTGTCTTGTCGCCAGTAGTTGCTCTAATAAGCGTCTCTCCTTTATCGTTGATATCCAGTGTACAACTCTTGTAATTAGGTAGCAAAGAGGTCAAATCGATGCTTTTCTTGTCTACAGCATCGGAGATCTCATCAATCTTTTCCTCTTCGCTCTTCTTATCGATCTCTACGGCAAGCATCATCAATGAAGAGAAAGCCGTGACAGCAAAGTCAATAATAGGGTCATGACTGCCACCCAATCCAATGCCACTATCTTCGGATGAGAGTAGTTTCTTCATCCAGTCATCAGCGGTCATCGTATGGTCTATTTGTGTTCCATGTTCTGTTGTCTGGAACTTGGCCATCAAATCAGTTCCGTTATGTAGTGCTTGTATTTGGATATTTCCCTTTTGAGAAATCTCAGCCAAGTATGCAGCAGGGTCAACATTTCTCGAAGATCCATCCGCTTGAATCGTCTTCACCTCCAGGTGTAGATGAGGTCCAGTTGTTCGTGTACCTGTATTACCTGAAATACCCAACTGTTGACCTGCCTTGACAGTATCGCCAACTTTCACTGTTACGGAATCAAGATGAGCATAGGTAACTTGTACCTTTGTCTGGTCTTCTCGTTCATACTCAACGGTCACACTTTTACCAGCCTCTGTCTGTCCGTTGTGGTTAACCTTGACAATTTTGCCATTAGATTCAGTTGCCATAAGGATTTCCTTATCACACCTGATGTCCATACCGGAATGCATCTGCTTTTTCGATGGGTCAAGAGGGTCTTCACGAACTCTGAATGGGGATGTGACAAACAAGAAATCATCACGTTTAAGTGGTAAGGAATATTCTGTAACAAGAATCTTGTCATCTACTACAATCGGTTGGGGTTCTCTCATCTCAGCATTGGCTTGTCCTGTAGATTTCCCTTCAGACTGTAATTGTAGCATCACTTCCTTGTCATACTTGTCAAGTCCGTTACGTTCAATGATTTGCTGGAGTTTCTTGTCATAGTCTGAGCCACTGGCATATCCAGCCTTGGCTATTTCTTCAGTCCATCCCTTATAATCGTCAGGAGCTAAAGTGAAACACTGGGCGTAACGCTTATTGTCAACCAATACCTTACTATGGTGCTCAAAGGATTCACCCACATTGTCGTAGGCACAGAACTTCTCATTTGGCTTATCATCCGTGTATACTCCATATTTACCGCCCTGAGCAAGCCAGGCAGCACTGGCTTTAATGCCAAAATGGTTATTCTCCTTCCTCGCTAACTGACTCTGCCCATTGGCACTCTCCAATATTCCTTGAGCTAATGTCACGGATGCTGGAATGCCGTATTTGACCATCTGTTCCTTTGCGTACTGGGCGTACTGTTCCGCATATTCCTGATTTTTACTCTTTCCCATATCTATGATTACATTTTAATTCCTTGTGGTCGTCTCTCTTCTTCTGATTGGTTCTCATTCTGATTGGCATTCTCTACTTCCTGAGCCGTTTTCTCATTGGTACTCTTTTCATGAGAAGCACCGATATTGAGAATATCTGCATATAGAGTGGCTGCTAAATGGCGTTTATACTCATTCTTGTCTTCTGCAATCCACATGCGTTGCCATTGTTGTGGCGTAACACTGCGTGGTGCAACCTTCTCACCATTGATGGATGCAGCACAGAAGATGCCGTCCTTCGTCTTGTATATGGCAATGCGTTCAATCTTATTCAGATCGGTATCTTGAGCACTACTTCCAAAGAGGTCCACCTTTAATTCGGGATGCGTCTCTGACAGAGCGTAATATTTGTTGGCCAATTCAGAACGAATGTTTCCCAAGTTATTCATTGATTGTTTCAAAGTGGTGAAAAAGAGGTTCAAATCCGCTTTATCAGGATATATCGAGAAGCCATCTTTACCTTCAGGCTTGATATATAACGTCCATCTGCATTTGTCATCCTGAAGCATTTGTATCTGGTCGAAACGAACTTCATTAGCCTTCTTGACTGCGTATGTGGCGTCAAGGGTTGAAAGGTATTCCAATGCCCAATTATTGAGTCGGGCTTCTGAAATCTCCTTATTGGCAAAGTAAGAGTCATCCGGACGGTAGCCAAAGGCTCCATCGGGATTGTAGAACCTCACATTCTCAATTCCACTGAGTTTAAGTTCTCGTTCTATGCGAGCCTTACTCATGCCTTTAACTTCCACATCAGGCTCCAAGGATGCTCCTTGAGGGAGGATCACATCGGCTTGCTTGGAGCCAATATCTTTGACAATGACGACAATACGATTATCTGAATTAGGTCTGCTCTTTATCTCATCTGCTATTGTATAATGCTTTGGAAGCTGATCACGCATTTGTTCCGTTTCCTTTGCATTACGATAGGTGGCATATTCAATCTTTTCGCCTTTCTCTGCTCTACGAATAACCTCAAGAGAGTTGTTTACATCACCCTCTATAGCAGAGAGCAAATTAGGGTCTTCTTTGAGTTCTCGATTCCAGAACTCAACCATCTTCATGCCTTCTGTAGATAGCCTGGCAGGAAGTCCCAATTCCAACATTTTAATACCTGAAGCAATCTCGACAACTAATTGTTCTCTTTTTACAGAGTCCTCAGATGGAGCAACACCATTTTTCATGACCATACCTTCACGTGCCAGTCTCTGCTGGTGTCCAGTTGCTGATATGATTTGTCGTAATGTCTCTTGCACATAGTCATGGTAATGGTCAAATCCTCTCTGAATAGGGACATATACTGCATCTTTGGAAGAATCGTAGTAAGATTTTCCACTTCCATTACTTCGAACAGGTACAAGATTCTCTCTCATTTTAAGAAGAAAATCATTGAATCTGATTCTCAAATAGCGTTCATCATTGGCCGTAACTTGACGATGGTGAATGCTTCCATCCTTCAAGATGGCACTCTCATAACCATCCCGATCAACGTAGGGAAGTATGGTCTGGTCAATGTTGAAGAGGGTTCTGATTTCTCGGTTATGAACGCCCTTAAATTGCCTCTGTTCTTCAGGTGCCAATTTGAGATAATCACTTCGGGAGATAATCTGCTCAGGATTATTGCGGTTCACGTACTTATTCCAGTTATAGAAAAGGAAAGGTACACCTTTCTCGTTTTCTCTTACTGAAGCACCACGTGCTTTAGCTTCGTTGTATAGAGTGAAAAGGTTACTTTTACACCCATTCTTGTCAGAATGAAGTGCCATCAACAAGGCATTGTGGGGATTGACGGCTACACCTTGAGGGTAAAACTTTGGATATTTCTTACCCGTGGCATTCAACCAATATCCACCGGCATTCAATGCAGTATTAAACGCATCACTCAGCAGCTCTATTTGTCTGCTTGCTGAAGCTTTTTCCGAATTGGTAAGTTCTTTCATATCGATATTGATTTATTGTATACCTCTAACTCTGGTGATTGTCTCTCTCTGTTCCTGTTCATAGTTCTGTGAAGCCATTCGTTGCATCTGGTCACTCTTTGCCAAAACAGCATTTGCCAATGTATTCAATGGTAAGGCTCCCGACCTATAGGCATCAATGACTGAGCTTGGAAGCTGTATCGTACAAGGTATGTTGTCGATAGTGGCAATCAAGCTATGTCCTTGTAGGACTGGACCACTGATTCTGCTATTTAAAGGCTCATCCTCATATTTTCGATACTGCACCTGATTGGCATTTCTGACATTCGGATTATCCCAACCTTCATTCTGCTTGTTCTGCAAGGCTTCATGTCCGACCTTATTGACTAAGTTCATGCCTCCGAGTCCAATCAGCAATGTCTTCAGTAATGGATTCCTCACAAACATTCCTGCAAGGATACTTGCTACAGGAAGAAGGCTGTTGCTTAAATTCAATGATTTGGTCTTGCCAGTAAACAGACCAACAATCATATCGGGAAGCATGGCAAAGACATAACCGAGATTATGGCTCACATCCTTAAAATTATCAAGCCCTACAGTACTTAGCAATCCTGACCAACCCTTGGTGTTCGTCTGTTGTGGAGTACTTACATTCTCATTTGCTTCCTCTATAACTTGTTCGTCATTCTGAACCTCTTCCTTGGTAACAATAGGAGAGGGTTCTTCTACCTCGATAATTTCTGTTTGTTCAGTCTTCTTTTTCTCTTGAAGAGACTGAAGGTACGCTTTCTCATGCCCTGGAGCTATGACAAGTGGGACATTGGATCGTGATTCTTGACTGTTAGAATTTTCATTCCATTTCCAGATGTGCTGCTGAGGATCTATCCAATGGCTGAAGCTGTAATCAGGTATGTATAGTGGATTGCTCAACTGCTTGTTTGTATTGGCAATGTATTCACTCTCGTTTATAGTGAGTCTCCTTGCTTCTTCACGGAATCCATCGAACACATTCTTGTCGCTATTGAATACACCTTTGCTAATACATTCTTCGACAGAAACTGCCTCTTTTTCATCGTTCCCTCTGTTTGCTACTGCTGTGATAGCAAGGTCAATTCCTACAAACTTGGCAAGACTGGTCCATGAACCTGCACCACCCATAGAAACAGCATCAACTACAGCTCCAACTGTATAACCAGCACCCTTTTCAAGATTACTTGGGTTATAAGCTGCTTCGCCACGTTTATCAATCTCATGATCCAAAGGTGACTTTTTTAAAACTTGATTCAGACCGAAAATAGATGATTCAGCAGCTTTACGGATGATATATTCAGAAGAAGACTGGGGCGTCCTCTCTTTAACCAGTTTGTCTATCATCTTTTGCTCAAACCGATTCTCAATAAAAGCGTTGGCCAAATCTGTACCGATAGCTTCAGACAACTCATCATAACGTTCCAAGCCAACTTCGTCTATCACGGTATTACGCCATTCGTCAGCAATGAAAGTCAAGTCGTGCTGAATCTTATCTGATTCCACAATCCGCTCCCTACACATGGCTATATAGTCTTCAGTATTCTTGGAGTTCCACTCTCCAGTGACCTTCAAGGTATCATAGGGTGTGGACATCGGCATATGGGCAGAAGCCATGCTACTGAGTATGCCAGCAGCACTGGTTGAATACTCTCGCATCTCTTCTCCTTGCTTTTGAACAAGATACGCTCTTGTCTCTTTCATAATAGGAGCAATGTGCTGATGAAAATACTTGTCCATCAACACTTCCAGTTCTGCAAAACGACTTATTTGGTTGCTAACGCTCATCTTCTAAATGTTCAATTGTTGTAATAACTGCTCTTTGGTTTGTTCTATGGCATGGTGGTAGACTTCCATCTGTTTCGGGAAGTATTCCTCCAACCACAAGTCTTTATCAATGCGGTTCTGTATGAACTGGATTGCTTGTTGCCGTTCAATCTCTACAGAACATTCTCCTTCATCCCGATTGTTGAACCAAGCCTTTGTCCACCATCTTACACCTGCACGGTCAGGATAGACAGAGACGAGTCTTGGTATATCAAATGTTTGGATATCGATATCCAATTCTGCCAGTGGGTCAACAATTCCACTACTTACTGTTGCTTCGGCATAAAGTTTTTTTTTACTACTTCATCCATCGTGGATAGGTAGACATTATGCCGTAATGCCAGGTAGTTCAAGAAATCACCGATAAGCAGATTCTGAACTTTGACGGCAATAGGCATAGCTCTGTTTCCTAACCCCATCGGATTGGACATGCTTGGGACTGATTCAAAGAAATAGTTCTTCGAAGAGGCTACAGAGAAGATGTTTCTTAGAGATTGCTCTGTGTGTTCTGGTAATGCATATTCACCACAATGAAGGTCTTGCATGTAGATGGGGAAATATTGCATCAAAAGTTCCTCTATTTCCTGTTTGTCCTTCTCATACTTGGTTGGCCCCATATCAAAAGTCATGAACTCAACTCTTCCATTGTGTCGGGATTCTTCCAATGCCTTAATGTTACCATAGAGCATAGTGAGAAATTCGATAGGATTGAGTTCCTGACCATTGAACTTGACTTCCATATGCAGGGAGTCGCCACTCATGGCTACAATATCACCAGCCTTAACCCTTTGACCGAAATGGGCGAATATAGAAGCCAACTTTGAATATGTGACCTCATAGTTACCATAGCGGATAGTCTGATACACACCTTTGTTTCGCTCATTGCCGACACTCGTTACAATACCAGTAGCTACGGCAGACAATAGATAATTCTTGGCTTTGAAATCAATGCCATGATTGAAGTAAGTTTCGTTTGAGTCTTCTTTCTTTTGATTGCCGTAACCAAACAACATTTCTACTTCCTTGCCTTTCTGTTCTTCGAAGGGCATACAGTAACCACTTGAAGAATACAAGATCATCTCTTCTGTATATTTCATAATCCTAATATTTATCGTTTCATGCCTCTAGATTGTGTTTCTTCAGGCTCGACATTACGTTCTGTGCCTTTGTCTCTTGCAATCACTTGGTTCATATTGGAGTTGTTGCCAATTAACATCAAGGCTAGCATTGTTCCTGCAAGCTTACCCAAGAAGCCACCTCTGCCAAAAACCAAATAAGCAGCAGCTACTAGTCCAGCCAGACTTAGTCCTGAAACATTGCCTTTACCTAGGTTGCTGAAGAAATTCTTGAACATATCGATACCATTACCACTGAAGAGACCCTGAAAGAAGTTGGTCATGCCACTCCATTTTGAATTCATGTCTCCCATAGCAGTGTTCATCGTTTCGATTGCCTCTCCAGCCTTTTCCTTCAATGCTTTAACATCACTAGCTGTTTCTGCTATTGCGTCCGATGCATCAGAGCCTACAACGGCATCACTAACGATGCGTACAACACTTTTGTCCGTGGTCAGCTTTTCCCAACCGACATAACCTACTGCTCCACCTATGGCTGCTGTTTTGACTGCTTGCCCTGCACCTCTCAGCGTTCTACTAGGTTGTAGCAGGGCTTGACCAGCAGAACGCCCTGTGGCTTTTACTGCTTGGCCACCATATTTCAATAATGAACTCCAAAAACTCATATCTATAAATTTTATGGTCTTACATTTCTACCTATCTGTTTCCACCGTCTTTTAGCATCCTCAATAATCTGTGTCTTGTCGGCCATTGGGCGTGTACCTTCACTGATTTCCAGCCACACATCATTCATGGAGGTGTATTTAACCGCTATGGTGAGCCGTTTGAGCTTCTTGTTCATCACCTGAAGCTTGGGACGTATATTGAAGACTATCTCCAAACGTTGCTGTTCGGTCATCTTATTCTTGCTCAAACAGACCGTCCGAATATCATTGACAATCTCCACGCTGTTCAGGATAACTTCCCGATAGATTTTGTTCCTGTTCGTGGAGAGTGCAACAGCCAATGCGTTGGTAGTATTCTTTTCTAATTGCTGTATCAGTCCACCCATGTTCTCGGTAAGCAGCGTTATCTCGTGATAAAAACCGTATATCTGTGCTGCATAACAAAGAATCGAACGAAAAGAGTCAAGGTAGGTATTGAACTCCCTCTGCAAGTCGGCTGTTGCTTCAACTTCTTCCTTTGTCCAAAGATGTCCGGTGGTTTGCATCATCATAGCCAGCTCCTGATTCTTGAGGGTCTTTTCTGCCTTTTCGGTATAGAGAAGTATCATACCTGCTAGAACTGGGTCATTCTGTGCCTTTATGCTATTGATGCTGAGTAACAACATCATGACTAAAATCACTCTCTTCATAAGCTATCAATTCCTTGAATACATGGCTGCTCTTCTCCAACGGTCCAAAGCTCTGTTAGCAATCATTCCATTGTTCTTATTTATCATACCTTCAGTGGCATTATCCCATACATCCATTAATGTGTAGTATCTGATACTGAGGTATAACATATTCAACTTGTCAGAAAAGCAGGCAAGACGGTCATTCAATGCCCAGAGGGTCTTTGAACGCTCTGCTCCATTTAACATGTTGTCCGTTCCTCCTTTAGCCACTGCATCATTGAGCATCGTGAAAACTGAAATCAGCTCTGTTGCTGTCTCAATATAGAGATTGTTCATGCTCATGGTTGCGACGATACCCTGTGGGTTATTCTGTATGGCTTTTCTAACTGGAAAATATAAAGTCACTTGACCCACTATTATAAAAATCACCTGACCCACCTTTATAACCGAAACTGACCCACTTAGATTATAATAAAAATTGACCCTATAGAATTACCACATTTCAGTCTTGTTTTTGTACTTTAAAAAGCATTTTAACCCGGTATCATTAACCGAATAAAAATTTTAAAGAATGAAAATAAGAATCAAGCACATACTGCGGTGCTACCAGTCAGGAATGAGTATCCGTAGTATCAGTTCTTCTCTTCTGATTTCACGTAATACAGTAAACGGTATATCCGAATATACGAGGATATGGGTATAGAGCTGGAACGCCTGTTGAAAATGGACGAGCATCATCTGCATGAACTTTTCGGTACGGAGACTGACAACGAATCAACAGGATCTGCAGAGTATAAGTATCTTCAAGAACATATACCTGAGTACATTAAACGACTTAAATCCCGTGGAACAACAAGAAGGTCCTTGTATGAGGAGTATCTGAGAAACCGTCCCCAAGGTTACAGTTATTGTTCATTCTGCCTGTATCTCAGACGTGAAAGGGAGGTAAAAATACCGGTTGGACGCATAGATCATATAGCTGGTGATCAGATGTATGTGGATTTTGCCGGTGACAAACTTTATATTTCAGACAGGAATACGGGTGATAAGGTTCCCGTAGAAGTCTTTGCTGCGATACTTCCATGCAGTCAGATTACTTATTACGAGGCTGTACCATCGCAAAAGAAAGAATATCTTATCCAGGCATGTGAAAATGCTTTCCATTATTTTGGAGGTGTACCAAATGCCATAGTTCCCGACAACCTCAAATCTGCCGTAACAAGGCCCGGTGGAATAGAGCCTGTAATAAATGATGACTTTGCGGCATTTGCAGACCATTATGGTTGTGTTGTCTTTCCGGCAAGAGTGCGCAAACCCAAAGACAAGGCTTTGGTTGAAAATGCTGTAAGACTGCTTTACAGGGAGGTATATTCAAAGATGACAGGATTGAAATTCAATGATATTGAAGCCTTGAACATAGAAATAATGAAACATACTGACGCATTGAACAGCCGAAAGATGTACAACCGCAGCTACAGCCGTAGGGAGCGTTTCCTCGAGGTCGAGAAAGACAGGCTACATATATTGCCGGCAACAAGATTTATATCAAAAAACCGGAAAACGGCAACTGTCATGAAAAACAGTTATGTATCGCTTAACAATCACTATTACAGTGTTCCTAAAGAGTATATAGGCGATGCTGTAGAATTACTGTATGATGGGGACACAGTGGAGATATATCATAAATTCAGACACATAACGACACATCGCAGGGATGATACACCTTTCACTTATTCAGAAAAACCTTCCCATAAACTTCCCGGAGTACTACATGAATACAGAATCAGAATGGATGATATATACCGCAAGGCACGTGAAATAGACCCGGTAGTGGAAGAGTATATAAAGTTGGTGGCTGTTGCCAAAAAATATCCTGTTCAGGCTATACGTTCAGCTGATGGTATATTATGTCTTGTGGAACGTTTCGGACACGACAGAGTGGTTCTTGCATGCCAGATAGCAATGGAATCCTGCATGTTCGGGTTCAACGAACTTGAAAGCCTTCTGGTAAACAGGGAAGATGAAAAGTATCATATACAAATGGAGGGGCTTGCTCCTGAACTTACCCCTAAACACAGAAATCTCAGAGGTAAGGATTATTTTAACTCTAAAAATATGGATAAAAATGACAAGTAATAATAAAACAAACAGAACTGTCGGAAAAAATATGGACAGAATAATGGAGTTACTCTCCAAATTACGTTTTTACGGTATGCTTGAAACATACAGGAATGACTGCAGGACAACATCCTCTGATGGTATGACAAACGATGAGTTCCTGAAATGGCTTCTTGAAAGCGAGTATGATTACAGACGCAATGTAAGCATTGAGCGACTGATAAGATCTGCAAACTTCAGATATAAGGCATATATGGAAAAAATAGACTATACAATAAAACGGAACCTTGACCGGAACCAGCTCGAGAGACTTGCTTCTCTTGATTTTATAAGAGACGGACAGAATATTTTTATCACAGGAAGCTCCGGAACAGGTAAAAGCTATATAGCTTCAGCAATAGGATATGAAGCATGCAAAAATGGAGTCAGAACTTTATACTCCAATGCGTCAAAGCTTATGGGACAGCTTAAAATGGCCAAAAACAAGGGAACTATAGAATCTGAGATGAAAAAAATTGAAAAGTGTTCACTGCTTATTTTAGACGATCTCTTTCTTATAGGACTGGATGCCAGGGAAAGGTCAATACTTATGGAAATAATAGAAGACAGACACGGAATAAAATCAATCATAATAACATCACAACTTCCAGTTGAAAGCTGGTATGATGCAATTGGAGATCCTACTTTAGCTGATGCAATCCTGGACAGAATTGTACATACGGCACACAAAATTGAACTAACGGGAGATTCTGTAAGAAAGATTAATGCTAAAAAGAAGTAGTATCTGCTATAAAGAATTATAATTGAAACTGACCCGGGTTAAAATGCATTTTTCTCTACTTAATTCTAATATTTTTTTGATGGGTCAATTTAGAGTATAATAGTGGGTCAAGTGACTTTATATTTTCCATCTAACCTTTCCCAGCGTAATGAATATGCGTACTCCATCGTTGTATAGATGAGTACATGCCTTTAGTGATGAAGCATACCCACTTGCAGTCTTCAGATAGGCATTGTACTTCTTTTCCCACTCATGCATTTTGGTAAATTCGGCTGCTATGGTATTCTGAAGAACAGCGGTCTTGGTCTGACCATTGATCTGTTTCTCAATCTCAGAGTTAAGAAGCTCATTACCCTCGGCCAAAGCCATCCATTCAAGTGGATTGGATGCCGCAATCTGGGCCTTTGCATGGGTTACGCAAAAGAGACAGATGATAATCAGTATCTTATCTATTGGTAATTTCATAAACTCCTCGTCTTTTCTTATTTGATTCAACACCTTGGCGAATAATCGAAATAATCTCCTTAGAGGCTCGTATACCTTGCATCTCCAGTCGTGGGGTTTGCCTGTCCATAGAGAAAACAGTAACAGACTTGAGCGAAAGCAACTGCTGCATAAAACTCTGATGTTCATAGAAATCTACAATTCGATAGAGTTCCATGTAATGCACTTTTCGTTGGAATATACCATATTCAAAAATCAGTTGTTCCTCACCGATATGATATCGTATTCTACGCAAATAGGCATATCTGTAGATTAACATCATGAGTAAACAGATAGATATGCCTAACACCAAACTGGATAAGGGATTACCCTCAATACCTGAATACACCAAACCCAATGGACAGAGCATCAGGTATGGAAGTTCATTAATGATGAACTGTATCGGGTTGGGGGTAATGCTTAATATGTTTCGATTACTTATTGCCATAGTATTTTTGATTATCTTTTCATTCCTCCAGTTCTTTCAATCGTCTCTTCAGTTTCAATATCTTTTGCCTTTCCATGAATCAATGCATCATTCCAGTCTTTGTATCCTGATGGTATTTGCTCTATTGCCACAGAACACCTGAATGGCAAAGCTTCACGTATGGCCTCATTAAACTGTTTGATAGCCATGATTGCTTCAGACTTGATATCTTCCAGGTCTTCTTTGCACACCAAACCACTGCTCTTTGAAGAATAATATTCAATCTCCAATGATTCAGCCTTAGCATACAAATTCCTTGCGTCCTTAGGCAGTAGCGAATAATCTCCGCTTTTTACATCCAATGGATCTTTTAGACTGTAGACATAGTCTCTCCATTCTAATTTGGGTTGATATGCAAAGTTTAAGGCGAAAATTCGTCCTGCATTATCATTATCGAAGCATAGGTGATGTTTGGCTTGGGGCGTGACACTTACCAAACCACAAAATTGATTCTCAGTAGGATTACCACCAGTTGAGACATACACGGCTTTAGTGTCAGCTCCACTTTGTCGATGAAGCTGATAATAAGCCATGGCATCGTATGCACTTTCGAACCAAAGGACTTTCATGGCATCTTCCAAAGACTTTCCCGAAAGGTTGGCTATCCACAATCCACTGGACGAATTACTGCCCTCTGCCTTTCCCTTGTATGATGTACCGTCACTCTGTGGTCTGCCTCTTTCTTCGAATCCAACAATTTTTTGTTCCTTGTCGGTTGGTAAGGTGAGTGGAAACGAAAGATTGGTATATGACTTACCATCTGGGCGATCCTTGGTTGCCAATGTAATGTGCTTGTGAAAGGCATATTGTGTATATAGGTCTATACCTCTATGTTTGAAATAGGGGTAGAATTTTTTCTGGGTTTCTCGATCTTGAGGGTTAAACAGATGCACCGTATAGTCATCCAAAGAAAATGGTTTTACTCCTGTGGTATAATTCCGATGATGTGTAGAATTATCCATTATGGGATTATTCATCAGTCGATTGCAGACTAGATTAACCAAATGGTCAGAAGATATGCCACCTCTGAACTCGGTAAACTTTTCAGGAAAAGCCTTGATGAATGAGATGACATTGTATAGTTTCTGTTCTGGAGGGCGGAAACAACAGTTGCCATTCTGAGTAACTATGAATTTGTCCCCTCGAATGCGTGTTCCATCACTTCCATAACGGACATACGAAGGATAACGCAAGCCATCTCTCTTGTTCAGAGTATAGCCTGCATCAACAAGAATATCCTTGATGGATAGACTTCGCAAGAAGTCGTCGTATGTCATTCCTTTATCCATTATCTTCCCATTCTGATTTCTCCAATCTCTTTATTCATCTCTGCCTCGAAGACTCGAGCTGCTACATCACGAGGTGTATCAACACCCGGCTTGAAATAGGGCCTCGGCCCGAAATGCGGCCCTTCATGAAAATCGGGTCTGTGGTGATGATGATTCAGCCCATGGATAATGCCTGTAGTTACAACTGCTCCAGCTGTCAATGCTCCCAAAATCTTGGCTCCTATATTACTCTTGGCTTCGGGATGCGTTTTCATATCTACCTCAGTGAAAATCTTAGAAAAGAGTTTCATTCTGTGATAATCATCCACAGCAAGGAACTTGTCATATTCTTTAGCACTGATTTCATGGCTGATAGCCTCTCCATTGATAATGGCTGTCATCTTGTACTTGCCTTCTGTTTCAGATGGATGAACCATAATATCGTCAACCTGGACCTCTCTTCCATGTGTCCCTTCCCGATACCATCCCTTGTTCTCATTGATATAGGCAAGGTCATTACCATCAATGATGGTTGCTTCGTTGTAATTGATGTCTGGAATGACATGACTTTGAACATCTGTCTGCTCTATTCCATGGAATATGGTATGTTCCTCTTCAATACGCTGTTGCAGTTCTTCGTTGACGGATGGGTGCAGAGCTATCGAGATACGCTCGTTACTATTGAGCATATTCATATCAATACCCTCTACAAAGTCGTCTTTGATAATGGCATTGATAATCTCAAGACGCTTTTCTAAAGGTTGATCCTTAATGGAGTTATTCGTAAGCGAAGCTAACTCATCGTCTTTAAGGTCATAAACCATATCGGCATTGATGCTCTCAGACTGTATGGTTAGTGTTTTAGCATCCTTGTCGATGATAACACCATGCAATGAAAGACATTCTTGCCATTTCTCATTTGAAAAATATACGTCTGAGCCAACAAGCTCCTTGTAGGGCTTGGCAGGTTCTTGGCTTCGAGGTCTTGAAACGATAGGAGTGATGACTGTCTGCAAATCCTTAAGAACATCTCGACTGGGCTGCTGAATAATTACATTCTGCCTTTGTTGTCCTTTATAATAGAAACCATAGCCTCCTGATTGTAATTCGCCAGGCTTCATACGTTTGTCCCAACGCTCTGCAACCATAGGTGCTTTTGGGTAGAAGAGTTGACCTCCAACACGTCTAAGATGAAAGCCCTCTTGATTTCTCGGTGTCCAACCTAAAAACGGGGGCGGCATTCCTATACGGCCAAATCGTCCATACTCACCGATGCCTATTCTGTAACCATGCAAACCCATTGCTACACGTCCATTGGCATTTCGGAAGTGAACGAAGTCTTTTGGCATATAAAAATCATTGCCAACGATGCTTGTGAATATATTATAGGCTTTCTTGTTGGCAGAATTGGTTCCCCAGTCTGTCAAAGACAGCATCTGCTTTTGGCTGATGTTATAGGTGAGCATAGGAGAATCATGCCCCTGCACGATTAATTGATACGCAGTGCCATTGCTGACCACATGGGCTTGCATCCCGTTTCTCATCAATAGCTGACGGAACTCAGGTTGCAGATCCATTTGTCGTGGATTGGTATTTGTTCTTATTGCCATATTGAATGGTTTTAAGCATCACCATTGGCAATACCCGTTTCAAGCTGCTCGTCCTTATAATGAACGAACTCCTTGGCTGATGCTTCACCAATGGTCAAATTGTTTTCTTCACAATACTCTTGATATTCATTTTGCCACTCCTCGGAGAAATGATTGACATAGTCTAACCATGTAAACTCACCACTCTCCAACTTGGCAATAAGTTCATCTTCAGGATAATATTTGTGTCTCATACAACTATTTATATGTTATTTGCGTAATCCGGAACTGATATTTCGCTGACCAGCCTTTTTCTGTTCATCCCATAACTCTTCTGTATAATCTTCTTCACTGATATAGTCATGGTTGCCGTCACTATCAGTAATCCAGCATCCATAACATCCGAACGTGTACTTTCCCCATTCCTTTTTGGACTGGTTCTTCCATTCGATATCGTCTCCCTCACAGATTCGTATACCTTTTTTATCAGTAAGATCTACACCGATAGTAATAGGGTCATTGCCGATAGAAAAGGTTAAAGGTTTTCCATTCTTGATACTGGTTACTTCCTGCTGTGCCAGATGGAATGCATCACTGGCTAACTTAAGGTTGTTTTCAATGAGAGATGCAGGTGCTGTAATGACTTGACGGGTTTCGGGGTCAATCTGAATATATGCCCTAGTACTTAATCCATCGGGAAGATTCACATCCGATACAATCGTTTTGCCGGCCATCAGGGATTTCTGCTCTTCAGCTCCAAACTTTTCTAAAGGAGCAGTTTTCAAGGCTGGATAAAATACTGCTTGAACCTTTCCTTCATCGGAATAAACAAATGAGAAACGAGACCTGCATGCAATTTCATCTCCATTATCGTTTTTTACCTTAATCGGTAATACTGGAGAACGAAGACCAGCTGAAAGGTCATCAAGTACATGCATAGGAAGGTCTTCAATCATCTCTCGTGTGAGACCGAATTTCTCCAATGTATCATAGGGGTATTCGGATTCATAGAATTGTACTTTCTTCATACTTTGAATAATATTTTAATTATACTTTGGCAAAGATATGAATGAAATAAGATACGCAATAAAATATACTCTAAAAGATGATATTTGAGAGTGAAAAAAGTTCTCAAAGTATGATATTCTAAAAATAATCATACTCTGACAATAAAATTAAGGTATTTGTAAGTTGATAATTATTGCATTGCTTGGTCGCTTAATAAAAGGGAAATAATTTTGCTTCCATGAAATTACAAATAAAGAGATTACTGGCTATTTGTGCGATAACGATGACGCACTCAATTTCATATGCTCAGTTTAACACAGTGAGCATGGAAAAGTCATTTTACAAAGTGGAAGTTGCTGCTGCTTCAGATAATGTTGATGACGATAATAGGAGGGGGATAGTTTTCACACCTGAAACGGTTATAACTGAACATGAAGCGAGAGAACTAACACCAGTCAGCATATTTCGTTTGCCTCTTGATACGCTTATAGTAACCTCTCCATACGGTTATAGAATAGATCCTTTTACTCGAAAGCGTAAAATGCATAGCGGAATGGACTTTCGTGCATCATCAGATAAGGTTTACGCTATGATGCCTGGCAAGGTTCTTAAAGTCGGATATGATAAGGTTTCAGGGAATTACATAACGCTTCAGCACGGAAGTATAACAGTAAGCTATTGCCATCTATCTCAAGTATTGAAAAACAAGAACGAATTTGTGACAGTAGGAGAGGTGGTCGGTGTCACTGGTAATACAGGGCGTTCTACTGGAGAACATCTGCATCTGACATGCAAAATAAAAGGAAGAGCCATTGACCCTTCCTTAATTCTTGGTTATATTACTCGTTTGAGACTAAGTCCCAATGATGTTCTACCGAATACATAGCACAATGTATAGCTGTGTCATCCTTATCCCACTCTTTTGACTCATCAGACTTTTGGTAGTTAGCAATTCTGTAAGTACCATCTGGAAGTTCTTTAAACTTGAAGCGTGCCAGCAGAGTAAAACTTCGATAGATATAGAACCAACCATCGTCTAAATAGAAACCAAATCTATTCTCCCAATCTGTGTAGAATGCTTTGGTGATTCTTCGTTTCAGTTCTGGTGTAATAACCTTGTTAGAGAATGGACAAGGTGCATCATACCAATAATGTCTTTCTACATTTGTCCTGGCATTATTTTTAGGAAAGAAGGTTCGCTTTGAACTAGTCAGGTTGTACAATGAGTTGTCAACGAAATCCAAACGCTCAATGTAACGGCCACCCTCAAATTTATTCTTGACGAAGTATTCACCACAACCATACGTCGCATCAGCTAACGCTCCGGCAAGAATGCAGTTTAGGGTCAGATTGCCTGGTTTCTTAACAGCATTATGAATTGCACTGCCAAAGTCAAATGCATCGTAGAACGACATCCAAGCACGTACAAGATAACTTAATACACCATGACCAGTCTTCCAATGTACTTCTTTTGTAAAAGATCTGAATGTTCCACAAAAATCCACCAGAGCTGCATCTTTTTTGGTAAAACCTGTTCGTAGTCCGTAGATTAAGTGGGCCAAGAAATGCGTAGCATATAGTTCCTCTTTGTCTTCTAGTATGCAAAATTTGTGTATTGCATTTGAGATATCCCTAAAATCCGCAACTATCATCCAATACACGATTAAGGGTAGATTTATGAGTCGTTAGTAGCAGCTTTCAGTAAAAAGCAACAGCACAACATCAATATGTAGCCACCATCCCCTTACCCCACGATGCGACTTGAGGTAATACGCAGATTCAAACCGGAAAGAAAGGATTCTTATCCGAATTCTGTTTTGAAGGGTTTTGCATAAGCTCGGTTCTCTGTGTAGATATTCAGCACGTATTGCCTTGCAGTCATGATCCACTTGGCAGGTACGGAGATGAATCTGAAGACAAAAGCCTTTATGCGACTCGTTTTCTTGAGCCCAAAAGCCTTGGTGTCAAGCCTGCTCATGATGGTCTTGTAGAAATTGTGTATCAATGCAGTAAGCAGAAGAAAGACAGTATTCTCCGCCATGAATGACTTGGGGAGCCTGCTCCAACCGAATCCGTTGTTCATGTCGTCAAAGATACGTTCCTTGCCGCCACGCAGATTGTAGAATTCAACAATGTCCCTTGTCGATGACTTGTAATCGTTGGTCAGAATACAACGGTAAGTGTATTCGCCTTCCCACAGGTCAAGGTCGCCACTGTTGCGTCTTTGTCTCTGGATGACAAGACGATAGCACTTGCCTTCCCATTTCTCAACGAGAATGGAATTGAGTTCGAACTGGATGCCGTTAATCTCCTCCGTCTTCCATCCTCTCAGAGCAAAGATGTCATTGTAGAGCGAACTGCATCGGTTGGCACGGATGTAGAAATGTTTGCAATGCTTCTCTATCTCACTGACGATTTCCTTCGAGCAGGAACCGCAGTCTGCCCTGAAGCGATTTACACGGATGTTCTGGGATTCCAGAAGAGCGAAGAATCTCTTATGGGTGTCTGCCTGATGAAAACGCACATTCGTGTTACCATCGCTGTTCTCGATATAGACTATCTTGTCACCGATAACATATACGCCAGGCCTGTAGCCGAGGAACTTTTTGTAGGTCGGTTTTGCATCATACTTCTCCGTTTCAAGGAACTGATGGTCAAAGTCAACATCGTATTCCTCAATTTCCTTCAACTCGCCTGTAGAAACCAAAGCGTTTATAAGCAATGTGTTGAGTTTGTCTGCAGTATTGAAATCATAGGTCTTGCCTTGGTCGGAAGTATAGGAGATGTTTTCCTGTGTCAGTTCCTTGATGGCTCTGAGGATGGTATCAGAGCTGCATGTACGAAGGGTAGGATGATACGAGAGATGGCGCATCAGTTGTGACGTTACATCTTCCACGCATGAGCCGCCACAGAAATAAACGCTCATCAGCGAACGGACTATCTCGCTGAACTGATATCCGAAGATACTGCTGCATCTCTGACCCAGTGTTGAGTCGATAACGGGTGAAAGCATGGAGTCAAATTTCTCCATGATTGAAAAAATTCCTCCAAAAGGTGTGAGTTTCTCAGATTTAATTTGTATTTTGCCATGTCATATTAGAGTTTTGCTTGTTTTCTTTTTGCAACACTAAGATAAGTGAAAATTCTGACATGGCAAAATCCTGGGCAACTTTTTGTTGCTCAGGAACTTATAAATAAAGTTAAATTATAGTGTTGCGGAATTAAGGTTATCATTTATTCATGAGGTTTATGATGCAGATGCTATATCTGTATCCGTAACCCATTATAAGAAAACAAGTATGGACTTTAATAAAGCTCGATTATTATATCTTATCGTATTTTTCCTGTATTCCGGCCTAAGTGTGTCCGGACAATCGATTCATGTTTCAGGAAGAGTACTTCAACAAAATACGCAAACACCTGTTGAGTTTGCTAATGTCGTTCTATTCAAACAAGATTCAGTCTTTCTGAAAGGAACAACGACAGACACTATCGGAAGATTTGAATTTGAAAATCTTCCCACAGATAATTATGTGCTGTCAGTATCCTGTTTAGGATTTGAAACAAAGCGGATTTTGATACAGAATCTGACGGAATCAGCACAAATAGATGTGTATTTGAATGAAAATGTTTTGTTACTTGGGGAAGTGGTGATTTCTGCTTCTTCCACAATAAACAAGATTAACCAACGGATTGTGTTCCCGACAAAATTGCAAATCAGCCATTCTGCCAACGGAATGCAATTGCTGAATACAATGATGCTTCCCGGCTTGAACATCAATCCGATGCTGAATACGATTTCATCATCCGACGGCGGGAAAGTCATTTTGCAGATTAACGGCGTAAATACCACGCCGGAAGAAATTCAGACCTTGCAACCCCGCCAAATCAAGCGGATAGAATATTCGGATTATGCAGGTATCCGATACGGACATGCTTCCAAAGTTATCAACTACGTGGTAGTAAGGGATGATAAAGGCGGTGTTGTTGGTGTGGATTTGATGAACTCGCTGAATATCCTTGCAGGGGGCGATGTTTTCTTTGCCAAATTCAACAAAGGAAAATCGGAATATGCTTTGAACTACACCGCAGCGTTTCAACGCATCAACACGAATAACAGAAATCGCACAGGTAGTTATCAGTTTGAAAATTCATCCCCTATATTGAGGGAAGAAATCAGTGCCGGAGGTGATTATTCGTACCAAATGCATGATTTTTCGCTGACATACAACTATCAGCAGAGCGATTCGGCTTTTTTCAATGCCAAGTTGAAATATAATCTGAGCAATCAGCCTCACAACGATTTCAACAGTTTTCTAAAAGAGAATGGCACGGACAAAGGGTTGATTTTTGACGGAAGTCAGCAAAAAATTAATGTTCCTACCATCGACTTGTATTACCAGTATGGTTTACCCAAAAATCAGAAAATATATGCTAATGTGGTGGGGAGTTATGCGAACGCAGCATCTTCGCGGAATTACTGCGAATACAACGATGTTGATACTCTTTTCAGCGAACGTTCGGAACTGTTTTCCGATAAATATTCACTGATTGCCGAAGGCATATACGAAAAAGGATTTGCCCATGGAAATTTGAAATTCGGGATAAAACATATTCAGTCGTTTACAGAGCAGACAATTAATCAGGGCGAGGAATTCAAATCGGATTTGAATCAGGCGGAATCGTCGGTTTTTGCAGAGTGGTTTTATAGTAAGGGCAAATTCAGCTATAGCTTGGGACTTCGCCTGAATCGCCTGCATTTTTCCAATGTATCTGTTACCAAAAGCTATTACCATTTCTTACCCAAAGCGATGGTTGGCTATCGGTTCAGTGATAATTCTTTTATCCGGTATGATGCGGAGATGAGTCAAACGAATCCAACCCTGATGGAGTTGGCCGACACGGAAATCCGTCTTGACTCGTATCTTGCCGAGAAAGGGAATCTGTTGCTTCAACCGTACCTGAATCTGAATAATAATTTATATTACGAAAACAGAAAAGGGTTGTTCGCTTTCAATGCAAGCCTGCATCATCACTACAAACACAATCCTATCATGGAATCGAAAAGAGAACATGGAAATGTGTTCCTGACAATGCCCGAAAACATGAAAGATTGGAATAAGTATAATGCGGAGATAACATTGAAAGTAGGGATGATAAAAAACTTCCTGCAATTTTCGGTTACAGGAGGCTTCAACCACTTTGACAGTCGTGGGAACAACTATTCGCATACCCATTCTAATTTTTATTACAGGGCAGATGTTTTGGCAATGTATAAGAAATGGATGCTGATAGGCCAGCTACAGCCTTTTGACGAAAGGTTATACGGCGAAACCGTCATAAAGGATGGTAATTATCACTACTTGGCTATCCGGTACAATGCGACTAATTTTTCTTTTGGCATAGGTGCGTTCAATCCGTTTAAGAATGTTTCCCGAACCATTATGGAAAACAAAAATGCACAAGCGCCTTTCCGAAGAGAAAGTTTTAGCGATGCATCCCGAATTCTCGTTGCCACGCTCACTTGGAATTTTAATTTCGGAAAAACTCATCTTGTCGGTACTAAATCGCTGAATAATCAGGATACCGACTACGGAATCAAAGGAAGTTATAAGTAAGATTAGGTGTTGATTTCAACAAATTCTGTATTATGTATTTCTGGCAAATCTATCACTAATTATCTTTCAGCGACATGTTGTTGCTTCGCGTTCACTGAATCCTATCGGAATTCAGTGAACGCCTTTGTGTGTCGTCAACTGACGATATCATCCTTTTTTTTACTCAAAATCAATAAAAATGAAAGATAAGATAAAAAACATTGCAGAAAAATTAGAACATCAAATCAGGATGCATGAACTCGATTTAAATGACAGGATTAAAGATATTCCTCAAATAATATTGCTGTTGGAACAGGGGTTCTCGGAATTGAAAGAAATAGTTTCGTTTTATAAGTTCAAAAGTGAAATGGATGAAATATTCTTTTTCAAGATAATAAAACCCAAGTTTTTTAGTAAACTAATCTATTACAGGAAAGTGTATAACATCGAAATGATGCGCCCCAACGGACAAGATTGTGTGCTGAAAAATTATTTCATCAATGAACTGAATCAGTTAGAGAATTTCTACAATAAGAACATTGATTTCTATAAATACTACCGTTCGGGAAGTACGCATTTGGATAAGTACTTTTTTCTGAGAGGAAAACAAGATATTCAAATGACAATGGAAACATTTTATTTTGAAAGAGACCCTAATTTTTCTACGATTTGCGATTTTAAAGTTGCAAAAATAGTAGCAAACGAAATGTTGCGAATTTATCTGAATCCTAAAATCCGCAACTATCATCCAATACACGATTAAGGGTAGATTTATGAGTCGTTAGTAGCAGCTTTCAGTAAAAAGCAACAGCACAACATCAATATGTAGCCACCATCCCCTTACCCCACGATGCGACTTGAGGTAATACGCATATTCTAACCGGAAAGAAAGGATTCTTATCCGAATCCAGTTTTGAAGGGTTTTGCATAAGCTCGGTTCTCTGTGTAGATATTCAGCACGTATTGCCTTGCAGTCAAGATCCACTTGGCAGGTACGGAGATGAATCTGAAGACAAAAGCCTTTATGCGACTCGTTTCCTTGAGCCCGAAAGCCTTGGTGTCAAGCTTGCTAATGATGGTCTTATAGAAATTGTGTATCAATGCCGTAAGCAGAAGGAATACGGTGTTCTCTGACATGAACGACTTGGGGAGCCTGTTCCAGCCGAATCCGTTGTTCATATCATCGAATATACGCTCTTTGCCCCCACGCTTGTTGTAAAATTCGACGATGTCTCTTGTTGATGAGTCGTAATCGTTGGTAAGAATGCATCTGTAGGTGTATTCACCTTCCCACAAGTCAAGCTCTCCATCCATGCGCTTTTGTCTCTGAATGACAAGACGATAGCACTTGCCTTCCCATTTCTCAACAAGAATGGAATTGAGTTCAAACTGGATGCCGTTAATCTCCTCCGTCTTCCATCCTCTCAGAGCAAAGATGTCATTGTAGAGCGAACTGCATCGGTTGGCACGGATGTAGAAATGTTTGCAATGCTTCTCTATCTCACTGACGATTTCCTTCGAGCAGGAACCGCAGTCTGCCCTGAAGCGATTTACACGGATGTTCTGGGATTCCAGAAGAGCGAAGAATCTCTTATGGGTGTCTGCCTGATGAAAACGCACATTCGTGTTACCATCGCTGTTCTCGATATAGACTATCTTGTCACCGATAACATATACGCCAGGCCTGTAGCCGAGGAACTTTTTGTAGGTCGGTTTTGCATCATACTTCTCCGTTTCAAGAAACTGATGGTCAAAGTCAACATCGTATTCCTCAATTTCCTTCAACTCGCCTGTAGAAACCAAAGCGTTTATAAGCAATGTGTTGAGTTTGTCTGCAGTATTGAAATCATAGGTCTTGCCTTGGTCGGAAGTATAGGAGATGTTTTCCTGTGTCAGTTCCTTGATGGCTCTGAGGATGGTATCAGAGCTGCATGTACGAAGGGTAGGATGATACGAGAGATGGCGCATCAGTTGTGACGTTACATCTTCCACGCATGAGCCGCCACAGAAATAAACGCTCATCAGCGAACGGACTATCTCGCTGAACTGATATCCGAAGATACTGCTGCATCTCTGACCCAGTGTTGAGTCGATAACGGGTGAAAGCATGGAGTCAAATTTCTCCATGATTGAAAAAATTCCTCCAAAAGGTGTGAGTTTCTCAGATTTAAACCTTATTTTTGGAATAATCTCATAATCCGCTAAGAATAAAAAGTTTATGCGGAAAGTTCAAGAACGAGGTAATGAGTTGGCAACTGTTCTGATTTCTACATACTTGAGTGATTTGCATTGATGTACAACTCATCTTGGAACAAAGGTACAACTTTTTTATGAACGAGCAAAAGGACGGTGTGTTTTTCATTGTTGCAGGATAAAATTTGATTTGGTCTATCATCAATCTGCGATATTATGAGTTTCCCGATTCCGTCATTCGCCCCTCTCCTTTGCTCGTCTGCGAAGGTAGTACATCAGCCCTTGAAAGTTGAAAGGTCGGACGGCAAGCCGTTTCGGTCTGAATCTTCCTCCTACGGAGAGTATTCACCCCGAAAACCTTTCCCCTTTCAATGTCTGTACTCAGAATGCAGACGGCAACGGAAATGAGCGACTGACGAAAATGTAGATAAAGATAAACAGACAGCATACAAATGGGTTCTTACATTGATAACCCATTTGTATGCTGTTCTTGTTTCTATCCATGGGGGCACTATTATTTTGCACAGATGAATATAGGGCAAGCGGTAAATTTCACTCCCTCCAAAAATATAGCGAGGTTTATCCGCTGCTACTCATCAGGTGCTTGCCGTTATACTCTCGTTTTAATGCCTGCTCAATCTCACTTCGCTTGTACAGAACTTTGCCACCTAGAACATAGTAAGGCAATGTGCCATTGCTTCGGTATTCGCTCAATGTCCTTCGGCTGACTTTAAGCATATAAGCCACCTCTTTGTCGCATAGATACTCATCATCGTTTTGTAAGGCTGTCCCATCTTTGGGCATACTATCAATAATCTCCGATAGCTGGTCGATACTCTCGTGAATGGACTGCATCCACGCATCATCTTTGGTTCTCATCTCTTGATACATAGTTCAAATGGTTTTATTGTTATACATTGATTAGATTTCTCGCCCTTTCCATTTGGCTTCTTTTCGTCTGTCCTCTACCTTCGTAATAATGCTATCCACATCTTCGGGTAGATAGTAAGTCCGGTTGCCGATTTTGGTATAGGCAAGTGTACCATTATCACGCAAGGTCTGCAATGTACGCTTGCTTATCTTCAATCGCTGACAAACATCCTGATGGTCGAGCCAATTGTTTGTCTTTTTCTTCCCGTTCTTGACAACGGGTGAATTTGATACTCGCAGAATGAACTGCTCAATCTTCGTGGCAAATTCCTCGAATGCCTTTCTCTCAAAAATGATTAAATCCATACGCTTTTGTTTTATATTATTTCACTTGTTTTCTTGTTTCGCACTGCTAAATAAGGAAGAGATTTTTATACTTCAATGGCACTAACAATAGGTGTCATTCCTTGTCATATCGTTTCATCACAGACACGATATTCAGCCATTGAAATAGGCTCTGTTCTCATACGCAGTTCCGTTTTCTGATGGCAAAGAAATAGATAAGTTATCACACCTCAATCATACGGTGAGCCTGTTGCAGTATGTGGCACAGTTCGTGGCACTTTTAGATGTATATGATGATACATTTTTAAGCATACATCACATTGTAACCAATATTATATAATATAAGTTTCGCAAGTGGAATTATTTGTAGATAAAGGAGTTAAAGGGAGATAGTCGCTTCGCTCCTTGGGGAGATAAATGCCGAGAGCTTCGACTGATGTTTACACCAAACAAAACATTTGGCCTTTATCTCCATTTATCTCCCTATTATCTCCTTTTGTCTCCATTATTTACTTGCGAAAGTTGAATTATATAAGAATATCCCCAAGCGACTACCCGTCTCGGATCTTGTCCGTGGCATTGTCGTTTGTCAGACCGATGCCTATCCGTCTGCCAAACTTCTGCTCCGAACAGCCGAAACAGATAGTCGCTGATTCTATAATAGAAGTATAGCGGATAGACCAACTCCCGACACTTCGGCAGTCCGTCTATCCGCTATCGTATTTAAGACCTTAATTTCTTCAATTAAGCATTTCGCCCCAATCTTTCATTACCCATTCAATCTGGGAAGAATTATGCAGTTGGCACTGCTTAAGAATCACCCCTAAATGCAATACAATTCATAATTGCCCACATAGACCTAATTAGTTGTGGCAGAATTGTATGCACATTTTCTTTGCAGCAGATAATCGGTCATAATTGTGCACAAAGACCATATTGTTGAACATTCAAAAAGTGATAAGTATGAAGAAAAAACAAGTTGAGTTGACACAAGAACAGTGTCAAGAAATTATCGACCAAATGACTACAAGGTCTTTTTACAGGAGTGATAAGGGTAATAGCTCAGATATGGAGAATTTGCAAACAATGGAATCCGTAGGATCATCCATTGACGACATTCTGCCAGAGCCTCTACCGTCAGTAGCAAAACAAGCCCAAACGGAAGCAGCGTCTTCCGTTGCAGAGGTGGCTACAGAGATTTCACCTATTGTTAATGCCGAGGAACAGCCAGCGACATCACCCATCCAACGCAGAGTGAGCAGTAAGCAACGCAAGCTCTCGTTGGAGGAGTACCGCAAAACCTTTATGCGACCCTACAAGATTGAAGACCGTAAGCCGGTATTCATCAGTGGCAAGTTGCGAAAGATGCTCGATAAGTTCGCCTGCAAAATCGGTGAGGATAGAATGAGTATGTCGGGACTATTGGAGAACATCGTTAGCCATCACATCGAACTCTATTCAGAAGATTTCGAGCATTGGAAAGGAATGTAACCTCTTAATCCATTCTATTTAAGAACTATTCCAACGGTATTTCATTTTGAGGCACTCAAAATTGATTGACCTTCAGTTAGTGGGGAAGCAAGTTTATGTTTTGGGCAGACCAAAACACTTGCTTCCACTCCCGAAGCTCGCAGAAGAGGACATCCCGTTGGTCTATCAAGTAAACAATGTGTGTATCATTTCAAAAAAGAGTAATCGTATGAAACGAAGTATCAATAACAAGACACTCAACAAGGGAGGACGACCAAAGAAGAAGTTGTCCGAGAAACGTAAGTACCGCATAACGGTAAAGATGGCTACTGAAGAGTACTACGCAATGAAACTCAAAGCAAAGAACGCAGGAGTCTCGGCAAGTGAGATTGTAAGAATGGCTATCCGTGATTGCCATATCAGGGCACGCCTAACCACCGAGCAAGCGGATTATATCCGAAAGCTATGTGGAATGGCAAACAATCTCAATCAGCTCACTCGCAAGGCACATCGCGAAGGAGTAAGGCTGCACTACGGGCAATGCCAACATCTATTGTTGTCATTGGAAAACATTATAGACCATATAAGCCTATGATGGCCAAGATTGTGAAAGGCTCAGGAGCCAGAGGAATTGTCGATTATATTCTCGACAAGAAGAAGCAAGCGACACTCATAGATTGTCAAGGTGTATTGTTCAATGACAGCGGCACGATAGCCAAAAGTTTTATTGCTCAATCGAGGCTTAATCCACGAGTGGATAAGTTCATCGGACATATATCACTCAGCTTCTCAAAGCAGGATTTGCCACGCTTAACGGACGAACTTATGATTCAGATAAGCAGGGAATATATGGAGAAGATGGGCATTCGTGATACGCAATATATCATCGGACGACACTACGATAAGGAGCATCCGCACGTTCATATTGCCTTCAATCGGGTGGATAATAACGGCAGAACCATCAGTGACAGAAACGACCGTTACCGCAGTGAACGCATCTGCAAGGAGCTGACACGCAAATACGGACTGTACTTCGCAAACGGCAAGGAACAGGTAAAAACGCACCGATTGAAAGAGCCTGACAAAACCCGTTACGAAATATACCAAGTTCTCAAACGGGAGGTTGCACGATGCTCTGATTGGACTACACTGCTGAAACGATTGAAAGCCGAAGACATAGATGTTCGCTTCAAGTATAAGGGCAAGACCAATGAGGTGCAAGGCATAATCTTTACCAAGAATGGCTACCACTTCAACGGCTCGAAGATAGACCGAAGTTTCAGCTATTCAAAGATTGATAAGGCACTGAAAGGTAATAATCAATCGGAGAATCAGCGACAATATGAACCACATCATATGCAGATAAGCCATTTCGATAACAAAGAATCGGAGCTTATCAGCGGTTCATTAGGCTTGTTGGACTTCACTTCTTCGCCAGATGTGGATAGTCAGGAAGAGGCTGATTTCCGCCGCCAGATGCAGCAGAAACCGAAGAAAAAGAGAACAAGAGGATTCAAACTCTAATCATCAACCACTTAAAAAACAGAAGAAATATGCAAGAGAATAATTCAATTATTATCGCAATGTTGGAAGAGTTGCTGACCATCAGCAAGAGCCAACGCACTGAACAAACTGTAAACGCCAATGTAGATTTGACACCAATTAAGGAGCTAATCGAGAATGTTAATCGGGAAAACAAAGAGTATTATGATGCTAAAACTAATAAACTCGCAGGATTTGTAGTCAATGAATTTGGCAAAATAAACAAGCGAATGGACGGCATCGGTGAGCAGGAGCAACCCGACTTTGAGGGTGTAAAACAACAGCTTACAGAGGCTATCGACAAGATGGATGAAATAAAGGTAAAGCACAACATTGACGAGAAACGCCACTCGTTTGCTCTTTACACAAAGGAAGCATGGATTCTTTTGTCAATGATTGTCATGCTATTGGCATCTGGAGCATCGGCTATATACCACTTGTCAAGACCAAATGTTCAGAGAGATGATGATGCCCTCAAATACCGCTACATCAAGATGAAGGGTGATGCTTCGGCAGAGCAGATAGCCACGCTGGAGGACATCTTTGAACTCAACCGCAACGATCAAAAGATTGAGCAGATGCGTGAAGATGTGGAAACCTACGAAGAGGCTGTCCGAAAACAAGCCGCCCTTGCCGAGCAAGCACGCTTGAAAGAGCAGGCTGCAAAGGAACAGGAGAGCAAAGCCAAGTCTATCAAGAACAAGCAGGATAATAGTAAGGTTAATCAAAATAAATCAAAACCCTGATTGTGATATGGCAACAGTAAAGATTAAGTTCCGACCATCAACAGTTGATGGCGGACAAGGCTCAATTTTCTATCAGGTAATCCACAATCGTGTAGCCCGTCAGCAAAAGACGGGCTACCGTCTCTACGGCCATGAGTGGAACAGCCACTTGTCGGAGGTGGTATTACCTAAGTTTAACGAGAACAGGAAACGCTATCTTTCGGAGATTGGCGACAAAATCCGAATGGATGTCAAGCATTTCCAAAAGGTCATCGCTGATTTTGAGCATAGCGGTTGTGATTATACCGCAGATGATGTGATAGCGGAATATACATCGGACATCCCCGAGAATTTTCTCTTCCCATTTATGGAGGGAGTCATTGCCAATCTGAAAACATTGGGCAAGATACGCACATCGGAAACATACGCTGCAACCCTTTGCAGTTTCAGACGCTTCCGAGAGGACAAGGATGTGCCATTGGATGATATGGACTCCGATATGATGATGGCATACGAAGCCTATTTGAAGGATAGCGGAGTGAGTCCAAACTCATCATCATTCTATATGCGTAATCTTCGGGCTGTGTATAACCGTGCAGTAGAAAAGGAATTGACATCGCAACGCTTTCCGTTCAAGCACGTCTATACTGGAGTGGATAAGACCGTCAAGCGAGCCGTACCCCTGAAAGTCATCAAGCGAATTAAAGAAATGGATTTCTCTATGAATCCGACCTTTGATTTCGCCAGAGATATGTTTCTGCTGAGTTTTTATACACGCGGAATGTCATTCGTAGATATGGCATACCTGCGAAAAAAGGATTTACAGAATGGTGTTTTATCCTATCGCAGACGCAAGACGGGGCAACAACTTTTTATTAAGTGGGAGAAATGTATGCAGGAGATTGTGGAGAAGTATGATACTTCATCGTCCAACTACCTATTGCCAATCATCAAGCCGTTTAACAATATTGACGAACGCAAGCAATATATCTATGCAGCCCATAACATCAACCGTTGCCTGAAAATCATCGGCAAGGAGTTGGGATTATCCGTTTCGCTTACCTTATATGTTGCCCGACACGCTTGGGCGAGCATAGCCAAGAGCAAGAATGTACCGCTGTCGGTTATCAGCGAGGGAATGGGGCACGACTCGGAGGCTACCACACGCATCTACCTTGCATCATTGGACACCGTAGCCATCGACAAGGCGAACAGTATGATATTGAAATCTCTGTAAGTGACGGATTGTTGAGCGAATGAAAGGTCTCTTTGGAAGAGAGAACTTATCTCTTTGGAAGAGAAATGATTACCGATGCAAAATTACACATTTTTCGGCAAATGGCACCAATTTACACTAAAAAATGTTATGTAAAAATTAAATCGGGTTTGGGGAATAAGAGGATTGTTGAGCAAATTACATTGTATCTATTCAAATAACCGTCTCATAATCAAGAGGGATATATCGCATAAATCACTCTTCCAAAGAGAAGTGACCTATAATTCTGATTTATGCGCATTAAGAAATATTGTATAACGCTGATTCTCTTGCTGTTTGGTGTAGGTGCTGCGCATTCGCAAGAGAGACACACGGAAATCTGTATCGATTTCCGTGTGAACAGTACTGTCATCGACTCCTCCTACTCGGACAATGCCACCCGTATGCAGGAAATGGTGGAGTTTCTGCGGACTATCCGACAGGACAGTACAATCAATATCATCGAAGTTTCCTTCTGTGGAGCAGCCTCACCGGAAGGCAGTTATCAACTCAACCGCAAGTTGGCACAAGGCCGTCTTTCGGCACTTGAAAAGTTCATCCGCAGTGAGGTGGATATTCCCGACAGCCTTATTACCTATAATGACAGCTATATACCTTGGGACTATCTGAAATCACAGATTCAGGATTCTGGACTTATCCGTAAAGATGAAGTGATTGCCATTTTGGAGGAAGAAGCCCGATTAGTGGACTATCATCACCCGAATACGCATATCGACAACCGCATCGTAAAATTAAGAGCATTAGACGGTGGCAAGGTATGGCAACAGATGAACAAACTCTTCTTCGAGCAAATGAGAAATGCCTGTGCGGTATTCGTAACCTACAAGAAAGAGTTATCACCCGTGCAAGAGTCTGTAATCGTGCCTGATACCGTTGTGGTTGAGCCACTTGTCGAAGCCGTTGAAATCGTACCCGACACAACAGCAATTGTAGAAACGGTCATCCCCGAGATAGAGGGCTGGAATCGCAAGCTTCACTTAAAGACCAATGCCATAGGTCTGGGATTGGCTATCGCCAATGCAGCGGTAGAAATTGATTTGGCAAAGCATTGGTCGTTTACGCTTCCTGTCTATTATTCCGCTTGGGATTATTTCAAATCGACCATCAAGTTCCGTACACTTGCCGTTCAGCCTGAGTTTCGCTATTGGTTATCGGAAGAGAATGACGGATTCTTTGCAGGAGCACATTTTGGATTGGCATACTACAATTTTGCTTTTGAAGGCGATTACCGCTACCAAGACCATAACTGTGAGACACCTTCCATCGGTGGAGGTGTAAGCATCGGCTATCGTATGCCAATCAGCAAGAACAACCGCTGGCGAGTGGAGTTCTCTCTCGGAGCAGGTGTATATTCGCGCCACTATGACAAGTTTCACAATACCCCTCGTACAAAAGACGGACTGATGATAGAGAGCATCAAGAAGACCTATTGGGGCATTGACCAAGCGGCAGTATCGTTCTCCTATTCGTTTGACTTAAAGAAGAAAGGAGGCAAGCGATGAGAAAGATTCTATACCTTATTATATGTCTGCCGATATTGCTTCTTTCGGCTTGCGATGTTCACGAATGGCCCGAAACTCCCGAATTTGTAAAACTGCATCTTCGCCTGAATTATGAAACGGATATGACCGAATGGGAACATCTATACGATGGTGCAGAGGTCATTGAGCAGGGATATGGCGAGACCTACGACAATCATCGTGACTATGGCAAGATACGCTATATCGTTCGCACCTATCCCATATCGGAGAAAATGCGTACCACATCGGATTATACACAGGAGTTCGTATTTACAAAGGATATCGCAGAGGGGTACGACCACGAAGTGACCCTTGATGTTCTGCCCGGTAACTACAATGTGATGGTATGGTCGGACTTGGTGCAGACAAGCGGTGACAGCCATTTCCACAATGCCGATAACTTCGCAGAAATCACCCTGCAAGGCGACCATAAGGGTAACAATGACTACCGTGATGCTTTCAGGGGCACGAACAACATAACTCTCATTTCGGATATTGTGGAGCATCTGCCAGATACATTGGATATAGCAATGCAACGACCGCTTGCCAAATTTGAGTTCGTAACCACAGATTTACAAGAGTTTATAGATAAGGAAATAGAATTTTTAAAGAAAGAGGCTGCGACAAGAGGTGATGTTCCTCCGACCAGAGTTGATACAGAGAATTATAAAGTTGTTTTTCAATATGCTGGATTTATGCCTAATACCTATAACATGAATACGGACAAACCCATTGATTCATCTATGGGTGTAATCTTTGAGTCTCGACTTAACATTTTGAATGAAAATGAAGCATCATTGGGATTTGACTATGTATTCGTAAACGGTAAGGAAGCCGGAGTATCCGTTCAAATTGGGTTGTATGATGGAGAAGATAGACAGATTGCCTTATCTGAACCTATTGATGTACCCTTACGGAGAAGTCATCACACAATTCTTAGAGGTTCGTTCCTAATGCAAGAAGCATCTGGAGGTATTACTATCAATCCTGTTTTTGACGGAAACCATAACATTGTAATTGAATAATGATGAAACAATATCAATATATTAGAAGTCTGATTTTGGCGTTTGCCGTGCTTTCATTGTCCGCCTGTTCTAATGATGATTATCCGCTACAGACGGAAGGTGAAAACGTGTCTATAACTTTCTACCCTACATTAGGTGGTGAGTTAAGCACACGAACTATAGGTGATGCTACCGGTATCGATCGTCTGACGGTAGCTGTATATGAAGGTTCGCAAACACTGTCAAAGAAATTCTCTTTCTCGGAAGAATGGGATATAGTAAAGAGAAACGGTATTGCCTTGACTTTGATTGAGGGGCGCTCATATAAAATACTGTTTTGGGCAGAGAATAGTGAAAACTCAGCATATACCATAACTGATGATGGTAGAATAACAGTAAATTATGACAATTACATAAACGGAGGTTTTGCCAAAATGGAGGAAATGGATGTATTCTTTGGCATATCATCCATTACTGTTGGAACGCAAAAAGTTGAAAACAAGGGAGAAATAAAATTGTCACGTCCACTTGCTCAAGTCAATTTTGCAGATAACACTACCAAGCCTATTTTGGGAACCCATAAAGCAATAGTGACATATCATGGATTACCCACTTCTTTCAATCCGTTTACTGGTGAGATTAGAATGTCGGAAAATGATATAACCTTCACCTTCGAAGATTTCCCAGATGAAACACTGTCTGTTAATGTCTCTAACAATGAATATTATTATATATCAAGTAACTATGTGTTTGCGCCTCAAGCTGAAACAACAGCCACAATCAGGGCAACTCTTGATTTACAAAATATAGATGGCACCTCTATAAAGAAGGTTGAGTTGGATGACATAACCATAGAACAAAACAAGAAGACCAACATACTGGGGGCTATCGTGCAAGAGCCTGAAACTTGGAGTGTGTGGTATGGTACTATCCCGACAGAATCAACTTTGACAACGGATTCTGAGAATCAGAATCGTTATATCATCGATGAAGCCGATGATGTGGCTTGGTTGAGTGTTGAGGAGAATGCCCAGAGCCTTGCTGCCAACAGCACTTTCGTGATGACTGTCGATGTGGATATGAACAACGGCAGTGGCCTTGCGACTATACAACTCCCTTCGGGAAGCACATTGGACGGTGACGGACATACCATTAAAGGTCTGCGATTGGAGAATGCTCTCTTGGGGGATGTGACAGACATTACTGTCAAGAACTTAAATATCGAAGAAGCAACTATAGTAAACACATCAGCCGATGTAACCCACGTAGGGGTACTGGTAAATACCCTCAAAGGAAGCAATACATTCAGTAATATTCATATCAAGAGTTCATCCGTCAGTACACAGAAGGGAGCTGCAGGAGGCATTGTTGGATATATTTCCCGTAAAGATCCGAATAATCGGGAAGAGAAATTGACCGTAATCTTTGATGATTGCCATGTAACGGAAACAACCGTAGATGGCACACATAGTGAAGGTCATTTTGTAGGTTTGCTTCGTGGCTATGATAATAACGAAACTTTGCAATTCAAGAGTAATTGTACACTTACTCTTTCTGCTATCGCAAGGTCTGCTGATGAGTTTGTGTCTCCTTACCGTGAAGGTAATGAGGGTACTTGGCTTGCGAGCAATGATTACTCTAAATATGATGGTTGGTTAGGTGATGAGGAATGTTATCGGGGTACCGTGATGTATGGCGACACACAATTTATTCCTTGCTGGGATGGCGTAAAAAAAGTCACACCTCTACTTGATTCAGATAAGAAAACCAAACTGATTTACTCGGCATTTGACTTGGCAAATTGTGCTGGAACAAATCCTGGTATAATCAAATTTATGGAGAATGTTGATTTAGCATCAAAAGTCTTTAATCCATTAACAAACATTTCTAAACTTTCAGGTGAAGGTAAAACCATTTACAAAATGAAAGTGGAAACTACCTTTAATACCAATTCTTGGGATGGTGGTGGATTTATTAGAAGGTGTAGTGCTGCTACCATTGAGAATATTACATTCCAGGATGCCGATGTAAAAGTAACTCATGCTTCTGGTAGTGATGGTGATGCATATGCATCAATTGTTTGTGGCACAGCTGAAGGTAACAACGCAATGACCAATGTGAAAGTTATTGGAGGAAAACTCTATGGTTGCAATAAAATGGGTGGTATTGCCGGATATATAACGGGTACATTTAATGCTACAAATTGTAGTGTGGACGGATTGAGTATAGAAAATTATGATTCGGGAGGTAAAGACAAATTAGGATTCAAGGCCAATGGTGAAGTCGGTGGAGCATTTGGTTTCATAGCCGCCAACTCTACTATCAGCGGGTGTTATGTAAAAAACACAACATTGAATTGTGTTGGTGTTAATAACGGCACAGTAGCATTATTCTTTAAATATGCAGGAAGACACGTCAATGAATTCATAGGGGATATTAGAACAACATCTGGCCAAAAGATTACTATTACATACGACGAAAAAAACTTCACCGGAAATGTATATAAAAATCGCAAGGATCAATATTCCGGATGCAAATATATAGGCCATTGCTATTACACTTCTATTAATGCTTTTATAGCAAAGATTGAAGATACCAAAGGAACCGTTTCTGTGAATGGAAAATCAATTACTGTAGCAAAAAATTATTAAGATAACTCAATAATGAAAAAATTAATCTATCTACTATTGGCAATGCCACTGCTCTTCACATCTTGCATTAAAGACGAAGAGATGGCAAGCAAAGAAACCGTTCAGGTAAGTTTCAGTACAGAATTGCCGAAAAGAATTGGCACACGTGCTGGCACAACCGATTTGAATGTGAATAAGGTGGTGTGTGCCGTATTTGAAGGCGGAGAAGAAATCAGCACCTTGCGTGAAGTTATTACAATTCAAGAAGGGGAAGACATCGTATTTGCTCCTCGCTTGATTAAAGGTCGTACATACAATGTTGTCTTTTGGGCTATGAAAGACGACAATTATGATGTGGACGATATGACCGCCATTACTCGTGCTTCGGGAGCAACTGCTGCTGAAAGTGATTTTGACGCATTCACAGAAAGTGTAGAGGTCGAGGTAACAGGCTCCAAGTCGGAAACAGTAACGCTCAAGCGTCCACTGGCACAACTGAATCTGGGTGTAACATCTGATGACTGGAACGCTGTGGCAAGTGACGAAACATTTGGAATGACTCCTACGAAGATGGTTGTCACAATGACAGGCAAGGATACATTCAACGCCCTTACAGGGGCAACCACAGGGGAGGATAAAGAGGTAACATATACTCTTGATGTGTCCGGTGAAGACCTTGTGGCCGGAGAAGTGACCTACAAAAGCATTGCGATGTGTTATGTATATCCTGATGCCGGACAAGAGAATATTGATATTACGTACACTATCTATGACCAAGACGATGAAGTTATTCGTGAGGATGTAACCATTCAAAACATTCCGTTGGAAAACAACTATCGTACAAATGTGGTAGGCGGTCTGTTGACAGGAACAATTACATATACCATCACTTTTGAGAAGGATTTCGATACGACAGAAAATAACGAGACAATAGAATAAAGTGTATAACCTATTAATTCAATTTCAAGAAACAGAGTTAGATAGTACAAAGAAACAATTGGAATCCTTATGTGATCCGTTTGGAATCTCTCAATGGAGATTTTTACTATGATGAATTTGCTCCCTAAGGAATAATCCTTATGAATACTGAACGAAATCCGGCATATGTAAATGTGTGGGAAAGCGTGAAAAGAAAGAAAAGAATATAAACTTTTTATTTAAAAATTTTTAAAACATTTCAAGATGAAAAAGAATTTGTTTGTAAGTATGCTTGCAATGGCAAGTATGCTGTTTGCGACCTCGTGTTCGCAAGACGAATTGCTTAACGAACCGTCTACCGGCGATTATGTTAATGCGAAGTTTACAATCGAGACGCCTGCCGGTATCGGTACTCGTGGCGCAACGAATGTGGGAGAGGGTACAACCGTAAACTATGTGGCTTGTGCAGTTTATGATGCAAAAGGTGCTGAAATGAAAGAATTGCGTCAGTATCAGGCAATCAACGAAAAGAAAGCCCAGTACTCCATCCGCTTGGTTAAGGGTCAGGAATATCGTATCACATTCTTTGCATACTATGGCAAAGATAATGGTGAAAACGACTATTATGACTTGACCGATATGACAGCAATCAAGATTAAAGCTGCTGCTTCGAACATTGAGCACCGTGATGCTTTCACCAACTACACTGTTGTGACAGCAGAGGAGTCAATGAATGCTGTAGAGAGATCGGTAACTCTTTATCGCCCGTTTGCACAGCTTAACCTTGGTTCATATGCCGAGGATGTGGAGGCTGCAAGAAAAGCAGGTGTTGTGGTTACAAACAGTAAAATTACTGTCAGCAATGTCTACACAACATTCAATACTTATGAGAATGCAGTTGTAGGTGAGACTTCAGAGGTGACATTCGCAATGAACGAAATCCCCACTCAGAAGTTGTCTGTAGATATGGATGACAACAAGGAAACTGCGGATGAGGAATTCGAGTATTTGGCTCTGAACTACCTGTTGGTAGGAGATCCCGACAGTGAAAAGAACTTGACAGACGTTACATTTGAATGGCAGACTGCTGACGGAAAGACAAACAGCCCTGTGACTGTCTTTAAGAACATTCCGGTGCAACGCAATTACCGTACAAACATCGTGGGTTACCTGTTGACCAATCCTGCTATATTTAACATTACTATTGATGAGAAATTTGAAGAGCCGGATTATAAACTTGTTTATGCAGGTGGAACTGCCGAACATCCTGAAAAGTTGGAAACTGTATTGGAAAAGATTAGTGCTGAAAAGAACCCGGTTATCAAGGTAGCTACAGGTTCATATGTTTCTTGGACAACAGGTGGCAGTCATGGTTCAACACCTCTTATCGGTTCAACTAACACCACCACAGAAACTATTACAATCGAGGGAGAAGGCAAAAACAGTGTGCTTGTTGTTGACGGTGCCGGTGTAGGTTCACTCCGTGCTGCAAATGGCGCAAAACTTATTGTTAAGAATATGACCATCGTGGATAATAGTGTATCTTATGACGAAGATGCTTGGGAACTTACATACTTGGAACTTGCAGGTAATCTTGAGTTTAACAATGTGACTTTCAATAGTGGTATTCAACTTCAAACAGAAGACAACGAAGCTGCGCTTAATGCAACATTCACCAACTGTACCTTTATTACAAATGAAGAAAGTGTTTATTCTGTTTGGGTTTCTGATGGTACATCTACTTTCTCTAACTGTAAATTCGAAGGAACTCGCGGTTTGAAGATGCATGAAGATTATGGTTCTGAGATTGCCGAGGTTACTATTGATGCTTGTGAGTTCGGTCCTCTGTCTAAGAAGCCCGGTGTAGCTATTGGCGACTTGAATGCAGATACTAAGGTAACTATCAAGAACAGCTCATTCATTGGATGTCAGCCCGGCGACCAGAACAACTATATCTATGAATCGGATACCGATGTAACAACATTCACATTGACTCTGTCTAACAACAGTGTAGAATCAGACCCTGCTAATACTGTAAAAATTGGTACAGTAGCTGAGCTTAAGGCATTTAAGGATGCTGTAAATGTTAGTGGCAATAGCTATTCCGGCAAGACAATCAAATTGACTGCTGATATTGACCTCGCAGGTGAAGCATGGGAACCGATTGGTCAGACCGGTAGTAATAGTGTTGCAACTTATTTCCAAGGAGTTTTTGATGGACAGGGTTATACAATCAAGAATATGACTATTACGCCTAACGCAACACACGGTGAAGGTGCGAATTATGCAACAGGCTTCTTTGGCTTTGTAGATGCAGGAGATGCAGTTATCAAAAATGTTACATTTGATAATGCAACTATTGAAGGACATCACTGGACAGCCGTAGTTTGCGGTTATATTTCCGGAACAATTCAAAACTGTCATGTGACCAATTCAAACGTTGTTTGCTCTCACGCAAATGATGATGCCTGCGGTGATAAGGCTGCCATGATTGTTGGATATACCAACGAATCGACAACTTCTGTAAAAGATTGTACTGCAAAGAATGGAACAGTTAAGGCTGGTCGTGATGCAGGTCAGATTGTCGGATGTAATTCAGCAAATGTAACTGTTAGCGGTTGTTCTGCAGAAAATGTAACCGTATCTGCTATTGAAGGTTGTACCCACGATAATAAAGGTGGTAATATTAAGAATGAGATTGTCGGAAGACAAAATTAAATTGTTTTACGGCTATATTAATAAAAAGCACAGAAAAGTAAAAACTTACATATGACAAGTTTTCGAGACCTGCCGTTCGTGAGAATAGCAGGTCTCATTTTGATATTAGCACAGCCCTTGGGATGAGATATGATGCCCGAAATTTCCTAACGATAACAGTATGCTAATTCCATTCTCTTTTCGCAGGCATAAACTCTTCAATACCCTTTGCCTTATCTTGCTTGCCTCATGGGTATTCAAACGAAACGCAAGGGCAATAATCACTTCAAGGTTGTAGAATGTAGCCCAACTTTTAGGCGTAGCCAAATCACATTGCTGGGTGCTTACAAGGCAAAGTGTTCCACTCTTGTACATCGTTTTTATGGTGGCTCGGAGTGTCGGGGCTATTACCCCAAACAACTCCATCAATTCCATTTCAGACATCCAAACATCGTTGCTTGGGATATTTACTCTGCCGCTTTCGCTGATTGTTATAATTGCTCGTTCCATAGTTACATTGCTATTGAGATTTCACTAAACGATTGATTAAGTCGGTTGCCAAACATTGTCAAATCCTTGTCGATTTTCTCGGTGGTAATCTTGGCATACTTTTGTGTCGTGGTAATGTTCGTATGCCCCAATACTCGGCTTACACTCTCGATGGGAACGCCCTTGCTGAGAGCCAATGTCGCGAACCCGTGCCGACTTGAATGGAATGAAATATCCTTTGAAATTCCGCACTCTTTTATCATCTTTTTCAATGGTTTACAGATGTTCCAATAGTTAAGATTAGGAAATACCAACTTGTCCTCTTGAAATCTCTCATAACGCTTGATTATCTGTAACGGAATATCCAACAACTTCACTTGGAAATTTACCTTTGTCTTGTGTCGCTTGGATAGAATCCACTTCTCACCGTTTATCTCTACAATATCATCGGTAGTCAGTTCCTTAATATCCACGAATGACAAGGCTGTGAAACTTGCAAACACGAACAAGTCTCGGATATAAGCCAACTTCTTATCCGCAAACTCGTGTGTCATTACAGCCTTGATTTCATCTTCTGTAAGATATTGTCGCTCCTTGATATTCTGATTTACCCGATACTGAGCAAACGGATTTCTCGGTGTCAGTCCGTTGTAATGAGCCTTCGCAACGATTGTTTTCAACCACATGCAATGCGACCATACACTACCATTATGCAGTCCGGCATCAGTTGCAAGATAGATTTCATACTCCTTAATGAAGTCGGGAGTAAGTTCGAGCATAGAAATATCACTACGCTTGTAGCATTTCTTGATGAACGCAGCCAAATGATTTCGTGACCTTACACGCACCTTGTAGGAACTTGCTGCACGGTCTATACCTATACGTTTCTTGAAACTTTCATTGTCCTTATCAAATGCACCGAGCAATGTTTCATACTCCGTTCCGATACCCTGATAGGCATTGCGTACCATTTCGGCAGTAACATAGGCTTCTCTATCTGAGATTCGTTGATAGTGCTTGATAATTTGAGCCTTGATATTATCCAAAGCCAAATTGATGTCTCGTGCCTCCTTGCTCTTACCCTTTGCCCGATTGCCTTTGGCATCCCACATCGTTTTTGCAATGGTCAGTTTGCAACTGAATTGAGCCACCGAACCATTGATTGTAACTCGTCCCATAATGGGGACAATACCGTTTTTCTCCTTGCTTGCGTTCACGTAGAACAGCACCTTAAATGTACTTCGCATAATCCAATTCTTTTTTGGTTACAAAATTAGTTATCAGCGAGTTGTACATTGTCATGCAGAATGTGGCAGAGAGTAGAAATAAACTCCAACGACCTATAAACTTACCTCGTTATCGGGTAATGATTTGAAAACCGTTCGCCCTCATAACCTTTCATTTCCTTGCACTTTTGCATCGGAGAGGCTTTCATCAAAAGTCCTCATAAGTCATTGAACACCAGTTCCGCCATCATTATTTTCCCTCATTCGTTAGATTTTTCCAGAGATAATTTGTATTTTTGCCATGTCATATTAGAGTTTTGCTTGTTTTCTTTTTGCAACACTAAGATAAGTGAAAATTCTGACATGGCAAAATCCTGGGCAACTTTTTGTTGCTCAGGAACTTATAAATAAAGTTAAATTATAGTGTTGCGGAATTAAGGATAAGGAGGAGTATCAAAAATGAGGGAGCAAGCAATTGTCTTAAACCAGCTGACCAAGCACTATGGAACCCATCGGGGGATCAACGACCTCAGTTTCTCGGTGAATGAGGGCGAGTTTTTCGGCTTCATTGGCCCCAACGGTGCAGGAAAATCCACCACTATCCGCACGCTGATGGGCCTGATCCATCCCAGCGGCGGCAACGCCTCTATTTTCGGTCTGGACTGCCAGACCAAGGCCAGTGTCATTGCCAGAGATGTGGGCTACCTTCCCAGCGAGAACAGCTATTATGAAAACATGAAGGTACGGGAACTGCTGCAATACACCGCTGACCTGTACGGCAGGGACTGCGAAACGAAAATGTATGAGCTTTCTGAGCGCCTCAATCTGGATTTGACCCGGAAAATAGCAGACCTGTCTCTGGGTAACAAGAAAAAGGTGGGGATTGTGTCTGCCATCATGACCTCGCCCAAGCTGCTGATTATGGACGAGCCTACCAGCGGCTTAGACCCGTTGATCCAGCAGGCTTTCTACGATATTCTGAAGGTGGAGAACAGCCGGGGAACCACCATTTTCTTCTCATCCCATGTCCTCAGCGAAGTACAGAAGCTGTGTGACCGGGTGGCAATCTTAAAAGAAGGCAAGCTCGTGGGCATTCAGTCCATCAAAGAGCTTCGGGAAAGCGGCTATAAAAAGGTCAGCATCACCGTCAAAACAACCATTCCCCGTGACTTCTGGGGATTGCCCGGCATTGCCAACTACACCGAGAGTCCTGACAAGACCTCTGTTTCCTTTATGTATAACGGCAATATCACAGCGATCATCGACAAGCTTCACCTGCTGCATTTGGACGATGTGATTTTGGAAGAGCCCTCTTTGGAGGAAATCTTCATGCACTACTATGAGTAAGGAGGTGTCAGGTATGGTCATTTTGAAATATGAACTGAAAAGGCATCGAACCTATATCCTGGGCTGGGCTATCGCCTTGGCACTGTGTATTTTTTTGATGACGCCGACTTATTACAGCTTTCTGGATGCTGCCTCCGTGGAACTCTTTGAAACCATGGGCACCACGGACTTTTACAGGAGTGTCGGCGTATCGATGGAATACCTAACCTCTTCGCTGGGCATTTATGGGTTCCTGACCAGCTTTTTCATGATTGCCTCCGGCGTTTTCGGAATGCACTTCGGCATTTCCGTTCACACCAGAGAATGTACGGAAGGAACTTCGGAATACCTGTTTACAAAGCCCTTTCCTCGGAAAACAATCTATTGGGCAAAGGCATTGACTGTGTTTGTCGGCGTGGCGATTGTGGGTACGGGGTATCTGCTGGCTTCCCTTTTCGCCATGGCAATATTCCGTTCCGGAACTCCATGGGGAGAGTTTTTTCTGATTGCCCTGTCCCTGACCCTTGTTACGCTGTTCTTTGCTGCAATGGGTCTGATGGTGGGAATTTTGTTTTCCCGCAACCGCAGTCCGCTGCTGACCGCCGGATTAGTCGTATTTGTGGAGTATTGCATAACCAGCTTCTCCAACATCATCAGTAACCGGGCTATCAGTTTCCTGTCCCCATACTCCTTCTTTGGAGCTGCAAAAATTTCCGAAACTGGCTTCTATGATATGACCTATCTTGGCTGGGGCGTGCTGCTGGTTACCCTGTTTTTGGTGCTGTCTTACGGTGTCTTTCTGAAAAAAGACATTCAGTTTCGTTCATAAGGGGGTGCAAACATGAAAACATTGATTAAAAATGAGTTCCGCCAAACCAGAAGGCTCTTGTTGATCTGGTTAGGGATCATGCTGCTTCTGTGCGGTTTCTGCTATTTTGAGCTTCTGTCTCTACAGGACAGTCTGAATGAAATGGCAACGATGGTCAGCCAATTTCCGAGATTGATCATGATTATGTTTGGGGTCAAAGGCGATTTAACCACATCCCTTGGCTGGTATGTGTGCATCTATTTCTGGGAAGGATTGCTGGCGTTCCCTTATGCCATGTCTCTGGGGTTGTCCTGTGTGGCGAAGGAAAAGAAGTTCGGAACCTCGGAATACCTGTTCACAAAGCCTGTGGAACGGAAAACCATTGTACTGGCGAAGGTGATCGTTTCGGCGGTAAATCTGCTGGTGTTTGCCCTGTTCAGCGGTTTATGTAATTATTTTACAATCGTTCTTCCTTTGGGCGGTCTGGAACAGCCGGGAGCAGTGCTCACCACAACCATGGGAATGTTCTTTACCCAGTTCCTCTTTTTCGCTCTGGGGCTGCTGTTTGCCAGCCTGTTTATGTCCTATAAGGCTGCGGTGAGGACAGGTACGATTTCCATGCTGGCTGCCTATGCTCTGGCCTTTACAGCCGAATACACAGAAAATCAAATTTTGGATTACCTGACCCCTCTGCGCTACTACGATGTGTATGAGGTGGCACTGCACGGATTCCGACTTTCCTTTATCGTTTTGACATTCGCTGTTGTGGGTGCTTGTATCGTTGCTGCATTGAATCAGTGGAAGCGGCGTGAATTGTAAGCCTATGTTCAAATCTTCAGTATAACTGTCTCAAGTCTACATAAAAAAGCAATTCCTGTTTTCATGGGGGAATTGCTTTTTTACATGAAGATTGTATAATGAAAACAGTAGACAAAGATATATGGAGGAAATCATGATGTTACGACCAAAAGAAGTAGTATGCAAATGGGTAGATGCCTTTAATGGCCACGATGTAGATGCAATCGTGAGCCTGTACCATGATAATGCAACCAACCATCAGGTGACCAATGAGCCTGTGATCGGGATAGACGCAATCAGAGAAATGTTTACAGCAGAATTTGCCACTGCCGATATGACAGCCATTGTAGAGAATATTTTTGAAGATGGACAATGGGCAATTTTGGAGTGGAAAGACCCGCTGGGACTGCGGGGATGCGGCTTCTTCCATGTTGTAAATGGTAAAATTCTGTTCCAGAGAGGATATTGGGATAAACTGTCTTTTTTGAAGCAGCATAATTTGCCTATTGAATATTGATTGAATGCTGCCGGTGAAAAACCGCTGCTACATGGAACCAACCATGCGGCAGCGGCTTTTTTTATTTTCGAGTTTTTTCTTCTTATGGCTGGTAAACTTTACTCGCCTTTATTCATACATCTCAAACGCAAACATGGTTTCTTTTGGCAATCTATCATTTTCGCAATTCAGCAGATACCGGATCACCCGTTTTGCAAAAACATTGGAAATCATGGTATCCCAGTCGGCAAGCCGGACAATCGACCCTGTGCCGTTTTCAAAATCGAATAAAATTTCTCCCCATTCGCCATCGCAGTCTGCCTGATATTCGTAGACTGCGGTGGCAATTTTCTTTTTTCGTTTGGTTTTGGACTTCTGTTTCAGCCGGACTGCATGGATACCGCCGTTTTCTACCAACAGCAGTGTCAGATGTTCCGCTGCTTTCCGGTAGGCTCGTTCCGCACCGCTGGCGGAGCTGCCCTCAAACATGACAGCCAATTCTTCAAAGGTAGGGCGGTTTTTCCATGAACCGACACGCCCACAGGTCATGCAGATGGCAAGCCGTTTTTCCAACAAGGTTTGTTCCCGGTAGTTCAGCTTTTCAAATGCTTTCCGCACCTTTTCAGCCTGTATACCATCCCATAGAATATCGGCATAGTTCCAGCTATAGTCACGGGTCACATCCTCGCCTGTTTCCTCGCCGTCCTCGTCCTGCTCGGTCACAAAGAATGGCTGCTGATTGCGGATACCACGGACAACTTTCAAATATTCCTCTGCCAGCGCAAGATCGCAGTTATATTTTTTTGAAAATTCAGCAATGGCATCTTTTGTGTTGTGGTAAAGCCATGCCATGGTGCGGAGCATCTTATAGCTGGTCAGCGAGGATACCGACCATTGTTCTTCGCCCATGCGAAAACGGAGCATGGCATCCCGTATGAAGGGATAAATGTAGGTAGCATATTCAGCACCCTTTTCAGGGGCATAGTCCGGCAGTTGCAGCACTCTTATACTCCGTTTGGGATTTAAATGCTATTATTGCCATCGACGTATTGGGTGCTGTGATTGCATCTATTACGGTAGCAATTGTACGTATACCTAAGCTGGGTGATCGAGTGCAAAGTTTGGAACCAAATTTCATAAGAGAAATGAAAGAAGGAATGGCTGTACTACGGCAAAATAAAGGATTATTTGCTTTATTACTCGTTGGAACATTATATATGTTTGTTTTTATGCCCATAAATGCTTTATATCCTTTAATCACTATGGAATGTTTTAATGGTACACCGATGCATATTTCTATTACGGAGATTGCTTATGCCTCTGGTATGTTGATAGGGGGTCTATTATTAGGGTTATTTGGGAATTACCAAAAGCGAATCTTATTAATAACGGCATCCATTTTTATGATGGGGATAAGCTTAACCATTTCAGGATTACTTCCCCAAAGTGGATTTTTCATATTTGTAGTCTGCTGTGCAATAATGGGGCTTTCGGTTCCGTTTTACAGCGGTGTGCAAACAGCTCTTTTTCAGGAGAAAATTAAGCCTGAATATTTAGGACGTGTATTTTCTTTGACCGGAAGTATCATGTCACTTGCTATGCCAATTGGGTTAATTCTATCTGGGTTCTTTGCTGATAGAATCGGTGTAAATCATTGGTTTTTACTATCAGGTGTTTTAATTATTGGCATTGCCATAGCTTGCCCCATGATAACTGAGGTTAGAAAATTAGATGCAAAATAAAATAAAGGGCGTGTTCGTATGATAGATAATATTATTCAATCAGTGACAGAAAAATTATCCTCTTTGCCTTATATAGAAACATAAATGCTATTAGACCACTTGAAGTTACGGTCATAAATCAAAAGGATGTTGTCCCTTGGAAATTTCCTCCTAAACATGAATTTATGTATGGTGAGTGGCTAAGGGAGCAGTTTGATAAGGGAGCAATTCCTGAGCCAACTTATGATCCCGATTTAGCAATTCTTTTATCTCAATTAAGAGAAAATAGTATTAACCTTTTCGGACCAGAGGCAACAGAAGTGATTGAGCCTGTACCAATGACAGATATTCGAAGGGCGATTAAAGAATCCTTACCCGGGTTGATAGCTAGCATTGAAGGTGACGAACGCAATGTGATTTTAACTTTAGCCAGAATGTGGCTGACATCCTCTTCCGGTAGAATTTGCTCAAAAGATCAGGCTGCTGAATGGGCGATACCTAAATTAGCCAAAGAGCATGCTACTTTACTTGAAAAAGCAAAAAAGGCTTATTTGGGAGATTATGATGACAAGTGGGAAGGAATGGAGACTGAGATAATTGAACTCGTTAATTATTTGAAAAGATCTATAGAGTCTTCCCTTAATATTTAAATCCTTTTCGAATAGTTTAAATACAACAGTGATTAGTTTTTAATGCGTATTATTGGTGTTTATTACTTCGATATGTTCCCTCATACCTCGTTTTCTCAAAAAACAGTAAAAAATTGATAGATATGTTTCCGCATACGTCGGGCTCTAAAATTAGCCAAAGACATCAATTCCATCAACTCGAGCCACGTGGAGTGCGTAGTTTTGATGTCAAGGGTAAGCAAATAAAGGGCGAAAAGAAAGCTATAAAACTGCTTGAAACTTTTGAATATAAACCTGAAAAATATGCCGAAAGAGTTAATCATATTTTTGAAGTACTCGGTCTTTCACTTTTTGAATGCTACGATATGACCGAGAAGCTTTATAAAGAAGTGAAAAAAATTGCAACGGAGATAAATAACTTTTTAAACGAGGAGAATTCAGATGAAAGAAAACAAATATGATGATAATATATTTTTTCAAAAATACAGTCAAATGAGTCGCTCACAGCAGGGACTAGCCGGTGCAGGAGAATGGGAAACATTGAGAAAGCTGCTGCCGGATTTTAAAGATAAGCGTGTGCTTGATTTAGGATGCGGCTATGGATGGCACTGTATTTATGCGATGGAACACGGTGCTTCTTCTGTTGTAGGTGTTGATATTTCTCATAAAATGTCTATGGTAAAAAGTTAAAAAATCCTCCCACTTTTGTTAGATATATTTTTTTGTGTAATTTTGTAATCGTTATGCGGCAGTAATAATATACATATTAATACGAGTTAGTAATCCTGTAGTTCTCATATGCTACGAGGAGGTATTAAAAGGTGCGTTTCGACAATGCATCTACTGTAGTATATTATTGCTTAATCCAAATGAATATTATAAATTTAGGAATTCTTGCTCACATTGATGCAGGAAAAACTTCCGTAACCGAGAATCTGCTGTTTGCCAGTGGAGCAACGGAAAAGTGCGGCCGTGTGGATAATGGTGACACCATAACGGACTCTATGGATATAGAGAAACGTAGAGGAATTACTGTCCGGGCTTCTACGACATCTATTATCTGGAATGGAGTGAAATGCAATATCATTGACACTCCGGGACACATGGATTTTATTGCGGAAGTGGAGCGGACATTCAAAATGCTTGATGGAGCAGTCCTCATCTTATCCGCAAAGGAAGGCATACAAGCGCAGACAAAGTTGCTGTTCAGTACTTTACAAAAGCTGCAAATCCCGACAATTATATTTATCAATAAGATTGACCGTGCCGGTGTGAATTTGGAGCGTTTGTATATGGATATAAAAACAAATCTGTCGCAAGATGTCCTGTTTATGCAAACTGTTGTCGATGGATCGGTTTATCCGGTTTGCTCCCAAACATATATAAAGGAAGAATACAAAGAATTTGTATGCAACCATGACGACGATATATTAGAACGATATTTGGCGGATAGCGAAATTTCACCGGCTGATTATTGGAATACGATAATCGCTCTTGTGGCAAAAGCCAAAGTCTATCCGGTGCTACATGGATCAGCAATGTTCAATATCGGTATCAATGAGTTGTTGGACGCCATTTCTTCTTTTATACTTCCTCCGGCATCAGTCTCAAACAGACTTTCAGCTTATCTCTATAAGATAGAGCATGACCCCAAAGGGCATAAAAGAAGTTTTCTTAAAATAATTGACGGAAGTCTGAGACTTCGAGACGTTGTAAGAATCAACGATTCGGAAAAATTCATCAAGATTAAAAATCTAAAGACTATTTATCAGGGCAGAGAGATAAATGTTGATGAAGTGGGTGCCAATGATATCGCGATTGTAGAAGATATAGAAGATTTTCGAATCGGAGATTATTTAGGTGCTAAACCTTGTTTGATTCAAGGATTATCTCATCAGCATCCCGCTCTCAAATCCTCCGTCCGGCCAAATAAGCCCGAAGAGAGAAGCAAGGTGATATCCGCTCTGAATACATTGTGGATTGAAGACCCGTCTTTGTCCTTTTCCATAAACTCATATAGTGATGAATTGGAAATCTCGTTATATGGTTTGACCCAAAAGGAAATCATACAGACATTGCTGGAAGAACGATTTTCCGTAAAGGTCCATTTTGATGAGATCAAGACTATCTACAAAGAACGACCTATAAAAAAGGTCAATAAGATTATTCAGATCGAAGTACCACCCAACCCTTACTGGGCCACAATAGGGCTGACTCTTGAACCCTTACCGTTAGGGGCAGGGTTGCAAATCGAAAGTGACATCTCCTATGGTTATCTGAACCATTCTTTTCAAAATGCCGTTTTTGAAGGGATTCGTATGTCTTGCCAATCTGGTTTACATGGATGGGAAGTGACAGATCTGAAAGTAACTTTTACTCAAGCCGAGTATTATAGCCCGGTAAGTACACCTGCTGATTTCAGACAGCTGACCCCTTATGTCTTCAGGCTGGCTTTGCAACAGTCAGGTGTGGACATTCTCGAACCGATGCTCTGTTTTGAGTTGCAGATACCCCAAGTAGCGAGTTCCAAAGCTATTACAGATTTGCAAAAAATGATGTCTGAGATTGAAGACATCAGTTGTAATAATGAGTGGTGTCATATTAAAGGGAAAGTTCCATTAAATACAAGTAAAGACTATGCCTCAGAAGTAAGTTCGTACACTAAGGGCTTAGGCATTTTTATGGTTAAGCCATGTGGGTATCAAATAACAAAAGACGGTTATTCTGATAATATCCGCATGAACGAAAAAGATAAACTTTTATTCATGTTCCAAAAATCAATGTCATTAACCTCAAATCCGCAACCGCCCTCATAAGATGACACAGAGGTCAAAAAGGTAGCGTCACTGCGGCAAAAGAGGGCGCAACGCAGCAAAAATCGCCACAAAGACGCATAAATTCCCCTTACCCTACCACGCGACTTGAGGCAATACGCAGAATCACGACCATAAGTTGTCGGTGTTATCCAAAGTCATTCTGGAACACATCAGCATAAGCGTTGTTGCATGAATAGATATTCAGCACATACTGCCTTGATGTCCTGATCCACTTTGCTGGCACAGAGATGAACCTGAAGACAAACGCCTTGATGCGGCTTGTTGCTTTGAGTCCGAACCTCTTCACGTCAAGCCTCGCCATGATGAATTTATAGAAGTTGCGTATGAGTGCCGTAAGCAGAAGAAACACCGTGTTTTCTCCCATGAAGGATTTTGGAAGCCTGTTCCAGCCGAATCCGTTATTCATTTCATCGAAGATGCGTTCCTTCCCTCCACGGAGGTTATAGAATTTGACAATCTCTTTCTCTGAAGACTCGTAGTCATTTGTAAGGATGCAGCGGTAGGTGTATTCGCCTTCCCACAGGTCAAGCTCACCGTCAATTCGCTTCTGCCTTTGGATTACAAGACGGTATGCCCTCCCTTTCCATTTCTCAACAAGAATGGAGTTCAGTTCAAACTCACTGCCGCCCAGTTCCTCTCTCTTCCACCCTCTGAGCGCAAAGATGTCATCGTAAAGCGAACCGCAGCGGCTGGCGCGGATATAGAAAGTCATGCAATGCTTTCCGACCTCTTCCACAATTTCCTCTGAGCAGGATCCGCAATCTGCCCTGAAACGATTGACTGTCAATCCTTTCTGTTCAATCCTCTCAAAGAATCTCCTCAACGTGTCCTTCTGGTGGAAACGAACGTTAGTGTTGCCGTCGCTGTTCTCTATGCCGACAATCATATCGCCAATGACTGCCACACCAGGACGGTATCCGAGAAACTTCTTGTATGTGGGCTTCGCGTCATACTTTTCAGTCTCTATGAACTGGTGGTCGAAGTCAATGTCATACCCCTCGCCCCCTTTCAGCTGCCCTGTGGACAACAGGCAATTGAGGAGCAGTGTATTCAGCTTGTCTGCCGTGTTGAAGTCATAGGTCTTGCCCGTGTCGGATGTGTAGGAAATGTTATCCTGGGTCAGTTCCTTTATGGCTCTGAGAATAGTGTCGGCACTGCATGTGCGAAGTGTCGGATAAAGCGAGAGGTGGTACATCAGATGAGTGGTGACATCTTCTATGAATGAGCCGCCACAGAAATAAACGCTCATAAGCGAACGGATGATTTCGCTGTATTGATAACCATACAGCTTGCATCTCATACCAAGGGTTGAGTCTATAACAGATGAGAGCTTGGAGTCAAATTGCTCCATTATTGAAAATATTCCTCCAAAAGGAGTGAGTTCCTCAGATTTAATTTGTATTTTTGCCATGTCATATCAGAGTTTTGCTTGTTTATTTTTGCAACACTAAGATAAGTGAATTCTTCGACATGGCAAAATCCTGGGCAACTTTTTGTTGCTCAGGTACTTAAAAAGTTATATTTGTAATAGTGTTGCGGAATTAAGGATGTATTAAAGGACGATTGGACAATCAATTATGGAGTCAATTATAATTTCGTAAAGAATTCAAATATCCAAGAAAACGATGATTTGCAAAATTCTGGAGAAAATAATTATCGTACAGAATCTGTTATTGATGAGCATTCGGCAATAGCATATGTTGGGTTTCAAAAATCATTCTTTAGTGGTAAGTTGTCTGTAAACGCATCGCTATCAGGAGAGTTATATAAGATTAACGATTACACAAAAAATGCTTTACTTCCTAATGTCGGCATTACCTATATGCCTTCATATAATCATATATTCCAGATTGGATTTAATTCATTGCGTACTTATCCATCATATTGGCAAAGACAGGATTATACTTCATATAGTGACGAGTATATCGTCAATATGGGTAATCCATTGTTAAAGCCTGCTAGAACTTCAAATGTTGAGTTTACCTATGTGCTAAAGCAAAAATATATATTCCAGGCATCATATTATCGAGTTGACGACTTCTTTGTATCACAAAGTTATCAGATGCCTGATGAATTAAAGCTTCTGTATAAGTCATTTAATATAGATTATACCTCTAGTTTGAATTTTACTTCAATAATCCCATTTAGCATTGGAAAGTGGTATAGTTCCAACTTTATTGTAAGTGCATATAATGAAAGGTATAAGAGTAACGATTGGTATGGCTATAAATATGATAGAGATAAATGGACTGGTATGTTTATGTTGAATAATACATTTAATATATCTCAAAAGCCTAAGTTATCTGCCAATCTAATGTTATTCTATAGAACACCTACTATACAAGGCATATGGGATCTAGGGAGTAACTGGTGTGTAAACGCTGGAATAAAATACTCTTTCTTGAAAGACAATGCTATTTTAAGCTTGCAATGTAATGATATTTTCGAATCAATGTATCCAAAGATTAAGGTGCGATTTGAAAATCAGCATCAAGATATTAACTCAAGTGCATATAGCAGAAACATAACATTAAGCTTTACATATAAATTTAAGGGCTATAAAAACAAGACTCGTAAGGAGGTGGATACTTCTCGTTTTGGTATACAATAGTTCAATTATAATAGCAAAATTAGTCATATGAGTAAATTTTATATTTTGATGTTGGTGTTACTGATTATCGCAATAATCAACCTCGTAAGAGCATTAAAAGAGAAGAAATCAAAAGGACGATTCTGGGGAGTGATTATAAATGTTATTGGTATCATATTACTTATAACAGCTGTAGCTCTAAGAACATTACAATAATGTAAAATAACACGACTCAATTACTACAAGTATGAAGAAATTATTAGTTTCAGTATTTGCTATTGTGACATTCGCTCTCAGCGCAAACGCCCAGGAGCATTCTACACACTCCTTCTCATTGAGGACATTGTATGGTCTTGAATATAGCTATGAGTACAAATGGGATAGCGGAATGGCATTGATTGGTCGCGTTGGTGCTGGCGGTGAGGTATATAGCCCCTCAAAAAATAATTACTCTCTCAACAGTGGATTTAATCTAACGATAGAACCGAGATACTATCTTAATGAGCTGGATTTCTTTTCGCTTAAGACCACCGGAGCAATCTTGATACCCAATACCCCTTTTAAGGCTTCCTTAGTTCCTGTATATGGTATAAAGCGTGATTTTGATAAACATTGGTTCTGCGAGTTTACCATTGGTGGCGGTATTGGCTATTACTCAGGTAACTATGGCAGACACTACTTCGAACCCCACTTACAATTTAGGATTGGTTTCCAGCTTTAGATCGAGAATAAGAAACTAACATTAAACTAATGGCGACTACTCATATATGAGCAGTCGCCATCGCTTTATCCAAAGTTACAAGAAATCACACTATAATATATCGTTATTAATATAAAGTTGCAAAATATATTAATTGATAATTACTTTTATAGATAAATAAACACCCTAACACCGCAATGGCAGGATACCGTAGAAGTATCCTCCATTGCTAAATACCAGCCAATTTAGAGAATAACAATAAAAAGTGACCCGTCAGCAGTTCTATGAGTTGTTGACGGGTTCTTTTGTTTTGACTATTTACACAAAATCGTGGACACTGCCAATAACTAAAGGCTTCCCGTAGCGGAAGCTTTTTTTATATCCATTTGCATCAATTATTTATGTGCAAAGTTACTTCGATGTACAATCGACAAGTACCGCTACACATATATTCGCATAATGACCCTATGGTTATAATGAGAATATTCCTTGTCTTATTTAACATATTCTCAGTTTGTAGGCACAAAAATAATTCCCAAATGAAGTATTCTGAACATGAGGGAAATAAAAAAAAGTGCTTATGTATTACGAAACCAACTGTGCAAGTATTAGTATTGATGAGTGGTATAGCCTTATGAAAGGAGCTAGAAAGTGTTCTTACCAAAGATTAGTATCCAAAATTAAGAAAGAACTTCCAGATTTGTATAGAGATTTGTGCCTGGAGTTTTACAACCCCTTTGAGAAGCAGTGCAAACAAACTAAGACTCATTACATATTGGTGCATTCAGCAATTGAGCATTTCATCAGAAAATAAAAAAGTGAGGCTATAAACCTCACTTAACTTTATACTGCTGGATTTCCTTAATCATAGCTTTGACATCCTCGCCAACTTGAACGAAGTTCTTGTATAGAATACGTTCACGCTCGTCTCTAGACTTGAACTTGTAGAACTTAGGGAGAGATATATAATTTTGTTCCTCTTTTTTGATTACAGTCATATCAAAGTCTGTCTTGCAGAAGAATTTAGAAGTTTTGAACTCCTCAGATTCTTGAATGTTCATAGAGCCATTCGGACCAACTTTGGTTTGTACGAAGTCTCTTGCAGTCTGACCGCATACCCAACCGGTAGGCATATCAGAAATCTTAGATGCCGGAACAAGGCTATCCATGTTCTCATTAAGGTTGATAGAGGTTTTGTCTCTATCGATTGTTACACCCTTTTTTAGCTGCACAACCTTTCCAAAAATATCACTTGAAAGCCATTCCAATGTCTCTTTGGAACGAGCAGAACCCGATACGACATTACCTACGGTTGTTATAATCTTCTGCATACCAACTTTGCCATAGTCTGCTTCCAGCTGTGGCAATTCCTGAAAACCTAAAGCAACGCTTACTTTGTTACTACGGGCTGTACCTATCAAACGGTCAATCTTGTGGAAGTAAAGCGTTGGTAACTCATCGACAATAATACTCACCGGCACATTCTTGCCTAGACCGCTATTTACACGAGTAATAAGACGGTTCAAGATTAGAGCATTCAAAGCACCAATAATGCTTTCCATCTCTGGGTCATTGGCAATAACTAGATAACTTGGATTGTTCGGATCTGAAACCTTTAAGTCAAAGTCATCACCATCTTTATGGAATACCCAATAACTTTCTTTTGTTGCTAATCGTGAAGTATAGACACGCAGAGTACCTATCATACCTTCCAACTGTTCAAAGGCCTTATTCTTCATTGCTGTCTGAAATGGGCCTAGGAGAGGTGCTACCTCGTTATCGGTCTCTAAAACCTCAAAGATAGTCTGGTAACTTTCATTGAGGAATGACAGAATATGAGGCATATCGGAGTATCTACCCAACCAATAGGCTGGTTCAACTTCATTACCATTAGCATCAAAGACTCTTCCTGTAGGAATCATCCTCTTTGTTTGTGGGTCTTGATTCTTTTCAGCTGTGAGTATATTTCCATCTTTGTCGTATGGTTCTTTCTCCCAGTTACAGAAGAAGTAGATACATGCAGCTAAGAAGTTGACTGCTGATGTCTGAAAGAACTGGTCACTACCACCACCACCTTCTTTCTTTCCTTTCTGCAAAGACTCAAGAAGCGTTTCGGCAGTTTCTGATGCAGCAGCCAAACTGTTGATATACTTGAGCTGAATTGGGTTTACTCGTTTAGAGTATTCTACATCCACAAAGTTGACAATGTTGAACTTGCAACCTTGAGGAAGTTTTCCTTGCTTCTGATTCAGCTTGTAATGATAGTATAGCTTCGTGGCAAGAGTCGGAAACTTATAATCATACACTACCATAGAAAAGCCTTTAGCAGAGTGCTGACGGATAAACGGTTCTATGATTGAGAAGGTCTTACCAGAACCAGGAGTGCCGACAACCCAAGTGCCTCGGAAAGGGTTGACTATGTTTACCCATCCCTTACGGAACTTTCCCTTATAGTAATATCTCATGGGGATATTTACACTATACTTGTTCTCTTGAAACTCTTGGCATTGCTCGAAGCTTTCATTCTCCAAATTGAAGCGATCTTTCAATAGTCCCTCTTTCAGGAATTTTGAAATATTGTCAAAAGAGATATGAATCAGTATAACACCAATAAGAGACGCTATCATGTATAGTATGATGTTCAGTGGAAGAGTGTACAATCTCATTTCCATTGGATTATTGAATAACCAAATGGATGTTCCAATAAGTGCCAAACCAAAGGCTAATGGTAAGATGACTTGTTTCTTGGCATTGAACTCTAGCTTCTTTTTGTTTCTGGTTCCAATACATGTAATGCAAATCAGAATGAACGTACAAATCTTGCTGTAGATAAGATTTCCGTCATTATATATCATCCATCTCTTGATTCGTCCATGTATGTCGCATAGAATACCGCCCCAACTATCAAGTGTAGCTGGGTCAATAGCATATTCAAAGAACTCCAATAGGACAGAGATATAGATGACGGCTCTGAATATCTTATAAAAACCTTGTAATTCCTTGCTTTCTTCCATGAGTTAAAGTTATTTGTTTAATGTTACAATAGGACGAGAACGGTGAGCTTGTAACTTGGGGGTCTCTTGCATAGCTCCACTACCTAAAGAGTAGAGCCATGCCTTGTGAGAATCTTGACCTTCAACCTCGGTACTGGTCCAATACCAACAATCATCTGCTTCATCAGGCAATGGTTCTCCACCAAGTTGTTCCAATATCGGGTTAATAGTAGACTTAGCTGAATACAATAGTCTCATTTGCTCAACAGAAGGGATATAAGCACTTTGTCCATATTGCCACATGGCAAAAACTGATTCAGCTAAAGGTGATGCAGCCTTTGCTGTATTGAGAAGAGCGTAGGTATTCTCATTACCATCATGGGCTGTAATGCTACACGATGTCCCTTGCTTAATACCCAATGTATCGGCAAACTCGCTTGGGTATATATCATTCAAATATACTGCATAACCATCACCTTGTACGTCTTGATTATGGTTGATATGAAACACTACAGCAATAGCTCTTCTCTTTGATTTGGAATACTCACTATAAGGCAATAGACTTCCGTCTGTACATAGAACATGTCCCGTTTTCAATGTCAAATCAGGCATTTCTATATGTTTGTCGCACGCTACACACATAAGTCCTATAACTGCAATCAAAATGAAATGTATTTTCTTCATAATCAATCATTAATTTAGTGGTATCTTAACTCCTAATACAACTCCAGTCCTGAAGAGATCTTCGCCTTTAATTATTAAGTCACTCTTCACTTGAGCAAACAAACGCCATCCGCCACGGAGTACATAGTTGTGTTCATATCCTAGATGAAAACCACCTAAAAAACTCTTTGTATCACTTCCTGCTGAAGCTCCGATTCGTAGGTTGCCATGATGATTTCTTCCTCTAATAACACATGGCTTATAAGCTACACCAAATCCATAAGAGTTATAGTTGTTCCAAAATGATTGGGGACAGATATGGTTGCACTCTGAGCAGTCATCCCACTTCAGATATGCATTAGCAAAGAACTCCCAACTATTATGATACTTGGTTTCATACTCATAGGCTAAGGTTAAATCCATGCCTCTTTCATACAATAAACCTGTTCCTAAACTCAGCCTTCCCGAACGGTTCTGTGCATTTGCAGTACCTACCATAACGGCTAATGCTGCTATCAAAAACATTATTTTCTTCATACTATCTTTCCTCCAATAATACCTTGTTAAATGAATCTGCCGAAAGAACATCCTCATAATCGATATTCAAGCTGATGTTACGACCACTAATCTGCTTTTCAGTCATCTCGATAGTTATGACTTTGTCGTTAGGAAATGTAAGTTTCTTTAAGACAATCACATTTCTATAGCCCTTCTTGAATGATTTTGTATCCTCAAGGATCAATGCAGGCGTGAGTTCAATAATCTGAGAATTAGTAGCTTTATTGATTTTCTTATCGGCCAACTTTATTCTTATCTCATCTATGTCAAACTGGATGTTAGTCTTGTTCTCGATAGAGAAGTCTATGAAGAAGTAGTCTCCTACGGCATAGATATTATTCAGCCTCATTTCCATTCTATGCTCTTTGTGAGCCACATTCCTGAACATTGCAGGAGAGTTCCAAACTTGTCTGGCAAAGCTTACCATATCAGCTGTAGACATGGATATTTTAGGATTGTTATATGCATTCATTTCCTGAAGTTGGACCTCTTTATCTATTACAGCTTCTGTCATTCGTGTGGTATATACCAACGCATACTGAGTTCTGTATCGTTCAGTAACAACCGTTACTATAGCCAATACTTCACCATCTTCATGGCCTGGTTCTTTGGGTTTCAATCTGACGACATTATCTAAAGGTTGATCGCCAGCAACCTTATCGGTAGATATATCCACAAAACGAATTGGCTCTGATGCAGTGATTACAGTTGTTACAGACTCATTGACTGTCAGCTGTTCTATCTCCTGATAGGTTTGCTGTGCGAATGCTTGAGAAGAGAATACCAATCCAAGACTCATTACGCTAAATATTTTTCCGAGTTTCATAACCTTAATTTTGTTTCTGTTCTTTACTATTAATGATATACACGAATGTTCCATACTTCAGGTTTACCTTGTTCTTCTTGATGGCTTTGCCTATTGCACCTGTAGTTTTTTGATAGGCGTTCTGAATAGCTTGCATTCCCCATTGAGAAAAACTGTTTCCATAGTTTCCGCTATTGATGGTCATATTACCACTCATGGCTCCACTTGCCACATCCTTTGCTGTTTCTCTGAATTGACTCGATGGAACATATAATCCTTCAAGTCCATCTGTATCGTATATAGACAGACTGACCTTTACCAATTCATCTCCAACCAGAATGCTTGTAATATTACCTTTTACTCGTTGAGATGAAAAGCCGCTCAGTGTGGCATATAGGTAAGTACCTCTTTTTACAATGGTCTCGTTTATCTCAACATCATCTAACAATCGTAATCTTACCCTGGACCCATCAACAGCTTTTATGTTTTCATCGATAATCGCCTTTATCAGCATAGGCTCTTTATCTTCTTGAGATAACGTATTAAAGTAATCAGACGAAGTCTTTACCTTCTTAACCACAGCCGAAGCTTCATCGCTTTCACTTATAGCGTTTACAGCCTTACTGTCTTCAGATAGTTCACCTTTCATCGTTATGGTAGGAGGGGAACTGCTTACGGTATCTTGTTCTGTTGGTTGATTCTCTAATACCGTTTGCTGGCCACGAAGTCGAGCTTCTGCAAGTGCTTTTTCCAATTCGGCCAATGCCTCTTGTTCTCTTCTCTTGGCTTCGGTCATAGCCTCTTCGTCTGTATTCTCTACAATTTGGGCAATGTCTTCCTCCGTATATTGGGATTCATAACTCTCTTTTGTCTCTGTCGGGTCTTCACGCTCGATGGTCTCAACCGCTGAATAATCGGCAATCTTACCGAAAGACTTGGTCATATTTTCGTACTTACTTCCGATACCATCACCACGAATAGCAGCATCAGGTATCTCTGGATTCAGATATTCTGTTGTCTGAAGAGTTTCATCAGGTATCTCAGCTTTTTCTGCACCAAATAGGTCGAATATGAGATATGATGCAACCAACAACGGAATATAAAGGATAGCCGGTAACATGTACTTGGGCTGTTTGAAATTAATTTTATCGGTTATCTTCATATCTTTCAATTGTTTGTTTATTGTTCAAACTATGGCGTGAGCGTAAGATGCTATCTTGACGCTCTGTTGCCGTCTGCTGACTCTCTGGCCTATTATACACTGTTGTTATTCTGTAGATATTCCAAGCAAAACAACCTATCATAAAGCTGAAAATGATTATCAAGAACAAGTTCTTATGATTGTTTGCGAAGAGTTGGACTTTAGCAGCAGCCTTGTCTATACCTACAGCTTTTGCGAACTTACGACCAGCATCTACATCACGTTCATAGCGTTCTCTATACTGTGGATCGTTCTTATCGGGCATCTTTTCGCCTAAGAGCATCCTTCTGAAACCTTTAACATTCATATCAATGAGGCTTAATAGTTAGACTTTGTCTTCTGTTCAATATCCTTGTTTATCAATGTTCTCCAATTGACTATCAAAAGGCCATGAGGATTATTCTCTGTTCTTGGAACTTGCATCAGTTTACCTGTAGTCACCAATTCTCTCATGAGTATGTTACTACGTCGTTCAATTCGCTGTCTACCATAATAGGTAAACTCCATATTAGGCTTATCGAATTTGATACTGTCACAGAAGATACTGAAGACGGCACTTGTACCTAAGATGTTAGAATAAAATCCACGTTCCTTCAAAGTATTGTACTGGGCTAATCCTGATTCATCAATAAAATACATGGCTTTTTCCATTGTATGTTTGATGTACTTGTCATCAGGAGCCAGTGTAAAGAAGTAATGGTGAAACATTTCAACATGACTCTTGGCTTCTACATCAAGTGTCTCTTCCATTGTCGTACGATTGACAAGGATAGGCACATTGCCATCAAGTACATAGACTTTCTTCTGAGCATCTGTAACCATTGTACGAGCTGTCCAAATGCTGGAAACGCTTATCAGAATACATCCAATCAGGAATGCTGTACATATAATTCCGACAAGTTTTATCTTATTCTCTAAATTCTTGATTACCATAACTTATGCACTTTGTTTTTTTAATAGCAAATACTCTTTTCTCAGCATCTTAATAATGGTGATATTGGTCTCCTTTACCAATGGATCAAAGTATATTGCGAATACTTTTGTATAGAAACCCTCATAATTCAACTGAGTAAATACCCACCAGATGATACTTTCTCTTTTAGCTTTGTTCTTCAATAGCTTTGCATAGTGAAGTTTGCACGATAAGTATTCTACCAATGGAACAACGTACTCGTCGTTTCCATCAAAGCCTTCATCCAACAGTTCAAAGAAGTGGTCATACGCACCATTCAATAGAATTTCTTTTATTTCTTCATTGATTCTTGTGTTACAGTAATCACAAAAATTCTCATCTTTGAGCCAATGCTCAATCTTCTTTTCAATCTTCATAATTTTTATTTTACAGTTTATGTTATCTCATCATAGAGGTCATTGCACCAGTTGCAGACATCTTGGCCTGACTAGCAACACCTTCACCGAAATTTCGGGTTGAGAATGCTGTCTCACCTTCAGGAATCATCCATGCAGCTAAGTCTGGAACAAGGTTCAAGCACTTGAGTGCTACGATAGATGCAGCCATCAAGTAACCAGCTGAGAAGAATGAGTTCTGTAGATATGAAGCCATAGTCTGTTCATTAACAGTGATTGCAGCAAGGTTCTCGACCTGAATGCACAATACGATGTCAAACAGTAGCAGAACATAGAAGCCAACAAAGTATAGCATAGCTCCATAAAAGTGTACCGTCAAGTATCTCGTCAACCACTTTGCCCAGCTGCTTTCCCATTTCGGTAATAGGCTGAATGCCCATTGGATCGGTCCGAATATCGTCAACATGCCTAGAAGAATCTGTTGGCAGTAAATAGTCGCCCATTAGCCAATGTATGCAAAATAAGGGAAAATAAAAACAAAGAAAATCCATGTAATTACTGATTATCAATATATTATAAATAGATAATGATTTCTATTGTATTCCTTAAAAATCGCTATTATTCACCATTTTTGTTACCTAAAACGATACTCATTTTCGGATTATTTCGTATCTTTGTGCATGGATATAAATCACTGACTGACAATGGGAAGAAAAAAGAAATCATTGATAGAGAAATCTCCGTTCAAGTTACGCCACCGCAAACTGGCGGACGGGCGTTTATCCCTGTTTCTTGACCGTAGCGTGAACGGCGGGCACGAGTACGAGTTCCTGCAACTCTATCTCGTGCCGGAGACATCCACCCAAGCGAAGCGGCAAAACGCGCGGACACTCCGCAAGGCGGAAGACATCCGGCGTGAGCGGGCGGAAGCACTGCTCAACGCAAAGGTGGAAGCGGTGCCGGAAAGCACATCCTCCGACATGCTGCTATCCGACTGGATGGCCATTGTTCGTAAGAACCACGAGCACCGGGGAGCGCGTGACCTGAACGGTATCGACAACGCCCGCAAGAACCTGTTGAAATTCCGTGTGGATGTCAGGCTCTGTGATGTGGACAAGCAATTCTATCTTGACTATATCGACTGGCTCCGCTCTTCCTGCAAGACCGCATGGGGCAAACCTGTATCTCCCAAAACGGCGCATTCCTATTATACGACCTTGCGCACCGCATTGAACGAGGCCGTCCGTGAGAACCTGATTGCCTCGAACCCGTGGTACAGGCTGGAAATGACCGAGAAAATCAAGGTACCCGAGAGCAAGCGGGATTTCCTGACCATCGAGGAAATAAAGAGGATGATGGCCACGCCGTTCTTTAACGAGCAGGTACGGCAGGCATACCTGTTCTCCTGTTTCTGCGGGCTGCGTATCAGCGATATCCGAAAGCTGCGCTGGCGTGACCTCTCCATGTCAGGTGGACAATGGCGTGCATCGGTGGTGATGACGAAGACCATCCATCCCGTCTATATCCCCCTATCATCCCAAGCCGTGAAATGGCTGCCGGAACGAGGGGACTGCACGCCCGACGGCCTTGTTTTCGGAGGACTGCCCAATGAAGGCAATCTTTGTGTCAATCTCAAGAACTGGGCGGAAAAGGCCGGGGTGAAGAAGAACGTGACCTTCCACACGGCCCGGCATTCATGCGCGGTGCTGCTGCTGACGCTCGGGGCGGACATCTATACCGTTTCCAAAATTCTCGGCCACCGTTCCGTGCGTTCCACGCAGGTTTACGCGAAAATTGTGGACAAGAAGAAAGACGATGCAATCGCATTGGTTGACAACGCATTCTAAATACATCATAATATATGGCAACAACAAGGAAGGCAACCAGACTCAAAGAGCCAGTGAAAGTGCGCACCAAGAAGCTCGCCGACGGCTCGGAATCCTATTATCTCGACATCTACATGGACGGCAAGCGCAGTTACGAGTTCCTGAAACTGTACCTGCTGCCTGAAATCAATTCCATGATCAAGGAACAGAACCGGGCCACCAAAGCAGCGGTGGAGGCCATCAAGTCGAAACGCATCATCGAACTGACCCACTCGAAAGCCGGGCTGAAAAAGACATCCGTCCGTTCCAAAATGCTGCTGGACGACTGGATGGAAACCTATCTTGCCGAACAGGAACGTAAGGGCGCAAGAGGGCTGAAACTGTTGCGGACGGTCTGCCGTATGCTTCCCCTTTACAGGAAAAAGGTGAGGATGCAGGAAATCGACAAGGAGTGGTGTCTGGATTTTATCGACTGGATTCAGCATACTTACAAAACTCGGTGGGGTAAGCCGCTTTCTCCCAAAAGTGCAGCGGACTACGTGGGCTATTTCTCCACCGCCCTCAATGCCGCTGTCCGTGCCGAGGTCATCCCGGAAAACCCGATCATGACACTTGCAGCCACGGAACGCATCAAGGTGCCGGAATCCAAGCGTGAATATCTGACCATTGACGAGATAAAGGTTCTGATTGACACCGAGTGTCCCCGTGAGGACGTGAAGCGTGCCTATCTTTTCTCTTGCTACTGCGGCCTGCGGTTGAGCGACGTGTACGCCCTGCGGTGGAAGGACATCATTCTGGACGGGGAACAATACCGGATGTCAACCGTGATGAAGAAGACCACCACACCGATTTACCTGCCTCTTTCCCGCCATGCCATCCGCTGGCTGCCCGAGAGAAACGGAGAAGGCAACGAATTAAAAATATTTGACGGATTGCCTGCCGAGCCCAATATCAACAAGGTATTGGCCAAGTGGGTGGAGACGGCCAAAATAGCCAAGAAAATCACCTATCACACCAGCCGCCACACATTCGCCACGATGATGTTGACGCTTGGTGCAGACCTCTATACGGTATCGAAACTGCTCGGACATGCCAACGTGAAGACCACGCAGATTTACGCGAAAATCGTTGACAGCAAGAAAGTCGAGGCGGTCAATCTGGTGGACAGCGTGTTTGATTAGCAGGATATTTTGAGAATCATGCCATTCCAGGCGATATTAAAATTGAGAATCGTGTTGCATTGTTCAATTATTGAGATTTGTGCAATTTCTTAATGAAAACATTTTGAGATTCGTGTTGATTATACTATCTTTGCAGACGATTGATAACGATGCAGCTATATGATATTCAAAAGGAAAATATATGATGAGCTTCTGCAATGGAAGCGGACGGACGAGGGCAGGACAGCCGTGTTGATACAAGGGGCGAGACGTGTCGGGAAATCCACCATCGCCAAAGAATTTGCGGAAAACGAATACGAGACCCATATTCTGGTGGATTTTGCCGCGTGTTCAGTAGAAATCCGGGAACTGTTCAACGATGTTTCCGACCTTAACCGTATTTTCATGCGTCTACAACTGGAATACAGTGTCGAGTTGAAGGAACGGAAGTCTGTCATCATTTTCGATGAAGTCCAGCTTGCACCCAAGGCGAGGCAGGCAATCAAGTATCTTGTAAAGGACGGCAGATATGATTACATGGAAACCGGTTCGCTGATTTCGATCCGTAAGAATGTCAGGGACATCCTGATTCCGAGCGAGGAAGTCAAACTCCACATGTTTCCCATGGATTACGAGGAGTTCAGGTGGGCATTGGGGGACACCGCCACAATCAGGCTGCTCCAAGGATGTTTTCACGGCAGGACGTCCATGGGTGACGCCACGAACCGCAAGCTGATGCGCGATTTTCGGTTGTATATGCTTGTCGGCGGTATGCCGCAGGCTGTGGCCGCTTATCTTGAAACCAACAATCTGGAAAAGGTGGACAGTGTAAAGCGTTCCATCATAACGCTGTATGAGGATGATTTCAACAAAATAGACCCCACAGGCAACGCTTCCAAGATGTTTCGCCAGATTCCGGCCCAACTGACGAACAACGCCAACAGGTATCTGGCATGGAGCGCAACGGATGGTACGCGTAATTCCGTACTGGCAGAAATCATTTCCGAAATCAAGGAGTCGATGGTCGTCAATATGGCTTACCATGCCAACGATCCGAGTGCGGGAATGGCATTGCATCAGGACCCCAACAAATACAAGATGTTCACGGGTGATACCGGACTGTTCGTCACCCTCGCATTCTGGGATAGGAAATTCACAGACAATACAATATATCATAAACTTTTGAGTGACAAGTTGAGCACAGACCTCGGGTATGTTTATGAGAATGTGGTGGCCCAGATGTTGAAAGCCGCCGGACACGAGTTGTACTATTATACCTTCCCTACTGAAAGTGGAAAACATAACTACGAGGTGGATTTCCTGATTGCGGACGGTGACAAGGTGAGCCCTGTCGAAGTCAAATCATCTGGTTATAAGGCGCATACCTCGCTGGACGCCTTTTGCATGAAATTCTCTTCTCGGATAAGGAACAAGTATCTGGTTTACACGAAAGACCTGCGCAAGGACGGGGACGTGCTGTATCTTCCCGTATATATGACCATGTTTCTATGATTATGAATAACTGTATGCTACCCGATATTTTACAACGATTGCGTGAGGTGAACACGCTTCTCGCCACTTATAAACAAGGTGAACTGTCTTTTGAACAAGCCTTGCCGCCATCCTTGTTCTATCAGGATTTCAATGACACGAATATTCTTGTCAAGGAGGCGGCCTGTCTGGTAAGGGAGAACCCCGGAGAGCTTCTGGAATTTTCTTCTTCCCTCTTTTCGGAAACGGACAAATACCTCTCGCTTGACAGGACACCGTTGCAGAAGGTGGACTTTGCAGCCCTTTTCGAAGAACACCTCAAACCTTTTGAATTCCGGTACGAGGAAACGAAAACCGTCGCCACCGGACTCTGGCGCAAGTATTCGGCCATGAGCAACCGGCTGGATTTCCTACCGCTGGATTCGGAAGAATACAAGTCACTCGACGCGGAATGCAGCGCGGCAAAGGCGGAGTATGACGAAGTCCACGCGCACGCGAACCTATTATATGAAGAATGGCAGCAGGAGCGTGACCGGTATTTCTGTGTCTGGTGCTTCAAACCGGTATTCCTCGACGTATTGGTAGAACGCCTGAAAGGAATCGCCGGGAGTATCATCTCCGATATCGGGCGCATGAAGGAGGGCAAGCCATGAACGCCTTGCTGCAAGAGACATCCTCATGGACGGATACCGTTGACCTCGCCCTGTGCCTGTTCATCTACGAGGTGTGCAACGACTACCAGTTCGACTTCCTGCCGGGCAGTGACTTCGTGAACTTCCTGAACCTGAAACCCGCTTCACGGGCCGTCACCGTGCGCCCGAAAGAGAACCTGCGTGTCTGCTACATGGTGTTCTCCGTCTCGCAGACCATCAAACCACGGGAACGTGGAAAACTCTGGGCGGAAGAGTTCCTGAAACGTTGCGGCATATCCAAGTCGTACTACGACAAACACCGCAGCGACGTTTGCGGCAAAGGTGCCACAAGGGAGAATCAGGATTACCGCAAGGCCATCGACAAGGCCATTGAAAACGCAAAGCGGTTGAACCGTACCCCATAGCCGCCCGCCGCTTCCCCATACGATATAAAAACGACAGACCGTAGCCATGCGCTATACCGTTCATACACAACGGTATGGCGCATTTTCTTTTTCATGCACTTTCCCCATTTGTCCCACATTGGGCCACTTCAGGTCAAACTTAACTTTGCATCGGAAACAGAAGAAAGGAAAAGGCTGACAAACAGCGTTTTCCGGTTTTCCGAGAGAACAAGGAACAATTAAGGAACCATCAAAAAATGAACGAATATGGAAAATGAACGCAACCTGATGACCACCACGGAGGCGGCCCGGTATCTCGGGCTGAAACCCAGCTATCTCTACAAGATGATGATGCGCCGTGCGATCCCTTACTACAAGCCTAACGGCAAACTGTGCTTCTTCGCCAAGGAAGACCTCGACGCGTGGCTGAAACGGGTACGGGTGAAATCGCAGGACGAGATCGACAGCGAGGCCGCACGCTATCTGGCCGGACGTGAGAGGAACAAATGATTTATTAACGAATGATTAAAAATGCACATGGACAATCTGACGAACAAGGAGCCGGGTATCGAGGATAGCACGGTTCAGGATTCCGCAAACAAGGAACAGAAGAAAAAAGAGAGCAGGCCCGTGATCGGCGCGAAAGCCCAGACCATTCTGGAGTTTCTCCGTGCCTGTTCGCCCTACGAGGCCGACTCCATCCGGGTGATGGTCGGCTACGGCACGGGGCAGGGTGACATCGACACGATTGAGGCTACCGACATGCTGGCCGTCAACCGCTTTCTCAACCACGGGCTTACCCGTGAGAGCGGGACAAGCAGCGAGGCCGTGATGAGACACCGTCAGGAGCGCGTGCAAAGACTGATGGAAGCGGTCAAGGGCTTTGTAGACATAGGCCAGCTCTGCCGTATCAGTGTCGCGCTGATGAAAATCTCGTCCGACTTCAAGGCGGTGGAGGAAGCACGGCAGCACCTGCAATCCCAACCCTCCACGAACGGAGGGAAGAACTGAAACCAAACCGGAACGGGACGTCGGATGCAACCGCAGGGGACAAGGAAAATTCCATTCACGGCATTTTACCAAAACCGTTGCCAACCATTCCGCCGTTCCGTTCCCTTATCTACGCTAAATGATACAGGAAAACATGAAGGACAAGGAAACATATCTTTTCAGTAAGCCGCAGGGATTCCGGACAATCCGTTTCCACCTTGCAGCAGAGGCTATCGAATGGCTCGACGGAACAACGAAAGATGACGATGACAATGCAATCGGCAATCACACTCTCTTTTATAACCTACTTTCACGTATGCGTTTAATCCCCGGCAGGGACGGTTCATTCCGCAGGCCGCAGGAGCTACAGGCCGGACAGTTGCAGTTCTCGGAAACCGGACTTGCGGAAGAATGGCACATGGGGAGGAAAAAAGTCCGCAACCTGTTCGCCACGATGGAGAGGCTGGATCTGATAGCGGTAAGCAGCACCAAAGTCGCTTCCGTGGCCTCCGTGACCTGCATAGAGGGCTGGACTGACAGGCAGGGCAGCTATGTGGGCAACCCTTACCATACCGCCCCGAATGGCATTTGAACGGCACTTGAACGCCCCCTGAACAGCTTTTGAACGGTATCTATCTGGCAGTGGAGGCACGCCGCAGGGAAAGCAAAAACGTCTTTCAGTTTCGAGATATGCCAAGGTATCACCTCCCTTTGGTCGGTCATTCCTCGGCGCTCTCGCGGCTCACTGGCAGTTCGCCGGTGGCGGCGCTCGCAAGCTCGCACCTTATTTATAACCCTTTTTAAGACAATGTTTATGACAGAAGAGAAACAGAATATACAACATACACCCTTTCCGCCCGAGGAAGAGAGGCGCACCGAGTATGTCGGCGCCAAGGTCACCCCGGGACAGAAACGGCATATCCGCCGCCTCGCCGACGAGTGCGGCATGACCGTCAGCAACTACATGCTGGCAAGGGCTTTCGGTTACAGGCCGAAGGCGAGGCTGACGGCAAGGCAGGAGGCCGTCATGGAAACCCTTATCGGTTGCCGGAGCGACCTTCTGAACTACACCTCCGCGCTCCGCGGCATGGCCCCGGAGAAGCGCAGGCAGATGTTCGGCAGCTACCCGTTCATGCTCGGGTGGCTCAAGGAACTGGGCAGGCTCGCCGAGCGCATCACGGGCGTGCTCGACAGGCTACGGACGGACAACCGCCTGCCCGACGGGACAAGGAACGATAAAGACGAGGAGGAGGAACCATGATAGCAAAAGCGAAATCCATCTCCCACGGGATAAACGACATCAGCTATATCACGGGAGAGTCGAGGAACAAGAAACACCCCGAGCGCATCTTCCACGTCAAGGACAATCTGCTGCCGCCCGGTTTGGACGCCACGGGAATATGGGATTCCATGCGGCTGACGCTGGACAAGTTCAAGAAGGTCAAAAATTCCGTCATTCGCATCGAGGTCAGCCCCGCACCGGAGCACACCAAAGACTTCACCATCGCCGACTGGGAAAAACTGTGGGACGACTTCATCAGAGAGTTCGACAACATCGAGCTGTATGACAAGAACGGCAGGACGTATTCCCCGAAAACCAACCTCACGGGCAGCAAGGGCACGGTGCGGCTTCATCTGGAATCCAAGAGCGGCATTCCCCACCTTCACGGCGCGTTCTGCCGCATCGACGAGCAGGGGCGCATCAACAACGACCATGACATCCACCTGCGTGCGCAGCGTGCCGCCGAGCGTGTGGCCCTGAAACGGGGCTGGACTACCGCCGCAGAGGTGCGGGACACGAACATCGGGCAGGTGAACCGGGACTGCATGGAAATCCTGCAATCCATGGAAAGCTGGTCATGGCTCGAATACGCCGCCCGGCTACGGGACAAGGGCTACGAGCTTTGGGAACTGCAGGACGGCAAGAACCTCTTGCGCGGCTATGTGTTGAAGAAAGGCAACGCCCGGTACAAGGCTTCCGAACTCGGCAGGGGGCGCAACCTCATGGTGAGCAAGCTCGAAAGCACGTGGAAGAAGCTGCACGCGGCTCCCAAGGCAAAGGCCGTTTCGACGAGACCCGCCGCAGGCACACCGGCACCGACCACCGCCCGCCCTGCACCGGTCAGGGCGCAAGGAACGGCACCGCTTCCGCAATATACCGACTACCGCCCCGGCACTGTCCCGTACCGTATCGGCGACGACAGGGAAAGCCCCGGCTACTTCATACCCGACGAGGCCCTGAAAGTGTTCGACGAGGAGTTCGACTACCGCGAGACGGCCAACAGCCGCGAGCTCACCGACAGGGCGGTGGCCCTCTTCGTGGGCATGATGTCGGCGCAGGCCGCACCCTCCGGCGGAGGTGGCGGCGGTTCCAGCGACCTGCCTTGGGGAAGACGCGAGGACGAGGATGACCGGGAATGGGCCCGCCGCTGCGCCCGGGAAGCGGAAAGGATGATCGGCAGGAAACCCAAGACCGGACGAAAACGATAAGAGACATGGGTAAGGACAGATTCGATTTTTCAGAAATAGACGCGGCGCTCCCGGCAGCCGAAAGGATGCAGGAGAAAGACCGCCTGACCGATACGCTGGAAAACAATTACAAGGCCGTCGGTATTTTGAGCGACAGGGTGGAGAAACTCGAAGGCAGGCTCTCGGAAGTCCTGCCCGGACTGGACGAGGCGGTCTCTTCCCTGCGCGAAGCGAATAAAATTACCATTAGCGAGGAAGCCCGGCGGACGCTTGAGCAGGAAGGTGAGGCGGTTTGCCGGAAGATGGCCGAAAGGATCGACAAGGAGAGCGCCAGACTGCTCGAACGCCTTTCGATGCGGGACCGCGTGGTGATTTCCGCCACCGCCTTCTGGTGCATGATAGAGGTGATTGTTTCTCTTTTGGCGGCTTTCGCCTGTATCTGCATGGCCAATGCCAAGTTTATACACAGCCTCATGCTGTGGAAAGTGCTCGGTTATACGGCAGGCTTTTTTGTCGTCTGCGTTGCGCTGACCATTTTTACATACCACAAGTTAAAACGCTGACTATGGTACATTATCAATTTAAACAATATAAGTATGACTACGACAGTAAAAGCAAAATTCCGCCCCTCGACGGTCAAAGACCGTCCGGGCACTATCGTCTATCTGGTAACTCACCGCCGTATTGCCAGACAGATCACTACCAGTTACAAAGTGTTCCCACGCGAATGGGACGAAAAGTGTTCCGAACCGATAGCGGCAGGCAATGACAGGCGTGCAGCTATCGTGCAGTCGATAACCCGGAAGTTACGTTCGGACATGGAACGATTGTCGGCAATCATAGAACGGTTCGAGAACCTAAGCCGTAATTATTCATCGGATGATGTGGTAGAAAAGTTCCGGCGTACCGGAAAAGAGAACACCCTTTTTGTTTTTATGGAGGGTGTCATCGAACGGTTACGGCAGTTGAATCACTCCGGTACCGCCAAGAATTATAGTGCCGCGCTCGGCAGTTTCAAGCGGTTCCGTAATAACGAGGACATCCAGATGGAAGCAATAGACCACATACTCATGGAGGATTATCAGGCATATTTGGCTTCGTTGGGAGTCGTACCCAATTCCATTTCCTTTTATATGCGTATTCTCCGCGCAGTCTATAACCGTGCCGTGGAGCAAGAACTGACCATAGACCGGAATCCTTTCCGCACGGTGTTTACCGGAGTGGAGAAGACTCGCAAACGAGCCATATCAATCAGTGACATCAAACGGATCAGAGACCTTGACCTCTCGCTAAAACCCAATCTTGAATTTGCCCGCAACCTCTTCCTTTTTCTTTTCCTTTGCAGGGGAATGTCATTCATTGACGCGGCGTTCCTGAAGAAGTCGGACATTCAGAGCGGCATACTGACTTACCGGCGGCATAAGACGAACCAAGTGCTTCACATCAAAATCATAAAACCAATCAAAGAACTGGTTGACCGTTATTCAAGCAATGATTCCCCTTACTTGCTTCCTATTATAACCCGTCCCCACTGTGATGAACGCAGGCAGTATGAAACGGCATTGCGGCGCGTAAACAAATCCCTCAAAACCATAGCCGGCATGGTTAAACTGCCGATACCGCTCACGACGTATGTCAGCCGCCATGCTTGGGCGACCATTGCCAAATCGAAGAATATACCTGTCAATGTCATTTCGGATGCGCTCGGGCATGATTCCATAGCCACCACGCAGATATATCTGGCTTCGATTGACACGTCCACTATCGACCGGGCAAACGAACTGATTATTAAGGATCTGTAAGGGGGAATGATTGTCAGACAAAATTATCTGTTTCTTATGAAGAAACGGATTTCCGATGTAAAAATATGAAAAAATCCAGAATAGTATGCTATTGGAATATGGAAATTTTCACAAGTTGTGCTCGAAAACATAATTATTATCAAACAAACGAGTCTTTAATCTCTGATATAGTGCAGATTGTCAATGTCTTATGCAAGACGCCCGTTTCTTCATAAGAAACGGACTTAAATAAAGATAATATGCACATGAGAGGTTTAATAGTATCAGCGTTCATGTTGCTCGGGTGCATCCAGGCGTTCGGGCAAGAGAGCCGGAAGGAGGTCTGTATCGGATTTCCGGTCGGCGACTCGACACTGGACACGGCTTATGGTGACAACGCCACACGCCTGTCCGAAGTGGTGTCGTTTCTGGAAAGTGTGAAAAAAGACAATACACTCGAATTGGTCGGAGTGTCTTTTTGCGGTTCCGCTTCACCCGAGGGCGGATTTGCAATAAACAAGGAATTAGCGGAAAAACGCCGCAATTCTTTGGAGCGTTATGTACGTGAACGCATATCACTTCCGGATGGTATCATATCACGTCCCGAAGGATTTATCGCGTGGGAACGCCTTGCAGAGCTGGTCGAGGTGTCCGATATGCCCCACAAGGAAGAGGCGGTGGACGTGTTGCGCAACGTACCCGAATTTACCTATAATAATAAAGGTGTACTGGTTGACAGCCGCAAGAAACACCTGATGGAGCTGCAATATGGCCGGACTTGGCATTACATGCACAAACATTTCTTTGATCAGATCCGGAATGCCAGTGTTATTCTCGTGACGATCCGCCAAAAGCCTATAATCGAGGAAAAACCGGTTGTCAAGGAAGACCCGGTTGTGCCGACTCCTGCCGACACGACATCCGTTGTAGAGAAAGCGGATACGGTCGTGGCGTTTTTCCCTGAAACTTCAAAACCTTTCTACATGGCCCTCAAGACCAATATGCTCTATGACGTGCTGGCCGTTCCCAATATTGGGTTGGAATTCTATTTGGGCAAGAACTGGTCAATCGCCGGTAACTGGATGTACGGTTGGTGGAAAAAGAACAGCAACCACCGTTACTGGCGCATCTATGGCGGTGACATCGCCGTGCGTAAATGGTTCGGAAAGAAAGCTAATGAAAAGCCACTCACGGGGCATCACGTAGGTGTTTACGGGCAGGCATTCACATACGATTTCGAATGGGGAGGCAAAGGTTACATGGGCGGTGAACCCGGTGGGACACTTTGGGACAAGACGAATTATGCGGCAGGCGTGGAATACGGTTACTCGTTGCCCGTCGCAAACCGTCTGAACATCGACTTCACGCTGGGCGTGGGTTACTGGGGAGGGAAATATTATGAATATACCCCCTTGGACGGTCACTATGTATGGAAGGCAACCAAGAACCGTCACTGGTTCGGTCCGACGAAAGCGGAAATCTCTCTGGTATGGCTTCTCGGAAGGGGCAACAGCAACAATAAGAAAGGAGGCGTAAAATGAAAAAGATACACACAATTAGAAGATATGTTCCTTTGTGTGCGGGAATGCTCATGCTGTTTTCATCTTGCGAGCACAAGGACTTATGTTTTGACCATGACCCGCATGCCACGAAATCGGAGGTACGCATAGAAGCTGAATACGAAAAAGAGTGGCAATACACCCACGAGGGGAGTACGGATTGGAAGAACTATCCCACATGGCAGGAATCGTTCGGTATGGAATACAACACATTGCGCCCGGGAATGCCGGATGGGTTGCGTGTGCAAGTGTACAATACGGACGGTTCAGATGACATCATCAATATCGCGCCCGAGGGGGATGTCGTGTACATGAGACCGGGTGAACACTCCCTGCTGTTCTACAACAACGACACGGAATACATCGTGTTCGACGAAATGCAGTCGTTCGCTTCGGCAAAGGCGACTACTCGCTCTCGCACCCGATCTTCTTACCTCGGCAATTCCTTAATGGATACAAAAAGTGAGAATACAGTGAACCAGCCCGATATGCTTTATGGTAGTTACATGGAGTCATACGTGGCAGAACGTTCGATCGAGACCGACGTGATACCTGTCACCATGCATCCATTGGTATTCACCTATCTGGTACGTTACGAGTTCAGCCACGGGCTGGAATATGTGTCATTGGCACGCGGGGCGTTAGCGGGCATGGCGCAGGCGGTATGGTTGAACAGCGGGCGCACGTCAGATGAAGCCGCAACCGTACTGTACGATTGTACGGTGGAATATTTCGGCACACAGGCTTTGGTGCGTTCTTTCGGAATACCTGATTTCCCTAACGAACACTACGGAACAAGGGCCGGACGTAAGTACGGGCTGAATCTGGAAGTACGCTTGAAGAACGGAAAAATCAAGTCGTTCGATTTCGACGTGACCGACCAGGTGGCGGCGCAACCGCAAGGAGGTGTCATCGTGGTGAAGGGCATCGAGATATCCGATGAAGAGGGTACGGAAGGCGGCTCCGGCTTCGATGTGGATGTGGACGACTGGGGAGATTACGAGGACATAGAACTTCCTCTTTGATTTGCATAGAGAGTTATCAAAACATTTTTATTCACAATTTAATTTTTAATCAAATGAAAAAAATCTTTTTGATTGGATTGGCGGCAACAGCCATGTTGGCAAGCTGCAGCAACGACGAGACTGTGGAAATGGCCCAAAACACAAAAGCCATCGGTTTCTCATCATTTATTGACAAAAGCACCCGTGCTACAGACACTGACATCACTAACCTTGGTGCCATTGAAGTGTACGGCTGGAGAGATGATGCTCCGATTTTCAACGCAAAAGCCGTAACTGTTGATGCTACTGGTAATGGAACCTATTTACCGCTCCAGTACTGGGAACCCGGCTACACCTATGCTTTCGAGGCAATCGCTCCCAAGTCAGGTGAAAATGGGGTTACATTTGCCGCTGCAAAAGATGGTGGTACCATCACTTTCGTCAGCGACTCTGAAACCGACCTGCTTTATTCAAAAGCTGCTGATAAAACAACAGGTGCTGAAGTTACCACTAACCCGGGAGAAGTAAACTTCACATTCGGACATATGCTTTCACGTGTGAAATTTACCTTCAAGAACACATTCCCTGAAAACGCCGCAGCAAAAATCAGCGTAAAGGATGTAAGGATTACGAATGCTTACAAGAACGGAACAATTACTCCGGCTGCAGCTAATACCGCATGGACTGTTGTAGACGCTGACAAAACTCTCTCGGTTGTTTTTGCAAGCGATGCAGTCAAAGACCTCGTTGCCGGTACAGGTGTTGCCGAGACCAGTCACATGTACCTTATTCCTGTCGCAGCACCTGAATATACAGTCGAATTCACAGTAGTATTGGATCAGAATGGAGCGACAACAGAATATCAGCACACCTCTACTATTACAACCGGAATGGAGAAAAGCAAGAGCTACAATTTCATCGCTGAACTTAATGAGAAAAATATTACAGAAGATGAGCTCTTCCAGATTGAATTTACTGCAGAAGTTGATCCTTGGGGTGCTTTTACTAATAATGACATTACCGTTGAGTAAGATTCATTTCGCATCCTCGTAAAGCCGGTTTAATAAAACGGCCTTATCCATAGAGATGCAATCCTACAGGGTGTAAGGGGTTGAATGTCCCCTTACACTCACTAACAGCCGGGGCGTATTGCCTCTGGCCAACAAATATAAAACAGAAGAGATGAAGGTACATAAGAAAAATCCGAGTTGGATGGCGGGCGGCATGGCAACGATGTTGTTATGCACGCTACTTTTCTCGTGCAATAACGAGGACTTTCTCGAAAACGGAAATCCGGAGAAGGCCTGTGACAACATTTGTTTTGGCATATCGTCCGATAAGAGCATACAGACAAGGGGATATGCCGATAGTGATAACGAAGGATATACTGCTGGCCGTTTCGTTTTGCGGTCGGACAACTCGGCAGACACGCTTTGTGTCCGTGCCATTGTTTCAGACGGTATCAACGTGTCCGGCTTCGAGGACGAACAAACCTTGACACGCGGTGTGCCTGTCACAAAAGATAATTTCGAGAAGTTTCATGTACTGGCATACTGGAGTAAAAATGGAACGCTTGTTGACCAGTTCTATATGGACGAGGATGCAGCCAATAACGGTTCCGTTTGGAGTACGGATCAGATATATTATTGGCCGGGAGCAGACCATTCGTTCCAATTCTATGCTTGGGCACCAACGGATGCCGATAAGCTGACCACCCCATCCACTCCGCAAAGCAAAGAACTCAGCTATACAGTTCCAGCAAATGCAGCCGAACAGAAAGACATTGTGGTGGCCACTACCACAGAGATACGAGGTGACAATAACAATGCCGTACCTCTCACCTTCAAACACATCTGCACCGCCGTGCGTTTTGCCGTGGGCAGCCAGATGCAACCCGGACAGATTAAGAGCGTGGCATTGAAAGGTGTCAAAAATGCCGGAACCTACAATATGGCTAACGGTGCATGGACTCTCGGTGATGCGACTGCGGATTTCTCGCAGACTTTGGACAAAGAGACAACTGGAAATGAAGGCAACGGAGACGAAATCACCAGCGCAGAAGGCACATTCATGATGCTGCCGCAGATACTGCCTGCAGATGCGATGATAAAAGTCGTCTTTACCAATGCTTCAGGTGTTGACCGCACGCTTACCGCCTCTATCGGAGACACGCAATGGACTATGGGGACTACCGTGACTTACAAACTCTCCATCACGCCGGAATATGAATTGGAATTTGTTTCCCAACCTGAAGTGCAGGATGCGCACTATGTGATTTATCCGATTACGATTAAGAGTGATGACAAGCTGCCGGCAGGAGGCTGGACGTTAACGTCTAATGATCCCACTAATGTCACTTTCGTGGAGAAAGACAAATTTGTAAGCAATGATGTACAAGCACTTGTGGATGCGGGCTATTGGCTTGATGGTTATAACGGAATAAGCACATTGACAAGTACAACAACAGGAGATGTACAGGTATACGTATTCTTAAAAGAAAACGTAACTGAAGCTGACCGTAATATCACGCTTTCATTGAAACCTGTCGCTCAAGGAAATTACGAGGCCAAAGAATTTTCGTTTACACAATATTGTCCGGCATGGAACAACGGCATAGGCGTGGAACGAATACAGGACAAAGATTATCCGTGGGGATTCAACTGGGATTCAGATATGACAGTAACATATGATTTTATGAGTCAACCCTCATGGAGGCGTTTATTAATAGGTTGGTATTTAAATTTCTTCTCTGGCTATACATATATTAAAGTTGAGGGGATAATTGGTTCTGCAAGAAAAGTAACAATTAATTTTAGCGAACTCAGGAATTTGAATACTGCCACCAGTACGAGTGATGGAGCACAGAATACATGGGAGATTTATACTTTCAATGGCATAAATGAGGCTTCAGCTCTTATGAATCAATTGGAAGCATGGGGCGGAGTCGCTGACAAAATATTACCAACCAATCCGACAGAATTTGCAGCACGTGCTTGCGCAATGAAAAATAAATATAAAGTAAAAGTCGAATCTAACGCAAATGGAACTGTTTACCGTCCGGTGCTTGAACAAAACGACATAGTATGGTATCTTCCCGCCCAAAACGAAGCTTCTAGCATGAACGACAATCTGTCTGGTGATTATTGGACATCTACAGCTATCACAAATCCGGGAACCACAGCTTACAAATATACGGCGGGAGGTTCTACTAACCCATGGGACCGTAACGAGGTAATTCATGTCCGTGCTGTCCGTAAGAAGCCCTAAAAAGAGGACGTAAAAAGTGATTCAGCCATAAGGCTTGTAATGACAAACTCCCTTTTCTTAATTGAAGAGGGAGTTTGTCATGTTTATAATATCAAACTATACAAGACTCTCTTTAAGATTATGTAACACTAATCATGATTAAGCATTTTCAATTGAATAATTCGGAAAAATCCCGTAACTTTGCGAAAACAAATGATGTGCAAGCAAAACCCAATAATGAATCATTCTCTTTAGAAAAACATGTGCGTTTTGTATCTGCTTTCAAATAAAATCATCATTTGATGCTATTTTGTTACTCTTTCTTTAGAAATCAGATATAAACAATTGATAATGAAATGATTAAAATGTAGAATTGGTTAGTCGCCCACCATCCGATGCGGAATACAATCAGGGCTATGAGCATGACAATCTTATCTATTCCAACTACGATACCTGATGTTAGTGACGTGAACCATAACTTACTGGCATCCTTTTCCATATTAGTAACCTCTTCGACTCCAGTCTGTTCCATTGTGGCTTCGATAAGGTTTGGGTCTGATATACCTGAGTGAGCTACATCAGCTTGAGCCTGAAGATTACTATACATTGTATCTCTGACATGGATGAGTTCTTCCAATTCAGCGAACTTATCCGTAATCTGTGCTGCTTCAGCCTGATATAGGTCATGCGTATAAGAGCCTATACAGTTAGGGATGTATGACAAGAAATCCAAGAAGCACCAACTGCTGTTGCTATTGGCCATTCCAGTATCTGCTGGAGGATACCACCAACATAAAATGAACGAAATAGCCAACGGCTTGAACAGTTTCATGATGTCTAATGGCTCATTCTTGACCATCATCTTATATGTCATTCCTGCTGCAACGATTATAGAAAATAGTGCAGCTAACGCCATACACATCTGAAGAATCCACCAAAATGGGCCTTGCGTACCAGTAAAAGTGGCATCACATAGAAACTCATTGGTTTGAAAGATTACATCATCAATTTCTTCTTCCAACAAGTTGATCCCAAAAGTTGAAATAATACCATTATCTGCCATAGTCCATTGAGAATAAGTCTGTTCTCTTAATCATATCTTGCTGCTCCATAATAGGATAGAAGCCCCAGGATTTCAATTGCTCATATAGAAATAATCGTCCCTTTTGAGTCCATTGTGTATGCATTACCACAATGCCATTGTCTAAGATATGGGTCGTACTGTGCACATATCCCTTGTCTTTGTACTTCGCATAAAGGATCCATTGATTGTTGCTCTTGTACTGAATTAAGTGCTGTCTTAACAAACTGTTAAGGCATTGTGCAGAGATGCCATAATCCTGTGCAATCTGATTTATATTCAGTAAGCCAGGGCTTTGCAGAACATAATCAACGTATGCAGATTGTTTCTCCAATTGCTTGATAGTCTCACCTTGTTCTGTACACTTTTGAGCATACATCTCTTTTTGCTGTCTCTCATGCTTTATGGCCGATGCAAGTTTGATTAAGAAATCAGGCTCTCTTACGGCACGCTCAAGAGCATCATTAGTAAAAAATGCTCCACGCTTACGAATTGTAGGAAGAACATCTGATGTCACCCAGTGCTTAAATCGCTTTGCACTCTCAAGCTTAGAGAATAGAATAAGTGAATAGAGTCCTGACTCGTTGATGTAAGTCATCAGTTGGTCACCGCTAGAGGTAGGGGTGTAACGTTTGGTTACATCCCCCTCATCTACTAATTGAGCAATCGCTCTACGGCTATTTGTATGTTTCAACGCATCGCAAACATCCTTTGCACAAAACCAAGGTTCACCTTTCTCGTCGACTTGAGTTCTTACTTCTCCAAATTCGGGATTGCGGAATATTTGTAACTGATTCTTCATTGTTTTTCTTTTTTTTGTTACACACCTATTTAATAATCACCTCTTCATTATCGTTACCATTTGAATTTCCTCCGTTTCCACTTCCTCCTTTTTGACTGGATGATTTCCATCGGGACATTGCTGAAGCTGCAATGGCTGCTTTATTGACTTTTACAGGATTCTCTGCTTCTAAAATCTCTGTGGTTTGTGAACGGTTGTGAAGTTGTACTAAGTACTTGATCAATAAATCGTTTTGACTTTCAACTTCTGCATATATCTTCAGGTACTCCTTCTTACGCTGAGCATTAGGCATGTATGCCTCTCTTGTTGCTCTTATTGCACAATTATACATGTCAAAGAGTCCATCCCAACGCTCTCTTTCATTTGGTGTTCCTCCCACAGCAACAATACGGTTGATGTTGATGCCAAAATTCTCCATTGCTGATGTTATCTTGTTACCTTCTACTTGCCAGGCAAGGTCTACCTGTCTGTCTGCAACATTCAATGCCTCAATTTTGGCTCGTTGGGTCAAGGAAGAATCTATTTTTTCTGCTTCATCTTTTTGATTATATAATCCTATACCTGCTGTGGTACGATAACCAAGTTTATTTTTCACAGCTGCATTCTTCCTATACTTGTTATGTAATGCCCAATAATAGGCATCAGGCGTTAAAGCTCCAGTGCCCACCTCCATGACTGTGAACTGATTCTGTTTTGGAGAGTCATGGTTATATGTCACAGAGACCTGAGCATGAACTTTGGTCATACTGACTACTAATGTTATTGCCAACAAAAACCTTTTCATATCAATAGTTGTTATAGTTATACCCGGCATCTTTCCATCTGCCAAAGGCATCGTTAATTATCTGCTGTTTGCTTTTCTTCCTATATACTTTTTCTTTCCAGTATCCTATGCGTAACTGGATATATCTCCATGTCTCGTAATACCCTCTGTTCAAAAGCTTTTCAATGTTGTCCATTGAATTGTTTATTGCATCCAGCACTAACATCAAATCTGCTGTCGAACATGCAGCAGCACCTGTCGCATAAAGCACCAAATCGCTTAATGACCTGAATAAATGTTCTCCCTCTTCTGCCACGTTCTCTATCATCCTAGCATTGATTGAGATTATCAGCGTGTCTGCCAATTCGATATGTTTTCGTTTGACCACTTTTTCATTGAAGTCTGTCAAGAGATTTTTGTAGTCCACAATCCTTTGGCTAACCTCACTATATGTACTTCGTGCATTCAGTGCAGTTCTAAGGGATTGGTACATTACATCAATGACATCAAATGCTCTTGTATATTTGTCCAAATCCACATTAAGATTTTTGTAGCCACCGACTTCATCAGAAGTATACTCATGAAGAAGTTTGTTGCTATGTTCCAATGTTGAACGAGCCAACAATAAGCTTCTTTGCTTCTTATGGTCGTTGATGTATGCTTCTACGGAGAGAACATCAAACGTCCATTGGGCTTTGGCGACACCAGGCATCAGACAAATGAACATGATTATAATGATACATCTCTGTTTCATGGCTTATTCCGTAGTTTAGCGTTATCAATCCATCTGTCATGGCACTCTTCAATGAGCGTTTTTCTTCTTCCTAAATCATATTCCAAAGGAGGAAGAACATCCTTAAGCACATCTACAATGTCTCTTTTGTAATGCATCATCTTTTCAAGCGAAACCAAGTCCGCATAGATTTTAGTTATTCTAGAGTCAACTTCACGTGCAATCTCAAGTCTGTCACTGGACCAAAGAAGATGAATTACATCGTTGTTCGGCTCCTCCTCGATAGGTTCACTATATGAGTATTCTGTTGTTATCTTACAGTTTGGATATTGCCTTGCTATCTCAGAGATTTTGTCGTTGACAATTTTCTTTTTCTCAGCTTCAGACATATCGTGATTGAGAGTTATAACCTCTGCCACATGTGTCTGCGAGTACTCGGAAGTAAGTTCCCAGTTAATTTGTAGTATGGCTCTATGAATCTTTATGCCCAAAAAGTATTTGGGTTTTCTCGCAATCTTCAAGGTTGCACTAAAGGTTATAATGCCATTTATGTTAGGCATCGTAGCTTTACGAATGAACGTATATCCACTCCAATTACCGTTATCTTGCCATGTAAGATTATATGCGATTTTACAATCTTGCATAATGGCCGGTATTCTATAATAATCATCAGTTGCTACATCATTATCCTGACCAGCTTCGTTCATTGCGTCATTGATTTCAGATTGTTTCTGTTGCCAAGTCGTTAGTTCTGAACGTAGTTCATCAATCGTATCCTTATTCTGATTATAGCGTTGTCTAAGTGCAACTGCATCCTCTATGCTTGCTTCAGATATTAACTTCAGCAGTTCTTTATTCTCTGTTTCAAGCTGATTGATCTGCGTTTGAAGAAGTGATACTTTGTTGTCCGCTTCTGTTTTCATTTGATGAAGTTCAGAAAGGTCAACATCATTCTCTGAGATGGTAGTTGTCATAGCACAGCTTTTGCTATGAGCGTTCAAAGAACTTCCACATTGGCGACACTTATATTGTGTTGAACCTTGACCAAGCAATGCTCCATCGGAACAGGTAACGCTTATCGTTACGGTCTCACAACCTTGTAGTTTCATCTCATCTGAAGCCTGATAGTAGTTCTTGCTGTCAGATTCCAGATAATAAACATATCCTTCTTCGTTTTCATTATACTCGGATAGTTTGGCATTCATCTGAGCCTTGAATGTATTCAGATCCATGGTATATGAATCGAAGTAGTCTTCATAAACCACTTCTTCGTTATTCCAACTTCTATATACATGGATTTCATACGCATAGGCTTTCTTTACTAACTTACTGCCTTTGTTAATCAGATACCCTGACATGTAATAGTTGATGGTATAGTTATAGCCGTCATTCTTAGAATTAAGATTGTTAACCTTGCTTCTTGACCATCCTGCATAACTTTCAGAATTGGATAACACTTGTTCTCTTTGTTGAGCATTCGGATAGAAACTGGCATCTGATGTGTTAAAACGCACCCATTGACTGCCATTTAATATGCTGTTATCATCAGTAGGAGGATAGTAATCACATAGTGTCTCTGTTCCTTGGTCTCTACGGGCGATATACCAACGCTGGGTGTAATAGTTACCTTTAGTCTGTTCAAGATAATCAGTCATCCATGATGTAAGATTATAATCACTCAGCTGAAAAAGCCCTGCAACATTGTCCTTTCCTCCAACCAAAGCAAGCAAGGTATTACCTGTGTTATGTTCCAGTTGCTCAAATAATACACTATAGTTGTCGTATATATCCTTTACTTTGGATACATTCCCATTGATAAGTTCATGGAAGTTGCTTTGCTGTAATAATGCATCTCCAAGATTTGTTATGCCAGCAGAAGCAAGGTTGGCACCTACACGATATAGGTGATCTATATCTGCTTTTAAGTTTTCTGAGTTGAAATTGTTGGGTACTTTACTCAAATCGTTAAAAAAACGCTCCCAGTCTATATTCCCGATCTCTGACAGTCTGAATATTTGGGCAATCTCACTCTTAAACTCAAGGAACATGACATCTTTGAATGAAAGGGTGCTATTTGTTACAACGCTTTCAAACTGCATACAAAGAGTCTTAACCTCGTCACAAATCTTCACTAGATAACTGCCCCAATAGATTGCATTATGTGGTGAACGGAGCATTTGACCAGCAACAATCCATATCTTTGGTATAATCTTGTTTGCTACCATGTGGTAAATGCGTCGGTAGTAATAGTTCTCTGTGGCACTGCTCCATATACCAAGGTCTGTCAACGCCTTCCTTTCTAGGAACTTACTTGCAAAAATGCCAGCCGTAGCAACTTCTGCTGCACTATAATGTTTGAGTATAGCTGCTACTTGTTCATTGTAATAACTCTCTGCCACCACCTCTGTTCCAAAGGCAGCAGCCATCGCAGCAACAGTTTTTGTGTCATAGTTGATGCTGTAATATTGGGCATACGTCCTATGAACTGAAACTGTTGCCAGTATGATTATTATGAACAAGTGTCGTTTCATTTTTTTAATTATTGATATTTAGTACTTTACCATTACTATTTACCTTCTGTGCAAATGGAAGTGATTTCTCTATACCGCTTGCATTCCAATCTCTGCAATAGGCTTCAATAGCTTTTTGATGACTACACTTAAGTTCAGCCTTGTACAGTTTTAATGCTTCCTTTTCTGCACGTTCTGTTGTATAGGTCATGTAACATTCTTTAGGCTCTTCAACTCCATAGACACCACTTGTTGAACCACGTCTGATAAATACTTCTCGGAAGAAGCTTCTACCTTCCTTATTCTCAAGTCTGTTGATTGTGAAGATCTTCTTGCAGTCTACATCTGTCAAACCAAGGATTGCCTTAATCTCATCAAATCGTTCACGGAATTTGCTTTGGTCTAGTAGCATCACAACATCTGAGTTGTTGATGATAGCTTCCTTCACAATAGGACTACCGATAATATCCTGGATTTCCTGAGTGACAACTCCAACGCTAGCCCAGAACTTTCTTGCTGTCTTATACAGATACTTGATGTATTCGGCCATAAGAGGGGAGGCGATAGCTTTCCATGCCTCTTCAATGACCAAACATTTTCTGTTCTTTTTCAGACGCATCTTTTGAAGGAATACATCCATAATGATGAGCGTGACAATCGGGAATAACTGCTTGTTTTCCTTGATTGCATCCACTTCAAACACGATGAATGTCTCATCAAACAACGTAGAATCCACATTCTCATTAAGGATCTTTTCATACTTACCTCCCTTATAGAAGTTCTGAAGCATATATGCAAAGTTGTCACAGTCAATGGTCGTAATGTTGTTCTCCACACAAATCTGGTCGAGTCGTTCGCACGCAAAATCATAGAATGTGTCATAAGACAGAGATTCTATGTTCAATGCCAATCGTCTCTTCTCCAATGTCGATATCATATCGGTAATCTTATCATGGATTTGCATCAAGTCTGTACCTCGTCTTTTCTCCATTGTTGTAAGATTCTTCTTAATAGAATCCTTTTGTGAAGACGTGTAGGGTTGTGCTCCATTGAAGTAGAAATCATAGTATTCTGTAATCAGCTGTTCGACTACGCGGAACTCAAGTTCCGGTATCTGACTGTCTGAGCCTTTCCATATAAGCAGTATCAAGTTCTTCAAAAAGTCTATCTTCTCGATATTTAACTCCTGCTTACTTATATTGAAAGGGTTCATCGTAATAGGTTTCTCATCAGTATATGCTATATACTTACCGCCCACATATTCACAAAGACCTTCGTAAGAGTTACCAGTATCTACCATAACAATGTCTGTGTTCTGCTCCCAGAGCTGTCTTACAACACTATTCATATGGCATGCATGTGGAAGCCTTTTTATATCTCCTAACACGCTGAGCTACAGCACTCTCTTGAAAACAACAAATTCAAAACGGTACAAATTTTGAACAGGCGAAAATCTATAGTTCAAAGCACTCGGCAAAGAGAAAAAACTATGACAGGGGTAAAAAGTGGTTTTAAGATTATTTATGAAAATATTTTGGGTAATTTTGGCTGATTGCTATCCAAAGAGCGCATTTTTGATAATAAGTCCCACCTCCATCAGCCATAAAGAGTGTGACAATCGAAAAAGAAAAAGAGGGATGAGAGAGCCTTCTTGGTGGCTTCAACATTGGGCGAAAATGGATGTCTTGTACCTCAGTTGTATCTCAGTCGGCATATATTGCTGATAGACAATGCAGGTTAATAATTCGGCGGCAATAGAATAGCGTTTGAAAGACGTATTCATTGTTTAGTAGTTTTCCTGATAAAATGTTAAATTTAGGGTAGTTAGATTAGTTTTTCTTCCAATTGTTTGGTTTTTTGGAATTGAATGCCTACCTTTGCATTGACAAATCCCGCTCGCTTCCCATAAGAACAGCGTACCCAGCGGGACATTTTTTAAATTGTAGGTATATGAAAGTTATAAAGAACAAGACAATAGATTTTGCAACCGCAGTTCAGGCTCCCGTCATTAACGGAAATAGAGCTGCACGGACAGGTTATGTCCGTTTGGTTCGCCTTATCACTGACGAGCCTGTTCCTCAACAAACTTCATATACGGGAAAAATTGAGTTGAGGTAGGAATGGCTGTATATACAAAAGAATACGAATCCCAGCCAGAGGCTATTCTTACAAACGTCATTATCTGTCCAGCCGTAGATTTGTCGGCAAACGTGGCTGTTCCTGTTCATTGCCAAGTTGAAAATGTATTGTGGGACACAGGAGCGACCAATACATTGATTTCACAGGAAGTTGTAAATGCTTTAGGGTTACAACCGAAGAACAAGGCTCTTATTTCGAGTGCAGGAGGTGATGTCGAATCCTGGACTTACCTTGTTCATGTTATCCTTCCAACAGGAACAGCAGAGTTGAATGTTCAGGCTCTGCTTAACGACAATTCAGACTATGATGTGGTGATTGGCATGGATATTATAAATTCATGCGACTTCTGCTATACAAACAAAGACGGCAAAAGTACATTCTCCTTATGTCATCCAGCAAAGGAGAAAATCATTCTGAAATAAACCAGCCATAGGCTTTCTTTCAAGAAAGACATGTGCGACAACAATAATGACAGATGTGACATTCGCATCTGTCTTTTGCTTTTTACGCCAATAAGAGGCCATTTCCTTACACAAAATATACGAGATTTGAGCAAGAATTTAGTTAATTATGGTTAAATTTAAGGTTTATACATACTTTTCCATAACAAAATGAGGTTGTATTGAGATTTTCTTTGTACTTTTGCAGCGGACTATTATCGCCATGTTTATAGCCATTGAGGTTAGACGTGTTCTTTCGTGATGGCATACAAGGCAGCCTACGCCGTGCTGAGTATGGCGGAGTCATAATGACAAAGCGGTACAAAGCGGGCATTGGGTGGGAAAGATAGTCCAGACATAATGAAGGCGTTTACTAACGCTCTGTTTAAGACAGTCTGTAATCTAGCAAATTAACAGTTATCATAGTCTTGAGCAAAGCCAACGGTAGATGTCCCGGGTGTGATAATATCGCTCCTGCGGAGACCTGTAAGCACGGATTGTACCTTTTCGGGCACAACAATTGTTTATTATGGTCTCCTAATGGAAATGATTATTCATATCGGCGTGGGCTCTGACGTTGTCTGTTCAACTATGATAGGCAATTGCTAGAGCCTCAGACTGTGGAATAGACAACAGACGTTTCCACGCTCTTTTTATGTCTATATTGCTATTAACGAGCAACGACATATAAGCCGATATGAACGCATTGCTTAATGCGCATACCAAACGAGGTTGCGATTCACCTCCTCACATTGGATTTGCCTCCAATGTCTCCCCCGAAGCCCAAAGCTCACAAACAGGGGTGTCCTCGGAATATGTCCAGCAGGAAGGTTACAACTGGTTTGTTCTTCGTGCTACTTATAACAGGGTAAATGCAGCCGTAGAGAAAGCAAAGAAGAATGATATTAAGACATACGTGCCGATGCACTATGTACTAAAAGTGATTGCTGGGAAGAAGAAGCGAATACAACAGCCTCTTCTTCCCAACTTTCTTTTTATATACGCCACAAGGGAACAATCAGACAGTTTTGTGAAAAAGACAGTTGATGCCCCAATCTCTTTTATAAAATATTATTTGGATAAGACGCTTCCTCCAGAGGCAAACGGTAAAAATCCTCCGCTTATTATACCATACAATGCAATGATAAATTTTATCAAAGCAACAAGTACTGATAGTGAGCATGTACGCATTGTTACAGCGGAACAGTGTCACTATAAAAGTGGAGATAAAGTACGAGTAATAGCTGGTGACTTCAAGGGAGTGGTTGGAAAAGTTGCCAGAATAGCAGGACAACAAAGAATTGTTGTTGAGATCTCGGGATTGTGCCTTGTCGCTACTGCGTATATTCCTACTGATTTTATTGAGATTGTCAAATAATGCCGAAAGGCATATTGTTTAATTTAAATTTTTTATTTTATGAAGAAAAATGGTAAGAATGAAGAACTTCAGTCTCGTCGTGAGTTCTTTAAGAGAGCCGCTAAAGGTGCTCTGCCTATTTTGGCTGGTGCAGCTCTCCTGTCAAGTCCTATCTTGTCAGAAACTGCAAATGCAATGTCATGCGCAGGATGTAACAACCGTTGTATGAACAGTTGCTTCAACACCTTAAAAAGTTATATTTATAATAGTGTTGCGGAATTAAGGTATAAGTTGAACTCAAGAAGTATTCACCTGTAAGAAGTTACTAATGACAAAAAAGAAATTGCCCGTTCGTTTTACGGGTCAGCACTTTACTATTGATAAAGTGCTAATAAAAGATGCAATAAGACAAGCAAATATAAGTAATCAGGATACGGTTTTAGATATTGGGGCAGGCAAGGGGTTTCTTACTGTTCATTTATTAAAAATCGCCAACAATGTTGTTGCTATTGAAAACGACACAGCTTTGGTTGAACATTTACGAAAATTATTTTCTGATGCCCGAAATGTTCAAGTTGTCGGTTGTGATTTTAGGAATTTTGCAGTTCCGAAATTTCCTTTCAAAGTGGTGTCAAATATTCCTTATGGCATTACTTCCGATATTTTCAAAATCCTGATGTTTGAGAGTCTTGGAAATTTTCTGGGAGGTTCCATTGTCCTTCAATTAGAACCTACACAAAAGTTATTTTCGAGGAAGCTTTACAATCCATATACCGTTCTCTATCATACTTTTTTTGATTTGAAACTTGTCTATGAGGTAGGTCCTGAAAGTTTCTTGCCACCGCCAACTGTCAAATCAGCCCTGTTAAACATTAAAAGAAAACACTTATTTTTTGATTTTAAGTTTAAAGCCAAATACTTAGCATTTATTTCCTGTCTGTTAGAGAAACCTGATTTATCTGTAAAAACAGCTTTAAAGTCGATTTTCAGGAAAAGTCAGGTCAGGTCAATTTCGGAAAAATTCGGTTTAAACCTTAATGCTCAAATTGTTTGTTTGTCTCCAAGTCAATGGTTAAACTGTTTTTTGGAAATGCTGGAAGTTGTCCCTGAAAAATTTCATCCTTCGTAGTTCAAAGTCGGGTGGTTGTCAAGATGATTTTTTTGGTTTGGTGTCGTCTTTTTTTAAGCTGCCGCATAACGGCTGGCAAATTGGCGATGGAGCCGACTTTTAGCACAAATGTTGAATAGAATTACTAATCTTCAACATTGCACAAAAGTTCAATAGAAGTACTTCACCGGCTCTATTGCCAATTTGTTTGTTATGTGCCGTTTTATTCCATTTTATACATTTAACAATTGCTGAAACGTAAAGTCGGGTTTAAACATTTCAATTTCGTTTTGAGTTGATTCTTCTTGTGCTTCTTTGCCATAGATAAACATTTGCTGTTCATAATTTTTAACAGCCTCTTCAATGCTATTAAATTTTCCATCGGCTAGATTATCAGACAATATCAAGGCATCCACCAACCCACTATTTACTCCCTGCCCTGCAAAAGGCGGCATCAAATGTGCGGCATCCCCAATCATTGTTATGGGTAATGGGCGCTTGCTTTTCCAAGGCTTTTCTAAAGGAAATATCCGTGTAGCCAATCCTACAAATGACAACGTCGTATGAATCAATTCTTTGTAGCGTTCGTCCCAATCGGAAAATTCTTTCAGAAGAAAATCAACGACACTATTTCTGTTTTGAAAATCTACCTGCGTTTGGTTTTTCCATTCATCAGGTGTTTTAAAACTTATTCCAAAATGCAATGCACCATTATTATTGGGGTTAGCAAATAATAAATTACCTTGGTGAGATGCCATTAGCCGGTTTCCATTGCATAGCTGAAAAAATCCAGGACAGTTTATCTCTGGTTGATGAATATCGGCTTGTATATTGAAAGTACCTGTTTCTTCAACTTCCGTGTCGGTAACAAATTTTCTTACCTTGGACATCCCGCCATTGGCAAGAATAACCAAATCTGCTGTTTCACTCGGTTTATTCTCAAAAGTTAGTGTCCACTTCTTCTTACCAGGTTCAAGCATAACAAGTTTTCTATCCCAAATAACCGTGTCGTTTTCTAAACTATTCAACAAGATAGCCCTTAAGTCATTTCTGTTTATTTCAGGATTGTCAAATCGATTTTCGGGCTTTACATTTTTTGTGGATAAAATATTGCCTTTTTTATCAGCAATATTTACACCCATTGGTAAGGCTAAGTCATAATAAGTTTGTAACAATCCCGCTTTTTTCATTGCTTCCTGACCTGAACCTTTGTGTAGGTCAAGGGTTCCACCAAAAATTCTTGCCTCTCGGTCGTTGTCTCTTTCGTAAACTGAAACGTCTATGCCGTTTTGCTGTAATAATTTTGCCATAGTCAGTACAACGGGTCCACCACCAATTATTGCAACGTTCTTATCACTAAGTAAATTCATTTGTTTGTCTGTATCTATTCGCATTGTCATTCAAAAATGGCCCATAACAATGGCTCGGCGAATTGGCGAAGTAGCGAAGCTGTATCGAAGATACAAAAGCGGAGCTATTTAGCCAAGTCGCTTGTTGTAAGCAGTCCGCGAAGCGGCGGCTTACGGCAAGCGACGTAAGTCGCCGAGCCATTGTTAGCAAGGAGCGCAGCGGATTGCTAACAACGGTTTGCAGCTATACGCAGGCAGGGATTTTTACCACTAAGCTACCTACGATGAACTGAACTTTAAATTTACCACTTTCCTGTCTTACGAAGCACGAACCCCCTGCTTGCGTATAGGTGATGTTATGCGGTCGGCTTTCATTTTCTCTTCTTTCTCGTTAATTTGTCAAGCAAAGTTACTAAATTTGCAGTCAAGCAATTTCAATTTTTGAATTATGTATTTCAGCAGACCTTGGACTTCTATCTAAGTGATAGGCAGTCCTGAATAAATTCCAATCAATCTTTTAGGGCAAGACAATCAGTCTATGCTTTGTGTGTGCTGTCATTTTTTTTGATGGCATTGCTTTGTCGTAGTTGCTCTGTCGGGTAATACTGTCTATTCACTTCTCTGTGATTTGAATTCAAGGCTGAATTCAACTTGCAAATGCAACAGAATTCTGATTAATAATTTGTTTAAATTTTTCGTTTGGCGTGAGGTATCCAAGTCTTTTACGAGGTCGATTATTGAGTTTATTTTCAATCCACTTAATCTGTTTGTTGGTTACTTCACTAAAGTCCTTACCCTTTGGGATATACTGCCTGATAAGCCCGTTGGTGTTTTCATTGGCACCACGTTCCCATGAGTGGTATGGTTTGCAAAAATAGAATTTTATTTCCAATTTTTGCGCAATTTCCTCGTGCTTTGCAAACTCCTTTCCATTGTCAGCCGTAATTGTGTGTATTAAGTTTTTCACTTTCCGCAGTGCCCATACTGCAATCTTAGCTACCGGGATGGCTTCTTTTCCCGACAACTTGCGTATCCAGACCCTGCTTGTTGCTCTGTCGTTAATGGTAAGAATGGCACCTTTGTGGTTCTTACCAATAATTGTATCTATCTCTAAATCACCAAATCTCTCCTTCAGTTCCACTATCTCGGGACGCTCATCAATATCCACCCTGCCTGGGATAAATCCTCGCCCTGCATTTTTAGAACCACGTTTGGCATACCTGCGACCTTGTCTGCGAAGATATTTGTGCAGTTTGCCACCCCGCCGCTTATCCTCCCAAATCCAGCGATATATCGTTTCGTGAGATACCATCGCAATTCCCTCCAAGCGGCTCCTGCCGACAATCTGCTCCGGGCTGAATCCTTTCTTCAACAGCTTTATTATCCGTTTTCTCATTGCCGGTGTAAGCACTTCCTTGCGATGTTTTTGCTGCTTGCGCCTGTCTGCTTTTCGCTGGGCAAGCTCCATGCTATAGCTACCACTTCGGGCGTCGCAATTGCGCTTTATCTCCCTGTAAACAGTGCTTTTATCTACTCCGATAGCTTCCGCTATTGCTTTTTTGCTCATCGGTATTTGCAACATCATAGAAATTGCATACCTTTGTTCCTCGGTTATATGTTTGCTCATCTGCAACTTTTTTTTCTTTGGACGGACAATTAAAGCAAAGATAGCAAACTTTATCCATTCAGAGTGAGAGAAAGGGGGACATTGTCTCTCTTTCCTCTCTGAAAAATAAATGTTTTTATTGCTTATTATCCGCACCCAAAAAGTTGCATTTATAACCTCAAATCCGCAACTACGCGCCTATATGATACAGAAGCGAAAATAATCTGCATCGTTAGTAAAAAGGGGGCACAGTGCATCGAATGTCACCATAAAGACATATAAACGCCCCTTACCCCACCATGCGACTTGAGGCAATACGCAAAGTCACGACCATAAGTTGTCGGTGTTATCCAAAGTCATTCTGGAACACATCAGCATAAGCGTTGTTGCATGAATAGATATTCAGCACATACTGCCTTGATGTCCTGCCCCATTTGGCTGGCACAGAGATGAACTTGAAGACAAACGCCTTGATGCGGCTTGTTGCTTTGAGTCCGAACCTCTTCACGTCAAGCCTCGCCATGATGAATTTATAGAAGTTGCGTATGAGTGCCGTAAGCAGAAGAAACACCGTGTTTTCTCCCATGAAGGATTTTGGAAGCCTGTTCCAGCCGAATCCGTTATTCATTTCATCGAAGATGCGTTCCTTCCCTCCACGGAGGTTATAGAATTTGACAATCTCTTTCTCGGAAGACTCGTAGTCATTTGTAAGGATGCAGCGGTAGGTGTATTCGCCTTCCCACAGGTCAATCTCACCGTCAATTCGCTTCTGCCTTTGGATTACAAGACGGTATGCCCTCCCTTTCCATTTCTCAACAAGAATGGAGTTCAGTTCAAACTCAATGCCGCCCAGTTCCTCTCTCTTCCACCCTCTGAGTGCAAAGATGTCATCGTAGAGCGAACCGCAGCGGTTGGCGCGGATATAGAAAGTCATGCAATGCTTTCCGACCTCTTCCACAATTTCCTCTGAGCAGGATCCGCAATCTGCCCTGAAACGATTGACTGTCAATCCTTTCTGTTCAATCCTCTCAAAGAATCTCCTCAACGTGTCCTTCTGGTGGAAACGAACGTTAGTGTTGCCGTCGCTGTTCTCTATGCCGACAATCATGTCGCCAATGACAGCCACACCTGGACGGTACCCGAGAAACTTCTTGTATGTGGGTTTCGCATCAAACTTCTCAGCCTCTATGAACTGGTGGTCGAAGTCAACGTCATACCCCTCGCCCTCTTTCAGCTGCCCTGTGGACAATAGGCAATTGAGGAGCAGTGTATTCAGCATGTCTGCCGTGTTGAAGTCGTAGGTCTTGCCAGTGTCGGATGTGTAGGAAATGTTATCCTGGGTCAGTTCCTTTATGGCTCTGAGAATCGTGTCGGCACTGCATGTGCGAAATGTCGGATGAAGCGAGAGGTGGTACATCAGATGAGTGGTGACATCCTCTATGCATGAGCCGCCACAGAAATAAACGCTCATAAGCGAACGGATGATTTCGCTGTATTGATAACCATACAGCCTACATCTCATACCGAGGGTTGAGTCGATTACAGATGAGAGATTGGAGTCAAATTGCTCCATTATTGAAAAAATTCCTCCAAAAGGAGAGAGTTTCTCAGATTTTATTGCTACCTTTGCCATGTCTGTCGGGTTTGATACATATTTTGATTTGCAACACTAAGATAGGTGAAAAATCTGACATGGCAAAATCCTGAGCAACTTTTTGTTGCTCAGGTACTTATAAAATAAGTTAAACTAAAATGCTGCGGAATTTAGGATATCTTGAAGAAGAACGTAATGAACAAATTAGAAAAGAAAATGAGAGACGATTCCAACAAGAGCAACAAAGGATAAACAATCAACGTCTTCATGAGATTAATGAACGTAATCGCATTGCTTTAGAACGGGAAAATGCGAGGAGAAGAGCAGAGGAAAAAAGAAAAGCGGAACAAAAGCGAAAAGAAACCAGTCGCACAAACACAAATGTTCCTCCGTCGCAACCGAAGAATAATCGTTGGTCAATAGGCTCTAATCCAACTCTTCTTCCACGAGCAACCTCATCAAAAACAGCAACTACAAAAACAAACTCATCTAATAAAACCGATGGAAAAGAGGGAAAGTAAGTAATCTTATTGCAAAATGAATTGTATATGCAGTCAATCGCCAGTCGGTTGGCTGCATTTTTTCTGTGTGCAAGGATGGTCTATTCGCCACCGATGGAGGGGCGGTTAGCACCGCTCGCCTCCAGATAGTCGTTTACTGCGTCACGCATGGTGAACTCTCTCATGCCTGTCTTTGCCCAGTAGATAAGGGCATCAACAGCGGCTTTTCTTGCCTTGCTGTATTCGTTGTCTGTCATGATTCTGATGTTTTGAGTTTTCTAAAAAAGTGTGATGCATATCCAAATGGTGATTTCAACAAAGATGATAGACCAACTTAGGAAAGCCAAGCCGAACATCCAGGCATAGGTGCTACCGTTGAAGTATGCACCCTCCTCGATATTGCGGATTCGTTTAAGCTCTTTCTGCTGGTGAGTGAACAGGTCGTTTATCCGCTTCTCATGCTCGTCAAGGGCTTGCTTGAAAGCAGAAATGGCGGTGTTGTTCCGCTTATCCAACTGGGCAACTCCTTCATCGTTGATGCCGACTTTGAGGTTGCTCTGCTCTGCCTTGACTATGGCATGGCATATACTATCCACGATGTTGTCCGTGCTCCTGTGGGCAGCCATAAGTGCCACTTTCGTTGATTCCAACCTCCGATAGGCATTGCCCAGTTCCTCCTTTGCCTCATAGAGTGCTTTCTTGGCTGATTCAATCTCTTTCAGGGTCACTTTGATTTCTTCCTTGCCACTCTCGATGTTCTCGTCCTCCTGCATCTGATTGTACAGGTTAAGCACATCCTGTGTGGCATCTTTCTTGTTTCTTCCCATACCGTTCTTGTTTGAAAAGTTATCGTTTCATGCCTCTCTTTATCGGCTTGCAGAGTGTGTTTGCTTGCATTGCGCAACGTCTTGCCCATTCACGGTCATCATCGTCCTTATCACGTCCCCAGCCACTGCCAGGACTGCCACCGCCACCACATGACTCAGACATCGATGTGGCAGCATCAAGGTAGTTCATGAAGAGCAGCATGGCTACATTCAGAATGTCAGTGTGGCTTGCGGATCCATTCTCGGGAACTTCGATACAACTGTTCATCGTGTCGTAAGCAGTTCTCGGCATGACTATGCTGAAACGCTCACCATCGACTTCAATAATCTTTCTCAATCCGGCAGGAAGGTCAGGTTTGGCAACATTGCTTGTACGAGACAGACCACCTTGCGATGCCGTATTTCTGCTGTCCAATGTGGTAGCGTTTGAAACAGAAGGAGAAGGTCTTTGACCAACTGCAACAGGTGTTGGCTGAGGGTGCAGCTTGCGGAAGGTATTCCCGATTTTCGATGCGGTGAGATTCCTTCCTACACCCAGTTCGGAAGCCTTGATGGTAGTTTTTCCGAACTTGAAGCGGTAGCCATGCACCCTGCCTTGACCATTCTTGTCACGGATAAGCTCGATGTCATATCCCTTTGCCCTCAATCGGTCGGCATATTCATCCCAATCAAAGAACGGCATTGAACGCAGCACATCCATACAGGCTTTGGTCACCTCTGCAATGCGTTCCTGACGAATATCCATGGCATCCTTCCAACCATGACGCTGATTGATGGCTTTCGCAGCCATCACGGCACGCTCACCGATGAACTTCACATCATTGAGATTACCGTCCATGTCGATGCGGTTCACCACCAGATGCAGGTGGGGAATGCCACTCTTGGAGTCACGGTGAAGGGCGGCAAAATATTGGGAGTTGGCTATGTTGGTCGGCTTGACCGAAGTTGCAGCCTTGCCTTTCTTCTTGCCGATGTGGTTCACCTTGGAGATACCATCCATCTCACGAATGAACTCGTCAAGGAATCTTCTCCAGTCCTCCATAGTCCAGTTACGTGCCTCCTCCTCAGATGGGGAAAGCTCAAAGCGGATGGACGTCAGTTCGATGGGCTTCTTGGCATACCTCTGCTTGAACATGGACTGATGCAGCACCATCTCGTCCCACATGCCCATCGGCGGCAGACCCTCGCTGAGATGGTTGGTCTTGACGATGTCCGCGCGATTGTTTTTGGTTGCGTAATTGGTCATTGCCTGACCATGCTGAATTGCTGACGCTTTTGCTATCATAACATATCCAAGAATTTGTCTCTAATGCGGCTCAATTCCTCTATCAGGGTGTTGATGCCTTGAAGCCAACGTTCCATGAAGTCGGCTCTCTTGAAGAGTTTTAGTCTCTCGGTCTGTGGCAGGGCATGAAGCGCATTGCGCACATAAACCAGTTCAGACCTTGCCCCGATTAAGCCCTTCAAGGCTTCCTCCTGCTCTGCGGTCATGGGTAGGGATGGCTTGTGTCCGATGCCTAAGTCATGAAGATATGTGCTCTTGCTCCTGCCTGACAGTCGGGCATTATGTACTACCAAGTCGTAGTGTTCTTCTGTGAAACGAACGTCAATGTGTCTGGTCTTCGGAGGTCTCTTCCTTGAGGTTTTCTCCGTGTTGTTATTCTTGTCTTTTGTCATTGTAGATGGGGTTTATAAAGTTTATACTTGATATAACAGGACAGCCAATGTGAGCCTGCGAACATTCAAGAATGCCAGTAGGAAGCGGTGGGCGAAGCGAAACCGTCTGACACTGGTACTTCTTGTTTAGACCTCCGAAAAAAAACTACGGCTAATAGAGGTAGCGGCTTCTGGATAGCTTGCCTGTCGGGAACGTCAATAGTCGAAATAAGGGAAAAGTAGAGATGACATCATGAGTGACTTGGGGTGATATGCGCGCCATGTCTCTCCGTGTGATCCTCGCATCGTCCTTCATGGGGCGGTGGCTGCAAGAGGTTGCCCTCGTCATCATAGACAGGAGACGGCAGCAACTCAATGGGTGATGCCCCTTCTCCTTGATTGCAGTCATCTTCTGACGGCTGTCCAACCTCATACTCAAAATGGTCATCACCTTCCTTTTCCCTTTGTTTGAAGTCTTGTGGTATCGGAGAAGGATCTGAAAGTCCATCCCCGATAACATGAGAATTAACGAAAGGGGAAGAGGTATTATAAGAGGCAGGAACATGGGGCTGCAGAATGTCAGTAGTGGCAGGATTGACGCTGCTGTCTTTCTGCTGACCTATGCCATTGGAAAGATTGCCTTCCGAAGAGCAAGCGGTATCGGATGGGACATTGGACACCGATTCCTCTTGGGTGGCGGAAGTCACGGATTGACGGTTGTAGAAGGGGTTCTTGATGGCTTCCTTGATGCCGTCAACGTACCAGAAGGCGATGCATAGTATCGTATGTATGGAGGTGCGGTTGTTCCTCTCGGTTGAGAGGATGCCCACCTGATTGAACAGTTCCACCACCTTTGCCGCTGTCTTGCGGTCACACTTCCAAAGGGCAGACAGCTCAACGGTAGAGATGGCAAACTGCCCGATGGAGAGAGAAGCGGAGAAGCCTGTCTTCAGATAAACACTTGGCTTGGTGGATGCCATTGATACAAAAGTGCCGAAGGCGGTCATGCGGTGGAAGCCCTGCCTGTCATCCTTCAAGAAATCGAGCTGTTCCTTGGTCAGCAGGATTCCGTATTTTATGCTTTGGTTACTCATCTTGAAAAACTGATTATTAGTGAAACGGATTACTCAGCAAAGAAAGAATGAATAGTTTCTCTTTCCCCTTTCGTAAAAAGTAGATTACATGATTCTCTTATCCGTCATGCCATTCTTCCCCATCAGGATTTTTCTCGCCCTTGACCCTCTTCATGGAGGCAGGCTTGTTCTTCTTGCTTTTCTGCAACATTGCCAGATGAGCCTCGAAGTCTGCCTGTTCCTCCTGGGTCGATTCGTAAGGCTTGTCCCATGAGCCACCTGCCTCAATCCATTTTATCAGCTGGTCTTTGAAGAAGTAGAGCGTGTTCCCTCTCTTGTAGAAAGGAATGCGCCTTTCAGATGTGTAAGCATAAAGCGATGAGACTTTCTTTCGGACGAAGGCACTTGCCTCTCTGATGTCCATAAGAACATGGTCATTCTCGCTCGGAGCATTGCCTATTCTCTGACCAATGTCATCAAGACGAGTCATCATCGTATTGACCTTTGTCAGAAGTTCGCCAACTGCACTGGGCAGTTGGTCGAACGATAATGATTTGTTTTCTTCCATTTGTTATCCTGATTATGTTTTTCACTTATGTCTGGTCACTCTCTTCCTTTGTTGGTATTTTGAGCGAGATACGTTCTGCCGCATCACGTTTGAGTTCGTCCACCACATCGGCATACACCTGAGTAGTGGCAAGATTGCTATGGGTAAGCAGCTTGCTCACGGTGTAGATGTCCGTTCCCTCTGCCAACTGCAAGGTGGCAAAGGTATGACGGAAGCAGTGGAAGGTGATGTGTTTCTCGATGCCGGAAGCCTTTATCCACGGTTTGAGATACAATGCCACTGTACTGTTCGTGAGATTCTTGAACACCTGTCCAGTGCTTCGCTCGCCACAGAGCTGCAAAGCCTCTTCGCTGATAGGCAGGATTGCAGCGGTGGAAGTCTTCTTTGTGATAATGTCCATTCCCCAGCCGCCATCAGCCAACTTGACGATATTCTCCCACTGGAGTCTGATGCAGTCAGAAAGGCGAAGACCTGTAAGGCAGGAGAAGAGACCTGCACGGCGAAGGACATCACTCTTGCAAGGAGTCTGAGACAACTGCAACAACTCTTCCTTGGTGAGGAACTGCCGCTTGTTGCCATGAGCCTTGGCACGCACAAGTTTCTTGGCGATATTCTCTTTGAGCAGTCCGTCCTCGTATGCGATGGCAAGGATGCACTTCAACTTGGTAAGGTTGTTGTTGGCTGTTGTTCCCATCATGCGCTTGCCGTTGTGCATACAGGCATCCGACAACAGGTAGTCGAGGAATCCCTGGCAGTACGGAACGGTAAGGTCGCAGAAGCGGCACTCGCCATGCGTGTAATTGTGGAAGTGCATGTAGGCGGTTGCCCAGTTCTGGCTGCTGCCACGCTCAATCATGAGGTTCTTGAAATATTCCAAGAAGCTCTCCTTGCCCTTGTTGCGGTCGAGGAAGCCATACTCCTCATTGATGATGGACTCAGTCCTGCGGCACTTGATGATTTCCGCTTTCTGAATCATACTTTTGTTGTACTCCTGCTGAAAGCGTTCAACAGGGTTGGTGTAGATGTAAAGACCAAGGTACTCCCTGCGTGAGAGCTTGCCTGTCTTCGGGTTGCGGATTGGAGGATAGAAATCCAGATAGAGGGAAGTCTGTCCGTTCTTGATAGGTCGTTTCCGCACGGTGACCTTTGTACAAATGTTCGTCATATTGTTATTCTTTTATTATTCTTACCGATGTGTATCTGTGGATGCGAATAGCCATGGTCGCAACGCTTTAACTCTCAAATCCGATGCAAAGTTAGATTGCCGTGAAAAGAGAAAAGCAAAGATGGCTTCAAATACAGCCAGAATTTAACCTGAATTTGCTTTTGAGTATGATTTTACGCTCAAAATCAGACTAAAAGCAGGTATTGGATGCGTTTTTTGTCTTATATCCGTTACTCTGCGTTGTGGGTTTGTTTCGACCGACATGGATGGGTGCTGCATAGCAATTGCAACGGCATGGGTCGTATATGAGTTTGTTTGAACCATCTCTTGACTTGTGTCTCACTTCCGTTTTGCCTTGGTCGTAGTACTGCTTTTCTCTGCCTTCTTGCGTGCAGCCTCCCAGTCTGCTTTCAGATAGTAGTTGGCTCTTCCGCCTTTGAACTTTCGGATTCTCACTCCATGGGTCTCCGCAAATCTGCGTACCTGTGTCTTGCCTAATCCGTAGAGTTTCATGATGTCGAAGCAGGTGTACCAGTCATCGGAAATGTTCTTACCCTGTTCTTCATTATAAAGCCCGATAACCCTTTCCACGTCTTCTTTCTTGAAGCAGGTCGTTCCCCATGCGTGAACTGACTGGAGTTGGTAACGATTGCGGACTTCATAGAATCTTCCATACTTGATATTAAAGGTGCTCAACACCTCTGCCATTGTGTAATGGGTGTCGTGGGTTACTCCATCAGGTGCTCTTTCACCAGCCCTGGGAGTCTTGCGACACTTTGCCAACTTGTTGACTGAGCCAGTCTCGGCATCTTTTAGCCTCTGTGCTTTCTTGGACGTTGCTCCTTCTAACGATAGGGAAGAAGGGAGAACCACCTGATAACCTTGTCCCTTGGCTATTTCAAGAAGGTCTTGCAAATAGATCCTGGTCATGCGTGTACCGAAATTTACGGCTCTTAGCCTGCCTTGACGAATAAGACTGCGTACTGTCTTGACGCTGATGCTTACTGCCTGCGCTGTTTCCTCTACGGACATCAGCACGATTGGAATGCGAGTTGTAGTATTCATTTTTACCGTTATTTTTGAATTTTGCAGTGACTCATGGGGGATGGTCCTTGACGGAAACTTTTAAGAGGAAACAAGGGGAAATAAGAGGAAATAAGAACCCTCATTAAGAACCGTGTGTCCCTCTGCCCATGGTACAACCGTGGTACAAAATTACTATAAACGGATGAAACTCGCAATAGGCGGTTGGAGCGTTATGTTAATGAATATGTATTGAAAATGAGCTATTTATGACGTTTCTCTAAGTTTTGTTTGGAGTTCTTTTCGATGCGTTTTAGTCCATATGGAAAGATTTACCGCTTCCAGATGGTCCCAAACAAAAGAAGTTTGAGTTGTCTGTAAGTTTGTTTGCTCCTTCTTTACCTGTAATATCAATAGCCACAGGAACTCCTTGTCTGTCTGTGTAATAGATTCTTAGCGGAGTGTTTTCACTATGTTGTATATGCTCCTTATACATCAGACATGCCGCTGCATCTCCGAGAGTTAGGAATCTGTCATATTCTTCATTCATTGTATAACAGTTACCTGGGAACGACCCTACGAACAACTCCAATTGATTGTAGGCTTGTTTGGATATATGGATACCCAAACGGCTGAAACTATTTTCCAAGTGGTTGGTACACTTTTGAATATCAGTATCTTCAGGCACAGAGACAATTAAGTTGAAATGAGTGTATGTCAACTGTTTGTTCTCACGAGCTACAACCTCTTGGACTTTCTTAATGTCTTCAACCGCCATTTGATTACTAGGGTTAGGAATACTAGCATGGCGGTTTTTCTTCTTGTCGAGCATCGATAGTTCTCTCTTCTGATTTGGGAGATATACTATCTGATTATAGATGACTGTATCTGCATGAGGTATGCTGTCAATCACTGATAATAGATCAACTGGCATACTGACATTATTTACCTCGATATTGGTATATGGTCGGATAATAGAGGGTAGATTTGTATGATCAACATCGATAAGGCTATAAACCTTTGCTGTTCTACCACCCATTGAGATAGTCTCGCCATCAACTTTGTAGTTTGACATAGAGATAATCTTATCCTTAAAGTTCATTGCAAAATATCTGTCGACATACTCACTAGCCTCTGTTTTAGACAAGTAACGGACACGAAGTCCTGCATCTCTGAGCTGGTCATGTACTTTACGTACTTTTACAAGGAACTCTTTCCACTTCTTATTGTCATATGAGAATATACGACTTCCTTTAGATTCCTGTGTTATTGTCAAATAACAAGTACTTTCGGTGTAGTTACGTCCATTGAAATACTTGAAGTATGATTCTGATAGAAATTCGTGATTGATTCCGCTTTCGTCGTTGAATTGCTTCCTAACAAAGATGTCCTGTTTATGAATGGCATAGCCCTCACCAAGCGTCTGCATAATAGCTGTCAATGCCTGAGTGAACTCATAGTATGCATCTATGTTTGCCGAATATTTCTGTACTGGATTATCAACCTTAAGGATAGCAGAGTATTCTCCTTTCTTCGTATAGAGTACACCAATGCCATCATTGTCTTCAACAGAATAATAGATATCCTGGAAGATATGCTTGCGTTTACCTCCAGTACCGAATGCATATACAGAAATTGCCATTCCTATGCAGAGAGCTGTGAATATGAGTATGATATATAAAACCATCAGTTAGAAATAAATAGGGGTAGGTCAACTGTCTTGTCAACCTACCCACGTTCAACATTAAATTAGCCATGTATTAGCCATGGTTTCTTTCTTAAATCTTCTTTGAATAGGCATATATGTAGATGCCCTTTTTGTTCTGTTTCGTGTGTAGGCCTTTCCTTTGCTTTAATAAGATGAGTCCAATTCCAATTACTAATGCTGTAGCCAGAAATATCAGTCCTAATATAAACCCTACGATACAGTAGCCGATAATGAATCCTGCTATGGCTGCACCAATGGTTCCTGCCGCCCAGTAAATATATCTTCCTTGAATACCCATAAATTCAAGGGGTCTTTGCAACCCCTTGAAAATAGGGTAATCAGGATAGGACTCTTTTCTATCCTTACTCATGAAACCTTAGGTTTAGCCTCCAATGCCGAAGAAAAGAGGAAGAGCCTGAGCCGCAGCAATAAGGAAGATACAAGCACCAACGACCATCATGATCTTCTTCTTGACATCCTGTTCCTCGTTGTTCATGGCGATGTAAACCGAAATTGCACCCACTACGGCTACAACACCGGCAATTGCATAACACAACTTGACAACGATAGGAACATACTTAGCGATCTCCTCGGCTACAGTGGTCAGTGCTCCTGTACCTGCCGAATAGTCTCCAGCTGTAGTCTGAGCATAGACTGAGCCTACACCACACAACAACATAATGGCCAATGCCTTCAAGTTCTTAGAGGCTGCCATCTTCTTAAAAAAGCTTTTTACTTTCTGATACATAAGATTTTAATTAAAAGTGAAACAATAAGTTTATAACTACCAGATTCTATATCCAAAGAAAGCAGGGAAGACAATTGAAGCACTAATGATAAAGAGTATAGCTCCGACTAACATCATAATGGCTTTCTTTACACCGTCTTCGCCAATATTCATTTTTATTGTTATCTGAAGAGCTGATATGATACCAACTACTGTAGCCAATGCATAGCAGATGTATAAGACATAAAGCATCATTGTGACTACATAGTCGTGCATGGAGGCAAGAGCATCAGCACCCCAGCTATAATTAACACCTCCACATTTGGCATATACACTCATTGGTATTATGCCAAGCATCATGATAAGTAAGCATGGTTTTAATATGGTTAACTTCATAATTCATTGATTACCTTTTTCCAATCCAGCTCTGTATCATCATCAATATGACCTCCATTAATTAAGGCCAACTGTAGTTTTTCATCTGTGCAAGGATTTGACATAAATGACTCAACGGTATCCATAGTTTCATCTATCTGTGATTTAATCTCAGCAATTGGAGATGGACTATCAGTGGATGACTCTGGATTTTCATCGAGAGTTGGGGCATTCTCTTGTTCCAAATATTCGGTAGTGTAATCTTCCTCTCCAATGCTGAAACCTGAGTCGCTTTCTGACACCTGTACACCTTCATCAGGGTCATCTGTCACCGAAAACACCTCTACATCATTTTTACCGTCTTTCTTCTTTCCGTAAAGGTCCTGCATAATCATTACTGCAAAGTAGATGATGTATGCCACCGTGAGAGCAATTGCGAATATAAAGTATGAACTCATCTTTTGAAGTATGATATTTAATTATGATTAAAGTTTGATGCAAAGGAAAGGCTTAAATATGATTTATCGAAATAATCTTCTTAAAAACCGCTCTGAAAGGGGCTATTTTGTTTGAAATATTATAAATCATACTTTAATATCATACTTTGAGAAGGAAAAGGCCAATAAAAAAGGACGACCTTTTGAGTCGCCCTAAATCTAATGTTGATGCGTTTTATTTCTTTTTTCCTAATAAATAGTCGTTGAGATCCTTGTATTCCTGGTACCTTACAGACTCATCAAAGACTCTATGGTCATATAAACCTCTGATTGTCTCTACAGTCTTTTGTCCTGCTGTGTCATTATCCAAATAACAATGGATAGATGAGAATTTATCCAGTTCTTCGAGACACTTCTTCAAATTACCTATAGAGTTTAGAATCATATAATCTGTGGATGATTCTATACAGATGAATCTGTTGTCAACTTTTTCCAGTGTCAAATAGGAAAGGAAGTCCATAAATCCTTCAAATATACATATGTGTTCTTGTATTACACCATTGCACATATATACCATGGTTATATCCTTATTTTTGTAGCATCCTTTATAATAGGAATTTCTGATTTCATAACCACCTGAACGATTGGCGAAAGCAATACCAAAATATGCTCTCTGACGTAATTTGTAATGAATCTCATGACAATACTGTTTTGCCAAGTTGATGTCTACGAGACGAGATTTGACATACGACAACAATGCATAGTTGTTGAGAGGGATGACTTCTACATTCCTAAACATATCCTCGATAGGGGGAGGCTGTATGGTCGATGGCTTGATTCTGATAGAATCCGCACAGGGAACCTGATTGCTCAGTATAGATAGTACTTCACTAACGCTGCTTGTATTGAATAGGTACTTCCCAAGTAGGATAATATCACCTCCATCGGCCACACCAAAATCGTACCATTCATTCTTGTTGTTGTCAACCTTAAATGATGCGGTTCTCTCTGATCTGAATGGAGATTTGAACCAATATTGTCCACACTTTGATTTGGTAGGCTGATACCCTAATTGTTTAAGATATTCTACTATGCTTATTTGCTTTGCTTCAAGTATATTCATATCTATTCGGTTTAGTCCAACTTATATATATACCCAAACTAAACTAAACTGCTTCCTGAGCAGAGAGGTTCTTTATCAAATATGTATCCTTGTTCTTCTTTGATTAGAACGTTTATATTGGACAAGAACTTGCAGAGTTTGACAATAGTATTTCGTCCTCTTGCGTACCCAATGCTCGCATAACCAGTCTTTAAGGAATCCAACAATTCCTGATATCCCATACTTTGTTTGTCTTTGAAAGCACATTCCAAAGCCTCAAGATGCTGTTCATTGCTCATGTCTGCATATGAAGATATTTTCTCCTTAGTCTTTGTAAACTTATAGTTGTTTACCAACTGTGGCAATGCATCTTCATTGATTTCAAAAGCAAAAGGCTGAAATTCTTTATCTCTGATATGCACAGCTCTGACTTCACTGATATTGGGATTCTCTGCATTCTTGGAAACCTGCAATATGGTTTCTGCTTTATTATTAAGCTCTGTACCAATATGTCCTCGTGTATTGTCATCACCTTTATTCTGATGGAGTACAGTGTGAATATGCATTTCGTAATAACTAGACCATCTCATAAGCTCATTGATGATATTCAGAGATTCACCCGGTGAGTTGATGTCATGGATCAAGTCTCTGATACCATCTATTATAACCAACCCGATATTCTCTTCTTCTTGTAAAGCACAACTGATGATTTCTCGTCTTTGCTCAGGTGTGTATTCTCTGAGGACGAAGAATAGAATTCTGTCATCTTCCTTATCAATGGGCAAGCCGGCCAACTTCATAATCCTTTGCATGACCTTATGACAATGGCATTTGCTCTGCTCTGTGTCAACATAGAGGATGCGTTCATTACCTTGGGGCAGAATAGTCTTATACTTCAGTACCTCTTTCCCAGAGAGGGCAGATGCAACGAGTGCAGATACATTGAAAGTTTTCTTGCTCTTAGGCTTGCCTGTTGATGCACTAAAATTTCCCAATGTAGCTACCGTTGTTCCATTAACCTTAATAATCTCAGGAGGGAACTCGTATTTGTCAGTTACATTCAACCTTATATGTTTCAGGAGTAGTTTGTAATTGGTACCGTCAATTTTGGCACCATTCCTCATATCTATCAGTGATTTCATACTCTGTTCGATTTTCGTTGATGTTCTTTTGCTAGTTTATGGGCCTTAGTTGCAGCAATGGCATTGATATCATCTATTGAGCGTACTTGATGTCGGTTAATCCATTTGAGTAGGTCATCACGCTTAATGAAAATACTTTTACCATTTGGCTTATAGTAAGTAAGCTCTCTGTTTGAAGTAATCTTGTACACGGTGCTTTTACTTAAGCCCAGATATTTAGACGCTTCATCAATAGTATAAAACTCTTTGATGGTATATGCAATCTCAGAAATGGCTTTCATGTGCTTAAGCAATTCATGCAATCCGTTGAATTGCTCTAGATAGCTCTTAACTTCCATTATTTTCTCTTGAAACTGACCAATGTCATTTGTTTCAATCATCTCTTGAGCCCTCTTAAGTCTCTCGATGTACAGTTCTAGTTCACGTGGAGTCATAGGGATGCAGTATTTGAGTTAGACTTATCAAAAGCTCTAGCGACAACAGGATTTTGTTGTGCCCACTGTTTCAATTCGGCATGATTGAAGAATATCATACCACCATTGGGCTTATAATATGGAATGAGCTTGGCAGAGGTGAGTTTGTAAAGATAGCTAGGCGATATACCTAAAAACATGCAAGCTTCAGATGATGTGAGTACTTCTTTAAGTGTCCACATCTTATCGTCAATCTTATTGATCTCGGATTCTATTCTTTTATCAAGCTTTGTCAACATCGAATGAAGGTTCTGTACGCTTGATTCCAGATGTTGGATGGTTTGTGGGGAAATGGAATCCCTCATCTCTTGTCTTCTTTGTTTCATCTTTCTAATTTTTGAAGTGAATAAAAAAGGCTTTGCCCTCAGTAATAACCGGTTACGAGGGCAAAGCTACAGAGATGAGTTGGCTCACAAAATTGAGAATGTTGATTCTCTACATCATTCTCAACACGATTCTCAACATTTTTTTCTTCTTTTTTCTTACTTTTCTTCCTTTGACTTCTCAATAATCTTGTCTATCAAAGAAAGCAATTCACGTTCTTTGGGTGACGGAGGACGTTCTTTCAATCTATAGAGAGTTGACGAGTAATCGTGCTGTTCGAGGTATTTGCAACCAGAAGAACTGCGTACCATTTGGCGTTTAGCAAGGTCTACTTGCCATGTATTTACAAGTATACCATGTGAAGCCAATCTGTCAAAGAAAAGAACTACTCTTGTATTATTTGAAGAGCTAAGGCTTCTGATCTTCATTTCACCCATAAGAGCTTTGGCATCGCTTTCATCAATCTGTTCCTTAAACAGGTTGACTTTATTTGCTATATGTACGATAAGCTCTATATGTTTTTGGTTTGAAGGATTGATTACACTAAGAATACCAACTGGTCGTGCATTTGAGATTTCTTCAGTCGCAATCGGGCTTGACTTTCCTTGTGGAATGTCAAATCGATAAAACTCAACTATAAGTTGGTCTATATCATCTTCCGTAAATTGCGGTTTCGAGAGATAATTTCTAACCAATCCTTCGTGCTCAGTCAAGAGAGTCAATACTATATTGTAATTCTGCTCGTGACCGTTTTTACTCCATGCATCTTCATTGTCGTGATGCTTGATAGAATTTAGAAAGTCATTCATGAAGCGTTTATAACTTTTCTTCGATGAAATGACTTCTTCCTGAAAAAGTTCATGTGCTGTGCTGAGCAATTCAGCTAGGCCTTTTCTCCCAATTTTAGGACTGACGTAGGTCGAACGCCTTACAAATTTGTCAAAAAAGAGAGATGAGGCAAGATAAATTTCGTCTCATTGTTCCTTGATTTTTAATTTGTAATTCAATTATATATATAGTTCTCATAGAGAATTTATTTGCTTATTTACAACTACTTAGCATTATATCTTTTTGCGATATTCTTCAGTTCTGGATCGTATGTTTCATACACACCCTTTCTTTTAAGTTCTCCTAGACCAGAGACCATACACTCTTTATTAGGGACCTTGCCAAAGATTCTAAAACAGCAGCATGCTTTAACCCATACCAATCTTTTGTTCGTGGGTGTAAAAGCCTCGGTTAAGAAGTATGATAATTGTCTTTGGCTTTTTATCCATTCAACAGGTTTGGCGAACTTGTTGGCATCAAATATCCCTTGAAAGTCTTCCAATGTCGTATAGTGAGCTATATATCCACCTTCCACTAAATCCAGGTACATACGTTTGATTCGTTGCTTTGGATAAGGACAGTAGAACGTGTCATTGTCACTCGATACCTGAAGGAGCGATGAAAAATCTGCTTCAGGATATAAACTCATTGCATACTCGTGTTTCACTCTGCCTTGTTCAGATTGAGCCAAGGGGACAGCACCTACACGATAACTCGCTCTATTCCATTGTCTCTCGAAATAGACATACTTACATCTATTGGGAAACTTCATAATGGTAGCTATAGCATATGCAATTACTCTGAGTTGTGAACCAGTGGTGGTTTCTAATGGCATATAATGCTCATCAAGAAGACCTCCTTCAACTGCTCTCTGCAATAGATTGACCGTGCGTTCGTTGGCCAGTGCCGGAATCAAATCAGGATATTCACCTTTATTCTCAGCCTTGATTTTTCTTACAACGGCTTCTATCTTATGTATCTTTTTAATGAAACATATAAGATTTGGACGTAATCTTGCATCCAATCTACCATTCTTATTATTTACATATTCCTCAATGTCATCTATTAAGCCGATTCTTTCAAACTCTTCTGCAACAGTCTTACAAGAACTCTCTTTCAGATATTTATAGAGGATGTCAGACCATTCGTTAGATTGGCTTATGTCTTCATCAAAAGTTGCGAAATATAGATCCGAGTCAGCTTCTGCATCAATCCAATAGCGAAGTTGTTTAACCAATCTTCCTATTTTGGCCATTGCTATAACGGCATGTTGTCTATTCATTGTTTCCATACTTCCCATAAATTAATCATCTAAACTAGGAATCAATGACACAGCCTTTTGCTTATTCTTGTCAAGTACCTTTGCGTATATCTGGGTAGTCTTGATGTCTTTATGACCAAGAAGCTTTGAGACGGTGAATAGGTCTGTTCCCAAATCAAGCATAAGAACGGCAAATGTGTGGCGACCACAATGGAATGTCAATTCCTTTTTGGTAATTCCTGCTGCGTCACACCATTTCCTCAAATATGTGCTTATCCAAACTCCATACTTAAATCCACTAAAGACACGTTCTGTTGGCTCTCCTCGTTCACCAAGATATTTGACTGCCTGGGCAGGAATGTCCATATATTCCTGTCCGCCCGTCTTCTTCTGCTTGAACTCAATTCTTGTATATTCTCCAAACTTCTTGACCTCTTCCCAAGTCAATTTTTCAATATCACTCGCACGGAGACCAGTTAAGCAAGAGAAAAGAAAAGCTCTTTTCAACAGTGGTGAAGCACATGGGGTGTTTGCAAGCAGCTTGACTTCATCAAAAGTGAGATAATCTCTTTTTACTTCTTCTGCTTTGAACCCTGTAATGCCAATTATAGGATTGGTCGGGATTATCCGCTCATTGAATGCATGATTGATGCAAGCTCTCAATTTATTAAAGTATGATACTTTTGTATTGGTTGATAGCTTTTCGTAAACACGCTTTGGTGCATTGGGACCACGTTTGAAGTCTTCCTTGTCTGCAACGTCAAGATAATCCTTGAAGCCTTGTACAAATTCAGGAGTAACATCACGGAATGTAGTCTTCTCATCACAATAGATTTCCAAGTAACGAAGACAACTCTTCCAGTTGCCATAGTTACCTTTACTATCAGCATTTTTACCTCGTTCTTCAATCATCTCCCTGAAATAGGGAAGAAACAATATGTCTTCCTTGAACTGACGAGTGAAGTCGTACTGACCATTTTGAATTTCAATTTGGCGTTTTGCTTTTATTGCTTGAGCAGTTGCCAATGTTTCTCTGTTTTGTTCTTTCTCAGCCTGAGTGGTAGCTTTGATGAGATACAGTTTCAAATATTCCTTGTGGCGACGGCCATTACTATATATGTCAAGGAATAAACTGATACTTCCATTTTTGAGCACTTTCTCACGTAGCTTGACAGGCTCTTTTTGTACATCGATTTTCTTTGCCATTTGATTACAGTATTAGTCGTTACTATTCATTTTTTGTCCCCCGAGAATCCCGAGGGACAAAAAGGGACAAAATTTTAGTGCCTTTTTTGTCTCGGGGGACCATCTGGGGGACAAAATTAAAACAAATATCTGATACTGCAAAATAAGCAACGATTTCGCATGCAAAGAAACGCAAATACCGCAATATACTGTTTTATAGCGTTTTAATTGCTGATATTTGCGTTTTATACGGTTTTCTTTGCATCCGTTTTCAATTCAAAAAAGTGCCATTTATTTTCCGATGCAAAAATGCCTAAATATATTCCCCAGCACCTCATCAGTAGTGACCTCACCGACGATATCTGAGAGATAATATATACATTCTCGGAGGTCTTGCGAGATAAAGTCGCCGGAGAGATTATTCTCGAGGCCATCCTGAACGCGGTGGACGGAATCGAGGGCGAGGGTGAGAGCCTCGTAGTGGCGTACATTGCTCACAATGATATCATTCTGCGAGATACTTGGAATTTGAGCCGCTTCGACAAGCATATTCTGCAGAGAAGAGATGCCGTCTTTCTCGCGTGCAGAGATAGAAATCTGTCTGCTGTTTTCGGGCAGAGAAATGGAAGGATCCGGAGCGGCTGTGCTCAAGTCTGCCTTGTTGAACACAAGGATAAGCTGCTTTGACTCGCATAGCGGGATGATTTTCTCTGAAAGGAGAGAAATCTGTTTTGAAGCTTCGGTGCTGTCGATTACCCAAAGCACGATGTCTGCCTGGCGAATTTTCTGGAACGTGCGTTCGATGCCGAGGCTTTCAATTGTGTCGTCGGTGTCGCGGATTCCGGCAGTGTCGATGAAGCGGAACTGGAGACCGTTGATATACATTGTGTCTTCGATAACGTCGCGCGTTGTACCGTGGATGTCACTGACAATGGCTTTCTCTTCGTTGAGAAGGGCATTGAGGAGAGTGGATTTTCCGGCATTTGTTTCGCCGATGATTGCCACGGGGATTCCGTTTTTGATGGCGTTGCCGGTGCGGAACGAGTCGGCTAGTCTCTGGATAACGGATGAAATCTGTGAGGCTAGTTCCTTGAGTTCGCTGCGGTCGGCAAATTCCAGTTCTTCGTGGTCGGCAAAGTCGAGCTCGAGTTCCATCAGCGATGTGATGTGAAGGAGTTTGTTGCGGAGTTCTTTCAGCTCCTTGCTGAATCCGCCGCGCATCTGGCTGAGGGCAAGCTTGTGCTGTCCGGCTGAAGTGCAGGCAATAAGGTCGGCAACTGCCTCTGCCTGGCTAAGGTCCATCTTGCCATTCATGAATGCCCGCTGTGTGTATTCGCCCGGATTTGCCGTGCGGCAACCGTTTTCGACCAGCAGTTCCATTATTTTCTGCTGTATATATATCGAGCCGTGGCATGTTATTTCGACGGTGTCTTCGCCGGTGAAGGAGTGCGGGGCGCGGAATACTGCACACACTACATCATCAACGGATTCGCCCTCGGCATTGAGGATTGTTCCGTAGAGAAGGGTGTAGGCTTCCTGTGTGCCCAGTGTTTTGCCGGCTTTGCGGGCACGGAATATGCGGTCGCATATTGTGAATGCTTCCGGTCCGGATACTCTTATGACGGCTATTCCGCCGACGCCGGGGGCGGTGGATATGGCGCAGATGGTTGTTTTTGTCATTTTTTTATCAGTTGGTTTGTGAATTAGGTGACGAGTTGACAAGTTGACGAGGGGTTAAACACAGAGTCACGGAGGAACAGAGGATTAAGGAGTCAAGTAGTCAAGAAGGAATATCTTATTTCCTGAAGCCTTGTCACCTTGTTAACTTGTCACCTTGTCAACTCGTCCCCTATTTTATACTGTAATCAATTCATATTCCTGAGTTCCGATTCCAATCTTTTCGGCATGTTCAAGACCTGCCTGCCAGTTTGTGTCCGGATGGATCATATGGAATTTGTCGTGACCTTCGAGGTGTTCGTGGCTGTGTTTGTCCGAAAGTCTGTTGCTTGTCTGAAGGACTGGGGCGTTGATGACGAGGTCGGCACAAGCCTTGTCGAGGGCAACAGGGTCGAATGATGCTGCGATACCGAGGTCAGGAACGATAGCTGCGTCGTTGTGGTTCCAGCAGTCGCACTCAGGTGATACGTTCATAATGAAGCTCACGTGGAAGTGAGGCTTGTCCAGAAGCACAGCTTTTGTGTATTCGGCAATTTTGCAGTTCAGGTTTTCAGAAGTGTCCCATGAGCCGAGAACAGCACCGTCGTACTGGCAAAGGGCAACGCACTGGCCGCAACCCACGCACTTGTCGTAGTTGATTTCTGCCTTGCGCTGGCTGTTGAGTGTGATTGCCTCGTGGCGGCAGTTTTTCACACAGATATTGCAGCCTTTACATTTCTCAAGGTCGATGCGAGGCTGTGATGCTCCGTGAAGTTCCAGTTTTCCGGCTACGCTTGCGCATCCCATACCAAGGTTCTTGAGGGCGCCGCCGAATCCAGTCTGTTCGTGACCTTTGAAATGGTTCATAGATATGATGATGTCGGCATCGGCAATGGCAGAACCGATTTTCGGAGCCTTGCAGTATTCGCCGTTGATTTCGATTTCGCGGCATTCAGTTCCTTTCAGTCCGTCGGCGATTATAACGTCGCACTGTGCAGAGATTGGGTTGAAGCCGTTTTCCATAGCACTCTTCAGATGGTCCACAGCATTGGCTCTGCGTCCGGAATAGAGAGTGTTGCAGTCCGTAAGGAATGGTTTTGCTCCCATTGAACGAAGGATGTTAGCCATGCGGGCTGCATAGTTAGGGCGGATAAAGGCAAGGTTGCCAGGTTCGCCGAAATGTATCTTGATTGCAGTGAACTGCTTTTCAAAATTAATGTCTGCAATTCCTGCGCGGCGCACAACGCGCTCCATTTTGTCCAACAGATTGCTGGAAGGAGTGGTACGCAGATTAGTAAAATAAACTTTTGAAGTGCTCATGATTATTTTTATTGGTTTAGATGTGATGCAAAATTACAAATAAAAAATTAGTTGGCAAGTGGCGGGCAGATGTGTGGGAATTGGTTTTCTCCGTATATGAAATGTAACTGGTTTGTCAGTGTTATGAAATGCTGTTGTAATATGATAATTGCAATTTTGCATTTTGAAAAACATGTGTCAATTAATCAAGAATATGTTTCTGAGGGCAATATCTTTGGAGTATATGTGATGTTGGGAGATATTGCTTAATACAGGCTGTTTCGTTTTGTGAAAGACGGAACAGCCGTTTTTTTGTTATGTTTTGTCATTCGGATTTTTCTTGATAACTTTCCGCGATGAAACTAAATTTTCTGGAATTATGAATATACTTATTACCGGTGCCAACGGACAGTTGGGAAACGAGATGAGATGTGTTGCGAAGGCAAGCAAAAACAATTATATATTTACTGACGTGGCGGAGCTGGACATTACGGATGCGGCTGCCGTGGCTCGTGCCGTGGCGGACAACAAGGTTGATGTGATTGTGAACTGCGCCGCTTATACTAACGTGGACAAGGCAGAGGACGACGAGGCTTTTGCCGACTTGCTGAACAACAAGGCTGCGGAGAATCTTGCCGTGGCTGCAAAAGAGAATGATGCGCTGCTGATTCACGTATCGACGGATTATGTTTTCGGCGGTGACAAGAATGTGCCTTATAATGAGGAATGCGAGACTAATCCTCTGGGTGTTTACGGACGCACGAAGTTGCGCGGTGAGGAGAGTATTCTGAACAGTGGTTGCCGTTATATGATTTTCCGTACGGCATGGCTTTATTCGTCGTTCGGCAATAATTTCGTGAAGACGATGCAACGCCTGACTGCGGAGCGTGACACTCTGAATGTGGTGTTCGACCAGGTTGGAACGCCGACTTATGCCCGCGATTTGGCTGCTCTTATTTATAAGATTATAGAGGAGGATATGATGGACAAGACGGGGTTTTATCATTTCAGTAATGAGGGTGTGTGCTCGTGGTTCGATTTTGCCATTGAGATTGCCGGGCTTAGCGGCAATGAGTGTGATATCCGTCCTTGCCATAGCAATGAGTTTCCAAGCAAGGTGAAGCGCCCTAATTATTCCGTTCTCGACAAGACGAAGGTTAAGGAGACGTTTGGTGTGAGGGTGAGATATTGGAAGGAGGCGTTGAAGGAGATGGTGCAGAGGAATAGGTGACGAGGGAACAAGTTGACAAGGGGGGACAAGGTGAAATTTCCTTGTCTCTGATGCCTTGTCAACTTGTTTCTATTTTTAGCTCAAACCTTCAATCAATCCATTAACAATATCGATTTTCTGAGCCTGCGGAACTTTTGGCAATCCCGGCATACGCATGATTTCGCCCATGATGACAACAATCATTTCGGCACCGTTGTTGATGACGATATCGCGGACTTTGAGTTCGAAGTCTTTTGCTACGCCATAAGCTTTCGGGTCTGATGAGAAAGAATATTGTGTTTTGGCGATACAGATTGGATAGTGGGAGATGCCCAGAGATTCAATCTGCTTGATTTTCTTGTCTGCCAAAGTTGTGTATGTGACAGAGGCAGCGCCATAGATATTCTTAGTCACCTTGTTTATCTTAGTGCGGATGTCGTCGCCGTCGTTGTAAGTGAAGTTCAATGCAGGAGCAGAAGGATTGTTTTCGACAGTGTCAACAACAAGACGAGCCAAATCCATACCGCCTTCGCCTCCCTGAGCAAATACATTGTTCATAGCGAAGCCGACACCTTTCTGCTTGCAGTGTTCTGCAACAAGTGCGATTTCTTCGTCTGTGTCTGATGCATAACGGTTGAAAGTGACGATAACTTTCTGGCCGAAGCTCTGCATATTTTCGATATGCTTGTCCAAGTTGGCAAGACCATTTTTCAAACCTTCGATATTAGCTTCTTTGATTTCTGCTTCAGGAACACCGCCGTGAAGCTTCAAGCTCTGAGCTGTTGCAACGATGACAGTTGCCTTTGGAGTGAGACCGGCTTTGCGGCATTTGATGTTGAAGAACTTTTCAGCACCAAGGTCTGCACCGAATCCGGCTTCTGTGATTACATAGTTTGAATATGAAAGAGCCATCTTTGTTGCGATGATAGAGTTACAGCCGTGAGCGATGTTTGCGAACGGACCACCGTGAACAAATGCCGGAGTATTTTCAGTTGTCTGAACAAGGTTCGGAAGCAAAGCATCTTTCAACAATACTGTGATTGCACCGGCAACGCCAAGGTCATTCACAGTGAAAGGCTTGTCTTCATAAGTATATCCAAGAAGGATATTTCCGACGCGGCGTTTCAAGTCGTCAAGGTCTGAAGCAAGGCAAAGGATTGCCATGATTTCAGATGCCGGCGTGATGTCGAATCCTGTTTCTGTTGGGATTCCGTTTGCGCTGCCACCAAGACCGGAGATGATGTTACGCAAGCTGCGGTCGTTGACATCGAGCACGCGTTTCCATTTGATTTCTTTCAGACCGTTGCAAGAATTGCGGTTCTGATAAAGATAGTTGTCGAGCAATGCAGTAATCATGTTGTGTGCTGATGTGATTGCATGGAAATCGCCTGTGAAGTGCAGGTTGATATTTTCCATAGGCAACACCTGAGCATATCCACCACCGGCAGCGCCACCTTTCATACCGAAGCAAGGACCAAGTGACGGCTCGCGGAGAACTGGAACAGCCTGCTTGCCGATTTTGTTCAATCCAAGAGCAAGACCGATGGAAACTGTAGTTTTTCCGATACCGGCTTTTGTTGGAGTGATAGCTGTTACAAGGATAAGGTTATTTTCCTTGATTTTTTCTTCCTTTATCAATTCCAATGGCAATTTGGCAATATATCTTCCGTAAAGAAGCACTTCTTCACGAGGAATGTTGATGCTTTCAGCAACATCTTTAATTTTCTTTAAAGGGGTTTCTCTAGCAATTTCGATGTCTGATTTCATTTTTGTTTGGATTTATGTTGTTGTTATTTGATTGACTTCTTAACTCCTCTATTATTTAATATTTGGCAACTCCAATCCATATCCTTTCTTCTTATCCTCACGTTTCAACAGGAAGGCGATGAACAAGGCAAGGATTCCGAAGCAAGTGAAGATTGCCATTGGCAAAGTGTAGTCGTATGCTGGACCGCCAGCAGAGTTGTCGAGCTTGCAATATTTGTCGAGAACCCATCCGATAAGAGCAGGCACGCCCATCAATCCCCAGTTCTGTACCCAGAAGATAAGAGCATAGGCAGTTCCAAGCTGCTTTTCCGGGATAATCTTAGGAACTGAAGGCCACATTGCAGAAGGAACAAGTGAGAAGGCGATTCCGAGAACAATCATAATGAGAGTAGCGAACCACCATTCGTTCAATATAGGCAATGTGAACAGCAAGTGAACGATGATAAGAAGAACAGCACCAAGCATCATGATTGATGCACCTTTTCCCTTGCGGTCGTAAAGGTTTCCGAAGAACGGAGTCAGGAAGAGAGTTCCGAGCGGAAGCAAACTTGGGATGAATCCGGCAAGTTCCTCTTCAACATGATATTTGTTGACCATCAGGTCTGTCGCATATTTCAGGAAAGGGAACACAGCAGAATAGAACAGCACGCAAAGAAGAGCAATCAGCCAGAAACCTTTGTTTGTGATGATGGCTCCGATATCAGAGAAGCGGAAAGGTTCTTCTGCTTCATCTTCCTGGTCGGTCATTGAAGCATCGAGTTTCTTATCCATGAATGTGTAGATGAAGAAAGAAATCAATCCGATGCACAACATGATAAGGCAAAGCAATACAGGAGCAGAAACACTCTGGAAATATTTTGCGAAAGGCACTGTGATAGCCATGGCAAGCATTGTTCCGATGCGGGCAGTTGCCATTTCAAGTCCCATAGCCAATGCAAGTTCCTTGCCTTTGAACCATTTTACGATAATTTTTGATACTGTGATTCCGGCAATTTCAACACCGACACCGAAGATTGCATAACCCAGTGATGCAATCATCACCTGTGATGAGAAGCCAAGAATCTCGCCGCTCTGTCCGATATATCCGGCAACAGCAGCATATTTGATGGCGCATCCGATAAGCATCAGGAAGCAGGCGCCGAATCCTGTGAAGCGGACACCCATTTTGTCCAGAATCATTCCTCCGAAGATAAGCATCAGAAGGAAGACGTTGAACCATCCGTAGGCACTGGTGAACATACCGAAGTCTGTACTTGTCCAGGAAAGTTCCTGCTCAAGCATCGGTTTAAGAGGCGACATCACGTCTGTGAGGAAATATCCGCACAGCATTGTGAACGAGACGATGGCAAGCGCCGTCCAGCGTGCCACCTTTGAATCATTCAATTTTTTATTGATCAATTCTGTCATAATGATTTGAGTTTTTAAGTTTTTGAGTTTTTAAGTTTATGAGTTTTTGAGTTTTTGAGTTTTTGAGTTTTCTTTTTTATAAAAAAAGGGGAATTGCTTCGGCAACAATAAATGTGCTTCCGCCTATGAATACCATATCATCAGGAGCTGAGTCCGCTAAGGCGGCGTTCACGGCATCTTCCACTGAATGGAATGCTCTTCCTTTGAGTCCGTGGTTGGACGCTAGGGCGGCAAATTCGTCTTCGGGCATTGCACGTGCGATGTCTGCGCGGGTGAAATAATATTCAGCGTTGCGAGGCATCATGTCGAGGACACCGTTTATATCTTTGTCGTTGACCATTCCCACAACCATGCGCAGCTTAGTGTGGAAAGAACTTTCGCCGCTGAGCTGGCGGGAAAGATATTCCCAGCCTCCGGTGTTGTGTCCGGTGTCGCATATTACTTTTGGATTTGACTGGAGTTTCTGCCATCTTCCCATAAGGCCTGTCAGTTCGACAACGGAAGAGAAGGCTTTTGCCACGGCTTCTGTGGTGATGGAGATATTAAGTTCGCGGAGAGTTTTCACGGCAGTGAGGACAGTTGCCGCATTGTTGACCTGGACAGCGCCGCCCAGTTCGCCCACGATTTCGCCGAATTCTTTTGTCTGAAATCTCCACTTCCCGTCGTCGGCAAGATGAGCGCTTTCGACCGGCGATTCCACAACTGAAGATATCAGTTTAGATTCTGTTTCGTGTGCTTTTTCCAGAAAGACCTGCATTACTGACGGCTCGAACACGTCGCCAATAACAACAGGTGTGTGAGGCTTGATGATTCCTGCCTTTTCGAAGGCTATCTTTTCGAGAGTGTCGCCCAGGAACTGCACGTGGTCCTTGCTGATATTTGTTATCACGCTAAGGACGGGGCTGATAATATTTGTACTGTCGAGACGACCGCCGAGTCCGGTTTCGATTACTGCGAAGTCCACCTTTTCATCGGCAAAATAGGCAAGAGCCATTGCCGAAGTGAGTTCGAAGAACGAAGGCTTGAGCGGTTCGAAGAATTCTTTGTGCTTTTCCACAAAGTTTATCACATAATCTTCGGAAATCATTTTTCCGTTTATGCGGATTCTTTCTCTGAAATCCACAAGGTGAGGCGATGTGAAAAGTCCCACTTTATATCCTGATTCCTGAAGTATTGCCGCCAGCAGATGGCAAGTTGAGCCTTTTCCGTTTGTGCCGGCAACGTGGACAGACTTGTAGGAACGGTGCGGATTGCCCAGATAATTGTCGAGGGCAATGCTTGTTCCAAGTCCCGGCTTATAGGCTGAAGCTCCGCTATGCTGGAAGACAGGAATGCTTGTGTACAGATAATGTAAAGTTTCTTGATATGTCATTTCGCGTCAGAAAATTTTCTTGTAAATATGGCAATATGGAGTTGTCCCCTTGTTGTCATAATAATGCTGGTGATAATCCTCTGCCGGCCAGAATTCTTCAGCCGGACGCAATTCTGTTGCCACGTCATATCCTTTTTCCCTGAGGATGCTGATATAGCGCTCGGCAACTGCCTTCTGTTCTTCGCCATTATAGAAGATGACAGAAAGATACTGGCTACCGATGTCCGGGCCTTGTCCGTCGCGCTGGGTGAAATCGTGAGTTTCGAAATACATGCGGAGAATTGTTTCGAACGAAGTCTTATCCTTGTCGAACACGACTTCCACAGTTTCGATATGTCCGGTTGTGCCGGTTTTCACTTCGGGATAAGTAGGCGATTTGAGTTTGCCGCCCATAAATCCGGCAGTTGTGCTTATAACTCCCGGAATTTTATTAAGATGATATTGTGTGCCCCAGAAGCAGCCTGAGGCAAGATAAGCGGATTCTGTGTTTTGCATTTCTTATTATAGTTTTGCTGAAAGTTGACGAGTCAAGTAGTCAAGAATGATAACTCTCGTTTCTGTTGCCTTGTCAACTCGTCAACTTCTTAATTAATAAATTTCTTTAGCAATTCTTCTGACACTGTCTGATGCCATCATTGTGTAAAAATGGAGGCTTGGGACTCCGTAGGCAATCAGTTCCTTGCACTGCTGGATGCTCCATTCGATTCCGACTTCCTTGGCTTCTTCGTCTGTCTTGCATTTGCGAAGCTCGGCAGCGAAAGGTTCAGGAATATCAGAGCGGAACACTTTAGGCAGCACTGTAAGCTGATTCTTGAATACGATAGGCTTGATCCCCGGGATGATTGGGACATTGATGCCTTCCTTGCGGCAGCGGTCCACGAAAGAGAAATATTTCTGATTGTCGAAGAACATCTGAGTGACAAGATAGTCTGCTCCGTTCTTCACTTTTTCCTTGAGATAGAAAATATCTGAATCCATATTTGGAGCTTCCTCATGCTTCTCAGGATAGCATGCCATTCCGTAAGAGAAAGGAGTGTCAATGCCGTCGATCTTAGAGCCGTCAAGAGCTATTCCGTTGTTGAAATTGTTCACTTGCTGCTGAAGGTCTGTGGCATGCTCGTGATAAAGCTCCGGTTTGTTCTCAACTTCGAGAGTCTTGATGTCGCCGCGAAGCAGCAGGAGATTATGGACGCCGAGGAAATTCAGGTCGATCAGCGCATATTCAGTTTCATCTTTTGTGAATCCTTTGCAGATGATGTGAGGAACAGCAGGAATTGAATATTTGTTCTGGATTGCAGAAGCAATGGCTACGGAGCCCGGGCGCTTTCTGATGTTCACTTTCTGGAAGCTGCCGTCCGGCATTGTCTTGTAGATATATTCACTGTGATGAGAAGTTATGTTAATGTATTTTGGATCAAACTCCAGAAGTTTGTCAATAACATTATAAACTTTCTGTATGCTATTTCCTTTCAACGGAGGAAGGATTTCAAAAGAGAAAGCAGTTTTGTTGCTGTTTTTTACCAGATCGATTACATTCATATAAGTAGATTTTATTTATTATAGTTGACGAGTTGACAAGCTGACGATGAAAATATGGATTCATCTCTTGTTTACTTGTTCCTGAAGCCTTGTCAACTTATAAATTAAGAAACTTCCGAAACTTAATTATCATTACAAAATTATATGTTTTTTCTTTTACTGCAAAATGGCTTTCCTTATTACTTAAAAACAAGTATTTTTGCCGGAAATATTTATTTAGCGTGTCAACATCGAACAAACATATCACCCGAAAGGTAATTTGGGGCTATTTAGTACTGATAGTAATAGCAGTTTATGCAGTCGGATATATATATTCCGTGGTGCAACAAGTGGCATCGGACGATGAGCCGGATCCGAAGGCGCGTCAGAAAGTGTATCTGGTAACCAAAACTCTTTCTCTTCTTTATGAAAGCGAGGCTTTGGGGCAGCTTGTCGGTCCGGAGAATGATTTCCGATATTTCAACAGGGCTTTGACGAGGGCAAAGAACAATATGGATTCCCTTAGAATGCTGCTCACGGATTCTGTCCTTATTTCGAAGATTGATACAATTGAGATGCTTATCGACCATAAGCGATGGAACACAAGGCGACTTCTGGAAACGCTGAATGAACTGAATACGGGAAGGCTATATACTCAGAATATCCAGCGTGCCATTGCCGTGCAGGATTCGACTCTGCTCGATTCGCTTTATATGAAGGATTTGGGTGTGGAGTCGATAGGTGATATTTTCTCTCGCGAGATTGACAGAGACCTTGATTCACTGTCTATAATTATTCCGGATATCATTTCATCGGATAAGAAAGACAAAGATGATGATTATGAAATCCGTGAAGCCTTGGGAAAGAACGGAAACAAGATTGTGGTGAGAGAAGAGGTGCAGATAAGCAAAGACACCGTGGTTGTGCCACGAAAGAAAAGAGGATTCTTCCGCCGCCTGGCTGCAGCCTTTTCCCGAGAGACTCAGGACACAAGCATTATTGTGAACAGGACAAGGCATATTGTGACAGACACAGTTTCGCTCAAATATAATCCTTCGGATACGATTGTTAGCGTTCTGCGAAGCTTGCAGGACACTGTAACTTTCCAGCATCAGATTCTGACGGAGCAGCTGTTGCAGCGTGCGGCTAGTCTGAGATATAACAACACCATCGTGACTAGGCGAATAAATCAGATTCTTAGAGATATTGAGGAAGAGGAAATGACTCATTCGCTTGCCCGAATGCAGAAGCGTCAGGATTTGGTGCATGAGACTTCGCGGCTGATTGCGGCTATTGCTATTCTTTCGGTGATAATTGCCGTGATTTTCCTTTTTGTCATAATCAGGGATATTTCCAAGAGCTGGTATTACAGGACTCAGCTTGAGAAATCAAAGAAATATGTGGAAGATTTGCTGCACAGCCGTGAGAAGCTGATGCTGACTATCAGCCATGATATCCGTGCTCCGCTGTCGTCAATTATGGGATATATCGAGCTGCTCAAGCGCCGTCATCCGGATGAAAGGCAGACTTATTATCTGGATAATATGACGGGCTCGTCGCAACATATTCTTTCTTTGGTGAATGATTTGTTGGATTTCCACCGTCTGGAATCGGGAAAGATGGAGATTCATGCTGTTCCGTTCAGAGTTTCGTCGCTCTTCCGTGAGATATATGACAGCTTCCGTCCGATGGCAGAGGCAAAGGGATTGCAGTTCTCACTGGATATGGATGCCGTGGAAGAGCTGAATGAAAAGGCTTATATGGGCGACCCAATCAGAATACGCCAGGTGGTGAGCAATCTGCTGTCGAATGCTATAAAGTTTACTCAGGAAGGAAGTGTGCTCCTTGCCGTGTATATTCATATTGATTCGGAGAAACAGGCGACGCTTACTGTTCTGGTACGTGACGCGGGACCGGGCATTCCTGAGTCGGAGAGAGACCGGATATTCGGAGACTTCACACGTCTGGAAGGTTCGGAATCGACTGAAGGATTCGGATTGGGATTGTCAATCACCCGACGTTTGATAACTCTTATGCACGGAACTTTGTCGCTGCAGAGTCATGTTGGCAAAGGAAGTGATTTCACTATAATTCTGCCTCTTCCTATTTCAGATATGGACTTGTCGCATACGGAAGAGGAAACGGAGGAAAACTCTGCTGCCGAGGGCGAAAAACTGGAAGTGCTGGAGAATAAGGATATTTTCTGCCTTCTGGTGGACGATGACCCGCTGCAGCTTGCCCTGACGGAAGAGTTGCTGAAGCGCAGCCATGTGGAAGTGACTTGTGTGACTAATCCGATGAGTGTGACTGATGTGCTTCGCAATTCGCGCTTTGATGCTATTATCACTGATATACAGATGCCGGGAATGGATGGATATAGTCTGCTGAAGATGATTCGCAATTCCGGAATTGAAGGCACGGATACAGTTCCTGTGATTGCTCTTTCGGCAAGTGTGGCAAATGAGAATGAGCATTATATCGAGGCTGGATTCACGGCATTCCTGAACAAGCCGTTCACCGCCGTGCAGCTTATCTCGCTGCTGAATGATTTGCTGACTGTGAATCTGGAGCCTGAGAGCAGTTGGGATTTTTCATCGCTCACTGCATTTGCGGGCGAGGATTCGGAGGCTTGCGCTTCAATATTGACTACATTCTCTGAAGAGACAAAGAAGAATCTGCAACTCATGAAGACTGCTCTGGAAGAGAATGACAGGGACGCGTCGGCAAAAATAGCGCACAAAATGATTCCGCTTTTCTCAATGCTTGGAGCCAACAATCTAGTTCAGGAATTGAGAATTCTTGAGAAAAATGATGCTGAACTTACTGATGCTGCATGGAAGAATCTTCTTCCTTCTGTTATTGAAAAGGCAGAGGAAGTGACTAGAAGGGCGGATGATGAGATATTGAAGCATAAAGAAAGGGAAGTTGACGAGGATTCGGAGACTAGTTGATAAGGTTTAGATTTGTATGCAATTTCTTTCCGAGAGTAAATTAATATACATACGGAAGGAAATTGATTTACTCTCGGAAGAAAATGAAATTACTCTCGGAAGTAAATTGAATAGATTTCGGATAGTTTTTTCTCTAAATAAGTCGGCATATTTTCCATAATACATTTAATAATGTTCACAGGAAAATATGCCGACTTGTTTTATAGCTTGCTAATCTTTGTCAGCTTATTTGCTTCGGAAAGGGAAGACTGGAAGATTTCGGCAGCTGATTAGATTTCCGGGCTTGAAATTCCTGAATCCATATCTCACATATTTCGGATTCTTCACTTTGTCTGATTTGACACAGATTTTCATACTGCCCGAATCGAGCCATGCTTCTGCATCGAAGAAAGTTTTGTTATCTTCTGAAATTTCGAAGCCTTTGATGCCAATCCATGGGCTGAAACCTTCGCTTGCGTTGTTGAATGACACCATTATTGTGTCGCCCTTGATTTCCATTGACTTGAATGACGGGCTGTCGGCAGCAAGGCCTTTTATATTATATGTCTTCTGCAAAGCGTGATAGGAGAGGCGCTCGCCTATTTTCCTTTTTTCAGCAGGATGAATTTGTGGAGCCTCATAATCTTTCACAAGGTCGTTTGTGCAGACAAGGGCGCTGTTTGGAATGAGAGACTGAGCATTGAACTGAGCTTCACGCAGCAAGGCGCCGTTTATTCCGTCGTTGTCATTGTCATAAGCATAAGGCGCTATTTCAACGAAATAGAAAGGAAGATTCTTGTTGTTCCACAATGTACGCCAGTGTTTCACCATGATGGCAAGTCTTTCGGCATAAGTGTCGGCATGACCGACGTTGCTGCATCCCTGATACCAAAGGAAGCCTTTGATGGTGTAGTTGTGGCATGGATACAGAAGTCCGTTATACATTATCGTCGGCAGAAGATATTCCAGTCCTTCGGGATTGTTGAGTTTGCTTAAATCCTCGCCGGGGAAATCCTTTACTATTTCTTCCGGCAGCCAGCCTTCAACTCTTGAGCCGCCCCAAGCGCATGAAATTATTCCGACAGGGACGTTCAGTGTGCGCTGCAAAGCAATGGCATAGTGATATGCAGTTGCGCTGAACCACTGAGCGTTTTCAGTAGTCGGGCATTTCCATGAGCCTTTTGCATATTTCTGTGGAGTGAGAGCCTTTTTCTTCTCGATAGTTGCCATTCTTATAGCCGGATGATTAGGAGCGTCAGCAATCACATTGTTGGCATCGTCGATTGGGCAGTTCCAGAATCCGTTGAGAGGCATTTCCATATTTGACTGTCCGGAGCAGAACCAAACTTCACCAATCAGGACATTGTTGACATAGACAGGTTTTCCGTCGCTGATAGTTATGGAATATGGAGTGAATCCGGCTTCGGGAGTGGCAACGGTGGTTTTCCAGAATCCATTGCTGTCTGCCGTTGTGGTTGTGACGGATTCGGTCCATGATGGAGAAATTGTGACTTTACTGTCCGGTGTGGCTTCGCCCCAGAGAGTCACATTGGTCTGCTGCTGCAGCACCATGTTGTCGCCAATCAGCTCCGGAAGCTTGATTTCAGCATTTGCACTCAAAGCAAAGAGAGAGCAAATCAAAGGATAAAGTTTGCAGTTCATATCATTAGGTTTTTAATCATTTAATCTGATTATTCGATATCAAGGTCTTTCCATTCACCGCCTGCCAATTCTCTTGTCTTACGGAATCCGATTTCTGAGAGCAATTTCAGGACATCATTTCTTCCGTCGTTCACCAGATCAGGATAGTGGCTGTCTGAATTCACCATGATAGGAATTTCTCTTTTCAGTATTTCCTGGAAGAACAATTTGTTTGGATAAGTTTCTTTCTTGCGATTGAAATTCTTTGTGTTGATTTCGATTATATAATTATGCTCGGCAATGAGATTCAATATTCGTTCAACATGATTAAGGAACCAATCTTCACTGATGCCGAAGCTGTCACAGAATTTGCTGTTCATATAAATCTTGTCCATATGACCAATGATATCGAAGCCTCCGATTTCAATCATTTTCTCCATTGACGAGAAATAATGCTCAACTATTTTGCGGACATCGCCACCATAATATTGCTCAACATTGCCTTTGAATTCGGAAACGCTACCATCGATGCAGACCATATTCTCTTCTTTCAGCGGCAATCTGATTGGGAGGAAATGGATAGATGCGATTCTGTAGTCGAGAGGAAGATTCTGAAAATATGGAATTGCGGGATTATAGCTTTCGTCCAGATAGTCTATTTCCAGTCCGGTGTATATTTCAATCTCGCCTTTGTATTTGTTTTTCAGTCTGTCGATTTCAGCGATATATTCATCCATGTCGGATGCCGACATATTCCAGAAAGTCTCAAAAGGCAGTGGAGAATGTGAAGAGAATCCGTATGCTCTGAATCCTTCCTTTATCGCAAATTTGATGAAATCTTCCGGGAAACTTCGTCCGTCGCAAAAATTACAGTGGCTATGAAAATTGCTTGGTTGCATAAATATTAATTTGATTTTTGATTTTGTCTGCAAAAATAATGAAAGCTTTGCCGAGCCGCATCCTGTTTTTATCAAAAAATAGTGAACCCCTAATGAAATAATTCACTACTTTTGCTGAAATTTTCAAATAATAAAAAAGCTTCGCAATCTCAAATTAAAGGAAACAGGATAAGATTCGATTAATTTTTCCGGCAATTTCATTTGCGAAACTTGAACAATATTTATAAACCAAAGAACAGATATTTATGATAGATTTGAAATTGAAAACAATTTTTGCGAGATGGACAGAAGATAACAGGGTTAAAGCTATATATGCAGTTGGCGATGACGATATAAAAGAAACTCTTAATTATGATAGGGGAAGAGCCTTCTCAATGTTTAACGACAGATTGGACAACGAGGATTTCAACTATAGATTCCAGGAATATTATTCAGTGTTGAAAAAAGAAGCCGATGAACGCAAGGCTAATAGAAAGAAGCGAGTTCCAAAAGTGCCTGCAAACAGAATCGAGGAAATCGACAACAAGATAAAGGAATTGGAATCTCAGATTGCAAAACTAAGAATTGAAAGAGAAAAAGAAGTTAATCTCTTGAATGAAAAAATGTTTAAAGAAGCAAGAAAGATGCTTGACAAGCTTTCGGAAGAACAACGTATGTCGCTGCTGGAGACTATAATGAATGGAAATAGTTAAGAGTCTTTTGATGTGAATTGTCGTTTGATATACTTAATGACAATGAATGAATCGGGCATATACAAGGTTATCGCATCTTCAATTTTATCATTGTTTCTTTTGTCCTGTAATCCGGAATATCCGTCATCTTCCGCTATTACAGTTGACATGGAAGCTATGATTATGCCTGTTGATTCGGACTTGTATGGCATCACGATAGAAGAAATTAATCACTCCGTTGACGGAGGACTTTATGCGGAAATGATTCAGAACAGGAGCTTCGAGGATGGAGTTCCGCCTCTGAACTGTCCGTATAATGTCAGAACAAATATGCTTATCACTCCAAATGGTTTCCAGATTCCATTCATGCGTCCTGATTCAGTTCCGGGCTGGAAGCCGCTTTCTGTCTTTTCGAGAATATACTCGGATATGACTATGCCAATCAATGAATATAACAAGCGCTCGCTTTGTGTTTCAGCTGCGGTGGATTCTATAAGCAAAAGTGCAGGAGTTGTGGCAACCGGATATTCCGGCTTGTCTGTGAGGAAAGGCAAGGAATATGACTTGTCGTTTTATGCAAGAAGCGCACTGATGGCTGGAAGGAATATAAAAGTTTATCTGCAGGATTCGGTTAACAATATATTGAGTGATGTTTACACATTCAATCCTTCGCTGGAATGGAAGAAAAGGAAACACACATTCACTGCCTCTGCAGACAATGACGGGGCAAGTTTGGTTTTCCGCACTGACAGTTCACAGATATTCTGGCTGGATGTGGTCTCTCTTTTCCCAAAGGAAACATGGAAAGGCAGACATAATGGACAAAGGGCAGACATAATGGAGGCAATATCTTATCTGAAGCCGCATTTCGTCCGCTTTCCTGGTGGAGCTTTTGTAGAAGGATATACAGCAGGAACTTATCCTGTCTGGAGTGAAACAGTTGGTCCGATTGAGAATCGCCGCCATTTCTGGTCGGTCTGGGAATATGGCACGACTAATGGAATGGGATTCCATGAATATCTGCAGATGTGTGAGGATTTGGGAGCTGAGCCAATATATGTGGTGAACAGCGGTGTGACCAGCCAGAAACGACGTCCGCGATATGAGGACATCACGCAAATGGGGAAAATGGTCCAGGAAACTCTCAATGCCATAGCTTATGCCAATCAGCCGGCAGATTCTACATATGGAGCTATGCGTGCGCGCAATGGACATCCTGCTCCGTTCGGACTGAAATATATCGAGATAGGAAGTGAGAATTATGGAACGGAATACACACGTCGTTTCCGCCTGTTCGAAGCTGCTATCAAGGAAGAATATCCGGAAATAACAGTCATAAGCAATAATGTGGACGAGAAGAAGAGCCGAGGCGACTGGTCCGACTTGCACTTTAATGGCGGAAGTTCTTTCTATTTGTCCAATTATCATAAGTTTGTCCCGTCGCTGAGCCTTCGAAGGGCAGGAGCATTGTTTGTCGGTGCTTTTGGATATTTGGGCTCATCAGATGGTGGAACAATGGGCGCTGCGCTTTCGGAATCTGTGTTCCTTGCCGGAATTGAGAATAATCCGGGAACGATAAAGCGACTGGCTTATTCTCCGCTGTTGGGAAATGTGCATTATACAGGAGAATATATTCCGGCTATTAGCTTCGACCAGTCTGATGTCTATCTTTCTCCTTCATATCATATGTATAGCATGTTTGCGAGAAACAGAGGCAATTATTTGCTGAAATCGACAGTTGATACTTATGAACGCCCGATAGTCACAGCCGGATATGCCGGAGCATTTATGTTCGACAATAGCTATGATTTTGAGAATGTCCGCATAAATGATGTTCCGGTGGATGGATGCAAGGTGCTGAGCGGAGAATGGACAGCCGGAAACGGAGTGCTGAAAGCTGCGCCGAACAAATGGAATTATGTGCTTGTGGGCGATTCGTCATCATATGACTATACTTTCACTGCGAAAATCAGACGAAACAAAGGTAGTGGAATGGTGGAATTGCATGTGCGCGACAACGGACTCACGGATGAGAACCGGGATTATATTGCTCTGGTGATTGGCAACAACAATAAGATTGAGCTTTATCATTGTTCGGGAAATGTCCGTGATTCACTAGCTCAAGATAAGGACTTTGTGGTTGAGAACAACAAATGGTATGACGTGGTGGTGGAATGCCGCGAGGAAAGAGTGAAATGCAGCATCAACGGAGAAAATATATTCGACACGTCAATGCATTCTGTTCCGTCGATAGTTTCGGTTGCCACTGTGGACACATTGTCGGAAGAACTTGTTTTGAAGGTGATAAACACAACTTGGCATGAAGAGAAGACTGATTTGAATTTCGCCGGATTTGCTGTGGGCGACGAAGTTTCGGTTACGGAATTGAAGGCTTTGCCCGAAAATCGGAACACAGCTTCGAAGCCGGATTTGGTGAAACCAAGGGAATTCAAGTATTATTTCCATCCTGCTGTGTCGAGGTCTTATGTGTTTCCGCCTAATTCCATATCAATACTGCGGATTCCTATAGTTGATTTTAAAGATTTGTCGTATTTTTGAGCAGATAAAAATTAAGGCGTTATGAATTGTAATAAAGTTTTGTCGCTTGTCACTTTCTGGATGCTGTGCATGTCTTTATCGGCACAATATTACACGGTGAAAGGTGGAAGCGGCACTCCATATATGATTGAAGACAAGCCTAACAAGCTGAAAGTATATGTGGTCAACGGCGTTGAGAATGTGGAAATAAGCTATTCTGATCCGTCGAGTTCTGCGCATCAATGGTATAAATACAAGACTAAGGCTCTTGAGGCGGAAAAGATTAGCAGCAGTCAGGCAGGAACAACTTCCACAATATCTCAGGTCGAGGACGGATGCGGATATTTCGTCTATAAAGAAGGAGTTCTGACGGAATATGTCTGGATAATTGACTATGCGAAGCATCCTTTCAATGTCCAGTCCATAGAAGTGGAATCTGCGAAGAACGAATGTAGTGGCGCTGTCCGTGTTAAGGCAAATCCATCTGTTGACGAATTGTATTATATGTCGCCAAACAATGGCTCGAAAGTGAGCATCAGCCGTGACATTTCCCTTTCTTTCAATGCTCTTGAGTGGAATGAACAGGACAGGATGTTCCGTGAAACTATCCGCACGCTGACCGGGAATGTGTTCAATAAAGATATTGACTCAGTTTATATTCCTACAGACTTTGAGCTGACTGGCGACCAGTTTGCCGCTCATTTCGGCAAGCAAGTCACAGTGGTGAGCGATGAGTTCAATCCAAAGGCAGTTCTGCTCCGTGCCGACACAACTATGGTTGTGGATGAAGTAGCCAATATGTCGAGTGCTCAGGCAGGCTTATCGGCTCCTGTCACAGTACGCTTCACTGCACACACCAATGAGCCGATAGCATCAATATTCCAATGGAAGATTTATAAGAAGGAAGAAGGCGAGGAGAATGCCTTTGTATATTTTTCCGATCCTGAAGTTGAATATACATTCACTGACTATGGAGATTATGTGGCTTCGATTGAGGTGAGTGATGCTAGCGGCACATGCTCTTCGTATGAGGAAATATCTGTGTCAGTTGCAGAGTCTTTCCTTGATGTGCCAAATGCTTTCTCTCCGGGAACTTCTCCGGGAGTGAATGACGAATTCCGTGTGGTTTATAAATCCTTGGTGAAATTCTCATGCTGGATTTTCAACAGATGGGGACAATTGCTTTATCACTGGACTGACCCGGCTCAAGGATGGGACGGAAAGAAAGGTGGAAAATATGTTTCGCCCGGTGTCTATTTCTATGTTATAGAAGCTGAAGGCTCGGACGGAATCAAGTATAAGAAGAAAGGCGACATTAATATTCTTCGTCCTAAGACTATTGACGATCAGATTAATCCTGATGAAGGAGGAGGAATATGATAAAGTGGACGAGGTTTCAGAGAAATACTTTTTGCTTTATCCTTGTCAATTTGTTTTCTTGTCACCTCGTTAACTAAATCTAAAGGCGAGTGTATATCAAAAACAAGATTATTATTTTGATATGCACTCGTCTTTCACTATATTTGCGCCGAATGTGCGTGTGCACACCAATGTGCATCTCAAATTGATTATCATGAGTAGAGAACAAATAGCAGTATACATAAGTTTGCTTGCCAGCGTATTGCTGTTGTTGTCGGTGATAGTGCCTCACCATCATCATGATAATGGCATGCCTTGTTATCACTGGATTGCCAGTGATGCAGCCGATGAGCCTATGACTGAAGGTTCCGAGCATCACGATTGTGGCTGCGTGGGACATAATCAGGCTTTGTCTCCAGCTTTGGAATATCATGCTGTTTCCGACCTTTATTTGATACCGCTTCTGGTATTGTTTAATTATATCAATCCTTTCAGCCTTATTGTCCCTTGTCTTACTCTTGATTTGGGAAAGGCTTTCTATGTCGAGTCCCTTTATGATTCTTGGATAATCAGAATATCGGGACTTCGTGCTCCTCCTGCTTTGATTTCTGGTCCGCAATGCTGATATTGATATAGGCGGACTGCTGTTGAGTTGGTTAATATTTCAATAAAAAATTATCGACTTTGAGGTCTGGCGGCGTGTGCCGGACTTCGGGCATTTTATTATCAAAGCAAAACAAAATGAAGAAAATATACTTATCATGGATACTGTTATCGTATCTGTTGTTTTCGTGTGCGGAAAACAAAAACTCTAATCACGACCATGAGCACGAACATTTGACTGAAGAACATCACGATCATGAGCATGAAGGTCATGACCACGAACACGAGGCTCACGAGCACGAGCATGAACATGAACACGAAGAGCACGACCATGAGCACAGCCATGGCGAATCTGCAGAATCTCATGCTCACGACGACGAAATAAGTTTCAGCAAAGCAAAGGCTGAAGCCGCAGGTCTTAAAACAGAAGTCGTTGCCAAATCTGATTTCGTGGAAGTTATCAAGACTGCAGGAAAGGTGATGGCTGCACAGGGCACTGAATCAACATTGATTGCTACTGTGCCGGGTGTTGTGACATTGGGAAAATTGCCTTTTATCGACGGAACAATGGTTCAGAAAGGACAAAGTGTGCTTTCTCTCGTATCAAATTCCTTGTCTGACGGAGATGTGGCAGCACGTGTCAGACATAATTATGAGAAAGCTAAGAAAGAATACGAAAGAATGAAAGGCTTGATTGGCGACAAGATTGTTTCGGCTAAAGATTTCGAGCAGGCAAAGCTGAATTATGAGAATGCCAAGATTGCTTATGACGCAATCGACGGAAAGCAGTCTGCCGGCGGTGTTTCAGTAGTTTCGCCTATTTCAGGTTATCTGAAGAATATCATGGTGAAGGAAGGAGATTATGTGACAGTGGGCCAGCCTTTGGCTACAATTTCACAGACTCGAAGACTTCAGCTCAAGGCTGATGTTTCGGAGAAATATTATTCTTCTCTTCCTCTGATTAAGTCGGCAAATTTCAAGACTCCTTATGATGATAAACTGTATAAGCTGGAAGAACTGGGTGGCCGCTTGCTTGGTTATGGAAAGTCATCAGACAGCAATTCATTCTATATTCCTGTGACATTCGAGTTCGACAACAAAGGAACAGTTATTCCGGGCTCATTTGTGGATATATATCTTCTGACATCTCCGGTGGCAGGAGTGATTTCAGTTCCACGTCAGTCATTGATTGAAGAACAAGGCTTGTATTTCGTCTATCTGAAAGTTCACGATGAAGCTTATAAGAAACAAGAAGTTTCAATCGGAGCAGACAATGGCGAAAGAGTCCGCATCATTTCCGGTCTTAACGAAGGAGACGAAGTTGTGGTGAACGGAGCTTATCAGATAAAGCTTTCTTCTGCTTCAAATGCTATTCCTGCTCATTCACACAGTCATTAATAGGGAAAGGAGGAAATTATGTTGAACAAGATTATACATTATTCACTCCACAACCGTCTGCTTGTGCTTATATGTGCCTTGCTGCTGATGATTGGCGGAACATACACTGCCTTTCATACAGATGTGGATGTGTTCCCGGATTTGAACGCGCCAACGGTTGTGATTATGACCGAGGCAAATGGAATGGCTCCGGAAGAAGTAGAGCGAATTGTGACTTTCCCAGTTGAAACTGCCGTCAATGGTGCGACTGATGTTCGCCGTGTCCGCTCATCATCAACTACAGGATTCTCTGTTGTCTGGGTTGAGTTCGACTGGGGAACTGATATATATCTGGCACGACAGATTGTGTCGGAGAAACTTGCCATCGTAAGTGAGAGTTTGCCTTCGTATGTGGGAAAGCCTACATTGGGACCGCAATCTTCCATCTTGGGTGAAATGATGATTCTGGGTGTGACATCCGATACAACTTCACTGCTTGATGTGAGAACAATGGCGGACTGGACAATCCGCCCGCGTCTGCTTTCAACCGGCGGTGTGGCTCAGGTTGCCGTTATCGGCGGTGATATCAAGGAATATCAGATTCTGCTCGACCCGGCAAGGATGAAGCATTATGGCGTTGGTTTGGATGAAGTGCTCACTGTTTGCCGCAATATGAACCAGAATGCCAATGGTGGTGTGCTCTATGAATTCAGCAATGAATATATTATCCGCGGTGTGCTCTCAACATCGAAGGCAGACGAGATAGCAAAAGGTGTGGTAAAGACTTTGCCTGGAAATATTCCTGTCCTTTTACAGGATATAGCAACTGTGAAAATTGGCGGCAAAAGTCCGAAACTTGGTCTGGCATCAGAAAGAACTAAGCCAGCCGTACTTGTCACTGTTACAAAGCAGCCTAATACAAGTACATTGGAGTTGACAGAAAAACTCGATGCAATTGTTGAAGATTTGCAGAAGAGTCTTCCTGCCGACGTTCATATCTCAACTGATATTTTCCGCCAGAGCAGATTCATCAACAGCTCAATCGACAATGTGAAGAGCAGCCTTTTCGAAGGAAGTATTTTCGTTGTGATTGTGCTCTTCCTGTTCCTTATGAATGTGCGCACAACGGTGATTTCACTTGTGGCACTGCCTTTGTCTCTTTTGGTCTCAATATTGACTTTGCACTTTATGGGACTGACTATAAATACTATGAGTTTGGGCGGTATGGCAATTGCTATCGGTTCGCTTGTGGACGATGCAATTGTTGACGTTGAGAATGTGTATAAGCGAATAAGACAGAACAAGCTGTTGCCGGAAGGCGAGAGGAAAGATATTCTTGACGTGGTGTTTGAAGCATCACGCGAGGTGAGAATGCCGATATTGAACTCTACTCTGATTATTGTTGTCAGCTTCGTTCCGTTGTTTTTCCTGACAGGAATGGAAGGACGAATGCTTGTGCCGCTTGGTATTGCCTTTATCGTGGCTTTGTTCGCATCAACTGTTGTAGCACTTACTCTTACACCGGTACTTTGCAGCTATTTGCTTAACAATACTTCTGACAAGGATAAGGCTCCTGAGAAAGATGCTTGGCTGGCAAGAAAGCTTCATAATGTATATGAGAAAGCACTGACTTCGGCTTTGAAGCATAAGAAAGGTGTGATAGCAGCCACTGTTGTGATGTTTGTCGCATCTTTGGGCATATTCTTTACTTTGGGACGCAGCTTCCTTCCTCCGTTCAACGAAGGTTCGTTCACAATCAATGTCAGCACATTGCCTGGTATTTCATTGGAAGAATCCGACAAAATAGGACGCAGAGCAGAAGAATTGCTGCTTCAGGTTCCGGAAATCCAGACTGTGGCAAGAAAGACAGGACGTGCGGAACTTGACGAGCACGCTCTTGGTGTGAATGTCAGCGAAATTGAAGCGCCATTTGAACTTTCCGACAGAAGCAGGGACGAGGTGACTGAGGATGTCCGCAAGAAACTGTCCACAATCAGCGGAGCAAATATCGAAATCGGTCAGCCAATTTCTCACCGCATCGACGCCATGCTTTCAGGAACAGAAGCAAATATTGCAATCAAGCTGTTCGGTACGGATTTGAACAGAATGTTTGCAATCGGCAATCAGATTAAATCACAAATCAGCGGCATCGAAGGTCTTGTGGACTTGAAAGTGGAGCAGCAGATTGAACGTCCGCAGCTTACTATCACTCCAAAGCGCGAGATGCTGGCTAAATATGGAATTCCTCTGCCTGAGTTCGGCGAATATGTGAATGTGATGCTTGGCGGCGAAGCTGTGAGCCAGGTTTATGACGAAGGAAAGAGCTTTGACCTGACAGTGAAAACTTCCAACGAAAGCCGTGCAACTATGGATGATATCCGTAATCTGATGATTGATGCAAATGGTGTGAAGGTGCCGCTTAGCTATGTGGCTGAAGTTCGCTCGGCTGCCGGACCAAACACAATCAACAGAGAGAATGTGCAGCGCAAAATTGTTATCAGCGCCAATGTTGCCGGACGCGATTTGCGCGGAGTTGTAAACGATATCCAGAAAGCTGTGGATGAGAATATACAGTTGCCTGAAGGCTATCATATCGAATATGGCGGACAGTTTGAGAGTGAACAGGCTGCAAGCCGCACTTTGCTGCTTACTTCATTCATGTCTATTCTTGTCATATTCCTTCTTTTGTTCAACGAATTCAAGGATGCGCGAGAGAGCTGCGTTGTTCTTCTGAATTTGCCGCTGGCTCTGATTGGTGGTGTGATAATATTGCGACTCACATCGGGCGAGATAAGTATTCCTGCAATTATCGGCTTCATTTCACTCTTCGGTATTGCAACCCGAAACGGAATGCTTCTTATCAGCCACTACAAGCAGTTGCGTTCCGAAGGAATGGCTTTGGATAAGGCTGTGGTTCATGGCTCACTGGACAGATTGAATCCTATTCTGATGACGGCATTGAGTTCTGCTCTTGCATTGATTCCTCTTGCTTTGAACGGAGATTTGCCGGGCAACGAAATCCAGAGTCCGATGGCAACGGTGATTCTTGGCGGATTGCTTTCGTCAACTTTCCTCAACGGATTCATCATTCCTATTGTTTACAGAGAATTGTCGGCTCATAAGTCGGAAAAATTAAATAACTCAGGAAAATGAAACATTTCATAATCATAATATCATTATTGGCGCTTGCACCTTTTTCCTTCGCACAGCAGTCCGGATTGCAGGAAGTCCTTGAAATGGTGAAGCAAAACAACAAAGCTTTGCAGGCAGGCGAGGCTGAGACAAATTCATTGAAACTGCAGTCGGCTTCGGAAAACAATCTTCCGGACCCGACAGTCACTTACTCACATTTGTGGGGAAACAAGCCGGGAATGGGATTCACCGGAGAATTCATCGCAAGCCAGGCTTTTGATTTCCCGTCATTATATGTGCAGAGAGGAAAACTTAACAAAGTGCGCTACACAACTTATGACTTCCAGCACGCTGTTTTACGTCAGCAAATATTGCTCCAGGCAAAGCAAGTCTATCTGGATTTGGTTTATCTCAACCAAGTGCGCAATCTTCTTCAGCTGCGTCTTTCAAATGCCGAGGATTTGAGCCGATTCTATGAATCACGACTTGAGAAAGGAGATGCAAATATTATTGAGACTAACAAGATTGAACTTGAGCTGTTGAATGTCCGCAATGAATTCAGACAGAACGAAGCTGCCCGAGTTGCCAAACTTGAGGAACTTGCTGCCTTGAATGGCGGACAGAGCTTGAGCGTCAGCGACACCGTGTATATCGGCAATGAAACTTATCCGACTGACTTCCAGTCTTTCTGCACCGAAGCAATGGGCGAGTTGCCTGAGTTGCAGGCTCTCCGCCAGGAACAGATTGCTGCAAACAGAAAGATTTCCGTCAGCAAGCAGCAATGGCTGCCGGGGCTTACTCTTGGCTACAGAATGAATCCGTCAAGCGGAGGCAGCCGCTATAATGGTGTGCTGGTCGGCATTACAATTCCTTTGTTTGCCAATCGCCACAAAGTGCAGCAGGCAAAGGCAGAACGATTCTATGCCGACAATATGCTCGACAACGTATCCGAAACAACTGAGGCAAATTTGCGTCAGCTATGGAATAAGGCAGGTGAGCTGAAGAAATCTATCGACGAATATTCAAGTATCCTGAGCCGTCAGAACAATATTTCTCTTCTGAACAAGGCAATCCAAAGCGGACAGATTTCAATGATTGAATATTTTGTGAATATCACAACTCTTTATCAGAGTATGCAGAATTATTTGCAGCTCCAAAATGATTATCACAAGACAATGGCAGAGCTTTATAAGTTCCGTATTGACTGAGCGGAAAAAAGATGCCTAAGTTTAAAATGAAATCTGCCGACGTTTCCGGAAAAACGTCGGCAGATTTTTTTTGAAGAGTCGTTATGTATAAAATCGGGATTAAAATCAGATTTAGCAAGCTCAATTTTCCTTTGTCAAATTGTCTCAGAAGCCTCGTCAACTTAACAAAAAATACATCCGTATATATTTCTGAATATATATAGAAGTAAGCGGACGCGGGGCCGTATATATTTCCAAATATATATAGATGTATCTGAACTTACTTCCCTTTATATATAAATTGAATTTCTATTAGAGAGATTTCTAAATCTCAAAATATTCCTTGTATCTGTCATACAAATGTCCGGCTTGCAAATATGCAGATTGCGGACTCATGAAATGGGAAAATTCAAAAGTTATAGCTTTCTTGTATCCGGCACGCTTGGCAGCCTCAAGTTTCATCCTTAGCTTGTCGAATTTGATAGGGAAGAACTTAATCGGCATATCACGGTCGAAAGTCTCGGCATTAGTCCAGCATTCCATTCCGTATTTGTCGGCAAGTTTCTTGTTCACTTCAAAGAAAGCGTCCAGCTCGTCATAGTCGATATGTCCGTCCTGGAAAGCACAAGCATCAACGACATCGTGAATGCCGTCGAAAATCTCGTTCCATTCTTTCTCGTGCTCCTGCACGGAAACAGCGTCAGCCTTAGTCAGTTTTCCTTCGCTTGCCATCACTGCCTTTTTTCCGTCAATCCAAGGAGAGATGAAAGTAGGCAAACCGTCGGAAACATCCTTGCATTGTTTTCCCATCTGGTGGAAAGCATCAATCGCGCCTTTAGTGGCACGGCTTATTTCACCGCTTATATACCATCCTCCGAAGCTCTTGTGTTTCGAACCATAATTTTCCCAAACTTCATCAATGACAAATTTGTTGTCTTCGATTTCGTATGACAAATCACCGGTGTCCCAATAATGTCCGGAATCATATAATCCGAAATAGAATTTCATATTATACTTGTCGGCAAGTCTGAGATACATGTCCAGCAAATCCATCGAAGGCATATAACAACCTTTGCTAATAAGATATTTTGAGGGATAAGTTATGAATTTGCGATAGCCGGAACGAATCATAATCACCGTGTCGATGCCAATTGCCTTCATATATTGGAAATCTTTGTCCCATTCAGCCTCGCCCCAGTTCTGGTGAGGAATATCGTGCGAAATCTCGTCCAGGAAAGTTCCTGTAATCTGCAATCCCGCCTTTTTGGGCACAATCAGACGATTCTCTATTTGTTCGGAAATGCTCTTTTCTTCTGGCTGATTGCAGCCCAGCAAACCGGGAGCAGTAAGAGCGGCAGCTCCGGTCATAAGTGATTGTTTAAAGAATTTTCTTCGGTTTGTGTTTTCCATATATATATATTATGATTAGGGAACGAGATACAAGTTGATTAGAATTGGAAATTATTTCCTTGTAAACTTGTATCTCGTTAACTTGTCAACTGAATATCATTCTTTGTAATCAGAAATCACTTTCACTACGACTTTTCTTATCAGCCCTTGGCCAACGCCCGGAGCATGTCCGTCTTCAGGGAAGAAAATGGCGAATTCACCGGGATAAATCTTGAAGAAGGTAGTAGGCTTGTCAACGAAGAAAGTGATGTCCTTGCTCTCGTCGTATGGCGAGGAAACTTCCATAAGTTCGTTTCCTGATTTCCATCCGATTTCCTCAACACCAAGAATCGGAAACTGAATGTCGATATATTTATTATGAGTTTCGATTGCCGCACCGGCTTTGTCCTTACAATTGATATGCTGGATACTTGCCGTAATGTTTTTTCCGTCAATTTCGTAAGTTCCGTCTTTCATTGTGCTGAAGTCAGTGTTAAGGATATATTCGAAAGCCTTGTTGAATAAAGGATGTAAATTCTTAATGCGTTCAGCGTTTTTCAGAGATTCAAGAATCATTTTGTTTTAATTATATTGTTATACATGTTTTGTTTAAGTTTCGCGAGTTGCACTACTTAAGTAGACAAGTTCAAGTACTTGTCTCTATGAACTCTTGTCAACTCGTTAACTCCTTTTCTAAATACATTGCAAATATCGTTCTAATCTTTGATAAAAGCTTCCCAAATTAATCTATTTATTGTTATAGCTTGTTTAAAAGGAGAGGAGAACGAGTTGTAATCTGAAAGCTGGCTTGTGAAACTTGTATCAGATAAAATAGAAGAGAAAATTAATCAATTCAGATTTCTTTTATATCTTTGCACTTTGTAAAAGAAAATAGTTCTGTTGTGCTGTATGGCAAATGATTTGCAATACAAAATGATAACTGGCAGGACTGAGAAAAGAACAATTCAATACAAATTATTAAAATATGGCAAAAGAGCTGAAAGAACTGACACCGAGAAGTGTAAACTACTCGCAGTGGTATCAGGATTTGGTAATTAAAGCGGATTTGGCAGAAAACTCAGCAGTTCGCGGATGTATGGTTATCAAACCTTATGGATACGCTATTTGGGAAAAGATGCAGCGTATCCTGGATGATAAATTCAAGGAAACTGGTCATGTTAATGCTTATTTTCCTCTTTTGATTCCGAAATCTTTCCTTAGCCGTGAGGCAGAACACGTTGAAGGTTTCGCAAAAGAATGTGCTGTAGTAACTCACTATCGCTTGAAGACTAATAGCGAAGGTGACGGCGTTGTTGTTGACCCGGCAGCTAAATTGGAGGAAGAATTGATTATCCGTCCTACATCAGAAACTATTATTTGGAATACATATCGCAATTGGATTCAGTCATATCGTGACCTTCCTATCTTATGCAACCAGTGGGCAAATGTTATGCGCTGGGAAATGCGTACTCGTTTGTTCTTGCGTACTGCAGAATTCTTGTGGCAGGAAGGACACACAGCTCATGCAACTCGCGAAGAAGCAGAAATCGAAGCAAAGAAAATGCAGGATGTATATGCTGACTTTGCTGAAAACTATATGGCTGTGCCTGTTATCAAAGGTGTGAAGACAGCAAGTGAAAGATTTGCCGGTGCTTTGGATACATATACTATCGAAGCAATGATGCAGGACGGAAAAGCTCTGCAAGCTGGTACTTCTCACTTCCTTGGTCAGAACTTCGGTAAGGCTTTCGATGTGACTTTCATCGACAAAGAAGGAAAGACTGATTATGCTTGGGCTACTTCTTGGGGTGTTTCTACTCGTCTTATCGGTGCTCTTATCATGTCACACTCTGATGACAATGGTTTGGTATTGCCTCCTCATTTGGCTCCAATCCAGGTTGTTATTATTCCTATCTATCGCAGCGAAGAACAGTTGAACCAGATTCGTGAGAAAGTTGACGTTATCGTAGCTAACTTGAAGAAACTTGGTATTTCTGTTAAGTTCGACGATGCTGACAACCGCAAACCAGGATGGAAATTCGCTAACTATGAATTGAAAGGTGTTCCTGTTCGTCTTGCTATGGGTGGACGTGACTTGGAAAACAATACAATCGAAGTTATGCGTCGTGACACTCTTGAAAAAGAAACTGTAACTTGCGACGGTATCGAAACTTATGTTCAGAATTTGTTGGAAGAAATCCAGAACAATATTTTCCAGAAAGCATTGAAGAACCGCGAACAGCGTACTATCACTGTTGATACTTACGATGAATTCAAGGAAAAAATCGAACAGGGTTACTTCATCATGGCTCATTGGGATGGAACTCCTGAAACTGAAGAACAGGTTAAGAACGATACAAAAGCTACAATACGTTGTATTCCATTGGATGGCGACACTACTCCTGGTAAGTGTATGGTGACAGGCAAACCTTCAGCACGCCGTGTGTTGTTTGCTAAGGCATATTAATTGGGAGGAGTAAAGGAGTTGAGTAGTCAAGAATAAAATAGCAGATTAATAATTTAATCTCATTCTTGCCAACTTGTTCCCTTATCCACTCGTCAACTATAATAAGAAAGGCGATGAATCTTCGGATTCACCGCCTTTACTATTGTCTTGTCAACTTGATATCGTTATCTCGTCTCCTTTCAACATTATTCTCCAAGCGGAGTCAAAGTCACGTTTCTAAACTGGATTGGACCGCCTTCGCTCTGCAAACCAATGTGACCTTCTTTTACTTTGTTTGTTCCGGTATTCTGATATACACCATTGATATACACAGTGATAACACCGTCTTTTACAAAGATATTAGCTTCGTTCCATTCACCGGCAGGTTTTTCTGTTGAATCCTTGTCTTTCTTAACAACAGGGAAAGCTGGGCGAGGGCCATAGAATTCAGCAAGGTCAGAGCCGCCAAGAAGAACAAAATCACCGGCATCGCCAGCGTGAAGCTGACATTCTATTCCGTTAGGGAAAGGATTCTTTGTTTCTTCAATCAAAAGGAAAATACCACTGTTTGTTCCTTTTCCGTCTGGCCATCTCCATTCAACATGAAGTTTATAGTTTCCATATTTTTCTTTTGTGTACATATAACCGAAAGGCTGGCCACTGATTTCAATCAATCCGTCTTTCACTGTATATACTTTTTCTGCTGGAACAGAATTCTTGTCAACAATGAAACTCCAATTTGACAAATCTTTTCCGTTGAAAAGTTTAACTGTCTTTTGTGCATTTGATTCAATAGCACAGCCAAACATAGCTGCTGCACACAATGTAAAAGCTAATAATCTTTTTTTCATGGTAAAAAAGTTTGTATTTATAATTAGATGTATTATTAAATTAATGTTTCGCAAACTCAACTTTCGATTGCAAGAGAATAAGTCGAGCTTGCGAAACTTTCAGTGATTAATCTACAATCAGTTTGCGATAGCGCACGCGTTTAGGCTCAACATCACCAAGCTGCTTGCGTTTGTATTCTTCATATTCAGAATATGTTCCTTCATAGAACACAACATTCGAATCACCTTCGAACGACAGAATATGAGTACAGATTCTGTCGAGGAACCAGCGGTCGTGTGATACAACAACTGCACAGCCTGCAAAGTTTTCCAAACCTTCTTCAAGGGCACGCAATGTGTTTACGTCGATATCATTCGTAGGCTCGTCGAGAAGCAACACATTAGCTTCAGCTTTTAGAGTGAGGGCAAGGTGAAGACGGTTTCTTTCACCACCGGACAAAACTCCGCAAAGCTTTTCCTGGTCAGAACCGGCAAAGTTGAACTTTGAAAGATATGCGCGTGAATTGATTTCCTTTCCTCCGACGCGGATAAATTCGCTTCCGCCGGATACAACCTGATATACAGTCTTGTTCGGATCTATATCCTTGTGAGTCTGGTCTGCATATCCGATTTTCACAGTTTCTCCAACTTCGAATGTTCCTTTGTCGATGCTTTCCATTCCCATAATCATCTTGAACAAAGTAGTCTTTCCGGCACCGTTCGGACCGATAACACCGACAATACCGTTAGGAGGAAGCATAAAGTTCAGATCGTCAAACAGCAACTTGTCGCCAAATGCTTTAGCAACATGCTGAGCCTCGATTACCTTGTTACCCAAGCGAGGACCGTTAGGAATGAATATCTCAAGTTTAGCTTCTCTTTCTTTCTGGTCTTCATTCAGCAAGCGTTCATAAGAGTTCAGACGAGCCTTTCCTTTAGCCTGTCTTGCCTTAGGAGCCATGTTTATCCATTCAAGCTCGCGTTCCAAAGTCTTGCGGCGTTTGCTAGCCTGCTTTTCTTCCTGAGCCATTCGTTTAGTCTTCTGGTCGAGCCATGAAGAATAGTTTCCTTTCCATGGAATACCTTCGCCACGGTCAAGTTCTAGAATCCATCCAGCAACGTGGTCAAGGAAATATCTGTCGTGAGTGATGCAGATAACAGTTCCCGCATATTGCTGCAAGTGCTGCTCAAGCCAGTCGATTGATTCCGCATCCAAGTGGTTGGTAGGCTCGTCGAGCAAAAGAACATCCGGCTGTTGTAGCAAAAGACGACAAAGAGCTACGCGGCGGCGTTCACCTCCGGAAAGAGTATCAACAATCTGGTCTTCAGGCGGACAGCGCAAAGCATCCATTGCTCTTTCCAGGCGGCTGTCCAAGTTCCATGCATCAGTAGCATCTATCTTGTCCTGCAATTCAGCCTGTCTGTTAATCAGAGCATCCATCTTGTCAGGGTCTTCAAGAACTTCAGGGTCAGCAAAGCGTTCGTTCACTTCTTCATATTCCTTAAGAATATCCACTATTCCCTGTACGCCTTCCTGAACGATTTCTTTGACAGTCTTTCCACTTTCCAGTTTTGGGTCCTGCTCAAGATAACCAACAGAATAACCTGGAGAGAAAACTACTTCGCCCTGATAATCTTTGTCCAGGCCGGCAATAATTTTCAGCAATGTTGACTTACCGGAACCGTTCAAACCGATAATACCGATTTTGGCTCCATAGAAAAATGATAGATAGATATTTTTCAATACCTGCTTTTGTGGCGGGTAAATCTTGCTCACACCCACCATTGAGAAAATAATCTTCTTGTCGTCTGCCATATAAATAAGTTATTTAAGTTTCGCAAGATGCCCAATTACAGAGTTTGCAAGGTTTCAGAAACAAATTGACAATGAACAGATCTGTTCTTGCTAAATCTTAATCCAAAACTTGAACTTACGAAACTTGAGTAAATTATATAATGCAAAATATTAGTTCAGCTTAATCTTATTACATCACGTATGGATAAATAAGAAGCATAATTATCACAAATATACATTATTGACTTTAATCTTTAAAATTTATCCATAACATAATGGTTCATTTTTGGAATGAATACGCAGATTTAGGCATATACATAAAAAAAACAGGTGTGTCAAAATACTTGATTTCGACACACCCGATTACTTAATTCTATTTTAGTTTGTTTTTATTCGATAACTTTCACCCAGCCATATTTATCTGGTTCGTCGCCATACTGGATACCACGCAGTTTGTTGTAAAGCTTTTCACAAACAGGACCTGGTTTTCCATTTTTTGCAATTACATATGATTTGTTTTCGTCCAAATCATCAATCTGTGAGATAGGAGCGATTACAGCTGCAGTTCCACATTCAGCAGCTTCTTCGAAGGTAGCAACTTCTTCGAAAGGAATAGGACGTCTTTCAACTGTCAATCCCATGTCTTCAGCCAATTGCTGTAAACTCTTGTTTGTGATTGACGGAAGAATTGAGTTTGACTGAGGAGTTATATAGCTATTACCTCTGATTCCGAAGAAATTGGCAGGACCACATTCGTCCAGATATTTCTTTTCTTTAGGGTCGAGATACAAAACTGCTGCATATCCTTTTTCGTGAGCTATTTCGCCTGCAACCAAAGACGCTGCATAGTTACCGCCCACTTTGATAGTACCGGTTCCGTGAGGAGCAGCACGGTCATATTCACGCAAGATACAAACCTTTGAAGGCTGGAAACCACCTTTGAAATACGGACCTACAGGAGTTACAAACACTACAAATACATATTCCGGAGCCGGTTTAACACCAACTTGTGCACCCAAACCAAGAATCAAAGGACGGATATACAAAGCTGCGCCGCTTTCATAAGGAGGAACAAAGCGCTCGTTAAGTTTTACAACCTTGCGCACTGCTTCTTCAAATTTCTCAACTGGAAATTCAGCCATTTTTATACCTCTTGATGAAGCTTGCAGACGTTTACCATTTTCGTCCATACGGAAAACTCTGATTTTGCCGTCTTTGCCACGGAAAGCTTTCAGACCTTCGAATGCTTCCTGTCCGTAGTGCAGACAAGTTGCAGCCATATGTATATTCAGTATTTCTGATGAAGAAACTTCAAGTTCACCCCACTTGCCGTCGCGATAGTAGCAACGAACATTATAATCTGTTTTGATATATCCGAAACCAAGTTCAGACCAATTTAATGTTTCCATGATATCTAACTTTATTTTTTGTGTTCTAAATTATATTTTGAAACAAAAGTACATCTTTTGAAGGAATATCAAAACATATTTTCACAAAAATGATTAAATCTTCATATGTGTAGATTTTATTCTTCACAAAACTCCAGCAATTTAACCTTGTTGATTTTACCGTTTGGTGGCTTGCAGAGCAACAACAAATTTTTTGATAACATTTTTTTACTCATTTATTATTTTGTACTTTTGTGGAGTTGTGATTTAGAAATCTAAGGTTTTATATATATGAGAGACGATATTAAAAAAGCATGTGAGATAATGCAGGCAGGCGGCCTGATATTATACCCAACAGATACAATATGGGGCATTGGTTGTGACGCAACAAACGAAGAAGCTGTCCGCCGTGTATATGAGCTGAAGAAGAGAGCTGACAACAAGGCTATGCTGGTGTTGTTGGACAGCACGGTTAAGCTGGAAGCATACGTTGATAATGTTCCTGATATTGCATGGGATTTGATTGAAGTAGCAGACAAACCTCTTACTATTATATATTCAAAAGGCAAAAACCTTGCTCCTAATCTTCTTGGAGAAAACGGCAGTATTGGTATCCGCATTACTCGGGAAAAGTTCTCTCATGATTTGTGTGAGCAATTCCGCAAACCTTTGGTATCAACTTCGGCTAACGTAAGCGGCGAGCCTTCGCCTGCAAATTTTGATGAAATATCTGATGTCATCAAAAACGGAGTTGATTATATCGTTAACTATCGTCAGGACGACAAAACCAAAGCCCAGCCTTCCAATATTATCATGCTTGGCGATGGCGGGCTCGTGAAAGTAATTCGCTGATAAGATATGAGCAAATCCTGGCAGCGTGAGAAATATATTATATCGGACTTTCTGACGGCGTCAGCCGCATGGCTGTGCTTTAATATATTCCGCTATCAAGAGTTGGCAGTCACATACGGATATTCTTCACTCAAGAGTTACCTGATATCTTCGAAAGTGATGGAAGGCCAGATTCTGGTTCCTTTTATGTGGCTGGTGCTTTATTTTTTCTCCGGATACTACAACAAACCTTTTGGAAAATCGAGGATAGGAGAGTTGTTTACTACTTTTTTCACCTCGGCTATCGGAGTGGTGGTTCTTTTCCTAGGGTTTGTCCTAAATGATTTGCCGCCGGTATATCAAATATATTACCGGTTCTTTGTTTTCCTGTTCACGTTCCACTTCGTGCTTACATATTCTGCGCGCCTAACGATAACCATGCTGTGTCTCAGCAATATCAGAAGAGGTCGTTTTTCGCTGAATGTCCTGATAATAGGATGTGGCGAAAAAGCTAGAAACGTGGCTCAGGAAATGAAGAAGCAAGGTTATTCAATACTGGGCTTTGTCTCGCCAGATGGAGAAGACAAGGATGTATATGTCCCAAAAGGAGATATTATCGGCCAGTGGAACAATCTCTCGGAATGTTTCACGAAATATTCCGTTGATGAGCTGGTGATAGCGATGGACAATATTGAAGTCAATGACCTGATTAGGAAATTATATTCCTTATACCGATATAAAGTTCCCGTAAAAATCCTATTGGCAAAGTCCAATCCTCTTTCACGGGGACGCTTGCGTACAATATACGGAAGCCCGTTGATTGATGTGACAGAATCGAATATGTCAGAATCAGAGAAGAATATCAAATGGTTTCTGGACAAGTTCATCTCCTCAATTGTACTTGTGGTTTTGCTTCCACTGTTCGCCTACATAGCGTATCGGGTGAAGAAAGATTCTCCTGGACCGGTGTTTTTCAAGCAGGAACGTATCGGCTACATGGGCGAACCTTTCTACATATATAAGTTCCGCACCATGTATCTTGGTTCGGAATCCAACGGACCGATGCTTTCCAGTGAAGGAGACGAGAGAATAACACCGTTCGGACGCATCATGCGTAAGTACAGGCTGGACGAGCTCCCACAATTCTGGAACGTAATCAAAGGCGATATGTCGCTGGTTGGTCCGCGTCCGGAAAGACGATACTATATCAACCAGATTGTCCGCAAAGCTCCATATTATTATTTGCTCCATAACGTGCGCCCCGGAATAACATCATTGGGAATGGTTAAATACGGTTACGCCGGAAACGTGGACCAAATGATTGAGAGATTGAATTATGATATATTATATTATGAGAATATGTCGTTGGCTCTGGATACAACAATTCTGATTCATACCGTCCTTACCGTTATCACAGGAAAAGGTGTTTAACAGAATATCTGGACCTTGATTATTAAAACACTAATTATGGCACAAAAAGAGAATCTCTTTTATCGTTTCCTCTTGTGGCGTGAAAAGAAAATACAAGAGAAACATTTCATCTTGATAATAAGTTTCCTTGTCGGTCTTTGTACAGCAACTGCAGCTATTATCCTGAAGAATCTCATTCATCTGATACAGCATTTGCTGTCGGGAAATTTTGCGGCAGACGAAGTCAACTATCTGTATCTGTTATATCCGGTTGTCGGAATTCTTCTTGCCGGTCTTTTTGTAAAATATATTGTCCGTGATGACATAAGTCACGGAGTTACCAAAATATTATACGCTATTTCACAGCGTAAAAGCCGGATAAAGCCTCACAACGTATGGAGCTCTATCGTGGCAAGTTCCGTAACAATCGGTTTTGGTGGTTCAGTAGGAGCCGAGGCGCCTATAGTCCTTACCGGTGCAGCCATTGGTTCAAACCTTGGCCGCCTGTTCAAAATGGAACAGAAAACTCTTATGCTACTTGTTGGGTGTGGTGCAGCCGGAGCCATAGCCGGAATCTTCAAGGCGCCGATTGCCGGCCTTGTGTTCGTTGTGGAAGTTCTGATGCTCGATTTGACAATGACATCAGTGTTGCCGTTGCTTATCACTTCTGTAACAGCTGCAACAGTTTCATACATCTTCACCGGAACAGAAGCTATGTTCAGTTTCTCGCAGACTGAAGAATTTGCCATCGAGCGTATTCCATATGTGATACTGTTGGGAATATTCTGCGGACTAGTTTCTCTTTATTTCACCCGTGTGATGAATAAGGTGGAAGGAATGTATCGTTCACTTGGCACATACTGGAAGAAATTCCTCCTTGGAGGTGTTATGCTGAGTGTTTTGATATTTATATTCCCACCGTTATATGGTGAAGGATACGATACAATAACCTCGCTGCTCAACGGCCAGTTTGTGGATTTGATGGACAACAGTATGTTCTATAATCTAAACGAAACATATTGGGGAATTGTCATCTTCCTTGTCCTCATATTGCTTACTAAAGTGTTTGCATCAAGTGCTACAAATGCCGGTGGCGGTTGTGGTGGTATTTTCGCACCAAGTTTGTATTTGGGATGTATAGCTGGATTCGTCTTTGCCCACGTTTCCAACTATTTCCCATTCACCACATACGTGTCCGAAAAGAACTTTGCCCTTTTGGGCATGGCAGGAGTGATGTCCGGAGTAATGCATGCGCCGCTTACTGGCGTTTTCCTTATTGCTGAACTTACCGGAGGTTTCGACCTATTCCTGCCGTTGATGATAGTATCAATAGGTTCATATATCACAATCAAGATATTTGAACCTCATAGTATCTATTCAATGCGTCTTGCGCAGAAAGGAGAGTTGCTGACGCATCATAAGGACCGTGCCGTGCTTACGTTGCTCAGCATGGACAGTGTTATTGAGAAGGATTTCCTTCCTGTCGAGCCGGATATGACGCTTGGTGATATGGTTAAGGTAATAGCCAAGAGTAGTCGAAATACATTCCCGGTAGTAGACTCAAAAGGACTGCTTCTGGGTATTGTATTATTGGATAACATCAGAAACATAATGTTCCGTCCGGAACTTTACAACCGTTTCAAGGTTTCCAAATTCATGGTGTCGGCTCCGGCAAGGATTTATCTGAGCATGCCGATGGACCAGATAATGAAAATATTCGACGACACGAAAGCTTGGAATCTTCCCGTAGTTGACGAAAGCGGCCGCTACATAGGATTTATGTCGAAGTCCAAAATATTCAATTCATACAGAGAAGTTCTTGTTGATAATTTCTCCGGTGATTGATATATTCCGGAAAAGATATTTACGAATAATAAAAACACATATAATATGAAGAAAGAAGATTTGAGAATAGTATATATGGGAACTCCCGATTTTGCGGTTGAAAGCTTGAAAGCCCTGGTCGAAGGAGGATATAATATAGTTGGAGTAATTACAATGCCGGACAAGCCAATGGGACGCCACGGAAGCGTGCTTCAGTCGAGTGCTGTAAAACAATATGCAGAATCTGTTGGATTACCAGTTCTTCAGCCGGGAAAATTGAAAGACGAGAATTTCCTTGCCGAACTGAGAGCATTGAATGCTGATTTGCAGATTGTTGTAGCCTTCAGAATGTTGCCTGAAGTTGTATGGAATATGCCTCGCCTAGGAACTTTCAATCTCCATGCTTCACTTCTTCCACAATATCGTGGAGCTGCTCCGATTAACTGGGCCGTCATCAATGGCGACACCGAAACCGGAGTGACAACATTCTTCCTTTCACACGAAATTGATACTGGAAAAATTATTGCGCAGAAGAAACTGGCTATTGCGGATACTGATAACGTCGGCATTGTTCACGATGCATTGATGCAGATGGGAGCCGGTCTTGTTGTTGAAACAGTAGATTCAATTCTTGCCGGAAATGTAGATGCTGTTCCTCAGGAAGAGTTCTACAAAGACCCTTCGGAATTACGTCCTGCACCGAAAATTTTCAAAGATACTTGCCATATCGACTGGAGCAAACCGATGAAGCAGGTATATGACTTTATCAGAGGTCTTTCTCCTTATCCTGCAGCCTGGACAGAATTGGTTTCACCGGAAGGCAAGAAACTTGTTCTGAAAGTTTACGAAACTGAAAAACGTGAAGCCTCACATTCTTATCCATGCGGTAAGATTTTCACAGACGGCAAGAGCTATGTAGATGTTTCCGTCAATGGTGGATACATCCGTTTGAAATCATTGCAGCTAGCCGGGAAAAAAAGAATGTCTGTTTCGGATTTCCTTAACGGATTTAAGCAGATTGGAGAATATACTGTAGAATAAAATTAGAGCAGATAATTATCCAAATTAATGTCAAATCCCGAAAGACTCCTTTGCCAAATAAAAAGGAATCTTTCGGGATTTTTTATAGATATTTCCTATAAATCGCACGTTTTTTTCGATGCTTTATTCTTGAAAAAACTATCCGAAAGTAATTTAAATTTGTTCCGAAAGAAAACCAATTTGGATTCGGAAGAAATTAAACTTCCTTCCGAATGTATTTTCACTTCTATTTAATATTGATTTTGTCAAAATATATAAGCACTCATTTATTAATTTCTAAATACATCTAGTCCTAGTAAAATATAAATACGGACCCGTGAGTAAATATATACGGCCCAACAAAGGTTTGGGTCTATATATATTTCAGACTAAATACAACAATATTTATAGTATTGATTTTATGAATGTTATATAATAATTAGACTATTAACCTTAAAATATTTCAAACATCATTTTCATATTAGATATATTTCAACAGAAATATAATAATAACATCTGTTCTTCCCTCTAATAACATTCTAATCCCTCCTAAACCAAATCTAACCATAATCGTTGCAAGACAGATAAAAGGGTAACATATTTTTGCTGCAAAATAATCAAATGGTGAAGAAATGAGGAGAATGATTTGTTTTGCATTAGTGATTTGTTGCCCTTTGTTGCAGGCTCAAAACGATAACTGTGTGGAGATGAGCATTGCTGAAGCTGAGAATGTTTTTATGATGAATAATTTTCAGTTGCTTGCTGAGCACTATGAAATAGACAAGGCTGATGCTGCCATTGTACAATCGAAATTGTTTGATAATCCTGTTGTGTCGTTTGAACAAAATGTTTACAACAGATTGAATGGGAAATATTTTGATTTTGGGTCTAAAGGTCAGTCAGCTGTTGAGATTGAACAGTTGATATATATTGCAGGCCAAAGAAACAATAAAATTAAATTGGAAAAATATAACAGGAAAAGGAATGAATATTTGTTTGAGGAGTCTGTCCGGGTACTGAAAAATGAATTAAAACTGAAATTTGTTTCGCTATATTACAGACTCAAGGAAATTGATATTTATGATTCAGAAATAAAGTCGTTGCAGAATTTACTGACAAGAATAAAGCAGGAGGAAGAGAAAGGGAATATTTCATTATTGGAAAGAACGAGGATTGAAGCTTATTTGCTGTCGTTAGAAAGTGAAAGAAATGATGTAGCGAATGATATTGTTTCTCTTCGTGGAAATGTGAAGCTGCTGATGGGCGGTAAATGTGCTAGTGATATTACTCCGGTAATAAATGAAAGTTTATTGAATGATTTTGATATGGGAAGTGTTCCATATTCGGAATTGGAGGGATTTGTTTTGGAGCGTCCGGATATGAAATTGGCTAAAGTGAATATTCAATCTGCCGAAACAGAGATTAAGCTTCAACGTTCATTATCGTTTCCGGAAGTTAGAGTTAAAGGAATTTATGACAAAGCGGGAAATTTCATCAATGATTATTTTGCAGTTGGAATAAATCTGACATTGCCGGTATTTAACAGAAACCAGGGAAATATCAGAATTGCGAAACACGGTTTAGCACAGAACAGGATAATGGAAGAGCATTCGTATATGAATGCTATGAATGAATTGAGTAATTCATATAAAAGGCTGGGAAATGCTATGGATTTATATGATAAGACGGATAAGGAGATTGAACTCAATATGGAGAAGCTGACAAAAGGATTAAATGAGAGTTTGATTGCTAAGAATATTAGCATTATTGAATTCATTGATTTCTATGAAGCATATAAGAATACTAGCCTGAATACTTACAAAATACGAAAGGATGTTTTTATGGCTATGGAAGATATAAATTATATTACTAATCATAATGTTTTCAGATATTAATATGAAGAAGTTTTGTTTATTAATGACCGGTGTTATAGCAAATTTACTGTTTATGGCTTGTAGTCGTAACGATAATAAGACCAATGATATATGCACTAATAAGGCTAATGAAGCTTTGCATTTGGATACGGTAAGAAATATTCCTCTGAAAAGGGAAATTCTTTTGAACGGCAAGGTTGATTTTGATATGGAAAATATGACTCCAGTGTTTCCTATGATCAGTGGAATAGTAAAGGAGGTTTATGGCGAAACGGGCGATTATGTTGGAAAAGGAGAGAGGCTTGCTCTGATTGAAAGTGAGGATATAGCTTCGATTGTAAAGGAAATGAAAACGGCAGAACATAAGTTGAAACTTGCTGAAAGGAATTATAAAGCTGCTGAAGATATGTTGCGTGGTGGATTGTCGTCCGAAAGAGAGGTTTTGAATTATAGACAGGAGTTGACTGAAGCTGAAGAGGAATTGAATCGTCTGAATAAATTGAAAGCAATTTATCCGATTGATGAAAATGGATTGTATATACTATGTTCTCCTGTTTCAGGATTTATTACGGAAAGGAATATAAACAGGAATTATCTGATTCGTCCGGACAGTGACAAGGAGTTATTTACGATTGCCGGATTGGACGAGGTGTGGATAATTGCCGATGTTTATGAGAGAGACATTAATAAAATAAGGGAAAAGCAGAGTGTGAGGATAACGACTCTTGCTTATCCGGAAATTGAATTTAAAGGTGAGATTGATAAGGTGTATCATATATTGAACAGTGAAAGCAAGACAATGAATGTCCGGATTAAATTGAGTAATAAGGATTATTTGTTGAAGCCGGGAATGTTTGCGAATGTATATGTATGCAGGGATAATGAAAGTCATTTGTTTCCGACTGTTCCATATAATGCAGTAATATTTGAAAATGGCAGGCAATATGTGGTCATAAAAGATAATGAAGGCAAACTTTCGAAGAAAGAAGTGAAGGTTTACAAACAGGATAATGAGTACTGCTATATTGAAGACGGGCTGAAGGCAGGAGATGTGATTGTTGGTAAAAATGCATTGTTGGTTTATTCAAGTTTGGAGAAATGATTGATAATATTATAACATTTTCGCTGAAAAACAAATTCTTTGTTTTTTTCTGTACGTTGCTGGCTGTTATTGTCGGAATTATATGTTACAAAAATACACCGGTTGATGCTTTTCCTGATGTGACAAATACTAAAGTTACGGTAATCACACAATGGCCGGGACGAAGTGCTGAGGAGGTTGAGAAATTCATTACTATTCCAATTGAAATAGCAATGAATTCGGTTCAGAAGAAAACGGATATCAGAAGTACGACTCTTTTCGGTCTGTCGGTTATAAATATAATGTTTGAGGATGATGTCGATGATTTCTTTGCACGTCAGCAAGTGTTCAATCTTTTGAATGATGCAGATTTGCCGGATGGCGTTTCTCCGGAAGTTCAGCCGCTGTATGGACCGACTGGCGAGATTTTCAGATATACGCTCAGAAGCAACAACCACACGGTGCGCGAGCTGAAAACTCTTCAGGATTGGGTGATTGACCGTCGATTACGTGCTGTTTCTGGAGTGGCGGATATTGTGAGCTTTGGTGGCGAGGTGAAAACATTTGAAATCAGTGTCAATCCTAATCAGTTGATGAGCTATGGAGTTACAACTCTGGAGCTTTTTGATGCCGTGTCAAAAAGTAATCTCAATGTGGGCGGTGATGTGATTACGAAAAGTTCTCAAGCCTATGTGGTGCGTGGTATTGGTCTTATCAACAATGTCAAGGAGATTGAAAATATTGTAGTTAAGAATATAAATGGTACACCGATTCTGGTTAAGCATCTGGCGACGGTGAGCGAATCGTCGTTACCACGGCTTGGGCAGGTGGGCAGAATGGACGAGAATGATGTAGTTGAAGGTATTGTGATTATGCGAAAAGGAGAGAATCCCGAGAGCGTAATCAATTCATTGAAAGAGACAATCAGTGAGATAGAGAAAGTGCTGCCGGAAGGAGTAGAAATCGTGCCTTTTTATGACAGAGAGGATTTGGTGAAGCTGGCAATAAACACTGTATCGAAGAATCTTGCCGAAGGTATCATATTTGTGGTGTTTATTATTCTGATTTTTATGGCAGACTGGAGAACAACGGTAATTGTTTCGGTTGTGATTCCGCTGGCTTTGCTATTTGCCTTTATATGTTTGCGGTTGAAAGGAATGAGCGCCAATCTGTTGTCGATGGGAGCAATAGACTTCGGTATAATTGTAGATGGAGCTGTAGTGATGGTGGAAGGAATTTTTGTTGTGCTTGACAGAAAAGCTAAAGAGATTGGGATGCCGGCATTCAATGTTATGAGCAAAATGGGATTAATAAGGAAAACAGCAAAAAGGCAGGCGAAATCAATATTCTTCTCAAAACTGATTATCATAACGGCATTGATTCCTATATTTTCATTTCAGAAGGTCGAAGGGAAGATGTTCAGCCCTTTGGCTTATACTCTGGGATTTGCCTTGCTTGGCGCATTGGTGTTTACTCTGACGCTGATTCCGGTTCTTTCGTCATTGCTGCTGAGAAAGAATGTAAAGGAAAAGCATAATCCGTTTTTGGAATTTGTAAATAAGGCTGCATCTGATATTTTCGCAACGTGTCATAGAGCTAAAAAGAGGACTGTTGTTTTAGCAACGATTGTAGCAGCATCCGGGCTTTGGTGTTTTTCTTTTCTGGGAACAGAGTTTTTGCCGCAGCTGAATGAAGGCTCAATTTATATCCGTGCTACTTTGCCACAAAGTATTTCTCTCCAGGAATCTGTAAAGCTTGCCGACGAAATGAGACATAAGCTGTCGGAATATCCTGAAGTCAGGAAAGTTCTTTCGCAAACAGGACGACCGAATGACGGAACGGATGCAACAGGATTCTATAACGTTGAATTCCACGTTGATATTTATCCGGAAAAAGAATGGGAAAGCAAGATGACAAAGCATCAGCTGATAGAAAAGATGCAGGAAGATCTGGAAACTTATCCCGGTGTTGATTTCAATTTCTCTCAGCCGATAACTGACAATGTTGAAGAAGCTGCCAGCGGTGTGAAAGGTTCAATTGCAGTTAAGGTGTTCGGAAAAGATTTGTATGAGTCGGAAAAGAAAGCAGTTGAAGTTTACAATGTGCTGAAGACGGTCGAAGGCATCGAAGATTTAGGTGTAATCAGAAATATTGGTCAGCCTGAGTTAAGAATAGAATTGAATGAGTCTAATCTTGCAAGATATGGTGTTGCCAAAGAAGATGTGCAATCTATCATTGAAATGGCGATAGGCGGGAAAAGCGCATCGCTATTGTATGAAGATGAAAGGAAATTCAATATTATGGTGCGATATGCAGAGGATTTCAGGAAAAGTGAGAATGAAATATCCAAGATTCTTGTCCCGGCAAAGGATGGCTCAATGATTCCTATAAAGGAACTTGCCGATATTACAATGATAACCGGACCGCTGATTATTTACAGAGATAACCATAACAGATTCTGCGCGGTGAAGTTTTCTGTACGTGGACGAGATATGGGAAGCGCGGTGAAAGAAGCGCAGGAGAAGGTGCAGGAATCTGTAGATTTGCCGGAAGGATATACTTTGAAATGGACTGGTGATTTTGAGAACCAGCAGCGTGCAACAAAAAGGTTGGCACAAGTTGTTCCCATAAGTATTGCTATTATATTTGTAATATTATTCGTGTTGTTCGGTAATTCACGCGATGCTGGACTTGTGTTGCTGAATGTTCCGTATGCTGCCGTTGGCGGAATTATTGCATTGCTGATTACGGGATTCAATTTCTCTATTTCGGCAGGAATCGGCTTTATTGCATTATTCGGTATTTGTATTCAGAATGGAGTGTTGCTTGTAGCTGATATAAAAACTAATCTGAAATGTGGATTAAATTTGGAAAATGCAGTAGTAAGTAGTGTGGGAGAAAGAGTCCGCTCTGTGTTGATGACGGCAATGATGGCTACAATAGGACTGATGCCGGCGGCATTGAGCACCGGAATTGGTTCGGAGAGCCAGAGACCGCTGGCTATAGTAATTATCGGTGGTCTGGTCAGTGCTACATTCTTTACGCTGTTTGTCTTTCCGCTGATAGTTGAATATATTTATGCTCGAGTATTATTCGACAAACAAGGGAAATTGAAGCAGAGAAAATTATAGTATTTGTAAATTTGAGGAAAGATTATATATATGTGTAAAATATTGATTGTTGAAGATGAAGTAAATATTGCCTCATTTATCAAACGTGGTTTGCAAGAATGTGGATATGAAGTTAATGCAGCATATGATGGGGAAGAAGCATGGCAACTTATCAAGCAAGAAAGATATGATTTGTTTATGCTCGACATAATAATGCCTAAAATAGACGGATTACAATTGTGCAAGATGATTCGCCAGAATTTGGGCTATTCTATTCCTATATTGATGGTCACAGCTTTGGGCACTACGGATGATATTGTCAGCGGACTGGATGCCGGAGCGGACGACTATATCAGCAAGCCTTTCAGTTTTGCGGAGCTTCAGGCTAGGATTAGGGCTTTGCTCAGAAGGAGAGAAGGAGCGAAAGTAAACCAAATTCTTCAGTGCGGAGATTTGACATTGGATCAGGTTTCGAGAAGGGCAACAAGAAACGGGGAAACTATAGATTTGACAGTGAAAGAATACAGACTTCTTGAGTATTTCATGAATAATCAGGGAATCGCACTCAGCCGTTTACAGTTGCTTAGAGAAGTATGGGACAAGAATTTTGACACAAACACTAATATTGTAGACGTTTATGTGAATTATTTGCGAGCTAAAATCGACAAGAACCATGACAAGAAGTTGATTAGGACAGTTGTAGGACTTGGTTATATGATGGAAGGATGAAGACGGGAAACAAAATAGCTTGGGTCTATACTTTGCTGACAATGGGACTTGTTATGGCTGTCGCCTTAATATTCTTTCTTATAACTGCTCATTCAATAGATAAGGTTTATGATTCATATCTTACGGAACGGGCAATAGTGACTGCTGAGAAATATTGGGAGCGCGACGAGCTTGATGAGTCTGACTACAAGCAGGTTCAGAAGAGATATGAGCAGAGTTTGCCCACGGCGAAAGAGTTTATATTAAATGCTGATTCTACAGATAAAGCTCGCTTGAGACTTTCAGACTTTTTGTCGGATGAAGAAATAGATGAACTGTATAAATCACATATTCTGCATTTTAGCGGTAAAGAATATCAGAGAGGTGTTGCACTGTATTACCCGGACAATGAAGGTAATTTTATTGTTGTAATACAGTCGAATAATAAGTATGGAGCTGATATTGTATCATTTATGGGATGGTTCCTTCTTGGTGCTTTTGTAGTTACATTTATATTGGTGTATTGTGTAGGAAAGCTTTATGCTATAAGGCTGGTGAACAAGATAGACGAAGCGTACCAAAGTGAGAAATCATTTATACGAAATGCATCTCATGAACTGAACAATCCGTTGACTGCTATTTTGGGTGAATGCGAGATAACTCTCCTGAAAGAAAGGAAAGCAGCGGAATATCAGTCCTCACTTATGCGGATAGAAAGCGAGACACGGAGAATAATAATGCTGATGAAACATCTGCTTTTTCTGTCGCATGGAGACAAAGAAATTATGAAGAGCATTGTGGAACCGATAAATATCAATCAATTTGTCAGACAGTTCAAGAATGATAAGGTGAAAATAATTGATGATGGAAAAGGTTTTATATTGAATGCTAATCCTAATTTGCTGAAGATTGCTATAAGCAATATTGTAAATAATGCTTGTAAATATTCTGGGGAAAACAATGTCTCTTTGAGCGTTGAAGATAGAAGCATAATAATCGAGGATAAAGGCATTGGTATTCCGAAAGATGAGTTGAAGAATATTACTCAACCATTTTATAGAGCGAAGAATGTCAGATCATTCGAAGGAAATGGTATTGGGCTCGCTTTGTCCATAAAGATAATAAAATGCTATGGAGGGAAAGTTATTATAAATTCGAGAGAAAAGATTGGAACAAGAGTTGAGATTATCTTTTGATAATCCAATTCAAACAAGAATATCCTAGTTTGTTTTCAAAGAAATTAAGCGTGTAGTTATATCAATGATCAGATAATAACTACACGCTTAATTATTATAGGAATATGTGTCAGACATCTTTTATTTTCAGAATATTATATGAAATCTTATTATCGTAAACATCGCTTCCGTCGATTTTCTTTACGTAATTGACAAATCTTACTGTTATCGGAAGAATAATTATTTCATAAAGAGATTTCAGTGAAGCTTGGATTAATATCATTGTTAAAAGCTCATTAGCAGGTATTAATCCGGCAAAGGCAATCGGAAAGAATATTATGGAATCGGCGGTTTCTCCAACCAATGTTGATAAGACTGCTCTAATGGAAAAATATTTTCCTTTATGATATAGCTTTAGCTTACTCATTACAAAAGCATTTAGAAATGAGCCGATTAGAAAGGCTAGCAGACTGGCAAAAGCAATTCGTGGCGCCAATCCAAACACAAAATTGAAGGCTTCTTCACCTTCCCAAAATGGAGCGGATGGAAGATTTATTGCCAGATTACCAAAAGCAATCACTAGGAAATTAGAGATGAAGCCACTCCATATAATAAGTCTGGCTTTTTTAAATCCCCATACTTCTGAAATACAATCGTTTATAATATACGATACAGGGAAAACAATTAGACCTGCTGTTGCAGTAATGCCAGCAATCTGAATTACTTTTGTTTCCAAAAGGTTGGCAGCAACCAAACATACATTAAATAATATACCTAATAACATATAAGGTATACTAACTAAATTTTTTTGCATAAATTCTTGTTTTTAATGAGGTTAATCAAGCACTCTTATAAAAAAAGCAGTATTTTTTATTACTAGATACTAGAAATGAAAAATACTGCAAAAGTAGAAAATAAACCAACTATAATCAAGATAGTCCTTATGAGCTAAATAGAGAGAAGGATAATTCTTTTATAATTCCCTATTTAACATAATGGGAATTATGGGGATTATGCCTGGTTTAATATATTCGCCAATTCGCTCGGCTTTAAATTTCTTCCAATGATAATACCTTTATCATCAATCAAAAGATTCTTAACTTGCTTGTTGACAGAATATTCTTTTAGAATGTCCGGATAAATAAATGTTTGATTCCAGTACTGTTGTGACTTATCTAAATTGTCAGCTTTGATAGTAGCGTCGTAAACAGATTTATTTGCATCCATTGAAATTGAATAAATCTTAAGCTTATTGGAACCAATTGCATTTGCTTCTTTACAGAACAAAATATTACTCAATCTAGATTCTGCATCGTATGCAGCCCAAAAATTAACGAAAGTAAAACGGCCTTCTGAATTTGCAAACTTAATATTACTATTGCCTTCTTTTTCTTTTACTATTAGTTCTGGAGCTAAATCTCCCGGATTAACACCTTCTGTAAAATTACCATCCTTAGAACCTGCTGCCACCTCTAATAGTACAAGTGAAGCAATAAATACATAAGTCTTAAACTTCATATTTATATATTTTAGTTTCACATAATCAAATGAATATTGATTCTATTCATTTGAGCCCTGATTTTCAGGTTTAGAAAAGTCTATGCAAACAGCACTGACTGATCCAATTGCCCGCAAAGATACTGCAAACCCAACTTTGCCTACAAGTGCTATAACAATTTTATAGTTAAAAATCAAGCTTTTTTATGTATTTAATAGCATATATTTGATATATCTCAAGTGTTTTACAGCATATAATTTACATATTTTAACTTACCGACTGTCGTTTACAGCTGATTTGATAGCTTCTTTTCACTACCTTTGTGAAATTAAATACGACTTCAATTATATGACGGAAAATAATGAATTAATACTACTAAATATTCACGGGAATGACCGCCCTGGAGTTACTGCAGCTCTAACTGAAATTCTGGCAAAAAACAACGCTATGATATTGGATATCGGTCAGGCTGATATCCACAACAACCTTTCTTTGGGTATTCTTTTCCAATGTGTAGGCAACAATTCTGGTAATTTGCTGAAAGAACTCTTATTCAAGAGCTATGAACTAGATGTAAATATAAGATTTAAGCCTATTTCAGAAGATGAGTATAGCGAATGGGTTAGTATGCAAGGTAAAAACAGATACATTGTAACTATCTTAGCCAGAAAATTAACAGCAAAACAAATTGCCGGTGTAAGCCGCATAATCGCCCATCAGGATATGAATATTGATGATATAAAGCGACTTACAGGCCGAATTCCTTTGAATGAAAATGAAAGAACTCCAAAGGCAAGTGTGGAATTTTCAGTAAGAGGAACTCCTAAAAACAAGGAGAAAATGAAAGCCGATTTCATGAAACTTTCTTCTGATTTGCAAATGGATATATCCTTCCAGGAAGATAGTATGTATCGTCGTATGCGCCGTCTGATTTGTTTTGATATGGATTCTACTCTTATTGAAACTGAAGTCATAGATGAATTAGCTATCAGAGCCGGCGTTGGAGATGAAGTAAAGGCAATTACAGAGGCTGCAATGCGTGGTGAAATAGATTTTACAGAAAGTTTCAAGCGCAGATGTGCTTTGTTGAAAGGCCTGGATGTCTCTGTAATGCAGGAAATTGCAGAGAATTTGCCTATCACTGAAGGTGTTGACAGACTTATGAAAATTCTGAAACAAGTTGGTTTTAAAATTGCTATTCTTTCCGGTGGTTTTACTTATTTCGGTAATTATCTGAAACAAAGATATGCTATTGACTATGTTTATGCTAATGAACTTGAAGTCGTTGATGGAAAACTTACAGGAAGACATCTTGGCGACATTGTTGATGGAAAGCGCAAGGCTGAATTACTGAGATTAATAGCTCAAGTGGAGAATGTTGATATTCGCCAGACTGTTGCCGTTGGTGATGGCGCTAACGATCTGCCAATGATTAGCATTGCTGGTCTTGGTATAGCATTCCACGCTAAACCTAAAGTAAAAGCTACTGCAGAACAGTCTATTTCCACAATAGGTCTGGACGGTATTTTATATTTCCTTGGTTACAAGGATTCGTATATGGAAGAAAAAATTTGATTGTTTCATTAAATATATATAGTTATGGTTAAACACATTGTAATGTTCAAGCTTAAGGAGTTTGATTCTAATGAAGAAAAGAAAGAAGTTCTGAATAACATTAAAACAAGTCTGGAAGCGTTGATTGATAAAATTGATGTTTTGAAGAAAATCGAAGTAAACTTCAATTGCAATCCTGCTGAAACTTGGGATCTTATCCTTACAACAGAATTGGCAACTCTTGAAGATGTTGCTACTTATGCAAATCATCCGGAACATGTATTTGTGGCAAAAAATATAATCGGCCCTGTGAAAGTTGACCGTGCTTGTGTAGATTATGAATATTAATCATTCACAAATGAAAGACTTTGATATCGAAGAGCGTGCTGACAGAGCTGTTCACAATTTCATGTCCGGTTACAATTGTGCCCAATCTGTTTTTTTGGCATATGCAGACCTGTTTGATATAGATATAGATACTGCAAAGAAGATGTCAGTTTCTTTTGGAGGCGGAATGGGAAGAATGCGTGAAGTATGCGGAACAATGAGTGCAATGGCTATGCTTACCGGCTTCAAATATCCGGTTGAAAATCCGGCAGACCAAGAAGCTAGAAAGCGTAACTATGCTATGGTTCAAAAAGTAGCATCCTTGTTTAAGGAAAAGCATAACACAATAATTTGCCGAGAATTGCTTAGCTCAAAAGATGCAGCAGAAACCGACCCTACTCCATCGCCAAGAACGGCAGAATATTATAAAAGACGTCCGTGCTGCAGGTATGTAGAAACAGCAGCATTGATTGCTGGCAAAATGCTTAAGAATGAATTAGATTGATGGTCTACGCCATCAATCTAATTTGTTTTATATAGTTCAGCTTCTTTATCTTGGCAAAAAGCTGGCTGTATGAAGACAGAGACTTAACGTTTACTCTGTATGTAATTACTGCTTCGTCTGTGTCATAGAGTGCTTCAAGCGAAACACTGACAATAAAAGCTCCTTCTTTCTCTATTATTTCCCGGATAATTTTCAAATCCGGATTTGAAACCGAACATCTGATACTTAAAACTTTGTTTACTCCATTCAGATAGACATGCTTCTCAAAATATTCTAAAGTAATCAAAGCAAAAAGCGTCAGAAGAGTTGTTATTGCCGCCGGCAAAAACATTCCTGCACCAACAGCAAGACCGATAACTGCCGTAACCCAAATGCATGCTGCCGTGGTCAGCCCGTGAACACTGCCATGACTTTGGATAATGGCTCCAGCACCGAGAAATCCTATTCCGGAAAGAACCTGTGCAGCTATTCGTCCTGGATCGCCGTTCAAAAAATTAGGATAAGTCTGAGGAATCCATATTGAAACTAACATGGCAGCAGTTGAGCCCACGCAAATCAAAGTAAAAGTCCTCATTCCGGCTTCACGGCGTCGGAGCTGTCTCTCCACTCCTATTAATGCACCTAAGGCAAAACTTATAATCAGCCTTAATAACGAAGAAGCAAAAGTGACTTCTGTAGATTTTAATATTTCGTTTAATGTTTCAATCATAATGATATTTTTTGTTGCTCCACATAATAACAAAAAAATTACTTGAAAGCAAGTAATTAATTTTTTTTATCCTTTGCCTTAAACTGCAAATTAAGGCTATTTTTCGTATCTGGATAAAGGGAAGTCAAAAAAAATCGAGTCTCAGAAAGTTTGGGAATATCATAAAGATATGAATATAAATATATAATCTGAATATTTTACAGAATATTATCTTATAATAAAGCAATATGAAAGACAACAAGGATTAAAAACATCATTGTGACACGCAATATACACACGAATAAACACGCAAAAAATGTTTTTTGAGCAAATTTAAGGCTATATAAGCCAATATTGGAGATATTATATAAGGAGTAAAGGATATAAAATAAAAAAAACAGATAATTGAGATCACGAAGGCATAATATTTCGAATCCCAATTATCTGTAATAAGAAAAGGATGTATTAAATATTCAAAGCACCAGTAAGTTCAGTCACCGATTTGAATCCATGTCTGTCGCAATAATCATTCAATCCATCAATTACTTTGATAGAAATTGTCGGATCAACAAAATTATATGTTCCGATTTGGATTGCCGATGCACCTGCAAGCATAAATTCAACTGCATCTTTCCAGCTTGAAATTCCGCCCAATCCGATAATTGGAATCTGAATAGCTTTTGAAGTTTGCCAAACCATTCTCAATGCAACTGGCTTTACGCATGGACCGGAAAGTCCGCCTGTAATTGTTGAAAGAATTGGTTTTCTTTTTTCAGCATCAATTGCCATTCCCATCATTGTATTAATCATTGAAACTGCATCAGCACCTTCAGCTTCGACAGCTCTGGCAATTTCAGTAATATCAGTTACATTTGGAGAAAGCTTAACAATTAAAGTTTTTGGATATGCCTTTCTTACTGCTTTCACAACTTCAGCAGCACCGGATGCAGTAACACCAAATGCCATTCCACCCTGTTTCACATTAGGGCATGATATATTCAATTCAATTGCCGGAATCTTTTCCAATTCTGCGATTTTCTCAGCGCATTCAACGTAAGTTTCGATTGACGAACCACTCACGTTCACAATCATATTTGTGTCGATATCCTTTATCTGAGGATAGATATTTTCTGCGAAATAATTTGCGCCCTTATTCTGCAATCCAACGGCATTAAGCATTCCTGAAGGAGTTTCAGCCATTCGTGGATACAAGTTTCCTTCACGAGGTTGAATTGTTGTTCCTTTTACGAAAATTCCACCTAATCTTGATATATCAATCAAATCTGAAAATTCAATTCCATATCCGAAAGTTCCTGATGCAGTCATTACCGGATTCTTCAACTGCAATCCACCTATATTTACTTTTAATTCAGCCATGACAATTTTTCTATATTAAATACTGGACCTTCTGTACAAACACAAACATGATGATCATCTTTAGTCTTCTCAACGCAGCACAAGCATGCTCCCAATCCGCAAGCCATTGTATTTTCTAATGAAACTTCGCAGTCAATTTTTTCTGAAGAAGCATATTTTGCAACAGCCACCATCATTGGCTTAGGACCACATGTATATATTTTATCAAATTTGATTTTGCTCAACACTGAATGATTTGTTACATATCCTTTTTCACCCAATGAAGCATCTTCAGTTGTTACATATACATCGCCTATTGATTCAAACAAATCCAATTGCAGCAAATCATCTTTTGATCTTGCACCCAAAAGGAAAGTTGGTTCAAATCCTGCTTCCTTTAGATATTTGCCCAAATATAACATTGGAGCAGTTCCGACACCACCGCCAATTAATAACAATTTCTTAGATTCATTACCTTTTTCAGGAATTGTGAATCCATTTCCAAGAGGCAATAATATATTGATTAAATCACCAACGCGAGCTTCAGCCAATTTTCTTGTTCCATCACCAACCAATTGAATCAATAACCATAATTCATTCTTTTCTTTATCGATGAAATTGATTGAAATCGGGCGACGCAAAAAAGTTGAAGGCGAATTATCCACACGAACTTCCACAAACTGTCCAGGATTCATTTCTGGCAATACTGATTCTGATGTCAATTTTAATAGACAGTAATTTTTATGAAGACGCTCATTTGCGGTAACCTTCATATCTAATAGAAACTTTTTCATATATTATTTTGTATAATAAATAATGTACTCAGAAACATATATATGCAAAGATACGTTTTTTCACGTACTTTTCAGATGTTTTTAATCACTTCTTTTCAAGCGTATATGTATCGAAAGTGTTATCCGTATAGAATACCATGATTTTTGAAATCGTTTTTGCAGGCTTTTCCACTGTTACAACTCTCTCTTTTTCTTGATGTACCAATGATGATGCAATGCTATCGGCAAATGCGACATTGGAATCGGTTGGAACAGCTGTATTTTCAGCTGGTTCAGCCGGTTGGGCACTCTTTGTCATAGGTCCATTTCCAAAAAGAAGCCAGTCAGTGCTTACTGATGGAAATCTTCTGAGAATTTTAAGTAAAACATCCAAACTCGGATTGTTTCTTCCGGAAATTATATGGGACATAGCGGCTCGCTGTATGCCGATTTCAGCAGCAAACTGTGCCTGGCTGTATCCTTCAGTTTCCATTACTTTCAAAATGCGCTCCTTCATATATTAGGTGTTTTATATATCAATTACAAGTATGCCATTATGGCATAAATCGGTCCTTTTCAAGTAGATTTTTTGCTATATACAAAGTTATACAAAGATTTTAATTAAGCAAATGTTATGTTATAATAATATACATCATAAATGTATACATTATTGTTTACATTCGAATACAGAACATTTGTAAACTTTGATTTTTTCTGTTATAATTCACTTTAGATAAATCGGATATAAAACTAGGTCGCAATAGATTAATAAATACATATTTATAGCCAAATTATAGACTTGTATACATTATGCGCATTATCCATGGATTTGTTTTTAGTAAACTTTCAACAAAACTATATAATTCGCTGAACATATGTATATTACAACCAATAAATATATTTATGTTACTATATACTTTGGTATACTTTTATTTATGTATACAAAGGTGATTATAGTAGTATTTTCCCGTATAAATATGTATATAATTGTATTTTTAAAGGTGAAAATATAATCTTGTATACTACTAGTCAATCGAAATTTTTTACATTAATATACTTCTGGTATAAACTACATTTCACATAATATTAATATGTCATTTTGGCATATATGATTTATATATATGGCTATATTACCTTTATGCACTTGCCTGGTTTCTTCTGTAAACTTTATCGGCTGTGTTATACTTTTCGGGAATAAATTATATGAGTAATTATAGGGATGCGAAAATTCAAGCAATATTTTCCAAGCAAAAAACATGAAAATACTACTAGAAGTAAATTGAAATAAGTACGGAAGAAAATTTAATTATGTACGGAAGGAAATAAAATTACATCCGAACCTAGCGGCGACTGGATCCGGATGTAATTTAAGAGGAATTTTTATAGCAAGTTTTTTATCTTTGTCACTATATTATCATAGATGAAGAATCTTATACACCAGCATTCTCAATATATCGCCATCTTCTTCTCCTGTGGTTCCAAATCCTTTTGAAAGAGCATCAGCCTCGCGAATTTCATTAATAATATTGAATGCTTTCATTGCTGAATAATTCTTTATTCCTGTAATATATTCTTTTGCTCCATATGAATTTCTCAATCCCAGAAGAGTCATTATAGCTTGTTCACTCCGGTCTTTTGAATAATAGCATATAAGCAAATTTGAGAAATAATTATATAAAACAGAAAGAGTGACCTGGATTGGATTCATTTTCGAATTCTTGCCAAAGTAATCAATTATTTCATTAGATTTCAGAATTTCCTTATTTGCTAAGGCTCTAATCAATTCGAAATTATTATACTCTTTACTGATGCCAATATTCTCTTCAATCAATTCCGGTGTTATTCTTTGCACCCCGCTATTCTGTAATATTATTGTCAGTTTGTCGAGTTCTTTATCGAGTTTGCTCAAATCATTTCCGATATAATCGCACAGCATTTGAGTTGATTTAGCATCAATTCCCAATTTTCTGCTTTGAACAAATCCCAATACAACTGACTGCAATTTATAGTCTGGTATCTTTTTCGATTCAAACACCTTTCCTATTTTATTTGCAATTTGATAAAGAGATTTCCTTTTGTCAATTGATTTGTATTTATAATTTAATACAAGAATTGTCGATTTAAGAGGATTCTTCAAATAATCGGAAAGCAAATCAATATTCCTAATTACTTGAGCTTCCCTTACAACTATCAATTGATATTCTGACATCATCGGATATCTTCTGGCTGCATTTATTATTTTGATTGCATCGCAATCTGCTCCATAGAATATCATCTGATTGAAATCCTTTTCGCTTTCTGTCAGAACTTCATCAATCAGTAAATCCGTCAATTTATCAATAAAATAAGGCTCTTCGCCCATCAGCAAATATATGGGATAATAATTCCTTGATTTGATACTTTTATATAATTCTTCAAATGACGATGTTTCTTCTTTTTTTGCCATAAGCATTTACCAGCTAAATCTTATATGTTGAATAGTTTTATTTTCATTTATGATTTGCAATAAGGATTCAATACCTAGTTTGACATGCTCATTAACGAATAGTTTGGTTATCTTTTTGTCAGACTCTTCAGTCTTTATTCCATCTTCTTCCATTGGTTTGTCGGAAATCATCAATAAAGCTCCTGTTGGAATTTTGTTGGCAAAGCCGGCGGTCAATAATGTTGCTGTTTCCATATCGATTCCGCTTGCATGAGTTTGAATCAAATATTCTTTGAAGTCATTATCATATTCCCAAACTCTTCTGTTTGTTGTGTAAACTGTTCCTGTCCAATAATCTTTTCCATTATCTCGGATTGCCGAAGAAATTGCTCTCAACATATAAAATGCCGGCAATGAAGGAACTTCCGGCGGAAGATATTCATCCGAAGTGCCTTCGCCTCTGATTGCTGCAATTGGCAATAAATAATCACCAAGTTTGATTGATTTCTTCAGTCCTCCGCATTTGCCGAGAAACAGAACTGCTTTTGGCTTAATAGCCGAAAGCAAATCCATAATTGTGGCGGCATTTGCGCTTCCCATTCCAAAATTTATAATAGTAATTCCTTCTGCCGAAGCATTAGGCATTGCACTTTTCAGTCCGAGAACTTCAACATTGAAAAATTCGGCAAAAATTTCCACATACTTTGTGAAATTCGTCAGAAGAATATACGGAGTAAAATCTTCCAGTTTTCGTTCCGTATATCTTGGTAGCCAGTTTTCAACAATTTCTTGTTTTGTTTTCATAAAATAGAAATTTTTCAAGTTGAACAAACTTACACAATTTTACTCTAATAATCTAGCTTTTCATTATCTTTACATTCATATAATGTGTAATAATTATGAATAATTTGAATCTGCCTGCCTTCCAATATAAAATCAAGCACATAGAAAATAAGGCGTATATATATGATATTTTGAGGAAAAAGTTTATCGTTATTACGCCTGAAGAATGGGTAAGACAGCATTTCGTAAACTATCTGATAGGCTATTTAAGTTATCCGAAGCAATTAATTGCCAATGAAGTTTCCATTCGCCTGAACTCCACAAGCAAGCGCTGCGACACTGTAGTCTATTCGAAAACATTGCAGCCTCAAATGATAATAGAGTATAAATCTCCGGAGATAGACTTGTCGCAAGCAGTATTTGACCAGGCTCTGCGTTATAATATGGTTTTACGGGTTAAATATATCATCTTGAGCAATGGAATAAAGCATATTTGCTGCAAAATAGATTATGACAACAACAAATATATTTTTCTGTCTGATATTCCAAAATATGAGGATTTATAAAATAAAAACAGCTGCGCTATGCTTCGATGTAAACATAACGCAGCTGTCTCATGGAAAAAATATTTTTATTCTGAAAGCATTACCAAAGGTTTATACTTTCCTATATTCATAGTTTTAATAGTGTCATTCAAAAGATTTGCTTTTTCCATTTTTATCTCAGAATCTATAGGCAACAACATTGTATTTTCTGAATTCTTTGTGTCAAAGAACAAAGAATAACAAAACAAAATACCGAAAAATGATAGAATCAATCCTTTCATACTAGTTTCTTTTATGATTTCTTTTATTTATTAGATGTAGTATGTTGATTAAATGCTGCATGAAAGTTCTATTTTTTTGTAAATAAAATAGCTTTGTCTTTGTTTGAGAATGTTATCTCTCTGATTATTACATAAATAAAAATACATTTTTCTTTTTTAAAATATATACGGACCTAGCAAGATTTAGGGCAATATATAATGAAACGTAGGACCGAACCTACGTTTCAATACATCTATATATATTTTCAAGAAATATTAGCTCTATATAGTAAGCCTCAATTGACACATGTTAAAGCATAAACATCACTTTAACTCCATCCTTTAGATTCTTAAATTTCAAATAATATGTGTGGGAAGTTTCGTCCCATTCTATTGTTATATTCTTTTGTTTTTTTCCTTTCTTGTTCAAGACCCATACATTCTTGGCTTTTGTCGGAGAATAAATTCTCAACACAGAATTGGTATATAATGGTCCTCTAGTAATGAATGAATAGGAATTCTCATTCCATACTTCATCATATATTCGTGACGAAGAAGCTATTACTTGTGCTTTGTCGCTATTTTTCAACATAGACAAATCATATAGGAAAGCTTGATCGCCCGGATAAACTTCAATACTATCTACAATTGGTAGATACGACGAGAACAAATCAATATAAAGACCTGAAGCCTTGAATGCTGATGAATCCGGTGATTCATCCATAACAGAAATAACTCTGTATGCACCTCTACGGATGTCATAGAAATTCTTGATGTTCAGATGTTCATCTGTTACTCCATAAAATAAAGAATCTACAGTATTGACAAGAGTCAAATCTGCATCTTCTGATTTAACAAAATCTTCAGGATTTGACCTTATCACGCGTATTTTTCCCTTTCCGAAAGAGTATGTTCCTTCGTCCGCAAATTCAGGCATATTCATAAGTCCAAACAAATGATCTGCCGGATGTTTCCAGTTGTTTCCGTTGCTGTTCCACCATTCCGTTATTCCTTGAAAAGGATCATTATCCTTTGATACATAAACTAATACACCTCCGTTTTTTACCCAGTCGGCAATGTTGTAATGCGCCTTTTCGTCAAGAGGCTTCATATTCGAATATGTCATTAAAAGCAACTTGGTATTATCCCAAATATTCGGTGATGACAGATTCTCGATATGAATAGTATTAACCGGAATTCCTCTCTTTATGAATGGCATTGTAAGACCAAAGAAGTTAGATAATTCCTTATCCAAATATCCGTCAATTGGCTCGTCTGAACATTGATACATGATTGAATTAGAAGTCAGGATACTTATTCCATTAGTTCCGGAAATAATATTGTCCGAAGCAGGCATATTGTTCAACGACTGAACCATAATTTGCATTTGAGCAGAAAAATATTCAGGCACATGACTTTTTCTGTCCACCATTTTTCCCGCTTTATACTCTCCTTCATATATACGCTCCGGCCATTGCATGACAATGTAGTTGTCAATCTTCGGATAAAAAAGTTGGGCAGCAAAAATAGCTTCATAATTTCTGAGATATTCTTCCCAGTCACGAGGCCAGTCCTCCAGCGGATCAGTCAAAAAGAACAGCTTTCTGTTGGTTGGCGAAGCCATTGACTCAAGCAGTCCATATTCCAGATAAGCTGTTTCGAAAATTCGTTCTTTCAATTCTCCATTGTAATAGTTCGGCAAGCGCGAAGTTCCGGCCCAAACTTGTCCAACATAGCCGTCAACATTGGCTAATGCTCCAAGACTAGCTTCCGGACTAACAATTTGCCATTGAGCATAATTAAGCAGTGAGTGAGTAGTGACGAAGCATTTCACATCCAAGCCTCTGCTTTTCCCATATTTTTTTGCAAACGCATTACATTCATCTATCGCATTATAAAACAAATGATGCTTTAGTTTATTAGACAAATATAGATTTTCTGCCGACAAATGCTGAGGGCGCCATGCAAATCCATAATACTTTTCCCATTCTGATTTGAATGCATCACTATATCCGGCAAAAGCCCAGAATTCAGGCTCAGCCAAATAAAGGACATCTATCCCCGCATCAATCATTCTTTTGATTTTATACAATTTCATATAATTAAGGAATGATTCTGTAGGGACAATATATGGAACATTATCGTGATGCCAGCAAGTATCACCTTTCAGAGTTTTCTGTCCTTCGTCATAATGAGGCGTTCCGTCCCAGTTACCGGAAATATAATCAGCATATTCTCCCCAAGAAATTCCGGTCATAAAATGTGCCTGATATCCGTTATTTCTCCATGAGCGGACTCTCTCCTCAAATGTAGCTTCTCCATCGCCGAAATCCAGATAATCCTGAGTTTTCATTCCATAAATAATAGCTATATCAGAACGAATGTCGAGTTCCGGTTTCCAGGGTGAAGCTGTTTGTAATGCAGTCTTTTCGAGTCTTTCCCCTTCAGTTTTATTCGTTTCCAAAGGATGACACGAAGCAAGCAACATTAAAGATAGAGAATATAAATATATTGTTTTATTTTGCATAAAAATCAGAAATTCCTTTTTGACAAATACTTTTCAGCTAAATTATATCCTTCGTAGTATAAATCCTTTAGTTTGGAAACATCCTTTTCAGTTCTTACTACTTTTAATGGAGTTTCAGGTCTGATGACAATGGCTTTACCTTCTTCTTCCAAAGTATCTATGAAGTCCAATATCTCATTATAATGATAATATCTTTTCTTAAGTCTTTCTTTGATTTGAGGATAGCGTTTATATATGAACCAAGGCAGATAAAAATCCTTTTCCTCTTTTCTGTAACCTTTGTTTCTGGTCAGGACAATAACATTCTTGCTGTAGCCGTCACTTATAGCTTTCTTAACTGGAATAGGGTCGCACACTCCGCCATCGACCATTGGAATATTATCAACGTACGTAATCGGACACATCACAGGCAATGAGCATGAAGCTTTGCATATTTCAATTAATCTTGAAAAATCTTCTTTTTCTTCAAAGTAGTTTGCCTCTCCTGTGATGCAGTTGCTTGTAACAATTACAAAACGCATCTTATTGTTTTTGTATGTCTCAAAGTCAAACGGGAAATATTTATCCGGATATTCATAAAATATGAAATCCAAATCTATATATCCGTGACCTTTGAGCAAATGTTTCAACCCAATATAGTCGCGTTTGGTTGGCAATTCCACATTACTGAAATAAGATCTTCCTCTTTGACGGGAAATATATGATATGCCATTACTGGCACCGGCAGAAACTCCTATTGAATATGGAAACCATATTTGGTTATCCATCATATAATCCAGTACGCCTGCAGTGAAAACGCCACGCATTCCACCGCCTTCCAAGACTAATCCTGTATTTTCATCTATAACCATAACAACACAAATATATATATAAAATATCCTATGTCTTTCAGGAAATATCTTATGCAGCCTGAAAAACATAGGATATTTTCTTATCCAAATGCTATAAATCAAATTACCTTAAGCAAATTGATTACACAAATATACGGAATATTTACTCAGACAAATCTTCTGTTTGTTCAACCGGATTTGTCAAGTATTTTCTCAAAGCAAAATAACCAATCAATCCTGAAATAAATGAACCGGAAAATACACCTAACTTAGCTTGGTTCAATAAATCCATTCCTTCAGGTGTAGTTGCATCAAAAGACAAGTTAGCGATAAACAATGCCACTGTGAAACCAATACCGCCCAAAGCAGAAACTGCAAAAAGATTCTTGATATTCATTCCTTTCGGCATTGAAATTAAGCCACTTTTGATTGATATATAAGAAAATGAGAATATACCCATAGTTTTTCCTACTACTAAGCCCAAGAAAACAGCCAAAGGAACATTTATGATTGATGCTGGATTTATATCTCCAAATGTCACACCTGCGTTGACAAATGCGAATAATGGCAATATAACATAACTTACAAATGGATGAAGTTTGTCTGTTATTGTTTGTAATGGACTGATTGTGTGATTTGCCAGTGTATGAATATTGTTAAGCACATGAATTTGTCTTGAATTAAGCACAGTCGCTTTGTTTGAGCACTTAGCTTCTGAAGCGTCAAGCATTTCCAGATATTCGCCCATATCTCTTCTGAAACAATCAAGATGAAGTTTCGGACGAGCTGGCACTGTGAATGCAACCAACACTCCCGCTATTGTAGGATGAATACCTGACTCCAGGAACAGCATCCACACACAAAAGCCTAAAACATAATAGAACAATCTGTTATATATTTTCATCTTGCCACCAAGATACAAAACCAATAACAATGCTAATGATATCAATAATGGCTGGAAAGCTATTTCACCGCTATAGAAAAGGGCAATAATTATGATACCACCTATATCGTCAACAACTGCCAATGCAGTCAAGAAAATACGAAGGCTTAATGGCACTTTATTTCCTAACAAACCTAACACTGCCAATGCGAATGCAATGTCCGTTGCCATTGGTATAGCAGCTCCGGATGCAGCACTTCCTGATGGACAAACTAAAAGGTAGAAAAGCACAGGGATAACCATACCGCCACATGCCGCGATGATAGGAAGCAAAGCCTTTCTGAACGAACACAACTCTCCTATCAAAACCTCCTGTTTGATTTCCAGACCAATAGTGAAAAAGAAAACAGCCATAAGCGCATCATTGACAAATGCCAACAATGTCATAGGCTCACCATGATGAGCAAAAAAACTAAAGTTTCCTGCTTGAAGTTCAATTGGATGAAGCAAGAATTGCTGATATTTGTCAGCAAAAGGAGAGTTAGCTAATAACATAGCTAAAATTGTAGCTACAAACAACAATAAACTAGCGTTTGGTTTTTGCACTGCAAAACGACGCAACGGTTTTAGAATTACATGAAAAGTCTTCTCCATAAATTGGATTTAAAGTTTAAATTTCTGCCTAATATTATTTATCTCAATTATTCTTTTAAATATGCTGTTTCAACCTTAAGTAATTTGCTTTTAAGACGCTCCACTTCACTTTTCCTTATACGCAAAGTCATCTCACAGTCCATGTCAAATTTCTGTGAAATGATTGCAGGAGAATCATCCTTGATAACTTTCATTATTCCATTCATGAATGGATATTCAAACGCCACAGTAATATCAACATCTACAGTACATTCTTCAATTTTAGCAGCGGCAATTGCTTCTGCTGCTGCAGTTCTGTATGCAACAATAAGTCCGCTAGTGCCAAGTTCAATTCCTCCAAAATATCTAATTACTATTACAAGAATATCTGTCAGCTCGTTGGAATTTATCTGCCCTAGTATTGGCTTTCCGGCTGTTGACGATGGTTCTCCATCGTCATTGGCTCTGAATGTTTTGCGGTCAGCTCCAAGCATATATGCCCAGCAGACATGACGTGCATCGTAATATTCTTTTTTATATTTAGCAATATATTCCTTTACTTCTTCAACTGACTTTACAGGTATTGCATAAGATATGAAACGGCTGCGCTTCTCTGTATAGTATCCTTCAGAAATTGAGAATATAGTACGATAAGTATCTTTTTCTGTCATCATTTTTTGTTTGCGATATTAATTTCTTCTAGTTCCTTTTTCAAGAATGGAGCTGTATATCCAATTCCGGAGTTTGCCAAATCTTCTGGAGTTCCGGTAAACAGCACCTCGCCGCCTCGCTTTCCTCCTTCCGGTCCCATATCTATCAGATAATCGGCATATTTTATAACATCAAGATTATGCTCGATTACAACAACAGTGTTTCCTTTGTCAACCAGCTTGTTCAGAACACCAAGGAGAACACGAATATCCTCGAAATGTAGTCCTGTAGTCGGCTCGTCCAAAACATAAAGAGTTTTGCCAGTATCTTTCTTCGACAACTCAGTGGCAAGTTTTACTCTCTGGCTTTCTCCACCGGACAATGTTGTGGAAGGTTGTCCCAACTTGATATATCCCAAGCCAACATCCTGCAAAACTTTGATTTTGGATAGAATCTGCGGAACATTCTCGAAAAAGTCTACTGCAATATTTATCGTCATATCCAATATGTCAGCAATAGATTTTCCTTTATATCTAACTTCCAGAGTTTCCCTGTTATATCGCTTTCCATGGCAATCCTCACAAGGAACTAGAACATCCGGCAGGAAATTCATCTCTATTGTCTTGTATCCATTACCTTTACAAGTCTCACAACGGCCACCGGAAACATTAAATGAAAATCTTCCCGGCTTGTATCCTCTCATTTTAGATTCCGGAAGCTCAACAAATAAATTCCTTATATCCGAAAATACTCCGATATATGTAGCAGGATTACTTCTTGGCGAGCGGCCAATAGGCGACTGGTCCACATTGACTATCTTGTCTATATTCTCAATACCTTCTATTGAATCATAAGGCAGAGGATCTTCCAAAGATCTGTAGAAATGCTGGCTTAATATAGGTTGTAATGTTCTGTTTATCAATGTTGACTTCCCGCTTCCGGAAACACCTGTCACACAAATAAAAGTTCCGAGAGGAAAAGATACATCTACATTCTTCAGATTATTTCCCCTAGCTCCTTTAATTTCCAGTTTCAGTCCATTTCCTTTTCTCCTTTGTTCAGGAATGTCGATTGTTGTTTTGCCATTTAGGAATGAAGAAGTCATAGTGTCAGCTTCCAACATTTTCTGAGGAGTTCCGGCAAACACAACTTCGCCACCGAGTCTTCCGGCTCTTGGTCCCAAATCAACGATATAATCAGATTCGAGCATCATATCCTTGTCATGTTCAACAACAATGACAGAGTTTCCCGTATCTCGCAACTGTTTAAGAGAATGTATCAGCCTTACATTATCACGCTGATGCAAACCGATACTTGGCTCGTCCAATATATACAGGACATTGACCAACTGGCTACCAATCTGAGTAGCAAGTCTGATTCGCTGACTTTCTCCACCGGAAAGAGTCGCTGAAGCTCTGTTCAACGACAGATAATCCAGTCCCACATCCAACAGAAATTTCAGGCGGGAGCGGATTTCCTTAAGTATTTCAAAGGCAATAGTCTTCTGTCTGTCATCCAGTTTGTTTTCAATATCAGACAACCATTCATATAGTTCCGATATATCCATAGACGACAAATCAGCAATATTCTTGCCACATATATAATAATGTAAAGCCTCTTTATTCAAGCGTTTTCCCTGGCATTCCGGGCAAACTGTCATTTTAACAAATTGACCTGCCCATTTCTGTGCCGAGGCAGAAGCATCTGCTTCCTGCTGCATTTGTATATATTTGGCAACTCCTTCATATGAAAGGAAATAGTTCGATGTTCCGATTGACTCATTTTTTATCTGGAGACGCTCGTCTGTTCCATTCATAATCTCGTCGATAGCTTCCTCCGGAATATCACGGATAGGAGTTTTCAGCGTGACGCCATATTTCGTGCATATAGCTTCAATCTGCCAGAAAATCAAGGAATTTTTATACTTGCCTAATGCAGTTATTCCTCCGGAATATATACTGAGAGAAGGATCCGGAACAATCTTTTCCATATCCAGAAGATTTAGCTGTCCGAGACCTTTACACTTCAAACAAGCACCATGAGGAGAATTAAATGAGAAATTATGAGGAGCCGGCTCGCTGTATGACAAACCGGTTATCGGGTCCATCAATGTCTTACTGAAATGCCTGATTTCATTCGTATCAGCATTCAAAACCATAACAAGACCATTTCCCTGCTTCATTGCAAGCGACAGACTGTCCTTCAGTCGTGCTTCATCGTTCTTGGAAATGACCATCTTATCTATAACAACCTCAATACTATGGCTCTTGTAACGGTCGAGCTTCATTCCGTAAAGGATTTCCCTCATTTCTCCGTCAACACGGACATTCAGATATCCTTTCTTTCTGATTTGCTCAAATAATTCTTTGTAATGACCCTTTCTGTTTCTCACCAATGGAGCCAGCAAATATGTTTTCTTGCCTTCATACTTATCCAATATCAGTTCAAGAATCTGGTCTTCTGTATATTTCACCATCTTCTCCCCGCTGATATAAGAATGAGCCTCGCCTATTCGGGCATACAAAAGTCTGAGGAAGTCATATATTTCAGTTGTAGTACCGACAGTGGAACGCGGATTTTTGTTAGTGGTTTTCTGTTCTATTGATATAACAGGACTTAAACCTGTTATTTTATCAACATCAGGTCGTTCCATATTTCCCAGAAAATTTCTCGCATAAGCAGAAAATGTTTCAACATAGCGACGCTGCCCTTCAGCAAATATTGTATCAAAAGCCAATGAGGACTTTCCGCTTCCACTCATGCCCGTTATCACGGTTAAAGAATTTCGGGGAATTTCCACATCGATATTTTTCAAATTATGCACACGGGCTCCATAAACAGAAATTTTTCCGTGTTCTACTGCCTGTTTGTCTATTGCCATTTAAATATAACAAGTTTCTAAAACGAGTGTAAAGATACAAAAAACCTGTAATTCTGAAAACAGGTATTTTAATATTTACTCGGCTACAACCCAAGCCGGATTATGAACGTATGTATTTGCCGTATTGTAATACATATCAGCCTTTGACGGAATCATCAGCTTGTATGTTTTCCCTTGTGTGACAAGCTTTCTGTCTCTGAGCCAAGGATTGAAACGTTTCAAATCTGCGTACGTAATTTTATGGTCAACAGCAAATTCTGCCAAATCCTGAATGTCACTGTTTACTTCATAAACATCGCAAGCTATAGGCTTGTACAAATCTGAAGCCTTTAGCACAAATCCGTACTTATATGGATTCTCAAAGATTTGTTTTATTGCCATAATCCTGTACACATATCTAGTTGTTTCTTCAACAAGCCACAAATCAAAATAATTGTCGGCATTTTGTTTTACCAGTTCGCCGGAAATTCTTCCCATTCCACCATTATACGAAGCAGCAACTGAAGGCCAGTTTCCATACTTTTCGTATGCGTCCTTCAAATATTTACATGCAGCTTCAGTCGCTTTTTCCACATTGCATCGTTCGTCAACTGTCGGCGTAATGTTCAAGCCATATTCCCTTCCAGTTGCTTCCAATATCTGCCACATTCCAACAGCCTTTGCTCGGGATTGGATTCTTGGGTCCAAATTACTCTCTATCACAGCAAGATATTTGAAATCATCAGGAATTCCATTCTTCTTCAATATCGGTTCAATAATAGGGAAATATCTGTTTGCCCTTTTTATCAACAGCATAGTTGTTGAATGGAAATAAGTAAATGAGCTTAATTCCCTGTCAAGAGCTTCATGCATATTATAACGAGTCAGGTCAACTTCTTCTCCACAGAAATCCAGTTTAGACGGAACTTCAGGAGTTACTGTCATTGACAAAACATGAGGTTTCATTTCCTTTGCACGAATCGAGTCGTCCGAACCCAAAGTAATACATGCAGTCAGTCCAAGTCCTGCAACACAAACCGTTCCTAAAAATATGCTCTTATAATTTTTCATTTTTGGAATACTTTTGTTTTCAAAACTATGACATCTTTCAATGGTCTGTCATTTTTATCTGTTTCAACTAATGACATTTTCTCCACAATATCAAAGCCTTCAACCACTTCGCCAAATATTGTTACTGAGCCATCAAGATGAGGAGTACCTCCAATTGTTTTATATACTTCCCTCTGCTCTGCCGGAATAGTTACAGCAGGCAATTTGGCAAGAGTATCTTCAAGCAAAACAGAAGCTTCTATATGCAAGTCTTCTTCTTTGTCTGGAGATGCATATTCAGGGAATTTTTCTTTCAAATCTTTCCTTATTTTGTAATACAGCCAATTTCTTCTAATCTGGTTGATTCTGGTTTCCATTGAATCCAGCCCTTTATCGTCCCAAACTTTACCCTGAACAAAACAGAACTGAGTTCCGGCAGAAACTCTTTCCGGATTAACATCATCTCCTTCTTTCGCATCTATCAATGCTCCGCGTTTATTGAAATGATTAGGCAATATTTCAGCTGGAACAGAATATCCACCACCATCATTACCATATAGAACTCCAGGTTCATGTGCCTTGCTGGAAGGATCACCACCTTGAACCACAAACTCCTTGATTATGCGATGGAACAACACTCCTTCATAAAAGTTCTCACTACAAAGCTTTATAAAGTTATCCCTATGTAAAGGAGTATCATCATATAACATAACAGTTACATCACCCATAGTAGTTGAAATCTCAACATAAACAGGCTTATTCTTATCAAGCGACTCTTTTCCGCATGAAACCAACATGCCAAGAGATAACAAACACAAAAATAAAGTTCTTGCTATTTTCATTATTATATATTTAATTTTTCGATTGAGAATCCTTTTTTATAAGCATCTGGCAATTTTTACAATCAAACTCCAATAGCAAACGTGTATCCTTATAAAGTAAATAATATGGTTCTTTATACGGCGATTTTCCTTTTTGCCTTACCGGACACCAGCCCATGCTGTAGCGCAGGCAATGTTTGGTAAACATCAAAGGAACATCATCCACTTGCACCTTTTCAAATGCAGGTGATATTTTCTCCACGCCTCGTTCCGCATAAAATTTATACGACTTGTCATTTGCCACATTTCCAAGATATGTCAGCGAGCGCTGAGGGAATTGCGGCTTAGCCTGATAATTACTTACCTTCACCAGCTCACGTCTGTATCTGGTTCTGCGGTTCAATATCAACTTCTCAATGGCTTCCCTGCGCATATCTGAAAGAAGAGAAGACGGCACAAACCACATTTCCGACAGATTCACATCAACTTTAGCCACAGAAAACGGAGTATTTCCTAATTTCGACAACTGAGTGCGAATATTTTCGGTCTGCTCCCGCTTTGCTGTTTCCTTGTTGAAATCCCGGTAAATTATTACACGAGCACCGCTTTCATCTTCCACAGACAATGAAAAACCATTCTGGCAGTCAGCAAACGACATAACAACAGGAATCTTCCTTTCCGCCGTCTGTCTTGCCATAGTCTTTTCAAACGCCTGGTCGAAATTTCTGTATAAAGCCATTTTCGGGCGAAGTCTTGCCGGCATTTCCTGAGGAAAAACTCTGTTGGCATCAACCTTATTCACTCTGAAGCCTTCCAATTCTCCGTTGGCATTGAAAAATATAAGTCCGTCACCGTTGTTCAAGGCTTTTGTTCCGGCAACAGTAAAACTGTTACCCTTCATTTCCTTTACATGACCGACAAATTCTCCAAGAGACTTAGGTGTGTCAAAAGCTGTAATGTCCGCACTTCTTCCTTTAAGGAAAAAAGGAGTGAAACCACGGTTGAAACTCTTCGACACTTCCGGCTCAAAGTCAAATGTGCTTCTTCCGTCCGATGCTCTCACATATTCCGGACGGCGTTTGAATATTTCGTCAAGTTTCTTCCTGTAATAAGCAGTAACATTCTTTACATAAGATATATCTTTCAGGCGACCTTCAATTTTCAGCGACGAAGCACCCGCATCCAGCAAGTCTTCCAGATATTCCGAACGGTTCATATCCTTCAGCGACAAAAGATGCTTGTTCTGCATAATGACCTTGCCTTCAGAATCTATCAATGTATAAGGCAGACGGCAATATTGTGCGCAAGCTCCTCTGTTCGCACTTCTTCCGCTCAAAGCCTCACTCAAATAACATTGGCCGCTATAGCTCACACACAAAGCACCATGAATAAAAACCTCCAACGAAACATTTGTTGAATCTTTTATTCTCTTTATTTCTTCCAATGACAATTCCCTGGCTAAAACGACCTGTGTAAAGCCTGCTGATTCAAGAAATTTGACCTTTTCCACAGTTCGGTTATCCGTCTGAGTGCTGGCATGCAAAGGTATCGGAGGCAAATCCAATTGTGTTATACCCATATCCTGCACAATCAGAGCGTCAACTCCGGCATCATAAAGCTTCCATATCATATCACGGGCTTCGTCAAGCTCATTGTCGTAAAGAATTGTATTCAGTGCGACATAAATCCTGGCTCCATACAAATGAGCATAATCGCATAACGACTTTATGTCATCCACCGTATTGCCCGCAGCTGCACGCGCACCAAACTTGGGCGCACCGATATATACAGCATCCGCGCCATGATTTATAGCCTCAATGCCGCAAGCCAAATCCTTAGCCGGCGATAGCAGTTCTATTTTCCTTTTTATCAATTTTGCCACAAATGTTCTTATTTTATTAACTGTAAACTTCCCAAATTAGCTATATCCTCATGTTTATAAGGCGTTTCCTGATATACATAATAATTCAGCCAATTCGTAAACAACAAGTTTGCATGTCCTCTCCAACGCACCACCGGTCCCATCGACGGGTCATTGTTCCTGTAATAGTTTTTAGGTATAGAAATTGGCAGTCCTTTGTTCAGGTCGCGAACATACTCATCATTAAGCGTATATGGAGAATATTCGGAATGTCCTGTAATAAAGAATTCCCTGCCACCACGAGCCATAACCATATAAACACCAGACTCCTCACTTTCCGACAGCAGCGTCAGTTCCGGCACTTTCATAATATCATCTTTTCTTATTTCCGTATGGCGGCTGTGAGGCACATAAAACTCATCATCAAAGCCGCGGAAAATAGGAAGATATGATTCACGCAAAGTATGACGGAAAACACCGAACATTTTAGCCGGCAAATCATATTTAGGAATGTTGTAGAAATGATAAAGCCCGGCTTGTGCTGCCCAGCATATATAAAGCGTAGAAGTCACATGTTTCCTTGCCCAGTCAAAAATTTCTGTAATCTCATTCCAATAGCCAACTTCTTCAAACGGCATTTGCTCCACCGGCGCTCCGGTTATAATCATTCCGTCATAATAGCCTTTCTTTATTTCATCAAAATCCTTATAGAATTCACGCATATGTTCAATAGGCGTATTTTTCGGAGTATGTCCTTTTATCTTAAGGAATTCTAGTTCGATTTGTAGCGGTGTATTACTCAGCAGACGAACCAAATCTGTTTCTGTTGTTATTTTCAAAGGCATCAAATTAAGAACTACAACACGCAGCGGACGAATATCCTGTGACGATGCACGCAATGAGTCCATTACGAATATATGTTCTTTCTTCAGCAAATCAATTGCCGGCAAATTTTTCTGTAGATTAAGTGGCATATTGTTATTTTGATTATCGGATTACTTTTATTCAGAGACAAGTTGACAAAGGAACAAGTTGACAAGGAAAGCACTTGTTCTCCTTGCCAACTCGTCAACTCGTTCCCTTATCAACTATTTCAATGTTCCATTCTGTGCCTGCTGAATCATTGTTTCATTAGGCAAAATCAGAATCTCAACTCTTCTGTTCAATGCTCGACCTTCAACTGTGCTGTTGTCTGCAACAGGTTGATGAATACCTTTTCCTTCATATTCCATACGCTTGCTGCTGACACCCTGGTCAACCATCAGATAATTATATACGCTTTTGGCTCTCTTCTCGGATAAAGTCTGGTTATAGTCCACATTACCTGTATTGTCAGTGTGGCCAACGATCTTGATATCCGTATCAGGATTCTGATTCAAACTTTCCGCCAATTTGCGTAATGCACTTCTTGAAGCTTCGCTCAGTGTGCTTGAATTAGTTGCAAACAAGATTCCCGAATCAAAAGTAACTCTCAGAGCTTCACCATTGTTTATTGTTTCAACTTGAGTTTCCTCAGGCAAAGTAGCTTCAAGTTCCTTCTTCTGCTTATCCATCTTCTTGCCAATCAATGCACCGGCTGTTCCTCCAACAGCAGCACCAATAACCGAGCCTAAAGCCGTATTACCTGCCAAAGCACCAACACCAGCACCAACTGCTGCTCCACCGCCAACTCCAATTGCAGTTCCTTTAGCCATATTGTTCCATGAACCGCAACTTGACATTGTTACTGCCAATGATAAAACTGCGACTGACAACAAATGTATTTTCATAATCAATTCCTTTTTAAAATTAAACAATTTAAGTTTCGCAAGTTGCTCAACTTAAAAGTTAACAAGACTTCAGATACAAGAAGAAAAATTCTCTTGTCAACTTGTCTTCTTGTCAACTGAAAATCAATCAAACATATCAATCGAATCGCAATAAGCCAATTCTCCCTGGACAATGAAAGTTATTTCATCCTCTGAGAATTTGCCTACCTTGTCCTTCAGAGCGTTCTTTATAACGAATTGAACCAGTTCTTCTTCATCAATGTCAACTTCTTCATTGTCTTCCATGTCCATATTCATATATCCTTTTGAATCATAGAATTCATAAATCAAGTCAACGATATAGTTTATATCATCATTGCTGAATTTTCCCTTCAATTCCTGTGGAAGATAATTCTGGATAAATTTTACAGAATCTTCTTCATCATAAATAAAATCATCTTTTTCAGTCATGTCTTTTCGTGTTAATAAAATTAATACTCTAACATTTCTATCTTATCCGTAAAGATATGATTATTTCCTTTAATTAATGGACTCATAGTTCCATTTATTTTGCGGATTTTTGCCCTCAGGAGTATAAAGCTGTTCCAGACGGTCGGCATAAGCCTTCTCCACTTTTCCGCGCACAATCTTCATCGTGCTGTTAACCATACCGTTCTGTTCAGTGAACGGTTCCGGCAGAACGGCAAATGTAGCCGGCAGCCATCTGTCAGGAAACATATCCGCCAAATCTCCACCTTTCTTGAAACGTGCAATCTGCGACTGAATAATTTCAACAGCCTTTTCCTTTCCGGCAGCAGTCTGCAGCGTTTCGCCTTGCGGAAGCATTTTCTTCAGCTGCTCCTTGTTTGGAACAATCAGAGCCACAGTATACGGATTCTGGTTGTTATACAGAATAAGCTGGTCGATGCATGACGAATGTTCAACCAATGCCTCTTCAATTCCTTCCGGACTATATTTCTCACCGTCGCTTCCAATCAGCAAACTCTTGAATCTGCCGAGCACATAAAGCAGTCCGTCTTTGCTCATATATCCCATATCACCGGTATAGAGCCAGCCGTCTTTCACAGTCTCAGATGTAGCAACAGGATTTTTCCAATATCCCGCCATGACATTCTCGCCTCTTATCACAATTTCGCCTTTCTCGCCGCATGGCAACTCTTTTCCGTCGGAATCACATATTTTCAAATCCAATGGCTTCACAAGCACGCCGCTGCTTCCGAACTTATGACGCTTCGGTCCGTTTGTCGAAATAACCGGAGTTGCCTCGCTCAAGCCATAGCCCTGATACATCGGCAAACCAATAGCATAATAAAACTTCTGCAAATCCTTGTCCAGCAATGCACCGCCACCGATGAAGAAACGAAGCTCGCCACCGAAATTCTGGCGTATTTTGCTGAAAATTATTTTGTCGAACAGTGAAACAAGAGGTTTTAGCACGAAACGCCATCCGCGTCCCTTGTCATCCCCGCCGTCTCCATTATAGATATAAGCCGTTTCCAAAGCATATTCAAACAGCCTTGTAACAGTCTTTCCCTGAGCCTTTATGCCCTGCTCAATGCTTTTCTTGAAGTTCTTAGCCAGCGCCGGCACGCTCAAAATCAGATAAGGCTTTATTTCCTTGATATTTATCGGAATATTCTTCAACGTCTCCATGCCCGTGCGGCCCACCTGCACAGTGGCAACCGACGCACCTTTCGACATAAAGATATAAAAGCCCACAACATGCGCGAAGCAATGGTCGAGCGGCAAAATAACCAAAGTTCTCCATGACGAATCCAAATCCACGCAAGTCAGCGACTGCTCCACATTCGCCGTGTAATTCCTGTGAGTAAGAATAACACCTTTCGGATCCGCAGTAGTTCCCGATGTATATGTTATCGTTGCATAGTCGTCATTCTGCAATGACAGGGCAACTTCCATAAACTCCTCTCTTGAATGAGTTTCTAGCCAATCACGGCCGTAATCAGAAACATCGCCTACATATACTTCCTTTTCCTTGAATTCCGGAATCCTGTCCAGAACAACAACCTTTTCCACCAGAGGAAGCTCATTCAGAATCTTTCTGATTTTCTTCAACTGATTTGCCGAAACAACGATATATTTCACCTCGGCATGTTTCAGTCTGAACAGCAAATCATTTGCCTCTTCAAGTTTGATTGAAAGAGGAACGTTGGTTGCCCCGGCATAAAACATAGCCAGCTCACTGATAATCCAGGCATTCCTGCCTTCGCTCAGCAAAGCCATGTTATCGCCTTTCTTCACTCCCAACGCTCTGAAGCCCGCCCCAAGTTCATAAACCATCTGCCGGACTTCCTTATATGTTGTCGGTTCGTATTTTTTACCTGTCTTTTCCCACAAAAAGACATTGTCTCCATAACGAGCCACAGACGACTCAAACAAGTCAACAAGTGTTTTTTTCATTCTCAATTAATTTTTTCGATTTCTTCCATAATGGCACATGCCTTTCCAACCGTTGTGACATTCTTAACCACAATACTCAGCTTGTCATTCTGTTCCCTTAGCTTACAGTCCTTCGGATGCCTCTGGATATAAGCCAGAACGTGAGAGAATGAATCACTCTCATAATAAAGGCTCTTAGGATTGGAAACCATATAAAGAATCATCTGCCCTTTCTTCAATATAGCCTTTTCAACTCCCAGACCCTTTGCCATCCTTCGGAAACGCACAATCCTTATCAGCTCCATACCTTCAGTCGGAATTTTACCGAATCTGTCCTCGATGCGTTCCTTGAATGCCTGGATATCTCTCTCTTCTTCCATCTTATCAAGCTCCCTGTAAAGAGAAATTCTTTCCGAATCGCTCGGGATATAAGTAGGAGGGAAACGCAATTCCAAATCACTCTCGATATAAGTCTCACGCACGAAGTCTTTCCTGTCCTTCTGGTTTTCCGTCAGTTCAGCATACAAATCAGAGAATTCTTCCGTTTTCAGTTCGTCAACGGCTTCTTCCAGAATCTTCTGATATGTTTCATATCCCAAATCTGCGATAAAGCCACTTTGCTCTGCGCCCAGCATATTTCCGGCACCTCTGATGTCCAAATCCTGCATGGCGATATGAATACCGCTGCCAAGCTCAGAGAAATTCTCTATTGCCTGCAGTCGCCTCCTTGCCTCCTGGCTCAACGTGCTCAAAGGCGGAGAAAGCAGATAGCAGAACGCCTTCCTGTTGCTTCGCCCAACTCGTCCGCGAAGCTGGTGAAGATCCGACAGACCGAACTGCTGCGCATTGTTGACAATTATAGTATTTGCATTCGGAACGTCAATTCCACTCTCAATTATACTAGTAGCAATCAGCACATCATACTCGTAGTTCACGAAATCAAGAATGATTTTCTCCAACTGCTCCGGCTCCATCTGCCCGTGACCGACGCAAACCCTTGCATCCGGCACTTCACGGCGGACAAGATTCTCTATCTCATATATATTCTGAATCCTGTTGTTGATGAAGAAAACCTGACCGTTGCGGCTCATCTCAAAGTTTATAGCCTCGCGGATAATGTCCGGATTGAATCTCTCCACCTCAGTCTGAACCGGATATCTGTTTGGCGGAGGAGTAGTAATGCTACTCAAGTCCCTCGCTCCCATCAGTGAGAACTGCAAAGTTCTCGGAATCGGAGTAGCCGTCATAGTCAGCGTATCGACATTAGTCTTCAGCTGTCGGAGCTTCTCCTTGACCGACACACCGAATTTCTGCTCCTCGTCGATAATCAGAAGCCCCAAATCCTTGAACTCCACATCCTTGCTCACAAGGCGATGCGTGCCGATAACAATATTTATCTCGCCCTCCTTAAGCAATTTCAACGTCTGTCTGATTTGTGCCGACGTACGCGCACGGCTGATATAATCAATGCGACAAGGAAAATCCTTCAGTCGCTCGCTGAAAGTCTGATAATGCTGGAACGCAAGCACCGTAGTAGGCACAAGCACCGCAACCTGCTTATTGTCCGACACCGCCTTGAAAGCCGCGCGGATAGCAACCTCAGTCTTTCCGAAGCCCACATCACCACACACCAGGCGGTCCATCGGCCGGTCACTCTCCATATCTGCCTTCACATCGGCAGTAGCCTTCATCTGGTCCGGAGTGTCCTCATATATAAAGCTAGCCTCCAACTCATGCTGCATAAAGCTGTCCGGGCTGAATGCAAAACCCTTCTCCTTTTTCCTCTTCGAATAAAGCAGAATCAGGTCGCGGGCAATATCCTTCACCTTTTTCTTGGTGCGTTCCTTCATCTTCTCCCACGCACCAGTGCCCAGCTTGTTCAGCTTTGGCGGCTCGCCATTGTCCTTGCCCTTATATTTCGAAAGCTTGTGCAAGGAATGAATGCTGACGAAAATTATATCATTGTTCTGATAAATAAGCTTGATAGCCTCCTGAACCTTTCCGTTCACTTCCGTACGCACCAGTCCGCCGAACTGCCCCACACCGTGGTCGATATGCACAACATAATCACCCACAGAAAACTGGTTGAGCTCCTTCAGCGACAAAGATATTTTCCCGCTCCTCGCCTTGTCACTCTTAAGGCTATACTTATGGAAACGGTCGAAAAGCTGATGGTCCGTAAAGAAGCAAACTTTCATCTGCTCGTCGCTGAAACCCGCATGAATAGTCTTGTTCACGGCAGTGAAAGGCAAATTCTCTTTCCTGTCCTCAAATATGGCACGTATTCTGGCAGCCTGCTTCTCAACGTCGCTCAATATGTAAATTGTATAACCGTCGTTGATAAACTTAGCGAAAGATTCGCTCACCAAATCAAAATTCTTATGATAAATAGGCTGAAGCTGCGTCTGGAATTTCACAACCACATCCGGAGTTCCAAGGATATGCGTTCCCGTCTGAATCCTCTTGAAGTCCAGCGCCTTTCTGATAAAACTCTCCCAATGCACCAGCTTTTCATGCATACTCTCGGCACTGGCAAAAGATTCTTCGTCGGCAACAACCGGCTCTTCCTTCCAGATTGAGCAAATCCTCTCCTTGCACCATTCCAAATCATAAGAAACAACACAAGTATCTTCCGGCAGAACATCAAGCAGCGAAGCCTCACTCCCACTGTCCGAATTTATCTTCGGAACAATATGGATTCTCTCCAGCTTCTCCTTCGAAAGCTGCGTTTCCACATCAAACGAGCGGATAGTCTCAATCTCATTTCCAAAAAAGTCAATTCTGTACGGAAATTCATAAGAATACGAGAAAACGTCGAGAATACTACCACGCACCGCATACTGCCCCGGCTCATACACATAATCCACACGCTCGAAGCCATAACTGTCCAACACGTCCGAAATAAACTTACTGTCAACCTTCTCTCCCGCAGCAATCTGCAACGTATTCTCTTTCAAGGTTTCCTTAGCAACAACCTTCTCCGACAAAGCATCAGGATAAGTTACAATAATAAAATTACTGTCAGGCTGCTGAAGCATACTCAAAACCTCAGTTCTCAATATCTCATTTGCAGCATCAATATGCCCGTATTTTATCGATCTGCGATATGCCGACGGAAAAAAATACACATTCTTGTCTGAAATAAGCTGTGTAAGGTCGTGATAGTAATATCCCGCATCTTCCAAATCATTGAGAATACACAAAAAACGCCCCTTGTCACGCTCGGACAGCGAAGCGATAAGCATAGCAGAAGAAGAGCCGTTAAGTCCTTTGGCCGCAATATTTTTCATCTGTTTGTCCTTAAGCAAAGATTCCATCATCTTCACTTGCGGATGCGCAGAGTAACTATTTAGCAAATCTTGTATTGTCACTTTTCTCGGTTTTAAATTCAAGTACTCATTCTGTACTGTCGTCAGAACATTTTTCCTTATTAGTGCAAAAATAAGGAAAGTTGGTAAAAATACCCACTCTTTTCAATGTGTTTCGTAAACTTCCAATTTTAGGGTAGCCCCTTTTAGACGGGCGCCAGTCGGCACCCGTCTAAAAAAGAATCCACAAATTTAACGATTATTATTTGCATATTGTCATGGGAAGAAGGTTTTCGTAATCCGTTCTTCCCTTCTTTAATTCTCTTAGCAGCTTGCAGAAGTAATTCCTGAAGGAGACTCCTGCCTGTTTGCAGGTTTCTATAAAGGTATTATAGATTGCGGAGTTCTGTATTCCTTTCACGCTTCCGAAGAACAGGCTGTTCTTTCGTTGGACAGTGATTGGTCTTATCGCTCTTTCTGCTGTCATATTGTCTATGGAGTATTCTCCGTCATTTCTGTAGGAGAAGATCTGATTCCAGAAGTTCTTCAGATAGTTAAGGGCCTTGCTCATAAGTTCGCTTCGGCTCTCATCCGGATTTGCCAGCAAATCATAAAGCTCCGTCCTTAACTTCTCGATGATTTCCGTCGTTTCCTTACCGTTCCTTCTGCTGTAAATCTCGTCCGCAGTAAGTTTTTCCCGACGGTAAGTCTCTTCCATGCCGTATAGCTTTGCTATCAGCTCAAGGAAGATTCTTGCCTGCAGACTTCCCTGGTCGTAGGCGTACTTGAACTTGGCTCTTGCATGAGCCAGACAGCAGAGATGCTCTATATCCATAAGTTCATTGTCTAGATACATATATACGTTGTAACCGTCACTCTGCAGTGATTTGATTTTTGCATCACCAAGGAACTCCTTCAACACATTTCTGTTCCTGCCTCCATGTTTCTGTACACCTTCATCATCCGTTGTATCCTCGTAGAAGAAGATGACTATACGCGCTTTTCTGTTTACCAGACACCACATATAGGTCTTTCGTTTCTTATTGTATGCGTGATAGCGGAGCCATGTCTCGTCCACATTCACGTTGGCACCGTCCTGAAGGGCAATCTTCTTGAGGGCAGGTATCAGCTTATTGAGCTGCATGGCACCTTTGTCGGCCCAGTTCAGCAGGTTCTGCACAGAGGTGTTCCAGTCCATATCCGACAGACGGTTCTTCGCCTCCCTGTATGCCGGTGTTGACATCTGGAAGCGGTTAAACATCAGATACGAGAGCATGTTTGCCGTAATGCTTGTACCCGGTACTATCTCGTCATAAAGGCTTGCCCGGACGTCATCCTTCATAGGAAGGAACATGCTTTCAATCCTGCCGTCGGCATGCTTCACCTTAAGTACCTCAAAGTGATGTTCCTCAATATGGCTCACAATGCTTCTTATTTTACGGTAGCTTGACGATATTACAACAGAATCCTCAGGAAGCATTGTATAATCAGACCTGTGTATAATCGGTGTACCTACACAAGTCTTATTGTATGTCATTCCTTTCCTGTATGGTCTTTCCTTGGAAAGGGAAGCCTTCGGAGTATCCTGCGTGTCGCATGATGCGGAAGAGTCCGGCTGTGGGACCTCGCTTGGTGGAGCAGTAGGAGTACCGTCAAAATCATCCTTGTCATCATGCTTCCCTTTTACGACCCTTTTACGGTCAATACCTTTGAGACTTTTGGAAGAGGCATAGGTCTGGGTATTCATAATGGAAAGACGTTCTAAAAGGGCATTATACTTTTTCTCAAGTTTTTTATACTCCTTATCGCGGAGCTTGTATTCAAGGACAACCTTGTCAGCCTTGCTGTTTGCCTTAAGCAGGGCATTTGTAAGGGAGTCTATTTTCTTATTGGACTCCTTCAGGTCTTTTCCTATTTCATCAAGCCGTGCTATCATTTCGTCAAGCTGCTTGCTCTTGCTCTGATTCTCCTCAAACAGGAACAGGGCGAACCTCTTTATCTGCTCATTATCCATACCTTCAAGGGGTGTATGCTCCTTTTCGGGTCTGTTCATCATCTCTTCAAGATGCTTCTGTCTGAGTATGTGTTCTATAAGTTCCTCTGTTTCCATGTTCTCTAAATTTTATGTAAAGATACTCATTTTCAGTGAGATACGCAAATATTTAGAGAGCTTTTATTGCTGATATTCAGAGTTTTATCATTAAATTCTTATGCTCGTTATTACCGGAGTTTCAAGTATCGTGACCAGGTCTTTCCAGTCTATCTTATACACTGTCACGTCATCCTTGCGCTCTATCCTCATGAACCTGTAGCCCTTTATGAAGGACTTCTCATGAAGATAATAGGCATTGCGCTCATAGTGTATCATGCGAACCTTGCGCTGGTCTTTAGACATGAACATGTAAACATCACCATTCAATGGATCACGGTGGTATCGACCTCGGATTATCTCGCATATACGCTGAGCCTTGCATCTCATATCGTGAAGCTCAGGAAGGTAGTAGAAGTTGTGAAGACCGTTGATGCTCAGCATAAGCCCTCCAGTTTCTCTACCAGTGTTTTCAGCCCCTGATAGTCTAAGCCTTTCTTCTGTATGCACAAGCCCTCACGAGTTCTTATCGTCACCATAATGCTTCCTTTATGGGGAGTTGTACGTTTGAGCTTGTCTTTAGCAACCTCCTGCCGTTCTTCATTGCCTGTCCGAATCAGCTCTTCCGGAATTCCTTCAACTTCTACAGGTACAACCTTTTTCTGTGTCTTCTTGAACCAGTCATAGAATGCCGTGTATGGAATATTGTTACCAATGCAGAACGAGTTGATGGAAACTCCATTGGGCTCACCCTCGGTTTTGTAGAGGAACCACAGTCTTTCAAAATCTTTTTCGCTAAACATAATCTTTCAAGTTTTAAGTTTAGCACGAAGGTATGGGAAAGAAACATGCTAGTCAATACGCCAATTTTGGAAGCTTACATGTGTTTCCATAACTTCATATTATTTACTCAGTATTGACATAATAAATCCTACTTAAATTATAATAAGAATTTTCTTATGATTGAGTTTTCAAATTCTTTTCATCAACAATAAAAATACAGTTTGTCGGAAGAAAACGAATTTTATATTTTTGATGTAACTTCTTATATTCAGATGCATCATCAAAAATAGTTTGATTAAACGATACTTTATTTCTCCTTGGAAACGATATTATACCATAAACACGTTGCTGATGTTCTATAATCCCTTTATCTCTAAATATTTGCACTGCAGAAATAATCTGATTCTTTACAATAGCTTTATATTCTGAAATATTTTTAGGTTTACAGTCTTTTATTTCCACAAAAGCCGCACCTATATTATTCCCCTCACTTTCAGGAAACACAATACACTCACAATGAGGCAAATCATTTCCAACCTCGTCTTTAAACTGATTATCATCAAAGATATTACATATAACTGTCAGTAATGACGGGTTTTCAAAAACCAGACAGTCCATATCTGTATTGCCATCTGGAACTAGTGGTATAGTTTCATGAAACTCCACTTTTCTGTTGCTACCTGTTCTTTCAGTAAAATCAGCAATATATAATTTAGGAGCAGCACTACTACGAAAGACAGATTTAGGATAAACAGCCTGTATTTTACTCTTCATCTTCGTAATAATTTAAAAGTTCCAGATATTCTTCAGAATTCTTTTTATATGCCTTATTCAAGTAATTATCCTCAATGATGCCATCTTTGTCCTGAATACAGCGACTAGTACCGTTTTCCAATTCAAAAATAGAGACTAATTTAGGATCAATCCACGCAGGATGAGAGGCAAAATCACAAGCTTCCTCTTCCGGAATATTATCTTTCACCAATCCACCCATCATACAATTATTGATGGCAAACAATATATACGGACTGTGAGTAGTAATTATAGCTGAATGTTTTTTATCATTCAGCATAGTTCCCAACAACCAGTAAACAAACTCCTGTTGTGTATCTGGAAAAAGATTTTGCTCAGGCTCTTCAATAAACAATTGAGTATAATGATAATTAAACAAACGGTCCATAACATGGACAGACTCATATATATTATGAGATAAATCTTCCGGAGACAAATCCGATAGTTTGCTTATCGCTTTTACATCATAACTCTCAAGCATTTTGAACATTGAAAGCAATATATTAGAATACTCCTTGAATTTACCAATATTCTCTCCTGATGCAATTCTATTGGCAATCAAAATCAATGCATTGGAAAATTCCTTTTTTGCCATTTCTTTTAAAGGAGATAATGTCCTCGGCTTCTTATACAAATTGGATAACATATAGATTATCGTTTGATACAATGGCAAAACAGATTGAACTCCGCTTGATGCATTCGTAAGCAACAGCTTGGAACCATTATCAAATATATAATCCCTGTCATTAATATTTTCATATGAAACTTCCCTGCTAAGAAGATTTGAAATATCAAGTTTCTTTATCTCCTCTTTAGCTTCCGACCAGTCATAAGCAAAATATAGTAACACATTGTTTCCCTCATTATACTTGCTGAAATTGGGCACTCCTGCTACAAAATTGCGTTCCGAAGGAATATAGCATATCTTAGGATAAGAAAATACCATTTTATCCTTCAACTTAATAGTTGTTTTTTTAGAGCTATGTGTATAGGTGATAGTCATTGCCTCACCTTCATATTTTATACTGGCGTTTTTGTGAAAATATCCATCAAGTTTATGATATTCAACAAGAGAATCATAAAAAACACCCTGCTTTTGATAGTTTTCCAATTGCTTATCATTAAAAAAACAACTCTTTTCTACCCACTGACAATGGCAAAGTATTTTAGAAATTGTACTCTTACCTGAAGATTGAGGTCCCATAAAAACATTAATTCTGTTTACCTCAAATTCCACAAGCTTAATGGCTCCTATATTTTTTATGGTAAGTTTCTGCATATTGTTTTATTTAAATGATAAATCTTCTCAAATGTAATCCAAAGTTGTTGGATTGGCAAGAGAAAGGAAGTGCAAGTTTTATAAATACAGAATTTTGTTTCATCTTTCTTCTTAACAAAAGTATTACATCACACACCTCTTTATTTCATTAAAGAGCATCATTAAAACCATTATTATAAATAGACTTTATAGAACAAGTTTTTTTCCCTATCTCTAATATAAAGTCAATAATATCAGATAAAATAAAAATTAAAGTGCTATAATTTGCCGAGCTATGAGAAACATTACGTTTAAATACATGAATATCTCCTTTATATTCTATGCTTTCATCTTCGTGTCGATGAATACCATTATTATGAAGAGTATTTCTGATTTTAGCTAAAATACTATTTGCTTTATATAAATCTGAATCTTTCTCTATATTCATTTCTCTAAAAAGACAATCTATCAATTTAGAGAAAGAATTTGGTACACTTAATCCTAATGAGTGGCATATTTCTCTATAATAAGATTCAACTACACTTTGTAAAAATATTATGAGAGAATGCCTATTTCTTAATATATAATCATTAGCAATTCTTTTCGAATCAGATTCTATCGTTTTAAACAGGTCGTAAATATATTGATGAACCGACACATAACGAATAAAGAATACTATATTGATATTATGATATATTAGTATTCTATCTATTTGCTCTAATACAGTTATTCTATAATCATTCAATTCATCATAATGATATTCCTTTAAGAGAAAAGCTTTTGCTTCAATAGCTTTTCTTCTTAATAATTCTAATTCTTTTAGATATTCATGTAGTACCATTATATACACCTATATTAAAACAATATATTATCAAACCTTCAATTTAGGCAACCCCTTCACAACTTCCACCGTCTGAACACTCACATTAATTACAGACAGCAACAGATCCAAAATATAACGTGGCTGATTATGTTCGAACGACCAGTCATTAGGATTATTCTTAATCAAACTTTTCTTATCTTGAGTTTTCTGATAACGTTCCATAATCCATTCGATTGCCGACTTACCGTTTACTACATATTCATATGCTTCAGCCGGAATATTTTCAATTCGGATATTATGGTTATAAATTATAGTATCCTTTTGTCCTTTCTTCGGGAACTTCATTTTATCCACAGCATAATATTCAAAGTCTGCTTTGGTGTTATAGAATGGATTGTTACCTGCTGCCAAAAAACCACGGAATTCTTCTTCATTCTTTCCTTCCATCACCACTTGCACACCTTCGTATGCCGGAACCGTTTCATAATTCAAATGCAAATCGGCAAGTTTCTTACCTGCTTTGTAGAATGACAAGAATTCTTCCAGTTTATCTACAATCGGGATTCTTGGCAACGACTTTTTCAAATCAGCAGAGAAGCGTTCGCGATACTGCGGTGAATGCAACAATCCATACACATAATAGAATATATGTTCTTTTGTAATTTCCTTACTTCTTCCATATCGATTGCGTACTTCCTGCAAAATCCAATCAGTTATGCCATCTCGTTGTATATATTGCGGCTCATCATTTACTGATGCAAATAAATCGTCCATTCCGCCTTTATTAAAGGTGGTTTTCGTTTCTTCGTACCAATATAAAGGGAAACACTGACTTTTTCCTATTAATTCCAGATCTGGTAATATATTTGATATTATACATGAAAAGTCTTTTGTTACACCTATTCCACTTACGCAAATCACTAAGTTTTTGTGTGATGGGGTTGGAAATAATGTAGACCATAAACCTGGACTTTCAATAAACTCTGGAGCATTATACAATAATAGCTTAGAAAACGGCCTATAAGATGAAACAACCATTTTCTTTTCACTAAATATATATATCTTCTGCCTTTTTAAAGAGTTTTTCAAAGACCTTGTCCAACTAATTTTCTTTATATCTAAATTTATAATATCATCTAATTTAGAATACTTATAACTAGGGTTAGAACATAGCAGATCTTTATATTTACAAACTTCTTTATTGTAAAAATCAATCATGTCAACCATGATAGATTTCAACATTATTTTAGAACTATTATATACATAAGCATCTCTATTACTCGCTATTCCAATAGCATATGTATTAAAAAACGATTTACTATTTATAGCGAACTTTTTTTCAGGTGCAATCGGAATCAAATCATCAAACACCCCATCTCTCTGATTAATCCAATCAGCTTTATCATTAGGTTCGATTAATTGCCAATCTATTTTCTTGGAAGAAATAGATTGATATTTTTTCAGTTTACCTAATTTATCTTCTCGGCTCAAATAATCACCAATATCATAGTAATGAATGGTTGCTTGTCCTTCTTTACGTGGATTCTTAACTAAGAATGTAATGGCAATTGGAGTGCGAGAACCTGAACCAAAAATCTTTCCTCCTTCTTTTCTGGATAGTTCGCCACTGGTTCTTTGATTTCCGCGAAGATTTAAAACATAAATATCGGAAAATTCATTTTCCAAGGATTTACGCATACCATCTTGTGCATTTCCATCCAACCAGGCTCCATTACTGATAAAAGCAATAATACCCCCTTCTTTACTTTGAGCTAAGCGATCACTTGCCCAACGAAAAGCTTTGATATAACTATCATACAAAGCCTTATTCAAGTTTGCTGTACTATTTGCTGCATAAGTATTCGCTATTCTCGCTTCCAACTTCTTATATTTCAAATTCTGCGCATTGTCATCAGCCGATTTCTGCCCTACAGAATAAGGCGGATTGCCGATAATCACACGCACCGGAGCTTTCTTCTGTTTTAGAACACGCTCTGAATTTTCCTTGAATAAAATACTGAAAATATCGTTATCTCCGCTTTCGTTCAGTTGGAAAGTATCCGTCATGCAAATTCCCTCATAAGGCAAATAATCCTCTCGCTTACAAAGACTATGAAAAACACTTTCGATATTTACATCTGCCACATAATAAGCCAAAAGAACCAACTCATTGCAATGAATTTCATTCAAATATTTACGTTCCATATCTTCCGGACGGATTAAGCCGGATTGCAGCAAACGGGTGATGAATGTGCCTGTTCCAGTAAATGGATCAAGTATATGAACATTCTCTTCAGTCAGCGAAGTATCGAATTCTTTTTTCAGAATATCATTTACCGAATGAATAATAAAGTCCACACATTCCACCGGAGTATAAACAATACCCAACTGATCAACAGTCAGAGGAAAAGCTCCTTTGAAGAATTTTTCATACAGATTCTTAATAATGGTCTGTTTTCCTTCCAGATTATCAATCTTTCCGACATTGGTACGCACAGATTCATAGAACTTTTTCAACACTTCGGTATCTTTATCAAAACCTTCATATTCCAAAAGTTCAATCATCATTTGCATTGAACGGCTCACAGCGTTGTTCTTCACAAAGTGATATTCTTCAAACAAAGCGTCAAATACCGGTCGGGTAATCATGTGTTGTGCCAACATTTCAATGGCTTGTCCATTTGTTACCGACGGATTCAGATTCTTTTGCAAACCTTTTACAAAGTCCTCAAATTCATCCTTTAATTTACCTTCTTTCAGAATCAAAGCCGAAATGCGCTCAATAAAAGTGCGGGCAATCATTCCCACTTCTTTTGCCCAGTTCTCCCAATACAAACGATCCCCGCATTTTTCTACCAACTTGGCATAAATACCTTCACGCAATTCATCGCCAAAACGCAGGCTCAACTGTTGGGCAACTTCCTGATCTGAAAGATGAACGGTATCCACTTCATCGTGGCCCAGAATAACGGAAACTCTACCCAAACCGGCACCGCCGGCTGTTACTCGTCCGCTTTTCTTCTTATTCAAAGCTATCTGATGAATATATGCATTAAAACGATCATCATGCGAACGCAAAGCATTCAGAATATCCCAAACAACTTTAAAGCGAACATTATCATTCAAAGCTTCTTCCGGAGAAACACCCATTGGCACTACTATAGGGATAATTATATATCCATATTTCTTTTCATCGGCTTGTCCTTTACGGAAATTTCGCATCACACGACCGACAGACTGGACTACATCCACCTGAGAGTTTCGGGCAGCCAAAAACAGAACCGCATCCAAAGCCGGAACATCTACACCTTCCGACAAACAACGAACATTCGTAACCACACGACATTCCTGCGGATCTTCTGCTTCTTCCTTCAACCAAGCCAAAATCTCATTTCTGTCTTGCGAGTTCATCGAACCGTCAACGTGTTTTGTTTGTATATGAACAACATGTTCACGCTGCACATCTTCCAAAGAGTCATTATATTTCTGAGAAACCAAAGGCAAAACATGTGCTATATTTTTACTTGTTCCCGGATTTTCAATGTTTCCTATCGAAGAACAAAATGCTACCGCACGTCGCATCATCCTTGGGTCTGCATTCCATGTTGCACCTTCATCACCACGAACTGCTTTTGACAAACCATTGATTACTCCAATTAATTTGGTTGTGTCATTATAGTTTAATTCCTTTTTCTCTCCATTCTTGATGTCTTCAACCAAATTGTCCGGTAAATCGTTTTCACTAACTGTCAGCACCAGCACTTTGTAATCTGTCAGTAAGCCATTTTGCACGGCATAACTAAAATTTACACGATAAAACTCTTCACCATATAGAGATGTATCATCCATTGAGCAAAGAATCAAATCTTTTTCCGACGCTTTTACTTTTACTGACTCTCCATACAAACGCGGTGTGGCAGTCATATACAAACGCTTTTCTCCCTGAACATTTTCGTTTGAATGTATTTTGGTAAAATTGCTCTCATTCGTATCAGATATTTTCACACCGGTAGTTCGATGTGCTTCATCGCAAACAATAAAATCAAATTTGCCATAAGCATTATCAGTTGCTTTCAGAACTTCCATTTGTGCTGCCGAAACTGCATCCACAGACTGATATGTTGAAAATACAACAACCAAACCATCATAATCCTGATAAGCCAAAAGCTGATTCATAACAGATTTGGCATCAGTACTTGCCGGCAAGGCCAAATCAACAATAGACTCAAAATTATCATCAAAATCTTTACTTGCCTTTCTCGAAGCCTTTGCATCCGAACAAATACAAATTGCTTTTATCGGTTTGGCAGCATCAAAAGTCCATGCATTCAAAGTCTGCCCCAACAAAGCAATCGAGGGCACCATAAACAAGACTAAGCCTTTCCCTTGCAACAATGTTTCCATCATTTTAAGCGAAGTATAAGTCTTTCCCGTTCCACAAGCCATAATCAACTTTCCACGGTCATGGTCTTTATAATATTCCGATGCTTTTGAAATAGCAGTCAACTGATGTTCCATCAACTGCTTACCTTCCAGTTTAGCGTCTTCTCCTTTTTTACCTTCCAAAAGTTTTTCCCAATCAACCGGCGAAGTTTCCAGTTCAATCAATCCAATACGAGTTACCTTCGGATTCTGATTCTGAATAGATTCTTCAGCATTTGCACCCCAGTGATTTGTTGTAGAAACCCAAATTCTTTCTCTGAAAACTGTAGTCTGAAAAGTATAAGGATCTATGAACGTGCGGCTCGATGTTGCCAAAAAAGAATCAACTTCTTCTTTATTGATGACTGCCTTTTCATCATAACATTTACACTGAATAGCCCAATAATCACCTATATCAGTTTTTGCCACTAAATCAATCCCTAAGTCTTTTCCGCCAAAATCCTTTTTTGCCGGAAATTCTTCCCAAAGCCAAACTTCAGATAATTTGTTGCTATAACGTGAATCTGTCTTGAACCACGCTTTAATCAATTTCTCAAATTTGTAGCCTTTCTCTCTTTCTGAAAAAGATTCTTTACGGAATTTATTTAGGACTTCTTTGAATGTCATGATTTATTGTTTTTTCTGATTTATCATACAAAATAAGATTTTTATTTCTATTAACACAAGTAATACGAAATAAAATTTTATAATGAACATCTTTCACGCCCTCATCTCCCCCCACTTATCAAACTCCTGCATCAGCAGCCACGCCATCGCTTGGGATTTTATGATATACTGGCAAGCATGTTCCGGGATATTAAAACCTCCGGTCGGTTTGAAATCCTTGAAACGCTCCATGGCTTCCAGTTTCTGCTCACGGGTGTGATGGATAATTCCACGGTCCTGCAAAGTCTTGTAGATATATGGCGGGCGGAGCATTTCCAGACTTTCCCCATTTTTGTAGCGGCGAAAGGCTTCGCGGGCGTATTGCATATCCCGGTCAGCAGAAGAAAGGCTGTTGTCGGCGGAAAGGGCTTTTTGCTGTTGCTCTTCCTGAATCCTTTTGCGCACCTGTTGGCGAATATCGCTTGTCTTGTACTTTTCAAGCCAGGTTGTGAATGTCCAAAGATTTATTCCGTTAAAGCGGCCTAAACGTCCTTTTGCTCCGTTTTCAAAGCAATATTCTATTTCCTTGCATGTCAGATAAGAATAACACTGAAAAAGGTCTGATACGAGTTTTGCGGAAATTACGCCTACCGCCTTTTCTTCATAAGTCTGGTAACCGACCATAAAATAGCATTGCACTATCTGGGACGATACAAACTCGGTCAACTCTTTCTGGCTCATATCTTTTATCTTTCTATCATGCATTGCTTTATAAAGCATCATTTCTTCATAACTGTTTTCCATATCACAATCCTCCTCCATCTAATAATCGTTGGGCAATAACACTCGCTTTTTGAGCACATTCCATAGCCTCGTCAACCTTCGATTTCTTTTCTTCACGATTTTTACGGGGCTTTGAATTCTGCTGTTCCAATATCTCCGGAACTGACTGGAATTTCAGGTATCTCCACCAGTTTATCAGACGGCGTTTATAGTCGTTGATGTTAAGCATCGAACCTGTTTCGCCGATTGACACTATGTGCTGTTCAAAATAGTCCATAATTTCTGGCAGCAGTCTTAACACCGGAGATCCTTTCCCGCTGCTTCTGACAACGCTGCTCAGCCATTCTTCGTCTTTCATAAGCTCGGCATTCCATTTCTTGCAGTTTTCGCTGAATGAGTTTGGCTTTTTAATTTCTTCCTCTAAAACTATAACTCCATTTGCTTCTCGCGCGCACGCGCACGCGGATGATGAAGAAGAATATAAATTTTTTACTTTACTTTCTTTTACTATACTTTCCTTTCCTTTACTTTCCTTTACTTTACTTTGTTTGGAAATGTCAACATTTTCACCCGTTGAATCAACTGAAATGTTACATTTTTCATCATTCAACGGAGATGATTGTTGCATTTTTGAGGCGTTTTTTGATTCAGAAAAACGCTTTGGAATTGGCACCAAAAGATATTCAACATTCTCACATACAAAGTTTTTACGGCGTGATATGATTTCAAAGAAACGCTCCTGTATTCCTTTTGATGTTAAGATTTGGTGCTCTAAAAAGAGCTTTTTGTTAAAGAAATTAAACTCAACCAGAAAGTCGATTATCTGCTGCACCTTTTTACTGTTAAAACGTGAGTGCAACGAATATGTAAACACCTTGCAAATTGTTTCATTCCATCGCATATAATAACCATTCGTATATATTTTGCACAATAGTTTTATATACACTCCGGATGCTTCAAAACCAAAATTTGCCATTAGCATTTCGATTTTTTCATTTTCGAAAAATTGTGTGTCCAGTGGGAAATACGATAATTTATTTATTTCTGTAGCCATAATTTTTTAGTTTATTAGTTAGCAATTTATCAAGGCTGAAAGCCTTCTTATAGCCCAGGGTGTAAGCCCTGGGTCTAACATGAAGTCGAGAGACGGAGCGCTGAAAGTGCGACACCAAAATCCAATTGTTTCGCTCCTTCAGAGCTTGTTTTTGGATGGCGGCTAGTGACCCAGGGCTCACGCCCTGGGCTATGCTAAAGGCTTTCAGCCTTATATCCCTTGTCTCTGTAGCCTTCTCCATTTTGGTGGATTTGCAATCCACATTGATTGGAACGGGATTACAAATCCCGAACAGCATAAACATTGGATTACAAATCCAATGCAACGGATAGCCTCAAATCCTCGTCAACTCGTTTACTTGTCAACTTGTCTCCTCATATTTATTGCCCTCACAATCAACCTCCCCGTCCTCATAGTCAACAACTCCGACGGCAAAACCCGGATAAGCAACCAACCACAGGCGGCTGCTTCATTGTATTTTTCCATATCACGTAGGAATCCTTCGGGGCGGAAATGGCGACCGCCATTATATAGACCGCCTTCAACCTCGACGGCAACTTTTGCTTCGATGACTGCAAAATCAAAGCTCCAGTCGCGCGTGGGATGGAAACGGTGCTCCGCAACGACATGAAAACCAGTGTTGCGGAACACCATATCGTCAAGCGGCGAATAGCTCATTGTAATCTATCAGGAATTGCTCAGCTTCATACTGAGAGTCAAACATTTTAACCTCATACGTGTTCATCCGGTTATCGAATGCTATCCAGGCATTGTTGGCTTCTTCATAGAAATATCCGTAATCGTGGTTATGGTTGAAACTGTAAGCACGGCTAAGATGTTCACCAACATTCAGCTCATTGTACTTTTTCTTTGCCTCATTGTCGAAAAGGCAGGAGTTCATAAACTCCCGCACTTTGTCTGCATTAATCATGTATTTTTTCATAATCATGCTACTTTTTTAGGTTCTACATTGGTGTTTTCTATTGTCAGGAACTTGTCCAGTCCGTAACGCTTGCCTTTCGTGATATACAATAACGCTTCACGTTCGCAGAGTGACATATCTTCAAGAAGGCGGTCTATCCATGCATATTCATCTTTGCCCAAATGTAAACGCACCGATATATTGCTTGTTGACTCGTAATTCACTGAAAGATGGGCATATATAGTCAGCAACTCACTATTTCCCGACGGCTGGCGATAATATCCGTCAACAACAAGATTGTGATAACTTGTTCCCGTGATTTTTTCAATATGGAATGCAAGGTTTTGCATTGCCAGCGCAAATTCTTCGTGAATCGGCGCCTCGTTGAAATAAACTGTGCGATAAGTATCGTCGTTTTTTTCATCAAAAATTTCCATTTCTACTTTTAAGTAGTTACTTTTGATTGATATTTGAAAAATCCTTTTTTCAGATGTCATAATATTATTGTTTTTAAATATTTATAAATTTCAACGGGTTAACCTAAGACGTGAGTCTTGGGTTAACTTTTTTTGTCTCTGTCTCTGTTCCAACGGATTTGCAAACCGTTGGTTATTCTTGGTGGATTTGCAATCCACATTGATTGGAACGGGATTAAAAATCCCGAATAGCATACACATTGGATTACAAATCCAATGGAACGGACTACTTAATTTCTCCATAATCACGCCGCTTTAGGTTCTTCCTTATATTCCACGCATGGAGAATCAATTCTAACACCTTTCCTAGCCTGTTGTTTCGCAAACATCAGCATCGGGTGCATTATGCGGCGAAGGTCTGCATCGGGCAATCCCTTACCGACATTTTCCCACCAGAATTTGAACAGCTCAACATAGCCTTCGTTAGTCAAGGCTTCAGGAACAAGCTCCATCTGCACTGCTTTGAGCTGCAATGAGGCAAGTCCGGCAGAACGGCGTTCGGCTGCACGGTTGTAGGCTTCGGCCTTTTTCTTTTCGTCCGTGATTTTTCCGATTCGTTTCTGCGACATCTCATAGTTTTTCTGCAATCTTGCTGCTTCCGCACGTGCTTGTTCGGCTACAGACTTAAGGTATTGCTTCAGCAACTGATTACAATTATAAGCCGGTGATTCTGACTTTTTCGGATCAATAGCATTTTCAAGCGAAACAAGCTGCTTTTGCAGTTTTGTCAAAGCATCAGTTATCGGTCGGCGATTTTCGTGCATCAAACGCACTGCACCTGAGCATTCAATAATGTAATTACGGATTTCATCGGCAAGGTTTTCATTAACACCAGAGGCTTCAGCCTGTTTCAACAGCTCTTCTCCCGTATTTTTCACATTGATACTTTTCCCAGCATTTTCTGCTAAAACGGTTTCACATGATTGGATTTCCAATCTTAGATTTAATGATTTGTTTTTTCTCATGTAATATATTTTAAGGTGTTGGCAACAAGAATATTCCCGTTGTCTTACAGTAACAAATATAACAATTTATTTTTAAACAATAAAACATTTATAGCACTAATTATCAATTATTTTGATTTATATCATTTAATTTTTTTAGTTTAAAATATATGTATAATTTGGTGCACTGTGGGATACTGTTGCCTTATTTGTAGAATATTGGCGATATAGTAAGAATTCGTCGTTTGGCGAAAGGAATCATTTTACCCACGAATATAATTCATATTTCCTTTCGGAAGAAAATCAATTTACTCCCGAAGGTAAATCAATTTACTTCCGAACGTATTTTAATTTTCTTCCGAACGTAAATTCACACCCAACATAATAATGAAACATTTGCAAGACATATACGGATACTGGGACACAGAAGCGGACAGCAGGGCTATGAAAGCAACGTATATTTACCAATCATACCAACGTAAAATATATAATGTAAATGAAAAGAATCCTATTATCAATTTTGATTCCTGTATGCTATGCCTGTGGAAGCAGTAGAAAAACGGAAAACGCCATGTCCGCCAGCAGAAATATGTTTTCAACAGAAACGCTGAAGGCTACTACGGTGAGCATACCTGCAAAAAAGGCGTTTCTCTCCATTCCGCTAACCGATGGGAAAATAACTAAACCGCCTGCCGGAGCATCATACCAGGCACGAAACGCGCACAACACAGTAAAGGCAACCATCGAAAATGACACGTTATTTATTGAATCCATTTGCGACAGTATTCAATCAACGTATTACGGCTATGAAAGGATATCAGGCAAAAATGAAAACAGCGAAATACGGCAAAACAAGGAAACGGAAACCGGAAAAGACAGCAGCCTACGAACCATTTTAATTATAATTTCTGCTGCAATCGTACTGTTATGCGTATACAGAAAACAATAGGCGAATACAGATGCACGCTGGCGGACAATGGCGGACAGTGCGAGGTTTGGGCAGTTGTAACTTTGTAATATCAAGGCTGAAAGCCTTGGGTTTATAAGCCCAGGGTGTAAGCCCTGGGTCAGGCAGATTTCCTCCACCACCAATATAGCCCTGAGGGGGCGACACAATGTCCGGTTGTGATTTTTGGGTTTAATTGAGTGTCGCTCTTTCAGAGCTCCGATTGGATGGTGACCGTTATACCCAGGGCTCACGCCCCGGGCTATACAAATCAGACTAATGCCTGATTTGTATAGGCTTTCAGCCTTGACAACTAACAAGTTCAAAAACTAACTTAAAAAAGTAACAAGAGTTCTACAAATTATAAATGATAGATAATTGTGGAAATGGATTATTCAAAAGACATATCAAGGCTGAAAGCCTTGGGGTTATAGCCCAGGGTGTAAGCCCTGGGTCAGGCAGATTTTCCCCCACCACCAATATAGCCCTGAAGGGGCGACACAATGTCCTGTTGTGATTTGGGGGGTTAATTTAGTGTCGCTCTTTCAGAGCTTCGATTGGATGGTGACCGTTATACCCAGGGCTCACGCCCTAGGCTATACAAATCAGACTAATGCCTGATTTGTATAGGCTTTCAGCCTTGTTAACTTGTCAACTAACTAAAAAACTTAAAAACTAACAAACTTAAAAACTTAAAATCTATGGCAGTAAAGTACAGATTAGTAAAACGTAAGGTATCAGACCTTAAAGGTGGTGCCCAGGTTGAAAAGACCTTTGCAAGCACCGTTTACAACAGCAATGTGGAACTGGAAAGCGTATGCGAACTGGTTGCAGTACGTTCGTCAATGTCGAGTGCCGACGTTAAGAGTATCATCGACTCTCTGAACTACGTGCTTGTCCGTGAGCTGAGCAACGGCAACATCGTGGAACTTGGCGAACTGGGAAACTTCCGCCCTTCGGTTTCTTCAAGCGGGGCTGCAACTGAAGAGGAATTCTCTGTGGCAACCAACATCCGAAAAGCGAGAATCATCTTCTCGCCGGGCAAGGCTCTCCGAAACCTGAAGAACAACTTTAGCTACACAGTTGTCAAGCCGGTTACGGTTACGGAAGAATGCGACAAACCGCACTTGGAGTAAGGCTAAACGGTTGATTTTCTGCTATAATAGCATTAAGAAAAGTGAATAAAAACTTGCCTGTTTACAAGATTTTCACTATCTTAATGCTATGAAAGCAGAAGCAATTACAATCAAGGAAATGGCCCTGATGTACTTCCCGAACAGTACACCGGATTCTGCCCGCCGACAGTTGTCACGATGGATACAGAAAAACACACAGCTACAGGCTGAGCTCGCGGACGCAGGATTTTACAGAGGCCAGAGAGTGTTAACGCCTAGACAGGCAGGTATTATAATTTATTGGTTTGGGGAACCGTAGGAAAGAGACAAGGTATCAGATACGAGGGGACAAGGGAAATAGCTATCAAGGCTGAAGGCCTTGGGTTTATAGCCCGGGGTGTGAGCCCCGGGTTACGATGCACCTCTTCTCTCATCCCAGCTCTGAAAGAGCGAGGTTAAGCATCAAGGTGCGCTCCTTCAGAGCTTATATTTAGCTGGTGGCTGGTGACCCAGGGCTCACGCCCTGGGCTATAAGAAGGCTTTCAGCCTTATACGGCCTTATTTCTGAAACCTTGTCAACTCGTTTACTTGTCAACTAACAAAAGAAAGGAGGCATGAAAAACATACAACTATACATTGCTACAATATTATGCATTTCGGGATTAGTGTTATTATATCTCGGTTTTTGGGTTCCACCTCAAGGGGAGATCCATTCTTCCGTCCTGGTTGCCTTCGGTGAGGTTTCGACGTTTGCGGGGGCATTGTTTGGGGTGGATTATAAGTATAGGGACAAGGTATCAGGGACGAGGAGACAAGGGGAATAACCATTAAGGCTGAAGGCCTTGCATTTTATAGCGTAGGGCAACGCCCTACGTTTTAGGCATCCATACTATCTATATACGCCCTGAAGGGGCATAACTGGGGGAAGTTCCGCCCTTTCAGGGCTTAATCCCTATACACACATCTGATACACAGGGCGTTGCCCTGTGCTGTAAAATTTAAGGCTTTCAGCCAAATGTGTCGCTCCTTCAGAGCTTGTTTTTAGATGGCGAATTGTGACCCAGGGCTCACGCCCTGGGCTATGCTAAAGGCTTTCAGCCTTATATTCCCCTTGTTTCTGAAACCTTGTCAACTTGTCAACTAAATTAAAAATCTATATGCTATACAACACTATTCAACTATCACCAAATTTCAACATATCCGAACTTACTCATTCACAAACTGCTATTGAAAATGCAATTGACAATAGCCCTGATGAAAAAAGTTTGGAGAACTTAAAGAATCTTTGTAAAAATCTTTTGCACCCTTTGCGTGACAAGCTTGGGAAGCCAATTCATGTCACAAGCGGTTATCGTTGCGAAGAGCTTAACCATCTTGTTGGCGGTGTTCCGACGAGCCAACACGTTAAAGGTGAAGCTGCCGACTGTTATTGTACGGATGGTCCTGAATTTCTGCTTCAAATTCTTCTCAACTCGGGGCTGGAGTTTGACCAGGCTATTGTTTATAAGAAAAAACGTTTCTTGCATTTATCTTTGAAAAGGGGTGGCGGGAACAGGAAGATGGTTTTAAGAAACCAATTATAAGGATACTGCTATAAAACATTTATGACCAAAAAACTTAATTTCAGATGAATGTTTATATACAGACTATTTACCAAAGTCCTGTCTATAGAAATCGGCAATTATACTTTCTAGTGAATAAAATACTTTTCAACTATATCCTTGAGCTGATCCGATGACAGATTTGCTATGCCTATTGATTCAATAAGTGAAAACTCTTCTTTATTTATTACACAATAATTCCTTAATAATAAAAAATATATCTGTGTTCTTTATAAAACCTTGAAACTTTTCAGAATTTATTCCATAAGAGAATATGGGAACCATTGTTCCTGTATGAATCATCCCTTCCATTGTCCACTTTGCTATAACTTCTTGTTTATTTATATCTCCTCCTACGAGAGTCATACCAGATGCTTCAGGACCACCTACTACAACAACAAGGGTATTGCCATCTTTTTCTGCAAAATCTATAGCTAAACCGATTGCTTTATCAAAAGCTATAGTTTCTAAACCAACCAATCTTGTATCACCTTTATGAGATGCTCTATCTACAAACATATCACCCACCAATAAAAAAAAGCCATTATTGCTTTGATTCAAAAGGTTTATTGCTGATTGAACTGATTTTACTAACATATCGCCACGCCCATGTAAGATATCCGGCATATCAGTCTCTGAAATAAAACCTGCCAATTTCCCTGATTTAACTTTCTGAATTTCACTTATTGATTTTGCAATATGGAACCCTTTTCCATTCAACTTATCCAACAAATTTTCATTATCTTTTCGTTTGACAAAATACTTCATTCCTCCTCCTATAAAAACATCCGGTGATAAATTGGTATATGCCTTAGCGATGTCTTCCTTATGCATTCTATCCTTAACATTAGCTATAAATGGAGAGATACTTCCATCTAATAATGTATTAGCTGATACAATTCCTGTCTTGATACCATTTTCTGAGGCGTATTCAATAATTGATTTTGTTGGTCTATTATTAGAATCAATACCGATATATCCATTTCGGGTATTTACACCAGAAGCAATGGCTGTTCCATGAGATGGGCCATCACCGTTAAAATTTGATATAGAGTTCGTTTGCATAATACCGACAGAATGCATTCTCTCAATATTCAGAGGGGCATTATTCATAATCATACCTGTTTGCCATTGAGCTATACTCATGCCGTCTCCTATAAAAAGAATAATCTTTTTCCCTTTCATGTTTATTATACTATCAGGTGCTACAGCTTTAATATAAAAAGGTGAAACTATAAAAGCACTGATAATACATACAATCCTATAAAAATTCAAAACTTTCATATACCAATATTTTTTAACAGCATGCAAAAGAACAAAGATTATAATCTGGGATACCTACCAAATATATCCTAATTACTACCAATTTGATAAGAAGATATTTTGGAAACATTTGATAAACCATGTAATGTGCCATCTGTTGCTTAATCTAATCTTAGCGTACAAGAAATAAAATACGGTCGTACGCTTATTTTCGTATCTTTGCAAAAGAATTGTATATAAACGATATAACCATATATTATATGAGACTGTTTATATCATAAAAATATAATGGTGCAATCTTTCAGAATTACTGCATTCTTACTTATACAGAAGTCTATTTTATCATTAATGATAAAAAACTGTCAATATGAAACACAAAGATTCATTTGATATTTATGCCAGCAAAACGGCCAAGCATATTTCTATTCTGAAATATTCCAAGAGTTCCTGCGGCGTAGACTTTTTGCTGAACACAGCTGAAAGTTCAGAGAAACCAGGCTGGTTCAATCTCAATGAACAATATAAAACAGACTTCTTTGAGATTTATTTCTTCAGACAAGCTGAAGGTTATATGCTGTTAGCTGGAAAAAGGATTGAATTACATCCCAATATGGTTCTTATTATATCACCTTACCAACTACAAGAATGGCATATTGACTTAAGTAAACTTGATTATACCTTTCTTGTTTTTCAAGAAGAATTCATAAACAATTTCTTATCTGACAAATACTTTATGTACAGGTTATTATATTGCTATCAACATAATATCCCGACGTACTTTGAGATGAACAAAGAAGAAATGTCTCAGTTCCTTAATATGTTGCAACGCATGAAAGAGGAATTGCGGAATCCTATAGCAGATAGCTATCATATGATAGTAGCTTATCTATATCAATTTTTATTAGAGCTAAACAGATTCTATGCAAAACTATTCAACCTCCCTTTTACTCCACCTCTGAACAACTATGCCTACCATTATAAAGAGCTTCTTGAAAAGAATATCTCGAAAATAACACGGGTAAATGATTATGCAGAGATGATGAATATCAGCAGGGTTTCATTAAATAAAGCTGTAATGCGCGAATTTGGCCTATCTGCTGTCAGTTTATTGAAACAACGCTTATTACAAGAGATAAAAAACGACCTTCTGTTTTCAGGGCTGCCAATAAAAGAAATAGCATATCGGTTACATTTCTCTGAGCCTAACCACCTGATGCGTTTTTTCAAACAAATGACTGGGCAGACTATTAGTGAATTTATCAAATCAATAAGATGATTCTGTTTTTTAGCCTGCCAGTAATCTTTTCGTTACTGCAAATGTGCCTCCACACTCCATTTCTTCTATTTCGAACAGCTCCCATTCCACAATTGCCTGCTCGCGCTGTGAAAGATGGAGACTTTCATCCATTTTGTATTTGAAAAAAGAATATCTCGTCTCCTTCCCTGTTTTGAAAGGATTGAAAGAGGATAAATATAAAAAACAGAAGCACTATATTTGCAAAAACGATAATGCCTTGCGATATGGAAGAATTAATTAAATTGGATAGCGTCGATAAATATAACAAGTTGTTCGGGTTGGAAACATTGCATCCCATGGTTGCAGTCGTCGATTTGTCAAAAGCAACCGAATGGCCGGAACATTTCAAAATCAATTATGGAGTGTATGCACTGTTTCTGAAAGATACAAAATGCGGAGATATTACCTATGGCCGTCAGCCCTACGATTACAAGGAAGGAACCATTGTCTGTTTCGCACCGAGACAAGTTGCTGCTATAGAGATGTTGAAAGATACCAGACCTACGGCGCACGGCGTATTGTTCCATCCTGATTTTATCCGTGGAACAATGTTGGGGCAAGAGATAAAAAAGTATTCTTTCTTCTCATACGAGACAAGTGAAGCCCTCCATTTGTCTGAAACAGAACGCGAGACCATAATGGATTGTTTTCGTAAGATTGAGGCAGAACTGGAACATAATATTGACAAACACAGCCGGAGGCTGATAACTGCCAATATCGGATTGTTACTCGATTATTGCATGCGCTTCTATGAACGTCAATTTACTACTCGTGAGGCATCCAATAAGGATGTGGTTGTCCGATTTGAACGTCTGCTTGACGAATACTTTGACAGCAAAGCTCCACAAGAGAATGGTCTGCCAAGCGTGAAATACTTTGCTGACAAGGTTTTTCTTTCGCCCAATTATTTCGGTGACATGATCAGTAAGCAGACCGGAAAGACTGTCACGGAATATATTCAGGACAAGCTGATAGGCCGCGCTAAAGAGTTACTGCTCTCCACATCCAAGCCTATGAGCGAGATAGCTTACAGTCTCGGATTCCAATATCCGCAACATATGAGCCGCATGTTCAAACGTATAGTGGGAATCACTCCGAATGAATTCAGAGCTCAAAGGGCATGATTTTTATTCATATCCTTGATTGTTCAATCTGTTTCCCGATGATTGTATAATTTGATTTTTCTGTTATTCAAATAAATATGATTAAGAGTAAATACTAAAGATTCTAAACTCTTATTACGTACGGTAGTAAAGGATTGCAGAAACTCATTTCTAACATATTCATACATTCTGGAGCAATCATTTCAAAGACTTGCAGATTATCTCAAAAGAGGTGGAACTTATGGCAACAAACTTAAAATTAAGAATTTTCCGCTCTCACAAGCAGCTTTCGTTATTTGGTCTCTTGATCAAAGAGAAGAAATGAAAACATAATAAAAGGCTGATATATAGCAATTATGCCACATATCAGCCTAATTTACTGTATTTTTAACTATCCAATAGGATTAGATAGTTTCCTCAATAGCTGCCTGCGCCACTTTCATATACGATTATTTCCCAATAGGTTACATTACCGGTGTATGTGAAGTGTATGCGCTTTGGTATGACTTTTTTCTAAAGCTGCTACTTTCTTAGCATTATTATTCTATCGCAGCTTGTGCCTCTCCAATACATATCTGTATTTCAATAAGATGCAATATTTGTGTATGTAATCTGTATGCATCTTGATACAATCCTATACAATGCTTGGAACAGTTGCAATAGATATTAAGGATGAATGATTTGACCTCTCTGTAACGAGATGACGCATTCATTTAAATTTCAGTATTGTTTATTTCCTATCTTTCAATAGTTCAATAATCACGTCCTTATCCTTCAGGTTTGAATCAAGACGTAAAATCTGTGAGTTCAGACTCTCTATCTGCTCTTTCAGAAGCTTGATTGTTTCCCTCAGGTTCTCTGTTTCTTTCTTTTCGCTGGATAACTGTACGGCCAGTTCTGCATCACCTATCAGATTATTTGCATTTCCATCCAATGAAACGGCTGCAAGGTGTGCCGATATATGATGTTGTTTCGGACAGAAAAGGGAAAAGAAATTGAAGTCCAATGCTTCGCTGACTTTAATAAGCCTGTTCGTTTCCATTGTCTCCCTTTCCAGTATGCGGTTTATGTGCTGCTGTGGTACACCTATTTTGCGCCCAAGCTCAGATTTGCTTAATCCAAGCTCGTTGCGTCTTTTGTCGATAGCCTGACCTACATGCACGTGTTTTATGTCATTATCCATGCGATTCCTTCAATAAATACATCTTAAACAATAAATCATCAAACAAATATTTGGTTATATAAACCATTTTATGTTACTTTGTGGTGTAACCTATTCATTTGGTGAATACAAAGTTAAACATTAAATATTAAACATCCAACAATTATGTCTGAAAACTTAGAAAAAATCCGTCCGGCACTTGTTGCCCTTGAAGTAGGTGAATCCGTTTCATTCCCCATTTCACGTTTGAAAAGCATCCGTACACAGGCCTCAGAGCTTGGTGCCATCTACAACCGTCAGTTCAAGACCAGGACTGACAGGGAAAACCATACCATTACGGTCAAACGAACAGTATAGAAACCAAATCAGGTTTATATGAAGATATTACAGTTTCTGGACCATCTTATACCATACGAAACATTCCTGAATGACCTCTCCTCCAGAATTGTCAGGCAATTGAAAGCCGACAAGGATGATCCTGAATTCATCAGCCATAGGAAGGCTTACGAACTTTTTGGCCGCAGGAATGTAGAACGATGGAAACGTCAGGGAAAGGTGGTCTCCTATAAAAGACCCGGTAAGGTGGAATACCGCACGGCAGACCTCAGGCTCTTGCAGCGAACCACCCAGGACTATTTTGATGAAAGTCAGCCGAAACAGGCAGAAAAACCGGTCAAGAAAGATAAGTGATAAACATATTATGGCTAATAATCAAATATTGATAAACTTTATTTATTTAGTTTAGCCGTGATACTCTATGAAATATAAAGAAAGCAATTATAGTAGGTACAGGAATGTGCGTCAGTAACCTTTGTTCACCAGCTTATAGTTTTGCCACTTAACAATAAAGCCGGACAGGTCTTTTTTTATCGCACATTCATAATGATTTTATAATAATGAAAGAAATCAGACCAGCGTGCGATCCAAACGGTGTCTATTCAGTCAAGCGCACCTGTGCTGAACTCGGTATCAGCAACAAGACACTCAAAAAATACAGAGAAAACGGGTATATCCAACCGCTCAATCCTAATAATGTCAGCCGTCCGAAATACTCCGGCCAGTCAATAATCGATTGTTGGAACCTGCTCAGTACGTTATGATAAGCGAAACAACCATACGGAAAGTAAGGGAACTTGCCATAGAAGACGTACTCAGTCCTTATGTCAGGCTGTCCAGAAAAGGCTCAACCCTGATGGGACTTTGTCCTTTTCATACTGAGAAGACCGGTTCCTTTGCCGTTACCCCAGGCAAGAATCTCTTCCACTGTTTCAGTTGTAACCGTGGCGGTGATTCCATTACGTTTATAATGGAAAAGGAAAACCTTTCCTTCAGTACCGCCGTGGAATTTATTGCCAGAAACCATAATATTCCGGTAGAATACATCAGTGAAGAGCGCAGTGAGGAACAGATGGCCGAAGCCAGGCACCGGGAATTACTTCTGACAGTTCTCGATACAGTCCAGACCTTCTTCCTACAAAATTTAAGAGCAACAGACAAGGAAGAGAGCCTTGATGCCAGAGCCTACGCATACAGCCGATGGCATGAGGAATTCTGTGCCTTTGCCGGAATAGGCTATGCACCGAAAGATGGTCAGGCCTTTATGGATTTCTGCAGAAACAAGGCTTTGAACGAAGAACTGCTGTACGAACTCGGTATGTTCAAGCGTGGTGAGGATGGCAACACATACGCCATGTTCCGCCAGCGTATCATGATTCCCGTGAGAAACAGATGGGGACGCATCATTGCCTATACAGCCAGATACATTGGAGACAACAGGAAAGCTCCCAAGTATATCAACTCGGCAACAAGCATGATTTACTCCAAGGGAGAAACAGTATTTGGCATTGACCGTGCCGCCAGACTGCGTGATGCCGACTATTATATCATTGTGGAAGGTGCTCCTGATGTCCTTAGAATGCAGTCAATTGGATACGACAATACAGTAGCGTCACTTGGAACAGCCTGGAGTGACAGCCAGTTTGAACAGCTGAAGAAATATGTATCCTCACTCTGTTTCATTCCTGATTCAGATATTGCGGAAGGCAAGCCATACGGACCGGGATTTGAGGCGGTGATGACCAACGGGGCTGCAGCCATAAGAAAAGGATTCCATGTAACAGTCAGGGAACTTCCTTTTGCAGAAATACCATCCGAGGCAGAAGGAGAAGTACAATATGCCAAGAATGATGCCGACAGCTATATCCGCAGCAGGGAGGATTATACCTCACTGCCAGAAAAGCATTTTATCATCTGGTTGGCACAGAAACGTTTTCTGGTAGCCGGTTCCATGGTAGAGGAAAGAAAGTGTGTTGCGGAAATAGCAGACCTATTGCGCTATATAAAAGACCAGCTTGTGTATGACCAGTGCATAGAACAGCTCTCCAGACTGCACGGCAAGGTAAAGCTATGGCGTGATGCCGTTACCCAGGCACGTGGGGAAGCCAGGAGAAGGAACGACAAACCTGCAGCCATGAACGAGATGCAGCGTGAAGCTGAACTGCTGCGCCAATTCGGTCTGTTCGTCAGAGAAAACTGTTACTACTCCATCGGTGAAGATGATGATGAACCGTCAAGAATCTCCAACTTCATCATGGAACCGCTGTTCCATATCGAGGATGAGATAAACGGAACCAGAATCTTCCGTATGAGGAATATGTACAATGTATGCAGGGTCATAGAACTGAAGGAGTCAGAACTCTGCTCACTGAGCAACTTCCAGCAGAAGGTCGGCTCACTGGGCAATTATGTATGGCTGGCCAAGATTGACAAACTCAACCGTGTAAAGGAATACCTGTATTCAAAGACCGATACGGCAGAACGTATCAGAAAACTCGGCTGGAATGCGGCTGAAGGATTCTTCGCTTTCGGTAACGGAATATTCCTTGCAGGTACATTCAATACCGTTGATGATTTGGGTATAGTCCGTGGTATCAACGGCAAGGCTTTCTATATACCGGCCACTTCAAAAATCTATCTCAACAATCCGGAGATATTCCAGTTTGAGAGACTTATGATACATGAGAACTGCAACGGAATAAAGCTGTATGATTACGTAAAAAGACTGATGGAAGTGTTCGGCGAGAATGCAAGTGTAGCCTTCTGTTACCTGCTTGCCACACTCTTCCGTGACATAATATTCAGACGCACCCGTCACTTTCCCATCCTGAACCTTTTCGGTGAGAAAGGAACCGGTAAGACAACCCTGGCTACTTCCCTCCAGTCCTTCTTTCTGCACGGGGTTGATCCGCCCAATCTCGGAGTAACTTCCGTACCGGCCATGAACGACCGTGTATCACAGGCTGTCAATACACTTGCCGTGCTGGACGAATACAAGAATGACCTTGATATCCGCAAGATAGCCTATCTGAAAGGACTTTGGGGCGGTGGCGGCCAGACTAAGAAGAATACGAATACGGACGGTATGGCAGCCCAAACCATTGTCACAACAGGTGTAGCTTTATGTGGTCAGGACAAGCCGACACAAGATATGGCACTCTACACCCGTGTTATCTTCCTTGCCTTTTCAAAGACATCATTCAACCAGAATGAGAAAAGAGCCTATGAAGACCTTGTATCAGTCTGCAATATGGGACTTACCCACCTCACCCTGGAAATATTGGGACACCGGGAACTGTTTGAAAAGAACTTTCCGGAAATATACTCCATTACCAAGCGTGAGCTGGCTGCGAAATTGGATAATGAAACCATCCATGACCGTATATTCGGTAACTGGGTTATTCCACTGGCCACCTTCAGAACACTGGAGACAGTCATTGACGTGCCTTTCAGTTATGCGGAGCTTTTTGAAACAGCAGTCAAAGGAATACGCAACCAGAATGAACTGGCTCAGGAAAGTTCGGAGATAGCGGATTTCTGGAGTATGCTTCAGGGATTCCAGACTTCAGGGAAATGTATTGAGAAAGCACATTACCGCATAAGGTATATGAAATCCTTCCGTCCATTGTCTGTAAAAGAAGATATAGAATTTAAGGAAGCACGTCCTATTCTCTATCTGAACACGGCAGCCGTGGCATCACTGTTCAACAGTAGGAATGCAGGTTCAACTTCCAACCGCTCGAACTGGTCCACCATCATGTCGTATCTGAAATCCCATGCTTCATATTTGGGACTGAAACAAGACAGATTCACCATACTTCTGCCCAGCGGACTTCCTGACTATACCATCGACATTGTAAATGGAGAGCAGGTTAAGAAGGTAAAGGTAAACCGACCGAAGGCTTTATGCTTTGATTATCTCCAGTTGAAAGAGACTTTCGGGTTGGATCTTGAAACTGAGGTTGTAGCTGAAGTGCAGGACATGCAGGAAGAAGTGATGACAGAAATGCAACACACTTTCAAACAGAATGAATTTGATTTTACATAAATGATTAATCTGAACTCTGATGATGAAAGAAGTAAAGGGGTTAATACAAATCAAAAATATAATTGTAGTATTAAAAGACTTCTCCTAGTTATTTTGGTGAAATCACCAAGTTCTTAGATAAAAAAACATAAATATTTAGCAATTTTTAATGATAGGGTTGACTATTTGACGGGAACAAAGTATTTTTGTACATCAATAATTTTATAACCATATTACGATGGCAAATGCAGACCAAATATTATCTCTGATACGCAATCATTTAAACAATGATGATGCACAATTCAGAAAGGTTGCCTTACAGATTTCAGCTGTAGAGGCAAAGAATGGTCATGCTGTATTGGCGAGAACTATCCAGGAATTATTAAGCCAGAAAAAGACCTCTTTTAGCAATTTAAAAATTATTCCACGCAATAAGGATGTTGACGATTTGTTGCTTCAGACTGAAACATATGACAGTTTGAATGATCTGGTTACAGATAAGTCTGTAAAGGAGAAGCTGGAAAGGGTAATAAAGGAATATACAAGAAGAGAAGAACTTCAGAAATATGGCCTTGCAAATCGCCGTAAGCTGTTACTCTATGGTATGTCTGGTACAGGTAAGACTATGACATCAGGGGTATTGGCAAAGGAACTTAATCTTCCTTTCTTTATTGTAAGAACAGAAAAGATTATCACTAAATTCATGGGTGAGACAGGTCAGAAACTTAGCCGTATCTTTGATTTTATAGATGAAGTCCCTGCCGTTTATCTCTTTGATGAGTTTGACGCTATAGGCGCACAACGTGGAATGGAAAATGAGGTCGGTGAACAACGCAGAATACTTAATACATTCCTGCAGTTGTTGGAGCGTGATTCTTCTGATAGTTTTATTGTTGCAGCTACAAATGCAATAGAGTCCATCGACAAGGCAATGTTCCGGCGTTTTGATGATGTCATTGAATACAGAATGCCGGATGCAGAACAACGCTTGTTGTTGTTGCGTGAATATTTATATACAGCAAAAAATCTGGATTTCTCTCAGGCTGAACCTTTATTTACGGGAATGAGCCATGCAGAGATAAAAATGGTATGCTCCGACATATTCAAAGAATCACTGTTAAATGATTTGCCTATAGATATGGAAATGGTGAAAATGATTGTTGACAAACGAAATCAGCTGTGCCGTGAAATAGGTTGAATATGTAGGTAATATGCAAAAGAAACATTTTTTCTTAGGAAATAAGATAGCAGAAGATCGTTCTTTTACACCAAGAACCAGGTCTGTACAACCGCCAACCATGCCTGAAAGAAACAGACAGGAACATGCGGCTTATATAAAAGAAATTTATAATACAGCTATTGATAAGGCAATAGAAACTTTGTCACAACGATCAGAAAGTGGATTACCCGTTGCAGATGGTGTTTATATGAACTTTGACATGGTTTCAGGTTTTGTTCCTCAGACATTAGCAAAAAGTAGTGGAGCATCTATTCTAAAAATCTCAGAAGATAAAGGTGATGGAAATGTAGATGTAACAATATATGTCAAGAAAGAAAAAAAAGATTGGTTGGACAAAAAAGCTAATGAGTATGCAAATGAAGAAATTTGCACAAGAAATGGAAACCCTAAGAATGCAACTCTGATTGAGCCAATCAATTCTATTGAACAAGCTGATGTTCATAGTCTTTATACTTCTGCTGAAGATTTTGATATGCTACCAGATAATCATTTGCAGACATTTGAAATATGGGTAACCAAAGGTGATGATTATAATGTAGAGGAACTTACTAAAACTTTAGACAGTCTTGGCCTTATATCAGCAGGTAAAAATATTCTTGACTTTGAAGGAGTTGCTGTTCTGTTAATCAAAGCAACAAAACAACAATTATGTGAGTTACCTTTATCTGTTGGTTATATAGAGGGAATACGTCCTTATAAACAGCCTTCAATACTTGTAAAATCCCATGATGAAAGCAGGGAATGGAGTGAGCTTATTAGAGATGAAATTGAGATTTCAATAAACAGTGACAGTGTAAGGGTGGGCTTATTGGATTCAGGTGTAAACAATGCTCATGATTTGATAGCTCCATTCTTATCGGATGATATGATGAAAAGTGCAATAGGAGTTTATGACACTATTGATCATAGCTTCCATGGAACGGATATGGCTGGCCTTATCCTATATGGTGATATGACAGATTTAATTTATGAGCATAAGAAATCTGTTGCAATTGAAAACAACTTGGCATCCGTGAAAATATATGAATCCGGATATGAAACTGATTCTGATTTTTATGGTGCTGTTATAGAGGATGCTATACAGCAAGCTCATGAAATGGGAGCATCTATACAATGTATGGCTGTTACAGATGACATTTCTTATGACTGCAAATCCACGTCAAGTTCTGCTGCTCTAGATGAAAGTATATACAATGGAGGGAATTGTGATCGTCTGGTGGTCGTTTCTGCGGGAAACATTGAGACTACAGAAATAGACGCTTCAGATTATATAGAATCATGTAAAGCTAATGCTATTAAAAGTCCGGCACAGGCATGGAATGCACTGACTGTAGGAGCTTATACAGAGAAGACTGTTGTAACTGATGATAGATATAAGCCTCTGGCTGCGCCTGGAGGAATTTCTCCGATGTCAAGAACCTCCTGGAGTTGGAGAAATGGTCTTAACAAGCCTGAGATTGTAATGGAAGGCGGTAATGTAGCTAATCATCCTGTACTGCAGACAACAACAACTCCTAATCTGAGCCTGATTTCGACCAGTGCAGACTTGGCAGAATCATTGGAGCCATTTTATGCAACCAGTGCAGCCACAGCATTGGCTGCACGTATGGCAGCAAAAATCAAGACAGTGAATCCTGACCTTTCTTTGTTGTCTGTACGTGGTATGATGGTACATTCTGCGAGATGGACTGAAGAAATGAAGCGTATAGGAAGTATCAATGATATCATGTCAATATGTGGTTATGGCATTCCAGATGAAGAAATTGCTTTATTTAGCAATGAAAGATATGCTACATACATCTTTGAAAATGAATTGATACCATATGTACGTAAAGATGGTTCAAATACATATAATCAACTGCATTTTTATGATCTCCCATGGCCTGTTGAATTACTTGAGCAGATGGGAGCAGAAAAAGTAAAGATAAGAATTACACTTTCCTATTATGTAAAGCCTTCTCCTGGTTATGCCGGTAGAAGAAATAAATATCGTTATCCTTCAGCAACTTTGCATTTTGACTTGAAGAGTCCACATGAAAATGTTGAAGAATTTTTATGTAGAAGGAATAAGAATGAAGGAGATAAAACAACAGATAATGATACTCAAAGATGGACAATCAAGCAAAATCGCCGTGAACAAGGTACTGTTCAGTCGGACTGGTTTGAGTGTACAGCAACTGAATTAGCAGGTTGTGGTCATATAGTTGTTTATCCAGGACCAGGTTGGTGGAAAGAGAGAAAACTGGCTAATGTTGATAATGTTATAAAGTATTCTCTAATAATATCTATAGAAACAAGTGAAACAGAAATATATAATGCTGTAGAGACTGAAATCAACAACAAGATAGGTATACAAATAATGCAGGAAGTATAAACCTATCATTTTAAGTTTAAATCATTGTTTTAAATATAATAGTTGCGGTTTGGAGTAATCCAAACCGCTTTTGTTTAAAAAAGGAGTGGTTAGCTACCTGAAATGCCATCACTAACCATGAAGCTCCAAGCTTTAATCTTAGTTACTGTTTCCTTATCTATTCAATGGCATTAGCCAATTGTGCAGAATCAATGGAAAAGGCTAAAAGGGATTGGTACTACGAGTACAATGGGATAAAAGCTGAAATATCATGAATAACAGTCATGATCTTGCCTTTATCAACTCCCTTTCGGGATATCCATTGAATTATTAACTCTGTACTATCTTTTGCCAATGACATACTGCTTGCTGCAGGGATTCCAAGAATCCCTAGTACATCTAATCCTACAGATAAAAAATTACTAATAACCTATCCTTTCGGACTTTTAATTTTGGCATGAACCTTCACTAAAGGTTCTACTGCCTAAAAAAAACTTTTTTTCATTTTCTTTAGATTTAAAAATTTTGAATTTTTAATTGTAGAGTTTAGCTCCATAGCGGCAAATGATGGTATCGAACCATAAACTTATGAGCTTTACCTGGACATTTACCATAGTTTTACCTAAAACATTGCAAATTTAGCGATAAATCTTTATATTGAATATTATTACTTTATTTATTGAACACCTATTCATAATACGTCCAATTTTCTGAAACAGCTTCATTCTAAGCTTTTCCTGATAGGTAACCTCCACCTTGTCATCGAGAACCAAGATTTCTCTACTAGTTCGTCAGTTACAAGAAGCATGTAATCAAATGACGTAAAAGCCCCTATATCTTCTATCTTTTAATGTTGTAAATGTTGATTTATATAAGTTTTTTGTTTAAATAATCAGGATTGTACTATTAATACCTTCATTGTTATAGTTGTATTTTTGATAAAAAGATGCGCGGATTCCGGTTGTGTTTCATCCGTATTGGATTAAACTTTTTAGAAGTTTTATACGGTTAAATTTCTGATTATCAAAATATTTTCGTATATTAGTATAGCAAAAAAGATTATAAACAAAGGTATAACAAATAAATCCTATGATTATGGCAAGAACATTTACTATTACCAGTTATGGCAAGACTAAGGAATATCCAGAGAGCCAGCGTAAGAAAATGATTAAGGAGTTTGATACGGCTATGCTTTGCTGTGATGGCAGTGAAGCTGAACGTTACAAGAATATATATGGTGACCTGGTTGCCGGTGAGAAGGAGTGTATGGACACAGAACGTCCATTGAGTCCTGAGCTTGAAGCAATGATTGAGCGAATGTTTACTACTCAAAAGTAATATTCTACAATTGCAGATTTTTATGTTGCATACCTGTTTTTGATACGCCCAATCTTCTGAAGTAATTTCATTCTCAAATTTTCCGGAAAAGTAATCTCCACCTTATCACCAAGAGCCAGTATTTCATCTACCAGTTCGTCAGTCACAAGAAGCATGTAGTCAAAAGACGTGAAAGTCCCCATATCATTCCTTTCCACCTGCGAATGGTGGAAAGGATGCTTTCTCAGATAATCAGCAAATGGGCCATAAGCCCGTAGTGTAACCTCTTCCGGCTGCTGTCCGGTCGGTGCCACAACACCAATGGAGTCTGAAAGACGTTTGGCAAGAGAAAATTTGTAGTCAGTATCAAATCTCTTACCGCTGAGATAGATTTTGGTCAGTGCATCAAGAGGAACGGAACTGAATTCTGTGCCGTTCCTGTACCCGAGCAGATACCATCGGTTATGGAACAACTTTAAACCTTCCGGTCGGAAACTGCCTTCCACTTCATTGCCCCTGTCATTCGTGTAGAATATGTACAGTTCATGTCCATCGCTAATACATTCCGATATATCCGGCATGTATTCAATACCACCTGACATGTCAGGCAGTACAACACGATGAAACAGACACGGACTGCTTTTCAGGGCCACATCAATGATACGGCTGTTGAACAGCCAGTTACGGCAGCTGTCACCGACTATTTCATCCAGATTCTGGATATAGTATGTATAGTCCTTTCTGTTGCACGCAATAACTATATCAAAATTTTCCTCAATCATTTTCCGGTGATGGTGGAATGTGCGCAGACTCAACGGTTTTCCATTGTACAGGAAATGGTGCTTCCAAATATCACAAAGCCTTTCAAAAGTGACCTTTCTTTCCTGATAGACTGTATGCAACAGCCAAATGTATCGGTTGTAGATATTATTCATAAAACTACCTCTTTAACTTATTTAACTATCTAAATATAAGCATTATAAACGAGATATGCAAGAAAATTGCACATCTGTTTTGTATAATATTTTCACTATAATCCGGACTGGTTTTCAGTACAGATTGACTATATCCATGCCTCTCTTCCTTGCCTCCCTGCAGGTATAGAATGTTCCTCCCAAAGGCTTGCCGTCATAATAGGCAATCAAACCGCATGAATGCTCCAGCATGAAGTCATTGCGCCTTAGAAAGCATCCCTTGAAATAGTGTTCACTCAATACAATAACCCGGTCAGCCTGGGAAATTATTCTCTGATAACGTTCATTTTCCATTGACGGCCACAGGCAGCTCTGTCTCCTGAAAGGTACAACGGCAATTAGCCGTATATCCGGGTACTTTCCCTTCAGTGACAATACAGTTTCAGCGGCCATCAGGTCGAAACCCATAGCCATGCCTGAGTAGAAGCAGGTAATGCCTGACCTGCAGGCAAGCAACACGGCTTCAGCAAGCCGTGCCCTTATTTCATCCTGCCTTTCTACGGGAACACTTCTGTGTCCCGTGAAAGCCAGTGACTTTGATTTTTCTGATAATATTCTGTCCATAGTTCTATACTTTATAATGAGTCCTTGCAAGGAAGATGCTTTCAATGACATTCGCTCCGAAACTCTCCAGCTGGTTCGCATACATGCCGAAACTTAATCCGCGTGTTATTACATCATCGAAGACTATGACTGCCTTGCCTCTGAACCACTCTTCATCAAACTCGATGATGCTCACCCTTCTGATTTCCTTTTCAGCCTTACGGTTTTCATGAATAGCAAGTCTTTCTCCGCATACCCTTACATGGTCATACCCGTTTATCGCTCCTGTGAGTTCACATACCCTTTTGCAGAAGTCCATGTACCGGATTTCATTCTTTCTTACCGATGATGCCGGAACCGGAATGAATACCAACTGAGAACATCTGTCCCCGTGTTCCTCAATCATTCTTGCTGCCGTCATCTGTGCCACCGCTTCATGAGACCTTCCGTCCTTGAAGTCATAAACCAACTGTCTGTCGGCGATTTCCTTCTCGCCCACATTCTGAATACGTTTGGGAAAATACTTGCAGAACCATGTCTGTGGCTTTTCCAACTGCTTTCTGATGCTTTCGTCCATCTGTACCATACGCTCTGATTTTTTTCCCTTCTGTCAGCAAGTTTTTCAGCTTGCCCGAAGGATATTTTTTGCAGTTCTCAGAAGCGCAGGCATTCAATAAGGCAAACTTCAAGGAAAGCTGAAAATACGCTCAACCCCGTTTGAGGAAGATTTTCAGCCCTGTGTTTGACGTTTGCAATGCCGGAGATACCTTTGCAAAAAAATATCTGAAGAGGCATGCTGAACAAACCTGTGGCTGTAATGGTACATTAGGATAACCATGTATCCCTTTCGCATCAGATGTTTTCAGATAATAAAATGCACACGTTTCAGGAGTGACAGTGTTGACAGAGAGTATCTGCCAGTGTATCAGATACTTCACATAGAAATCATGCGTTGACAAACGTTGACAAGTGTAGCCACAATTTTCAGTCCGCTAAAAATCCATAGCCAAACGTTGACACACTATAATATCATATTCTTTATAAGAAAAAGTAAGAAGGAATATAATATACTGTGTTACAGCAGCTTTCCCAGTCAGACCTTATGCCGGATTTCCATTGGATTTGTTGTCAATGCTGTCAACCACTGAATATATGCCTTCCTTATTTCCGTAAAAACAGATTTACCATCAACCGCCTTAGTCCAGCCGTATCGAATATGACGGGTAACACATAATCCATCGTATTCCCACAATCTCCGGAATAATCCCATATTTGACGTATTGACTACTAATAATCAGATGCTTACCTTTACATCATAGCATAAATGAAAGAATAATCAGCATGAGAAATAATGAAAGTCGTTCCCGAAAAGACATATTCAGTGAAGGAGGCAGCACGCTATCTGGGTGTCCATCGCTGCACCATCTATTCCTATATCCGCTACCTGGAAAAGCCGCTGGCTTTCCTGAAGATACCTGATAAGGCAAAAAGGGTGTTCAGAGGAACTGACCTGATAGCCTACAAGGAAACCGGCCTGCCCAAACGTGGCCGCAAGCGTAAGAAACACCGTTAGTTCAGTCTGTCCCATGGAATGGTATCCAGGACATTATATTTGGCATTCATAGCAGCAAGTTCAAGAGCCAGCAGCCTTGCCCTTAGCTTGACATCATCCATGTCAGCCACGGCCTGAAGGAACTCCGACGGCTCCATTGCTCCTGACTGAATCATCCATTCCTTTGCACATTGTTCAGGAACAGCGGCACTGACGAAAGAGAATATTTCTTTAGCTATGCAGCCGGCTGTACCGTTACCGGCTTCAATGGTAAAACAGAACGGCACACCGCTCGAAGTCTTCCGTTTGAAATTGAGAAACCGGATTCCATCCATGTTTTCCATAGAAACGCTCCACCCATGCCGGGCAGAGATATTAAAAATATTACGACAATTTTCCATTTACCATACAATTATAGTTTTGTTTTCATTTACCTGCTATAATAAGCAGCCGGTCTTGTCCGTGACGGATAGGACCGGCCACTTCTGTTTTCATACAGCCTATTCAAACTTTGCAAGAAATTCCTGAAGCCTGCTGTCCTGAATCTGTTTCAGCGGAACCGGTTGAAAGTTCTGCTGCTGTCTTACCTGAAGCTTGCCAAACCCCTGAGCACTCAGGTCAAGCTCCACATCCGAAAGCTCATTGAGGGAAATATACCCGTATTCATCCTCCATGAGTCCGACTACGATACCGAATAGAATCACATCGTCATCCTCCCTGTTTCCTTCAAGGATAAACCACCTTACAGAACCAAGGGCAAAAACCGCACGGCAAACAGCCTCTTTTCCCTTGCCGTCTTGGGAGTAGAGCGGATAACCCTCCAGAGCTTCCGCCAGTTGTGTCGTCATCAATCTGCACATATCAGTAAAAATTTAAAAGATTGTTTGATACTCATTCTTCTTGCTCGCATAACACTTGAATTTTGAAGTTCCAGTTCTTTTCCCTCCAGTAAAGCTCATTGAGCTTCATGGCCGGGAAAAACCGTTTTATGTGCATTTGTGACTGCGGACCAAAGGGAGAAAAAGACAAGTGTGAAGTCAGAGAATGCAGACGGAATACCCAAATTTTTGAGGTATGAGAAAATTTGCGGAAGGCTGCCGTCAAGTCCTCCGACTGAAAGTGCAAGCGTCACTTGGCGTTTCTCCAGTCCGCAGTACCTTTGCACATAAGAAACGGTTCCGGCTATGATGCTCCAATGATTTCCTGATATTCAGTATTCAAAGATTTCTGAGGAGCATAGTATCCGTTTTCAGACAAACCACCGGTAACCGGTTGCCAATGTCAGAGTCTTTGAAGTGAAGAGCAGCGCAACCTTAAAGGCTCTGTCTTTGGCAACAGTCCTGATTTATCTGCATGATTGTATGAATCTGTCGGTTGAAACTTGCCTGGTATCGGGATACGAAGCAAGTCAGCCGGTAAGTTTTCGTAGCATAAGGCAAGTTGTTCCGGCATCGCATGAAATACGAACAGTCGGAACAGCTTGCCTGTATTTTAAGACGAGTATTCAGGGATATAGGACGTTCCGGCATTGCAAGCTTTAGCCTGCATCATCGGAACGGCCTGCTTGTTTTCGTTTTCAGACATGTTATCGATAATCAGTTGCCAATGTCAGAGTCTTTGAAGTGAAGAGTAGCGCAACCTTAATGGTTCTGTCTTTGGCAACTGTCCTGATTTATCTGTATGGTTGTATAAACCTGTCGGCTGAAACTTGCCTAGTATCGAGATACGAGATAAGTCAACCGGTAAGTTTCCGTTTTAGAAGGCAAGTTGTTCCTGTATCGCATGAAATACGAACAGTCTGAACAGCTTGCCTGTATTTAAAGGTAAGTCTTCAAGGAAATTGTCCGTTTCGGAAGTGCAAGCTCTAGCCTGTATCAACGGAGCGGACTGTTTGTCTCCGTTTTTCAGACCATTTCTAATGGTAACATAAGTTGTTAATGTCATATGCCTAAAATACTGTAAAGCTATTCAGTGCAGCAAGAGTCACTCAAATCTGACAACCACTTTATTCTATTGCATAAAACGCAATAGAAATGGAGATATAGCTCGAAAATATGGCTATAAATCTTACATATATACATCTTTTTATATTATTTTTGCACAAACAATTATATACTTATGGCAAAAGATATAAATCGTATTAAGGTCGTTTTAGTGGAGAAAAAACGAACTAACAAATGGCTTGCAGAAGCTTTGCAAAAAGACCCTGCTACTGTTTCAAAATGGTGTACAAACGTTTCACAACCATCAATAGAAACTTTAGTTGAGATTGCAAGAGTACTTGAGGTCGATGTTAAGGATTTATTGGTGTCTACCACCAATGACTCTGTTTATATAAAGATACCTAAAGTATGATTAAATAGTGATTCCCCGATAGATTTTCTATTATATGGTTATCACCCATGATAATGTAAGAATCATAATAATAAGAGTATGATTTTTATAGATAAAAATATCTTTAAAACATTATTCTGGTTATTAAAACGGGATGATTAAGAAAGTATTGTATGGGCTTAAATATGAATGAGAATTGGTTTGAAATAGTTGAGATATTAAGAAATACATTAGACAGTAATTACAGCAAAGCTGAATTTGTTTCTGCAGTAGAAAACTGTTTTAGAGTCCTAGGATGGAGGAAGACTAATGGCTCTTTGATTAAGAATTATAATTTACCTAATGGCTCTAATGTTGATATTGTATTGTCTAAAACTTATGGAGAAAATGTGCAATCCGATTATATTCCTGTTTTTATCCAGTGTGGAGAATTTCAGTATAATGAAACAGATAATGTAAGCTTTGCAATGGATGAATTATTGACAGAGGCAGCCATATCCTTCGGTAGTTGTATTAAGTTTTTCTATCGTAATAATCAAGATATAATCCTTAGTAAAGAAATCCTATTAGAGGAAAGTAATCACGAAGGAATACAAATATCAGATTTACTTTTGTTTCAACATTTCAAAAAGTCTTTAGTTCATGACTATATAACTTCACTAAATGAAAAAAATGAGGTTTTATCTAAATTACGTTTGGATATTAAACGTATTTCAGAGGACAGGAATATACTTAAATCCATATTCTCAGATTTTCTCGTGCAACAGGGATATGACAGGGTGTTGATTGAAGAAGAAATGCGGAATCTTGAAATTGTTGTATCGCAAAAACAGCTTTGTTCTAAAGAAATGGAAAATCATTCTGCGAGTACAAAGGATACAACACGTTTCTCTTTTAATGGAAGCCAGTTTTATCCTAAAAAAAGGTTTGTTCTTGCTGTAGTAAAGCAATATGTTAAAGAACATCCTGGTATCACATATAATGAACTTGAAAGAGTGTTCCCATCGGGCATAATAAGTAAACAAAGAGGTGTCATACGTCCATTATCAGTTGTACAGGAATGGATGAAAGACAATGCTGATTTGTCTTCAAGATATTTTCTTGAATCAGATGAATTAATAACACTAAATGACGGACTTCAGTATACTGTTTATAACCAATGGGGGTTGAAACAATTTAATAAATTTCTGGAAATTGCTCAGTCCATGTATATTGTAAATAGTGATAAAAAAAATAATGATGTAATAGATGATATTCCTGAACATTTACATAAATCAGTATTGCAGATTTCCAAGGAATCTTTACAATCGTTTGTTAAAAAGAAAAGTTGATGAAGAAAAATAAATTTACATTTATAGATTTGTTTGCTGGTATTGGAGGCTTTCATACTGCAATGCATAGTGTTGGAGGAAAATGTGTGTTTGCCAGTGAATGGGATAAATATGCACGAATTTCATATGAAGCTAACTATAAAGATATAGAACCAGATCTTTTCCAAAAAGATAGTTATGGGAATTATCTGTTTTTTAACAACGATATAACAGAAGCAATACCAGAAAGTATTCCTGCATTTGATGTCTGTTGTGGAGGCTTTCCTTGTCAACCCTTTTCTATTGCAGGTTTAAGACGTGGGTTTGAAGATACTCGTGGAACTTTGTTCTTTAATATAGCTAATATTGTTAAGCAAAAAATTGATTCAGGTATTCCACCAAAAGTGTTGTTCCTGGAAAATGTAAAAGGATTGAAGACTCATATGAAAGGCGAAACACTTAAAACGATTTTAGCAACATTAGATGAATTGGGGTATGCATATAACTATGATGTTTTAAATGCAAAATATTTTGGGGTACCTCAAAATAGAGAAAGATTGTTTATTGTTGCATGGTATAAAGACATTGTTAAAGCTACAACTTTTAAATTCCCCTATGGAATAGCACCTGATGGTAGTACAATATATGAAAAATCGAAAGATCTTGGAGATAAGGTAATAAAGACCAAAGTTTCAGATATTTTCGAGCCAGAAGATTCTATTGATAGTTACTATACTATTAGTGATAGGTTATGGATTGGTCATCAAGAGAGAAAGAAAAGGAACAAGGCTAACGGTAAGGGATTTGGCTATTCACTTTTTAATGAAAATAGCGTATATAGCAGTACAATATCTGCAAGATATTGGAAAGATGGTAGCGAAATTCTTATTGATCAATCTGATAAAGGATTAAATCCCAGAAAACTAACTCCAACTGAAGCAGGTCGTTTACAGGGTTATCGAATTATAGGGAATGGCTGGAAATATCCGGAAAATGCAGATAACCAAAATTATAATTCTGATAATCTGGAATTTCACATAGTTGTTCCAAGAAAGGAGGCATATCATCAGTTTGGAAATAGTGTCGCAATACCTGTTATCAAAAGATTATCAAAAGAAATTGTCGAACAATTATTAAAAATATAGGCATATGAACAAAGTGATAGATACGGAACAAGTCATTGAATCAAAACAGATTCTGAAAGATTTACATCAGGTTCTTGTAGATGCAAAGAAAAGATTTACTGATGAGTTCATAGCGCAGGAGGTTAAGCTGAGTGATACATTCAAAGTTACCTTTCGTAACATGTTGAATAAAAAAAACTGTACGGTAGAATATTTCAGTTATACTACAGTTGTAAATAATACTTTTGGACAACAAATTTATATAGCTAACCAATGGTTTGTAATTGCTTCATATTTTGTTGATTTTTGTTCGGAGATGTTAAGCTATCAGAGTCTGTTCTTTAAGATTTGTGAGCGTATTGGGCTTAATCATAAAGGAATGAAAGAATATGCGACCAGATTAAAAGAGGCTCCAACTATGGAAGATAAATCCAGTTTTATGGCTACAGCATTGGAAATGCTTAATGATGATTACTCTGATGTACATGATGATAAACATAAAGTTGCAACATATCTTTGGAAATTTGTAAGTGATTATTCCTGGTGGGCGGGAAATAAAACTGTGGACAGAAATGACTTTTATTTCTCTGCGCTTCTTAATCAAATGAATGTAGTGAATGCAAGTGCTGGATATTTGGCAACAATAGCATGGTATTATTCCTGTGTTCTTTCTTTAAGGTTGTTGGTAGATAATACAGATAATTTTACTATTGACTTGAAAAAGAAAACTATAACTGTAAAACCATATAAAACAGAGCCTCAAACTGATACTAAACTTTGTGAATCAAACGAGATTTATAAAGCCAATAAAGGTATCTCTATAAGTGCGGCAAGTCTGGAAAGGTTTCAATCTATGAGTTAATTATGAAGGCAAACTGGATTATATGTGATAACCATTTGGCGCTGAAGGATGGTAACAATATTTACCATCTAAGTGCTTCAGAGATTTATTCTTTCTCTGATATGAATAGAATAGACGGAATAGAATGTGAAAGCCCTTTAGTAGATTTACCGGCTACTCGTTTCTCTAAAATAGGAGCTGCTGCAAAAATCATGTTGACCAGCAGTGTCGAAGGTGATATATATTTCAATGTTTATGCTATTCGTAAAGGTAAACAGATAACTGTAGATATTGTAAATGGATTGCTTATAGATCAGTGCATATGTGACAATATATGGTTCTATATAACAGAAACAAGCAGTATAATTCAGGAGATAATTACAAAGTCTGGAATAGTATCTTCTGGGCGTATTAATTTAAAACAGTATTTAAGCGTTATTGAACAAAGTATATTTGGTGACTTAGATGTTGTTGAGAATCATGTAGAGCAATCCGTTTTACATAAGCCAGTAGTTACAGATTCAAGTATACCAAAGGACCTTAAAGCCACATTATTCCCTTATCAAGAATCTGGATATTCATGGATAAGGACTATGTTAGAAGTAAATAACGGATGTATCCTTGGAGATGAAATGGGATTGGGGAAAACTATGCAGGTAATAACTGAAATGTTATATTTGAAAAGTCAGTTTATGACCCCAATAATCGTTGTTGCACCAATATCACTTCTTACTAACTGGCAAAGGGAATGTAAGAAGTTTGCACCGTCACTTAATGTTATAGTTCATTATGGGCCTTACAGGATAAGCAATTTTCGGGATTTTTCTGAATTTGATGTGATCATAACTTCCTATACTACTGTAATAAGTGATATTCATATGCTTAATATGATTAAGTGGAAAATGGTTGTTTTGGATGAAGCTCAAAGTATAAAGAACCCTGACAGTTCCAGAACTAGAGCCTGTAAGCAGTTGAATAGAGTAAGAAGCCTTGCGTTTTCTGGAACCCCTTTTGAAAATCATATAACGGATATATGGTCATTGGTAGACTTTATTCAGCCTGGTTTGCTTGGCACACTTAATACATTCAAGAAAAACATTACTGATGACATTGAAGGTGGTAAGAAAATTGAGCCAATACTCTCTGCACTAATGGTACGTAGACTTGTTTCAGATGTAGCTAAAGACTTGCCTGAGAAGATAGTATCTACACAGCCTCTTCGAATGTCGGAGATAGAGTGTCAACAATATTGTAATTATCTGGAAGCATTGAAGGATGGAATGGATACAGAAAATCCTTCTCTTGGAATGTTACAACAACTACGCATATATTGTACACACCCGTATGCAGTAAAGGATAGTTCTTGTAAAGATGATCCATCTGTAGTGTCGGTTAAGTATCAAAGATTTTGTGAAATTGTTGAAGAAATTATAAGTCGGAAAGAAAAAGTAATTGTTTTTACTTCATATAAACGTATGTTCGAAATATTTGAAGAGGATATACCTGTCAGGTTTGGAATTAAAATATGGTCTATAAATGGAGAGACACCAATAGAAGACAGGCAGTGTATAGTTGATAAATTCAATCATTTAGATGAACCGGCAATGCTGGTCCTTAACCCGAGGGCAGCTGGAACAGGACTTAATATAACAGGAGCGAATCACGTAATACACTATAATCTGGAGTGGAATCCCTCTCTTGAAGACCAGTCCTCAGCACGTGCATACAGACGAGGTCAAGAGAAGACTGTATTTGTTTATAGATTATATTACACTGATACAGTAGAAGAGGTTGTAAATGAAAGGATTGAAAGGAAACGTGATATTGCTTCATACGCAATTATAGGGAATGATGGTAAGAGCCAAGATAAGGCAGACATTCTTAGAGCTTTAGAATTAGTACCTTCAATAAAAAATAATTAAAAAACATATATATGATTACGACAGTTCAACAAAAAACGGAAGAGGATTTTGAGTTACTTCCTGATCCTGAGAGAATTGTAAACGGATTAAGGGATACTGGTTACAATTTTAATACAGCAGTTGCCGATATCGTTGATAATTCAATTGCGGCAAATGCAACAAAAATCAATATAGAAGTAAACATGGATCCAAACATGCAAGTTAAAGTCTATTTTGCGGATAATGGTTGTGGAATGGATTTGGACGGTTTGAAGAATGCAATGAAATACGGTTCAAAAGAACGAATAGAGAAAAATTCTTTAGGTAAATTTGGATTAGGACTGAAAACTGCATCAACAGCATTCTGCAAACAATTCTCATTGATTTCCAGAAATTCACCTGATTCAGAATTGAGGAAGGTTCAGTGGGATTTAGATTATATAGCAAATAACGGTTCTTGGTTATTACAATTTCCTGTTATTGATTCAGATGAAGAGGATATGTTGAATATGGTAGCAGAAGGAAGTTCTGGTACTCTTCTTGTTTGGGAGAAGATAGACCGTCTGATGAAAAATTATAAGAATTTTAAGAATGCACAAAATGGGTTGAATAAAATCTTAGAAGAACTTCGATTTCATCTGTCTATGGTATTTCAACGCTATCTAGATAAAAACGATAGCCGTGCACAAAATGTTGAGATAACAGTAAATACACAATCAGTTTCTCCATGGGATCCATTTTGTACTAAAGAGAAAAATACAGAACTCTTACAGGAAGAAGATGTACCGGTTGATATGCCAGATGGTACACAGCTTAAATTCCATATTGCAGCTTATATTATTCCCAAAAAAGGAGAATATTCCAGCATAGAGGCTGAGAAATCTGCCCGTGGTAGTAATGATTTTCAAGGAATTTATGTTTATAGAGAAAATCGTTTGATACACAGTGGAGATTGGTTCAGCCTTTTGAAGAAAGAACCACACTATTCATTACTGAGAGTTGATTTTTCATTCGATTATACACTTGATGAACTACTTAGTATCGATATTAAAAAGTCCCGTATTCTTCTAATAGGGGAATTGGCAAGCTTTATAATGAAATTTTTAGGAGCACCCAGACGTGAAGCTGAAAAAAGATACAGAGATACGGAGAATAAAAATGTTCATAATACTGGTAGAGGTGCGCACATCTCATCCAATCAAAATATTGACAGTAAAGCTCCCGAACTAGAAGGTTCAACTATTACTCCTATTGATGATGAAAGTGCTGAAATAGTTAATAGCAATGGTAAGTTTACCAAAGCTATATCAATTCTTCATAATGTAAATCCTCAGGAGAATCGTGTTATACCAGTTAAAACCATTGAGGGTAATGCATTATGGGAGCCAGCACTTGCTGATGGAAAACATGCTGTTAATATCAATGAAAGCCATCCATTCTATAAAAAAATATATGGACCTTATTTAGCTCAAAATTTAGTTGTTGAAGGTCTTGATGATCTGTTATGGGCACTTGCAGAGGCTGAAAATACGACAGTATCACAGTCATCAATCGAGAACTACGAAGATATGAGATATACAGTATCTAGAATTTTAAAGAGGCTTGTAGCAGATTTACCTGATCCTGAACTCCCAATAGAAGAATAATATGGAAGAGCTGTGTCTTAAACTAAAACAAGATTTAGAGAACTACTTTTCAATGCCATTTGAAATACAACCTGTCTTTAAAGATGGAGAGGTACATTATGTGTGTTCTCCTTATAATGAAGACCAGATGTATTTCAGTGTAGAAGTTTATATACACAATAAAATCAGGCTAGTTATTGAAATATACCCACAAAAACACGGTGGGTATATTCTCAATGAAATGGCTCATGCACCAGAAGAAAAGCAATCTACTTTCTTTTCGTATAAACAGATGCTTGTGGATAAAGGATTAAAATCTTGTTATTCAGTAAATAAATCTGATTTATTGGAAAATAAATGGCCAATTACGTGGAGAACATTTGATTTTAAAATGACTAAAATACCTATACCGGATAATGTTAATGAATGTGAGTCTATTCTTGTTGAATTGGTAAGATACAGCTTTGAATTAATATTCTCTCTTCTCACTATAACTGATATAAGTGAGGAAGAGTTCTTACAAAAAGCTGTTCAGACTGAAGGTACCATTCAAGAAATTAAATCTATTAGATACGAACGTAACCCTATTAATCGAAAACTATGTCTTTATAAAAAAGGATATACTTGTGCTGTCTGCGGTATGAATTTTCAAGATGTATATGGGGATATAGGAAAAGGATTTATAGAAGTACATCATACAACACCTGTTTCTAAAATGGGCGAAGGGTATAACTTAGATATTGAGCGAGATCTAGTACCACTTTGTTCCAATTGTCATTCTATGACTCACAGGAGGAATCCACCTTATAGTGTGGAAGAATTAAAGGAAATAATTAAACTGAAATAATCATTTATGGCAGACCGATTGACTAGAGAACAACGACATAAAAATATGTCCGCAGTTCGTAGTAAGAATACCAAGCCGGAGTTACTGGTCCGTAAGTTCTTGTTCAGCCGAGGCTTTCGCTATCGGCTTAATCATCCTCGTCTGCCGGGGCATCCTGATCTTGTATTGCGGAAATACAGAACTGTAATATTTGTAAACGGCTGTTTTTGGCATGGCCATGACGGATGCAAATATTTTGTATTACCCAAAACAAACTCTGAGTTTTGGAAGAATAAAATCCAGAAAAATAAGGAGCGTGACATAAAAGAGCAAAAAGAGCTGGCTTCCATGGGATGGCACTGCATAACAGTATGGGAATGTCAACTGAAACCAGCACTTCGTGAACAGACTTTAAAATCACTGGAGTATACGCTTAATCATATTTTTTTGAGTGACAGAAGGGTAAAACCTTATGAGGATTATGAGAGTGAGCATTTGTTGGCTGCTGAACCTGATTGTGACTGATAAATGTCTGTTAAGAAGAAAGTCTAAATATAGTATCTGAAACTTCACAGATGACTATATTTAGACTTTTATTTATTTGGTTGTATATATAGAAATTATCGGCCTGGATTTATGAGGTTGATCTTTCGGTGTCTCCTGAATAGTTCCTGACTGCATAGAGTAAAGCCAGGCCTTATTCTCCTTTTGCCCTTCCACTTCAGTAGAAGACCATAACCAGCATTCACCCGGATTCAGATTAATCGGAGTTCCACCGACTTCAGTTATACATTCATTAATCTGATGCCGGACAGCGAACAGATAAGAGAGCTGCCGGACAGAAGGAATATAGGCTGATTGTCCATAACTCCACAAATCAAAAGACTTGATAGCCATTGGTGATTGGACTTCATCATTATTGAACAAAGAATAGGTATTCTCATTTCCGTCCTCATCAGTCAATGATGCAGAAGTACCCTGATCAATACCAAGACTGTCGGCAAAAGCCAACGGTTCCATATCATGAATGTAAACAGCATAACCAAGATTGTCAGTTTCAGCACTACGGTTTACATGGAAAACTATGGCAACAGCTTCTTTGTCAGATTGCTTGAATTTGTCCATGGACAATATATTTCCGTCCGAACAAACCACATTGCCGACTTGAAGGGAAGATAAAAGACCGTCATCTTCTTCATGCTCACAATGACAGGAAGTGAGCATTAGCCCACTCCATGTCAGAATCGGTAATAAAAATCTTTTCAGCTTCATAACAGTGGAATTTCAAATGACCTGATTACACATTGCGCTTCCTTGTCCATAATAAACCAGTATTCAGAGCGGTACGGTTGCCCGTCAGAATCAGTAGCTTCATACTCTATCTTTACCTTCCAGCCGCTGAACGGCTTGCGTTCCTGCCTGGCTTCATCACCAGCAGGCTTCAGTTCCCCCGTAACCATCAGAGAGCGGAGTGCCGTCATGGCATCCATCTGATGTTTCATATGTCCGGACATTCCGTGACATTCTGAATCCGGATTATCAAAATCCGTATCCTCCATAAACCTGCGGCTGATTTTCATCATGGCCACAGAAAGAGCCATCTTCTCCTTCATGGTGACATACTCACGTCCAAAGACAGAATCCGGTTTGCTGATACCGACAATCTTTACAGATTCCGGGTTGTCTACCGAAGCCATCAGTGCCTTTTCGGCCATATCCTGTGCCTTATTTTCGCTGTTGTCGGAACAGCTGGTTCCCATTCCGAACAGAACTGCCACTGCAGGCAGTATCAGTAGTTTCTTTCCCTGTTTCATATCTTTACGATTTGAAGTTTGTCCGGAGCAAGACCGAGGCGTTTGCGGTAAATAGAACCGTCCTCCCGGTACATCTCCAGTTCGGATGAAGTAATGTTTTTCTCACAAAGTTCCTTCGCCTCTTCCAGTGTCAGCTGATGGCCTCCTATATTCCTCCAGATGGCGAATGAACACGGTGCTTCCTGATTGCTGTAGTTGGAACAGTTGAAAGCCCTTGTTCCCACACGTACCTCACCGCCGCAGTGCGGACACCTGCCGATAACAGACTGCATATTGACAGCACCGTCATCAGCAAGTTCCAGCACTGTCGGGAAAGTCTTGCCTTCCTTGGTGGAGAATCCGTCCAGAAGGATTCGGCGTTTCTCCAGAAACTCGGCAATCTCCCCGTCATTCATTTTCCGGTTGCCGATGATGGCATTGATGTTGAGTACACAAGAAGGATGCTCACCTGTGTTGTTTTCGCAGCGATACCCCTTGCAGGTCTTCACCACGTTACCGCCGCAGAACGGACAGCGTCCTATAATCTTCTTTTCTGAATCCATATTCCTGATAAATTACAATGTTTGAATTAATTGAATGAGAACCCCCAGTTCCAGTCCGCAACGATTCCTCCTATGATGTTCTTGCCGGACATCACGTTTGCCCATCCTTCCGAGTCAAGAGAGAACCAGAGGTCGTTCCATGAGAGTGTGCGTACCTGCCATGCCAGGATAAAGAGGTCGGTATTAACAGCCTCCAGTCTGGTCAGTACCTCGTTTGCTATGTAGTACCGCTCGGAAGAACTGAGCAGGTTTACCTTGTGCTTCTCCTTGCCTCCGTCAGAACCGCCAGTATCATAGCTTCCGGAAGTCACCAGCTGCCTCATGAACGGATAAAGCGCAGCCATCTGGGTTGCGGCATCAGCCAGCTCGTCCGAAACGATTGCAGCAATGGCCGTCCCCTTCAGATTGCTTCCTACCGATTTGAGCAGCAGGCTGCAGTTCTGAGGTATCTCCGTGGCCACCAGCTCCCCGACACGCTTTATCTGATAGAGATTCTGCATGGCACCCTGTGCATTGGAAAGATATTCCAGCATCTTCTCCTCCACACTGTGTACCCTGTCGAGAGCAACCGTTACGGCAGTCTCGGCAGCAATGATTTTCTCATGAGCCTTCTGGCGTTTGTCATAGATATTCTTCAGTGTGGATGTCTGTGCAAAAACAGCACCCGTCAGCGTCGGGTCTGTCTGTTGTGCAAAAGTGTCCGTACCTTTCAGCAGAAAAACTGCAAGGGCAATCACTACCGTTATTCTTAACTTGATTCTGTCCATATCATTCAGATTTTACGTCCTTTATTCCTTTGTTCGCTCAGATTCTGTTCACGTTCCTCCTTGTGAGGTGAAATCACCGGCTCCATCGGCCTGTTCAGCAGACAGTCGTTCCAGTCCTTGAAAGCCTTCGGAGGAAGCCACTGTCCCATACGGTACCGGATGTTCAGCAGCCTGGCAACCTGGGTCAGTAGGGGACGCTCCATGTCAGGCTCGAATACCTTTCCCTTCGCTTCAATCCGTATGCCGCCGTCAGTTCTGCTTATCTTCATCTGAATATCTTCCTGCAGAGCCATCATGCGCAGTCCGTATATCCTCCCGGCCAGGTCGTTGTCAAAACAGTCGAAGGCACGTGCATTGGGAAAGCGTTCCATGACTCCGGTTATCTGCCTGTCAGAGAATGTGCCGCCCAGTGAAACCAGAGCCGCACTGTCCCCAATCTGTATCCGGTTCATCTGGTAGAAGGCCATAGCATCAAATGCAGATTCACAGAAAAACACGCTTCTTACATTGTCCGGACTGATACCAGAAGGAACAGCCACCCATGCCGAAGATGACGAATCCGTACCGGCAGCCTTCGACTTGTAACCGCCATGTCCTCTGATTTCATACCCCCTGACTTCATTTCCCTTTCCGTCAGTATATGGAAATCCGATATTGTAGCCTTCAAACTTCCCGTTGTTCCTGTCCCTTATAAGGGAAATAAAAGGCAAAAGAGCCGTTACGGTCGCTTTGGACAGTCCGCGCCGGAAAAACAGTCCCGGTATTTTTCCGGTGTCAACCGGCTTTACCTCATATCTGGAAGCATCAAACACTCCGGATGATTTTCCTGCCGATTTTACATACTCCCTGTCCTCCCTGTATTCAGGTTCAGGCATGTTGGCAAAACGTGCCATGACCTTGGCTATCTTCTGCCACTCATCCTTTCCGGATACCGTAAAGGATGAAAGATTCTCACGGATGAGTGTCACCACATCGCCCTTGGAACCGTCACGCCGGAAGAACGTCTGTGCTGCCTTGTCGTTGGGATGGCTGACAATCAGCGTATCCCTCCTGTTACCGCCTTCACCGAGCACCAGCTCGATGTAACGTCCGACACCGGCCTTCCTGTCCAGACGGTATCCCAGGGCATATGCAATGTCATCAATCCCTACACGGGATTTCATTTCCCTGAAATTAACCTTGTAGTCACTCATGCTTTCCGATTTAAGATGTTATACAGAATTTCATATACCAAGTCCTGTACCGGCATTCCGGTTCCTGCCCATCATGGTAATCTCCGGTTCGTATGTCTTCCGTGCCGTCATGTTCAGGAAAGCCTCCTTGTCCTTCCAGTCCGTAAGCTGGAAGAATGTCCTGGCCGTTTCCTTTGAAACCTTCTTCAGCCCCAGCTCCACACCATCATATGACGCACGGATGGCATAGTCTCCGGAACGGGTCTTGACAATGGCCGCATTTTTGAAAGGCATCTCCTCGTCCGCACTGACAGGAGCCAGTGGGTCATTCTTTGCCAGATAAGGCTGTTCGCCGAGAGCCAGACGCTGTTTGTCCACATGGTCAAGAATCAGGTCCGAAGCCTTGTTCACGTCAGCCATGACTGATACGATAAACTTGGGTTCCTGTTTCAGAACACCAATCCACGAGTCCAGATAGGCAGCCGAGTTATCCGTTATCCTGGAATCAAATCCCATGGAATGACTGATCATGGCAGCCGTAAGTTCCGCCACCAGCTCCTCCTTGGCATATTTCGGGTCACCGAACCTGCCGCCCATCTCCCTGTTCAGACGCTCCGGTGTCATGGTGGAGTGAGTCATTTCATGCAGCATGGTAGAATAATACTCCATTCCACCACGGTAGGTTTCTTCCGGAGAACCACCGATATTGAACTGTGCTTTCATAGGCAGCACCACAATATCCTTCGAGGGAGAATAATAGGCACCGTTCTCACGCTTGTCGGTACGTATCGGACAAAGCCACTGCTGCGTTTCCACCATACGGTCGAGTGCGGCATGGGTGTACATACCTTCCGTATCCCGAAGTTCCGGAACCTTGAACCTGTCCATGAGTTTCTGCATCCTCTCCGGCTGCACTTCTGCCAGATTGGTCTGCGCCACATTGTACACCGGGAATGACTTGATGAAAGGAATGACATCCATATCCTTTTTCTCTTCCTTGCTCATTGCACGGTATTCCTCCGTGCTTATCCTCTTGCCGTGACTGTCCTTTATCATCATATCCCAGTATACTACCGGGAAGGCCTTTTCACCCTTCAGGACATGAGCCTTCAGGTTATGCGCCTGTTTGAAGGTCAGATATACCGGAAGCTGGTAGTTCATGGCTGCGGTATGCATCTGAAGGAAGAAGGAATTTGAACCTGAATAGTTGCGGCCACCCACATTCTGCGGCAGTCCGGCATACCCCGATGCGCCGCCAATCCATCCCTGTTTCCATCCGGTATCCTTCATCTGCTGCATACGCTCAATCATCATTGCAGCGAAGCGGTCTATGGCCGCCTGTCCGCTGTTTCCCTGAGAATCAGTTCCAGATGCCATAGCTGTCGTCATCCATTACCTGACGGTCCATCTGCCTGATGTCCGTCTGTTCCACATAAAACTCAGCCGATTCATCCGAAGGGTCCGTACCGTGTGAACGGCACCATTCCAGATAATCATCTGCATTCTCACTGTCCATAACAAAGCGGAGGAAACCTATCTTGCCCTCCTGCAGAAGCTCCACAAGCTCCTCATGATTCATTTTAGCTGACATATAACTTGTATTTTAGTTTTCTGATTATGTTACATTTTCATCGAAGCCGATTTCTCCACCTTTGCGGTGTTGGCAGCAAGCATACCGGTTATCTCCGTATTCAGATATTTGGCTGCAATCTGTTCCCTTGTGGCCGTCTTTGTCTTGAAGAGCGAATAACCGTCATCAAAGGAGATTTCATGCCGGGAAGTCTGTCCCTTCTCTCCGAGGTCAACCGATACCTTCCATTTGTTGTCGTTCCTGTCCTTGGCCACACGTACACCCTTGGGGTCAACACCTTCAGGAAGCTGATACTTCTCGTATGCGGATTTCAGATGCAAACGCTCACCGAAGTTCTTCTCAATAAGCTGGTTCGGAGTAGCCACCCTGTCGAAGTAGGCATTCAAGTCCTGGCGTGAAGCCACGGCAGACATGTTGGTATCCCCAACCTGAACATAGAACTTGTATTTCCCAAAGTCAGGACGCTGCTCGTCCTTCTCCTTATAGACATTGAACTTGTTTACGGTTATGGAACCGTCCGGTCCTGCAATCTCCATTGGCATACGGAAGGCTTCCTCAGATACCTTTGGCATCAGCTTTGTCGGATAGTAGCGTTCCATGAGTTGCGGTACCGTCATTTCCTTGTTCTGATAGGCAGCAAGGTCTGCTGCATCCATCTTCTGCGGCTTGAGCTGCTGTCCGTCAATCTTTGCGGTAAAGTACCATTCGGCAGGATTGGTGGTACTCTGGTAGGCATGGCCATGAGTTACCTTTTCACCGTTGGCTGTCACCATCTGCGGCTCACGGGGCTTTCGTTCCTGGGCTTTCTCCGTTTTCTGTTCGTCCTTCTTCTCGGCCTTTGCCTCATTATCCGTCCTGGTCTCAGCTTTGGTTTCAACTTTGGCCTTCGACTTCTTTTCCCTTGCAGGTTTTACATCAACAGTGTTCTCCACTGTTCTGTCAGGAGCTTCCTGCGCACCCTGTTCCTTTTTCTTCTTTCCCATATCTGTACTGTTTTGAATGGTTCTGTCATTATTCTCAGTCTTGTCCTGTCCGGCCTTCTTCTTCAAAGGACTGTCCAATGCATCACAGATTGCCACCCTTATTCCGGAACGTATCAGTCTGGGCAGATAAATGTCCAGTGCTGATTGTGGGAATGATGCAACCTTTACCGGTCTCTTGTAATCAGGCAGAATCCTGTCTGCAATCTCGATGGCAAGCACTGTAGCAGCCTTTACGGCATCCTGCTTATAGAGTTCATAGAAACTGTTCCGTCTGAACAGCAGCATGGCATCCGGATGCTTCTTTTTCAGTTCGTTGAACTGCCGGATGATACCGGTATCATTATCTGAATCTGTCTTTTTGGCCATAGGTATCAGTTTTAGAGTTTAAGGCTGTTTGCTTTTGTTTCCTTTCGGGATGGAGAGAGGGAAATAGCACGCTCCACGGCCTGTTTGTCTACCACCTTCTGATATTCCCAACGGTTCTTGTCAGTCATGACAAGGCCGAGATATTCAGGATGAATCTCGTCATATCGGAGTTTCTGCTGTCTTTCCCATTCCTTCATGTCTCCCTTGATAAGCCTGAATCCCTGCTGCTCCTTCAGGTCAATACCGACTGAAACCTTCTCGCCGCCCACATTCAGTTCAACAGGTTTTCCCTCCCGTACCTGCTGCTTCTGCTGCATACCCAGTTCAATGTCGTTCACCTTCTCCATGTCCTTCAGACGCTGCTCCAGCTTTATGTCAGTGACACGCCTGTGAATGACGGATTTCGTCTCCGGATCAAGCTGCAGATACTGCTGAGTCTTTTCATCGTTTACGTTGACCGCCTTCTGTATTACCTCACCTCTGGCCAGACGTTCAGCCTCCTGCTGAGTGAGATTGAGAACCTTGTTGCGTTCCCGGTCCAGTTCTGCACGTACCGGATAGGCAATCAGAGCCGGAGCACCGTTATTGTCTGTAGTCATCTGTAGCTTCATCGGCATGGTGATGATGCTGCCGTTCCTTGCGTTGATGGATACCTGCATGATGGGAGTCACTTCACCTGCCATCAGCTTCTCCTTCACTTCCATGGGCAAGCTGTCCGCTTTCTCACGGTCGATACCCAGTATTGCCAGTTTTTCGTATGGCAACAAATCGGACTGATTTCTGTTGTGCATTTCCATATTACTGTAATTAAGCTGTTATATTTGCGGTTCTAACCGCCTGAATGCCACAAATGTATTCACGGCAATCTCCTGAAAAAGAAATGCACAACACTATTCTGATTTCACTGCTTCTGATGCTACTGCCGGTAAGCGTATCGGCACAGTTCTATACGATAACCAGAGATTCGGAAATTTTGCCAACAGAAAGACAAAAAGAGGCCTACAACCGTGCAGGAAAGGATGTTACAGAAGAGAAAAAGAATAAGATAATGGTAAAGGATACCCTGACTGTCGGGCCAGACAATCAGAAGAAATTGGATGATAACAGCCGGAATAGTGACAGGAAAGCATCCCTAAAAACAGAACTGCAAAAGAAAACAGATGATATTACTATATTAGAAAATCATCTTTCTGAACTTACCATACCAAATCTTTATAAAGAAATCATAAGAAACGGAATCCTATATCCCAAAATCGTATTGGCCCAGGCTATACTGGAGACCGGATGGTTCCGTTCATCAGTATGCCGGAACAAACACAATCTTTTTGGGCTTACCAATCCACGTACAGGAAAATACTATGAATTCAATCATTGGACGGAAAGTGTACGGGCCTATTACACTAAAGTACAATATAAATACAAAGGTGGTAACTATCTGCTTTGGCTTGATGAGATTGGTTATTCAGAGAATTCAAACTATATCAAAACTATCATTAAAGTTTTAATGATGCTAGAGGTTTAATGTACTAAGTAGCATATATTATAATAGATTATTGATATTACCGCCTAGATATTTATAAATTAGAATCATTTTCTTATAATACTAAATTTATGAATTGTGATTATGATAATTAAATATTAACTTTGAGAGTTGAAATATATTTGATAATAAACATTGGAAATGTATAAGATTTATAAGCAATATTTTCAATCAACATAAAAGAAAAATATTAAAAATGAAAATTCGTAGTGATTTTGTTACCAACAGCAGTTCAGTAAGTTATATATTAACTATGGACGTTGATATTGTAAATTGTTTCTTGAAACATTGGGATAAAATAGACACAATGAAAGATACAGTTAGGCTGGCTGAAGCTCTTAGAGACTTTTTATTAGAAAACGGAACTGTTAATTATCTTCATAATCATGAAATCTATTCTTACTTAATTGAGTTTGCCGATGATGATGGTACGTGTATGACAAAACAAATGCTAGAAGAAAATGGAGATAATACAGATCCTCTAAAAATGAATAAAGAGGAATTGTTTAACTATATAAGAGGTGAACTCATTTATAGAAACAAACTTAGTGAATTAATAAATGGATTTGGCGTAACACAAGTAGAACAGTATTAATGTTAAGAAGACACATTGGAAACTATAATTTTGTTGGAGATGCAAAAACAGGAATAACATTACGTTGGGGTAAGACAATAAATGATAATCCTATTTTTGCACCAGTTCCAGAATTAGCAGATATCTCTATATCAAATCACTGTACAAAAGGATGCTCATTTTGTTATAAGAATAGTAAACCTAATCAGGAATTTATGAGTATTGAAGATTATTGCTATATTTTAGATTCTATGAATCACCATAAATATGGAAATGTTTTTCAAGTCGCTATAGGCGGTGGAGAACCTTTAGAACATCCTGATTTTTTATCTATTATTGACAAGACTTTAGAACATGGCATTGTTCCCAATTTTACAACAAATGGTTTAAATTTAACCTCTGAATTATGTAAAGAACTTAAAAATAAAATAGGGGCGGTTGCATTATCAATAACTTCAATTGATGATATTTTTTTTGATAAAGTATCCTTACTTATTAAGGAAAATATAAGAGTCAATATACATTATGTACTTTCATCTCAGAATATTAAAGAAGCCATAAGTATTGTTAGTGGAGAGAAAAATAAATATTTTAAAGGCATTAATGCTATTATCTTTCTTACATATAAACCTGCTGGGAGAGCAAATATTGATAATATTTTAAAGGATGATTATAATTTGAATGAATTCTTAAAAAAAATAGGGCAAAAAAATATTATTAGACCTAAAATAGGTTTCGATGCATGTTTTGTTCCTATGCTATTATATCATACAGATATTTCTCCAGATTTGATAGATACATGTGAAGGCGGATTTTTTTCCGTATATATTGATCACAATTTAAATGTTTCACCTTGTTCATTTAGTAATAATTCTCATGATTCGTTTAATTTACGAGAATATGATTTTTATGATATATGGTTGGATAAATTAAAAGTCTACCGTATAAAAAACAAAAATAAATGTAGAAGAGCAGATTGTCCTTCGCATAAACAATGCCGTGGATGCTGTTCATATTATCCAGAAATAACAACTTGCTATGTCGGTTAGAATAGATTGGGATAAATTGGCTCAACTTCCAGATGATGAAGATAAGTCATTTGAAAAATTTTGTTTCCACATTGCGATTCACAAATTTGGCGAATGTGGGACTGTTAGTTATTTTTACAATACGCCTGGATCGGAATTTTACATAGAATTAAATAAGCCCATAGAATATGCTGGAATAAACTTTTCAATAGGTGATGTTATAGGGTGGCAGGCTAAATATTGGAAAGCAGTTAAAGATAAGGAAAACTCACCTTTAGATGCAAACCATATAAGTGAATTAGTAAAAGGTTTTGAAAAAACTATTGATTATCGTGCTAAGACTAAATTATGGATTGTTTGTAGTCCCGGTTGTTTTGTGCAAAAACAATGGGATACCCTTATTGAAAAACTTCAAGTTATTAAGAATGATTGTTTATTTGAATCATGGCATAAAGACATCTTTGAACATTTTTATATAGATAATCCAGTCAGGTATAATGGTATTTTTCAGTACTATTTTGGTGTGAAATTTATTGGAAAAGAATTATTTGATCGAATATCAAAGGATACATTGTCATGTTTGGAAACTAAGTTTGACGTTGACCTTCATACTCCAACTGAATTTGAGAAGTCATTATTATCCATTGTTGACGAAGATATAGCTCAGCAGAATTTAAGTAATAGAATAACTTCATTGTACAATCACTTAATTGACGATAAGAAAAAAACAGTTCTTGATGAAACTCTTTGGGGATATGAATATATATCAGATACGTTTAAGGAAAGCTATATTAATGATATACATATTAGATATAATATAATAGAACAATTATATTCATTCTTATCAATATTAAAAGATTCTCCTGAATATATAAAAGAAATATTTATCCTTATTAATGAGTATGTCGTAAAGAGGAGAGAACGTGTAGATTTGCTCAATAAAGAAATAGGTTTAATGTTGAAAAAGAATAAAAGAAATAATATTGACTATTCTTTACATGAGTTAGTAGATCGTATACACTTTTTAGAAAACAAATTGACAGGAAGTTCAGATGATAAAGATGATTGTTTATGGTCTCTAATCAAACTGTTATGCCAAAAGGATTTTTCTATATTTGCAGAAGCTGGTTATGGGAAAACTCATTTTGCTTGTTCTCTTGCGAATAACATGTTAAATAGAGGGCTTCCTATATTATTTCTTACTGGTTCTCAATTTAGGAATTGTAGTAGTTGTGAGAGTAAACTTTTAGAGATTTTAAACTTGCCACAAGGAACTTTGATTGATGACATATTTGATTCCATGAACTTTATGGGAGAAATCTTTCATTGTAAGTTTCCTATTATTATTGATGGATTAAATGAAAGTGCACCAAATGAACAACGTTGGAAAGATGAACTGCCACCTTTAAGGAGAAAAATAACAGAAAGAAAAAATCTTCTATTTATTACCACATGTCGAGAGAAAGATGAGTATATAGAAGTAATATATGGACGTAAAAAATACACTGAAGTTAATAATTTTGTTCATCTAAATGGAATAGAAGAAAAAGATTTAGACAAAGCGACGGAAAGATACTTTAAAAAATACAATATACATCCAACAAATATTATCAGTAGTGGTGTTTTTAATAATCCTCTACTTCTTAAAGTTTTTTGTATAACTAATCGTGGGAGATGTGACTTTGAATTAAATGACTATTCTTTAGCTTCATGTATGAAAGATTATAGTGAACAATTATTGAATATGATTGCCACACACAACGGTAGAAGTGATAGATTTAAAAGATTTAAAATTGAAAGTAATCTCAATAAAATTTCTCAGCTAATTTGGAAAAGGAATAATCGTTGTTTAAATTTCTATACTGATTTTGCATCTGTTTTTGAAGAGGATACTGAGAAATTCCTGGATGAAGGTATGTGTTTTTTGCTAGATAGAGTTGGAAATGAAGAACAAATACAGTTTTCATATGATATGGTTGCTGGCTATCATATTGCAAAATCAATATTGGATAAATACAATGATGCAAAGGACTTTTGTAACTTTATAGAACGTAATAAAGACTATTTATATGGAATCAACAGACATACATTAGCAGAAGATATATCCAAAAGTTTATTCTATTTAGTGCCTTTGAAATTTCACAAAGAATGGTATGAACTTATGCCTAATGAGAATGTTATAATATCTTCTATGGACCATTTGGATATTATTATCGCTTCTGAATCGGGACGAAAAGCTCTTATAACTTTAATAGAAAAGAATAATCTCACTTCTTCTATAAAAGAGAAAATATGTAACAGTTTATTCAAAAGAGTGTATAATCAGTCAAATCTAAAATATATTTCTCTGTTCGTACCTTTCTTTCTTAATCTTACGTCTAAGGAGTTTGATTTGTTTTGGAATTTCCAATTTTCAAATTATAGTGTTTTAGAGCATGAAAAAGATTTATTATCAGATAGGTATTGGACTAAGCATTTTGAGATAGAAGATATTATAACTCTTGCAACTCTTTTATGTGGTATTACAGATATGGAATACCGAAAGAAATATCATTCTCAATTATTTTATTGGGTTGAACAAGATAATAGTAATTTAATATTTTGTCAGAAATTACTTTCAATAAAAGATCCTTTTATATTTGAATCAATTATATCTATAGTAACAGGTATTGGATTGAGAGCAAAGGAAACATCGACTATAAATAATTGTATTTCTATTTTAGAGGATTATCTAGCTAATTATAATTCTAATCATATTGTATTGTTGGACGATTTAGAAACTTTGTATAGTTATGGGGAGGATTTATATGGTCAGAGTTATGATAGAAATATACTTTACAAAAATAGAGATGAATTTTGGAGGCAATCTGATATAGAAAATTTCTCTTTTTATCAGATTTATGATTATGATTATGAAAAATTTAATATCAGACCTTTATATGCTTATTCATATAAGCATGATCCTAATTTTACAGAGGAAGAAGTATTTGGAATGCTATTAACAAGAATACTTGAATTAGGGTATGATGAAGAATTCTATACTGAACTACAAACAAAAGAAAACGAGAATTCTAAATATAGAAGAAATCAAAAGTGTAACTATGCTTATAAGTATGGGCGTCATGCTTTAATGGAGCTATATGGCTGGATGATGTTAAATTTATATATTGAGAATGAATATAAAGGAACATTTCGTTCATCCATTATTGATATTGATCCTTCTTATCCTTGTTTTAAACCTTTAAGGTCACTAATAACTAAAAGTTATATGCCCCGTAATTTATCAGATTTACCTGAGTGGATAAAAGCAAGTAGTATTGAGGATATGAGAAATTATTTTATAAAAAAACTACCAAGAAATGAAGGTGACTGGATATTGTTAAAGGGATACTGCAATCAAAATATAGAAAATCGCTATGCAAATCTATATATGTCAGGAACTAGCCAGTTAGTTCCATCAGATTTGGGAATAGAAGATGTTTCTAAGTTCTATATACATGATGTAATAGACCATGACCATGCATTTGCTGGAGAATTAGGTTGGAGATTACTAGAATTTACGGAAGAGTATGATGATTTTGATAACGATTCTCTTCCTTCAATAATGGCTGAATATGATTTTTCTAGTTGGAATACAAATCGTTTTAGTTATAATAATTTTTTCTGTTTGAACCCGATAATAGTAAGAAGAATTGGACTTACATTTGACCTAAAAACTATGACATACTATTATAATAATGAGAAAGTTTCGGAATATTTTATAAATGGATCAGATCATTTCTTCTACTTAAGAAAAGATATAGTAGATGCTATTTTAAATATATATAACGTAAAATTATATCATCGTATTTATGAGCGTAGAATTATAACTTCAAAATCTAAAGATATGCCAGAAATTCCAGAAAAATTTGCAGAACATGAAATAGACTTATTTTATGATGGGAATATTAATGTAAAGATATTAGGTAAAGAATAATAGAATATAAAGATGGAGTGGATAAAATAAATAGAATATATACTTTAAAGTACTCATATTTATAAATCCTCTAAAGGTATTATATAGATATATTATATAAATGGCAAAGATTGTACCAATTATACCATAATAGCTCATTATGAAATAACAAAATATAAGGCTTGAATAGCGATAGTTTTTATCTATATTCAGCAGAATATTATAAAGGTAAAAGATACCGATTACAATAATACCTCTCCACTCATAATCCACTCCAAGCCATAAAGCGAGTCCGGCCATGCCAAGTGTCCAAAGAAATCCCAGCACCATACTACGTTGCAGAAGATTTTCAAGAACCATGAGCGTGGCCACTCCTAAGGCCAGTGTAAACATCACATTATGTGTCCCGTCAGCTCCATTAAGCAGATACCATGGTATTTCACTGATTACGGCAAAGCCCAGCAGAGTAAAGAAATACCTGTACCTGCTTCTTGTATGAATAAACCCTTCCGCAATCAGGAAGGCAAATACAGGAAAAGCGATGCGCCCTACACAGCGCATCGTTTCGTATAATACGGTACCGTGCTCTATCAGATAGAGAGCAACGTGGTCTATCACCATGGAAATCATGGCAATGACTTTCAGGGCACTGCCGCTAAGTCCGAATGCCGGTTTTAAGGTCATATTCATAGGCTATATGTTTAGCTGATACCGAGAAGTTCCTTTACCATATCCTCCACTTCCTGGTTCACACGCTTGAAATTACGGTTGAGCAGGATTTCCTTCTCTTTGTCATTCTTGAACTCATATATTTTAGGAAGAGGAACATAGTGCTTTTCCTCGTCTTTAATCTTCTTCATGTCAAAGTGCGTCTTGCAGAAATACTTGGTAGTCTTGAACTCTTCCGACTGCTCGATGTCAAAATGGTCAAGCATACTGTCATCGGTAGCCGTAAAGTCACGTGCCGCCTGTCCGGCCAGCCAGCCTGTTGCCATATCCGCAATCTTGGCTGCAGGAACCAGAAAATCCATCTTCTCAGAGATTGTGGTTGATACCTTATGGTCATTGATGGAAATGGAACGTGAGGTCTGCTTTGCCTTTCCGAACACATCATTCTGCGCCCACTCCAGCGTCTCCTTGTTACGTGCCGCACCCATGAAGATATTACCGCAGGTGGTGATAATCTTCTGCATACCAACCTTGCCGTAGTCAGCCTCCAGCTGAGGAAGTTCCTGGAAGCCTAAAGTGACAGCTACCTTGTTGGAACGAGCCGTACCGATAAGACGGTCTATCTTGTGAAAGTACAGTGTCGGAAGCTCATCCACGATGATGCTTACCGGGATATTGCCCTTTGAGTTCACCCTTGTAATCAGACGGTTAAGTACAAGTGCATTCAGAGAGCCGATAACCTGTTCCTTTTCCGGGTCATTGGCAATCACCAGATAGCTCGGATTTGCTTTGTCAGAAATCTTCAGGTCGAAATCATCCCCGGTGAATACCCAGTATGCTTCCGGAGACACAAGACGTGCGGCGTTCACACGTAGCGTACCGACCATACCTTCCAACTGGTCATTCGCCTTGTTTTCGTAAGCACTCTTGAACGGAGCCATCAGTGAAGCAATCCTGTCATCCTGCATCAGGATATTGAATACCTGGTCGTATGGTCTCCCAAGAAATGAAAGCACATGCGGCATGTCCGAGTACTCTCCGGTTACGGTATCCGGTTCCACTTCATTGCCATGCTCGTCTTCATACCAGCACCTCTGAATCAGAATTTTCCTGCCAGTCCGGTCATTATAGCTGTATCCGTTCAGGTCCACAAACATACGGTCCTCGTCAGTCGATACATCATTGCCGTTCTCATCCACGAAATCAAGCACCACATTGCCGTCCTTGTCGATGGCGTTGAAGTCATCCCAGTTGCGTATGACAATTTCCAGCTTCTTTCCCTCCAGTGATATGAAGCGTCTAAGCTTCTTTCCGTTCCTGAACCCGACCGGATGGAAGTTTACAAAGAAATAGATGATGGCAGCCAGAAAGTTTTCCGCAGAGTTGGTGAAGAAGGCTTCCGAACCGCCCTTCTTCTCTCCACCTCCCTTGTTGAGTGAGGCCAGCAGAGTAGCCGCCGTTTCAGAAGCTGCAGCCAGATCCGGAATATATTTCCGCTGAATCGGATTGATGCGGTTAGAGTATTCCACATCGGTAAAGTTGATGGTACGGAATCCGCAGTTCTGAGGCAGTTTGCCTGCCTTGCGGTTCTTGCAGTACTGATAGAAAAGCGTCTTTGCCAGTGTCGGATACTTGAAATCATATACCATCATGGCAAATCCCTTTGCTGAATGCTGCCTGATGAACGGGTCAATGATACCGAAAGACTTACCGGAACCTGGTGTACCCAGAACAATCGTACCACGGAAAGGATTGATGATATTGATCCATCCTTTGTGCATTTTCTTCTTCCAGTAGTATATCATCGGAATGTTCACCGAATAATCATTGCTGACCAGCGTTTCCGACTGCTGGAACGATTCGTTCTCAAAGTTGAAACGGTCCTCACCGACCTTGTAGTTGTAATACTTGGCAATACCGTCCAGTCCCTGATGTACCAGCATGGTACCCACCACCGAACATACCGCATACAGAAGACGGTTGGCAGGAAATCCCAGCCAGCTGAATCCGAAACTCATGCCATGAAATACAAAACAAAGTCCCACAAGTGTCAGACCGGCCAGTACCGGATAGATGACCATTGTCCTTACATTGAACTTCAGGGACTTTTCTGCTTTTGTGCCGATACAGACAATACAGATGCATATCAGTTCGGCCACCTTGCATCCCGATACGGAATTGAAAACCCTGAACCGTGCCAGCAGGTCGAGTACGAACTGCGTAACCCTGTTGTCAGCCGTAACTGGCAGGTTCATGATAATTTCAATAATCAGAAAGATATAGATGCAGCTCCTGAAGTAGTTGTACATCTGCTGCTGTTCCCTTGTCTCCTCAAATGCCATACGCTCTAACTGTATATGAATTTACTAAAATGGAACCTTTATACCCAACAGCAGACCGTTGCGGAAGGTATCCCCATGCAGGAAGTTCACATTGTTCTTCTGGATTATTGAAAACTCCAGTCCGCTGCGGAACACATAGCTGTATTCAAATCCGGCCTCCAGCCCGAAGAAGAACTTCTTCTGTACCGCACCGAACTGAGACCCAAGACGAAGGCGCATCATGCCGTTCTTGTACCGTGCCAGACGGTGCTTGTAAACCATACCTCCATCCCAGAAATATCCTTTCCAGAAATTGTGACATACCGGCTTCTGCCAGTGATTCCCGACCTCACCATATACTTCGACCGCATTTCCGTATGAAAGCGGATACTCATAACCCAAAGTGGCATTCAGCGTACTTGGAAAAAGGAATCCGGCATTGACGGAAACCTTTCCGGTCTGTACCGATGCACCGATGAATGCAACCGGGCAAAACAGAATGAACAGAATCTTCTTCATGGCCTATTTTTTTATGGAATGATCAATATAATAGTAGGGGTAATAGTCTGCACCGTCCAGAATATCCGAGTCGAAGCCGTCTGCATTGAGAATGTCCTCATACTCGATGGTGAGTACCACCACACGTCCGCTTATCTGGTTCTCGGAAATCTCCAGACGAAGCACCTTCTCTTCAGGGAAAGTGAGCTTCGGAATCACAAGCACGTTCCTGTAGTCCTTCCTGAACTTACGGGTGTTGTTCATGGAAAATACAGGGGTAAGCTCTATGGTCTGTGAATTGGTTGCCTTTGTCTCCTTTTTGTCAGTAAGTTTTACCCTGATTTCCTCTATATCGTATGCAATCCTTGTCTTGTTCTTCAGTGTATAGTCCAGAAAGAAATAGTCACCGATGGAATAGATATTGTTGATGTATGCCCTGATTCCATTTTTGTTTGATACAATCTGGTTGAATTTTCTTCTGCTTCCATAGACAGCCCAGGCATATCGTGCAATCTCAGCCATCGGCATGGAAACCTCCGGATTGATATAGGACTGTGTCTCATTGTAGGATACATTGTAGATGGTAGAAGCATATTTGGGTGATTCGGTATAGAGGATGTCATACTGTGCGATATGACGCTCACCGATAATGGTGAGTGTACCCAGCAGTTCGTTTTCCCTGTAACCTTCAGATGATATGGAATCATTCTCCAGATAAGGCTTGATGCGGACGATATTGTCTGTACATTGATTGCCTATAATCCTTGTTGTGGAAATATCAACCATTTTGATGTTTTCGGGCATGACAATGTGTGTGGTCACTTCCCGGTTGATGTATATCTTCTCGTTGGCCGACAGATGTACGGCTATGCCTGTGATAAGGCATATTATCAGAAAAAATCTGGTTTTCATATTGAGTAATCTTTATAGTTTATGAATGGTACTGTTATAATCGGATATAAAAGCAATGTTAATCAGCGTGCATCTTCCGAGTTTATCAGGTAAACGATGGTATTGTACTTGATTTTCGCCTTGTTCTTTCTGATATTGGAAGATATGGCAGAAGTTGCAGAGTTATACATGTTCTGCAGTGACTGGAGAGCAATGGCCTCCGTAGAAATACCGGTACCGTAACCGTCACTCGATTCAAAACTGATATTCTGCTGTACCGTATTCGAACCTGCATCCTTCATGAAATCACGGAAAGCCGATTCAGGAACATAGAAACCTTCCATACCGTCATTGTCAAATACAGAAAGCTTAACCTTGATGAACCTGTCGCCGACAAGAATACTGGTTATGGAAGCCCTGACACGCTGCTGTCCGAAACCTGTTACCGTTCCATAGAGGTAAGTTCCCTTTTTCAGCTTTGTACCGCTTACCGTCACATCGTCCAGAAGCTTGAACCGCAGACGTGTACCTTCATGCGCCTTTGTAGTCTGGTCAATCATGGCACGTATAAGCTTGTTCTCGGCAAATTCATCCGGAGCAGTAACCGTATTGAATCTGTCGGCATTGGTGTCATCGGACTTGATTACCAGACTCGGACGGTTGCGTTCCCTTTCCTCCTGACGCACTTTAGCTATGGAATCAGCCCTGTGCTTTCTTTCCGCTTCCTCTGCTTCCGGGTCTTTGATACCCAGTCCGCTTTCAATGGCCTTCTGCCGTTCATAGCTCCTCCGCTGAATCTCTTCAAGGTCACGTGCAAACTCGTCCTGTGAGGAATATCCCATATCTCCGTAACCCGTTTCACTGTTTCCCGAAGGACCGTTCCCGTAGGCATATGCATTGATATGCTTTCTTGATTCTGCAAGGGAACGCTCCAGTTCTTCAAGTTCCCTCTGCTGCCGCTGTCTTTCAGCTTCAGCTGCATCCAGACGGTTCAGCTCTTCCTCGCTGTAGCCGTGTTCCAGTTCCTCCTTCTTCTGTTTTTCCTCCCCGATACCGCTGACGGCTGTGAAGGCATCCTCGTCACCGAAACGTCTGGACATCTCATACATCTTGTCTCCGGCTTCCTCGGCATTGGCCTGGGGAAGTTCCATGTTGATACGGTCTGTAGCTACCGTTCCGGCAGTCTCCTCACCGCCGGAGAAAGTCTGCATCACAAAGTATACCAGTGCGCACAGCGGAACGAATATGACCAGCGGAAAGATATACTTGGGCTGTTTGAAATTAATCTTAATCATGGGTTATCATTGTTTTTAATGGATTTGACTATATTTTCCAGCTGCCGGTATTTGAGGATGATCCTCAAGGAATCCTCACGGCTCTTTACAGGTATGGCAATCATGGAGTCCAGTTCATGACGCAGTAACTGTCCCTTCACCGTCATGTCCGTCAATACACTGCGGTGAATGTCCTTGTTTGCCTGGATGGTACGGAATCCCTGAAACACCGGTTCCATTGCGGCTATCGAACTGACATCCGGCTCACTCTGTTTCCCGTTGCCGGAATCTATGGCAACGGTACTGACAAGCAGCAGAAGCAGTGTCCCTGCTACACCTGCGAATGTCGTTTTCGGATGTTTAGCCGCCCATCTGTTGGCCAGTCTGATTCTTGCGGCCAGACGGTATCTTGTTCCGATGACACCCAGTTTGGGCTGCAACCACGACCTGACAAGCAGATGCGTTTTCAAACGGCTTTCCTGTATCTTTTTTCTGAATGATTTCATAATATCAGTATATCAATAGTCCAAATCCCTGTTTTCAAGAGTCCTCCAGCCGGTAATGAGCAGACCGTGCGGATTGTTCCTTGTCCTCGGTACGGACTCGATGTAACCTGTTGTCACCATCGAGCGTCTGATGTCCCTGGTCCTGCGCTTGATAAGCTGCGTACCGTAATAGGTAAACTTCCGTTCATGTTCGTCAAACTGAATGGAGTCGCACATGATGGTGCAGACAGCCGAAGAGGAAATGATGTCCGAATAGAAACCGTTCTCGTCCATGGCCTGTTTCTGTTTCAGCGCAGTCCCGTCAGCCATATACATCGCTTTCCCTACCGTCCATTTGATATAGTCGTTGTCGGGCGGCAGGTTGAAGAAATACTGGTGGAACAGCTGTATGTGCGCCTTGGCCTCCATAGTGAAGTTGGCTTCCAGCCGTGCACGCTCGGCAAGAAACGGAATGTCTCCGTCAAGTACATAAATCTGCTGCCTTTCCTCGTTGACAAGGGAAATGCAGCACCAGATGGTAAAGGCACAGATGACGGTGCAGCCTCCGATTACAGCAAATACCGTCATCATGGCCAGTCTGGTTTTCTGTGCAAGGGATTCAATAAGCATATTGTAAAAAGATTTGAAGTTATTTGACTAATGACCTGACAGCCGAACCTGTTCCTTTCATGGCAGAACCTGCCATACTTCCGGCCATACCACCTGCAGCCGAAGTGATGCCCATTGCAGCCGAACCGGCAACGGAACCTGTACCCGAACTTACACCTCCCGGAATCAGCCATGAAGCCACTTCAGGAACGAAGCGTATGATATAGGCACCCACGAGCATACCCATGGCATACATACAGTTGGAGCCTATTCCCTGCAGTCCCAGTGCGCCGATCTGTTCCCATGAGTTTACCGAGCCGTGCAGCAGGTGGTCGTATGCCACCAGATCCTGCTGGAGGTTATAAAGAAGAATGAAGTCTATATAATAGATGCACATATAGGTCACGAATCCCCATAACGAGAGGGAAAGGAACTTGGACATCCACTGGCTCCAGGCCGAGTTCCATGGCGGTGCCAGCGAGAGGGCAAACATGATCGGACAGAATATCATCATGATGGCCATGAAAATCCTCTGTGCCACGAGCATCCCGTAATACGACATCTGGAAAATCAGTTCTCCGACAAAGCGTATTACATCGTTTACCCATTCACTGACCTTTGTCTCAGCCGCCACGGCAGCCCTCTGGGCGTAGTTGTTGATGGTCGAGCCCAGATTCTCCACATTATATATCAGCTTGTCCCACCAGGCAGCATCCTGACCGATTTCGGCCACCTGCTTTGCCGTGGCTATGGAGTCCTGTACGGTTCTCAGCCTGTCGAGATATTCACTCTGTTTCTGTGCCACCTTCAGCTCGAAGGCTGCCACTTCCTTGTTCTTTGCCTTGGCCATAGCCCATGTAGCTGACTCCAGACTCTTTCCCGGAACCTGCAGAGCAGAGCATATCCATGAAGAGGATGAAATACACAGGGAAATGCCAATGATACGCAACAGCTTCATGACATCCATACCACGCCTTCCGAGCATCATCATCCAGCATTCGTATGAACCGACACACAGGGCCAAACACAGACCGAGAGCCTTTGCCATTGAAACGGCATCACCGAGAACGGCCACATTGGGAAATGTCTCCATGGCCGTCAGCAGCTTTTCCAGACTTTCGTCAATGGCCGGAAGTCCTATTGTCAGCGGAATAAACAGTAAATTCATGATTGATTATATTATTTGTTTAATATTATTACCTGTATTATCGTCAATTATAGAGAATGTCTAATAGTGTGTAGCGGCAACGGCACAAAGGTGTGCAGTCCTGTTGACCAGTTCTGCCATCCTGGATTTGGCTTCCTCGTATGCCTTCTGCCGCTTGGCGTTCTCCAGTCCATAGCCGACACCGGTTTTATGTATATAGGCTATATCCGCACAGAGTATTTCATTCTGGCGGCTCAGCTCGTCTACCTGATAGCGGAGCTTGCCGTCACTCTTCTGCATACAGTAGAGCAGTCCGTCCGTGATACAGTCCTGCATACGGTTGAACTCGTCCTTGTAAGTGGCATACATCAGGTCAACATTTCTGTCAGCCTCCCTTGCCAGTTCTTCCTTATACAGTTCCTCGATATATTTGCGCTCACTCTCCACTTTCCTGATTTTCTGCCTCTGCGTCTCTTCGGCAGTCACACGTACCGGCATGATACGTTTCACATCAGACTTGGGTTCCTTGAAACGGACACGGAATCCGGAGTTGAACCAGTCCCATTTCCAGTACATTTCCGCACCGGAATATTTCTTATGCAGGAAAAAGTAATACCAGTCAGGAGCAAAATCCCACGGACCGTTCTCCATTGACTTCCACTGTTTCTGCTTTTCACTGTCACTGACTATGCTTTGGGCATTGGCAACAGTAACTGTACCTGAAACCGCCATACAGAACAGGCACAATAACATTATTCTAACCTGCATATCCCTGATTCCATTTATTGATTACACGCTCAGCTATCTCATTCTTCACATTGGAGTTCAGTATCTCCCAGATATAGTCCGGCTTCCATCCGCAGTCCGTGACAAGGAAACAATACAGGTTGGCATTGTCTATTATGTACCTTGCCCTGTCGATGGAAGACTTCAGTGTCATTACCAGATTCAGCTTTTCATCCATGGAGGCCTTCATCAGGTTTATATCCGAAGCGGCCACAGATGCATACAGTCTGTAGCAGTGCTGTATCTCCCTTGATATTGCCACGTTGGCATCGGCATAATACCATGCCACGAAAGGCTTCTTCGATACATGGCTGAAAGTATTACCGGTAAAGTCCTTGTATTCCGTTACCAGCTGATACAGTGAGTTGGCCGTTGAAGAAATGGCACCGGCCAGTACCAGATACGAATAGGCATTGTTCAGCCTTGTATCCAGAGTGGTCCTGACATCATTGAACTTTTCCGCACCCTTCTCAATGAGCGACTGCTCGCCATAGCTTGTGGCCACCCTTGTCAGTGCCTTGTCCTCGTCCTTCTTTATGGCCTTGTGCAGGGCAATGAGTGCTTCGATGGTCGGCAGGTCTTTGGGTATGATGAAAGCGGAAGCCTTTACAGGCAGCAACAGCATTATAATACCGGCTGATATGATACTTATATTCCTGATTCTCATGACAGACACATACATATTAAGGGTTAATAATTTGAAGCAACCAGTCCGTTCCAGTCCTGTACAAGATTCCCCACATGATTCTTCATGGTCACCACATTTGCCCATCCTTCAGGATCTATGGCAAAGAAGAGGTCGTTTGCAGTAGCATACTGTGCCATCAGAACCATCCCTTCCACCTTGTAGCGTATCCTGTTCAGGTCAGTATAGATACTGTTGGCCAGTGTCAGCCTTTCATACCTGTCCAACAGGTTATAGCCGTCATCCTTTTTTTCTGCAGTTGCCTGTCCCTGCAACGGATTGGGAATTCTGGCATTGTTAACGATATTGACGAAGTTGCCGACCAGCTGCTGGGTTTCCGCTACAAGGTTGCCGAGTTCGTTCAGACAGAGCAGCTTGTTTGAAAATTTGGCCCTGTTTACCGTACTGACAAGTACTGGAACATTTCGCAGAATATCCAAAGCGCACAGACCTATTTCCTTATAATAAAGACTTTCAGTCCCGAAACCGGATATGTTCTCCATGCTCAGCTTGTAGAGTTCCTTCATGGTAGCCATACTCACCGTATAGAGTTCCACTTTCTGTTTCTTGGCTGCAATGGTATCCACACGCTGGTTGTGATGTTCCTCGATAAGCTTCTGTGAAGCGGTATTGGCCATGACAATCTTCAGACAGTTGCGGTCGAATACGATTCTCCAGGCAGCATGTGCATTAATGCAGACAAATGCAGAAAGCATTATAACCGATATGATTCTTAATACTGTTCTTACCATAGTGACATAACTTTTTGATGTTGGTTGACTTTTCTTGCAAACTCCAGATACAGAAGCCCTCCATCTGCCTTGCGGTCTTCCTCGATACGGGTGATGGCCTCCTGCAGCGTACCGTACCGGGCAAGATAAATCTTCAGTGCCTCCTTTTCGGTACGTTCTGTAGTATATGCCCAGTAACATTCCGGTGCTTCCTCCACGCCGTACACATCCGAGTGCTGTCCCCGGCAAATCCACACCTCCTTGAAGTAGCTTCTTCCCTCATGGTTGTTCAGCGCATTAATGGTGAAAATCTGCTGACGCTGTATGTCTGTGAGTCCCAGAATGGCTGCAATATCCTCATACCTGTCCTTGAACTTGGTCTGGTCAAGCAGAATCTTCACATCCGAGTTATTGATGATGGCCTCCTTCACAATAGGGGAATCAATCACATCGTTAAGCTCCTGTGTGACCACACCGGCTATTCCGTGGAACTTCCGGACGGTCTTATACAAATACTTTATATATTCTGCCATGGTAGGTGATGCTATTGCCTTCCATGCCTCTTCGATGATAAGAGCCTTCCGTCCCTTCTTGATACGCATCTTCTGCAGGAACACGTCCATGATAATCAGCACCACAATCGGAAAAAGCACCGGATCATCCTTTATCTTGTCAATCTCGAACACAATGAACCGCTCGTCAAACAGGTTAGTGTCCAGGTCGGAGTTCAGCGTCATCTCCAGCTCGCCGCCACGGTAGAACTGTTTCAGAATGGCCGCAAAGTCATGTATATTGAAACTTATCTTCTCCAGCTGTGTAATCTGCGGAATGCGCTCCAGGGCAAACTCATAATAGGAATTGAACGAGAGTTCCTGAACCTTCAGCCTGCGCTTCTGTTCCTCCATGTGGTCAATCTGCCTGTCTATCTTAATCAGCATGGAATTGTTATAAAGTTCCCTTTTATATTTTTCGATAATGGCAAGGGCACGTTTTTTTTCCGGTTTGGTGGCAGCTTCATCATTTATCAGAGCAGTCAGTGAACGGCACTGTCGTATCAGCTTCAGACGGCGTACTTCGGAAGGCAGCAGCAGGGCACGGCTTTCAGCCTTCTCCTGAACCTCTTCCGTATTTATCTGCCTGTCGATGTCTTCCATGCTGTGCGTGTACTGTTCATAGTCATCCTCCATCTTGGCGGCGACCAGCAGTTTCTGCCTCAATGCCTCACGCTCACTGTCGCTGAACCCTTCAAAAGGATTGAAATAGGCCTCATAGTATTCCACGATGGTCTGGTTTATCAGCATGTCCTCAATCTTTGTAGGAAATGCGTTACCCTTGAATATCAGGAATATCAGCGATTTGAGGAAGTTCTTCTTCTCTCCGAAATTAAGTTCATACTCCTCCTTCGTGACCTTGAACGGATTCATGGAAATGGGCTTCTCCTTCGAGTAGGCTATGTATGTACCCTTGTAATATCCGCATATGCCTTCGTAGGAATCACCCGTATCCACCATGACCACATCTGTATTCTGTTCCAGCAGCTGACGTACCACACTGTTCATGTGGAAGGACTTGCCGGAACCGGAAGGACCGATACAGAAGAAGTTGGCATTGTCCGTCATTTTCCTTTTGCCTTCCTTGCCGGTAATGTCGATACAGACAGGCAATCCCTGACGGTCGGTGTAGTATGTAGTCAGCGGTGTATCTTCGGATTCCTTCAGATGCTCCTTGAAGAAAAAGCAAAGTGCAGCATCCGAAAGTGTCAGGAACAGGTCATAGTCCGGGTTGAAAGCATAGCCATTACCTGGAAAACTGTCCATGAAAAGCTCCAGCTGGTTGAAGGCCGTCCTTGACGGCATGATGCCGCACTCGTACAGCTTTGTCTCCAGAAAGGAGGTTACCGGAGTAACCTTGTCAGGCGGACAGCTCACCAGAATGTTGAAGTTGCAGTACACAAGCATGGTACTGTCAACGGCCAGCCTGTCCAGCACTTCCTCAATGTCGGCCTTGGCAATACGGTTGCTCGGGTCCGGCATGGAACCGTGACGCTTCGCCTTGGCCTGAAGCTTGCGCAGCAGCTTCCTCTGTCCCGGTATCTGAATGACCTGATTAAATACCACACAGTCCGAGTAGGGGACGCCGGTAAGAAAAGAAAGCAGGTCGGTTGCAATTCCGTATCCGTTGATGTTCATCTGCGTGTACGGCTTTACCATGGAAGGAAGATTAATCTCGTCAATGTCCACCAGCGGATAGGAACGGATAATCCGGTCACCTGTCCTGAGATATTCGTCTGAAGCCTTGAAGTTAGTCATCGAGAACGGTCCGTGCCGGAACTGGAATGCCATGAAACGGTGGCAGTATTCGCTGACCTCCTCCTTGCCGAGCTTTCTGTGCCGGATATGCTTTTCCGTCAGAATATCATCCGTCTTTGATACCTTGGCATGGAAATCGAGCCATCTCTTCGGGTCATACTGGATGAACTGGCTTCTCTGAGCCTCCTGAGTGAGGATAAGAAAAGTCCGTATCTCTGTAAATTCCCTTCCCTCGAAGTATCTGAAATAACTCCTTGTCAGGAACTCCGCATCATCCGGCACGTCATGGTGAAATGCCTGTCTGCACAGAATATCCTGCTTCTGCAGTGCATATCCCTCACCGATGGTCTGAAGGATATTGGATAGCATGTCATGAAACAGCATGTACTGCTGCGCATCCGTACAGAGCTGCTGGACCGGATTGGTAATCTCGAAGATAACGGACGGCTCGCCTCTGGCCGAGAACAGCACGACATTGCCGTCCGTCTCCTCCAGCTGCGCATAGAGTCCGTCAAAAATTCTTTTCCTTTTGTGTGCCATACTGTATAAAGTGATTTACTGTTATTTTCTAAGGCTTCTGTAGATATAGATACCTCTTGACCTCTTCTTGTTGTGGAGTCCACCACGCTGTTTGATGTAGATTGTTATCAGTCCCACCAGTGCCATGACCATCATGGCTATGAATCCTGCAATCTTTCCCAAGGCGATTGAGAAACCGATGAAGCCTACGAATGATACGCCTATGGCTGCTGCTGCCAGAGTAAGGAAACGGCCGCGTATGCCCATAAACTCCAGCGGCTTCTGCAATCCCTTGAACACAGGGTATCCTTCCTGATTCATTGTCATGCCGGGTAAGGATTACTGGAAGAACAGCGGAAGAGCTTCCGAGAGTGCGATGAATGCGATACAGCCTCCTATGGTAAGCATAATGGTCTTCTTCACGTCCTGGTCTCCGTTCTGCATCTTGAAATAGACATTGAAGGCACCGACCAGAACGATAACGGCAGCAATGGCCTTCATAAGGTTCGATACCGGAGTCTGGTAGGAACTGACTTCCTGAGTGGCCTTGGTAAAACCTGCTGCACCCTTGCTTCCTGCCATTACGTTTGATGTGGAAATAACGAGTGCAATGGCCGCCACCACACACTTCTGTCCAAAACTTGAACCGATGAAACGCTCCGTAAGATTCCGGGCACTTTTCTTTATTATCTGCATTTCTGAATAATATTAAATGATTTCATCGCCAAAGAAACAGATGTCACTAAAGGAACGGTATATATGTCAGGCGTTCTCACAGCTGAAGATAACGGCACCGAGGTCACTGGTACCGGTCTCTGCCAACCGGTTTATTTCCTGAATGATATTCTCAACCAGAATGCCGTCAGTCATGATGGCCTCCCGGTAAACGTGTCTGGAAGATTCTGATTTGGATGCAGATTTCTCTGTACCGTCAGAATCAGTATTTTCATTCTCAGGTTCGGGATTCCCTGTATTATTCTCTTCCTGATTCTCTTCTTTGGATTCAGGTTCATCCCGGTTTATTCTTATCGGCCTGAAGCTTCGTGCTTCTTCCGATATGTCAATGTCCTCTTCTTTTTGGCTGTCCTGCTCGGCATTCTGTGCGGCCTTTGCCCTCTGGAAGTCCATGAAAATCATTGCCGCATAATAGAATACCATTGCTACGAAGAGAAGGAATACTATCTGTCCGTACTGCATGGCTGTTGTAATATAATGTTGGAAGAAAGAGCGGAACTCTCCTTCGGAAGCGGAAGGATATGCAGTCCCAGTTTGATGCCCCGGCTTTCCAGACGTTCCCTGCGTTCCGTACTGCCGGTATAATAAATCACGTTGTGTTCCTCACTGATGATGTATCCGTTTGACTTCATGTTTGAGCGTACCCTTACCTTTGCCCTGTTTGAAATGACACGGATACCGGTTATGGGTTCCAGTCCGAAGACGATACGCCGTCTTTCCCTCTTTACCATCTGGGTACGGATACGTGAGGAAATCTGGTGTTTTTCTTCACTGCTGCGTTTCAGTCCGAGTGCAGCGGCTATGCGTCCGACACTCATCCGGGTAATGCCGAGAGCTTTCCCTATCTCAGAGAAGGAACACTCCTGGAAATGGTTTCTTATATAGTCTGCACGCTCCATCCATTTGGATTTGGCCATTTTTACAAGTCCAAGTTCACGGGCTTTCAGCTTGACGGTCGATTCGCTCAGATTAAGAACGGCAGCTGTATAGGCCGTGGTCTCTACCGGATACAGTTCGACAAGAGCGGCAAGCATCCTGTCAGTCCAGTCTGTCTTTTTCATAACCTACAAATTATAGCTGTTAAACAAAGATTTCTTTTCCCTTCTGTATTCTGCCAGACGTGGCAGGTAGGACTTGAAGAATGCCCTTACGATGGCATTCACCAGGTCAGAGCGGCATCTGCCATGTATATCGCAGTCATCAAGTGAATCCGCAAGGTCACGGTCGAGTTTGCAGACAAGTCTTTCTGTTTTGTCCGTTCCCGAACCGTCCGATTGCAGGTATTCCATGAAGTCATCCCAGCATCCTGTATCCGAAAGGGAAACAGCAGTATCCTTTTCATGTGCTTCATTATTATTTTCCTTTTGTTCAATCTGAGTTTCTACGGAATCTTGCGTCAATATAAGTTCTGAATCATTGATGCCTCTTGTCAGGTCATCTATTTCCGGTATATCCTTACTCATAGTGCTATGGTTATTGAAGTTTACTGATTATTCTGATTCTTTGTTCTGATTACTTGTACCATTCTCTGAAGGACTGGTTTCAGATTGGCCGGTAATGTCCTGTAAAGCTTCATCACACGGCTGTGCCTTCTTTTTCTTCTTAGGTTTGGGATTCAGATTTTCCGTCAGCTGTATGCCTTTGAGTTCTTTTTCCCTTATCGGTTGAAGTGTATCGAAGATACTCTGATAGACCTTGTCAAAGACTGGTGTAACGATAGCGGCCTGCATATCCAGTGCTGCCATGGTACTGAAACGTTCCATATCCGCACGTTTGGGAATCTTTGCTGTAACATAACCATAGTTGGAGAAGGTATCCCTTGCATTGTCCCAGATAAGCAGTTCGGAACGCTTGCCGATTCTTCCGTCATTCAGATTGGGAATGATGAAGAGTCTGGCTTTCATCCTTTCACCGACAGCCTTTTTCAGCCGGTCAACAAACATAAGGAAACTGGCCGTGGACGGTACGGTTACCAGGTCATAGTGAAATGGGACAATAATGATATCCGAGTTGACAAACATGGGTATCAGTCCTTCCGCTTTCAGACTGCCTGGAGAATCCATAAGTACAACGTCAATTTCTGGATCATTGTGAAGCTTCTCCATAAGGGAAGTCATCATTGCCTTGTCGTTGGCTTCATATGCCCATACCTCGTATGGCATATCCTGTTCACCGTATTTTCTGATGTCTGCCTTACGACATTTCATGATGGAGTGCTGGAAGTCGCAGTCAATTACTACAACCCTTGCACCCTTCGTCACCAAATAGTTGGCAAAGGTTACGCAAAGGGTAGTCTTTCCTACACCTCCCTTCTGATTGGCAAATGTCACTATAATCGGAGTCTGTATCATTTCAAATACTGATTGATTTTGTGATAAATGTATAAACCAAGGTTTTTAGAAAAGAAATGCACAACACAATTGTGATTCTAGTTGGATAAACCTGAATACTCAGATATATGAAATCTGGATTTTATAGTTATTTAGACTAAAAAAGTTACAGTAGCACGTTTCTTACTGCAATTTGTTGCTGCTTTTTTAATAATTAGCTATTTTTGTGTAAGTTACAACAACTTATAAAGTAGAATAATAATGATTTAGTATAAAAATATTATAGGATATGAACTACCCATTAATATCAGAATACGTACAATCTATAAAGTTCTCTGAAGAAAACTTTGATAAATTGAGTAATCTTCGCCCTGTTCTTGATGCGGACAGTAATCCGATTATGTCCAGTGGTAACTTTGCCGTAGTTTTTAAGATGGAAGATAGGCAAAGTAGGAAGCTGTATGCCGTAAAATGCTTTCTTCGTGAACAGGAAGGCAGAGATGAAAGTTACAGACTTATAGCTTCAGAGTTAGAATATGTATCATCTACATACTTAACTCCTATACAATATCTTGAAAAGGAACTTTTTGTAGATACTACACAAGGGAATGATACTGAGTATCCTGTATTGTTGATGGACTGGGTGGAGGGTCTCACACTCGACAAGTATATCCGAAAGAATATCCACGACCCATATAAACTTGCTTTGATTACCTATCAGTTCTGCCGGATGGGTTCTTGGTTGCTCAGTCAGGAGTTTGCACACGGTGACTTAAAGCCTGACAATATCATAGTTCGTGAAGATGGTCAGTTGGTGCTGGTGGATTATGACGGAATGTTTGTTCCTGCAATGCGAGGACAGAAATCGCGTGAATTGGGTAGTGTGGATTATTGTCATCCTCTCCGTACTGAAGATGTATTCAATGGCAGTATTGATGATTTCTCTATTGCTTCTATTGCTTTATCTTTGAAAGCTATTTCTCTAAAGCCTGAACTCCTGAATGATTTTGGGGCAGAGGACAGATTGCTTTTCAGAGCAATGGATTATCAAGATCTTGGTAATAGTGAATGTATTAAGGCAATACAATCTTTTACTAATAATATGGAACTATATCAACTATTAGGCCTATTTTATTTAGCTTTAGCAAGGACAGAATTGTGCGATGTTTCTTCTAAATTATTTAATATCCTAAAGCCTGAATCTTGTAATAGCGTCTTATCGCAAGATTTACATTGGTTAATACGAATTCTGAATCAAATTTATGTTTTTATAAATAATAATTTTGATTCTTTCTGGTGGAGTGATTTTAGCACTCAATTAGAATTAATAAATAAATACAATAAAGCTATTAATGTAGAGAGAAATAATGAAAAAGTAGTTGAATGGTGGTATAATACATTTTATCAAAACGATATTCATGCACAATTAATGTTAGGATTTTGCTATGAATATGGAATCTTTGTTCACCAGAATATATTAAAATCTTTTGAGTACTATTTTAGAACTGCATATTTAGGATGTTCTGAGGCTGAATACAAACTAGAACAGTTTAAGAGAGAATATGATATCGATGATGTTGTAGATTTTGAATTAAATGAATGTTTAGAAACAGGATATAGTTCTGATGGAAAAAAATTCATGTCATATTCTGATTATTATGAAAGTGAGTTAACAATTAAGGAAGGTACTGAAATCTTATGTAATAACTGTTTAAATGATTTGTATTATGAAATAGATACATTGTATTTGGAAACTCTTTATTTACCTAGTACTTTAAAAAGAATAGGAACGAATGTTTTTTGTGCTAGTATCTCAAACATTATATGTAAATCTAAAAATTTTAAGATTGAAAATGAATTTTTATTATCTGCAGATAATAGAACATTGGTTCGATATTTTGGAAATCAATCAATTGTTAATATTCCTGATGGAGTTATATTTATTAAAGGTGGGGCTTTTAGTGATATGGATATACAAAAGATTATAATCCCACAATCTGTCAAATGCATTGGAGATAATCCTTTTGCCGGAATAATTGATTTAAAACTAATTTCTTATTCAAAAAAATTAAAGATTTTAGATAATATATTATATGATATAATAGAAAAAAGAGTTATATGTTATTTGGGTAATGATGAAAATATTTGTATCCAAGAAGGTATGAAGATTTTAGGTGCAAACTCTTTTTATGGGAAAGGAATTAAACAAGTTCGGTTGCCTCAATCTATAGAATATATTGATGAAATAGCATTTGGTTGGTGTTTTGATTTGAAAGAGATTATAATTCCAAAGAAAGATAAATTAAGCATAATACCAAATTACTTAAAGAATATTGTTAGAGAAATTTAAAGATTTATATTATGAAATTAGATGATTACGCAATACAACAATTGGTACCATATATGACTGGGCATAATGAATGTGGAGCGAATTTTACGGGAAGGGAACTTGTTGATATATTTAATAAGTATGGTAGATTTCGTGATACATATAACAACGGACTTCCAATTATAAAAGAGGGACAAAACACATCAAAAAAAACTTATACAGAGAATAGGTTAGCAAAGATGAATGAGAATGTTGCTTTATCCGATTTGATAGAGGAAGTTATATCAAAAGCAACTTTACAAGAAAAATGTGCAGAGGAGATACACAATATTATTTCTGAATGTGGATATGGTGTTGAGACTGTGGATGGCCATTTTAGAGTAACAGGTTTACGTGTATGTAAAAATCCTATAATAAGAAATACACCTGTTTTTAATAAAATTCAGAATGATATAGTTCAAGCATTAGATAAAGCTAAAATTTCTATAGTTGTCGCTGTGGCATGGTTTACAAATGAAACGTTATATAAAAAACTATTAGAAAAGAAAAGGCAAGGAGTAGATATTCGTGTTGTAGTTAATAATGATGGTATTAATAAGAAATATGGTATGGACTTGTCTGGTTTAAATTCAGTAAAGGTAAGAAGTGATAGAGGTGGTATAATGCATGAGAAATTTTGTGTTATTGATAATCAGATAGTCATTAGTGGAAGTTATAATTGGACTGATAACGCTGAATTAAGAAATGCTGAACACATCAATATAACTGAAAATGACAATGACTTGGCTACTAAATATTCTTTAGAATTTAATAGATTATTTTCTTTAGGAGATAAAGATGAATATTGAATTATTTCTATGTTTAGAAATAAGGTAAAAATCAATATTAAACAATTCCCATATGAACTATCCATTAATATCAGAATATGTTCAAACTGTCAAGTTTTCTGAAAGAAATTTTGATAAACTGAACAATCTCCGTCCCGTACTTGAAGAGGATGGTAATCCTGTGATGTCCAGCGGTAACTTTGCGGTAGTCTTTAAGATGGAGGATAAGGAAACAGGAAAGTTGTATGCCGTAAAATGTTTTCTTCGTGACCAGGAAGGTAGAGAAGATAGTTATAAACTTATAGCTTCAGAGTTGGAATATGTATCTTCTACATTCCTCACTCCCATAAAGTACCTTGAAAAGGAACTGTTTGTAGATACTACACAAGGAAATGATACAGAGTTTCCTGTGTTGTTAATGGACTGGGTGGAAGGTCTCACACTTGACAGGTATATACGAAATAATATCCACGACCAATACAAACTTGCTTTGATAGCCTATCAGTTCTGCCGTATGGGCTCTTGGCTACTCAGTCAGGAGTTTGCACATGGCGACTTGAAGCCCGACAATATCATAGTCCGTGAAGATGGTCAGTTGGTATTGGTGGACTATGACGGTATGTTTGTACCTGCAATGCGAGGACAGAAGTCACGTGAATTGGGTAGTGTGGATTACTGTCATTCTCTTCGTACAGAAGATGTATTCAATGGCAGTATTGATGATTTTTCAATTGCTTCCATTGCTTTGTCGTTGAAAGCTATTTCTTTGAAGCCTGAGTTGCTAAATGAATTTGGTTCAGAGGACAGACTGCTTTTCAGTGCAAAGGATTATCAGAATATTGGTGAAAGTGAATGTCTAAAGGCAATTCAGTTACTTGCTAATGATACTGAACTGGCTCAATTATTGGGCTTGTTTTATATAGCGTATGCAAGGAATGAACTTGGTAATATTTCTTTTAAATTGTTTAATATTGCTAAACCTGAATATATTCCTGTGATTATTCCGGAAATAGAACTTTCTACAAAGGTTACAGTTGAAGATTTGGCTGATGCTATTGTTGATGAATATGGTGTGAAGTATAGTCGTGATGGCTTGAGATTGTTGAAAGCACCAGAGGATATTGAGATATATAAGATAAAGGATAGAGCAAAAATTATTTGTGATTGTGCATTTCAATTTTGTGGTTCACTATATTTATTATATATTCCTAAATCTATTGAGGCTATGGGTGATTGCTGCTTTTACGGATGTGAATCATTGAAATCGTTAGAAATTCCAGATTCTGTTAATTTTATAGGTGATCTTGCTTTTTGGGGATGCCTTTCCTTGAAAAATATATTTTTATCCAAAAATATCAAATGTATAAGTAGTGGCCTATTTACATATTGTACATCTTTAGAATTTATAGAAATACCATCAAATGTTATAAATATAGGAGATTATGCATTTTATGGCTGTATTTAGACCCTTATAACTAACTATAACTTACTATGACTAATCAAACATAAAGCCCTGATTTTCAATACCATTTGATTTTTAACACTTTCTGAGTGCTTTTTGGCAGTTCCCGATTTTCCACATATTTTTGCAACGTATTTCTACCGTGGAGAATTTGCGGAGCTTTTATTTTGTCATATCGTGAACGTAGTTGACAAGGGTTTACGAGTGAATACAATGGATGACATATTTGAAGCTGATAGGCAAAAAGCGTAATATCGTGGACTGGGTTGACAAAGGTTGTCAATAGTTCACTTCCGTTTACTCCAATGGTGGAATACTCAAAGTATGTAGAACATAGCAACATCAAAGAGTATGAGACCGACAAGAAAATGTGAATTATGTGGCAAGACATTTGTGCCAAGGAGTGGTATGCAGAAATACTGTTCCGAAGAATGTCAGGCAGAGGCAAAACGTCTTAGGAAGAAAAGACAGCAGGACTTGATTAACGGTATTGAGCCAATCATGGATCTGCAACATCAGGAGTATCTTACCTTCTCCAAAGCTGCCATTCTGATGGGATGCACCCGACAGTATATCTACAAACTTGTGGCTAACGGAAAGTTGAAGGCATCAAGATTGAGCAGCAGAATGGCATTCGTAAGAAAGGCTGATATAGAGAAGATGTTTGAGGGTAATCCCTACAAGCGTGTGGTTCCTGCCAGCAAGAGCAAGCCCTGTAAAAAGGCAAAAACAGAAAAGCCAACACAAAAGCAGAAATCGACAAAAGGGAAAGAAGAGAATGAGGTGCTTGACTATTATTCGGGCGAGGAAGTGATGTCCATTTATAAGGTCAAGAAGTCTTGGCTCTACACCTCCGCCAAGCGCAACCAGATACCGATGTGCCGTATCGCTGGCAAGAACTATTACAGCAAACGGCATATTGATGAGTTCTTCGGTACTGCCGTTGACATCAACAGCATCACGGAATGGGTGACTGCTGATGATGTAGAGGAAGCCTTTAGCATGAGCAAGTCAGCACTTAGGGCATACACCTACCGCCATAAGATACCGACCAAACGTGAGTACGGTCGTACCTATTACTCAAAGGAGCATCTTGAAGAACTGCGCAGGACTGACTTAATGAGCGATGACAACTATTATACTACAGAACAAGTACAGCAGTTGTATGGTCTGACAAGTGCCAACATCTGCCATATCGTAAGAGTGCATCATATCAGCAAGGTAAAAGTGGGTGTAAAAAACCTGCTTTTGAAGACGGATGTGGAGAGTGCAATGGCAGAAAGGGCAGCAAAAGGGCTGTGATTTCAAGTGATTTCAGCATTATCCATCAATGACTATGAATAATTGGAGTCACGGAAGCATCATTCAGTTATTTTGCAGCCGTGAAGAGACACTTCACCACGAATAATCATCAATAACACATATCAGTTATGAGCAACATCTGCAAGACCGTATCATTGCGTACACGCAAAATCAAGGACGGACACATGCTGTCCTATTATCTTGACTATTATCCAGGCTATCGTGACGAGAGCACGATGAAAGTCATTCGCCATGAGTCGCTTGGCATCTACATCTATGCCAAGCCGAAGAACCAGACGGAACAGAAGTACAACCTCAATCTTACGGCAAGAGCCGAGGCGATACGCTGCCGTCGCTTCGAGGCTATCGTCAACGAGCGTTACGATTTCTTCGATAAGGAGAAGATGAAAGGAGATTTCCTTGCCTACTTCAAGAGACTGGCAGACAAGAAGAACTCCAAGTGGCAGCACGTCTATATGCACTTTCGTACCTTCACGCAAGGCAAGTGTACCTTCGGGGAGATAAACGTGGACTTGTGTAACAGATTTCGTGAGTATCTGCTGACAGCACCACAGGGACTGCATAAGAACAGAAAGCTGCATATCAACTCAGCAGCCAACTACTGGTCAACTTTCCGTGCATCAATCCATACTGCCTATCGTGACCGCAAGATTAAGGAGAATCCCAATGGTTTCTTGGAGCGTATCGAGCCAATCCCGACTGACAAGGAGCATCTTTCACAAGACGAGGTTATCCGCTTGGCATCCACACCATGCTCTGCTCCTGCCTTGAAGCGAGCCTTCCTGTTCTCTTGCCTAACGGCATTGCGAAAGAGCGACATCAAGAAACTCACTTGGGAGGAGATACAGCCATACGGCAGCGATGGTGTGATGTATGTCACCACACGAATGCAGAAGACAAAAGACATCGTGCATAACCCAATCAGTGAGGAAGCCTTGGAACTGATAGGCTATTCACCAGATAAACGAGGCAAGGTGTTCCCTGATTTCAAAGACTCCATGACGCAGGCACCATTGAAGAACTGGCTGAAAGATGCAGAGATAACCAAGCATATAACTTTCCACTGCAGCAGGCACAGCTTCGCCTGTCTCCAGCTCGACGCAGGAACAAGCATTATGGTGGTGCAACGTTACCTCGGTCATAAAAATGTTACGACAACAGAGGTCTATGCCAAGATTTCCGATGCTCAGAAGCGTGCTTCGATGGGCTGCATCACATTGAAGAAATAACTCTCACACAACCTTATTCGTGTAGGACTGTTGGAATGAAGTGTTCCAGCAGTCCTTTTCCATTTTTATTGGTTCTATTTGCTGTTACAGATAGAACCAATCCACCAAACGCACCCTTATATCTGTTGATATTGAAAAACAACAGTAAGTTTCTCGTTTCTTCCCTATTATCTTTGCGACAAGCAATCAGCTATAACTGACACTAACGAGCAGTTTCAAGTATGATTCAGAGTATGATATCATATTAGAACGCTAATAAAGCGTAAAAGTAAGAGTGCCAGAGAACGTAAATGCGGTTTTTACATGCTTCTGCGTCTAACTTTGTGGAAGTTTTTGAACGAATAACAATAAAACGAATACGATAATGACAGAAAACAAGACAACATCAGATTGTACCATCTACGCTTTTGTTGGTACAGCAATTCTCGCCATCTCTCTTGTCGTGGCGATGTATGTAGGCAATGACTTTCACCAAAGTCTGTTTGTCGAGTCAATCATCTTTGTTGGAAGCAACATCCTGCTTTGGGCGATATTCATTTCCATGGTGAATTGTCCCTATGTGGAAAATATAAAGTCACTTGACCCACTATTATAAAAATCACCTGACCCACCTTTATAACCGAAACTGACCCACTTAGATTATAATAAAAATTGACCCTATAGAATTACCACATTTCAGTCTTGTTTTTGTACTTTAAAAAGCATTTTAACCCGGTATCATTAACCGAATAAAAATTTTAAAGAATGAAAATAAGAATCAAGCACATACTGCGGTGCTACCAGTCAGGAATGAGTATCCGTAGTATCAGTTCTTCTCTTCTGATTTCACGTAATACAGTAAAACGGTATATCCGAATATACGAGGATATGGGTATAGAGCTGGAACGCCTGTTGAAAATGGACGAGCATCATCTGCATGAACTTTTCGGTACGGAGACTGACAACGAATCAACAGGATCTGCAGAGTATAAGTATCTTCAAGAACATATACCTGAGTACATTAAACGACTTAAATCCCGTGGAACAACAAGAAGGTCCTTGTATGAGGAGTATCTGAGAAACCGTCCCCAAGGTTACAGTTATTGTTCATTCTGCCTGTATCTCAGACGTGAAAGGGAGGTAAAAATACCGGTTGGACGCATAGATCATATAGCTGGTGATCAGATGTATGTGGATTTTGCCGGTGACAAACTTTATATTTCAGACAGGAATACGGGTGATAAGGTTCCCGTAGAAGTCTTTGCTGCGATACTTCCATGCAGTCAGATTACTTATTACGAGGCTGTACCATCGCAAAAGAAAGAATATCTTATCCAGGCATGTGAAAATGCTTTCCATTATTTTGGAGGTGTACCAAATGCCATAGTTCCCGACAACCTCAAATCTGCCGTAACAAGGCCCGGTGGAATAGAGCCTGTAATAAATGATGACTTTGCGGCATTTGCAGACCATTATGGTTGTGTTGTCTTTCCGGCAAGAGTGCGCAAACCCAAAGACAAGGCTTTGGTTGAAAATGCTGTAAGACTGCTTTACAGGGAGGTATATTCAAAGATGACAGGATTGAAATTCAATGATATTGAAGCCTTGAACATAGAAATAATGAAACATACTGACGCATTGAACAGCCGAAAGATGTACAACCGCAGCTACAGCCGTAGGGAGCGTTTCCTCGAGGTCGAGAAAGACAGGCTACATATATTGCCGGCAACAAGATTTATATCAAAAAACCGGAAAACGGCAACTGTCATGAAAAACAGTTATGTATCGCTTAACAATCACTATTACAGTGTTCCTAAAGAGTATATAGGCGATGCTGTAGAATTACTGTATGATGGGGACACAGTGGAGATATATCATAAATTCAGACACATAACGACACATCGCAGGGATGATACACCTTTCACTTATTCAGAAAAACCTTCCCATAAACTTCCCGGAGTACTACATGAATACAGAATCAGAATGGATGATATATACCGCAAGGCACGTGAAATAGACCCGGTAGTGGAAGAGTATATAAAGTTGGTGGCTGTTGCCAAAAAATATCCTGTTCAGGCTATACGTTCAGCTGATGGTATATTATGTCTTGTGGAATGTTTCGGACACGACAGAGTGGTTCTTGCATGCCAGATAGCAATGGAATCCTGCATGTTCGGGTTCAACGAACTTGAAAGCCTTCTGGTAAACAGGGAAGATGAAAAGTATCATATACAAATGGAGGGGCTTGCTCCTGAACTTACCCCTAAACACAGAAATCTCAGAGGTAAGGATTATTTTAACTCTAAAAATATGGATAAAAATGACAAGTAATAATAAAACAAACAGAACTGTCGGAAAAAATATGGACAGAATAATGGAGTTACTCTCCAAATTACGTTTTTACGGTATGCTTGAAACATACAGGAATGACTGCAGGACAACATCCTCTGATGGTATGACAAACGATGAGTTCCTGAAATGGCTTCTTGAAAGCGAGTATGATTACAGACGCAATGTAAGCATTGAGCGACTGATAAGATCTGCAAACTTCAGATATAAGGCATATATGGAAAAAATAGACTATACAATAAAACGGAACCTTGACCGGAACCAGCTCGAGAGACTTGCTTCTCTTGATTTTATAAGAGACGGACAGAATATTTTTATCACAGGAAGCTCCGGAACAGGTAAAAGCTATATAGCTTCAGCAATAGGATATGAAGCATGCAAAAATGGAGTCAGAACTTTATACTCCAATGCGTCAAAGCTTATGGGACAGCTTAAAATGGCCAAAAACAAGGGAACTATAGAATCTGAGATGAAAAAAATTGAAAAGTGTTCACTGCTTATTTTAGACGATCTCTTTCTTATAGGACTGGATGCCAGGGAAAGGTCAATACTTATGGAAATAATAGAAGACAGACACGGAATAAAATCAATCATAATAACATCACAACTTCCAGTTGAAAGCTGGTATGATGCAATTGGAGATCCTACTTTAGCTGATGCAATCCTGGACAGAATTGTACATACGGCACACAAAATTGAACTAACGGGAGATTCTGTAAGAAAGATTAATGCTAAAAAGAAGTAGTATCTGCTATAAAGAATTATAATTGAGAAACTGTTTAAATTTTATTCAAAAATAATTTTATGGCAGCGATATGCATCATGGCTTCGTGCGTATCGGCCCTGTATTCATAGTCAATGGTCAGTCTCCTGAAGTTCTCGAGCCATGAGAAAGTGCGCTCGACAATCCATCTTTTTGGCATGGGGACAAATCTGTCCGTCCGTTTGTCGGACCTGAGTACGACATCCAGGTCGCAATGCAGCAGTCTCTTGACCGTGTTCCTGACAGTCTCGCCCCTGTAACCTCCGTCCGCCAGAATCCGTTTCAGCCCCGGGAATTTGTATCTCATGGATTCGAACACCTCTTCCGCCCCTACGCTGTCATGGACATTTGCCGGATGGACTCTCACTGACATGGGCAGCCCCAGTGTGTCAACCACTATGTGCTCCTTCCTGCCCTTTATCTTTTTGTTTCCGTCTATTCCCCTTTGACCATCAATATGATGGGAGGTCCTGACACTCCTTGAGTCGATGATCCCAAGGCTGGGACTCTCCGCCCTGCCCGAAAGACGGCGGACAATGCCGCGGAGGGTGTCGAAGATCTCTTCAAGCAGGCCCTCGTTCTTCCACTTGCTGAAATAGTAATACACTGTCTGCCACGGAGCGAAATCCGATGGGAGCATTCTCCACTGCACGCCGGTCTTCACGATGTACAGGATGCCGTCAAAAACAGAGCGCAGTGAATATTTTCTGAATCTTTCTTTGGGGTCTAACATATTTTTTATAACTTGCCACTGTTTATCAGTCAGGTTGGTTGGGTACTTATGCATAACTTTAATGTCTTGATAATCATAAAGTTACGAAAAAAATTCCAATTAACCTACTGATTTACAACTAATTATAAATAAATTTAAACAGATTCTGAAACTGACCCGGGTTAAAATGCATTTTTCTCTACTTAATTCTAATATTTTTTTGATGGGTCAATTTAGAGTATAATAGTGGGTCAAGTGACTTTATATTTTCCATCATTACGGAATCAATCCGTTATACCAGTACCTTTCCAAGGTCTTTGGTGAACAAGAGACAGAAAGGCTGACGAAGATGTATCATGTCGGAACATCCTATAAGTGGGGAGGCTCAACCATTTATTGGCAAGTTGACAAGGATGATAAAGTGAGGACTGGCAAGGTCATGCTGTATAATTCCAAAGACGGACATCGTGTGAAAGAGCCACGTTCTTATGTTGGATGGGCGCATGCTTTTCTTCATCTTCCAGATTTCAACTTGTGCCAATGTTTCTTTGGTGAGCATTTGCTGGCACAGCATCCCACAATGTCGGTCGCTATTGTCGAGAGTGAAAAAACTGCCATAATCGCATCCCATTTCATCTCCAATTTCATCTGGCTGGCAACTGGAGGTATGCATGGCTGTCTTAACCAAATCGCTGTCAAGGTATTGGGAGGTCGGGACATCATTCTGTTCCCTGACCTTGGAGCAACGGACAAATGGAAATCAAAAATTCCATTGCTGCAATCTGTTTGCAAAAGGGTTGTCATAAGCAACATCTTGGAAGACAATGCCACCGATGAACAAAAGACCAAAGGTCTTGACATTGCCGACTTCCTATTGATGACGGAAACGCCACAGATGGTGCTACAAAGGCTGATAAAGCAACATCCGCCACTCCAACATCTGATAGACAGTCTTGGGTTGGTGTTGGTGGAAGAGTCATAGCAGAGTAGGTAAGGATCTGCGAGCACGCTTGCGTGACGGACTTTCACAAAAGTCCTAAACATAATAGGGACTTTTAGATTCACTTGCTGACGCTGTTCACTTAAAAAGTCCTTCTATTATGCTCAGGCTCCGCCCGAGACCTGTCTCCAATTATACAAGAACTACGTTACAAACTCAAACAAGATTCTTATGGAAAGAAACATACCACGTGCCGCCATCCATGTAGGCACAGACAAGAAATCGTTCTCGTCCCAAGTGGGTAACGAGGCGGAACGCAGAGGTTGGGATGAGAAGCGTTACCAACTAAAAAACGCAGACATAGACAAGAACAACCATTATAACTACTCACGCAAGAGACTCAACTTTGAGATAGTCAAGGGTGGAAAGATTGTGCCTCTTGGTTCCCAGTCTGTGCCGTTGCATGAACGCTTGCAGCACAGACTTGATGAACTTGGTTTCAAGCCATATATGGATGCCAAGCGTCCCGACCAAGTTTCAAGGAACAGTCCGAACTGCACTGTCGGCATCATCTTCAGTGGTGACCATGATGTGCTTAACAGGCTTGCCTTTGGTGAACAGAAACTCAACACGTCAGATCCAAATGCTGACCACAGCAATGTGACATTACAAAAAGGCATCTATGACTGGGCATTGGACACCTACCGCTTTGCATGTGAGAAATGGGGAGAAGAGAATGTCATCGGCTTTGATGTGCATTGTGACGAGACAAGCATCCATGCCCATGTGCAGACCGTGCCTGTAGAACAAGTAAAGAAACGTGGGCGCATCGGAAGCAAGTACATTCACAAGGATAATCCAGAAAAGGTTCTCTCTACAAAGGAATGGAGAGCACTTCCAAAAGAAGAACGTGACAACTACACAAAATCGGAAGTTGCAAAGGGTGTTGTTGAAAGGGTCTCTTATGCCAAAGTGTGGGGAGAACGAGCAAAGGATAAGTCACAGTACTTATCACAACTTCATACCGACTATTACAACAAGGTCGGTCATAAGTATGGCTTGGCAAGAGGTTTCTCCTATGATGAACTTTCAGAGGAAGAGAAACGGGGACGCAAGCATAAGAACAAGGTGGTACTTGAAGCGGAACGTCAGGCAAAAGTCGCTCTTGACAAGGTGGAAAAATACGCTGTTCTTGCCACTATTGACAAGCAAGATCTCACCTTCCCTCTTCTCAATATCAAGACACCTGTTCAAGAGGCAATGGATGCCGTTAAGAAAGAACTTGCCATTCCTATTCCTGCACTTATCGGACAAAAGACTTGGCGAGAGGAACGGACAATAAACATCAATGATGCTATCAAGGCTCTTATCGCTGCCATCAACACTGAACGTGACAAGCAGAATAATGGTATACGGGCATCTGTCAACAAAACTTACACTTACTATATGCAGCAACTCAACAAACTGATTATTGAGAATAAGGCATTGCAGAATGAGAATGAAGCGCTAAAGGCTGAAAATGCAAAAGTGAAGCAACACATATCGCAACTTGACGAGAACGCAGTCAGACGAGTAACCGCTCAAAAGGATGCCGTTATTGAAAGTCTCAATAAGCAATTAGTCTCAAAAAACGAGGACATTACAAAACTCAAGACAGATTACAATACTCTATGGGATAAATACAAAATCTTGGTTCTTCAATGGAACGACTTGACAAAACAGCCTGAAATAATTGAAGCAGTTAAACGTGTGGAAGAACGCAAGGAACAAGAAGCGGAGGCAAAACGTGAGGAACAGGCAAGACTAGACAGATACGAAAGTGTACTTGATCGATTCATTAGTGAAGGTCATGAACAGCTCAAAGCCTTTTCACAATCAAGCAGAATAGATTTCGAGGAGAAAGAAGCCAAAGCAATCTATTATGGTATTATGGCTACTGCCACAAAATCCAACATTACGCTTCGTTCTCCACAAGGATTCAAATTTGCCGTTGAAAGATTTCTCGCGAGCATGGATTGGAATGGTTGTGGCAACTATCGGAGAGAATGTGTCGCACATTGGACAAAAAACTTTGCTACCGATGAGGTTGTTTATACAGGACCCATCATTCAGAACTTCCTTTCGTTCATTGACCACATGTCGTGTAACGCAGATACATACGTTTCACTTGGCGGCTCCAATGGTTGTGCTGACCAACTCACTAATTGGGACGGAACACAGAAGTTGGGGTTAGGAGCATCACCAAAAAAGAAGTCACAAGGGCAGTCACGATAAGTCGTGTGAGAACTGAGAGATGGTTGGTTGCATATGCCGCACCAACTATCTCTCAAATGTTAAAAAGCGGTTGCAGTACAAAGATTTACAATGCTTTCTTCTTTCATCTCAGTAAGTTTCTTTATCTTTGTAGTCAAAATATGACAATTCTTGCAAAAGAAAGTCTATTGGTTTAATCTAACCTCTGAGCAATAACATTGGAAGATAACACCAAACAGCCTTTAACGGCTAACGCTTCATTGTATAATGGGCAGCCTACCGACACAGGCTCATCGTGTCCAAGTGCAGGACTTACCTCTTGTACGCCCTCCATCTCCAAGAACAAAGGTGGGGTGTCGGTAGAGAATGTGCCTGATGCAAGCAAACAATGGTTCGTTCTGCGAGTTTCATATGGACGTATTGTCAAAGCAAAAGCATTTGTAGAAGCTAAAGGATTTGAATGTTATGTTCCTATACGATACAAAGAGGTGAAGAAACATGACAAGAAACGAATCATTACAGAGCCTCTTCTCTCCTCATTTCTCTTTGTTCATGCTGCAGCAGAACAAGTTGACTCATTTTTGCAAGACAAGAATATCAAGGCTCCAGAGAATAAAGCTTTGTTGAGTTACTATTACGACCATACCTCACATTGTGAAAATTCGCCAACCAAAAATCCACCTCTTGTCATCTCTGATGCAGCTATGGATAATTTTATTCGCTTAACTTCTATACATAATCCTCATATCATCCCTGTTACTTCAGAGAATATCAAATACAAGTTAGGGGATGAAGTTATGATTACAGAGGGTGATTTTAAGGATATACATGGCAGGGTGGCAAGAATTGCTGGACAGCAGAGAGTTGTCGTGGAGTTATTTGAGGGCTATTTGGTCGCAACCGCTTATATACCCAAAGATGCTATAAAGATAATCAATTATTAACAATACAAAAATAAAAATATTAGCTAATGGAATTAGATTTTTTATCCAGCATAATAAAAGGAGACAATAATCCTCCTTGTGGGAAAATTGTTTTCGATTCATCAGACCATGTCCGCTTCCAAAATGGGCAAAATGTCTCCGGACATAACTACAATTGTCATCGTAGAATAACAATTGAAAAGAATATTGAAGGTGCCGAAGGATACACTGTAACAATGTACAATATGGATGGTATGCATCCATTATGGCAGAACAATGTTCAAATGGCGCCCAAACGAATGAAAATTGTCAATGTAGATAGAAACATCGTAGAATTGCGAGGCTATGGTTACGATGAAAACGCTTTGGCTATGGGAGCTCCACTCGAAGCTGCCTCTTTTGAAAACTATGGCATTGCAATCATGATAGAGAATGATGCAATAGTTCGAGCACAATTAAACATGTATGATAGAAACGTAAGCATCGTTTATCTAAAATGAATACAAATTTCAACTTCAAAATACGTCTGTTAGGATATTATAATTTTCCAAATCAGACAATGAAACCTGAAGAGGCCTATGTAAATGATGCTGAAGAATTGGCTCCTTTATTACGAATGTCTCTTGAATCGGTTAAGGACAATCCCTGTGCAGATGACTACATTAAAGATGTTATTGACAATCCCGCAGTTTTTATCTTCAAAGATGAAGAGAATAAACTTTATGCCTACTTTACAGGCACTGGGATAGCCAGAATTACCAATGTGTTTTATAATAAAAATTCTATTAAGCAAGTTCCTTTAAAATATAAGAGGTGGTTCATCCCAGGTAGTCCCATACAATTAATCGAGGAAAACCCTAATTCAGAAGGAACAAATTCCCCATCTGCACCTCCTCAGGCTCAAGATAATACAACATCAACTTTACCCGAAGATAATACCTTTGATTGGACAAACTTTATAAAATAATAAATTATGGCAGATTTAGATTTACGGCCGGTTGATTCTGGTATCTACAGCACTGTCGAAGATAATGAAGCTCTTCCTTTGTTTGTAAGATACACTAATGATGATGCCAGATTTCACGACAAGAACTCTTCTATCTCTTTCGCAGAAACTATTTCTATATTGGCAGGAGTTCACACTTGCTACATCATTCACCGCCAACAAAAAGGCAAGAACAAGGTTTATGAAGAATTAGCTATTAAATTTGATGAGCAGCCATATTGTATGACAGCTCAACTTTCAAGAGACGAGGTGACACTGAGAGCTCCGCATTTTACCATGAAGAATATGGTTCTTCCTGAGGAAGAAGAACAGTATGCTTCACGCAAATGCGAAGTTAGGTTTGTTGACCTTTATGAAGACACATTTAAGCTCTTTAATGGTGTCGGTTCATATTGGATTGGTCATGTCAACGAAGTCGAAGAGTTCTTAAAGAATTGCTTTGCCTTGCCAATTCCGCCTATCGAGATACAGATAGAGGAAGACAAAGAAATGTGGCAAGCATATCTTGATGGACTTAACGAAATTCTTGAGAACAAAAGAGACCTCATAAAGGTTCAATCTGTCCAGAAACAAAAGGGAGGTACATTGAGACTGGATTTTGATATGAATAGTTATGCTCAAAACCTAAAGGCTGCCATTTTTGATAAACTCGTCGGACGATGTGAGCAGAAGGTTGATGTAATAATTGAAGATGGCGAATGCCTGATTTCTTTTGACAAGTACCAGTCTATCTCTGATGATACCATTGAAGATATAAAATCTATCGGTCGAGACTATTGCTACTCTGCAGAATATGCACCTATCAATTCAGTTACAGGAAAGATAACAATTATCTCTAATCCTGATGAGCTAAATAGTGTTTTGGCTGTCATCGACCAAGAGTTGAAAGATTTTGGAGTAACGATAAACAAGGATGAAGATGGCGAGTTCCAGCTGTCTTCTGACAAAGATATTGTTTTCCTTCAGAAGATTGTTGAAACAAACCATAAGGGAATAGCCGAAGTCGTTCCTACGACAAAGCTATTTATGCCACTTTCACCATCAACTGAGAGTATTAACATAGATGAGCTAAAAGCTAACCTTCCAGATACAGCTCAAATAGTTCCTCATGGAAAACACTTTGTCGTTTCAACTAAGCGCCCTCTTGACACATCACTGGAGATATTTAATAGCCTCAGATTCTCAAGTTGTATGGTTAGCATTTCCCCTCAAACTATTGACACATCAATTGAGATTGAAGGTTCCAATATAAAAGGAAATGCCTACACTTGGATTGTAAATGATTCTAACGAGCTCAGCAGATTAGGGCGTCTATTCAATGAAGTTAGGAAAAAGTATCCCGACCAATATGTAAATAGCACGTACTTCTATGCTTTTGCTCCTCAAATTAATAAGATAGCTCTTCAAGAGTTAAAACTTAACAACTACGGAAAAACATCACTTATAGTTGATGTTCCTCGTTCATGTGTAATTTTTACTCCAAAGTCAGAAGAAGACTACATTTCTTTGAAAGAAGACATTCTCTCGCAAATTGGAGCAGACATAATTGCAGATGTGCCTTCATACTCCCCGACCGCAAGAGTTGAGTTTTTAAGTGAAAATGAAGAGTATCGTCGAAGTGTTTTTGAAAAGGTTAATGTTGCACTTACAGACAAGCGCGAACATTTTACCAAGAACAAATTGAGTAAAGACGCAAAGGAGCTTCAATTTGAATTCCACTTCAATGAGATTGACGATAGAGATGAAATCGAAAGAATTCTTGAAGATTCCCTTAAGAGCATTCATGGAATTAAGATTGTCTACGATGACGAAAACCGCATGGGCTTTACTCAATGGACATTGGTCGAGGATCCTTCACTTTTGCAGGAATTAGATAGAAAACTTCAATCTGAATTCCGCAATGAGAATGTCAACTATATCAATGGAAAGGAATATGATAAGTTAAGCGACGTTGATGACGAAGAGTTGAACCGAAGTCATCTTTCTAAAGATAGAATTATCAAAAGCAAGAGATATAAGTATCTGAAGAATCATAGTTATAGCATTGGTACATGCATCAGAAGGTGCAGAGATTATGCCGTAATTGAAATCAACGAGGAAATTGCAGAGTCTCTTAACCTGAATGAATTCCACATCAGTTCAGGTGACTACATTCAATTCCCTGCTATGGGTGAGACTATGGAACTTATGCGTCAAAGCAATGCGATGAATCGTATTCTTAAGCCAGAAAGCAAATACAACCATAGACCTATCAATCCTAATCTTCCTAACTTCATCTTTGATCCAAAATATGCAAGCGAGACTGTGGTAAACATTGATGAAGCTAAAGAAGACATTCGAGCTCATAAGATTGGCAATTTGAATGAGAAGCAGCTTGAAGCTGTTACAAAATCTGTACTTGCTCAGGATTTAGCTCTTATTCAAGGCCCTCCAGGAACTGGTAAGACTACGGTAATCGCCGAAATCATTTGGCAGGTAATTCGTCGCAATCCTGACAGCAGAATATTGTTGACTTCTCAAACCAACCTTGCTGTTGATAATGCCCTTGAAAGACTGCAAGGTCAAGCTGGAATACGCCCTGTTCGTATTGGTAAGCCTGAGAAACTTGAACCAGAAGGTAGAAGATTCTCTATCCCTGTTATGGATAAGTGGGCGCAAGACAATAAGGAAGGCGAAGACAATGCAACTAAAATTTGGATAGACAGAATTGCCAACAAAGTGTCTAACGACCCCAAATATGCAGATGCTGTTGGTTCATGGAAATCTGAACTTCAGGAGAAAGATAAACACTCTCGTACAGAATTCAGCAGATTATACAAGAGCAATGTTAATCTTGTTGCTGCAACATGTAGCATCTGTGGTTCACGAGATTTCATGTGGTCATATTCTGATATGTTTGGAGGAAGTGAAAATTCCGACATGTATTTCGACGTAGTCATCATGGATGAAGCCAGTAAGGCAACTCCTCTGGAGATGGCTGTCCCTCTGGTTCTTGGAAAGAAAATCATTGTCATCGGTGACCATAAGCAGTTGCCACCTATGATGGACGAAAACACCATTGACAGCGCACTTGAGAAAATTGGCAAAAAAGACCTTGCTGAAAAGCTTCGTCAGACCGATTCTCAGTTCAAGCGTCTGTTTATCGCTGCTGCAAAAGTTCGAAAGACTGTCGTTTCTACTCTTGATACCCAATATCGTATGCATGAGCAAATCATGAATACGATAAAACAATTCTATCAAGATGAACTTGCAGAAACTGGAGGTCTTAAGTGTGGTATTGTAGATACAATGAATATACCAGACCTTTCTCATAAGGGAAGTAGATATCACGGTATTTCATTGAATCCAATTATAAGTCCTGATACCCATGCAGTCTGGATTGATGTTAAGACACCAGAAACCGCTCTTAACCCAGGCTTCAAAAACGAAGGCGAATTGCGTGCAATCGACCTTGTCCTTAAAGCCCTTGATCAAGCAGATGGCTTTAAGGAGTTCATGGATTCGCAAAGTAAACCAGAGGACAAAGAGATTGGTATTATCACTTTCTATAGTGCTCAAAGTAGAGAAATCAAGAAGAAATACAAAGGCAGAAACTATAGAATGGATGTAGTTGACCGTTTTCAGGGTATGGAGCGAAACATCATAATTGTATCTACCGTTCGTAGCAACGCTAAAAACAACATTGGTTTTGCCAAGGAAATTGAGCGTATCAATGTAGCATTCTCACGTGCTCGCAGACTACTTATCGTTGTCGGCAACAAGCACCAGTTCGAGAGCAATAGCAGTTATGCTGCTTCCATCGCTAATATGAAAACAATTAGTTTTGAACAGTTAGAAGGCGCAGTAAGATGAGCAAGATAAAGAAACAAACTAAAAAGGTTTCTACACCTAAGAAAGTACAGGAACCTATCGGAACACGTATAGCGAAAGCGGTGTTTGGAGCCAAGAAAATCTCCGAAAGAATCTTCGGCTATATCTCATATGATATCAAATTTGTAAGAGCTGTCTATCATGGCAAAACACAGCGTCCTGCTAAGATAACAGCCTTAGAGAAAGGCATTGTCGGCATATTGCTTGTTGACGAGACCGCTTCTTTTGAAAAGATTGGTTCAATCCTTGGTTTGGATGTTGTCAATGACAAGGCAGAACAATCTATTCTTCGATCTGCGATTGAAACCCTTAGAGGGTTCAACGCGATTGAAGGAGATGACAGCCTTATTGCTCTTACCGAAGGTGGCCACGCATATGCAGATAAAGGTGAACGTCCTGATACATATACCAAAGATTTTGACATTTTTGTGGATACTTCTCACCCTTCTTGGTATAACATCAAGAATTGTATAGGAGACAATGTCAAGAAGATTGAAGAGATAAATACTCCTTGCGATGACCTCAATCTCGAACTTGACCAAATTAAAGCATACGCAGAACAACAAGCACAAGATGTACATTTCCCTCAGAATAGATATCTTTTGGAAAGCGCAACATGGAATGAAGGCCATGAAGCTTCTTACAAAGTGTATGTTTGTTTTGTGCAAAATGTTGCCAATAGCGAAGATGTTAGAGCTTTTGTATATGATGAAAATACAGAGGGCTTAAACAGCCTTATTGCAGACCAGATAAATCAAGACGAAGATCTAAAATCAGAGCTCTTGAATAGTTGTATTCGTCTTGAATGTGAAAATGACGAAGAGACAACTGTTCTTGAAGGTGACGCTGTTGAAGTTGCCAAAGCTGAGATTACAGAGGAACTTAAACAAGCTGAGCAAAAGATGATCAAAGAAGAGGAAGAAGGCGAGGCGTCAGAAGAAGTTGAAGACGATGTTGAAGATACGACTTCTAATACATCTTCTGCAACTAAAGCTAAGGCTCCTAAAATTTCTGCCAAGGATCGTCTTCACAAAAAGGCTCTTTATGATTCTCTCTCATTTGAGGTTGAGCTTCAGAAAATTTTCACTGAAGACGACCCTGATGAAATCTGGCTTGTTAGTCCATGGATTCGAAAAGGGGCATTCCTTCATGATAGAGGCCCTATGATTGAAAACTTCTTAAGAGACGAAAACAAACGAGTTTTCATCGCTTATTCAGAGCCAGCCACTAACAATGATGGAAAGCCTATGATGGACGAAGAGGTAGAACCTGGCATCAAACTATTAGAAGAGCAATATTCAAATTTCTTCTACGTTCAGCTTCCAGAGTTCCATCTTAAGAATGTTATTGAGGTTAAGGGTGACCAGAAGATACTCTTCTCAGGAAGCTTTAATGTACTCTCGTTCTCAGTTTCCGAACAACAGACACACGTTCGCCGTGAAGAAATGGCATTAGCTCACCATACTGTAGCAAGAAAGAAATATGATGATTGCCAGCTCGAATTTGCAGAGATTTACGCAGAAAGAATCAAAAAGCAAATTGAATCTCTTGAACCTTCAGAAATCACCAATTACAAGAACGAGAAGCTTGAATACTTCCTTGGTATTGAAAATGCTGAAATCCATAAGTTGTTCAGCCCTATCGAAGATATGCTTGAAGAAAAAAACATCGCAATCGTTCAATCTCAGGCACTTAAATCTTTAACAACTATTGGTCAACAATTAGTTGCCGCCTCAAACATGGGTGGCTTAAATGCGAAGGATAAGAAGAAGCTCGGAATCGAACTTGCATCTATAGAAAAAACTATTACTGAATTCTCTATTGATGATCCTTCTACTTTAGAGCGTCTCAATACAACCAAGGAACTATTTGAAAAGATTCCTCTTAAGCAGATATTCCCTAGTAAGTCTAAAACACCTTCTCAGAGACAAAGTCCTGTTAGACAGCCTGTATCGTCTTCGAATACGTCTGGATTTTCTATAGATAACAAAGTTTTAGGTATAGTCAATGGAGAAGATCCAACAGATGAAAAAGAGACGCTTCTTTTGTTGCTCTCATTATGTTATGCTTCTTCACGAAGACTCATTTCAAAAGGAGAGTTGCAAAAGAAAATCAAACATATCGTTATGGATATGCCTGATATGTATTCTTGTTTAGCTGTAGAATCATCTATGAATAACGAGGATGCTACTGACCTCACCATTGTGGTATCAAACCACTCAGTGAAGTTTAGAAATCTTTATTTGGGTGCTACTAGAAGCCAATATGAGCAGAGAGTGAAGACTGTTAATGATGGCAAGCGTCAGACATGGGTGGCTCCTAAAAATGTTGAATCAATTTTAGCAAATCTTCTTAAGTAAAATGTCACGATTTGAATCATCAAGATTTGTACGCAATCCAAAGGTTATGCATGTGGATGTCTTAAAATCCGCATGCGAAACCTTGGGTTGGACATACAAAATTACTGGCAACGAGCTAATCGTTACTGATGCAAAGCAAAATACTCGTTTGTATGGCGAGTATGCGCTTAAGCTTAATCTTTCTACAAACGAAGTTACCTACAATACATACTATATGCCTAATGCCGCGCAGAAGGTTGAAGAATTGCAAGCGCAGTTCTACGCTCTCAATGCGGCTTATGCAAAAAAATCTCTAATTCAAGAATTTAAGAAGAAGGGATTTAATTACAAAGCAAACGACCACTTCTCTCCTAACTCAGAGGAAGTGTATAGTTTCTTTATGGTAGGTAGATCTAAAGACAAGAATGAAGATGAACCTGTTGCACAAATTAAGTTTACCATACTTAAAGATGGTACTATTGTTACAGATTCTGATTACTTGCCTAATGATGTTAATGAAAGAGCTCACGACGCAATGGATGTTTTGGAGCAGCTTCTGGGTAATAAACGAGTAATGACCAAGAAGCCTGTTCCTGCAAAATATCTATCGAAAATGAAGCCAAGAAGAGTAAACACACAAAATATTGAGCAGAAATAATGGAAGCAATATACGGCAAAATCAAGGATATGCTTAATGCATATTATCCTGTTCTATATTTGACATCCTTCGAATATGACCGAACAAAGCAGAAGATAGATGGTATAATCAATTCTTTGAAATCAGACAAAAAGGAAGTTCGTCTTTTCAACTGGAACTGTGTCGAAGGACTGAATGAATGCGCTGCTTCAGGAAAGGAACCTATTGTGGATCCAGAAAGCGATGAGACTATAGTTGAAGCTTCTGAAGCATTAAAATATGTTCTGAAAAATCCTAACCAATCGATTAAGGATATTTTCATCTTTGAGGACTTGTCTAATAATATTGAGGAAGACGAGGTAAAATTCTATCTTCGTACTATTGCTGAGAAAGCACGACATACCAATACTCACGTTATAATCTTATCCGCAGTGTATAAGCTTCCTGTGGAATTGGAGAAGTATGTAACTGTCATCAACATTCCACTTCCGGATCGCTATGATATGGAGCGAACTTTGGGAGCTGTTGAACGTCAGTGCAAAATCAACCTTTCTGTCGAAATGAGAAACAGAATGGTTGATGCTGCTCTTGGTATGACCTCGATGGAAGCAGACCTTGCATTTTGCTTAGCTGCAGTAAAAGATGACTTGGGTGAAAATGCTCCATATACAGTCTCATCTGAGAAAGAACAAATTATCAAAAAGTCTGGCATCCTTGACTACTTCCCAAAAAATGAAAGTCTTAAGGATGTTGGAGGTATGGAAGTTCTTAAAGACTGGCTATTCAAACGCCAAAAAGCATACGAAAAGAAAGCACGCGACTTTGGACTACAAGAGCCAAAAGGATTACTTCTTCTCGGTGTGCCTGGTTGTGGTAAGAGCCTTACCGCAAAAAGTATTGCTTCATTTTGGAATATGCCTCTACTTCGCCTGGATATTGGTAAGGTATTCCAAGGTCTTGTAGGTAGTAGTGAAGACAATATAAGAAAAGCTATTGCCACAGCAGAAGCCGTTGCACCTTGCGTTCTATGGATAGACGAAATTGAGAAAGGATTAAGCGGAGTACAATCAAGCGGTGCAACGGATGGTGGAGTAACATCAAGGATCTTTTCCACTATTCTTACATGGATGCAAGAAAAAACTTCGCCTGTTTTTGTTGTAGCGACTGCTAATAACATCAACCTTCTTCCTCCAGAACTTTTGAGAAAGGGACGTTTTGACGAAATTTTCTTTGTTGATCTTCCTAATCCAAAAGAAAGAGAAAACATTTTCAAAATTCACCTCACCAAAAAAGGCCAATTCAGTAATAGTATACCACTTGGCATCTTAGGTAAGAAAACAGATGGTTTTAATGGTGCTGAAATAGAGGAATGTATAAAGGAAGCCATGTTTGCTGCGTATGTACAAAATCCCGAAAATCCCAAATTGGAAGCAGCCCATATTGTAGATGCAATAGAAAAGACTGTACCATTGTCTACGACAATGAAAGAACAGATCAATTCTTTAAGAAATTGGGCTGCGACAAGAGCAAAAAATGCATCTTCAGAACCAAATAATGAAGAACAAAAGAAAGAAATGCCTGTTCTTCTTACACGTCCTGAACTTGAATTGGAACGTTCTTTTGACATAAAACGTATGGAGACAGATAAGGAATAAAGCAACGGTGGTTATAGCATACAGGAATCACCTCTTCCCATTCCGAACAGAGAAGTTAAGGCTGTGTGCGCCGATGGTACTGCAATAGCGGGAGAGTAGGTTACTGCCAAGGTCTGCGGCTGGGACTCACAGGCCGTGCGATGTGAATGAGTCTCGTAGATAAATAACTATTTAATAACTTGTTAATATGAATAATATTTTTAATTACAAGTAGGTTAGAGAGTTCTTTTCTAAAAGAATTCTCCCTACGCTTAAAAAGATGACTGCAGACAAGTCATCACAAATCTGCGCATTGTCGCTGCTGTTAACAACCCTATCGGTATTTCCGCAGTTGGGATTCATTGGCTATGCTTGCATAGCATTGGACGGATACTGTCTCATCGATGCCTTTCATAAGCATGAAATAATGTAGTGGTAGTCTGCAATAAGCATCTTATCCATTAGTCTATCGATTTGTAGTTTAATTGTGTTCCCACAGTTTGCTCTGTCAATAGGAATAGCTTCGGTGATGTTGGATGTAGTAATGTTTGTTTACACACTATGGAATATGGTTGATGCCTAAGCAATGCGCAGATGAGTGGCATAGATTCTTTGCCCTGAAGGAAAACAGTAAACCCGTATGGCGGAGAAATACTGTCATACGTATACTTTTAAAAGTTTGGACAATAAATATGACTGATTGAATGAATGAAGTATATGCTTGAACTCGAACTACAACAATACTTGCTTCGCGAGTTTCCACAGGAGAATGCTCGGTGTGAGTGGAAGGAATTTAAGAATCTGAAGAACTCGTTCTGTGGGAACGAGAAAGATGATGTCATATCCTACGTGTCTGCTATCGCCAACATGGAGGGAGGGCATCTTGTGATAGGTGTAAAGGATAAGACGCTTGAAATTGTCGGAACAGATATTTCAAGACTTACTTTTAATGGTCAGCCTGCAAACTCGCAGTCGGCAACGTTCAAACTCACAGAACAATGCACTTACCTTTCATCGGAAGGTCTGAGCATTGAGGAGCTTGTTACGGATGACACGAACAAGCGAGTATGGATAATACATATCCCCAAGCACTTGCCTCGTCGCCCCGTCCTTGCCCACAAGAAGGCTTGGCAGCGGATAGAAGATTCTTTGGTTGAAATGACTAGCGAAAGGATGAGTGTCATCCTCGAAGAGCCTATCTATACAGCAAAGGATTGGTCTGCAGAAATTGTACCTGATGCTACAATAGACGATTTGGATGAGGTTGCTATTGCCAAGGCTCGAATGATGTTCAAGAAAGTGCATAGTCGCATACCTACGGAAGAAGTGAATGCCTGGAATGTCCAAACGTTCTTGAGCAAGTGTGGATTAACAAGAAATGGAGGCATAACTCGGGCTGCCATCATATTGTTGGGTAAATACGAATCAGCTTTCAAACTACGTCCTGCAGTTGCACAGGTTACTTGGACACGCCGAGATAAGAATCAAGAAGTGGTTGACTACGAACACTTCACAGTACCTTTTATATTAACGGTGGACGAGATACTGTCAAAGATTGAGAATCTGACATTGCGTGAAATGCCAGGAGGCACGCTTTTCCCCGACACGATGAAGCAATATGACGACTACACTATTCGTGAGGCTCTTCATAACTGTATTGCTCATCAAGATTACACTCTTCAACAGCGTATCAACTTCGTGGAGAATCCTGGATATCTGTATTATTCCAATGCTGGCACATTCATTCCCGGTACTTTGGAGAATGTATTGAGGAACGAAGAGCCTCAGACGCATTTCCGCAATGAATGTTTATGCAGGGCAATGGTAGATTTCAACATGATTGATACCGTAAGCCGTGGTATCAAGAAAATGTTCAATGAGCAATGGCGCAGACATTTTCCTATGCCTGACTATGAGATTGACCAGATAAAGAAGAAAGTAGTTGTCCGTATTTACGGCAATGAAATCAACAAGCGGTACACTGATTTGTTGAAGACAAACGACACTCTTTCACTATGGGATTGCATCTCGCTTGACGCAGTACAAAAAGGCAGAACTATTCATGAGGATATAGCTCAAGACTTGCTCAAACGTGGGCTGATAGAAGGTGAGGCTCCGCATTACAACATTTCTCTTAGCATAGCCCAAAACACGCATCAACTTCCTTCTTATACAAAGACAAAAGGATTGGATAAGGAGAAATTACGCCAGATGATACTGCAATTCCTACAAAACGCAGGTGACGAAGGAGCAAAGCGAGACAGTATTTATGAATACTTGAGGGATGTACTTCCTTCCACCAAAACAGACGAACAACAATTGCGCATGGTAGGCAAATTGCTTGTAGAGATGGATGAAAACAAATTAATAACAACCAAAGGACGAAAGTGGATAATAAGGTCGTAATAAGACCTAATTTGTGAATTACGACCTTTTTACGACCCAATATTACTCACTTGAGGTTGAAATAGGTCGTAATTAGAACCGATTTACGTCGAAAAAATCATATTATAACGGAGTTATTATCGTAAAATACAAAAGATATGTTATTCGGAAACAAGATAAGAGAACTCAGAGACGAGCAGAAGCTCTTGCAACGCCAATTGGCGGCAGCATTAGAAATAGACACTCCCATGTTCAGTAAAATTGAACGTGGCGACAGACGGGCTAAGCGAGAGCAAGTGGTTAAACTTGCAGAATTGCTGCATCAGGATGAAAATGAGATGTTGAAGCTGTGGCTCGCAGATAAATTAATCGATGCTATTGGAAATGAAAAAGACTATGCACTGAAACGGGATACCATAGAAGTGGTACAAAAAGCAATATTGTAGGATAACAATCATGAATACAGATACCATTATGAAAATGAGTTAGAAATGGAGAACAAGAGGTAGAAGTCTCTTCTTGCCGAATATGGTATACCATTTGATGTGTGCAATAATGATAACGATTTTGTATTAGAGCCAGCAAGTTCCGTTACGAATGAGCAAAATGAACGTTAAATACGTTAAATCTTCACGTTTTTGTATCTAAACAGAATCCACATTGCCGCTTTTCTACCGTTTAGAATGTATAACACTGATAATCAACTAATAATAGATACGACAATTGTACTTCAGTAAAGACAATTGTAATACCTCCCAATATTAGCCTTATAGGTTTTAACCCTTTTGTTGGTTGTGAAATAGAATCTGTTATTTGTGAAACAATGTTTTATATTATCAAAGATGATGTGTTGTTTGATAAAAATATGCATTGCATAATATCATGCTTAAAGAAAAAGAATACTTATGAAATACCTCCATCTGTATTATTAATAGGTAATTTTGCATTTAGTGGTTATTCCTCTTTATGTGATTTAATAATACCTTCTTCTGTTACCAGTATTGGTAATAGTGCTTTTAGTGATTGTAGTTCCTTACGTGAATTGGTTGTCCCTTCTTCTGTTACCAGTATTGGTGATAGTGCTTTTAGTGGTTGTAGTTCCTTACGTGAGTTGATTATCCCTTCTTCCGTAACGAGTATCGGAGAATATGCTTTTGAGTTTTGTAAATCCTTACAATCTATCATCGTTCCTAAAGGTCAAACCGCAAGATTTAGAGAACTATTAAAAAATACAGGTTGTGATCTCTCAATAATTAAAGAACAAGACGAATAAAAATAAACTTATGATAATAATAGAATCGAAAAAAAAGAAACCCGAAAATATATTGAAAATATATCCTGATGCAGTACTTTGTGATGTAACAAGTAAGGCAAAGGATAGTCTGATAAAACTTAGTCCTTTCTATCCGCATGGAGGAATACCGGTACCATTCAGTGATGGTTATACAGCAACTTGTGTGGAAGCGATTTGGCAAGGACTGAAAGTCTTTGAAAATAGTGATATAGATATAAATATGTTTCGAAATGATACGATGAAGAATATAAAAAGGACTGTATGCAAATATGGTACTCCATTAGGGCATAGAAAAGGTGTGAACGGAACAGAACTGTTGGATTATCTTGAAGCCCGTAAGCAGATATATATTCCCGCTTATCGCTGGGTATTGGAAAATAAGGTTTATGGAATTATAGAAAAACTTCGTCTGGCTTCTAAAACCAAGACGATAGTTCTGCTTGATTATGATACAAATAGTGATGTAGAAAATCTGAAGAAACCACTTTCTCATGCCTCGCTTATAAAGGCGTATGTAGAGGGGGCATATCCGTATGAGGATGCAAAAGGGATTGAAACGCTACATGAACAGAAAATAAAAGATGATTCTCCGCAACAATTGAGTATCGAATGGTAAAACACTGAAAATTTTAAGCTATGAATAAGAAAAGTAACTGGCAGGAATTTAAAAACATAATAGAAGAAAAAGGTATAAAAAAACTTTATCATTTTACTGACCGTGACAACCTGGAATCTATAATAAAAAACGGTGGACTTTATTCATGGGCAGACTGTGATGAAAAAGGTATATCTATTCTCAAACCAGGAGGTGGTGATTTGTCTCGATCACTTGACGCAAGAGACGGATTGCAGCATTATGTGAGAGTAAGTTTTGTAAAGGATCATCCCATGATGTTTGTTGCGATGAACGAGCATCGTATCTCAAATCCTGTTGTTTTGGAGATAGACCCTGAGGTTGTATGGTGGCAGGATAGTCTATACTGCAACAAGAATGTTACACGCAATGATGCAAACTATGGCGGTAGTGTAGAACATTTTAAGCAAGTTCACTTTGATACTGTATTAAAAAACAGATATTTTGATTTAGCTGAGGAAGAAAGACCTTTCTATAATGCAGAGGTAATGGTAAAAACCTTCATCCCTATACAATACATTACGAATATAGGAAATTTCGGATACATCATTCCTTCAAATTCTAATAAGATGCAAACGAAAACTCCATATACGGCACAAATTACCCGAAATACTCCTACAGCATTTATATTTATGATAGACCAATCAGTTTCTATGCAGAAAGAGACACAACTTTATGGTGAAACAATGGCCATGTCAGAAGCTGTAGCAAGGATAGTGAATCATCAAATTAATGAACTTGTTTTACGCTGTATCAAGGGAAGTGAAACCCGTGATTATTATGATATTGCAATCATAGGATATGGGGAAAATGCATATAGTGGTTGGAAAGGCGAATTGGAAGGCCGAGATTTTGTGAAACCTTCTGAATTAAAGGAACATCCATATAAAAAGACTACTATCAAAAAAGAAACAAGAACTCGTAAAGGAATTAAAGTGGTTGAAGTCGAAGAAGTACAATGGATTGAAGCAGATGCAACTAAAAGTTGGACAAGAGTACACCATGCTTTCGATAAAGCCAAGCAATTACTTCAAAATTGGATGACTGAGCACCACGACAAAGATTGCTATCCTCCAACTATTATCAATATTACAGATGGAGAATTTAATGGAGCGTCTAAGGAACATGTTCTTCAACAGGCAAACGAGTTGAAATCTATGTTTACTAATGATGGGAATGTAATTCTTTTCAATATCCATATATCTGCAAACAAAGGAATGAGTGTGACTTGTCCTGCAGATAAGAAAGAAGTCTCGTCAAATGTACTTGCAACAACTTTATACGAATTGTCAAGCTTATTACCGGAACGGTATTCTGATAGGATTGCAGATCTACGTAATGACACTATCCCATCAAATAGATATACAGCCATGTCAGTAAATGCTGATATGTCAACACTTATTCAATTAATGGATATCGGTACACCAACAAACATTAGTCAAAACAAATGAGAGCATTGTCTATATCAAAGCTTGGTCAAGGTTGCGTGAATGAAGATTATGCAATTGCCAATACAAAACTTATAGCTGTTTCCGATGGTGCAGGTGGTGGCGGAATATACGCTGACAAATGGTCAGAATATTTGATTTCCAACTTGCCGGAAAGTCCTATTCAGTCTTTTGAAGAACTCGATGAGTGGATAGAAAAAATTTGGGAATTATTTTATAATGATTGTGAGAAACTGGCAAAAGAAGCTGGCGGCATGGTACTTAATAAATTTTATGACGAAGGCTCTTTTGCAACACTTACTGCGGTTTGGTATAAAACAGACAAAGCATATTGGGTTGCTTATGGTGACAGTGTGGCTTTCTGTTACAGTCCTACAACATGTAAATTACAACATTCATTTACATCAATCGTAGATTTCAATCTACCTCCATACCTTATCAATTATAAGGATGAATTGAAGGTTGCAGGCTTTCGCAGTGGAGAATTTGAATTAATGAAAGGTGATATTATTTTTTGTGCGAGTGATGCATTGTCTCATTATATCATCATGATGTATGAACTTTCAAATTGTAGCGAATATGTAGATGAACTACAAAAAGCTGAAAAATCAGGAAGTAAGGAAGCTTCATATATAAAGAATGCATCAAACATAAAGATAGATTTCTACAATGATGTATTGAAGAAATTAATTAACTGTAAAAATAATTATATATTTGAGCGTCATCTAAAAAGAGTTTACAATAATAAGTTGATTGCATTAGATGATTATTCATTTGCATATACAATGGTTTAATTATGAACTACCCACTGATATCTGAATATGTCGAGTCTATAATGAATGCAGAAGACAATTTTAATGAATTGTCTTACCTTCGTCCTGTTTTGAATGAAAATGGAAGCCCTATTATGAGTAGTGGTAATCTTGCTGTAGTATTCAAGATGACTGACGGTAATAAAAACTATGCTGTTAAATGTTTTATCAAAGATCAGGAAGAAAGAACAGAAAGATATAAACTTATTTCTGATTATCTAAAATCCATAGAATCAGAGTATATAGTCTCTGTTAAATATATAGAAAATGAGTTGTTTGTTGACACAAAACAAACAGATGTGTCAGAATTTCCGGTTCTATTAATGGAATGGGTTGAAGGGCAAACTCTATCTTCATGCTTAAATGATGCATATAATACTGCTTGTAGCTATTGGAGTACATCTGGGGACGGAGAATATGTATATTATGAATTAATCCGTCTATTGAATAGTTTTCTAAGAATGACATCTTGGCTTCTAAAGCAGCCTTTTGCACACGGAGATCTAAAGCCTGACAATATAATTGTTAATCAAAATGGTGCATGTGTTCTTATTGATTACGATGGAATGTTTGTACCAACAATGGAAGGAATGCAAAATGTAAATATGGGAACCATAAATTTTAGGTATCCATTTGATGCATATTCAAAATTTGATCAGGGCAACCGCATCAAAATTTGTAATCATCAGTGAAGTGTTTATCTGTGCCTCACCTTAGATTTGCAGCGGCAAACCGAAACAGAAATAGAAATGATAAATTTGCAGTGAAATGAATCCATCCAAGTATTTTTCAGAAGTTACCGATCCTCGTGTAACAGGTCGTTGTCTACATTTGTTGTCAGACATATTAATGATAGGTTTGTGTACTTACCTGACAGGCGGAACAGATTATGAGGATATGCGTCTGTTTACCTTGGAACGTGGAGAAAAACTTAAGGATATGCTTTCACTTCCTCACGGTGTACCTTCAAAAGATACGTTTGAGCGTGTGTTTCAACGCATAGACCCAACCGAATTAGAACATTGTCTTTGTAGTTATGGGAAGTCAATCCTGTCGGATTTATCAGAAAAACAGATTGTTATAGACGGGAAGAAGCAAAGTGGGACATCGCCGACCTCTCGCGGGAATAAAGGTCTGTACATTTTGAATGCCTGGGTAAGCGAGAACGAATTCTGTATATATCAGAAAAAAGTGGAAGACAAGTCCAATGAGATAACAGCCATTCCCGAAGTGTTGTCAGCCATAGATATTGAGGATGCAGTTATATCCATAGACGCTATGGGAACGCAACGTGAGGTTGTAGACTTGATACTTGAAAAGAAGGGGCATTATCTATTGTCGGTAAAAGGTAATCAGAAGTCTCTATATGAGGATATTGAATGTGCTTTTAAAGTACACGGCGGCCTTGATTCGGATACGACTGTGGAAAAAGACCATGGAAGGATAGAAGTCAGGAAATGCAGCATTCTTCCAGCCATGGAATATCTGCTTCCGGAAACCATTCAATCTTGGAAAGGACTAGGGACGATTGTAAAAATGGAATCAAGTAGGGAGATGAACGGGAAAACGGCTCTTGAAACCAGATATTATATCAGTGACGAGCAAGGATTAAGTGCGTCTTACTTTCAAAAAATAATAAGAGGACACTGGAGTATTGAGAACCAACTGCATTGGCATTTGGACGTTACTTTTAAAGAGGATGATTGCAGAGCGAGGAAAGGATATTCATCACAAAACCTGTCAGTGATTAGAAAAGTGGCTTTACATATCATCTCTGAACAAAAGGATAAGTTAAGCCTTAAAAAAAGACTTTACAAGGCAGCTTTGGATATTAACTATTTAAAAAAGTTATTGCAGTTCTGACCGGATGATCTGAATCATAAAAAAGAGGCCTCTTTTTATAAGAGACCTCTCATAAGATCTTACGAATCATAGTCGAAAGACTTTGGTTGGTAAGCTTCCAAAATTGGCGTATTGACTAGCATGTTTCTTTCCCATACCTTCGTGCTAAACTTAAAACTTGAAAGATTATGTTTAGCGAAAAAGATTTTGAAAGACTGTGGTTCCTCTACAAAACCGAGGGTGAGCCCAATGGAGTTTCCATCAACTCGTTCTGCATTGGTAACAATATTCCATACACGGCATTCTATGACTGGTTCAAGAAGACACAGAAAAAGGTTGTACCTGTAGAAGTTGAAGGAATTCCGGAAGAGCTGATTCGGACAGGCAATGAAGAACGGCAGGAGGTTGCTAAAGACAAGCTCAAACGTACAACTCCCCATAAAGGAAGCATTATGGTGACGATAAGAACTCGTGAGGGCTTGTGCATACAGAAGAAAGGCTTAGACTATCAGGGGCTGAAAACACTGGTAGAGAAACTGGAGGGCTTATGCTGAGCATCAACGGTCTTCACAACTTCTACTACCTTCCTGAGCTTCACGATATGAGATGCAAGGCTCAGCGTATATGCGAGATAATCCGAGGTCGATACCACCGTGATCCATTGAATGGTGATGTTTACATGTTCATGTCTAAAGACCAGCGCAAGGTTCGCATGATACACTATGAGCGCAATGCCTATTATCTTCATGAGAAGTCCTTCATAAAGGGCTACAGGTTCATGAGGATAGAGCGCAAGGATGACGTGACAGTGTATAAGATAGACTGGAAAGACCTGGTCACGATACTTGAAACTCCGGTAATAACGAGCATAAGAATTTAATGATAAAACTCTGAATATCAGCAATAAAAGCTCTCTAAATATTTGCGTATCTCACTGAAAATGAGTATCTTTACATAAAATTTAGAGAACATGGAAACAGAGGAACTTATAGAACACATACTCAGACAGAAGCATCTTGAAGAGATGATGAACAGACCCGAAAAGGAGCATACACCCCTTGAAGGTATGGATAATGAGCAGATAAAGAGGTTCGCCCTGTTCCTGTTTGAGGAGAATCAGAGCAAGAGCAAGCAGCTTGACGAAATGATAGCACGGCTTGATGAAATAGGAAAAGACCTGAAGGAGTCCAATAAGAAAATAGACTCCCTTACAAATGCCCTGCTTAAGGCAAACAGCAAGGCTGACAAGGTTGTCCTTGAATACAAGCTCCGCGATAAGGAGTATAAAAAACTTGAGAAAAAGTATAATGCCCTTTTAGAACGTCTTTCCATTATGAATACCCAGACCTATGCCTCTTCCAAAAGTCTCAAAGGTATTGACCGTAAAAGGGTCGTAAAAGGGAAGCATGATGACAAGGATGATTTTGACGGTACTCCTACTGCTCCACCAAGCGAGGTCCCACAGCCGGACTCTTCCGCATCATGCGACACGCAGGATACTCCGAAGGCTTCCCTTTCCAAGGAAAGACCATACAGGAAAGGAATGACATACAATAAGACTTGTGTAGGTACACCGATTATACACAGGTCTGATTATACAATGCTTCCTGAGGATTCTGTTGTAATATCGTCAAGCTACCGTAAAATAAGAAGCATTGTGAGCCATATTGAGGAACATCACTTTGAGGTACTTAAGGTGAAGCATGCCGACGGCAGGATTGAAAGCATGTTCCTTCCTATGAAGGATGACGTCCGGGCAAGCCTTTATGACGAGATAGTACCGGGTACAAGCATTACGGCAAACATGCTCTCGTATCTGATGTTTAACCGCTTCCAGATGTCAACACCGGCATACAGGGAGGCGAAGAACCGTCTGTCGGATATGGACTGGAACACCTCTGTGCAGAACCTGCTGAACTGGGCCGACAAAGGTGCCATGCAGCTCAATAAGCTGATACCTGCCCTCAAGAAGATTGCCCTTCAGGACGGTGCCAACGTGAATGTGGACGAGACATGGCTCCGCTATCACGCATACAATAAGAAACGAAAGACCTATATGTGGTGTCTGGTAAACAGAAAAGCGCGTATAGTCATCTTCTTCTACGAGGATACAACGGATGATGAAGGTGTACAGAAACATGGAGGCAGGAACAGAAATGTGTTGAAGGAGTTCCTTGGTGATGCAAAAATCAAATCACTGCAGAGTGACGGTTACAACGTATATATGTATCTAGACAATGAACTTATGGATATAGAGCATCTCTGCTGTCTGGCTCATGCAAGAGCCAAGTTCAAGTACGCCTACGACCAGGGAAGTCTGCAGGCAAGAATCTTCCTTGAGCTGATAGCAAAGCTATACGGCATGGAAGAGACTTACCGTCGGGAAAAACTTACTGCGGACGAGATTTACAGCAGAAGGAACGGTAAGGAAACGACGGAAATCATCGAGAAGTTAAGGACGGAGCTTTATGATTTGCTGGCAAATCCGGATGAGAGCCGAAGCGAACTTATGAGCAAGGCCCTTAACTATCTGAAGAACTTCTGGAATCAGATCTTCTCCTACAGAAATGACGGAGAATACTCCATAGACAATATGACAGCAGAAAGAGCGATAAGACCAATCACTGTCCAACGAAAGAACAGCCTGTTCTTCGGAAGCGTGAAAGGAATACAGAACTCCGCAATCTATAATACCTTTATAGAAACCTGCAAACAGGCAGGAGTCTCCTTCAGGAATTACTTCTGCAAGCTGCTAAGAGAATTAAAGAAGGGAAGAACGGATTACGAAAACCTTCTTCCCATGACAATATGCAAATAATAATCGTTAAATTTGTGGATTCTTTTTTAGACGGGTGCCGACTGGCGCCCGTCTAAAAGGGGCTACCCTAAAATTGGAAGTTTACCTTTGGTTGTAAAATCGACACGTAAAAAATCCAATCGCTAAGGTTGTTTTTCATAGTTAAGGTTTTGCTATCCGCAATATCCGCTTTATTTCCCAAATAACACATTTTTTTCAGAACTATTTTAACAAACCTGTTGCAAAACATATTTTGAATGGAATTTTGGTGCGGTTGCCCTGAAATTTGATGAACGAATCGATAATTATGCAATTACATTGATAGCTTTATCAATTCAGACATTTATAATTGATATTGGTAAAGTGGAAGAATGCTTAGATTATTGTGTGATTAGTGAAAATGAGGTTTATAAATTAAACCAAATCTCTTTACTACAAGATAAGAAATTTATTTCAGATAATAATTTTAAGGAATTATTTGCTTTATATTTGCATACTTTAGCAAATAATAAATTATCATCGTTATACTTTGATGAATGCATTTCTAATATCCTTATACCAAATGATTTTGATATTTATAATACTATTGTATCTGAAGAAGAATTAAATCATTGTTGGGAGGATGATTATGGGGTAAAATATAGTCTTGATGGAAGACGAGTTTTAAAAGCTGATTCTCAATTGGAAGGAATAGATTATGAAATTAAAGAGGGTACTCTTATAATTTGTGACCAAGCATTCCAGTCTATAAATTTAAATAGTATAAGACTGCCTTCATCTGTCATTTCAATTGGTGATCGTGCGTTTGCCAATAACGATAATATGATTTCATGTAATATACCGTCTTCCGTACGATATATATATGATAACAATCCGTGGGGAGGGTGTTTTAATATTAAACAAATGGAATGCCATTCTCCTTACTATGCATTAGATAATGGTATTTTATATACTTCTGATTATTATACTGCAATTGGGTTTATTTATTGGCAACCAAAGGTGAAAATAGATATGCGTACTCGTAAAATTGCTGGTAATGCATTTTGGTCCTCACGTCGCAAATATGATGAATTTATTAAGACTGTAGATTTAAGTAATGTAAATAATATAGGAAGTGCATCTTTTTTTAATTGCAAGTCAGCTTCAATAAAGATTTCTAATAAGGTCAAAAAAATAGGAGAAGGTTGTTTTTCGGGCTGCAAAATGTTAAATGAAGCAGATTTATCTAACATAAAATCTATACCTAAGGATTCATTTACAAACTGTAGTGGGCTGAAAAATATAATATTCTCATCTGAATTACTAGATATTGAAGATAACGCATTTAGTGGCTGTTCATCATTATCCATGGTAGAAGAGCCTAAATCAGTAACGTATATTTCTGAAAGTGCTTTCGATAATTGTAATTTATTAAGTAAGTTAGATGTTGACTCATATAATAAAAATTACAAATCCATTGATGGAGTATTATTTAATGCAACAGTGTCTCGTCTTATAAGATATCCAATCAATATCGAAAGAAAAAATTATGTAATACCATCAACTGTTATAGAAATAGCAGATAGAGCTTTTAAAGGATGTAAGTATCTAGAAAAAGTATTTGGAGAAAAAGAATTATATTTTTGTGGAATAGATGTTTTTAGAGATTGCAATAATATTAATCAATGTTCATTAAGGATATGTCATGATGCTCCTTTAGAATCAATATACAATCTTGGAGCTTTTCTTTTTCAAATTAAACAACCTACTGATGACAGCAAAGAACGAGGTTATAATCTAATATTAGAAGCTGCAAATAGAGGATTACTAAACGCAGAGTGGCATATGGCACTTATATTTAATGATAATGATTCTGATAAGAAACAATACGATGAACAATATATTTTTTGGTTGGAGAAAGCTGCTAAACATAATCATATCAATGCAATATATCAGTTAGGTATAGAACTAATGACGGGTAAGAAAATTCAAAGTGACTTCAAAAGGGCATTTACTCTACTGAATCAATTAGAAAACAATCTTATTACAGCTATGAAACTTAAAGGAAAATTTTTTGCTCCCCTTGCTTTTTTGTATGAATACGGATTGGGCGTAATAAAAGATACCCAAAAAGCATTTTCACTTTATGAAAAGGGTACTGTCTTTTCTGATAATAATGCAGAGTATAATCTTGCTAGGTGCTATGAAAAGGGTATTGGAACACAAATAAATCTTTTCAAGGCCCAAGAATTTTATTCAAAAGCAGCAAAACACAAACACCCTAAGGCAATGAAAGCATTAGAGTTGGTTGATATTCTTATAAATGAGCAAGATTTAGATGAACTTCCTTTTTAATAGGAATTATTGTAATTTTACGCTTACTGGGACGGGTGGCCAAGCCCTCTGGCGCTGGCCGTTTCCCGACCGATGAGTTTTCTCATAAGAAACAATGCGTGACACAGTTTATTTTACACTACCGATATAATGGGCAAGATAACTATCTTTTTATTGAATGTTCATCATCAACCTCATCATAGTTATCTCTATGTCCAACTTCCCACTCACGTTTTTCGCTATGACTACCACCACCTGCATCATGCAGTTTGGATTTGCCAGCAAAACGTGAAATAGACTTTGTTGGTTGCTGGGGGTTATGTTGTTCAATTTGTTTCACAGATTGTTTCAATCTTTCAAGATTGAAGTTTTCTTTAGTAAGATTTATAATGATATGCTGCTTGAAATTAATGGCATAAGTTGCATCCTCTTCCTGACGGATAGTGAAGCCTTCTTCATGCAGTCGGTTTCTGACTGAGGAAACTGTTTCATCATTGAATATCTCACGCAACCGATTCACAGCATCAGTGTAGTAGTGTGTTCTTTCCAGAGATATATCTACCAGATCTGTCCGGGAAACCTTAAAAATCTTACAAAGCAAATCCCGTTCAGCCTCAGTAGTCGGACTGAACATTTCTACCATAGCTATACGGTTATTACGGTCGATAGCTTCTGCCATAAAAGGTTTTAACGGACGGCTTTGGCCATCAAAATAGATGATACCTTTCTTGATATAGGCACGCTGCTTCCTGATTTTACTGTATATTTTACCCTGGGTAATCTTCGGATTGAGTGTCAGTAACCGGTCAATATAGTCCTCAATCCGGTTGAACCGCTCTTCAGGTGTAGCAAAGTCCAGAAGCTCCTCTACAGCCAGCACTCTTGCACCATGAATGACGGTCTTGTTTGCATGATCAACGAGCATATACCCATATGGTACATCCTTCTTGCCGAAGAACACAATGTCAATACCGAACTTCGTTTTCAGTTCCTTCTGTAGCTCCTCCTTGTTGGAACTTACGTCACGGTATTTCTTTAATATGCTTCTAAGCTGATGGCAACGAGCCCTTTCCCGATAACCGCTCTTGAAAAGACTTTCTATTTCAGAAAAAGGAATTTCCTTCTGAACCTTACCACCATGCTTGACGAATACATTCTCGTCTTTCTGATAGACTTCATATCCCATGGAAACCATTATAGACTTGAATTGGGCAAATGAAGAGAATGTGTACTGCTTGGCCAAATTAATGTCATCTTCCGTTTTCTTCTTCCTGTCGTTACCAAGAATACGGTCAATGACTTCTTGAGAACGTCTGCGCTCATGGCTGTGCTGAATCTTTCTTCCATCAGGTGCCACCCTTGAAGTAATAATATGAAGATGGGTATTCTCCGTGTCATAATGGGAATAAACAAGCAACGGCTGACCGGATTCTCCGTATCCCATATCCTTGAGATACTGGTGTGCAAAATCCAGCAGCTCATCTTCCGACATTTCGTGACCTTTACATGATATGGCTACATGAAACTGCGGTTTCCTGATTCTGCTGTTCTGTGAACTGTACTTCTGGAGATAACCGACCAGCTCACTTTGTGTAGGCTTGTGAAAAATTCCGAGTGAACCGAAATTCTGAATCTCGATAAGCCGTGCAACACCTTTCGAGACTTTATGTTCATTGTAACCGACAGCATGAAAGTTAGTGCTTCCCGGTAATATGGTTGCTATCATATTGAATTCTAATTATCATGGTTTATGTGATTGGGTAACCGAAATACTTCAAGCTCATTAATCTACGGTTACACAATAATAATATCTGAAATGATTGAATACCGTGTAACTAATAACTCAGATTCTGACAGTTTTCTGTGTCAGAGAATCAAGGTCTTTCTTTATTCGGTTCAATGTTTCCTGAGTTTCAAGAATAACCGGTAACAGAACTTCCTGAATATAGCTGGGTACTAGTAACCCGGCTACCGCAAGTTCATTAGCACGTTTAACTGACTGATTAAGGTTTCCTCCAGCCCAGGAAAGTTCATTCTGATATTTCCGGTAAAATAGACCGAGATCATTCATCAGTTCGAGTTGCCTTTTGGTTCCGATATTTGAATACTCTGCCAGTGCTGAGCGTATATAATGACTCACAGATGAATAGGAGGCAGATTTCTCCTTAAACTGTTGTACTTCCTCCGGTGTCATTCTGACCTTGATGTACTTGGTTCTCTGATTCTTCATACTTGGATACATTGGTGGTTAGGTTCCCCGGACCATCTTTCGCCATGCGAAACAGCGGCCAGTCGCTCCGATGCGCCAGCATTCGGCAAGTTACTTTTGTGAGTACGAAACGGAGTTTTGTGGCCACAAAAGTACAACTTGCTTGGAAAACTCTGCACGGCAGAACGATGCCTTCCGGGAATGATTATTACACCCAAATTTACCGGAGAAAGCCGTTGCAAACCGAAATCAACAACACAATTCTTTGGAGGCGTATTCCTGTTAACCGTCTGCTGTAGCATCCGGTTGTCTTGGAATATCCATATAGCGGAATATTGTTGTATAGAGTCCTAGAACTTATCAAACCAATTTTCGTGTATTCAGAAACAGATGCTATAAGTATTATTCGATTTTAGAACCATAAAAATCGTAGTAATAAGAAAATAATGTTTCGATATATATGGTTGGATAAACCAAAGTCTCAAAGACACACAAGATGTAGTTATATGGGATAGATGGTTATTGTTCTCATAAAACCTATATCCAATATAATATGTAGTCCCGATACCATGATAGCATGGTAAAAGTAACCTGCTTATCTAAGTTATTGGAATCCCAATAAAAGGGAAAATATAATCTTGTAGCTGATTCAGCTGATGAAATGGCTATCGTGAAATCTTATTTTATCTGAACTGTATTGCAGAAACATTCAGACCGAACAACCTCGTTTTCAGAGTCTGGAGATGCTTTGTTATCATGGTGATATAGCACTGATAATCAGTAAAAATTTACTCGAACAACAAGAAAATACTGTTGCGTAAATTTCTGTATATCATTGATTTTTAGTATATTTATATAATTAATAAGCTCTTATACTCATAAATATTACACATTATGTTTGAACTGCTGTTGATTATATATCTGCTGCCGGTACTTATTATCGGTATGCTGCTCCTGAAGCTGGTATTCTGGCTTTTGAGGATTTCCATACGTCTGGCTGTGTGGCTAGTAAAGAAGACTGTCATACTTATATGGAAGCTTATCGTACTTGTCTTTGCCATAGTTATAGGTCGTGAAATCATGCCCTGGAACCAACTGGACAAATAGAAAAGAACCGCACCAATATGATAAATGGTACGGTTCTGATAAAGATAAGTAGAATCCTCCCTTTGTGTTAATGGCTTGTTCAGTTTTGCCGATTACATGAAACCTTTTCCCTTGCTTCTTTCATATACAACTTCCTTCTTGGAATCACAATTCATAAGACGGAACTGAACCATACATCCGGTAGGGATATCCTTAGGTAACTGTTCAACCAGTCTGTCAATAACCTGGTCCACATTACTGAAACCAATATCTGTTATTTCACCGATAACATCACCTTTGAAATATGCACGGCCATAGATCATCATCTTCTTTGTGATGCGGAACATCTTGTCTGCCGGTGTCTCGAAGTCACGTGCCTTGCCTTGCTTGCTCTTCTTGCTGCTGAAGAAAATGAAGTCAATCACTTTTGCATTGAGTTCCCAGGCAGGAGTGAAATCTATCTTGACATAGCCTCTTGTAATATTCAGTCCATGGCTGTGATTCATACCGAAAGCAACTTCATACAGATTGGCATCACAGTCATTTTGGGCAATTGTAGCCCATGTATGACGGAAAGTGTAATAACAGTAGTAATCCTCCTTCTTCATTCCCATATCGGCACATATCTTTCTGATTCCAATATTAACGTTGGCATTGAAACTGTCTGGGTTACTGTAACGCTTATGGAATTTGAAAAGATATTCATCATTCTCGTCTGAAAGATATTTGTCAAATGTGGCCTGAATGAACGGTTCCACGCGCATTTCAATATAGGCTTCGTCTTTCCGGCTGTGCTTTGTCTTAGCTCTTTTATATCCGATAATACCATCCTTGTAGTTTTCTTTTTTAAGCTCAAAAATATCTACGGTGTTTATTCCACCCAGACACAAAGATAGGAGTGCCACGTCTCGGCCCAGTTCCGGAAGAGAGGAAATCATTTTGGTTTCCGGTAGGGGGCGATTGAAGAATTCCCTACATGCCTCTGCACTGATGGCCCTTTGGACCGTACTGTCAGATTTAGGAATAGATACCTTTAACCAAGGATTGTATTTGATTCGCACGATACCACGTTCTTCATCGTTCAGCTCTATAAGTGCCCTTTTGAATATCTGTCTTAAACAAGTCGGATACATTTCTTTCGCCCTGTTCGTCAACGAAAGGCTATTAATCCATCTTGTCAAAACAGAAGATGACAAGTGAGTAAACATCACTCTGGTTGTTCCCAAATATCTTTCAAGGTGGTTTACAGCCAGACGATAGTTCTTAGCATTACGTTCATGTCCTTCAGAAGCCATACGGTTAATGAATTTTGTAGCATAGTCACTAAAACATATTTCTTCATCTGAATGGATAAGGAATTCAATTAGTTCAGCAACAGAATAATTTGAGACATCCTTACGGTTTATCATATCGCTATAACGTAGGATTTCTCGTGAACAATATTCGTTGACCACAATATCCTTGATTTCGCCATTCTTGGTGATTTGCTTGTCCGTAATGAGTTTATCGGTTTTAATATAACCCATTCTTGAACGGTGGACAACACGAATGTACACTGGATAAAATCCGTCAGCTCTCTTTTTTCTTACGACTACTTTAAATGTTGCCATATCAGATTGATTTATAAGTTATTAAATGGTGTATGCGTTGGTGTATGCGCCACTGTTCAAAAGTGTATGCGTGGTGTATGCAAGTACCGTTTATTTGGCTCATTTTTTGCGGACAAATGCACGAACCGCCTAAAAACAACTTAGGCTGTAACGCCTGATAAACAGTTCGTTACAGCCTAAATCAAATATTATCCTATATTGCTTATGCTTCCTCAATAGCAGCCTGCGCCGCCGCAACCCTAGCTATAGGCACTCTAAATGGAGAGCAGCTGACGTAGTTAAGACCTACTTTATGACAGAATTTGACTGAAGAAGGTTCGCCGCCGTGTTCGCCGCAAATACCGCATTTCAAATCGGGACGGATAGCACGGCCTTTTTCTGTTGCCATACGAACTAGCTGACCTACACCTTTCTGGTCGAGAACCTGGAATGGGTCAACCTTAAGGATTTTCTTTTCCAGATATACTGGAAGGAATGATGCGATGTCGTCGCGAGAGTAACCGAATGTCATCTGAGTAAGGTCATTAGTTCCGAATGAGAAGAATTCGGCTGATGAAGCGATTCGGTCTGCTGTGAGGGCTGCTCGCGGAACCTCAATCATTGTTCCTACTTTGAATTCGATTCTGTCGTTCTTTTCGGCAAACAATTCTTCGGCTGTTGCACGGATAACCTTTTCCTGTTCCTTGAATTCGTAAAGAATACCAGTCAATGGAACCATGATTTCAGGCATTGCTTCAATACCTTCGGCTTTCAATTCCAAAGCTGCGCCAAGGATTGCTCTTGTTTGCATGGCTGTGATTTCAGGATATGTGTTGCCAAGACGGCATCCGCGGTGTCCGAGCATAGGATTGTGTTCGCACAGTGATTCAACTCTCTGTTGGATATATTTCACGGAAACTCCCATTGCTTCTGCCATTTCTTCCTGTCCTTTCAAATCGTGAGGAACGAATTCGTGCAATGGAGGGTCGAGCAGACGCACTGTGACCGGACATCCTGCCATTGCCTTGAATATTCCTTTGAAGTCTGCCTGCTGATAAGGAAGAATCTTTTCAAGGGCTTTCTTGCGTCCTTCGGAATTTTCGGCAAGAATCATTTCACGCATTGCCTTGATTTTTTCTCCTTCGAAGAACATATGCTCTGTTCGGCAAAGTCCAATACCAACGGCGCCGAAGCTTCGTGCAATTGTGGCATCGTGTGGAGTATCGGCATTTGTTCTGACTTTCAGGCGTGAATATTTGTCTGCCAATGCCATTAATTCTGTGAAGTCTGCTGATAATTCAGCTGCTTTTGTCTGAACTTCACCAATATATACTTCGCCGGTAGAACCGTTTATTGAAATATAGTCGCCTTCTTTCAATACTGTTCCATCTACTTCGATTGTTTTCTTCTTGTAATCGACATTCAATGTTCCGGCTCCGGAAACACAGCATTTTCCCATACCGCGGGCTACTACGGCAGCGTGTGATGTCATTCCGCCTCGAGCTGTAAGAATACCTTCGGCAGCTTCCATTCCTGCCAAATCTTCAGGAGAAGTTTCAAGGCGAACGAGTACTACTTTCTTTCCGTCCTTATGCCAAGCTGCTGCATCGTCGGCAAAGAACACGATTTGTCCTGTAGCTGCGCCCGGTGATGCCGGCAAGCCTTTCACAAGCACTGTAGCTTTTTTCTGAGCTTCTTTGTCGAATACAGGGTGAAGAAGTTCGTCGAGCTTGTTCGGTTCGATGCGCAAAAGAGCTGTTTTTTCGTCAATGATTCCCTGGTGAAGCAAGTCCATGGCGATTTTCACCATTGCTGCGCCGGTGCGTTTTCCGTTACGAGTCTGCAAGAACCACAGTTTTCCTTCCTGAACTGTGAATTCCATATCCTGCATGTCACGATAGTGCATTTCCAGTTTTGTCTGCAGCTCGTCGAGCTGTTTGTATATTTCCGGCAATGCTTCTTCCATTGACGGGTAATTTGCAAGGCGTTCTTCTTCGGAGATTCCCGCACGTTCTGCCCATCTCTGTGAACCAAGTTTTGTGATTTGCTGTGGAGTTCGGATTCCGGCAACTACGTCTTCGCCCTGGGCATTGATAAGATATTCGCCATTGAACACGTCTTCGCCTGTTGCAGCGTCACGTGAGAAGCAAACACCTGTTGCTGATGTGTTTCCCATGTTTCCGAACACCATTGCCTGAACTGTAACGGCTGTTCCCCACTCTGCCGGTATTCCTTCCATCTTTCTGTAAAGGATTGCGCGTTCGTTCATCCAACTGTTGAACACGGCACAGATGGCACCCCAAAGCTGTTCGTAAACAGATGTAGGGAAATCTTTTCCTGTCTGTTTTTTTACGGCATCCTTGAATTTTACAACCAGTGTCTTTAGGTCATCTACATCAAGCTCGTTGTCGAGTTTTACACCTTTAGCTTCTTTTACTTCTTCAATTATAGCTTCGAACGGATCGATATCATCTTTATTTACAGGCTTCATGCCAAGAACTACGTCTCCGTACATCTGTACGAATCTTCTGTATGAATCCCATGCAAAGCGTGGATTGCCTGTCTTGCGTGCCAAACCTTCAACAACTTCATCATTAAGTCCGAGGTTAAGAATAGTATCCATCATACCAGGCATTGAAGCACGGGCACCTGAACGGACTGAAACCAAAAGAGGATTTTCAACATCTCCAAATTTGGAGTTCATCAGTGATTCAATATTTGAAATAGCTTCTTTGACATCGTTTTCAAGAATTGATACAACTTTATCTTTTCCCAATTCATAATATTCTGAGCAAACTTCGGTTGTAATGGTAAATCCAGGAGGAACCGGAACTCCTATCAAATTCATTTCTGCAAGATTCGCACCCTTACCTCCAAGTAAATTTCTCATATCGGCTTTACCTTCGGCATTACCATTTCCAAATTTGTAAACTCTTTTCTTTTCCATAATTTAGTAATAATTTATGCCAACCATCAGTCAGAAACTAGTTTCAGCATCTAATACATTAAAGAAGATATCGACAGTAAAGTGAATAACTTCATTAAACTTATGGTTCGCTTTAGTTTGTTTTAAGTTAACATTTATTGTTTTATTCTGTTGCAAATATATTCCTTAATTCAACTTATGCAATAACTTTTTTTAAAATATTTTGCATGTTTTAAAACTTAAATAATAATTCTTATCAATAGAATATATATCTTTATGCGCGCAAATTTGAGATTTATGAATAAAAGACTATTTGTTTTATCTTTATCACTACTCACACTGTTTGCCTGCGAGCAAAAGCAACTCCCTGAAAACCCGAAAGATAATGAAGAATATGTGGATAATTCCGGAAATCACTGGCTGTGGAACGCGATGCTTATGCGATGGATGATTACTTCGCCTATGGGTGTTACTCATTTTTATTATCCGCAATCAAACGTATGGCAAAATTCGAACGGAATGAAGACAACTCCTCCGGTAAATCTGAAGGAAACGGTTCAGAAAACGAAATCTTCTTCGTCTGGTGTATGGGGAAAGTCGAAAAGTGTGTTCGGTAAAACTGGTAAATCATATTCTATACGTTCATGAAAAGGATTGTTCAGTCTCCCAGAAATGATTTCAGAGAAAAAATAGAATCTCTTGGTTTTGACTTCCATCAGGATTATTGGCTGGAAAATGCCTGCTATGAATTCAGCAGCGAGGAAATAGGAATTTTGGAAGAGGCAAGCCGGGAATGCTATAATATGTATTGCGAAGCTGTTGAACGTGTGATTAGAGCTGACAGATTCGATGATTTGTGCATACCTCGCAATATTGTTGATTTTATAAAAACCAGCTGGGAAGAAGACGACCTTTCGCTGTACGGACGCTTCGACTTTGCTTTTGACGGAACTGACACAATGCCGAAGCTGTTGGAATTCAATGCCGATACTCCTACTTCTCTACTGGAGGCTTCAGTAATTCAGTGGCAATGGCTACAGGATAAGTATCCGCAAAAGGATCAATATAATGCCATCCATGAAATACTTGTTCAAAGTTGGAAAGACATTCACGAACAATATGGACAAGACAGATATTATTTTGCCTGTGAGCATGATTATGCTGAAGATACGTCAACTCTGAGATATTTGCTTTCCACGGCTCAGGAAGCGGAATTGCCTACGGCGGAACTGGACATCTGCGATATCGGTTTTTCGGAATCCGACAATCAGCTGACCGACCCTGCCGGCGAGCCTATTGACTGCCTGTTCAAGCTGTATCCATGGGAATGGATGTTCAATGAGAATCTTCATGCCTGCAAGGCGGATTGCCTCTTTATAGAGCCTTTGTGGAAATCAATGATGAGCAACAAGGCGATGCTTGCTCTGTTGTGGGAATTCTTCCCGGACAGCCCATATCTTCTGCCGACATATAAATCTCCGGAAAGACTTGGAAATTCTTATTGCCGGAAGCCTGTGTTCTCACGCGAAGGGGCAAATATTTCTCTGGTTAAGAACGGGAATGTCATTGAGGAAAGTTCAGGCGACTATGGTGCCGAAGGTTTTATTTATCAGAAACTTGTGGATATTGTTCCACAGCATGGGAAATATCCTGTTATCGGAAGCTGGATTATCGGAGGCGAGCCTGCAGGAATCGGCATAAGAGAAACCGATTCCCGCATAACTGACAACCTGAGTTATTTTGTGCCACACTATTTCTAGTGTTTTATTCCTTCAAACATATCCATTCTGTCTTCTTTGCTGCCTGAGGTCTTGCCGCTGAAGCTGTTGAATGTCCAGCTGAGGGTAAGCATTATCTGAGGATATTTAGGTTTTATCCTGGTGAGCGACCTCAGGTCTGATGTTTGTATGTCGGATATATATTTTGCCGTTCTGAAAATATCTCTGAACACAAGTGAGGCTGTGAGCCTTCTGCCGAAAAGCTGCTGACGTATTGCCATATTTGCATACCAGTATGCATCTGTCCGTCCCTGTGTTGTCACTGACGGACCGACGAAACTTGCGTCGAACTGAAGTCTGGTGTATTTAGCAACGTCAAACAAATTGTTCCACAATATGTCGTAATTGGTGCTTGTGGCAGTGTTTCCTCCGGCTGCACGCTCATTTTTCACCTTGTAATGATAAAGACTGCCGTTGACAGTTGTTCCCCAGAATTTGAAAGGGCGTAAATTGACGCTCAGTTCAAGTCCTGTAGAATAATCATGTCCAACATTTGCCATTGAGTCCAGAGTTACTCCTGCCTCGAAAGGAACTCTAAGTCTCTCGATTTTGTCTTTCCTTGAACGATGGAAGGCTGTGACTGAAACCTGGTTTTCACCGAAATCTTTTCTATAATTCAACTCATAAGAGTTTATATATTCCGGGCGGATATCAGGGTTTCCTATCTCTGCCGTATAGAAATCTCGGTATGTAATGTAGGGCTCCATGTAGAATAGTTGCGGACGAGTGGTTCGCCTTGAGAATGAAGCCTGCAAATGATGTTCACCAGGGAAATCATAGCCTACGTGTGCAGATGGAAAAAGCTCGAATCTGTTCTTAGTTCTGTCGGCACCTTCAACGGAACTTCTCAGAACTGTGTGAGTATGTTCTCCCCTCACTCCTGCCTGCACATCAAATCTGTTCCACGACTTTGCCAGGATGGCATAGATGGAATTCACGCCTTCCTGGAAATAGAAGGTGTTGTAGATGTCGTCTCTCCAGTAGAAATGTTCTCCCTGCGGATCCCACCATTCCATTTTGTAGTCTCCATCTTCGAGATATGAATAATACTGATATCCGGCTTCGAGGCGCGCTGTTTCGTTTATAGGAAGCGTGTAGTCCAGGTTGGCACGCAGAGTTTCGCGGTGTTCGGCTTCGTAGGCTCTGTGTCCCTGAACTCTCTTGCCTTCGAGACTCATCAGGTCGTTGAAGAAATATTCAAGGGCATCGCCACCATATTTATAGTATGCGCTTGCGGACAATTCGTGTCCGTTATCATTGAAGCGATGCTTGAGGGCAAAACTTCCGAGGCCATATTTTTCCGAGTTATCATAGTCGTCGATACTTCTGTAATATTCTGTCTGCGGTTCGGAGCCATTGATGCTGCGAGTTTCCTTGTAGTTCATTTCGCCTTTGCGCTTGTTTCCTCCATATCCGCCTTCTACGTCAACGGAAATGCTGGTTTTGGGCAACTCGATGCTCCAGCCACCTTTCAGGGAATAATTGTAATTGTCTCCGGTTCTTGGTCCGACGGAATGAGACGTTGTAGTCTGGTCTCCGACTATCGTCATTTTTTCCTGGTCGAAATCACTTTTTCGCAGTCTGTCGGTCCACTGACCGCCAACGTACCATCTTGATTTGGTGTTCTGCTTGGTCAGAAGGAAATCTATATTCCTTGACAGCCATGTGCTTCCCGAAAGATTGACCATTCCGCTCAATCCCTGTTGCGAATGTTTTTTGGTTATAATGTTTATAATTCCCACATCACCGTCGGAGTCATGTTTAGCCGATGGAGTTGTGATAATCTCAATATTTTCAATTTGTCCGGCAGGAATATGTTCCAATGCCTGAGTGCCGGAGAAAACGCTGGGTTTTCCGTCAACATAGACCAGGAAACCGCTGCTGCCTCGAAACGTCACTTCGCCTTCTGCGTCCACGCGTATTGATGGAGTGTTTTCGAGAATATCAACTGCCGAGCCACCGCCAGCCATCATATTTGCCGAAGCTTCTACAATTTTCTTGTCCAACTTATAGACCAACTGCCTTTTGGAAGCCACAACTTCAACTTCAGAAATTCCCATTTCGAGAGGCTTCATACTTAGGTTTCCCAAATATTTATCCTCATTGTTGATAACGATATCTTTTACGGTGACAATATCATAGCCAATGAGCCGCACCATAAGTGTGTATGTTCCGTTCTCAACTTCATTGAAAATGAATTCACCTTTCTCATTCGGGAATGTTTGCATAACCGGCTTTTCTGAGACACCATTTTTATACAGGAATAAATCTGCATAGTCGATTACTTTTTCCGTTCCGGACTCGAGCAACTTACCTTTGATATTGCCGTCTGAATTATCTGCCCATAATGAAGCCGAAGTCATCAAGGCTAACAAAATACAGGTTGTCTTTTTCATTTGATAATTAGTAATTAAGTTTCGCTTAAAAATTGACAAGAAAATGATTTCACAAAGCAGCACAGCAGTTATGGAAACCACTGTGCTGCAATACATATTTAAATATAATTAATCAGACTCTGTTATACTGTTTTTTCTCTTCCGGAACAATTGAAGTCAGTCCTTCAATATTGACAGGTTTACCCGTCTGGATACTCTTTCTTGCCGCGATACCAATCAGGCAAGCCAAAGAACCGTCTCTGACGTTGGCACACTGCTTCATTGGATCAGGAACATTCGGTTTGAATATCTGGTCTTTCAGCAATGCGTCGCCACCGCCATGGCCGGAAGTTCCAAAAGGAATATGGAAATATTGTCTTTTTCCGAAATTCTTGAAAAGAATTATTTCGTCATAATCACGGTCGGACATTCTGTTGGATTCTTCAATCCATGCGTCAATTCGTCCTTCAGTTCCGTTGAAAGCAATTCTGTATCCTTCATAAGGAGAATAACTTGTCAATGAATATGAAACCTGGACGCCGTTTTTATATTTGATAGTTGCAGCCATCTTGTCATAAATATTTACATCGTTGGCAAAGACACAACCGTCTCTGTTGTATTTGTCATATTTATAATTGTCAACATACAACTTTGTGAGGAATGAGTCTTTTGTTATGTCCCAATAGTAATTACATTCAGACTTATGACTGCACATTCTACAATTCTCACCTCTGAATTTGCCATTTTTGCCATAGTGTTCAAGTGCTCCGACGCAATATACTGTTTCGGGGTCACTGTCGATCCACCAGTTCAGCAAATCAAAATGATGGCAGGCTTTGTGAAGCAGCAAAGAGCCGCTATTCTCAATTTTTCTGTGCCAGCGTCTGAAATAATCGGCACCATGAGAAGTGTTCAAATACCAGTGGAAATCAACGGATGTCAACTCTCCGATTTCTCCATTTCTCAACAGTTCCCACATTTTTGCTCTGTGAGGAGAATATCTGTAGTTGAAAGTTACACGGACTTTCTTTCCTGTTCTTTTCTCTGCATCCAAAATTGCCTGAATTTTCTGTTCGTCAATAGTCATCGGTTTTTCGGTTATAATATCTGCTCCATACTCCATTCCTTTGATTATAAACTCATGATGAGTGCAGTCTATTGTACAAACAATAAGAACGTCTGGCTTTGTGGTACGCATCATTTCGTCGAAATCCAAAAATGTCGGACAACCGGCTCCGATATGCTGACTGGCAAAATTCAATCGTCCTTCATTTATATCACACAAGCCGACGAATTCTATCAAATCAGGATAATCCCTAACGAGGTCTTTTCCCCACATTGTAATACCTCTGATTCCGGTTCCAACTAAAGCAACACGCATTTTTTTTGCAGCAGCTTCTTCAATAAAATCATTTGCACTGACTTTTTCAAAAGGAAGGTTTCCTAAAATGGCAGTTCCTGCCAAAAGACCTGAAGAGGCCATAAATTCACGTCTGGAGATTTTTGTCTTTTCCATCGCACATCACACTTTAAGTTAACAAAATAAATTTCAAATCAGGCATAAAACATAAGTTTATGCCTGACTATATTGGTTTTTCAACAAATATTTCCGGTAAATATACAATATTTTCCGTATTAAATACAAGAAGTATGATTTTTATAAGTCGGAAGAATCACTTTTAAGACTTTTGTAGATATAATCCATATCCACATGCTGTCTTACCCAATCGGCCAACTTATCATATTGCTCATTTTTGAATGTCGCATAATCAAAGTTATCATTTACAGGATTTTTATCGAATCCTTCAGCCAGATGATTGAGAACGTCAGTGTTATCCAAAATACCGTGCATATAACTTCCCCAGCAATTCGGGCCCAGATAATATCCGTCTGTGCGCCCGTCTTCCAGCAATGCTACAGGTTTTTGAGGAGCGTCGCCTATAATAGTTGTCCGTCCCATATGTATTTCATATCCTTTGCAGGATTTCGTCTCAGGATTTTTGCCGTTAAGGAAAGAGAAGTTGCTCTGTTTAGTAATTTTCTCCGGCTCAATAACCGTGCACTGAGGCAAAAGTCCCAAGCCAGGAATAACAGGAATATTTCCTTCCAATGCATTCGGATCTTCCAGCCTTGCTCCCATCATCTGATATCCGCCACAAATGCCGATGACTTTCTTTCCGTTCTTGAAGCATTTCACTATTACATCAGCGACTCCATTGGCACGCAAGTGCTGCAAGTCTGCCAAAGTGTTCTTTGAACCGGGCAACAATATGATATCTGCCTTTTCGATGTCTTCCGGATTATTTGTATAATATGGATTAAAACGCGGGTCCATTTCCAGAACATCAAAATCAGTGAAATTGGACATGCGCTTGAGCAATATTATTGCCACATTGATTTTTCCGCTGCTATAAGTTCTCATCTTCCTTTCCAGGACAACTGAGTCTTCTTCTTCAATCTTGATATTGCTGAAATAAGGAACGACTCCTACAACCGGAACACCGGTCATGTCTTCAATTATTTTCCTTCCTTCGTCGAAGAGAGAAATATCTCCACGGAATTTGTTTATGATTACGCCTTTTATACGCTTGCGTTCTTCTTCAGTCAGCAAAGCTATTGTTCCATATACGGAACCGAAAACTCCACCACGGTCGATATCTGCGACAAGATATGTGTCTGCTCCGGCTTTTATTGCCATTCTCATATTTGTTATATCACGGTCGCGCAGATTTATCTCGGAAATACTTCCTGCTCCTTCCAGAACTATAGGATTGTATTTCGACTCTAAGCGGGAGAACGCTGCTACTGCTTCCTTGAACAATTCCTCTTTCTGAAGTTTCATCCCGAAATAATCCTTTGCAGACATATTTCCAATTGGACGACCGTTGAGAACTACTTGCGAACCTTTGTCGCTAGTCGGCTTCAGCAAAACGGGATTCATATCAGTATGAGGCTCAATGCAGCAAGCTTCTGCCTGTACGACCTGGGCTCGTCCCATCTCGCCGCCATCGATAGTTGAATAAGAATTCAAAGACATATTTTGTGCCTTGAAAGGCGCAGGAGAATATCCATCTTGTTTGAAAATTCGGCAAAATGCTGCATTGATGACGCTCTTGCCAGCGTCGGAGCAAGTACCGACAAACATTATTGGTTTTAAACGATTTTTCATTATTATAGTGTTTGAACTATTTCTTACTTGTGTAGGGCAAATTTATATATTCTTATTTTTATTGACAACACACCATATTTATATGGCTCATAAAAACAAGAATCCCATCCAGTGCAAGACTTCTCACATTGGATGGGACTATATTATTAAAAAAGTTATTGACAGAGAATTACTACAGTATCGGGATTTTATCCCATTTTGCTTATTTTACGCAATTTATCTTCATCAATCAGCTTTATTTTTCTTCCGTCGATTGCTATTATTCGCTCTGCGACAAATGTTGAAAGAGTTCTGATTGCATTTGAAGTTGTCATATTCGACAAATTAGCCAAATCTTCGCGGGCAAGATAAATACTCAAAGTAGCACCGTCTTCTTCCAATCCATAGCTATCTTTCAGGAATAACAAAGATTCTGCCAAACGGCCTCGAATATGCTTTTGAGTAAGATTTACTGTTCTCTCATCTGCAATACCCAAGTCTATTGACAGCTGGCGAATAAAGAACATTGCCAATTGAGGATTTGCCATAATCAGGTCCGTGACAATAGTCATAGGAATCATACAAACTGTTGATGCTTCGAATGCTGAAGCATTAGTCAAATAATCTTCCTGAGCAAAGTTTGCTCTATAGCCAAAATACTGGATAGGCTTTATCATTCTGATTATCTGGCTTCTTCCTCCAACACCATCTTTGTAGATTTTGACCTTTCCTTTCAGAAGGCACATCATCTCTTTAGGCTCATCACCTTCACAATATATCAATTCGTTGCGCTTGAAGTGCTGTATAGACGAATTGTTTCGAAGAATATCGCGTTCTTTTTCAGTCAATACTCTCCAAACTTCCGACAAACTAGCCGAAAAATCTATTTCTTCTCTTTTTTGCTGCTTTACCACGACTGCTATATAACATACTTATCAAGCACAAATATATGGATTTTTATTTTAAATCAAAAAAATGTATGAAAGATTTTTTATTAATTACTTATATCATGAATTTTATTACTATCATATCATTCAATGATTTATATCATTTACTCTTATTATCCAAATTCCTTTTATTTTAGATTGCTTATTCAAGTACTCTTTTAAGCTTTCTCTATTTATAACAACTCTTTTCTCAGCTGACGAAGCATGAATAAATTTAAGCATGCCATCTTGCCAATAAGCAAATGCCATATGTGAGACATCCAGGCCTTTAATGCTTGTTACAAAGCCAATTATATCTCCATTTTTGATTGAACAACTTGCCTTATCGAGCGATTCTTTGGGAATATAATAGTAGTCTCTCTGGTTTGCTTCTTTTTCATATTCTCGGATAATGGCGGTCCATTCCGGATTGGATTCGAGCTGTTTATACAAATTTGGATGAGAAGAGATAAAAGACAAATCCAAATGATATTTTATGTTTCCTTTTATTCCGGATGTAATATCTTTCAAGATACCTTTCTTTTCATTATAAGTTTTCCAGTCTGCAATATAATGCAATCTTTCCGTATAAGATACTTTTCCGTTTCTATATCGGATATTCTCCAACGTATTACAATAGTCTGCAAAATTCTTTCCTCCGGTCTGAGATGTACGGACTAGGGCAAGAACTGTTTCAACTAATGTAGTACAATCCAGTTCCCTTAAGTTCACGACCAGAGTTTCCGGAGTTTTCTCCAATGTTGAAGCAACATAAGGCAAATCAAGAAATAGCTTTGCAGTACTGATTATCTGCTCTCCTGCCGGCTCAGACGACTTGTCAGACAGAAAAGCAATATATTTCTCAACTTTCAGAGAATCTTCCTTGTGATAAAACTTTCGGTCTTGTGCTTCAGCCTTTGGTAATCCAAGGCTGAAAACACACAGAAACAACAATATTAATTGTCTCATATTATTCCTTTTTATTTTTCAACAATTCTTCTAGTTTCAGAAGCTCATCTCTGTATTGTGCAGCTTCAATAAACTCCAGCTTCTTGGCAGCTTCATTCATTTGCTTTCTTGTTCTTTCGATAAGCTTTTCAAGCTGCTGAACATTCATATATTGTGCAACAGGGTCGGCTGCAACCGGACGTTCCGGCTCGACATAAGCATAAGCCTCGGCATTCTGCTGCTTTTCGGCTACAATAGAAACACTGTTCTTAACGACCTGTCTTGGTGTTATGCCGTGAGCTTCATTATAAGCCATCTGCTTTTCTCGCCTACGGTTGGTTTCATCCATAGTCAGCTTCATGCTTTCTGTTATCTTGTCCGCATAGAAAATAACTTTTCCGTTTACATTTCTTGCTGCACGTCCAGCTGTCTGTGTAAGCGAACGGTGTGAACGCAAGAATCCTTCTTTGTCTGCATCAAGAATAGCAACAAGCGAAACTTCCGGCAAGTCCAAACCTTCTCTCAACAAGTTTACTCCGATAAGAACATCAAACAGGCCTTTTCTCAAGTCGTCCATTATCTGAACTCGCTCGAGAGTGTCCACGTCGCTGTGGATATAATTACATCTCACTCCCATTCGGCTCATATATGTTGTGAGTTCTTCCGCCATTCGCTTAGTAAGAGTAGTGACAAGGATTCTCTCGTCCTTAGCTGCACGCACTGTTATTTCTTCCATCAAATCATCAATCTGATTCAATGTCGGGCGAACTTCAATAATCGGGTCAAGCAATCCGGTCGGACGAATCACCTGGTCAACAACAATTCCCTCGCTCTTCTCCAGTTCATACTCTGCAGGAGTGGCGCTCACATATATGGCACAAGGAGTAAGTGACTCAAACTCATCGAATGTAAGCGGGCGGTTGTCCATTGCTGAAGGCAGACGGAAACCATATTCCACAAGGTTTTTCTTTCTTGCATAGTCGCCGCCATACATTGCCCTGATTTGAGGAATAGTAACATGGCTTTCGTCCACAACAAGAAGGAAATCTCTAGGGAAATAATCAAGAAGACAGAAAGGTCTTTCGCCTGCGGCGCGTCCGTCAAAATATCTGGAGTAGTTCTCGATTCCGGAGCAATGACCGAGTTCACGAATCATTTCCAAATCGAAGGTCACGCGTTCATACAGACGTTTTGCCTCGTAATGCTTTCCTATTTCCTTCATATACTCGACTTGTGTGCCCAAATCCACATCAATCTGGCTGATTGCCTGGTTGATTCTTTCCTGAGTGGTAACGAAAAGGTTTGTGGGATAAATATTTAATTCGTCCTGCTCGTCAATCTCCTGCCCTGTCTGAGGGTCAAAGGACGATATGCGGTCTATCTCGTCTCCCCAGAATTCGATTCTGTATGCTACACCATCAAATGTTTCAATTGCAGGGAAAATGTCAACAGTATCACCGTTTACACGGAAGCATCCGCTTTTAAATTCCAGCTTGTTGTTTATATACAGAGCATCCACGAATCTTCTGATAAGTTTGTCTCTGTCAATCTGCATTCCTCGCTCGATATGAGTGACCTTTTCGGCAAATGCTCTCGGATCTGCCATACCATAAAGACAGGAAACAGATGAAACAACGATTACATCTCTTCTTCCGGACAGCAAAGACGCTGTGGCTCTCAGTCTCAGTTTGTCAATCTCGTCATTAATTGCCAAATCCTTTTCTATATAAGTATCGGTAGATGGCAGATATGCTTCCGGCTGATAATAATCGTAATAAGAGACAAAATATTCAACAGCATTATTCGGGAAAAACGCCTTGAATTCGCTGTAGAGCTGAGCTGCAAGCGTCTTGTTGTGGCTCAATATCAATGTCGGTTTCTGAACTTCCTTGATAACATTCGCAATCGTAAATGTCTTTCCCGAACCAGTTACTCCGAGTAATGTCTGATATGGCACTCCATTCCTCAATCCGTCAGACAAAGCCGCAATTGCTTCCGGCTGGTCTCCCATCGGACGGAATGGTGATGATAATTCAAAATTCATTCAATTCTTTGTTTGAAATCGTCAAATTAGCAAATCTGGTTTTCTATATCCGATATTAATAGTAAATTTTTTCCTGAGGAATTACCAACCATAATATCAGATACAACAGAATTCCTGTTCCCAGCATGAAAAACATAAGAACATATATAATACGCACGATAGTCGGGTCAATATCAAAATAATTTGCTATTCCGGCGCAAACTCCGGCTATCATTTTACCATTTACAGGTCTGAGAAGTCGTTTTGGATTTTCCATACTGATTCATTTTAGTTATTACAGAATAAAATAAATAGAATATAAAACACAAAAAGCTTGGTTTATACTTTCTATCTTATTCAAAGATATAAAAGTAAAAAACAAATGTCAAGTCTATTTTAACTCTTAGCCATAAAAAAAGTAGCGACATCTTTTAGAAGCCGCTACTTATCAGTATATAAGAACTTATTCTCAATCAATCAAACAACCTTCTGAACTTAGCAAAAATCTTTTCCTTCATGGATTTGTTCGGCATGAAGTTTGGAGAATTTTCCAGTCCGTTAAGTGTTTCTTTTTCTGAAGAAGACAATGTTTCAGGAACATAGACGCTGACGTTAACAAGCAAATCTCCTGTTCCGTAGCCGTTCACTGAAGGAAGACCTTTGTTTCTCAAGCGCAATACTTTTCCAGGCTGTGTTCCCGGTTCAATTTTAAGTTTGGCTTTACCGTCGACAGTAGGAACTTCAACGCTGCATCCCAATGCTGCCTGAGGGAAGCTCAACAGCAAGTTATACAACAAATCGTTGTCGTCACGAATCAAATCAGGATGTTCTTCTTCCTCAATCAGGATAAGCAAGTCACCATTGATACCGCCGTGTCTTGCAGCATTACCTTTTCCGTTCATTGACAACTGCATGCCTTCAGCAACGCCGGCTGGAATATTTAAAGTGATGATTTCTTCATCGCGAACAATACCTTCACCATTACATTCCGGACATTTCTTAACGATAGTCTTTCCTTCACCACCGCAAGTAGGACAAGTTGTCTGAGTCTGCATCTGTCCCAAGATTGTGTTGGCAACACGTGTAACTACACCTGAACCTTTACAAGTTTCACATGTTTTTGTTCCTTCGTCGCCATCAGCACCTGTTCCGTGACAATGCTTACAAGGAACATATTTCTTAACCTTGATTTTCTTTTCAACTCCGTTTGCGATGTCTTTCAGAGTCAGCTTCACTTTCACACGCAAATCAGAACCTCTGTTTACGCGTCGTCCGCCACGTGAACCGCCACCGAATCCGCCAAAACCGCCGAATCCGCCAAAATGACCACCGAAAATATCACCGAATTGAGAGAAGATGTCATCCATAGACATACCGCCGCCGAATCCGCCTTGTGAAGATGCGCCTCCAACTCCGGCATGACCGAACTGGTCATAACGCTGACGTTTCTGCGGGTCGCTCAACACATCATAAGCTTCTGCCGCTTCTTTAAACTTTTCTTCAGCGTCCTTGTCGTCCGGATTCTTATCAGGATGATACTGGATTGCCTTTTTTCTATAAGCTTTCTTTATTTCATCTGCTGACGCATCTTTGCTTACGCCCAGCACTTCGTAGTAATCTCTCTTTGCCATCTTCCTTCCTTTAATTATTCTCCAACAACAACTTTAGCGTGACGAATCACTTTCTCATTAAGCATATAACCTGTCTGAACGCAGTCAATAACTTTTCCTTTCAGGTCTTCCGTAGGAGCCGGAATAGTAGCGATAGCTTCATATATATCAGCATCGAATGACTGTCCTGCAGTTTCCATAGCTTTCACGCCCTGTGAAGTAAGATATGCAATAAACTTGTTGTAAATCAGCTCAACGCCCTCTGCCACAGCTTCAACATTATCTGCTTTACGCACGTTCTGCAATGCACGTTCAAAATCATCTACAACAGGAAGAAGCTGAGTCAAAGCATTTTCTCCACCATTCTTTATCAATTCTGATTTTTCTCTAAGTGTTCTTTTACGATAGTTATCGAACTCTGCCATCAGGCGAAGATGTGAATCGTTAAGTTCGTTATATTTTGCCTGCAACTCAGCAAGTGGGTCAGCCACTTTGTCAGTTTCCTCAGTGTTGTCTGACGAATTTACCTGCTCTTCATGCAAATTTGTCGCATCCTGCTGAACATTTTCCTGTTCAACATTCTCATTAATTTGCTCTTCGTTATGTAAATCTTTCTGGCTCATATCTAGTAATCTTTTATTATTCTTTTGTTTAACAATGTGTTAAAAGGATATCTTCAGAACTTTATCTGTTTACTGATTCCTTTTACATTATATTATACAGCAAAAAGGTTGCCAAACTTCAAAAGAACTGACAACCTTTTGTGTTTTAGTTGACGAGAGACAATTTGACGAGTTGATAAGGTAAAATATCTTGTCAACTCGTCTCTGTAGCCTAGTCTACTTTTATTTCTATTCTCCGACAAAAACAGCAACTTTCTTATGGTCTGTTTCCACTGTCTCAAATTCAGAAGAAACAGCACTGCTTCCCATCGGAACATTTTCGTTGCGATATTCCATACGGCTGTAAACTATGCTTCTTGCTGAAGTATGGAATTCTTTTGCACCTGTTTCCTTTTCAATAAGCTCAATATTATTTTCACGGACACCGCATCCAGGCATTATGATTATTCTGTCTCCAGCCTTGGCAACAAGTTCCTTCAACAAAGGAATTCCTTTTACGGCATCAGATTGCTGTCCTGAAGTAAGAATTCTGTCACAACCTAATTCTATTAGCTGCTCCAAAGCAGTAAATGGGTCGCGGCACACATCGAATGCACGATGGCAAGTTACAGACAATGGCTTTGCAGCATCAATAAGTCTTTTCATCAGAGGCACATCTATATCTCCTTCTTTTGTCAGACAACCGAACACAACACCATGAACACCCAACTGTTTGCAAAGTTCTATATCGAGCAACATCGATTGTATTTCTGCTTCAGTGTATAAGAAATCACCTCCACGTGGGCGAATAATAACATTAATGTCAATATTCGACGTCAGAGCTTGAGCCGTTTTTATTTCTCCATAACTTGGAGTAGTTCCGCCTTCCGGAATTCCTGCACATAACTCAACTCTAGTCGCTCCGCCTTTCTCCGCCTCTACACAGCTTTGGGCAGAATTGGCACAAATCTCTATAATTCGCTTCATATAATCTGTTATTAATGTTTTTGAGTGCTCAAATATGTCGTAACACAAATGAACAGCTTACAAATTCATATTCTTTCTCACTGCAAAGATACATCTTAAAATCCATATTTCACATATTATAATGTAAGTTGTATAATCAGCTGTTATGATAGTCAAAACTAATTTGAAATGATTCAAATCTTCATTCTTAAAAAGAATAACATATCTTTGAACTCACAAATAATAATTGTATAACCTAATTTAATAAAGAATGAAAAGGAGAGAATTTTTCAAAGGAGCAGGAGCTGCTACAGTTATGGCTGCAACCGCAGGAACAATTTCATCTTGCACGTCGGAAAACAAATTGAAATCCGGTGAAATATATCACACAGTTCAGTTCGACCTAAAATATCCTGTCGGCTCTGCTGAAGCAGAAAACTTCATTAAAGACGGTGTAAGAATACTTACTGCTGTTCCTGGTGTATATGAATTCCAGGCTTGCCGCCAGTGCAGTCCGAAAAACGACTATCAGTATGCTTTCCTTATGAAATTTGCCAACCAACAGGATTTCGACAACTACACAGCAAATCCAGACCATTGCAAGTTTGTGGAAGAAAGATGGAACACCGAAGTCACACGTTTCCAGGAAGCAGACTTCCAAAGTTTCTGAAAAGATAAAATCATAAATAGATACTCAAAACAAAAGGAGTCTTGTAGCCAAACGGCTACTTGACTCCTTAAGCCCCAAAAAATCAATTATACAGGTCCTTATTATGGGACATAAACACCATCATAAGGATTCTGGTCGCCATTAGGCCAGATATCATCAACCATTGATGTATTATTCTTCAATTCTGAAGACGGTATCTGATAAATGAATCTCCATGAATGAGCCGGCAACTGAATTGAACCGCCATAAGCTACATGGTTACCGCCACGAACCAACGGTTTCTCAGTACGAATCATATCAAATGTAGCGAAACCTTCACCATAAAGTTCTTTGCGTCTTTCAATCCAAATTGCTTCAAGCAATTCCTGTCCAGAGGCTTCTGTACGTTTTGCCTGACGCATATCCTGTAATTGCCACAATAATTCTTTTGCTTCGCCTTCCTTGCCCTGGCGTGCACAAGCTTCAGCTGCATTGAGCAACATTTCATCAGAACGCATCACAACTATTGAACCACGACAGTCTTCATTATCCCTGAATTTCATTGAAACCCAGAATTTCTGTCCGGAAGTATTTTCCCACTGCTGCATCTGCTGGAAGCGGATATCTGATTCATCGAAAAGAGCTACGAAATCATCAGCTAAGATAAAGCAAGCGAAAGTCCAGCACGAACGAGTATTGTTATACCACATTGCAAATGGAGAATAGTCACCCATATTCTGTTCCTCAGTCTGCTTGATTGACCAAATCCATGAACTCAATGTATGGTCATTGAATCCAGAAGTATATTCATCATTAGATGTCAACGGATACTGTGCCAAAACTTTTCTAGAATATTCTTCCGACTTAGCCCAATTATGCATAACCTGATATACTTCGGACAAAATACCATCCACAATTGCCTGGTTGAAGACATTAGGATTGCTACTACTGCGAACAAAACCTTCGAGCATAGGTTCTGCAGTTTCAAGGTCAGACAGAACCTGCTGATAAGTTTGCTCCAACGTACCACGCGGCTTTCCTTGAGTAGCTTCAGTTGTCGGTTCTGTATAGATAGGCACACCAGGCATATCTTTTGCTATAGCATATGTCTGCTGGAACAATCTTGCAAGGTTGAAATAAGCCCAACCTCTCATTGCAAGAGCCTGGCCTTTTATATATTGCTTTTCTGTCGCATCACCTTCACAATCGTCGATATATGTAATTACGGAATTAAGGTTGTTGATAAGGCGATAATGGAATGTCCATAGCTGACCTGAACGGAAGATGTCACCACGAGTTTCTCCCCAATAATTATAATTGTAACCATACCAACCACCGCCATTATTTATAACGTCTTCTCCACACATATCGGAAATCATCTGTATAGAAGGAATTCCCCAGTCATCACTACGGTTAGCACCACCACCGCTATAGCACTTCATCTGATAATAGCAACCATTCAATGCAGCCTGTGCACCTGATACAGTAGTGAACACCTGATTGTCAGAGACAGAAGTTGATGGGTTTGTTTCAAGGAAATCACTGCATGATGTCAGACCTCCAGTCAGCAAGCCCGACATTGCAAATACTGTCAATAAATATTTAGCTGGTTTCATCATTTTCATTTCTTTAAAAGTTACACATAATTCAACACATTACAAATTCAGCTGCAGACCAAAAGATACAGACTTGGTAATTGGGAAACGGTTTGCAGTACATCCGTCAATTCCTTGTTCAGGATCTGTACCTCTACCAACAGCACTACCGAATGTCAGGATATTGTCGCCCTGAACATATAATCTCAACGAATTAACCTGGAATTTGCGAGTCCAAGACTGTGGCAAAGTGTATCCCAAAGTTACATTACGCAAGCGGACGAATGAATTATCATATATGAATTTAGATGTATAAGCATTCAAGTAGTTTGCATATGCTGTTGAAATACGAGGGAACTCAGCATTTGTATTTTCCGGAGTCCACGCATCAAGCATATCAGGGTGCATGCCATAACCGATACGGTAAGACATCATTTGTGAATAGTCACTATCGTAAAGTTTTCCACCAATGCTGTAATAAAGCATGAATGACAAATCTATACCTTTATATACAAAGTTGTTAGTGAAACCACCAAACAACTTAGGAATCGCATCACCAAGATACTTTTTCTGTTTGTCGCTAGTCACCTGATTGTAATCTTCTGTCTTTACTCTTTCCTTGACATATTCATTACCGTTTTCATCTGTAGCGTAAACATTCATCCAGTACATATCGTTACCAGTTTCCGGGTTTACACCTGCATATTCTGGTCCCCAGAAATTATATCGTGATTCACCTTCACGCCATTTGAAAACACCTGAGTTGATTTCTTCCTGAGGAAGTTTGGTAATAGTATTCTTATAATGTGTACCGTTCAAATCAATTGTCCACTTGAAGTCTTTAGTGTTGATTGCAGCAAAGTTCAAAGAGAATTCAACACCGACATTCTTCACGTCACCAATATTTCTGTCAATTCCACTGAAACCTGTTGATGGAGCCATAGGCATATAGAACAACAAATCTTTTGATTTACGGCTGAACCACTCGAAACTACCACTAAGTCTGTTGAACATAGCAAAATCAACACCCACATTTGTCTGCAAGTTAGTTTCCCATTTCAAATTCCTGTTTGGCAAACGGCTGATCATAACACCTGCATCGTTATAGTTGTTCAATCCTGTTGCATACAAACCTTGATAAGCATAATATGTTCCAAGATTATCGTTACCCACAGCACCATAGCTGGCTTTCAGTTTCAAGTTATCCAACCAGTCTGTTGTTGAAGACATAAAATCTTCATTTGATATACGCCAAGAACCGCCGACTGACCAGAACTTACCCCAGCGATTGTCCGGATGGAAACGAGAAGAACCATCGGTACGGAAGCTGGCAGATACATAATAACGATCTTTATAGTCATATTCAGCACGGCTCAGGTAACTCATAAGGCGATAATTATCAGTATATGAGTTCATAGAGTTCATCTCAGAAGCAGCACCGATTTCAGTTATACCAAAGAAAGGCAAACCACGTTTAGATGCATCGAGATATTTATAATTCATTGAATAAGCTTCCTGACCAACAAGGACATTGATAGAGTGATCTCCAAAAGCCTTTTCGTAAGTCAAAAGGTTGTTCAATGTCCAGGAGAAAGTACGGGCAGAACTCTTGTAAGCTTCACCGCCATAACCTGCTGCAAAACCATATTCACTGTTTGTATATCCGTCGTAAGTATAACCAACATAGTCGAAACTAAAGTTAGTACGCCATTTCAATCCAGGAATAAAGTCAATCTCGAAATATGAACGCGCAGAAGCGTTGTCATTCATATAAGGATACTTATTATATTCATTATCGGCTACAGTGTTCCATCCACTCCATCCTGTACGGTTGTCACCATAATCGTAAATCAATTTACCATTGTCGTCACGGGCATAAGCTCCTGCTTCAGCATCCCACTTATAAATAGGATAAATGGTAGGCATAGTGCGGAGCATCCAAACAACAGATTCACTTGAAGAACCTTCGCGTTTGCTATGTGACAAGTTAATATTAGTTCCAACCTTTAACCACTTGTTTACCTGATAATTCAAATTAGCACGGGTAGTGAAACGTTCAAATTCAGAAATAGTGAAAACGCCCTTGTCGTTCAAGTAGCCGGCAGAAAGATAATAGTCAGCTTTCTTTGACTTACCACTGAAGTCAACATTATATTCCTGGCGAAGACGAGATTTCATCAAAGCTCCTCTCCAATCGCCAGAGTAAAGCAATTCAGCATCAGGATTCATTTTACCGTCAAGACCTACTGGCTGGTCTACGCTGAATGGATTTATACCAAACTGTCCGGTAAGGTAAGTTGAAGCATAGTTGGCAGCATCGCTCTGAGCATAACCGTTATCCATATAACCATTATAAAGGGCTTGCCATGTTAACTCAGAATATTCCTGCGGAGATAATGCACGAGGCAAATCTACAGCAAGGCTTGACCAACCCCAAGATGAACGGAAATTAATCTGACCTTTCTCGCTGTTACCTTTCTTTGTTGTAATCATCACAACACCATTTGCTGCACGTGAACCATACAATGCAGTTGCTGAAGCATCTTTCAAAACGGTCATAGATTCGATATCTGCCGGGTTGATAGCATTCAGATAACCATCATAAGCAGTTCCATCGACAACATATAGCGGAGAACTTGAAGCATTCATTGAACCAATACCACGAATCATAATTGTAGCATCTTCGCCCGGCTCACCAGTACTGTTCAAAACCTGAACACCACTACTCTGTCCTTGCAAAGCCTGTGTAACGTTTGATGCCTTGATTTTTTCCAATGATTCGCTCTTAACTACTGTAGCAGAACCCGTAAAAGAAGATTTCTTTCCAGTACCATAGGCAACTACCATAACTTCGTCCAATGCAACCAAATCTGGTTCCATAACAATCTTCATAGTTTTACCGTCAATCTTAGTTTCGATGGCTTTATAACCAAGATAAGAAACCAATAAAGATTTTGTTTTTGGGGAAACTTGAATAGTGAAATTACCATTTAAATCGGTAATCACTCCGGTATTACTCTGTTTATCCATAATAGATACACCCACCATTGGTAAACCGTCTTCAGAAGAAACGACAACTCCCGAAATCATCCTCTCTTGCGCTTGCAACGTTTGTGAGAATATTGCTGCAAGACCTAGCATTGGTAACAATTTCCTCATAAAATAAACTCTAATAATTAATAATTAAAAAAACACATTGAAAAGCACGAGTCTAATCAAGAAAAAGGTTAACACTTCAACTAAACTAAAATAATTAATCTACATTTCTCATAGCGCTTTTCTCTAATCACAAATAAAATGAATTATTATTAAAAATGCAAGTTTTTATTAAAAAAAACCATTAAAAATATATAATTTATAACATATTTCTTCTTTAATGTTGCCTTTCTCTCATCTATTAATTCAAAATTTACTATTTTACAAGACAACACATGAAGCAATTTACACATTATCTATATGTAAGTAAAACAACAAAATATATATCATTTTGATTAAATATAGCGTATTTGTCTGATTGCTTTAATATTTATTTTCTTGCGTTTTTACTCAAAACGAGCTATAATTCTGGACTTTTTCGGGAATAATTACAACATATTCGGCAAACATCTACAAGAAATCTTGGATACAACTATAATTATCTTGCTATACTATTATATTTATTCACCTATACATCTATATATATTTACCAGAATGTCCGGATAAATTTCCCGGAATCTAAAGAATTTGTCGGGAAAGCGCCTAATTCCTTGTCCAAATTCGTCTGGAAGAGAGCAAATCACGAACGTAATTCAAATATCATTTTTCCATCAATAAAAACTTTTCTCCGAATGCATTTATATAACCAATCACAAAATACCAGGTAATTACTGTTCAAGTTACACAAATATAACCTCCAATACTTACATATTGAAAAAGCTAAACTCTCTGAGAGTCCGACAAAATTCATCAACCTTATCTCATGCCTTAAAAACACGAGCCACAAGAAGTTTATTTATCAAAATGTCAAAATTGACATTTTGATACTTTCTGTTTTGAGTATCTACATTAATCCACTCTCGGAATATGAGATTTTGCTAAAAAGAGGCATGGGTTTATAGTTCATATATAAAAAAACATGCTAAATTTGCAAAAGATGTAATTCTATTTCTTAATCAAAATTTGATATTAAATATGAAAAGGGACAACATTATTTTTGACATCATTGAAAAAGAACATCAGCGTCAGTTGAAAGGTATTGAGTTGATTGCTTCTGAAAACTTTGTAAGTGAACAAGTAATGCAGGCAATGGGAAGCTGCCTGACTAACAAATATGCCGAAGGTTATCCTGGGAAACGTTATTATGGTGGTTGCGAAGTAGTAGACCAGAGTGAAACAATTGCAATCGAAAGATTGAAGAAAATATTCAATGCTGAATGGGCAAATGTTCAGCCTCATTCAGGTGCACAGGCTAACGCAGCTGTTCTTTTGGCTGTTCTTAATCCTGGTGATACTTTCCTTGGTTTGAATCTGGCTCACGGCGGTCACTTGTCTCATGGTTCTGCTGTGAATAGTTCAGGTATTTTGTATCGTGCTACAGAATATAATGTAAAAGAAGAAACCGGACGCGTCGACTACGACCAGATGGAAGAAGTTGCATTGCGCGAAAAACCGAAATTGATTATCGGTGGTGGTTCTGCATATTCTCGCGACTGGGATTATAAGAGAATGAGAGAAATCGCTGACAAAGTTGGCGCTTTGCTTATGATTGACATGGCTCATCCTGCAGGTCTTATCGCAGCCGGATTGTTGAACAATCCGTTGGAATATGCTCATATTGTAACTTCAACAACTCACAAGACTTTGCGTGGTCCACGCGGTGGTATCATCCTTCTTGGCAAAGACTTTGAAAATCCTTGGGGAAAGAAAACTCCAAAAGGCGAAATCAAGAAAATGTCACAATTGCTTGATTCTGCTGTATTCCCAGGAATTCAGGGCGGTCCGCTTGAACACGTAATTGCTGCTAAGGCTGTTGCCTTCGGTGAAGCATTGGAACCAGAATATAAGGAATATCAGATGCAGGTTAAGAAAAATGCAGCTACAATGGCTCAGGCATTTATCGACAAAGGTTACAAGATTATTTCCGGCGGTACTGACAACCACAGTATGTTGATTGACCTTCGCACTAAGTTCCCTGAACTTACTGGTAAAGTTGCAGAAAGAGCTTTGGTTGCTGCTGACATTACTGTCAACAAGAACATGGTTCCATTCGACAGCAGATCAGCATTCCAGACATCCGGTATCCGCATCGGAACACCAGCTATTACAACACGTGGAGCAAAAGAAGAGTTGATGGGTGAAATCGTTGAAATGATTGATACAGTTCTTGCATCACCAGAATGCGACAAGACAATTGCTTCTGTTCGCGAAAAGGTTAATTCAATGATGAAAGAATATCCTATCTTTGCATGGTAATATTTCAAGGGGACAAGTTGACGAGAAGACAAGTTGACGAGGTTATAATTTATTGTCAGATTGCATTCTTGTCTACTTGTCCCCTCGTTAATTGTCTACTAAAATAATCATAATTCATTAAACTAAACAATCATGAAAAAGCTTTTAGCAACTTTATGTGCCGGAATGGCATTATGCTTATTAGCTTCATGTAATGAGGAACAAGGTGTAGTTAAAGTCTACAACCAGGGAATCAACATTATCCCTGCACCTATGAGCCTTACACAACATGACGGCCAATTCAAGCTAAACAAAAAAACTACATTTGGTGCAACAACTCCAGAAGCGAAAACTATCGCAGAGTTCTTTGCATCTAAAATGAAAGCTGCGACAGGATATAATATCCAGGTAGCAGACAAAGGAGATATAACACTATCAATTGATGAATCTCTTGACGTAAATGATGAAGGATACGCTCTTGATGTTACTCCTTCAAATGTTACTGTTAAAGCTAAAACTCCTCAGGGTCTTTTCTATGGTATGCAGTCATTCATGCAGCTTTTGCCTGCTGAAATTGAAAGCGCTCAGAAAGTTGAGGGTATTGCATGGACTGCTCCATCTGCAAGCATCAAAGATGAGCCTCGTTTCGGCTATCGTGGTATGATGATTGACCCATGTCGTCACTTTATGCCTGTTGAAGACATCAAGAAACAGATTGATGTTTTGGCATTGTTCAAAATCAACCGTCTGCACTGGCACTTGACTGAAGACCAGGGATGGCGTATTGAAATAAAGAAATATCCGAAACTGACAGAAGTAGGTTCTACTCGTATTGATGGCGAAGGAACTGAACATAAAGGTTTCTACACTCAGGAAGAAATCAAGGAAGTAGTAAAATATGCTGCAGACAGATTTATCACAGTTGTTCCTGAATTGGAAATTCCGGGACACGAACTTGCTGCTATTGCTGCTTATCCTGAACTTTCATGTAAAGGCGAACCAACTACTCCACGTATAATCTGGGGTGTTGAGGATATCGTTATGTGTCCGGGTAAAGAAGATATGTTTGAATTCCTTGAAGACGTTATCGACGAAATGGTTCCTTTGTTCCCTAGCGAATATTTCCATATCGGTGGTGACGAATGTCCTAAGACTAGCTGGAAGAGCTGTCCTCTTTGCCAGAAACGAATCAGAGAAGAAGGTTTGAAAGCTGACGGAAAACATACTGCTGAAGAAAGATTGCAGAGCTATGTTATCCAGCGCATGGAAAAATATCTTGCAACTAAGGGTAAGAAAATCATCGGTTGGGACGAAATCCTTGAAGGTGGTCTTGCTCCTACAGCAACAGTTATGTCATGGCGTGGTGAAGAAGGCGGTATTGCTGCTGCTTTGATGAATCACACTGTTATCATGACTCCTGGCGGAAACGGAATGTATCTTGACCATTATCAGGGCGATCCTAAAATCGAACCGGTTGCAATCGGTGGTATGACTTTGTTGGAAAAGACTTATTCTTACAATCCTGTGCCTGACACATTGGCTCAGATGGGCAAATCTGAATTTGTTCTTGGTGTTCAGGGAAATGTTTGGTCTGAATATCTTTATAATGAAGATATCCGCGAATATCGTACTTATCCTCGTATCATTGCTATTGCTGAAATTGGCTGGACTCCTGAAGACAAAAAAGATTACAAAGACTTTGAACGTCGTATAGACAATGCTTATGTGCGTCTTGACGAACATGATATTAATTATCATATTCCACAGCCTGAGCAGCCTAACGGTTCTTGCAATTTCGTTGCATTTACTGACAAAGCTTCTTTGGAATTCAAGACTAGCCGTCCGATTAAGATGATTTATACAACTGACGGAAGCGAACCAACAGAATCTTCTACTGCATATTCTGCACCTATCGAAATTACAGAAACAACTACTTTGAAAATTGCTTCTGTTCTTCCTTCAGGCAAGATGAGTCCGGTTCGTACTATCCAAGTTGAAAAACAGGCTTTGGCTCCGGCTAAGGAAGTTGCAAAGAAAGCTCCTGGTTTGAATATGGAAGTATTCGACGGAATGTATCTCAATGTAAAAGAACTTGAAGCTGCCAACAAGACTGGCAAGAAATCTGTAATCAAGGAAACTAAAGAATTGAGAAGCCAGGTTAAGACTAGCGAATCAATGCGTGGCGTAAAACAGTATGCTGCTGTTGCTAACGGTTATATTGATATTCCTGAAGATGGTGTATATTATATTTCTTCAGATTTAGAAGAAGTTTGGATTGACGGCAAATTGCTTGTAAACAATGCAGGTGAAGTTAAGCGTTTCTCAAGAAAAGACAACTCTGTTGCTTTGGCAAAAGGTTTGCATGAAATCAAAGCTGTATTCCTTGGCCATGTAATCGGAGGTTGGCCTTCAAACTGGGGTGACGGTTCAATCAAACTTCGCAAAGCTAGCGAAGAGAAATTCGCTGCTGTAACTGGAGATATGTTGTGGCATTAATAAAACAGAACCGGAATTCGGGGAACTTCTTCCCTGTTCCGGTTTTGACAAGATAAAACAAAGGCTGTCTGGATTGATTATCAACAGACAGCCTTTTGTATTTTATAGTCGTTTACCCTATCAGTTTCGCTTATTGCAAACTTAAATTCAGTTCATTTTCTCAAACTTATATCCAAGGCGTTTAAGTTCGATAGCAGCACCAATGCGGAACATAACTTTACAAGCTTTTGCAAACACATAAAATGCAGTTTCGCTCTGAGGCTCGATTTGTTCACGGCGAATAAGAGAAACTGTTGTCTGGGCGCAACGGCGCAACATATTCTCCAAGTTCTGTGCTTCGTTACTTTCAAGTCGCAAGCCAAGCAAATCGCGAACGATGTGTTCGTCCATATCGTCGAATCCACGTTCTCCATAATAAGAACTGTATTCAGCCTTTGAACACAATTCCCAGTTTTTATCCCAGCCGTAAGCAATTGCCAAACCTAGATATGCTGCCCAAGCTACAGAAACTGAAGGATAATCCTTTATCTGCGGAACTGCGTCAACCATATATTCTGGAGCTAGTTTATGCCACATTTCATCAATATCATCTGACGAAAGCAAAACTCCTTCCAACATATTATAGGAAGTGCAAAGACGAAGCAACTCGTGCTGCAACATCGTTTCAAAATTATCCAAATAAACTTTATTCATATTATATTCAATATTATATACTAATTAAAAGGGATAAATTAAGAAGATATTATTTCATAAGCTTCCTTAAATATAACCACGACAGAACTGCTGCCACAAACATAACGGACCAAGCCATAAAATAGCCATATTTCCATTTCAATTCCGGCATTATCTCGAAATTCATTCCCCAAACTCCAACAAGGAATGTTAACGGAATGAATATAGTTGAAACCACTGTCAAACGTTTCATTATGGTATTCATCTTCAAATCATTGTTTGCTATATATAAATCCATGAGAGATGAAACCATTTCACGGCAGCTTTCGACCGTTTGAATTACAAACAGCAGCTGGTCATATAAATCATTATAAATAGGCTTGAGTTCCGTGCTGCTAAAAATACTGTCTGCTCTGTTCATTTTCTGGAACTGTTCTTTTAGAGGCAGACTGTTTTTCCTTAATGTAATATAATCACGGCGTCGTTGCTGAATCATCAGTCCGACCTTTGGCGAATTATGTTCCAATTCCAATAGTTGGGCTTCAATATCCTCGAGCAAATCTTCCGTATGAGTTGAGGCTTCCACAAGATATGAAGTCACAATATTCAGTATATGAGCCAATAATTGTCCACACCCGCCAACTCTAATATTAAGCAAATTATCTTTGATAGCTTTCTCCACATTATCGAAAATAGGACGATTGCTTTCACAGAAAGTTATCAGATTGTTCCCGGAAACCAATATGCCGATATGTTCTACCTTCAATTCGTCATTTTCATCATAATAACAAATATTCAGTATTATAATATAACGATTCTCGTAGAACTCGATTTTCACTATGTGTTGAGGAGTAAGAATATCTTTTGCATCCAAATTATGAAAGCCAAATTCTTTGACAAGCAAACTTACTGTTTCTGCATCTTTCAGTCCATTCACCTGAAGCCAGTTTGTTACTTCCGCCCTGTTTTTCAGCTGACAGAACGACTTCAAGTCTTTTATATCCTGACTTATCAGCGTATTGGAATTATATTGGATAAGTCTGATAAATGTGGGATTTTCGTATTCTCCAATATAATCATAATGCGCGGAAAACCGGGCTGCAGAGCGTTTATGCTTTCTTATGTGATTTAATTTGCGTCTCATAAACGGAGGATGTATTATATTTCCAAGAATTTATCTTGGAGCCTTTCTGTAAAGATAAATCGCGATAAATACATAAATAATATTAGGAATCCAGGCAGCAACCATCGGACTAACACTTCCGTTGATTGCAAATGTTGCCGTGATTGTCATAAAAAGAATATAAGAGAAACTCAATGCTAGACCGATACTGATATTCATTCCCATTCCTCCTTTTATCTTTCGTGATGACAATGAAGCTCCGATTGATGTAAGGATGAATGCAGCCATTATTGTAGCAAATCTCTTATGATATTCTATCTCAAAGGTCTGAATATTACCAATTCCTCGCTTTGACTGACGGCTGATGTATTCGTGCAACTGTGGTGTAGTCATCTTCTCACAGTCGTTAACCGAAATCAGGAAGTCAGAAGGAACAATTGTCAGGACTGTGTCTTTACGACTGCCTTCTGTAATGTGCTCACGCATTCCTTTGAAATCGCGTATCATATAATCAATCAGCGTCCACTGATAAAGAGAATCATACTTGATTGATTTAGCAGTAAGTCTTGATACTAGTTTCTTGTCTTCGAAATGCTCCAATGAGAATCTGTATCCCATATTTGAGCGGTTGTCATATCTGTCGAAATATGCAATAACTCCTGGCGAAACCTCAAGCTGCACGTTTCTGGCATAATCAACAGCCTTGTTCTTGATATACTTGTTCTGGAAATCAATTCTGGTTTTATTTGCCGGCGGAATTATGAATGCATTAAGAATAAAGGTAACTGCAGCAATAATTGCCGCTGAAATTGCATACGGGACCATAAGCCTCCTGAAGCTCATTCCGCTGGAAAGCATTGCTATGACTTCAGAATTGTCTGCCAACTTTGATGTAAAGAAAATTACAGCAATGAAAGTAAACAACGGACTGAGCATACTTGCAAAGTATGGAATGAAGTTCAGATAATAGTCAAAGATAATAGCGTCAAGCGGAACTTCCGGCTTGAGGAATTTGTCTATTTTTTCATTGATGTCAAATATGACAGATATTGATATTATCAATATAATCGCAAAAATGTAAGTGCCAAGAAATTGCTTAATAATATATCTGTCGATACGCTTGAGTTTAAAGTCCACTTTAATTCAAATTTCTTATATATGAAAACTAACAAAACAGACAATCGCTTATCAGAGGCGATTGTCCATTTGTCTAACCATTTGACTCTTCCAGGTTGTAAAATCTCCGGCAATGATGTGTTTGCGTGCCTCTTTCACCAACCATAGATAAAATGCGAGATTATGTATGGATGCAATCTGCAGACCAAGGATTTCGTTTACCTTTATAAGATGATGCAAATATGCCTTGCTATACAATCTGTCCACATATGAAGCTCCTTCAGGGTCAATCGGAGAAAAGTCATTCTCCCACTTCTTGTTGCGCATATTCATTGTTCCATATGCAGTAAACAGCTGACCGTTTCTTCCGTTTCGTGTCGGCATAATGCAGTCGAACATATCAACTCCCCTTTCAATTGCTTCCAGAATGTTGATAGGAGTTCCAACGCCCATCAAATATCTTGGTTTGTCTTCAGGCAGAATTTCATTTACAACCTCAATCATTTCATACATCTTTTCAGTAGGCTCGCCAACGGCAAGTCCGCCGATAGCATTTCCGTCCATACCTTTTGATGCAACATTCTCTGCAGCTCTTTTTCTAAGCTCAGGATAAACGCAACCCTGAACTATTGGGAACAAAGCCTGCTCATAACCATATTTCGGTTCTGTTTCCTTGAATCTGGTTACACAACGGTCGAGCCATCTTTCTGTCAACGCTAGTGATTTCTTAGCATAGTCATATTCTGCGTCGCCAGGACAACATTCGTCGAATGCCATTATGATGTCGGCACCGATTGTTCTCTCAATATCCATCACTTTTTCAGGAGTGAACAAATGCTTGGAACCGTCGATATGCGATCTGAATTCCGCTCCTTCTTCCTTCAACTTTCTGTTCTCTGACAAAGAGAACACCTGGAAACCGCCACTGTCGGTTAGAATCGGTCTGTCCCAAGTGTTAAACTTATGCAATCCGCCTGCCTTTTCCAAAATATCAAGGCCCGGACGCAAATAAAGATGATAAGTATTGCCCAATATAATCTGAGCTTTTATATCATCTTTTAGTTCCGGCATATGAACTGCTTTCACTGCTCCTTGTGTGCCAACAGGCATAAAAATAGGAGTTTCTATTACGCCATGGTCGGTAGTTATCTTACCAGCGCGAGCTTTCGATTTTGTATCTGTATGTAGTAATTCAAATTTCATAGTGCAAAAATAATAAGAACATATTAAAATCCGGCAATATTTACAAAATTGCTATATCATAAAACTTCCAAAATGCTGCAAAGAATAAAAATCAATAATAAAACTGGAACAGACATTTTTTTCTATTAAATTTGTCTTCTGTTTCTATGAGATGACAACATTCCACATAGTTAAACTGTATAGCTTCTCTTATGTTTGAATCTCATTAAGCAAGTCGAACTGACACAATCAATATCAACTAAATGGACGCTACTAATCATTTAAATTACAGATATTCCACCGCTTTGACTATCGCAGGTTCCGACAGCTGCGGTGGCGCAGGAATCCAGGCTGACTTGAAAACATTCTCAGCTTTGGGTGTATATGGCGCGTCGGTAATAACTTCTGTTACTGCACAAAACACAACCGGAGTACGTGCCATTCAAGCTATCACTCCGGAAATAGTAAAAGCACAGATTGATGCTGTTTTCGAGGATTTGAAGATTGATGCCGTAAAAACAGGAATGTTGCATAATTCAGATACAGTCCGTATCGTAGCTGAATCAGTAAAATTATATAACCCAAAGTGGCTGGTTGTCGATCCGGTTATGATTTCAACTAGCGGAAGCAAGCTACTCGAAGACGAAGCCATCGAATTGATTGTTGAAGAATTATTTCCTATCGCTTCATTGATTACTCCGAATACTGACGAAGCTAAATTTCTGAGCGGAGTTTCCATCAATTCAGTTTCAGACATGTATAAAGCTGCTGAAAAGCTTTTGGACAAAGGCTGTAAGGCTGTCCTTATGAAAGGCGGCCATCTGATTGGTGATGAAATGACGGATATTTTGATTAGCAATGACGGCTCCGAACCTTTAAAGCTTATTTCTGAAAGTATCAATACTGTAAATACTCACGGAACTGGATGCACACTTTCATCTGCTATTGCAGCATTTTTGGCAAAAGGATGTGATTTGCAACAGTCTGTACGTGAAGGGAAAAATTATATATCAGAAGCGTTGAAAGGTGGTTCGGACGTATATATTGGTGCCGGTCATGGAGGAGTAAATCATTTCACCTCTCCTATTCCACTGATTAAAATTAGCAGAGATTGAGTGATGAAGAAACTAATAGCCATAACTGTTCCGCAAATCCTAGATGATGAGCATTTGCTTATTTCATCTGTTCTGGAGAAAGGTATTCACAGATTGCACTTGCGCAAACCGGAAGCTTCGGCATCTGAGATGAGAAATATTCTGGAGAAAATACCAGTCTGTTATCACAGCAGAATTTCTCTGCATGACAATTTCTCCCTTGTTGAAGAGTTTCCCAATATTGGAGGATTGCATCTGAACAGACGAAACTCTGATATTCCGAAAGGATTCAACGGGCAGATAAGCCGTTCCTGCCATTCGTTGGAAGAAATCCGTAATTGCAGCAATATGGATTATTTGTTTCTTAGTCCTATTTTCAATAGTATCTCAAAAGAAGGATACGAAAGCGGATTTACCATTGAAGAATTGGAAAGTGCTTCGGACAAAGGAATAATTAACAATAAAGTTTTTGCTTTGGGAGGAATTGACGAAAAGACTATTCCCGAACTCCGTTCCATATCATTTGGTGGCGTAGCCGTGTTGGGGGCATTGTGGGGAAAAAATCCTTCCATCCATAACATAAATGAATTAATAAAAAGACTAAACGATTTGATGATATGTCTACAACAATATTAAGTGCATACGAAGGCAATAACCGTCTGATGCTTATCACACATAAGAATCAGCGTTTCTCAGAATATGAAGAAATAGCAAATGCTATCGAAGGCGGATGCAAATGGGTGCAACTTCGTATGAAAGGAACTCTGAACATTGAAACAGCAAAACAAGTTGCTGAACTTTGCAGGAAAAACAATGTCAGATTATGCATTGACGATAATGTTGATATTGCCCTGCAATGCGGAGCAAACACTGTTCACCTCGGAAAGAATGATATGCCAGTAGCTGAAGCATGGGAAATTGTGAAAGCAAACTATAAAGGCGATGATTTCCAAATCGGTGCAACAGCCAACACTTTTGAAGATATCAAACATGCTGTTTCGCAAGGCGCATCTTATATCGGGCTCGGTCCGTTCCGCTTCACTCAGACAAAGGAAAAGCTTAGTCCTGTTCTTGGTCTGGATGGCTACAGAAAGATAATGCAGCAATGCAAGGATGAGAATATAAATATTCCTGTTTATGCAATCGGCGGAATCGAATTTGAAGACATCGACGAACTGATGAAGACAGGAATCACCGGTATTGCAATCTCCGGAGCTATAAATAATGCGGATAATCCGACCGAAGCAACGAGAAGAATTGTTGAAAAGTTGACGAGTGAACAAGGGAAATAAAGCCTTGTCAATTAAAAAACTGATAAACTAAAAAACTTACAAACTCAAAAACTCAAACAATGTTTTCCGACAAAAAGAACATATTACAACTTGTGGCATTGCTGAAAGCCCATGAGATAAGAAATATAGTGTTATGTCCCGGCAGCAGAAACACTCCGCTGATACAGACAATAGCAAATCATCCTTATTTCACTTGTCATTCGGCAACAGACGAAAGAAGTGCCGGATTCTACGCTCTCGGTCTATCTCTAAACGGTGGCAAGCCTGCGGCTGTATGCTGCACATCAGGTACGGCATTGCTGAATCTTCATCCTGCAGTTGCTGAAGCATTCTATCAGCAGGTGCCGCTCGTAGTTATTTCGGCAGACAGACCAGAAGCTTGGATTGGGCAAATGGACGGACAAACACTGCCGCAACCTGGTGTTTTCGGCAATCTGGTTAAAATGTCTGTCAATCTTCCTGAAATAAATACCGAAGAAGAAGAATGGTATTGCAACAGATTGGTCAATGAGGCATTGCTTGAGCTGAACCACCACGGAAAAGGTCCCGTACATATTAATATACCTATCTCGGAACCTTTGTTCAGTTTCAACACAGAGGAACTTCCGGAAGTAAGAGTTATTGAAAGATACCAGGGTTTGAATATATATGACAAGAAATATGACGACCTTATTGCAAGGCTCAACAAATACAACCGAAGAATGATGATAGCCGGACAGGCTAACATGATTTATATGTTCGAACGCAAAGTATCAAAACTTCTTTACAAGCATTTTGCATGGCTCACTGAGCATACAGGAAACCGCACAATTCCTGGAATGCCGATTAAGAATTTTGATGCTATTCTCTATTCTATCCCCGAAGGAAGCGAAGAGCAGGAAAAGCTTTATCCTGAAATTGTCATAACTTATGGCGGACATATCGTTTCTAAAAGGCTAAAGCAATTCCTGAGAAAGCATCCACCAAAAGAGCATTGGCATGTGTCGCTGGACGGAAAAGTTACGGACACTTATTGCTCCGTGACAACAATCATCGAAATCGACCCGTTCGAATTCCTTGACAAGCTTGCGTATATGATGGAAAACAGGAACACAGATTTCCCTAAAAGATGGGAGAAACTGTCGAAAGAGATTCCTGAGCCACAATTCCCTTTCTCGGAAATGGGAGCGATTGGAGCTTTGCTCAAGAATATTCCGGCAGACTCAGCTTTGCATCTTGCCAACAGCTCAACTGTGAGATATGCTCAGCTTTTCAATATTCCGGAAACTGTGGAAGTTTGCTGCAACCGCGGAACAAGCGGCATTGAAGGTTCGCTGTCAACATCGCTTGGTTATGCATATATGTCGGAGAAAATTAATTTCACTGTTATCGGTGACTTGAGTTTCTTCTATGATATGAATGCTTTGTGGAGCGGAACATACAACAATAATGTACGCATCATGTTGCTCAACAATGGTGGAGGCGAAATATTCCAGGCTTTGCCGGGACTGAAAATGAACGACAAAACTCACCGTTACGTGACTGCGCGCCACAACACAAATGCCGAAGCTTGGGCAAAGGCTTGCGGATTCACTTATTTGTCAGCAAGAAATGACGAAGAACTTGAAAGCGCAATAAAAGTATTTGCCGACAGCAAAGAGTCTGCATCTTCTATGTTCCTGGAAGTTTTTACGGATAAAGCTAAAGATATAGAATTATTGAAAGAATATTATCACTCTCTAAAAAAGCAAATTAAATAAAATGAAGAAAACCGTTTTATCCATATTCTGTTTGGTTGGAATGCTATCATGTACTAATAATGCAGAACATAATATTGATGATGCAAACAATCAGAATGAAAACGATACAATTTGTTTTGTTACAGCAACCAAAAGCGAGGCGCAAATTTTATTAGGTAAAGAAGATGCATACACCAGAAACTTGAGCAAGTTTGATTTGACTTCATGCCCAGGCAACGAAAGCAAGACAAAAGAAGAATTCATTCGTCTTACAGTGAATGAAGCTCAGGAATGGAACGAAAATGAAAAAGAGCTGATAAGAAAATGTATGCTTGCTGTTAATGATTCAATCAGGAAATATGATTATAATCTACCTTTACCTAAAGAAATAAAGATTGTAAAATCTCCTCTGACAACAGCCGGAGGCGCAAGCGGCTATACTAGAAGTGAATGGATTGCTCTCAATATGGATAAACTGGCAAATGCTGATTTCAAAACCATACAAGAAATTCTTGTTCATGAAACTTTCCACGTTCTGACAAGAAACAACAAGGATTTCAGAAAAAAGATGTATGAGACAATTGGTTTCAGCATTAATGAAGAAGAGCTTAATTATCCGGAAGATATGGACAGCCTGCGAATCTCTAATCCGGACGTAGAACGCTTTGACAGTTATGCTACATTTTTTGTTGACGGAAAAGAACAGAAATGTGCAATGACTATTTATTCGGATAAACCATATAACGGAGGCTCATTCTTCCAATATATGAAAGCCGGATTTATTGCTTTAGATGATAATCTTGAGCCATTGAAGAAAAACGGAAAAACAATTGTTTATACAATTGACGATTTGGATAATTTCTGGGAAAAGGTTGGGAAAAACACATTTTACACTATCGACCCAGAAGAAATTATGGCAGAGAATTTCCGATATGCTTTCTTGAGAAACCAAAATATGCAATCTCCGGAAATCATTGAAAAGGTCAAGAATATTATTTGTGATTCCGATAATAATTAAAACGAATTAAATATCTGATTAATATGGAAAATAAACGTGAATGGAAAACGATAAAGGAATACAAGGAAATCCTTTTTGAATTATACAATGGTATTGCCAAGATAACTATCAACCGTGAACGCTATCGCAATGCTTTCACCCCAACAACTACTACAGAAATGAGCGATGCTCTTTATATCTGCCGCGAACGCCAGGATATAAACGTAGTTGTCCTTACCGGAGCAGGCGACAAAGCTTTCTGCGCCGGTGGTGATATGAATGTGAAAGGACGCGGTGGTTATGTCGGTACTGACGGTGTGCCAAGATTAAATGTACTTGACGTTCAGAAACAAATCCGTTCTCTTCCGAAACCTGTAATCGCAATGGTTAACGGTTATGCAATTGGTGGCGGACACGTGCTGCACGTTGTATGCGACCTTACGATTGCGTCAGAAAATGCCAAGTTCGGACAAACTGGTCCACGCGTTGGAAGTTTCGACGCTGGTTTCGGTTCTTCATATCTTGCACGCTGCGTAGGTCAGAAGAGAGCAAGAGAAATCTGGTTCATGTGCCGCCAATATACAGCTCAGGAAGCCTATGAAATGGGAATGGTAAACAAGGTTGTTCCTTTGGAAAGACTTGAAGATGAAGTTGTGGAATGGGCTGAAACAATGATGATGCACAGTCCGCTTGCCCTCAGAATGATTAAAGCCGGACTTAATGCCGAGCTCGACGGTCAGGCAGGAATACAGGAATTGGCAGGCGATGCAACTATGCTTTATTATCTTACAGACGAAGCTCAGGAAGGCGGAAAAGCATTCCTCGAAAAACGTCGCCCAAGATTTGAAGATTATCCTAAATTCCCATAATTTGTAAATACGAAATGTATCTTTGAAAACATAACCATCTTTTTGGAAAAAGCTCGTTATGTTTTCCGCAAAACGTCGCAGTGTTTTTTCGAGAACACTGCGACGTTTAAATACATCTATATGTATATATGTATCTCAAAATATATACGGCCCAACGGAGAAATGGGGCCGTATATATTTGAATTTAGGACCGAACCTACAAATTTTTCATTCGGACAAATTTCTGGCTAATTACGATTATATTTTCAGAGCAAAACAATAATATTAAAACTGAAGTCAATGATTAAATTATCTGTTATTCCTAAAACACTGCATTTCAAGCAGCCGGCACAAACATCTCGTGGTGTCTATATCGTAAGACAAATCTGGCTTATTAAAGCTGAAGACACAGAAAGCGGGAAATATGGCTATGGAGAATGTGCTCCACTGCCGGATTTGAGTTGTGACGCAAGTGAGGACTATGAAAAGCTGTTGAACGAATTCTGCAGTGAAACAGAGAATGACGGAGCAATCAATTATGACAAACTCCGCCACTATCCATCTATGCTTTTCGGTTTGGAAACAGCATTAAAAGATTTGAATGCCGAATCCGGACGTTTGTGGGACACTGCATTTTCGAGAGGTGAAGCCGGAATTCCTATCAATGGTCTGATTTGGATGGGAAATTTTGATGAAATGCTTGCACGCATAAAGGAGAAAATGAATCTTGGATTCAGATGTATCAAACTTAAAATAGGTGCAATTGATTTTGAAAAAGAAATCGAATTGCTAAGTTTCATCAGAAAACATTTCTCAGCGGACGATGTGGAATTGAGAGTTGATGCAAACGGAGCCTTCTCTCCTTCCGATGCTATGGAAAAACTTGAAAGACTTTCGAAATTGAATTTACATTCAATTGAGCAGCCAATCCGTGCCGGACAATGGGAAGAAATGGCACGGCTGACGGCTTCAACTCCATTGCCTATTGCATTGGACGAAGAGCTTATCGGCATAAATGATATTGAAAAGAAAATTGAATTGCTGGACATTATCAAACCTCAATATATAATTCTCAAACCTTCGCTACACGGCGGAATCAGTGGTAGCGAAGAATGGATTGACGAAGCTAACAAAAGAAATATTCCCTGGTGGATTACGTCGGCTTTGGAATCAAATATCGGATTGAATGCTATTGCACAATGGTGCTCTTCATTCAACAATCCTCTTCCTCAGGGATTAGGAACCGGAGCTTTATTCACCGACAATATTCCGATGCCTCTTGAAATCCGTAAAGATTGTCTGTGGCGAAATGTCTAATCAAATTAAAAGCAAAGTCAAGGTAAATGAACAGAGAACAGCAATACATATTATATAAAGGAAGGAAATGGGGAAAGAATAATCTGAATGAAATGAAAAACCTCATTCCAACAGAAGAAGATTTCTTTGCAGATTTGATTTCTTTTCTTGAAGAATGGTTTGACGATTCTCCTTTGATAAAAGTGCACACATCAGGTTCGACAGGAAAGCCAAAAGAAATGCTAGTGAAAAAGGATTATATGGAAAACAGTGCTCGTCTGACATGCGCCACTCTCGGTTTGAAAGCTGAAGACAAAGCGTTGTTATGTATGCCTCTGAAATATATAGCCGGCAAAATGCTGGTTGTCCGTGCCTTGATTTGCGGATTGGAACTCATAATCCAAAAGCCTTGCGGTCATCCTCTTTCCAATATAAATGAACATATAAAATTTGCAGCAATGATTCCGCTGCAAGTTTACAACAGTCTGCTTGTTGCTGAAGAAAAAGAAAAATTCAAAAACATCGACACAGTGATAATCGGCGGAGGTTCGATTGACGCAGCTATGGAAAAGGTATTGAAAGATTTCACTAACAGGATTTATTCCACTTATGGAATGACTGAAACTCTGTCGCACATAGCATTGCGTAAAATTAACGGAGAAGATGCTTCATTATATTATAAACCATTCGACACAGTGAAGATTTCTGTGGATGAAGATAATGCCCTTATAATTAAAGCACCTGCTGTATCTGATGTAATATTACATACAAACGACATCGTTGACTTGAAAGAAGACGGAAGTTTCCGCATTATTGGAAGGAAAGATAATATTATAAATACTGGAGGAATAAAAATTCAAATTGAGCAAGTGGAAGAAAAGCTAAAAGAAATTATTGATTTTCCTTTCGCCATTACTTCTGTACCGGACAATAAATTCGGTGAAATAATAATTATGCTGATTGAAAGCAATACAATTCCTCAAAATATTTCCGAAAAAATTGAAAGCATTCTCACCAAATACGAACGCCCGAAAAAAATATTTGCCGTGAAAAGAATTCCTACAACGGAAACGGGGAAAATAAGCAGGGCTAAATGTAAGGAAATGGCTTTGACAGTTTATATGGGAACAGAAACAAACTGACAATAGAATAAGTTCATGTTCCCTTATCAACTCTTCAACTTATCAACTCATTCCTTTATTTTCTGCATCACATAAACATTAGAATATCCATCCGGAAGCAAAACCCAGTCAATAAGTTCTGCTCTTTCGTCAAAACCGGCTTTGCGGAACAAATTCAGACTTCTTATGTTTGCTTTCGGGATATGGGCAAACAACTGATGCAAATGAAGATATCCGAAAGAATATTCGACAAGCAGATTGAGAGCTTCCAGTCCGAAACCTTCTCTTTGAAACTCCGGGTCAACAATTATCCCAACTCCGGCACGGCGATGATTAGGATCGAAATCATACAAATCAATCGTGCCGACAGCTTCTCTGGTTGCCTTGTCCTCAATTATCAATCTTAGCTGATGCAATTCATATATGTCGCTTCCGGAATTTCGGATATATTCTTTCAGAATGAATCTAGAATATGGCGACAATGTGTTTCCTGCCTGCCATAATGAAGAATCATTCTCCCACTTGTAAAGGACTTGCAAATCCTCAGGTTCAAGTGCTCTCAGTCGTATTCTGCTGTTCTCAAGCCACATATTATTTATTCACCTGGTGAAACGTATAGTTTTGTTTCTGCATTATATATATGATAAGTCATATTCTTTGACGGCATCTGGTCCATATACAAAAGCATTTGCTCATATCTTACATCGGGCCATACGAAAGTTATGTCTGTGAAGCGGTGCATATTTATGCTGCGGCCAATTGCATTCATTGTTCTGTTTTCGTCGAGATTCCATAATTTCACCTGTTCCAAAGAAGGCATTGATTTCAATGCTGCCTTTTTTGTTTCATCAAAATATTCCTCTCCGGAAATAATCATCATTCTCTTATGCTTTACTTTTCTCCTGCGATAAAGTCCGAGAGCTCTTGCAACCGCCGCAAGTCCGCCGTAAAAATAAATACCGGCACGGATAAACGAACCAAAAAGTTTCTGCTCCGGATAATATTTCTTATAGAACAAAAGCATCGCTCCATAAAATCTCTTCACGAACGACATATCTCCGTGTTTTGTTGACTCGCCCTTGTAGTGAAGAAGCCTTTCCGGAATATAATAATTCTTATATCCTGCTTTTACTATCTGATATGAAAGGTCGATATCCTCGCCATACATGAAATAACGTTCGTCCAATCCACCGGCTTTTTCCAATGCTTCGCGTCTCATGAACATAAATGCTCCGGCAAGAACTTCCACCTCATGAGCTTCATCAGCAGAAAGATATGGCAAAGAATAACTTGCATATTTAGGCGACATAGGAAACAGCTTTGACAGACCGGATAATTTGCAGAACGAAACCCAAGGCGTAGGGAAAGAGCGTTTACTCTCCGCAAGGAATCGTCCGTTTCCGTCAATCATCTTAAAGCCGACGGCTCCAATTTCAGGATTGTCATCCATATGAAATATCAGCGAGCGCAATGATTCCTCTCCGACAACTGTATCCGGATTAAGCATAAGAACATATTTTCCCTTGCATTGCTTGAATGCTTGGTTGTTGGCACGTGCGAAACCAACATTCTCTTTGTTCTCAATAAATATTACATCAGGATATTTCTCCTTAAGATATTCAACCGAACCGTCTGTTGAATTGTTGTCAACTACAAATATTTCCACTCCATACATTCCGACTGTTGCGGCTTTGAGTGAATGAAGACACTGCTCCAAAAAATATTTCACATTATAGTTGACAATAACGACAGACAAATCTATTTCCTGTTCGTTGCTTTCTTCTTCCGAGTCGCTCTTAATTAAGAAATCGTACATGATAAATCAATTTATTCGTTTTCCTGAAATTAGAAGTTTTTCATTCCGTCGCCGAAATTCACTCTGTTCACGATGGAACGTCCGAGAGTTATTTCGTCGGCATACTCAATCTCATCGCCGATGGAAACGCCACGTGCAATGACTGTTACCCGAACATCATATGCTGACAATTTTCTGTATATAAAGAAGTTTGTTGTGTCGCCTTCCATTGTGGTGCTCAAGGCTAGAAGAACTTCTTTGACTTCGCCGGTAGCTACGCGCTCAACCAAACTGTCAATGTTCAAGTCGCTTGGTCCGATGCCATCCATAGGAGAAATAATTCCACCAAGAACATGATATACACCTTTGAATTGCCCGGTGTTCTCAATAGCCATAACTTCCTTTACATTTTCAACTACGCAAACCATAGAATGATCACGTGAAGGATTGCTGCAAATCGAACATATATCATCATCACATATGTTATGGCACACCTTGCAATATTTCACATTGTGGCGAAGAGCCACCAATGCAGACGCAAAATTATCTATATATTCTTCATTACGGCGAAGTATGTGCAAAGCAAGGCGAAGAGCTGTCTTCCTGCCCACGCCCGGCAATGACGCCAATTCATTTACTGCGTTTTCCAACAAAACTGAAGGATATTTCATAACTGAAAAGTTTCTTTACTTTTTAGCAACAGATTCTATGTTCATCAGAACGGGAAATCATGGCTTGTAGAGTTCAGGAAATCTGAGTTACCTGCTTTTGATTGTCCGCCGGCTTGAGGCAACGACGGATAATTTCCTCCTTCATCAGATGGAGCAACAGGATTTGAGTTACTATTCATTCCTGATGAAAACTCCTTGACCGGAACATCTTCCTCGATATTCATAAACTTAGCAAACTCACCCTTGAATCTTAGTCGCACATCACCCACTGCACCATTACGATGTTTTGCGATGATAATTTCTGCAAGACCTACAAGAGAATTTCCTCTTTCATCTTCTGTAATCTTATAATATTCCGGACGGTGGATAAAGCAAACCATGTCGGCATCCTGCTCGATAGCTCCGGATTCACGCAAGTCCGCCAATTGCGGTCTCTTTCCTTCCGCTCCCTGACGTGCTTCAACACCACGGTTCAACTGTGACAGGGCGATGATAGGAATATTAAGCTCCTTAGCCAAACCTTTCAAAGATCGTGAAATCATACTGACTTCCTGTTCACGGCTACCGAAATTCATACCACTGGCATTCATCAACTGCAAATAGTCGATGATGATACATTTTATATCATGTTCTCTAACCAGACGGCGTGCTTTGGTTCGGAGTTCGAATACAGACAAACTTGGAGTATCATCTATATATATAGGAGCGTCATACAAATCTCTTAACTTAAAGTTCAATTGCTGCCATTCATATTCTTGCAGTTTACCACTTTTGATTTTCTCGCCTGGTATTTCGCAGACATTGACAATAAGACGGTTCACAAGCTGAACATTACTCATTTCCAACGAGAACAAGGCAACCGGAATATTGAAGTTCACAGCCATATTCTTAGCCATAGAAAGAACGAAAGCCGTTTTACCCATCGCCGGACGTGCAGCGATAATGACCAAGTCGGAATTCTGCCAACCGGAAGTGATTTTATCCAAGCCATCAAATCCTGTCCTCAAACCGCTCAAACCTTCTTTCTGTTTCGCTGCCTGTTCAATCTTGTCGATAGCTTCCTTAATAATTGGATTGATCTGAGTCACATCCTTTTTTACATTTCTCTGTGAAATCTCAAACAATCGTCCTTCGGCTTCCTGCATCAGGTCTTCAACGTCGATGGTTTCATCAAACGCCTTTCCCTGAATTTGCGCAGTGAAGGAAATTAATTCCCTTGCCAGATATTTCTGTGCGATAATTCGGGCATGATATTCGATATGCGCACTACTCGCAACTTTACTTGTAAGCTGTGAAATATAAAAAGGACCGCCAACTCTGTCCAAATCTCCACGGCGTTTCAACTGCTCAGTAACAGTCAGCATATCTATAGGACTCTGAGTCACTGCCAAATCTACGATTGCAGAATATATCAACTCATGTGTCTTCTCATAGAAACACTCTGGTTTCAATATTTCACAAACAATAGAATATGCGTCTTTCTCAAGCATAAGCGCACCCAGAACGGCTTCTTCCAATTCACGCGCCTGAGGCTGCAATCTGCCCATATCCGGCAACATCTGAGGTTGCTTTTGTTTACTGCGACTGTTATTTTTAATCTCTCCTGCCATCTTAAATCATATATGAAGGCAAAGATACGTAATGTTTGGAAAGTGCACAACTTAATTTATATTCGTAAATATTCATAAACATGGCACAGATTTATCATAAATTCTGTTGAATCAGGCGTTTTTATTACATATGAACTTATGTATATATTAGATAATCATTCGTTTTTATCCCGTCTGTTTTTTCTTTCGGAAGGAACAAGATTTTCTTCCGAAAGAAAATTGATTTTGTTTCGAAAGAAAATAAAATTTCTTTCGGATGTATTTACCCTTTTCTTCCGAAAGGAAATGCAAATCTTCACGAAAAAAGGCTGAATACACCAAACTGAAGACTAACAATAAGATGGATTTTTTAGAGAAAAAGTTTTATTGAGCATCTTATTTTTTCAATCCTTTTTCATTACCTTTGCATTTGAAGACAGAATATACACAATCTATGAAAAGTAAAAGTTACTTTTCTATCACAATATAAGACTACTCGGTTTTACTCTCAGAAAAACAATATAATATATTAATAATCTGCAAATTACCACATTATTCCTAATCTATATATTATTTAAATAATCTAAACGTGTACGCAAAAAATACATTTTTGACGTACTTTTGTGCACTACTTTTTTTACAAATATTTTACAGTGTACAATTATGGCTACGTTCAAATTTTTAATACTTCCACATCAACGAAAAGAAGATGGTACATATAATGTAAAGATTCGAGTAACTCAAAATGGAAAGTCAAAATATATAAAGACCAATCAAAATGTTTCATCTTCTGATATTGTAAAAAAGAAAGATAATGGAAAAGAAAAAATCAAAATCAAGAATCAAGCCGTAATCGACTTAATGGAAGAGATGGTTTTAGGATACAAGAAAAAACTAACCTCTGCTGGTATCGAAGCTGAACACTGGGAAGTCGATAGGATTGTGGAATACCTGACAACAGATGCAAACGATTTCAAACTTAATTTCATTTCTTATGGACGAAAAATAGCAGACGACCTTGAACAGGACGGAAGGTTGGGTACAGCAAAAAACTATCGTATAGCAATAAATGCACTTGTAAGGTTCATTGGGAAAGACGAACTTGATATAAACCTTATTACAGCATCTTTTATGAGAGCGTTTGAAAAGTATCTGAAAAACGAACCTTCTTTCAAGGGATGCAGAGACGGTGGGGCAAAACCTACTGATAAACCTAAAGGTAAGCGTGTCATATCACTTTACACATCTCAAATAAAGACATTGCACAACCTTGCTAAAAATGAATATAATGACGAAGATAGAGGAATTATACGTATCCCGTTTTCACCATTTTCAAAATACAAAATCGCAGCAGTTCCTAAAAGTGAACACAGGACTTTGTCTATAGAACAAGTACAACAAATTATAGACCTCCCATATAAACAAATTGCTAATTGCGGGAGACAACCGGTTTTCAACTTAGCGAAAGACATGTTTATCCTTTCGTTTGCAATGATGGGCATGAATAGTGCTGATTTCTATAATGCTTCCTGCATAGAAAACGATATTGTAACATATCAAAGGACTAAAACACGCGCAAGACGTGAAGACAAGGCGGAAATGAAAGTCCGCATAGAACCGGAAATAAAGAAACTATTTGAAAAATATTCCGATCCTTCTGGAGAGAAAGTTTTTATATTTCATAAAAGATACAATAGTTCTGAGAACTTCAACAAATTAATCAATAAAGGGTTAGACGAAGTTGGAGAAATGATAGGAGTTCCTGATTTGAATTTCTATTACGCCCGTCATACAATGGCTACATTAGCGGCAAACAAAGCTGGAATTGACATTGCGAGAGTAGATGAGATGTTGAACCATGCCGATTCTACTTTGAAATTAGCCCGTGTATATATTGAACGAGATTTTAGTGTACTTTGGGAGGCTAATAGAAAATTACTATCATTGTTTGAATGGGACAAATTAAATTCATAATTGGAAAATGGTGGCAATTGTGTATCACCAATTCAAATAGGCAAAGACAGTATATTAATAGTGCATAAACATACGCACATAATATTTCTGTTGCACTTTAAAATACTTTGTGTAAATGGAAAATATGGGATTCAAGTTGGAATCTCGTATTTTTTATTTTATAGAAATCAAAGCTTCATTCCCCTCTGATGATGCGGTAAAGAAAACAGTATACCTATCGCTTATGGAGATTGAGAAGAAATGGACACAGCCTTTTCATAACTGGGGCTTGATTATGAATCAAATTATGCTTATGTTTGAAAACAGAATCCAGATATAAGAAGGACTTACAGCTGAATTCTGTTTCCATTTACACAAAATTTGGGGCAGTGTCTATCTGCTAAACAACAAAATTATGATGTTACCTTAACAAATTATACCTTTACAATCTTTAATGTATTGTAGTTCTTCCTCCAGTTCTTCTATTGATATATCTACAATATATATACAGCTTAGATCTTCGATGTTTGTTAAATCTGATAGAGAGTTTATAGTACGAATATGTTTTTTTACTTTGAGGCGTTCTTGACGTTCCGGATTGGTAGTATCTTTACATTTCACCTCATGCGTTATTTGATGCAAAATCTTGTCAAATGACTCTGGTTTCGTATTGACTATTCCTATGATTTTAATATAATCACCTGTATCTATTTTAATTTTTCGGCGTCGAGATGATTCCATTCTTAGCTTTCTAGCATCCTCTAGTATAGCATTTACTTGTGCTTGACCAAGTTTTTCTTCATTTATAGGAATATTACACTTTACTTCAACCAGGATTTTCGTAGGTATATCGATTTGAATATCAAACCCATTACTATTCGCTTTTTTAGTTTCTATATCAGAAAGGATTTGCGATTCTTGTTCTTTGCTAAAACCAAACACTTTTGTCAGCTTCTTTGCCATAGCTAAAGTAGCGAGTAAAGTCATGATATTGTTTATGTTAGATAAAACAGATTTGAGATAGAAAAAATTTTCTATAGAAATATTTTTATGAATATTTTCCGTTTTAGTCTTCTCAATAAAGGAAATGTATTTATTAATTAACTCAGTAGTTCTTTTATAAGCTTCTGTATTCATTATATATTATTTAAGTAACAAAATAAAGAAGGGAACTAGCCCATATAAAAAAGCCAATCCCCTCCTACACCACTATTTATACAAATGTACATATAAATTTAATATAATCGTATATACATCCTTCCTTATGATTATTTTACCGAAAATTAATCTATAAGATATTCTACTTCATATGTTTCACCTTCACATTCATAAACCCAAACAAACAAAGGTTTATAAACGCGTGAAAAAGTAAGATCTACTCTAATAGGCTCTCTATAAACCACCTCACCAAGATCGTATTTTTCAAAAACTAACCTATTATTATATGTATTATACATCTTCAACGATTTAACATATACTGTTTTACTGCTATTATTATAGAATGCAGCTGTCACATCACCTGTAGTAATTCCATTGAATGACGTCATGCTTCCATAAACAGACACTTTTACAAGTTCCTCTATTGGTGCATCTATTACTGTCAATTCGCAAGACGCAGAAACATTCCCTTCTTTAGTTGATACCACAATTGTACATTTGCCAGGCTTCAATGCTTCTATTTTACCTTTCTCATCAACAGTTGCAACATTTTCGTCAGACGATGAAAATATTAAATCCTTATTAGTTGCATCCTCAGGAAGAACTTTACAAACAAGCGTGAAAGATTCTTTCTCCTTTACGACCTTTTCTGTTGGAGATACTTCTATACTCTCAACTTGAACTGGCTCAACCTCTACATTAAAAGAGAATCTCTTATTGTTTATGACGGTAAAGACTTCAGCATTACCAACACCAACACCAAACACAGTTATCGAAGACATTGCTTGTTCGATTGTGATAATACTAGTATCAGACACACTCCAATTTATTTTTTCATTTTTTGCATCAGCTGGTTGTATTTCGAATGACATTGTTGAAGATCTACCTACTTTAAGATTCAACAGCTCTTTTTCAAAAACTATATTATCAATCGATGGCTGGATCGCTTCTGAATCTCCATTAATCTGAATATCACAATAAGCAGAAATTTGAGAATTCGAAATTTGATTAGAACCAGGAGCTACCACCTTTACCCTCACTTTGCCTGGTTTTTCTGCTATAAACAATCCTTTTGCATCCAATGTACCTAAATCCTCTCCTTCTACGATATACCATTTAAAATCATCTTTTGGATAATTCTCAGGAGTTGTTGACGGGCTAAGCTGATACTTATCTCCAACTTCTAGAACTATTTTACTCTCTTCTGGCGTAAAATACAAATCAATCAAAACTAAAGCTTCATTGTCTTTATCTTCTGAACACCCCACAAAAACAAATAAAGCTACCAACATAGGCAGCAAAAACAATACTCTCTTCATAATTAATAATTTGTTTATCATTTTAAATAATATTTTTTGCAAATGTATTATTATATGTTAATGATTACAAATTTCACAGAGAATATTTTTAATACGATAAATTTATTATAAATATTAGAAAATCACTTTTGCCTTTATAAGTAATTCATCTGAATCCAATGGCAAACAAGAATCCACACCTATCATATAATCATTGTCGCTAATAATAACAATCCTTTCTAAATTTGTAATACCATTATCCTTAATCCAATAAAAATATGGTTTAATATGTTCATATATTTGTTCTACTGTAGTATTACTATGTTCGTGTAATACTATTACTAACTCTCCGCTTTTTTCTCCTTGTAAAAAAAATGCAGCTTTCATAACACAACCTATGAACATCTTTCGGTTTGTATTATTTTCTGATTCTAGTAGGATATACTTATTTCCATTTCTTAAAACATAATCTGGTTTATATCCCTTATGTAAAGTAGTTCCTGCTGAAAAAAACTTAAAACCACAAGAAAAATGTGGTAACTTTTTAAAAAGACTATCTGGTATCATAAAAATTTATCCTTATATCATTATATATTTGAACAATAAACAAAATTATATTTTATGGAAACATTTAAAAACATTTTTGCTCTAATAAATTATTTAGAAAAGATTGGATATCCAATCTTTCCATATAATTCTAAATGTCATTTTCAAGTTGCAGAATTTCCTGACAATAAATTATTTTCTGTTCCTGAACCATTATATGGACCTTTATTCAGAGGGCAAAGTAGCTACTATGAAATTTGCAGGCCTACAATATTCAGAAAATTACAAAATGATTTTTTCTCAATTATCAATATTTTAAAGTTTGAAGAATGGAAACTTATTCTTCAAGATCATCCATACATAAAGCAATTTATAGAAAATAATATTGATGTAAATTACAAAGGTTTGGCTCAGCATTATGGGTTAGATACAAATCTTCTTGATTTAACTAATAATATTTATGTTGCTTCATTCTTTGCAACAACAGATTACAACTATGAAACAAATTCTTACAAACCAGTTTTAGAAAGAATCCGTATAGGTGTTCTTTATTTAAAGCCATTTGGAGTTTTTGGACCAGATCAACTCGCTTCTACTAAATTAAAGCTACTTCCAGTTGGTCATGAGAACCTAAAAAGACCAGGAGAACAAAGAGCTTTCAGCTATGAAATGAGTTCTGAAGAAAACTTTAATACAATTCCAGGAATTCATAAATACTTTTTTTATCATGATCCCGATGTTTCAAAAAAAATATTTTCCTTCTTCAACGAAGGAAGAAAACTTTTTCCATATGATCCAGCTGAAAGAATTGTAAAAGAGCTACTTGCTACAAAAAGTTTTAGTAAAGAAGCCGTTGAGCATTCTTTAGGACAAATTGGGAAAAGCAAAAAAGATGTAGAAGAACTTCTTAAATCTAATGGGTACTCAATAAATGATGAGACAAACATTAGATTCACTAAAGAGGATATCAAATTTTATATAGAAGAACATTCAAAAACTTTTAAAGAATAAATCTTATATGTGTTAAAAAAGCAATATGTAATTACTAAAGTAAAGACACTTACCACACTCTCCAATATCCCCCTATCCCAACATAGGGGGATAAACCATTCCGTCCAACACCATATCCGGCAATAACCCCAATTCCCCATCTTCTAGGTTTCTCCCTGATAATGATTTTCTCCGGATAAACCCAGATGCTATCCAATGACGGTTTATATCCGGAAACCCAAGCATGATAGTCTTCAGTTTGATATTCTTTCTGTGAGATAGTGACTGGGACATAAACCGGTTCGTGGATTGTATCTCCTTCCATAGTTATATATACAGGAAACAGTTCGGGAACTTCCTGGATAATGGTCTCAACAACGGGATAAGGAATACTGTCACGAATGGTGTCACGCGTGTAAATAATCTCATCAACTAAAAGAGAATATTTTACTTTACGACCACAGCTGTAGCCCACAAACGAGCATACTACTGCAGTCGCTATAATAATCAGTATTGCTTGCCAGGTTCTCATCTCAACTCCCACCCTTTAATCACATCCGCCATATCAGCCTCAATACCATTCTCCACATAGGAAATAGCTGCTACGATACGAATCATTATCTCTCTGTTCTCCGGATATATCAGATCATCAGGTGATATACCTGCACGGTCGGCAACTGTAGCGATGTAAGCTTCAGTATGATTTTCATTAGCCGGTGCCCATCGGGTAATAAGCTTTCGGATAGTGTCGAGTTTGTAATTTCTAAAATATGTTCGGAGTATCACGAATATTGCTCTATATCCGTATGCCATTGTGTAAAACTGCTTGAATGCACTGTCCTTGGAAGGATTTATCTCGCCCTGAAATACATCTGAGTTGATGCGTATGTTGCCTGGGTTACAATTCCTGATTCCTCTTGGTAATTTTTTTGTCATAATTCTGTTCTTTAATAAGGTTGATAATTTTTTCAGCGTCTTTATCCGTAGCACACTTCACGATCTGCGCCACCACATCCACTATCTCTGCAGCGTGGCTTCTTTTCTTTCTGCTGTTCTCAATAACCGAACGGAATTCGATAAGAAGGATTCCCAATGTTGCTATCACAACGCAATATGGAATAGCATACCAGGGGAAACACAGTCCAAGGACATCAATCAATACGGCAAAGAAGGCGACACGGAGATAGTCAACAATCTTGGCAATAGTTTTTCGAAGTGCACGACTACTTATCGGCTCTTTATTCACTCTTGCGGCATCTATACCGGTCCACATGTCTATAAAAGAGGCTACCACTATCAGAATACAGCATATGAATATAATGGTTGTTCCATGCTGGATGTCTTGTGTCACATTCAGGTGTATTATTCTTTCCATAATTTATACAATTAGAATTGTTAGGTACGTACTGACAAGGGCGGTAACTTCCACCCAAAACATCGGCTTAGTTCTCAGAAAATCCGAAATGAAATTATAAGACACGGAAACCGACATCATTATTATAGTATATATAATGTAACCTATCCATAACAGCAGCACCCAAGGACAGTTAAAGGCAACCCACAGCTGAGAACCAGCCAGGCATAATACCGCCCCGGCTGTATGAACATTTCCCTCAAGATCGTCAATAAAATTCGGAGCAGCCCCAACCATCAGCATACCGGCACAACCAAGGAATGCCATCCATTCCGTACCAGGTTTGGAAATATACAGAATCGCCGGCATAAGAAATCCTGCAGTAAGCCACATTGTAGCACAGAACCAATACGGATGTTCCAGCTTGTAAAATGTGGCACTGATACTGTTTGGAATACCTTTATTTTTTACACATACTGATATTATATATGCAACAATACATAATATTGATATTAAAACTTTCCACATACTTTTTCTCCTATAATTCACCCCGCCATCTAATGTGTAAAACAAGTTTTCCACATTAGACGGCGGGGACTAATTAACCCTCTTTCTTTAATTCAGAAACCGTCTGTTTCAATTCTTCTACTTCAATTTCAAGAGAAGTCATCTTTCTCAAAGTCAAAGTGTACGTTTTCTGAGTGAAGTCATACTTGCAGCTGTCTGCCTTCGCATAATCATAATGCTTTTCAACAAGCTGACTTTCGTCCTGATTGTCCGCAAAAACAGACAATTCTCGTTTTCCAACAAGTGTTGATTCTATTTCTTCAAATGAAGTTCCGTTCAACACCATCACCAAATTCTCACCTGTTGCCTGAATACTCAGGCAGTTAATTGTTTCTACTTTCATAATTATTTCCTCATTGATTAATTATTTATTTTGCTTCATAAACCCAAGTTCTAACTTCTCCATCTCCTTGTTCAGTAAATGTTGCACCTCCTAAACCAATATAAATTTGACTTTCATCCGTGTAACTTCCGTAACGCTGAATAATTTGAGCACCATTATGACCATGAAACATAGTTGTGAGCTTACTTGATGAAGAAGAACCATAAGAGCCAGGTATTGCTAAAACAACATATTTTTCACCAACTATATTTGCACTAGTAACTCCATCATCATCTTTTTGAGCTCTAAACAATGAAAAATGAGTTGAACCATTTCTTATTGTATCACGAATTGTCAACCTATATTGCTGCAAAATTGAATTTTGCGCAATAACAGCATCTTTCGCTGCTTTATTCTTTGCAATAGCATTCATGGCGGTCGAGCTGGCCGCGAGTACGCCCATGGCGGTCGAGCTGGCCGCGAGTACGCCCATGGCGGTCGAGCTGGCCGCGAGTACGCCCATGGCGGTCGAGCTGGCGCTCACCGCCGATAATGCCCCACTGTTATTTATTATTGACTGAACTGACGCAAATGATTCAGGAAGATATGTTTCTGAATCCAATTCACCGATTGCGAAACGTGCAGTGAATTCGTCAGAGGCAAGCACTACTTCGTACGCACTTGCTTCAGTTTGTATAGAATCTCTCGCGACGCTCGAAGCGGCGACGGCAGTCATGGCGACGCTCGAAGCGGCGACGGCAGTCATGGCGACGCTCGAAGCGGCGACGGCAGTCATGGCGACGCTCGAAGCGGCGACGGCAGTCATGGCGACGCTCGAAGCGGCGACGGCAGTCATGGCGACGCTCGAAGCGGCGACGGCAGTCATGGCGACGCTCGAAGCGGCGACGGCAGTCATGGCGACGCTCGAAGCGGCGACGGCAGTCATGGCGACGCTCGAAGCGGCGACGGCAGTCATGGCGACGCTCGAAGCGGCGACGGCAGTCATGGCGACGCTCGAAGCGGCGACGGCAGTCATGGCTTCTTCATTTTCTGTCAAAACGCTCATACTTGGATACTCTTCAGGAAGAAGACCGGCACAAGCTGCAGCCCATCGAGAGATGAAGCCATCTGTTGACAGCACAACAGCATATGCTTCTTCATCAGATTGTATAGAATATCTGGCGGTCTCGCTGGCAGCAACCGCCGTCATGGCGGTCTCGCTGGCAGCAACCGCCGTCATGGCGGTCTCGCTGGCAGCAACCGCCGTCATGGCGGTCTCGCTGGCAGCAACCGCCGTCATGGCGGTCTCGCTGGCAGCAACCGCCGTCATGGCGGTCTCGCTGGCAGCAACCGCCGTCATGGCGGTCTCGCTGGCAGCAACCGCCGTCATGGCGGTCTCGCTGGCAGCAACCGCCGTCATGGCGGTCTCGCTGGCAGCGAGACCTGCACAGCGTTCGGCATCTTGAATCAGCGCTGTTATTGCTTCCTGTGATTCGGCAATTGTTGCCATAGCCAACTCACTTGCTAACAGGATAGGATATCCAACGGCGCTCTCATAGATCGCCATATATGCAATAGAATTATCAGCGACGGCTATCGCCGCCGCTGGGTGCGCCGCCATTTCTGTCGATGCTATTTTTGAACCGCACAAAGCTTCCATTGCCGGTTGAGACGCAACCAACAATGTCAGAATTTCTCCATTGTCAAGAACCATTGTAACCGTCGTATAACTTTCTGGAGCCGACGACAATATTCCACACAAATATTTTGCCATTGGCATCGTACCTCTCCGAATACTATCATAAGCCCCAGGCGATTCCTGGATATATGATACTGTCTCAGGTGAATTTGACACGGTATTCATAGCTGATTCATCTCCGGCTATTGATACCATATTATAATATGAAACCGGATTCAACCCTGTAAGATGGCATATATAACGACCAGATGCCATTGCTGAGCGTTTTACCATATCAAACGCTTCCGGACTTCCGACAACCTCATTGGCATTGGTCTCAAAAAGATCTGTGAGATTGTCAAAGGAGAAAGGGTTCAATCCGGCTGCCTTTGCTATAGCCTGAGCCATATTAAGCTCTGATACGGCAGTAGCCATAAAGTTGACAACTACCGGTTCTGATGTTGTATTTCCATCTTTATCATACAAACAGTAATGGAACCCCTGCTTTGTAATATTCTTACATGAAGCAAAGACAGCTGCCTCCTGTGGAGTCAGAACAACATAACATTCTTCAACAAACTCTTTTGGGAATGTAAAACTGTTCCATCCAGGTCCGGCATTAGTCAAAGTGCCAGCCTGCTGTTCCGGAAGGCGTAAAGAACTGTCCAACTGACGGCAAAAATCCTCTAATGTGCCTTTATATCCGTTTCGTCGCAAAACCTCATAAGCATCCAAGCCAAACGGCATCTGACGAAGGTCACTGAATCTACTTACGCCATCACCTATCACATACATCTCCCTGTCTGTGATTATCACCATTTCACCCTTTGCCAACACCGGATTGGCTTCAAGCCAGTGATCCGTTGTGTCATTTCTTAATTGCAATTGATAAGCCATATTCTTTTTAATTAAAGTTAATTACTTGGTCTGGTGTATATACAGAAAAGGCATCACCCCCATCTATGTTTGATGCAAGCATAGGTTTCAAGCCTGTATCTATATACTTACGCTGCGAATCATCCCAAATCTCCCAGCAACCGGTTGTTTCTGATACTCTCGGCGCTCCTCCGGGATAAGCCCTAAGACCGGTATCGTCCCATTGTTTGGTCGCAATATTGAAGACTTCCCAGTTCTCTGTCTCCTCATTGACTCTTGGAGATAAACCGGAAGACAAACGTGGTGGTAAATCCTTATACATTGATTTACCGTCACCCATTCTGATTATCCCGGTATCTGATTCCCAGCACAGGACTTTTGCAGGTATCGGTTTTGGCTCAGCAAGCCATTCATCGAGAGTCTTCTCCATCTGCTGGTAAACATACACTCCGCCATTGTTCCTTGCCATTTATTCCTCCTTTCCTTTTAAATAACCATCAACCAAATAGATATAACTGTTCTCTTCATCTGATGACATTACAGACGGACTGCTGAGTATTATATCCGTAGGCAAAGCAACTCCGCCACTGCCAATTTCTTCCCATACAGCTCCATCAACTGTAACTGCGTATAGCTTGAACAGAACATATTCCTCGTTATCTTGATCATACCACCGTACTTCATCACCTACACTGAAAGCATATTCTACATCATTATAGGTATAATGCGTATCAGCCTCGGTCGGCTCATGGTCTATGTCTATTACAGAAGATCCGCTTCGTCCCATTAAATTTGGCGTGGTAAAAGAACCGTTAGCCGTAGTTATCACCAGGCGGTAGTCTGTCGGGGTGTTACCCTTGGCTTCTTCCACACGGGCATCTACAGCCTGTGCCCTTATGCCGGTATCTGTTCCCTGGATAAACCAATTGCCGTTCTGGATCTGCGGGCTCAACCAGTCGAAATAATCATCCAAAGTCTTACCCTCGTTCTCCGGCAGCTCTGACCATACCTCAAAACTGGATTTACCTTCCGCACCACGAAGCTGTCCCTGGTTATCCCATTGCCACACTCCATCAACGACCACCCATGCATAATACGAATAAGGTTCAGCAGCACCGATAGCATATACGCCATCCGTATCTGTACCATCCGGCACATTTTGTTTCAGTTCCTCAAGAGTATCGAAACGACCAACAATTCTGAAAGAACTACCAACATCACCTTTCGCCTGGATACCGGTATTTTCGTAAGAATCTTTTTCTGGATTCCAACGGAAC